>NZ_JBITWF010000001.1:826745-1385197 GCF_044543605.1 Microbacterium sp. NPDC064978 | reverse complement strand
CGCTGCCGCCCATGCGCCTACTTGTCGACGACGGCGTCCGGGCTGAGGTTCAGCCGTCGCAGCAACTGCGCATTCAGCGCGACAACGATCGTGGATAGTGACATCAACACCGCCCCGACCGACATCGGCAACACGAACCCGACGGGGGCGAGCACACCGGCAGCCAACGGCACCGAGAGAAGGTTGTACCCGGCGGCCCACCAGAGGTTCTGTTTCATCTTCCGGTAACTGGCCCGTGACAGCTCAATCACGGAGATCACCGATCTGGGGTCGTCGCTGGCGAGGATGACACCTGCGGAGGCGATCGCGACGTCCGTTCCTGCGCCGATCGCAATCCCTACGTCTGCCTGGGCGAGGGCGGGGGCGTCGTTCACGCCGTCACCGACCATCGCGACCTTGCGGCCTTCGTTTTGCAGTTCTTTCACCTTGGAGGCTTTGTCCTCCGGACGGACCCCGGCGAAGTACCGGTCGATACCCAGCTCGTCGGCGACGGACGCGGCTACCGCATCGGCGTCACCGGTGATCATCACCACCTGCACGCCCCGTTCGTGGAGCGCATCGACCGCGTTACGCGACTCGGACCGGATCTCATCCGCCAGGCGCAGCGCGCCCGTCACCTGACCGTCAACGAGCACGTGGAGGATGATCGCACCCTCACCGCGCCACTCGTCGGCCACCGGCAGCTCGGTGGCGTGTTCTTGCTCGAGCATGTACGGGCCACCGACCTGCACGACACGTCCGTCGACACGGGCACGCACCCCCACGGCGGGGGAGGATTCAAAATCGGTCGAGCGCGGAACGGTGAGGTTCTTCTCCTTCGCTGCGTTGACGATCGCACGGGCGAGGGGGTGCTCGGAGTCCGCTTCCGCGGCCGCCGCCCACGCCAGCAGCTGATCGGCGTCGGCTCCTGTGACGGGATCAATCGCGGTCACGGCGGGGGTGCCCTTGGTGAGCGTGCCGGTCTTGTCGAACAGGATCGTGTCGACGGTGCGCATGCTCTCCAGGGCGAGCCGATCCTTGATCAGCACGCCCCCTCGGGCGGCGCGTTCGGTCGCGATCGACACGACCAGTGGGATCGCGAGACCCAGCGCGTGCGGGCAGGCGATCACCAGCACCGTGATGGTGCGGATCACCGCCGCGTCGGGTTGGCCGACGAGAGTCCAGACAATCGCGGTGATCGCGGCAGCGCCGAGCGCGAACCAGAACAGCCACCCCGCTGCCTTATCCGCGAGTCGTTGCGCCCGCGACGATGAACTCTGCGCCTCCGTGACCAGCTTCTGGATACCCGCGAGAGCGGTGTCCTCGCCGATAGCGGTGATCTCTACCCGCACCCCGGAGTCGGTGGCGACCGTGCCGGCAATCACCGGATCACCATCGCTGCGGCGCACCGGGCGGGATTCGCCGGTGATCATCGACTCGTCCATGCTGGCCGAGCCCTGCACGATCCGCCCATCCGCGGGGACCCGCCCGCCGGGGCGCACCACAACGACATCCCCCACCTGCAGATCAGCCGGTGCGACGGTGACGGTGGTGTCTCCGTCGACCTTCTCCGCCTCGTCGGGCAGCAATGCGGCGAGGGAGTCCAATGCCGACGTCGTCTGGGCGAGCGAGCGCATCTCGATCCAGTGACCGAGCAGCATGATCACGATCAGGAGCGCCAGCTCCCACCAGAAGTCCAGCTCGTGGTGCAGCAGCCCGATGCTCGCCCCCCACGAGGCGAGGAACGCCACGGTGATCGCGAGGGCGATCAGCAGCATCATCCCCGGTTTGCGGGCACGGAGTTCGCTCACGGCGCCGGTGAGGAACGGTGCCCCGCCCCACACGTACATGACCGTTCCAAGAACCGGCGACACCCACGCGACCCACGCCGCGTCCGGCAGCGAGTACCCCAGGATCATCGAGAACATCATGGAGAGCCCGACCACCGGCACGGCGAGGAGCAGCATGATCCAGAACAGGCGCCGGAACTGCCCCACATGATCCCCGTGGCCGCTATGCCCGCTGTGACCCTCGTGGCCATCGTGGCCACCGTGCCCGGTGCGTTCGTGCGGTGCAGCCGGTTCGGGGCTCATCGCCGCGTGGTCGTGCTCCGTTGTGGCGGCCGCCGTGTGGTTGTGGTGCGCGGTGTGATCGGTGTGTTCGTCGTGCTGGCTCATCGGGGACTCCTTGCTCAGGTGCGCCCGGGGTAAGCCGGACGCCGACAGATGCAACTCAGGGCTGGCTGGTTGCGAGGGCGTAGCCGGCCTCTTCCACCGCACTCTTCACGGCAGCGGGGTCGACCGGGGTGGTGCTGTGGATCGTCACCCGGGAGGTGCCGCCCGCGTTCAGATCCACGGTGACGGATTCGACGCCTTCGACAGCGCCCAGTTCCTCAGTGACGCTCGACGCACAATGCGAGCACGTCATCCCGTTGACAAGCACCTCCGCCGTCACCGCGGCATCAACAGGCGCCGATGTCTCCGTGTTCGATGGGACAGCGCAGCATGCGCAACCAGCGTTCGCGTCCTTCAGCCCGAGCTCAATGCGATCAGTCATGGTGTTCTCCTTCAGTTAGACAGACGTGTGGTCATGAACGAACCAGGCGAGCGATCGCTTCGTTAGCCTCACGGACCTTCTCGGCCGCGACCTCCCCACCCTCCGCACTCGCTTCCGCGACACAGTGACTCAGGTGATCACTGAGCAGTGACAACGCCACCGTCTCGAGGGCCTTCGTCGCCGCAGAGACCTGCGTGAGGATGTCGATGCAGTACTTGTCCTCATCAACCATCCGGGAGATCCCCCGCACCTGGCCTTCGACGCGATTCAACCGCTTGCGCAGGTCGTCCTTGCTTCCGTCGTACCCGTTCATGCCTCGAGCATACCCCCTGGGGGTATCTAACTCAATGTTTTCGCTTCTATTCCCGCTAGGCGAACGTGGTCGCCGACTCTGTTCAGCTCACAGGCTGATCTGCGCAGCGCGGCGGCTTATCAATACCGGGTTACCAGACCCCAGCGGGGTATTCAAGGGCCTCAGTGCGCGGGCGATGCGAGCGTACTTTCGTGGCTCACGAAAGGAGTTCTCTCATGACCGTCACCGAAGAAATGCTCAGCACGTATCCGAAAGATCTGGGCGGAATTGATCAGAAGAAGCTCGTCGACTGCATCGACGCGTGTCTCGCGTGCGCGCAAGCCTGCACCGCATGTGCCGACGCTTGCCTCAGCGAGGACATGGTTGCTGACCTAATCAAGTGCATTCGCGCGAACCAGGACTGTGCAGACCTTTGCATAACCACCGCCCGGATCCTCTCCCGTCGCACCGGGCACGACGCCAGCGTCACCCGTGCCGCGCTCGAAGCTTGCCGAGCGGCGTGCCTGAGCTGTGCTAACGAGTGTGAACAGCACACCATGCACGAACACTGCACGATCTGCGCTGAGGCATGCCGACGCTGCGAACAGGCGTGCGTTGCACTGCTGGAGTCGCTATGACAAGCCAGCACGCCGACAACGGTTCACGCCCGCCGGTCGGCCACTCCCAGGGGAAGAATCAGGGCGGGATGTCGAGCTACCTTAAGCTCGCCGTCTCGCTATCGCTCAGCTTCGTTGTGATGTACTTCCTCACGTTTGCGATGATCAACGTCCTGGACGATCTCTTCCTCAACATCAGCAACCTCTACATGGCACTGATGATGGTCTTCCCCATGGGCATCATCATGGTCATCGTCATGTGGAAGATGTTCCCGAACAAGGCCGCGAACATCAGCTTGCTCGTAGGTTTCGCCGCGCTTTTCCTTGTCGCCTTCTTCATGGGACGCTCGGAAGCGTTCGTCGGTAACGACCAGTTCCTCCGTTCCATGATCCCGCATCACTCTCGAGCGATTCTGGTGTGTGAGCAATCAGACATCAGCGACCCGGAGATCCAAGATCTCTGTGAGCAGATCATCTCGTCACAGCAGGAAGAGATCGACCAGATGAATGAGATTCTCGACCGTCTCGACGATTAGTGGGGCGTCGGCACCACCCTTGCGACAAGTGGACCGGCTACCGCGCTCATGACGAGCGGACCGGATCACCGCCGTCGACAGGGTCCGGGTCGACCAGGCAACCTTACGCCTCAGCCTTACGCGAGAGCTGCCGAAAACGATCGTTTCCGGCAGCCCCCTCCCAGGCCGCCGGCCGACCACACGACACGCCGGCCGTGCGCCGACCGAAACCCCCTGCCGGAACCTGCCGCGCCGAAACCGTCCGCTCGACGTTTTAGGCAGGACGGGTTGAGACGCGATTACCGACAAGTTTCGTGAGACAACGGGCGCTTTCGGCGCCGCATCAGCCACCCGTCTTTCCGGGGCTGCTCTGTCTCACCAGCCGACAACTTTCGTGAGATCGGACACGATGGTCCGCGCATCGCCTCAGCCGATCACATCGCGGCGTCGCAGCGCCCAGGCGCTTCCGGCGACGAATGCGACGTTCACCGCCCAGAGCGCCACGGTGCCGCGGGGATCGAACCCCTCCGCGAGCGGAGCCTGGTGGAACGCCCAGGAGTACGGTGAGATCGCCCGGAGCCACTCGGCGTTCTCCACCTGGTTCGCGATCGCGTTGAAGGCGTACCCGGCGACGGCGATTCCCGCGCCCCCTGCGACAGCCCAGGAAGTGCGACCGAAGAGAGCGCCCAGCAGGAGCGCGGCACTCCCCGAGAGCATCGTGAGGCCGACGAAGACGACGGTGGTGTCGATGATGCGGATCGGATCGATGTCGAGCTGTGCCGAGTCGTTGAGCAGGGTGACGACAGCGCCCGCGAACACGCCCAGCCACGCGAGCCGGGCGAGGATGGCGAAGGCGGACGCGATCGCGTATCCGACCCGTCCCACACCGTGAGCCAGGTCGAGTTCGAGGCGCCCTGACGCCTCCGCGCCGGCGATGGCGCCCGCTCCCCAGGACGTGCCTGCGATGGTCAGGAGGAGGAAGCCGATGAGGCCGTAGAAGGTGCCCTGGGCGTAGCCCGCCCCGGTGCCGATCTGGTCGTAGCCGAGTGCTCCCACGAGCTCCGGGGGCAGGCTGTCGATGATCTGCTGCATCTGCCCGTTGCCGCCGATGCTCGGGAACAGCGGCAGGTACAGGAACAGCACCGCCGCGACGCCGATGGTCCAGCCCACCGTTCCGCGCCAGCTTTCGCGGAGAGCGCGCCGGAAGATGGGAAGCGCGTCACGCATCGCCCTGACCTGCCTCGAGACGCGAGGAGTCACCGTAGAGCCGCAGGACCGATTCCTCCAGGTCTGGTTCCTCGATCGCGAGGTCGAGGACGTGGTGCTGCGCCAGCACCTTCACCAGCGGGTCGATGGCACCTTCGACGGTGGCATTCACCTGCACGATGTCCGTCTCGCCGCGGACGTCGAGCTCGGAGATCTGCGGCAGTGCACCGAGTTGCTCCCGGATCAGGGTCGCTGCCGTCGTATCGAGACCGACGCGTACGCGCCGGATCGCGCCGAGTCTGAGTGAGGCCACATCACCCTCCGCCACGACCCTCCCTCGACTGAGGACGGCGACGATGTCGGCCGTCTGCTGGATCTCACTCAGCACATGGGAGCTCAGCAGCACGGTCTGGCCGCGATCTCTGGCTTCGGTGACGAGGTGGAGGAACTCTCTCTGGACGAGCGGGTCGAGACCGCTGGTCGGCTCGTCCAGCACGAGCAACGGCGGTTCGTGCATGAAGGCTTGGACGATCCCGAGCTTCTGCTTGTTGCCCTTCGAGAGGGCGCGCACCGGCCGGCTCAGGTCGAGGTCGAGTCGGCCCGCGAGGCGGTCGATCGTGCCGGGGTTCACCGGGCCGGACACCTCGGCGTAGAAGTCGAGCATGCGGCGTCCCGTCGTGCGGTCGTCGAGTCGGAGCTCGCCGGGGATGAAGCCGATGCGTCGTCGGAGGGCCGGGCCGCCGCGGCGCGGGTCTTCGCCCAGGACCCGGATAGCGCCCGACGTGGGGCGGATGATGTCGAGGATCATGCGCAGCGTGGTGGTCTTTCCTGCGCCGTTAGGGCCGATGAGCCCGAACACGGTGCCGGGATCGACGCGGAGATCGATGGAGTCGACCGCTGTGTGCCGACCGTACTGTTTGCGAAGGTGAGTGAGTTCGATGGCAGGGGTCATGGCCCTGCTCCTTTCGGAGGGTGAAGGGGACCAGGTTCGGAGATCTCGTCAGCGGGGAGGATCCGGGTCCTGATTCGGGTCGTTCTCGCCCTTGTCCGAGGAGGGCCCGCTGCTTCTGGCGAGCGCTTCCTTCGCGGCGACGAGCAGATGGTCGTCGGCGTAGAGCCCGTGCGTGTAGAGCTCCAGCACGGGAACGGTCGACCGTTCCAGCAGCGATGTCGTCAGCGTGCTCTCTCCGAAGGCGCGCGCGAGGTGCCGCCGCAGGATGACGGGACCGAGGCCGTAGAGGGTCATATACACGGCAGTGGCTTCCAGGTCGGACTGCTCGCGCATCGTGCCCGCGGCGATCTGTTCGCGCAGCATGTCTCTGGTGCTGGCGAGGAACATGTCGAAGAGATGGTCGGACGCGGCGGAGTCGTCGAGAAGCATCCGGGCGAGGTAGTCCAGTGCGACATTGCGACCCTCTGACGAGTCCAATGCCTCCCGCATCAGGCGCGCGGCGTCGGCACCCGTCATGCCGTCTCGCTCGGCGAGGAAAGTGCTCACGACGTGCGCGTCGCACACGTCGCGCAGTCCTTCCTTGCTTCCGAAGTGGTGCAGGATCAGCGCCGGGCTCACGCCCGCATCCTGCGCGATCTGCCGCAGACTCGTGCCGTCGAATCCGCGCTCGCTGAACCGGACGATCGCGGCGTCGCGAATGCGCGCCCTGGTGGTGAGGTCGTCGGCTCCTGAACGCATAGTCAGCATGCTAAACGAGCGTTCAGTCCGGGGCAAGAGTCAGGTCATCTCCGTTCCGTCGGTCTCGCAGACCGAGCGTCTGAGGCGGCGATGGATGTGGTCATCGCCGACGCGACGCGGGGAGATCGATCGGCCCCGTGACCGACAACTCGTCCTCCCAGACCTCGATCCCGCTGACCTCGGGAAGACGTGCCCTCGTGAAGACCGGGTCCAGCCCTTCTCGTCGTTGCTGGGTGTAGTCCTTCAACAGCTTGAAGGCGATTCCGGACAGCAGCGCGATCGCGACGAGGTTGACGAGGGCCATGAATCCCATCGCGCCGTCGGCGAAGTTCCACACGACATCGGCGGAGACGAGGGCCCCAGCGAACACTGCGGCGATCGCGAAAAGACGATAGCCGAGCAGGACTCCGGTGCGGGAGGTGATGAACTCCACGTTGGTCTGCCCGTAGTAGTAGTTGCCGAGGATCGAGCTGAACGCGAGCAGGAAGATGATGACGATCAGGAGGATGTTCGACCAGGTGCCCAGCGCGCTGACGACCGCGCCCTGCGTCAGCCCGATGCCGCGTTCGGCGCCGGCCAGGTCTGGAACCGAGACCAGGATGATGAACGCGGTGATCGAGCAGACGAGGAAGGTGTCGAAGTACACGCCCAGCGTCTGCACGAGACCTTGTTTGACCGGGTGTGTCACCGCCGCGCTCGCTCCTGCGTTGGGGGCCGACCCCAGTCCGGCTTCGTTGGAGAACATCCCCCTCTTGACGCCGGTGAGGATGATGTAGCCGAGCGCTGCGCCGACGACCTCGTTCGGGCCGAAGGCTTCGAGGAAGATCGTGGCGAAGACTCCGGGAAGGCGCTCGATGTGCATCGCGACGATCACCACGCCGAGAAGCAGATACAGCAGTGCCATGATCGGGACCAGCGTCTGGGTGACGGAGGCGATGCGGCGCACGCCCCCGAAGATGACGAGCCCCATGAGCAGTGCGAGTGCGCCGCCGGTGACCCACGGCAGCCAGGCAGCAGACTCTCCGCCGAGGCTGCCCGCGATCGTCGCCTGGATGGTGTTCGCCTGCAACGAGCTGAAAGCGATGGGGAAGCAGATGATGAGGATGACGGCGAAAAGCACGCCCATCCATCGCGCTCCGAGTCCGCGTTGCATGTAGTAGGCGGGGCCGCCGATGAACCCGTCCCTATCGCGCCTCTTGTACAGCTGTGCCAGCGAGGACTCGATGAACGCGGACGCTCCACCGATGAATGCCATCAGCCACATCCAGAAGACCGCGCCGGGACCGCCGATTGCGATCGCGGTTCCCACTCCCGCGATGTTGCCGACGCCCACTCGTGAAGCGGCGGAGATGGTGAATGCCTGAAAGGAGGAGACCGATTGAGGCTCGCCGCTCTCCGTGCGGGGCGTTCGATCCTTCAGAGTGCGGAACATCTCCGGAATCAAACGGAACTGCACGACGCCCGAGCGAATCGTGAAGTAGAGCCCGAGGAGGACGACGATCGGAAGGACGATCCATGTCCACAGGTTGTCGCCCCAGGTCAGCAGCCACTCGTTAACAGCATCCATCCGCACAGTATGGCGACGTCGACGCCGGCTCACCAGGCTGAGAAAAATCCAGGAGCTGAGAAGCTGCCGGGTCCGCCGGTGTCTTCCCGCCCGGCGGAAGACGAGGAAGGTCCCGATCGGGCGGATACTGGAAGGGACGGTATCGAGAGCCCCCGCCTCCGCACCGCGCGGCAGACCTCTCGACGCCAGGAAGAAGATGCTCATGAAAGCTCTCCGCTACGTCGAGATCGGCAAGCCCCCGGTGGTGGTCGACATCCCGATTCCGAAGCCCGGCCCCGGCCAGGTCCTGCTCAAGATCACCGCGGGTGGTGTCTGCCACTCCGACGACTACGTCATGGGGCTCCCCGAGAAGGACTACCACGAGCAGGGTTACCCGCTGCCGCTGACGCTCGGGCACGAAGGCGCTGGCATCGTGCACGAGATCGGCGAGGGCGTCGACTCGACGCTCAAGGTCGGGGATGCCGTGGCCGTCTACGGTCCGTGGGGCTGTGGTCGCTGCCACAACTGCTCGATGGGCAAGGAGAACTACTGCACGAACGCCGCCGCCGAGGGCATCCGTCCTCCGGGGCTGGGCAGCCAGGGCTCGATGGCCGAGTACATGATCGTCGACGACGCGCGCCACCTCGTGCCGCTCGGTGACCTCGACCCCGTGCAGAACGTCTCGCTGACCGACGCGGGTCTCACCCCGTACCACGCGATCAAGAACTCGCTTCCGAAGCTCGGCGCCGGCACGGTCGCCGTCGTGATCGGCACCGGCGGTCTCGGCCACGTCGGCATCCAGATCCTCAAGGCCATCTCGGGGGCCACGGTCATCGCCCTCGACGTGAACGACGAGAAGCTGAAGCTCGCCACCGAGGTGGGCGCCGATCACGTGCTGATCAGCGATGCATCGGCCGCCGAGAAGATCCGCGAGCTCACCGGCGGTCTCGGCGCGAACGCCGTGTTCGACTTCGTCGGCGCGAACCCGACGATCGCCCTGGCGCAGAGCGTGGCCGCGCTCGAGGCCGACATCACGATCGTGGGCATCGGCGGAGGCAGCATGACCCTCGGCTTCGGCTCGATCGCCTATGACGCGGCCGTGCGCATCCCCTACTGGGGTTCGCGCGCCGAACTGATCGAGGTGCTGGACCTCGCCCGCGCCGGGAAGATCCACGTCCAGACCGAGAGCTACACGCTCGACGACGGCCCGAAGGCGTACGAGGACCTCGCGTCGAACAGTATCCGCGGACGCGCCGTCATCGTCCCCTGACGCCGGCCTCGAACGCCTGGGAGGGATCGCCCTCCCAGGCGTTCTCCGTTTCCGTGCGGCCTCAGGCGCGGTGTCGCCGGTCGGCGAGGAGGGCGAGCGCCGCATCGATCGCACTCGCCGCGGCGTCGGGGGCCACGCGGACGAGGGCGAATGCGGAGACCACCAGACCCGTAGAGGCGTCCGCCAGGGTCGCGACTTCCGTTCCCGCGAGCTCGGGGAGGGCGGCCTGGACGCCGCGCGCGAACGCCGCACGGAGCTCCGCGCGATAGGAGGCGACGACCCGGGCGACCGCGTCGTCGGTGCCGATGGGGGCGGCGGCGGTGTTGACCAGCAGGCAGCCGCTCGTCGCCGGGAGGCTGCCTGCTGTCAGCAGTGCCGTACGCAGTCCGCCGAGGTAGGTCTCCAGAGCCTCCGGCGCCACGGTCTCACCCGTCAACGGGGCGAGGCGCGGGCGGATCACCTCGTCCAGATAGCTCTCGACGGCGGCGTCGAAGAGTCCGCGCTTGGAACCGAAGGCGTGATAGATGCTGGAACGACTGAGGCCGGTCGCGCGCTCGAGCTCCGGCAAGGGAGCGCTCTCGAAGCCGCGCTCCCAGAACAGGCCGCGTGCCGCGCGGACCGCTTCCGCGGTGTCGAAGGTCTGTGTGCGCCCCATTCGCCGTGCTCCTGCCCCTTTTGTGAATCGCTCGATCCAGTATATATTGGAACGACCGATACAGAATGCGCGGCCTCGCCGCGTCGAAGGGGGACTGTCATGGTCATCGCCGGACTCGTGCTCGCAGGCATCGCGGCACTCGTACACGTCTACATCTTCTGGCTCGAGTCCTTCGCCTGGACGAGCGCGCGCGCTCGCCGCACGTTCGGCATGGGCACGGCGGATGAGGCCGCGCGACAGAAGGAACTCGCGTTCAACCAGGGCTTCTACAACCTGTTCCTCGCGGTCGCCGTCCTCCTCGGCATCGTCCTCTTCGCCACAGGAGCGACGGCCGTCGGCGCGACTCTCGTCTTCACCGGCGCCGGATCGATGGTCGCCGCGAGCCTCGTGCTGCTGCTGTCGAGCCCCGACAAGGCGTCCGCCGCCCTGAAGCAGGGCGTCATCCCGGCGCTCGGCGTCATCGCGCTCGCCATCGGCCTCCTCGTCTGAGTCCGGCCGCAGCACCCCCCAGATCCTCACGAAGGAGAGAAATGTCCCACGCCATCAGCACCCAGATCCAGCTCGCCCGCCGCCCCGAGGGGTGGCCGACCCCCGACGACTTCCGCACCGTCGAGGTGGAGCTGAGCGATCCGGCGCCGGGGGAGGTGCGCGTGGCGAACGAGTTCGTCTCCGTCGACCCCTATATGCGCGGGCGGATGAACGACGTCCGCAGCTACGTCGCCCCGTACGCCCTCGGCGAGGTCATCGCCGGCGGCGCCATCGGCCGGGTCGTGGCCTCTGCCGCAGAGGAGCTTCCCGTCGGCGCCGTCGTGCTGCACCAGCACGGCTGGAGCGATGTCGTACAGGCGGATGCGTCGACATTCCGGGCTGTGCCCGAGGTGCCCGGCATGCCGCTGTCGCTGCGCCTGCACATCCTCGGCATGACCGGCCTCACCGCGTACGTCGGGCTCACCGCGATCGCCGGACTCGCCCCGGGCGACACGGTGTTCGTCTCCGGGGCCGCCGGCGCCGTCGGCACGGCTGTCGGTCAGATCGCGAAGCTCCTCGGCGCCGGCCGTGTCATCGGCTCGGCAGGATCGGCCGAGAAGGTCGCCCTGCTGACCGAGAAGTACGGCTACGACGCGGCGTTCAACTACAAGGACGGCCCGGTGCGCGAGCAGCTCGCCGCCCTCGCGCCCGAGGGCGTGGACGTGTTCTTCGACAACGTCGGCGGCGACCACCTCGAAGCCGCCCTCGACGTGATGAACGACGGCGGTCGGATCGCGCTGTGCGGCGCCATCACGAGCTACAACACCACCGAGCCCGTGCCCGGCCCCGACAACATGGCGAACATCATCACGCGCGGCCTCCGCCTCCAGGGGTTCACCCTGGCGAACTACCTGCACCTCTCGCCGGAGTTCAGCGAGAAGATGACCCGCTGGTTCGCAGAAGGGCGGATCGCGTACGACGAGACCATCGTCGACGGCATCGAGAACACGGTCGACGCGTTCCTCGACATGATGCGCGGAGCCAACACGGGGAAGATGCTCGTGCGGGTCGCACCCTCCGCCTGACGTCGGAGCGGGCCGCCCGCGCATTTGAGATATATTGCTTGAGACGTAGAACTTCACTCTCCATGACCCCCACTGGAGGCAGTGTGACACTCTCTGGCGGCCCCCTCGAACGCCGGTCGATGAGCGACGAGGCTTTCGTGCGCCTGCAGGATGCGATCATCAGCGGCGAACTCCAGCCCGGCGAGCGCCTGCGCGATTACGAGCTCGCCGAACGCCTCGGCACCTCGAAGACGCCGATCCGTCACGCCCTCGACCGCCTGGCCGACAACGGCCTCGTCGAGATGCAGCGGAACCGGTACACCCGTGTGGCCCCGATCGATCTGGAGCGCGTGCGGAACGCGGTCGACCTGTTCGGCGACATCTGGATCGGCTCGGTCCGTCACGTCATGCCGGTCATCCAGGACGACGATGTGGCCTACCTCGTCGAGCTGGCTGACGACATGGCGGCGTCGGTGCAGGAGCGGGACATCATCGCGTTCGGGGCGGCGCTCCGCAGCGCGGCGACGGGCTTCGCCCGGATCGAGGGCAACGCCACGCGCGCCAACTCCATCGAGCGCCTCGGGCCGCAGATCCGTCGTTTCACCCAGCATGCGAAGGACGCCGTGGACTGGTCCGCCGTCGAGGAGTTCGTCGGCGCGATCCGCGAGGCGACGTCCGAACGGGACGCAGTCAAGACCCGGGCCGTCCTGGTGAGCTTCTTCGACGAGACGCTCCCCGCGATCATCGATCGGGCCGAGCAGTCGGGGCTGGCCGAGATCACGGAGTGATCCGCCGCTGACGAACGAGGGCGACCGCACACCGCGGTCGCCCTCGTCGCTCCCCGGGGCTACGGCGTGAGGCGATGGACGTCGCGCGGGAACAGCGTCACCTCACGCACGTTGGTCGCCTCGACCAGTCGGCCGACCCAGCGCTCCAGTCCGATCGCGAAGCCGCCGTGCGGAGGCATCCCGTGCGCGAACGCCTCGAGGTAGCCGGCGTACGCCGAGGGCGACTCGCCCCGAGCTTCGATCGCCGCGATGACCTCGCTGTGCCGATGCAGCCGCTGCCCGCCGGTCACGAGCTCCAGACCGCGGAACAGGAGGTCGAAGCTGTTGCTCCCCTCCGTGTCGTCGGGCTGCGGATGCGTGTAGAACGGGCGCTTGCGCATCGGGTATCCCTCGACGGCCAGCACGTCGCTGCCGAACTCCTCCTTCGCCCACGCCCCGAGCGTCCGCTCGTGTGCGGGGGAGAGGTCGGGCTCGTCGGCCGGAGCACCGACCCGGCGCAGCGCATCCCGGAAGTGCACGACGGGGATGTCCTCGGGGATGACGGGGAGCGTCACGTCGAGCAGCGCGAGTTCCTCCGCGGCGTCGGTACGGATGCCGTCGAGCATGCCGCGCAGCACGTGGCCGAGGAGGCGCAGGACGTCGCGGTGGTCGCGGATGAACCCGAACTCGACGTCCAGCGACACGTACTCCGAGAGGTGCCGCACGGTGTCGTGCGGCTCGGCGCGGAAGACGGGACCCACCTCATAGACGCGCTCGAACACCCCCACGAGCTGCTGCTTGTAGAACTGCGGACTCTGCGCGAGATATCCGGTCCTGCCGAAGTAGTCGACCGGGAACACGTTCGCTCCCGACTCCGTCACGGTGTCGACGATCTTCGGGGTCTGCACCTCGGTGAAGTCCGCGGCGTCGAGCACCCGGCGGAACGCGCGCACGCTCGCCGCGGCGATCTGCCAGGTCGCGCGGCGTGCCGGATGGCGCCAGGTCACCGCGGCGTGGTCGAGCAGCGTCGGCAGGCTCGTTTCGAGTGTCGGACGCCACAGTTCCACGACCGGTGGTGCGGCCGGCTCCGACAGGCTCTCGATCTGCGGGTCGACGATCTCGACGCCGCCGGGGGCCTGCGGGTTCGCGGCGACGGTCCCCGTCACGCGGACGACCGTCTCCTCCGGAGGGAGCCCGCCGGCCGGAGCCTGCGCGGGGCGGACGACGACCTGTGCGAGTCCGGAACGGTCGCGGATGATCAGGAACGCGACGGTGGCGAGCTCCCTCCGGCGGTGGACATGGCCGAGCAGCGTGACGCGGCGGTCGGGGGCGGCCTCGGCGAGCTCCGCGGCGAGCGTGCGGGCGGGGTCGGGTGATCTCATTTCTCCTCCAGGTTGTGGGAGCCCTGGAGGTGTGGGCGGGGGCCAGATCGCGGTGCCACCACACCTTCGCCGGTGAGAAGCCGGCCTCTCGTCGGTACGCCGGACGCGCGGGGACCGCCTGCCCGGAGGCCGGAGGTCGTCACGCTCCGGCGGTCGCCGCGTCCAGTCTAGGGGCGCTCTCGGCAGATCCACAGAATCCCGCGGGCACCGTCTCGTACCCTGGATTATCCAAGGGGAGTACTCCGACACGGTCGGGTCGTCATTACGGATGCGTCTGCATCCCGGCCCACCGGTCCCGCTCGGCGGGATGGGGAAGACTTTGGCGCTGTTCCGTCACGCCCGAGTCTGGAGTACCCGTTGGAAATCACCCCCTTGATCTGGGTCATCACGATCGCGGTCACCATCGCGTTCTTCGTGTACGAGTTCTTCGCGCACGTCCGCAAGCCGCACGAGCCGAGCATCGGCGAGTCCGCACGCTGGTCGATCTTCTACATCAGCCTCGCGCTGCTCTTCGGCGTGGGCATCGGCATGGTGTCCGGCTGGACGTACGGCGGCGAGTACTTCGCCGGCTACCTCACCGAGAAGGCGCTGTCGATCGACAACCTCTTCGTGTTCCTCATCGTGATGACGGGCTTCGCGGTGCCGAAGATCTATCAGCAGAAGGTGCTGATGATCGGCATCGTGATCGCGCTGATCCTCCGCGGCATCTTCATCGCGGTCGGCGCGACCCTCATCGAGAACTTCTCCTGGATCTTCTACGTCTTCGGCGCGCTGCTGCTCTTCCTCGCGTACCGCCAGGCCTTCAGCAGCCACGAGAGCAACCCTGCGAACGGTCGCTTCATGACCTTCGTCCGCCGCCACCTCCCCGTCAGCGAGGAGTACAACGGCGACAAGCTCACGGTCGTCCAGAAGGGCAAGCGCTACGTCACGCCGATGCTGCTGACGATCATCGCGATCGGTTTCATCGACCTCGTCTTCGCCGTCGACTCGATCCCCGCCATCTACGGCCTCACGGACGAGGCGTACATCGTGTTCACCGCGAACGCGTTCGCTCTGATGGGTCTGCGTCAGCTGTACTTCCTCATCGGCGGCCTGCTCGAGCGCCTGGTCTACCTGGCTCAGGGCCTCGCCGTCATCCTCGCGTTCATCGGTGTGAAGCTCGTGCTGCATGCCCTGCACGTCAACGAGGTTCCGTTCATCAACGGCGGCGAGCCGATGCTGTGGGCGCCCGAGATCCCGATCTGGTTCTCGCTGCTGTTCATCGCCGCGACCATCTCGGTCGCCACCGTCGCGAGCCTGATGAAGACGCGCCGGCACCACAACACCCTCTCTTCCCCGACCGATTCCACCCCCACCATCGACAAGGAGCACTCTTGAGCGCGCAGCGCTGTTCTGACTCTTCGGACTCTGACAGTACGAGCACCCGGTTCATCCCGGGTGCTCACCCCGCCACCGAGGAGGTCGCCCGCTGATGGGCGATCTGCTCTGGAACATCGCCCTCGTCCTGCTCTTCGTGCTGATCGGTGGTGTCTTCGCTGCGACGGAGATGGCGCTGGTCACGCTCCGTGAGAGCCAGCTCAACGCGATCGCCGCTCGTGGCCGTCGCGGGGCGAAGGTCGCCGCTTTGGCCCGCAACCCCAACACCTTCCTCTCGGCGGTGCAGATCGGCGTGACCGTGGCGGGCTTCGCGTCCGCCGCCTATGGGGCGACCTCGATCGCGCCGTCCGTCGCGCCGCTGCTGGAAGGCTGGGGCGTCGCACCTCCGCTCGCGATGACCCTCGCCACGATCGTGCTGACGCTCATCATCGCCTACCTGTCGCTCGTGCTCGGCGAGCTCGTGCCGAAGCGGCTCGCGATCCAGCGCAACGCGCAGTTCGCGTATGCGGTGGCGCCGGCGCTGAACGGCTTCGCGACCGTCATGCGTCCGGTGATCTGGCTGCTGTCGGTCTCGACGAACGCCCTCGTCCGCGTGCTCGGCGGCGACCCGCACAAGACGAGCGACGAGCTCACCGATGAGGAGGTGCGCGATATCGTGGCGACCCACCAGGGCCTCCCCGACGACGAGCGCCGCATCCTCGACGACGTGCTCTCGCTGCGTGGGCGCCAGGTGAGCGAGGTCATGCGCCCGCGACCGGAGGTCGTGGCGCTGGACGAGGCTGCCACGGTCGGGGCGGCGGTGGAGCAGGTGCGCGAGCTGCCCTACTCCCGGTACCCGGTGTCGCAGACGTCGATCGACGACATCACCGGCTTCGTGCACGTACGTGACCTCTTCGAGGCTGCGGCGGACGACCCGGAGCGCCCGCTGCAGGGGCTCGTCCGCGACATCCCCTACATCCCGTCCACGGCGGGCGTGCTGCCGACTCTGACCCGCATGCGGGCGGAGGGACACCACATCGCGGTCGTCGTGGACGAGTACGGTGGCACCGACGGTCTGGTCACGCTGGAGGACCTCGTGGAGGAGGTCGTCGGTGAGATCTTCGACGAGTACGACGCCGAGGTGTTCCTCTCCGCCGACGACGGGCTGGACGGGCGCCTCAACCTGCAGGACTTCGAGGAGGCGACGGGGCTCGCGATGCCCCGTGGCTCCTCCGACACCATCGCCGGATTCGTCACGGAGCAGCTCGGACGGCTTGCCGTGGTCGGCGACACCGTCGAGGTCCCAGGTGCGACGATCCAGGTGGTCGAGATCGATCGCCGCCGCATCGCGCGGGTGCGGGTCTCGATGCAGACCGATCCGGCAGCGGGACGAGGCGCCGAGGACTGATGCGCGACCGGGTGGCGGGGTGCGTCAGTCGCGCGCGCCGCTGCCCAGCTCGCGCAGTCCGTCGTGGAGGACCTCGGTGAGGAGCCGCGCGTAGCGGCCATCCGGATCGAGGTCGGGATCGAACACGGTGATGCTCGCTCCGATCGCCCGCGGGGCGAGGGCGCGCAGGAGAGCGGTGAGCTCCGCCGCGTCGAGACCGCCGGGGTCAGGGCTGTCGACAGCAGGCATCACCGACGGGTCCAGCACATCGACGTCGAGCTGCAGCCAGTAGCGGCCGCCCGCGGACGCCGCGGTCTCGGCGGCGACCGCATCCGCTCCTCGCGCCAGCACATCGGCCGCAGGTGTGACACGTGCGAGGAGACTGCGGACCTCCGCCTGCTCCTCGTCATCATCACGGTGCCCGATGTGGGCCGTGCCAGCGGGGGAGAAGTACGGCGCGAGCCCCTCGATGTCGGCGATGGCCGGCCAGTGCGCGCCGACGGCGGCCGCCAGCGCTTCGCCCGCCACGCTCGCGCACTCGTCGCTGTTGCCCGGGTGGCGGAAGTCGGTGTGTCCGTCGATGTGCACCAGGCCGGCCCCGCCGCGGCGCTTCACCGCGATCCCGGCGGCGACGAGGATGCCGCAGTCGCCGCCGATCACGAGCGGGGCGCGGCCCTCATCGAGGGCCTCGCCGATACGTGACGCCAGGCGGAGGGAGTGGTCGACGAAAGCGGCCTCGTTGCGCACCCGGTCGGCGGGCCGGGTCGCGTCGTCGTCCACGTAGCGCCCGGCCAGCACGATGCCGCCGTCAGTCGCTCCCCGGTCGGTGAAGCGCCGGAACAGCCCCGCTTCGCGGAACGCTTCCGGCGCCTTCGCGGAGCCGGGCACGCTGCCGGGCTCCGGTGGGCGCAGGCCGAGATTGCTGGGGGCCGACAGCAGTGTGATCATGCGCTCATCCTGCACCGGGCGTCCGACATCTCGACGCTCAGCGGATGGCGTAGACGGCGCTGCCGACGATCACCGCGATGACGGTCGTCCAGCCGATGATCGCGACGGCCTGCCACACGAGGATGCGCCCCTTGCCGATGCCGGACGCGGCCAACATGGTGGCGGTGAAGTGTGTCGGCAGCAGCAGCGGTCCCAGCAGGCTCACCCCGGGGACGCCGTAGCGCTCGAACGCGCGCTGGAACTTCTCGCGGCGGGCGGACCCGCGTCCGGTCTCCGCCGGGACGCCGTCGGCCTCCAGGCTCGTGCCGCCGCCCACCGTCACCGGCTGCTTCGCCCGCGAGCGGTCCACGATGGCCCGGCGGGCGCCCGCGCTGGCGAGCACCAGGATCGCGACGCAGAGGAAGTTGCCGACCATCGCGGCGATGGCGGCGACCACGGGCGGGATGCCTCCGAGGATTCCGATGCTCGCGGCGCCCTCACCCTCGACGAAGGGGACCGCCCCGGCGAGGGCGACGATGAGCGGCTGGACGAGGTCGGGGACCTGGGCGACGAGGTTCTGGAAGGTCTCGATGAGGTTCATGGGGGAAGCTCCGGGTGTCGGTGCGGACGGTCTCTCCGTCGCGATGACCCCAGTCCAGTCGAAGCGGCCCCGGCGCGGCAGTGCCGCCGCGTCACCGCTCTCCATGCGGTTCGCACCGGATCCCGTGACATGTGTCACGCCTCTATCGTGGGGAGCGTGAGCAGTCCTTCCCCCGCCCTCTCCGATCCCGGCCCCGGTGCCCGCCAGCTCGCGCGGGGAATCACCGCCACCTGGTGGTACACGGTGGGCGGGGTGATCTTCATCGAGCTCATGCTGGTGGCCGCCTGGCTCGGCATCGCCGTGGCGCTGGATCGCTCGGGCGTCGCGCTGCTCGTCGTGGGAGTCGGGGGCGTGCTCTGGGCGGCGTCGACCGTCCTGCTGCTGGTCGACTACCGCCATCGCGTCGAATCCGGCCCCGGGGTGGGCTGGGCTCGCCTGGCCGTGCCGACCCTCGTCGCCCTGATCTACGGCGGCGCGGCGGGGGCTCTCGTCGGCAGTTGGCAGCTCGCCGCGATGCCGGTGGTGCAGGTCTTCGTGCTGGTGAGCTGGCCCCGCGGGATCCGGGTGCGGGTGGCCGTGGCGGCGACGGTCGTGCTCGTCGCTCTCGCGCTGCTCGACTCGACCACGACCTTCGGCTCCGGCGTCCCGGTGTGGGTGCCGGTGCTCTACGGAGTCATGCTCCCCGGGATGACCGTGAGCTCGCTGTGGTGGTGGGACGTGCTCATGGCCCTCGATCGGGCGCGGGCCTCGGAGGCGCGACTGGCGGCGACGCAGGAGCGCCTGCGCGTGGCGACCGACGTGCACGACCTCCAGGGGCATCATCTCCAGGTGATCGCCCTGCAGCTCGAACTGGCGGAGCGTCTGCTGCCCACCGATCCGCAGGCGGGGATGGAGCAGCTCCGTGCGGCTCGGGCGAGCGTGGACGACGCGCGGCAGGGCACCAGAGACCTCGCCACGCGGTTCCGCTCGGTACCGCTCGGCGATGAGCTGGCGAACGCCAGGGACCTGCTCACGGCCGCTGGGCTCATCGTGGATGCGCGGATCCACCCGGATGCGGACGCGGCGCCCGCGGCCGACCTCGGCCCCGTGATCCGGGAGACGACCACGAACGTCCTGCGGCACGGACGCGGTGGTCACGCGCGCCTGATCCTCGAACGGACGAGGGATGCCTGGCGGTACGAGGTCGCCAACGACGCGGACCCCGCGTCCGAGGACGGGGCGGGCGGCTCCGGGCTCGACGGTGTCCGCCGGCGGATCGGCGAGGCGGGCGGCACGTACGAGCAGCGGAGGGACACCGACGAGTTCGTCGTGACGGTCACCGTGCCAGCGCAGGCGGAGATCGTCCGATGATCCGGGTGCTGCTCGCCGACGACGAGGGGATGATCCGCTCCGCGCTCGCCGCTCTGCTGCGCCTCGAGGATGACATCGACGTCGTCGCGGAGTGCGCGGACGGCGAGGAGGCCGTCGCCGCCGCCACCCGGCTCGAACCTGACGTGTGCCTGCTCGATCTGGAGATGCCGGGGCTCGACGGCGTGCAGGTCGCCGAGAGACTCAACCGCACGATCCCCACCCGCTGCATCGTCGTCACCCGGCACGCGCGTCCAGGGGTGCTCCGTCGGGCGCTCGCCTCCGGCGTCTCGGGTTTCGTGCCCAAGTCGCGGGGCGCGGACGAGCTCGCCGCGATCATCCGCCGCGTCGCGGCCGGCGCCCGGTACGTCGATCCGGAGATCGCCGCGGACGCGCTGAGCGACGAGCGCTCGCCGCTCACGGACCGCGAACTGGACGTGCTCCGCGCCGGGCGCCGAGGGGAGACCACGGGACAGATCGCGCGGGCGCTGGCGCTGGCGCCGGGGACGGTGCGCAACCACATCTCCGTCATCCTCGGGAAGCTCTCGGTGAGCACCCGTCAGCAGGCCGTGCTCGTCGCCGAGGAGCGCGGCTGGATCTGACCGTCGTCACGCGTCCGTTTCGGTGGCCACGGCCTGCGAGAATGGAGGCGCCGAGTCCCGAGCCGAGGAGCACACGTGCCGTTCATCTCCACCCGCGGCGGCATGCAGCCGCAGTCGTTCAGCGAGACGCTGCTGGAGGGCCTGGCGCCCGACGGCGGTCTGGCCGTTCCCGATGTCATGCCGGAGGTCGACGGCGAGACGCTCGAGCGCTGGCGGGCGCTGACCTATCCGCAGCTCGCGACCGAGGTCCTCGGCCTCTTCGCGACCGACATCCCGCGAGAGGACCTCGCGCGGATGACGGCGGCGGCGTACGCGGACTTCCCGGACGGCGTGGTCCCGCTTCGTCGCGTGGACGACGACCTCACGCTGGTCGGCCTCTCCGAAGGCCCGACGCTGGCGTTCAAGGACATGGCCATGCAGTTCCTCGGGCAGGTGCTGGAGTACACGCTCGAGCGCCAGGGCGCGGTCCTCAACATCCTCGGCGCGACCTCGGGCGACACCGGCTCGGCTGCGGAGCACGCGCTGCGCGGCAAGGAGCGCGTCGCGGTGTTCATGCTCTCGCCGCAGGGCCGGATGAGCGCGTTCCAGCGGGCGCAGATGTTCTCGCTCGACGACGCGAACGTGCACAACATCGCGGTGGAGGGCGTCTTCGACGACTGCCAGAACCTCGTGAAGAAGCTCGCCGGCGACCTCGACTTCAAGCGCGCCCAGCACCTGGGGGCCGTGAACTCGATCAACCTCGCCCGCATCACCGCGCAGACCGTCTACTACTTCTGGGCATGGCTGCGCGCGACCGACGCCGGCGGCTGGACCGAGGTGTCGTTCACCGTCCCCTCGGGGAACTTCGGCAACATCCTCTCCGGGTTCTTCGCGAAGCAGATGGGACTGCCGATCCGGCGGCTCGTCCTGGCCGCGAACGAGAACAACGTGCTCGACGAGTTCTTCCGCACGGGGGTGTACCGCCCGCGTAGTGCCGCGCAGACCCTGGCGACCTCGAGCCCGTCGATGGACATCTCGAAGGCGTCGAACCTCGAGCGGTTCATCTTCGAGCTCGTGGACCGCGACCCCGCGCGCGTCGTCGGCGCCTGGGACGACCTGGAGGCGCAGGGCTTCTTCGACTTCTCGGCCGAGCAGGCGCGCTTCACCGAGGCGTTCGGCATCGTGAGCGGCACCTCGACGCACGAGGACCGGCTCGCGACGATCCGGGACGTCTACGAGACCTCCGGCGAGGTGATCGACCCGCACACCGCCGACGGGGTGAAGGTCGCGCGGGAGTACGTGGAGCCCGGAGTGCCGATGCTCGTGCTGGAGACGGCCAAGCCCGAGAAGTTCGCCGAGACCATCCACGAGGCCATCGGGGTCGAGCTGGCGTACGCCCCCGAGCTCCGCGCCATGCTCGACGCCCCTCAGCACGTGACCGAGATGCCCGACGACGAGGACTCTCTCCGCGCCTTCATCGAGGCGAACGCCCTGCACTGATCCGCGAGACCCTGCTTTCGCGCCGAAACCCCCTGTCCCCGACGCCGGAGACAGGGGGTTTCGACGTGAAGCCGGGGTCTCGGCGAGAGGAGCGGGGGTGGGCAGTATGCACAGGAGGAAGGGAGATCAGGGCGGAGTGCACATGTCGGGAAGGTGGCGGCGTGAGTACCGTGGCGGACAACCCGTTCCCTCCTCCCGAAGGACTCCCATGGCACGCACGGCGCACGCAGACGACTTCGCGCTCTCCCGAGTGACTCCCGAGGCCCGCAAACCCTGGTTCGGAATCGCCGTTCAGCGATTCGGGCAGGTCTCGGCCCTCTCGCAGTTCCTCCTCGGCGCGACCCTCGGTTACAGCATGACCTTCGGCGAGGCCGTCCTCGCCTTCCTCTTCGGCTCACTCATCCTCGAAGTGATCATGTGCGTCGTCGGCTTCATCGGCCAGCGCGAGGGTTTGAACACGGCGCTCCTCGCCCGCTGGACCGGCTTCGGCGAGATCGGGGCCTCGCTCGTCGGCCTCGCGATCGGCATCAGCCTCATCGGCTGGTTCGGCATCCAGTCCGCGATCTCCGCGCAGTCGCTCGACGCGCTGATGCCCGGCGCGCTGCCCGTCTGGGCCTGGAGCCTCATCTTCGGCCTCGCCGTCACCGCGATCGTCGCCTTCGGCTTCGTCGGCATGCAGTGGCTCGCCAACATCACGGTGCCGCTGTTCCTCATCCTCGTGGGCTGGTCCGTCATCTCCGAGCTCACGCGGCACGACATCGGCGAGCTGCTCACCGGCCCGGCCCCCGGACCGACCATGAGCGTCTGGGCGGGAACGGGCATCGTGGCCGGCGGGCTCATCGTCGGCGCCATCATCACCGGCGACATGACCCGGTTCAACCGCTCGCGGGCCGACGTCGTCAAGCAGACGGTGCTCGGCGTCTCCCTCGGCGAGTTCGTGATCGGGCTCGCGGGCGTGCTCCTCGCCCACGCGGCGGCGACCGGTGACATCGTCGCGATCGTGACCTCGTCTGTCGGCTTCATCGGTCTGTTCATCGTCCTCACCGGCACGCTGAAGATCAACGACTGGAACCTGTACTCCTCCACGCTCGGCCTGGTGAACTTCATCTCCACCGCCTTCGGGAAGAACCTGCACCGTGTCACCACCACGATCGTCCTCGGAGTGGTCGGCTCGGTGCTGGCCGCCGTCGGCATCCTCGGTCAGTTCACCGAGTTCCTCGTCGTGCTCAGCGTCGCGTTCCCGCCGATCGCCGGGATCATGGTCGCCGAGTACTACGTGGTGCGCCGCTGGCGTCCCGAGCTCGACGCGACCCGTGCCGCGGGGACCCTGCCCGCCACCGCCCCGAGGATCGTCCCGGCCACGATCGTCGTCTGGCTGGTCTCCTCGCTGGTCGGCTACTTCGTGACCTGGGGCATCCCGTCGCTGCTCAGCCTCTTCCTGTCGATGGTGCTCTACATCGTCGCCGGCAAGCTCGGCTGGGTGCGCGGCGTCGGCGTCGCGACCACCCGGCAGGCGAGCCCCGTCGACAGCACCCCCGCCGCGGTCTGACGCGCCGGAAAAGAACCACCTCCACGAAAGCGAGCACCATGCACATCGGCATCGACGTCGGCGGCACCAACACCGACGCCGTCCTCATGGACGGCACCCGCACCCTGGCCGGGGTGAAGCACTCCACGACCCCGGACGTGACGAGCGGGATCGTCCAGGCCATCGAAGACCTCCGTGCGGGGCACTCCTTCGAGGGGGCCGACATCGACGCGGTGATGATCGGCACGACGCACTTCATCAATGCGCTCGTGCAGGCGAGCCGACTCGCTCCGGTGGCGGCGCTCCGGCTCGGCCTGCCCGCGACGCGCGCACTGCCCCCGTTGATCGACTGGCCGGAGGTGCTCGTCGCCGCCACCCGGGCGCGCAGCTACCTGGCGCACGGCGGCTACGAGTTCGACGGCCGTCCGATCTCGCCGCTCGACCCCGATGAGATCCGCGCGCACGCCGAGGACATGAAGGCGCACGGCATCCGGTCTGTCGCCATCTCGTCGGTGTTCAGCCCGGTCAACCACGACCTCGAAGTGCAGGCGGCCGAGATCGTCGCCTCGGTGCTGGGGGAGGACGCCGCCATCTCGTTGTCGCACGAGATCGGCCGCATCGGACTGCTGGAGCGCGAGAACGCGACGATCATCAACGCCGCCCTCCGGGAGCTCGCGTCGGAGATCGTCGACGGGCTCACCTCGGCGGTCCGCGCGCAGGGCATCGAGGCGCCGATCTTCCTCAGCCAGAACGACGGCACGCTGATGGACGAGGACTACGTGCGCCGGTACCCGGTCGCCACGTTCGCGTCCGGACCGACGAACTCGATGCGTGGAGCCGCGGCCACGAGCGGACTCGTCGACTGCGCCGTCATCGACGTGGGCGGCACCACCGCCGACATCGGCCTGCTCATCAACGGCTTCCCGCGGGAGACGGCGAACGAGGTGAAGGTCGCCGGCATCCGCACGAACTTCCGGATGCCGGACGTGCTCTCCCTCGGCATCGGTGGCGGCAGCATCGTCGACGAGGAGACCGCCGAAGTCGGCCCGGCCTCGGTCGGCTACACGCTGACGACGGAGGCGCTGGTCTTCGGCGGCTCGACCCTCACGGCCACCGACATCGCGGTCGCCGCCGGTCGCGCGCAGGTGGGAGACCCCGCCAAGGTCGCGCACCTGGACCCCGCTTTCGTGGAGCGGGTGCTCGCCCGGATCGCGGAGCGGGTGGCGGAGGCGGTGGACCGCATGCGCACGTCGCCCGAACCCATCGCGGTCGTGGCGGTCGGTGGCGGGTCCATCCTGCTGCCCGACGAGCTGCCCCTGTTCGGCACCGTGCATCGGCCGGAGAACTATGCGGTCGCCAACGCCATCGGCGCCTCGATCGCGCAGGTCGGTGGCGAGATCGACAAGGTCTACGCGATCGAGCCCGGCCGTCGCGATGAGACCATCGCCGAGGTGCGCGCGGAGGCCGTCGACAAGGCCATCGCGGCCGGTGCCAAGCCCGCGACCGTGACGATCATCGACTTCGACGAGGTTCCCATCCCGTATCTTCCCGGCAACGCCACGCGCATCCGCGTGAAGGCGGTCGGCGACCTCGACATGGGGGCCTGACATGAGCACCACGATCACCGCGGCCGTCATCGACGGCCTCGCCCGCGGCGCGGCCGTGCTCGGCACCGGCGGGGGTGGCGACCCGTACATCGGCGCCCTCCTCGCCCGCCAGGCCCTCGCCTCCGGAGACGTCACGGTCGTGGCGCTCGACGAGGTGCCGGACGACGCCCTGGTGCTGTTCGTCGCGATGATGGGCGCGCCCACCGTCATGGTCGAGAAGCTGCCGAGCCTCGCGGAGGTCATCGAGCCGGTCAAGGCGCTCGGCATCCACCTCGGCCGCCCGGTCACGCACATCGCCTGTGCCGAGGTGGGCGGGGTGAACTCGACGATCCCGATCGCCGCCGCCGCCGCGCTCGGGCTTCCGCTC
Source organism: Microbacterium sp. NPDC064978 (assembly GCF_044543605.1). Lineage (NCBI taxonomy): Bacteria > Bacillati > Actinomycetota > Actinomycetes > Micrococcales > Microbacteriaceae > Microbacterium > Microbacterium sp. NPDC064978. The sequence continues at coordinate 1,359,989 of NZ_JBITWF010000001.1, read as the reverse complement.
GTCGATGCGGACGGCATGGGGCGCGCGTTCCCCGAACTGCAGATGGTGCTCCCGACGCTCTACAGCGTGACGGCCTCGCCGCTCGCCTTCAGCGACGAGAAGGGGAACACGGGCGTGCTGCAGACCGCCGACAACTCCTGGACCGAGCGCATCGCCCGTGTCGCGTGCGTCGAGATGGGCTGCTCCGTCATGATCTCCGGCTTCTCGATGTCGGGTGCCGCCGCACGTCGGTCGCTGGTGGCGGGATCGCTGTCCCGGTGCATCGACATCGGTCAGCGGATCGCGGAGGCCCGCGAGGCGAAGACCGACCCGGTCGCCGCTGTCGTGGAGCTCCTCGGCGGTCGCGAGCTGTTCGGCGGCAAGGTGGCCGACGTGAACCGGGCCACGACCACCGGCTTCGCGCGCGGCAGGGCACGGATCGATGGAGACGGCGGCACCTCGCTGACGCTGCAGTTCCAGAACGAGCACCTCGTCGCCGAAGCGGACGGACGGGTGCTGGCGACCACTCCGGACCTCATCATGGTCCTCGACGGCGAGTCGGGGGAGCCCGTCACGACCGAGGGGCTGCGCTACGGACAGCGCGTCCGCGTGATCGCCGCTCCGGCCGACGAGCGCTGGCACTCGGATGCGGCTCTCGCGATGGTCGGCCCGGGATATTTCGGCTACGACATCCCGGCGTATCGCTTCGACGGCACGGTCTCCGCCGGAGACGCCGCGGCAGGGGCCGCCGCATGAGCTGGGAGCTGACGGCGGCGGACCTGCCCGACCTCGCCCGCGGTGCGACGCTGCTCGGCACCGGCGGCGGGGGCGACCCCTACATCGGCAAGATGCTGGTGGAGCGGGTGCTCGGCGACGGGACCATCACGATCCTCGATCCGGACGACCTCGCCGATGACCTCTTCGTGATCCCGACCGCGCAGATGGGGGCGCCGACCGTGATGGTCGAGAAGATCCCCGCCGGCACCGAGCCCACCCTCGCGCTGCGCACCCTGGAGGACCACCTCGGACGTCGGGCCGATGCGACCATGCCCATCGAATGCGGCGGGATCAACTCGATGATCCCGCTCATCGTCGCCGCGGAGACCGGACTGCCGGTCGTCGACGCGGACGGCATGGGACGCGCCTTCCCCGAGCTGTCCATGGAGACCTTCGCGGTGTACGGCGTCCACGGCTCGCCGCTCGCCCTCGCCGGAGAGCGCGGCGAGCGCGTCGTCATCGACACCGGGGAGGACGACCGCCAGATGGAGTGGCTCGCCCGGGGCATCACTATCCGGCTGGGTGGCGTCGGTCACATCGCCGAGTACGCCATGAGCGGCGCCGACGTGCGACGCACAGCGGTGCCGCGGACCATCTCGATGGCCCTCGCGCTGGGTCGGGCGATCCGCCTCGCCCGGGAGGAGCACCGCTCGCCGTTCGAGGCCATCGCCGCGACGCTGTCGACGACGCTCTACCCGCATATGCGCGAGCTCTGCGTCGGGAAGGTGATGGACGTCGAACGACGGACCACCGAGGGTTTCGCGAAGGGGCGGGCGGTCATCGCTCCGCTCGGTGCCGTGGAGGACGACACGTTCGAGATCGCGTTCCAGAACGAGAACCTCACCGCGCGGCGGGCTGGACGGCTCGTCGCGATCGTCCCCGACCTCATCTGCGTCGTCGACCACGAGACGGCCGAGCCCATCACCACGGAGGGCCTCCGGTACGGTCAGCGCGTCCGGGTGCTCGGCATCTCGACGCCGGCGATGATGCGCACCCCCGAGGCGCTGGCCGCCTTCGGGCCGTCGGCCTTCGGCCTGACCGAGGAGTTCGCTCCCGTCGAGGGGATGGCCGCGTCCTAGGCTGGATCCCATGAGGCTGGAGCGGGACGACCTGGAGGCGCTCGCCCGCGGGTATGCCCTGCTCGGCTCCGGCGGCGGCGGTTCCACGACGATGCTCGAACTCATCCTCGACACCACCGCGGGATGGCCCCTCGAGGTCTCGCCCGTGGATGCGCTCGATCCCGGCACGCCCTGTCTCGGCGTGGCCTTCGTCGGGTCGACGATGCTGCTCGGCGAGCGGATGCCCGGCGACGCGCCCTTCGCCCCTCTGCTGCGGGCGGTGGAGCGGTGGCTCGGGCACCCCGTCCCGGCCGTGTGCTCCCTCGAGGGCGGCGGCATGAACGGCCTCGCGCCGCTCACCCTGGCCGGATCGCACACCGTGGTGGACGCCGACTGCACGGGGCGTGCGGTGCCGGGACTCGATCAGATGTCCCTGTTCGTCGACCGCGTGCCGGGACTGGTCTTCGCGTGCGAGACCGGCGCCGACGGGGTGGCGCTGGTGGAGGCGACGAGGGCCATCGATGCGGAGCGTGTCGTCCGTTCGGCCATCATCCAGGCCGGGGGTGTCGGCTGCGCCGTGCTCGCCGGCTTCACCGTCGGCGACCTGCGGGATCACGCCATCGCCGACCACCTCGCCCGCGCGCTCGCCCTCGGTCGCAGCTTCCTGGCGCACCGGTCGGCGCCGCTGCCGGTCCTGGCCGACGTGCTCGGCGGGACGCTGCTCGCCGAGGGTCGCATCGTGGCCGGTGCGTCCTCCGGCACCGATCCGCACGTGAATGCGGTCGAGATCGCCGGACTCGGCGGAGCGGTGCACCGGATCGTCACCCGTTCCGAGACGCTGGCGGTGCTCACCGACGGCCTGCTCGTCGCCGCGGCCCCCGAGATCATCGTGCTCCTGGATGCCGTGTCCCGGGAGATCCTCGAGGTCACCGAACTCGCCCCCGGGCGCACGGTGGCGGCCGTCGCCCTTCCCGCGCCGGAGTGGTGGAACGCCCGCCCTGAGCGGCGGGCCCGGGTCGTGCCTTCCGCCTACGGGCTCGTCGATCTGGACGCCGCGTGAACGGCGCGCTCGCCCTGGGGGCCCTTCTGGCGCAGGAGGAGAACGGCGTCCTGCGCCATGTCGCCGGCCCGCGCGACGTCGGGTGGGACGCGGTCGTGGTGGAGGCTGCGGAGTCCGACCTGCCGGACGAAGGGACCGCCCGGCTCGCCATCCTCACGGCGGGGGCACCGCTCGCCACCTGGCAGCAGGACGCGATGCTGCGCCGGGTCCGTGACCGCGGGTTCACCGGACTCGCGCTCCCCGGCGCCGCCGGTGTCGATCCCGGGGCGCTCCGCCTCGCGGACCGGATCGGTCTCGCTCTGCTCGACGTCGAGAGGCCGGTCCAGCTCGCCCGCGCCTGCTGGATGCTCATCGAGGCGAGAGACGCCCTCACGCTCACACGGGTGCGGAAGGTCGCGCAGTCCTTCGAATACGCGGCCGACGACCTCGGCGACCTGCTCGGACACCTCGCGGCGAACCTCGGTCTCGGCGTCGCCCTCGTCGACGCCGCGGGAGTGCTGCGTCAGGCCGGAGGACATCTGGGTGCCGACCTGCACGCGGCGATCCGCTTCGACTCGTGGAGCGATGGCGCGAGGGCGGGGGAGGGCGCGGCCGCATCGGTGCGCGTGGACAGCCCCGGCCGGTCCGGTCTGCGCCTGGTCCTGTTCGGCGACGGCTTCGGAGAGGCACAGCTGCAGTCGCTCCTGGTGGCCGCGGAGGTCGCCATGCCCGCGGTGGCCGCCCGCATCCTCATCGACGAGATCGCGGCCGTCAACGACGTCGCCGCGTCGTCCGGGCTGCTGCGGGACTTCGTCGAGCTCCGCGGAGCCGCCGATGCCGATGTCGAACGGCGCATGGCGGAGCGAGGGTGGCGCACCGGTGGGCATCACCTCGGGTTCCGCATGGTGGCGCGCAGCCGGGTGGAGCCGCTCGCGCTCCTTCGTGCGATCAGGCCTGGGCTCAGCGCGATCGACGCCGAGGCGCACGCGACCACCGCCGGTCGAGGCCTCAGCGGTTGGCTCTCCTTCGCCGAAGCCCCCGGTCCCGACCGCATCGAGCGGGCCGTGGCGGCGCTGCGCGACCTCCACCTCGCGGCCCTGCGCGACTTCGCGGTGGCGACCGGGGTGGGCTCGGCGCAGACCGGGCCGGAAGGACTGGCGGCGACCCTCGACGAGGCCGGCGACGCCGCACGGATCGCCGCGGCCCGGTCGGCGACCGGATGGTTCGTCCGCGTCGACAGCCTCGGGCTCGAACAGCTCCTGCTCGCCTGGACCGGGAACGACACCTTCGTCCCGGCCGCGCAGTCGCTGCTGGCACCCCTGGGGGAGGGGAACGGCGAGTTGCTCACGACGCTGTCGGCGTACCTCGACCATGAGTCAGGCATCGCGGCCACGGCGGCCGCTCTCGGGCTGCATCGCAACACGGTCGCCGTGCGGATCCGGCGGGTGCAGGAGCTCCTCGGGATCGACATGAGCGACCCCGAGGCGCGGCTGGCGTTGCACCTCGCGTGTCGCGCCGTGCTGCCGCGCTGAGCCCGGCGGTCACTCCGGGTCGCCGTGCAGCATCCAGGCGATCCCGAAGCGGTCGACGAGCATGCCGAACGTCCCACCCCACGGCGGCACGTCGAGCGGCATCGTGATCGTGGCCCCCTCGGAGAGCCGGTCCCACACCTGTCGGGTGACCTCCTGTGTATTGCCGCTCAGCGAGACGGAGATGCCCTGCGGTCTCTCGTAGGTCATGCCCTCCGGAGTATCCGAGGCCATGAGCACGAGACCGTCGGGGGTCGTGAGCTGCGCGTGCATCACGAGATCCTTCTGGCTCGGATCCTGCACCATGTCGGGGAAGTCGCCGAAGACCGTGATGTCGAGGTCTCCGCCGAGGACTCCCCGGTAGAACTCCATGGCCTCGCGGGCCTCGGTGCGGAAGGACAGGTAGGGATTGAGGTTCGCCATGCGTGCTGCTCCTGGTCGCTCGACTGCTGGAAAGACCCCCGCCCCTCCTCAGTCTGCGCGCGCCGGCACCGCTTCGGCAAGCCATTCCGCGAACGTCTGCGTCCCGCGAATCGCGTCTGGTCCCGGCAGCGCCTTCCCCGCGCGCATCCCCGCCATCTGCGGACCGGGTACGTTCAGCGCCGGGATCCAGCCGCGGTACCCGATGCGTCGCGCGTACGCCCGCACCATGTCGGCGAGCTGCTCTTCGCGAGGGCCGGCGAGGTCGGGCACTCGGCCCCGCGCGTCCCCGGTCGCGAGCGCGACGAGCCGTTCCGCGACCTCGCGGGCCGCCACCGGCTGCGTGCGCGCACGCGGGGCGAGATGCAGCGGACCCGCCTTCGCGCGCGCGAACATCTGCGCGGCGAACTCGTGGAACTGCGTGGCTCGGAGGATCGTCGAGGGGACGGCGGACGCGGAGACCAGCTTCTCCTGGGCCACCTTGCCCGCGTAGTAGTCGTAGGGGATCCGGTCGATGCCGACGATGGAGAGCAGGACGACGTGTCCCACGCCGGCGTCCGCGGCGGCGGCGAGGAGGTTCCCGGTGGCGGCCGTGAAGAACTCGATCGCCGTGCTCGCCTTCAGCGTCTCGACGCTCACGACGTCGATCACGGCGTCGGCTCCGGTCAGCGCCGCCTCCAGCCCGCGCCCGCTGACCAGGTCGACGCCGTGCGAACGACTGAGCACGACGGCCTCATGACCCGCGCTCCGGACGGCCTCCACCGTGGGCGTGCCGACGACGCCGGTTCCTCCTGCGACGACGATCCTCATGCGTCGATCCTCACTCCCGATCCAGTCCGAAGGTGCGCTTCACGAGCGCCTGCACATCACGATCGAGTCCGTCGATACGGGCGTTGACGCCGTCGATGCGGGTGCCGACCGCGTCGAACCGGGTGTTGACCGCGTCGAAGCGCGCGGTCATCTCGTTGCGCAGGCCGCCGATCTCGCTGCGCAGGACGCGGATGAACAGCGTCGAGACGACCGTGAGCATGCCCATCATCAGCGCCGTGAACGCGCCGATCATGCTCCAGACCTGTGCACCGTCCATGGTTTCCATCCCCTCATCGTGGCACCGGATCCTTCAGCCTGCCAGCATCCTGGCGGACGCCACGCTCGGCGACCCGCGCTGTGTGGAGACACCGGGAATCGCGCGGATTGGGGAGGAAGGGCCGAGCGAGGATCCCTCTCACCCGGCCCTCGGTCAGTCGCCCTTCACGTTGACGAGCTGCCGCAGCGTGTGCCGGATCCGCACCAGGCTCGCCGCATCCGCCATCACGCGATCGATGGGCTTGTATGCCTGCGGGATCTCGTCGATGAAGGCGTCGGTGTCGCGGAACTCGATGCCGGCCATCGCCTCGCGCAGCTGCGCATGCGTGAACGTCTTCCGGGCCGCGGACCGCGAGTACTCGCGCCCGGCGCCGTGCGGTGACGAGTTCAGCGACAGCGGGTCGCCGAGCCCCTCCACCACGTAGGACGCCGTGCCCATCGACCCGGGGATGAGTCCGGGCCGACCCGCATCCGCCTGGATCGCGCCCTTCCGGGACACCCAGACGCGCTTCCCGAAGTGCATCTCCGACTCCGTGAAGTTGTGGTGGCAGTTGATCCGCTCCTCCTCCTCGACCGGGGCGCCGAGGAACTCGGAGAGCTGCCGGATGACGCGGTCCATCATCTCCTCGCGGTTCAGCAGCGCGAAGTGCTGCGCCCACCTGAGCTCCCGGATGTAGCGGGTGAACTCCGGCGTGCCCTCGACGAGGTAGGCCAGGTCGGGGTCGGGGAGGTCGATCCACCATTGCTTCGCCAGACGCTGTGCGACGGCGATGTGGTGCCCGGCGATCCTGTTGCCCACGCCGCGGGAACCGGAATGCAGGAACAGCCAGACCCGGTCGAGTTCATCCGCCGACACCTCGATGAAGTGGTTTCCCGACCCGAGGGTGCCGAGCTGGAGCCGCCAGTTCTTCGCGTAGCCCTCGGGGTCGAACTCGGCCGCGGTGGCCCGCTCCTCCAGCTCGACCACGCGAGGAGCGGCCGTCCCCACGACCTTGTTGTTGTAGCGCCCGGCGGACAGCGGGACCGCGCGCTCGATCTGCTCCCGGAGCGCGGCGAGGTCGCGCCCGTCGAGGTCGTCCTTCGTGAACGGCGTGCGGACGGCGATCATGCCGCAGCCGATGTCGACGCCGACGGCGGCGGGGATGATCGCGCCGAGCGTCGGGATGACCGACCCGACGGTCGCCCCCTTGCCGAGGTGCGCATCCGGCATCAGCGCCAGGTGCGGGTGGATGAACGGCATGCGTGAGGTGGTGCGCGCCTGATCGAGGGTCTTCTCATCGATCAGGGACGCCCACGACAGCAGCCGTGCGGAGAGCCTCTCCATGATTCCTTTCCTTGTGGTGATGTCCAGCCCACAGGTCAGGGGAGTCTTCCGACGGAAAACGCCCCGGACCTGACGGTGCGGGGCGTTGCGAGAGCGGATGCTGTCACACGGCGCGCGCCGGAGGGTACGACTCGTCGCGGTCATTGCGCTTCTGGGGAAGCGGCAATGCCGTGATCGGGTGGAGATTCCGCGGGGCGGTCATCCGTCGTCTCCTCGGCTGGTGTGCGGCGCCGGTCGGCACAGCCTTGCCACCCTAGGCGGCGACACGCCCGGGCGTCAAGCGTCCCTCGGCGGGTTGTACATGAACTCGAGCCGGATGCCGTCGGCGTCCTCGACGAAGGAGGCGTAGTACCGGTCGCTGTACCGCGGATATTCCTTCGGGTCCCGCACGGCGGTCCAGCCGGATTCGAGCGCGAGATCGTGGAGCCTGTCGACCTCGGCGCGCGACGGCACCGCGAAAGCCATGTGCTGCCAGCCCACGCGGCCGTGCCGGTGGGGCGTGGAGTCGTCGTCCCAGGTGTAGAGGATGATCTCGGTCTCGTCGCCGGTGTGCCAGGAGATCGAGTGATCGTCCTCGCCGCCGAGTTCGTAGCCGAGCGCGGTGAGCACGGGATGGAACTGCGCCCGTCCGCGTTCGAGGTCGGCGACGGTGATGCCCAGGTGATCGAGGAGAGCCATGCGCCCAGTCTGTCAGCGCATCGACCCGGTGTCAGTGGGGAGCGTGGTATTCGGCCTCGCCGCGCTTCCAGTAGCCCTTCACGACGGCGTTCGCGTTGTCCACGCCCCAGCGTGCCAGCAGGGCCCGACCGGGCTTCACGATGGACTGCTCGGCGGCGATGAAGACGAACGGGTCGGGTCCGACGACCTCGTCCTCGGTGAGCGCGTCGAGGAAGGAGGTCAGCGCAGAGCCGGCGGGAGCGGCGCCGCGGTGCAGCCACTCGACAGCCACCGGAGCTTCGAGAGCGACCTCGCCGGCTGCCGACGTGGTCTCGATGACGATGCGTGCCGGCGTGCCCTCGGGGACGAGGGCGGCGAAACGGCGGATCGCGGGGATGGCCGTCTCGTCACCGACGAGGAGCCACGATCCCGGCTCTCCGGTGAGGACGGCGGCGCCGCGCGGCCCGCCGACGCCGATGGTCGACCCCAGCGGGGCGTTCGCGGCCCACGGTGCGGCCACGCCCTGATCGCCGTGCACGGCGAACTCGACATCGAGCCAGTCGTCACCCCACGCGAGGGGCGTGTACTCGCGGCTCGGGGCGGCGCGCAACTCCTCCACCGAGCCCACGGGGCCGCTCGGGAAGAAGAGCCGCATGTGGTCGTCTGAGCCCGGGGAGTCGAAGCCGGCGAGGTCGGGGCCGGACAGCCGGACGCGCACGAAATCCGGAGCGAGCCATTCGCGGGCGCTCAGCGTGACGTTGCGGAAGCGCAGCTCGAGGCCGCGACGCTCGATCGAGAAACCGGATTTCGTATCGCTCATAAAGTAAGGCTAACCTAAAAACAGACGCGGTCGGCTCGCCCGCCCGTCGGACCGGCGCCCCACGAGGGTGCACACATCCCCGCAGAACAGGAGTCTCTCCATGTCCGTGCCCAGAACCCTCACCGCCACGAGCGTCGCTCTCGTCGGCCTGCTCGCCCTCTCCGGCTGCGCGTCCGGCGGCGAAGCCGAACCCGAAGCGACGACCGCGGGATCGGGGACCGTGACCATCGAGGACAACACAGGCACGCATGAGATCACCACGCCGCCGACCTCGGTCGTCGCTTTGGACAACCGGACCTTCCAGACCCTGTCCGACTGGGGTGTCGAGCTCTCCGCCGGTGCGGTCTCCCTGATGCCGGAGACCGTCTCGTACGCGAAGGACGAGGACATCGTCGACATCGGCCTGCACACCGAGCCCGACCTCGAGGCCATCGTCGCCGCCGACCCCGACCTCATCATCAGCGGTCAGCGCTTCACTCAGCACAACGAGGCCATCGCGGAGCTGGTCCCGGACGCGACGATCATCGACCTGGAGCCCCGAGACGGCGAGCCCTTCGATGAGGAGCTCAAGCGGCAGACGACCGTCCTGGGTGAGATCTTCGGCACGCAGGACGAGGCCCGGAAGCTCGTCGAGGAGTTCGACGCCGCGGTGGACCGCGCGAAGGCGGCCTACGACGACGCCGACACCGTCATGGCCGTGAACACCTCGGGTGGCCAGATCGGCTACCTCGCTCCGACGGTCGGCCGCTCGCTCGGCCCGATCTACGACATGCTCGGCCTCACTCCGGCGCTGCAGGTCGACGATGCGAGCGACGACCACCAGGGCGACGAGATCTCGGTCGAGGCCATCGCCGCCTCGAACCCCGACTGGATCCTGGTGCTCGACCGCGACGCCGTGTTCGCCGCGGAGACGCCGGACTACGTGCAGGCGGCGGAGATCATCGAGAACTCCGAAGCGCTCGCCGGCGTCACCGCGGTGAAGGACGATCAGATCGTCTACATGCCCATGGACACCTACCTCAACGAGAGCATCCAGACGTACACGACGTTCCTCAACGACCTCGCCGACGCGCTCGAGAAGAGCGCCGACAAGTAAGGGCTGGGCGGCGGCGTCCCGACCGGGGCGCCGCCGCCGGCATCCCCCCATGACCTCTCCTCTCCTCACCTCGACACCGCGATCGTCCGCACGGCTTTTCGATCCGAAGCTGCTCATCGGCGTCCTCGTCGTGGCGGTGCTCCTGGCGATCTCGCTCTTCACGGGCGTGTACGACATCGCCGGCGCGGACGACGGCGCGCAGATGTTCCAGATCACCCGCGTCCCCCGGACGATCGCGCTCGTGCTCGCGGGCGCGGCGATGGCGATGGCCGGTCTCGTGATGCAGCTGCTCACGCAGAACCGCTTCGTCGAGCCGACCACCACCGGGACCACGGAGTGGGCGGGACTCGGGCTCCTCACCGTGATGGTGCTCGTGCCGCAGCCCTCCCTTCCGCTGCGCATGGCCGGGGCCGTGCTCGCCGCGTTCGTCGGCACGATGGTGTTCTTCGCGTTCCTCCGCCGGGTGGCGTTGAAGTCGTCGCTCATCGTGCCCATCGTCGGCATCATGCTGGGCGCCGTGGTCGGCGCGATCACGACCTACTTCGCCCTCGTCACGAACTCCCTGCAGATCATCGGTGTCTGGTTCGCGGGCAGCTTCACCTCGGTCATGCGCGGACAGTACGAGATGCTGTGGATCGTCGCCATCATCGGCGTCATCGTCTTCCTCGTGGCCGACCGACTGACCATCGCCGGGCTGGGGGAGGAGATCGCCACCAACGTCGGGGTGAACTACAACCGGATGATCCTGCTCGGCACCGCGCTGATCGCGGTGACGACCGGTGTGGTCACCGTCGTCGTCGGCAACCTTCCCTTCCTGGGGCTGATCGTTCCGAACATCGTCTCGATGGTCCGTGGCGACGACCTGCGCAGCAACCTGCCGTGGGTGTGCCTGCTCGGCATCGCGATCGTCACCGTCTGCGACATCATCGGCCGGACGATCATCATGCCGTTCGAGGTGCCGGTGTCGCTGATCCTCGGTGTCGTCGGCGCCGTCGTGTTCGTGCTCCTCCTCCTGCGGCAGCGTCGTCGTGGCTGAGGCGACGATGACGGCGACGACGGCCCCGCGGACGACGCGCTCGGCCGGGGCGTTCACGACCGTGCGGGCGCGTCGCCGCTATATCGTCGTGCTCGTGGTGCTCGGCGTGCTCGCCCTCGGTTCCGCGTTCGGTCTCCTCGCCTGGGACAACCCGCTGCCCGTCGGCACGCCCGGGTTCTGGCGCATCGCCCAGCACCGCGCGACCGCCGTGGTCGTGATGGCGCTCGTCGCCGTCGCTCAGGCCGTCGCCACGGTCAGCTTCCAGACGGTCACGAACAACCGGATCATCACTCCCTCGATCATGGGCTTCGAGTCGCTGTACCGTGTCGTCCAGACCACGACCGTGTACCTCTTCGGCGTCGCCGGGCTGGTGGCGATCCAGGGCGTCGGCCAGTTCGCCCTCCAGGTGCTCATCATGGTCGCGCTCGCCGTCCTCCTCTACGGGTGGCTCCTGTCCGGGCGCTACGGCAACCTCCAGATCATGCTGCTCGTGGGCATCGTGATCGGGGGCGGCCTCGGGGCGATCGCCACGTTCATGCAGCGGCTGCTCACCCCCAGCGAGTTCGATGTGCTCGCCGCCCGGCTGTTCGGCAACGTCTCCAACGCCGATCCCTCGTATCTCCCGCTCGCGATCCCGCTCGTGATCGCGGCCTCGACCCTCCTGTGGCTGCGGTCCCGGCGTCTGAACGTGCTCGCGCTCGGCCCCGATGCCGCACGATCGCTCGGCCTCGACCACCGGCGGGAGCAGTTCCTCGTCCTGACCCTCGTCGCCGTGCTGATGGCCACCTCCACAGCCCTCGTGGGTCCGATGACCTTCCTCGGCTTCCTCGTGGCGACGCTCGCGTACCAGTTCGCCGACACGCACGACCATCGGCTGATCTTCCCGGTCGCCGTCCTCACCGCGTTCTCGATCCTGGCGGGGGCGTACTTCGTCATGAAGAACGTCTTCTACGCGCAGGGCATGGTCTCGATCCTCATCGAGATCGTGGGCGGCGCCGTGTTCCTCATCGTCATCCTCCGAAAGGGCAGACTGTGATCGCACTCGACGGCGTCCGCCGTGACTACAGCAGCGAGGTCGCGATCGGCCCCGTCGACCTCCGCATCCCCACCGGCGGGATCACCGCCCTCATCGGGCCGAACGGTGCGGGCAAGTCGACGCTCCTGACCATGATCGGGCGGCTGAACGGGATGGACGCCGGGGCCATCGAGATCGCGGGCCTCGACGTCGCCTCCACGAAGTCGAAGGACCTGGCCAAGGTGGTCTCGATCCTCCGCCAGGAGAACCACTTCGTGACCAGGCTCACCGTGCGGCAGCTCGTGGGTTTCGGCCGCTTCCCGCACTCCCAGGGCCGGTTGACGAGAGCCGACGAGGAGGTCATCAGCCGGGCGATCGACTTCCTCGATCTGGGGGCGCTCGAGGGGCGCTACCTCGACGAGCTCTCCGGCGGGCAGCGGCAGCGGGCTTACGTGGCCATGGTGCTCGCGCAGGACACGGAGTTCGTGCTGCTCGACGAGCCCCTCAACAACCTCGACATGCGGCACGCCGTGCAGATGATGAAGCACCTGCGGCGGGCGGCCGAGGAGCTCGGGCGGACGATCGTCATCGTGCTGCACGACATCAACTTCGCCGGACACTACGCCGACCACATCTGCGCCATGAAGGACGGTCTGGTGGTGGAGTTCGGCTCGCCGGCGGAGATCATGACGGACGACGTGCTGAGCCGCGTGTTCGACACCCCCGTGCAGGTCGTGGACGGACCCTCCGGCCCCCTCGCCGTCTACTACTGACGCGAGCCGACGATCCGAGGGGCCCGGAGGTCGTCGTTCTCCACGATCACCGCGGCGTGCTGCTCCGGGTCGTCCTCTCGCAGGTACATCCGCTGACCCTCGACATAGCGTCGGTTGCTCGCCGCCTCCGGGGCCGGATCCGAGCCGTCGCGTCGTGCCATGCGCGCGGCGGAGACGGCGAAGTCCACACGGAGGAAGACCGAGAAGTCCCACACCGCACGGAGCTCCCGCCGATGCAGGAAGATCCCGTCGACGACGATCACCGACGGCGCGGCGAGATGGCGTACCGGCCCATCGAGCAGTTCGTCGCTGTCGAGGTCATGTGACGCCGTGAGATACGGTCCATGGCCGGCCCGGAGCGGGGCGATCACATGGCGATCGAAGGCCGCGTAGTCGTAGGAGTCGAGGAAGAAGCCCTCCAGGGAATGCCGGCCCCGCCGATAGCGCTCCGTTCTGCGCCGGTGGAACCCGTCGATGGAGATCCGCACCGTGGGGTGCCGCGGCGCGAGGAGTTCGGCGATCTCGTCGGCGAACACCGTCTTCCCCGAGCCGTCCACGCCGTCGATGCCGACGAACACGTTGCGCCGGAGATCCTCCGGCCGCGGAATCACCGACACCACGGCCGTGAGCACGGCGCGACGGCCGGCGCTGGACTGCCGCTCCATGGCGTCAGAGCTCGACGCCGTGGTCCTCGTCGTTCACGCCCGCGTTGTGACCGCGGCGGGACTCGTAGCCGAGGAACCAGCCGAACCACACGATCGCGGCGAGCAGCACGCCCAGCCACACGTTCTGGAAGATGAGGCCGAGGACGACACCGGCGATCAGCAGGCCGACCGTGACGAAGATGCGCAGGGCGGTACGGGACATGCGCTCAGCATACGTCGGTCGCTCCGGGAACGGGCCGGTCAGCGTCGGCGGTGGTCTTCCGGGGCGAGCCGGGGTCCGCGCCGCGCCTCGGCGACGCCGCTCGCGAAGATGAGTCGGATGACGCGCTGCCGGTGACCGGCCCAGGGAGCGAGCAGTTCGACCATGCCGGCGTCATCCGTGCGGTGCCCCGTCAGGGCATGTCCGACCTCGTGCGCCAGATGGTAGTCGCCCACGCTGACGGCATCGGGGTCGCCCAGCGCACGGATGCGCGTCTCCGCAGCGGTCCAGACGCCGACTCCGGGCAGGCTCGTGAGGACGCGGTCACGGTCAGGGCCGGTCGTGGCCGCTCGGACGGCATCGGCGATGCGGTCGCCGCGCTCCGCCGCCCGCGCGATGGTCTTCGACTGCGGCGGCTCCACTCCGGCGCGGTGCCACGCCCAGGAGGGGATGCGTCGCCACTGCGCCGCCGTGGGAGCGACGGCCATCGGTCGCGGCGTCGGCCCCGGCGCCGGGTCGCCGAAGCGCGACACGAGGTATCGCCAGGCGCCGAAGGCCTGCATGGAGGTGACCTTCTGCTCCAGGATGCCGCAGGCGAGGGCATCGAAGACCTCATCCGTGCGCGCGAGCCGGATGCCGGGGTGTCGCCGGGCCGCCTCGGCGATGAGGGGGTGCAGGGAGGGATCGAAGCCGGTCGGGTCGTCGCCGGCACCGCACAGTGCCGGCACGAGGGCGAGTGCGTGCTCGGCGCCCGGACCCCAGGCGGTCGCCGTGACCTCGTTCCCCGACATCCGCAGGGCCAACGTCGACGGACCCTGTGGCGTGCGGACCGCGCGCCAGATGACGGGGCCGTCGAAGACCGTCGTCGGATCGGTGCCGCCGCGGCGCAGCATGCCGACGGTTCGCCGGAGATCGAGCGGGTGCGGCGGGCGGTACGTCGTCTGCCGCGGAGCATCCGCGCGGACGGCGCCCGCCGTCGCGGGGGCGGCGGCGAGGGTCATGCGCCCACCCTACGCGCGGCTCCTGACACCGGCCTCCGGGCTGAGCAGGAGCGGGTCAGAAGCGGTCGGGCGACGGGGTTCCGTGGCCGTAACGGATGACGACGTCGGCGTGACGGTCGAAGCGGTAGCCGATGCCGCGCACGGTACGGACGATGTCCTCGTAGCGGCCGAGCTTCGCCCGCAGCCGGCGCACGTGCACGTCGATCGTGCGCTCGCCAGGGGTCTCGTCGTCCTGGGCCTGCCAGAGGGCGGCGACGAGCTCGCTGCGCTCGATCGTGCGGCCCTCGCGGAGGACGAGGTACTGCAGCAGCTCGAACTCCTTGTAGGTGAAGGCGGCGGACTCGCCGTCGATGAGCACGCGCTTGCGGGAGATGTCGACGGTGACGCCGGGCTCCTCGGGCGTGGTCTCCTCCTCGGCGGCGGCCTTGGTGCGGGCGATCGCGCCGGGCTCCTGCAGGGCGAGACGCACGACGTCGAGGTCGCGGCCGCCGGAGCCGTGCGGGGCGAGGGCGACGGTGGCGTGGGTCTCGGCGCCGGGCGCGAGCTCGGCCAGCGTGCGGCGGAGGGCGTCGACGAGCAGCGGAAGGCTCACACCGGCCTCGGCGGCCTTGATCTCGTCCAGGCCGACGTAGAGGGCGAAGCCGCGGGGCGAGCGGACGGCGGGGAGGTCGGCGCCGGTCGGGGCCAGCGGAGCCGACGACTCGGCGGGTCGGACGGTGCGGTTCGGGGCGGTGACGGCGGGACGCTCGAGAAGGGCGGAGTTCGACATGATGATGGGTCCTCAGGACGTGAGCCCGACGGGAGGGGGCTCGGATGCGTTGCACGAATGACCGGCGGAGCCGGGGAAGCGAGCACGGGTGTGTGCTCGGGACACTGCTCTCGCAGATGGCGAGGAGTCAGGTCAGACGAGGTGGCTGTTCGTTCAGCGACACATTCGGCAACACATGTCAACGCGACCGGGCATCATCATCCCGGCAGTCCCGTTCGCCTCCTGGGCGGACAAAGGGCGTGCGTTGATGGTCATGGGGGGATTATGTCCGATCGTGACGGGACATGTCAAAACGCCCGGGCGCGTCGCAAGAGGCGTAACGTGACACGGATGACGATCTCGCACACCGTCGGCGGCTTCATCCTGACCGACGAGAAGGACGCATCGCGGTACACCCTCACGCGCGACGGGAAGCTCGTCAGCGTGCTCGACTACCGGGACGACGGCCACACCGTCGCCCTCACCCAGGCCTACACGGTCCCGGCATTCCGCGGAAACGGATACGCCGGGAAGGTGGTCGAGGGTGCCGTGGCCGACATCGCGGAGCGCGGCGACCGCAAGGTGGACGCCGTCTGCTGGTACGTGGCGGAGTGGTTCACCGCCCACCCCGAGCAGTCCGGACTCCTCCGCTCACGCTGACGCTCCGGCTGTATGACGAACTGTTACGGCCGCCGCCTGCGAGGATGAGGGCATGAGACTCGCCGAAGCCCTGGCCGCCCGCGCCGACCTGCAGCGCCGCATCGAGCAGCTGCGGGCGCGCATCGTCGCGAACGCCCGGTACCAGGAGGGTGAGGAGCCTGCGGAGGACGCGGCGGCGTTGATCGAGGAGGCCGATGACGCACTGACTCGGCTGCAGAGCCTCATCCGCCGCATCAACGTCACGAACTCCCGCCTCGACCTCGGCGCGGACGGCACGATGACCGACGCGCTCGCCGCGCGGGACGTGCTGCGCCTGCGCCACTCGGTGCTCGCCGACGCGGCGGCCGCCGCGTCGGGGGCGAGCGAGCAGTACCTGCGTCAGATGCGCTCGGAGCTGAGGCAGGTGTCGGCGCTGCCGGTCGCCGCGCTCCGGGCCCGGGCGGACGCCGTCGCCCAGGAGCTCCGTGCGCTCGACAACCGGATCCAGCAGGCGAACTGGTCGCACGACCTCGAGGAGGAGAGCGGAAGTCGGTAGTCGCGACGGAGCGGGCACAACCCTCAGCCGGCGGGGCAAGCCGGCACCTGTGGGCGGAGGGCAGCCCTGATCTCGCATCGCGCAGCCCCGCACGTCGCACAGGTGAAGATGCACGGTGCATCTCGCATCACCACGTGCCGGTCGTCGCGACGAGGGTGGGTCAGGGGACCTTCCGCCTTTCCTCGGCCGTCGGGAGACGGCGGTCCCGGCACGCCTCGGACGGAATGTCCGAGGGGCTTCGTACCGTGGGGGTATGCGGATCCTGCACACCTCGGACTGGCACATCGGCCGGACGTTTCATGGCAACTCGACCATGGACGCGCTCGCCGAGGTGCTCGCCGCCCTGACCGCGCAGGTCAGGGAGCACGAGGTCGACGTCGTGATCGTCGCGGGCGACGTGTTCGACTCCGCCACGCCCTCGGCCGCCGCCTATACGCTGCTCGGAGACGCCCTCGTCGATCTGCATGAGACGGGTGCACGGGTGGTCGTCACCAGCGGGAACCACGATTCCGCCGCGCGGCTGGGGTTCCAGGCCCGGCTGCTGCGCGACGGCATCCACGTGCTCACCGACCCCCTCGCGGTCGGTACCCCCGTCACGATCGACGACGCTCACGGTCCGGTGCACTTCTTCGGGATCCCGTATCTGGAGCCCGCGATCGTCCGCCAGCACTGGCCGGAGGGCGACGCCGAGGGACGGCAGCTGCGCACGCAGGCGCAGACCATGACGCACGCGATGACCCTCGTCCGCGCGGGCATGCAGGAGCACGCGGGTCGGTCGATCGCGATCGCCCACTGCTTCGCCGCGGGGGTGGAGCCGACGGAGGGTCTGGAGCGCGAGGTGCGACAGGGCGGCCTCGACGTCGTGCCGCTCCGGGCGTTCGACGGCCCCGACTACGTCGCACTGGGTCATATCCACGGTCGTCAGCAGGTCAGCGAGCGGGTGCGATACGCCGGCGCTCCGCTGCACTACAGCTTCGGCGAGCAGCACAAGCCGCGCGGCTCCTGGCTCGTCGACCTCGATGCCGACGGGCTCGCGGGCGTCGAGTGGCTGGAGCTGCCGGTTCCGCGGCGCCTGGTCACCCTGACCGGCGCCTTCGAGGAGATCCTCTCCGCAGGGAACATCGCCGCGCACGCCGACGCCTGGGTGTGCGCCGTCTACACCGACGCCGTACCGCAGACCGAACCCATGCGACGGCTGCGCGAGGCGTACCCGCACTGCGCCATGGTGCAGCATCAGCCCGCGACGGTCGGGGAGGAGCGTGAGCGGTCGTACGGCGAGCGGCTGCGCTCCGCGGTGACCGACGCCGACCGGATCGAGGCGTTCCTCGAGCATGTGCGGGCGGGCCAGGGAGCGACCGAGGTCGAACGCGAGCTGATCCGCGAGGTGCTCGACGACCGGGTCCGCGCGGAAGCCCTCGTCTAGTGCGGCTGCATCGGCTGGAGGTCGAGGGTTTCGGGCCGTTCCGCGCGCGTCAGACCGTGGACTTCGACGCCTTCGCCGACGACGGGATCTTCCTCATCGCCGGCCGCACCGGAGCGGGGAAGTCGAGCATCCTGGACGCGGTCTGCTTCGGGCTGTACGGCGGGGTGCCGCGGTACGACGGCGGGGAGAAGAGGCTCCGCAGCGATCACAGCGAACCGGACGATCCCTCCGAGGTGGTCGTCGAGTTCAGCACGCCGTCCGGTCGCTACCGGGTCACGCGTTCGCCCGAGTACCTCCGGCCGGCTCGGCGCGGCGGAGGCCTGACCAAGCAGGCGGCTGCGGTCTCCCTGGAGGAGCTCACGGACGACGGCTGGGTGGGTCGCGCGGCGCGGGCGGTCGACGTGGCGCACGAGCTCGATGACATCCTCCAGCTCAGCCGCGAGCAGTTCCTGCAGGTGATCCTCCTCGCGCAGAACCGCTTCTCGGAGTTCCTCCTGGCGGGCAGCCGGGATCGGCAGGCGCTGCTGCGCCGGCTCTTCGGCACCGAGCGTTTCGAAGACGTGCAGGCGCGTTTCGACGAGCGGCGGCGCCACGCTGAGCAGGGCCTCGGCGCGCGTCTCGCCACGGTCTCCGCGCGGCTGGAGGAGGCGGAGCGTCTGGTGGTGGATGCCGACCTCGGGCGCGACGCCGGTGACGACGAGGGCGGCATCGCGTCGGAGGTGCAGGGCGCTGGCACCACGACCGCCGATCGCCTGGCGGAGCTCGAACGGGCGCAGGCGCGCGCTGCGTATCGGGCGGAACGGCGCGCCGCCGATCGCCTGGAGGCGGAGAAACGGTTCGAGGTCGCCGATGCTGCTCTGGCTGCGGCGCGCGAGGATCAACGCGCGCAGAAGGAGCGAGACCGTGCCCGCGCGGCGATGGCCCGTCTGGATGCCGAGGAAGCGGCGGTCGCCGCGGCGAAGGCGGAGCTCGCCAGGGCGCGGGCAGCCGAGGTGCTCCGTTCCTCGATCGCCGCGGCCACACGCGCGGCGGCGGCAGCGGACGAGGCGGCTGCCACGGAGGAACGGGCGCGCGCGGCCTGGGCCCGGCTCGGCGTCGAGACCGACGACCTCGACGCGTGGATCGCGGAACGGACGCGTGAGTCCGGGATCTGGGAGCGCGCCGTCACGCTGGAGGCACAGGCGCCGTCGCGCGCCACCGAGCGCGGGACGGCGGAAGCGGCTGTCGTCGCCGCCGAGCGCCGGTGCGAGGACGGGCAGGCGGAGCGCGCTGCCCTCCCCGGGCGGATCGCGGACGCAACCCTGGAACGGGACGACGCCCGTCGACTCGCCGACCGCATCGCGGAATGGGAGAGCGTGCGCGTCGCCGCGGCCGTTCGCCGCGAAGCCGCGGTAGAGGCGGAGACCCTGCAACAGGAGTGCACCTCCGCCGAACGCGTCCTCGCCGAGGCGACGTCTGCACAGGCCGCCGCACAGTCGGCTCTCGCTGACCTGCGGCAGCGCCGGATCGACGGCATGGCGGGGGAGCTGGCCTCCGCCCTCGTCGACGATCACCCCTGCCCGGTGTGCGGTGCGCGAGAGCACCCGGCCCCGGCAGACCACGGCGCGACGGTCTCCGCGGAGGACATCGCGGCCGCGGAGGTCCGGAGGGACGAGGCGGCGCGGCGCGAGCAGCAGGCGGCGTCGACCTGCACGACGTTGCAGGTCCGACTCGCCGCCGCCACGGCGCGCGCGGACGGACGGGACGTCGAGACGGCGGGAGCCGAGCTCGATGCCGCCCTTGCCGCGGAGAAGGAAGCCCTCGCCGCCGCCGAGACCGCGCGGCGACGCGATGTCGTCCTCGCCGAGCTCCGCGAGCAGCAGGACGCCCTGGAGCTCCGCCGTGTCCAGGATGAGGCGGCCCTGGCCGCAGCCCGCGAGCAGCTGGCTCTGGTGGTCCAGCGAGACGATGACGCCCGCAGGGCGATCGACGAGGCGCGAGGGAGCTACGCGTCGGTCGCCGAGCGGACGGCGGAGACGACCGCCCACCTCGCCGTGGCCCGACGCCTCCTGGACGCCGAGGCCGAACGTGCGCGGAGACAGCAGGCGGCGACGGAGGCGGCCGCCGAGAGAGACGTTGCACTCGATGCCTCCGAGTTCCCCGACGTCACGGCCGTCGTGGAGGCGTTGCGTCCGCCGGCGGCGCAGGCGGAGCTCGATGAGCGGGTGACGACGCACGTGGTGCAGCGGGAGAAGGAGCGTGCACTTCTCTTCGACCTCGAACTGCGGACCCTGCCGGAGGAGCCGATCGACCTCGCGCCGATCGAGCAGGCAGCGCTCGATGCGAGGGCGGCGTGGACCGCCGCCGTCGACGAGGCCACGAGGACGGCGGGCGACGCTGCGCGGCTGGCCGGCCTCATCGACGCCGCGAAGGACGAGCACGCCCGCACGGCAGAGGACGCGGCGGCGTTCGAGGTGCTCCAGGCCCTCGCCGACACCATCGCCGGACGCGGAGCGAACACACGCAAGATGACGCTGGAGACCTTCGTGCTGGCGGCAGAGCTCGAGGAGATCGTCGACGCCGCGAACCGCCGCCTCCACGACATGTCGGAAGGACGCTACCGGCTGCAGCACTCCGATGCCCTGGCGGCACGCGGTGCCGCGTCCGGACTGAGCATCGTGGTCGCCGACGCGTTCACCGGGCAGACCCGCCCGCCACAGTCGCTGTCCGGCGGCGAGACGTTCCTCACGTCCCTGGCGCTCGCCCTCGGGCTGGCCGAGGTCGTGACGGCCCGCGCCGGCGGCATCCGCCTGGACACGCTCTTCATCGATGAGGGATTCGGCTCGCTCGACGGCGACACACTCGACGTCGCGATGCGCACGCTCGACGAACTCCGGCAGGGCGGGCGCACGGTCGGGGTCATCAGCCACGTCGAGGCCATGCAGGAACAGATCCCGGCTCAGCTCACCGTCCGCGCGCTGCCGAACGGGCCGAGCGTCATCGAGATGCGCTGAGCTCAGACCCCGTATTCGGCGCGGATGACTTCGCGCAGCTCGATGCTGCATCGGGCGATGGCCTCGCGGAAGTCGGCCAGGGCGCCGTCCTCGGCTTGGTCGGAGACGGCGCGGAAGGCGCGGATGGGCACGCCGAACTGTCCCGCGACCCAGATGTACGCGTAGGTCTCCATGTCCACCAGTGCGGCGCCCATCGGCCGGATCACCGCCGTGACCTCGGCGTCGTTCACGAAGTGGTCACCCGTGGCGATCACGACGCCCTCGCGGCCCGTCGTCACCTGCGGCGGAAGCGAGACGTGCCGTCCGACGACGCCGTCGAGATCGATCACGTCGTGCTGCACCGCCGTCGCGATCTCGTGCACCGCGTACGGACGCCCCTTCTCGATGGAGCCCGCGGTGCCGACGACGACGACCTCGTCGTAGGTCTTCGCGTCGAGGGCCCGGGTCAGCGCGTACGTCGCCGGCAGCTTGCCCGGGCCGGTGACCAGACGGTCGAAGCCGTCGAGCTCCTCGGGGAAGGCGGACAGTTCGGACTCGAGGGCGGCGACGAGGAGCTTCACCGCTTCAGTCTCTCAGGTCGCGGCCGGATACCGCGTCCTGGCGCAGTGGCGTGACCCGCCGGAAACACGGAAGGGCGATACTGGAGTGAACCGATGAGCGGAGGACAACGTGTCGTTGCAGAAGCAGATCGCGGAAGACCTGGGCGCCCGGCCCGACATCGATCCCGAAGCGGAGGTGGAGCGTCGCGTCGGTTTCCTCGCGGACTACCTGCGGACGACGGGCGCGAAGGGCTTCGTCCTCGGCATCTCCGGCGGACAGGACTCGACGCTCGCGGGGCGCCTCGCCCAGCTCGCGGTGGAGCGCGTGCGTGCCGAGGGCGGGGAGGCGACCTTCCTCGCGGTGCGCCTGCCCTATCGCGTGCAGCACGACGCCGACGACGCGCAGGCCGCGCTGGACTTCATCGCGCCGGACTCGTCGATCGAGGTGAACATCCAGAACGGGGTCGAGGGTGTCGAGAAGGACATCGAGTCCGCCGTCTCCAGCGACATCTCCGACTTCAACCGCGGGAACATCAAGGCCCGCCTCCGCATGGTCACCCAGTACGCGCTCGCCGGGCACGAGGGTCTGATCGTGATCGGCACCGACCATGCCGCCGAAGCCATCACGGGCTTCTACACGAAGTTCGGCGACGGCGCGGCCGACGTCCTCCCGCTCGCCGGGCTCACGAAGCGACAGGGTCGCGCCCTGCTCCAGTTCCTCGACGCCCCGGAGCGCCTGGCCTTCAAGGTGCCGACGGCCGACCTCCTCGACGACCAGCCGGGGCGCACCGACGAGGACGAGCTCGGGCTGACGTACGAGCAGATCGACGACTTCCTCGAGGGCCGGGAGGTCGACCCCGAGGTCGCCGGGCGCATCGAGGCGCGGTATCTCGCGACTCAGCACAAGCGTCATCTGCCCGTGACGCCCGACGACACCTGGT
Organism: Microbacterium sp. NPDC064978; assembly: GCF_044543605.1. Lineage (NCBI taxonomy): Bacteria > Bacillati > Actinomycetota > Actinomycetes > Micrococcales > Microbacteriaceae > Microbacterium > Microbacterium sp. NPDC064978. The sequence continues at coordinate 1,337,676 of NZ_JBITWF010000001.1, read as the reverse complement.
GGCGCTGACCCGGGGCGCCTCACGCGGGACCGCCCGCTTTTCGCCGTGTCGGATGCCGCGGATAGTGTCGAAGCAGCCGACAGAACGGGAGAATCGTGCGGATCGACACAGAGGCGCAGCGGGTCATCTGGAGCGCGAGCGACCTCAAGGCGGCCGCCGAGTGCGAGTTCGCCTGGTCCCGCGCGATCGATGCGAAGCTCGGTCGAGTCCCCGCGGTGGAGGAGCCGGAGGACGCGACGCTCCTCCGCGCGGCCCAGCTCGGAGACGTGCACGAGCAGAACGTGCTCGAGCGCTACATCCGGGAGCTCGGCGACGAGCGGGTGCATCGGATCGCCAAGGTCTCGTCGAGCGATCCTGACGCGCTGGCTGCCGCCGTCGACGAGACGTTGAGCGCTCTGCGCTCGGACGCGCTGGTCGTCTTCCAGGCGGCCTTCGCCACCGACGAGTTCGTCGGGTTCGCCGACTTCCTCCGCCGCGATGCGGACGGGCGTTGGCGCGTGCAGGACTCGAAGCTCGCCCGCAAGGCCCGGGTGACCGCACTCATGCAGCTCGCGGCATATGTCGACCAGCTCGACCGGCTCGGCATCCCGCGTGCGGACGAGGTCGACCTCATCCACGGCGACAACAGCGTCAGCACGCATGCGGTCGACGACCTCCTCCCACTGTTCCGCGTGCGCCGGGCGCGGCTGCGCGCTCTGATCGCGGACCGCGCCGTGGCCGACGGCGCGGCCGGGGCGCCGCTCGCGTGGGGCGACGACCGCGGCGACCTGCGCGTGGTCGCCTGCGGGCGCTGCGCCACGTGCGAGGAGCAGGTGCTGGCCCATCGCGACCTCCTCATGGTGGCCCGCATGCGGCCGGTGCAGCGGGCCCGTCTGCGCGCCGCCGGGATCCTCACCATCGACGACCTGGCCGCGGCGACCCAGGCACCGGAGGGCATGAACGTCGACACGTTCGAGAACCTCCGCGCCCAGGCCCGCGTGCAGCTGCGGGCGGATGCCGAGGGCGCGGCGACGTACGACGTGCACTATGCCGCGGCGATCCACACCCTCCCTGTGCCCAGCCACGGGGACATCTTCTTCGACTTCGAGGGCGATCCGCTGTACACCGAGCCCGCTCCCGACGGCGAGGCCGAGTGGGGCATCGACTATCTGTTCGGCTGGGTCGACAACGCCGACCAGTACACCGCGCTCTGGGCGCACTCGTTCGCGGAGGAGCGTCGGGCGCTGGAGACCTTCCTCGACTTCGTGAAGGCGCGTCGCGCCGCCCACCCCGGCATGCACATCTATCACTACGCCCCCTACGAGACCTCCCACCTGGTCGCGATGGCCGCCCGCCATGGGGTGCGCGAGGGTGAGGTGGACCGCCTGCTCCGCGAGGGCGTGTTCGTCGACCTGTACCCGCTGGTGCTGCGCACAGTGCGGGTCGGTTCGCGGTCCTACTCCATCAAGAAGCTCGAGCCCCTCTACATGGGGGAGGACGTGCGCACGAGCGACGTCCAGAAGGGCGACGATTCCATCGTGCAGTACGTCGCGGCGCGGGAGCTCGCGGCAGCGGGGGCGCAGGCCGAGGCCGACGCGGTGCTCGCCGACCTCGCGGACTACAACCGCTACGACTGCGTCTCCACCCGGCGGCTGCGCAACTGGCTCATCGACATCGCCCGCGCGGAGGGGGTCACGCCGGCCCCGCCGGACGACGCGGACGAGGTCATCTACGAGCCGTCGCCGCGTTCGCTCGCGCTGCTCGGCGATGCGGAGCGTGCGGCGGAGACCGGTGATGACGGGCTCGTGCACCGGCTCGCGGCGGCCGCCATCGACTACTTCCCGCGCGAGGCGAAGAGCTTCTGGGTCGCGCACTTCCAGCGGCTGCGGGAGCCGGTCACGATGTGGGACGGCACGCGCGATGTGGTGAAGGTCGATGCGACCCGCTCGCGGGTCCGCCGGGACTGGAGCATCGGCGAGGGCCGCAGAGTCCTGTCGCGCGAGCTGGAGATCCGCGGCGAGGTGTCCCCTGGCACGACGCTCGGTCCGGGCGCCCAGCCGTTCGCGCTCTACGACGTCCCGGCGCCGTTCGACACCGACGTCCCGTCGCGCGCGGTGCACGTGCCGCACGGGGTCACGGTCGTCGAGGTGCTGGACGACGGCTATCTCGTGGCGGAGTCCGCGGTCCAGGGGCAGACCTGGGATGACCTCCCCGTCGCCCTCACTCCCGCCGCGCCGCCACGGGTGGTGTCGCTGCAGCAGGCGATCGACGAATGGGCCGATGCGGTGCACGCGGCCGCTCCGGACTTCCCCCAGGACGCGGCGACCGACATCCTCCGCCGCCTCCCTCCGCGCACCGTGTCGGGGAACGCGCTCCCGGCCGCCGGCGACGACCCGATCGACGCGATCGTCCGCGGGATCCTGGACCTCGACCGCAGCTATCTCGCCGTACAGGGGCCTCCAGGCACGGGGAAGACCTACACGGGCTCCCAGGTGATCGCCCGGCTCGTCACAGAGCACGGCTTCCGGATCGGCGTCGTCGCGCAGTCCCACGCGATCATCGAGACGCTTCTGGAGCGCGTCGTCGCCGACGGTGTCGCCCCGGGTCAGGTGGCGAAGTGCCCCAAGGACGCGAACGCCGATCCCGGGTACACGGTGATCCCGAAGACCGGCATGGCCGCCTTCCTCGCGGAGCACGCAGACGGGGGCGCCGTCGTGGGCGGTACCGCCTGGGACTTCAGCAACACGCAGCGGGTGGCCAGGGGAGAGCTCGACCTGCTCGTGATCGACGAGGCGGGACAGTTCTCGCTCGCCTCGACGATCGCGGTCGCCACGGGCGCGCAGAGGCTCCTCCTCCTCGGCGACCCGCAGCAGCTGCCCCAGGTCAGCCAGGGCGCCCACCCGGAGCCGGTGGACACGTCCGCGCTCGGCTGGGTGATGGACGGCGACCCCGTCGTGCGCCCGGAGTACGGCTACTTCCTCGCGCGCTCCTGGCGGATGCACCCGCACGTCGCGGCTCCGGTGTCGAAGCTCGCCTATGCCGGGAAGCTCGCCTCCGCACCCGGTACCGAGCGGCGCGCGGTCGAGGGCATCGACCCGGGCCTCCACGTGGTGCCGCTGCGCCACCGCGGTAACGCGACCCAGTCGCCGGAGGAAGCAGAGGAGGTCGTGCGCATCGTCCGCGACCTCGTGGGCCGCGCCTTCCACGACAACGATGCGGCGGGCACCGTGCGGCCACTGACGCCGGAGGACATCATCGTCGTGGCGCCGTACAACGCGCAGCGGCAGCTCGTGCACGACGCGCTCGCCGCGGCGGGTTTCGGCGGCGTCCCGGTGGGCACGGTCGACAACTTCCAGGGCAAGGAGGCCGTCGTCTCGATCACGACGCTCGCGGCGTCGAGTGGCCGAGACGCTCCCCGGGGCCCGGAGTTCCTGCTGCTGCAGAACCGGCTCAACGTGGCGATCTCCCGGGCGCAGGTCGTGGCCTACCTCATCCACTCGCCGGCGCTGCTCGACGACCTGCCGTACACGCCCGAGGGCGTCGCCCGGCTCAGTGCCTTCGCCCGCCTCGTGGGGGCCGCTGAGGAGGAGGGTTCATGACGACGACGGTTCCTGCACCGGCCGCCGACGGCACGCCGACCGAGGCGGACATCCTCCGTGCCGCCGCCGCGTGGGCCTGGTTTCCGCGCGGCAGCGAGCATGTCCGCGGCGACCTGCTCCTCGTGCGGTACCCGGAGCGGTTCGGGGGCGGCGTCCGCGGCTCGCAGGTGACGTCCGCGCGCCCCGCCGCCGAGGTGCTGGACGGGGCGCTGGAGCGCACCAGAGCCTGGGGCGAGAGCGTGTTCACGTTCTGGACGAATCCCGCCGACGACCCCGACCTCGAAGAGGAGCTCCGACGCCGCGGTGCCGTGCACTTCGACACCGTCACCGTGTTCGCGCGTCCGACCAGTGGAGCCGCGGTCGGCGTGCCGCCCGGGGTCTCCGCCGAGGTCGTGCGGACCGTGGATCAGCTCCGCGAGGTCGATGCGATCAACGTCCCGGTCTGGGAGCAGCAGCCCCTCGACGACGACGGTCTGCGTGCCGAGTTCGCCGAGCTGACCGGGGCTCTCGATGCCGGTACCGGTTTCCGGGTGCTCGGGCGCATCGACGGACGCGCGGTGAGCACGGGGGGATGCACCATCGTCGACGGGTTCACTCGACTGTGGGGAGCGGCGACGCTCGAAGCCGATCGTGGTCGCGGCGTCTATCGAGCGGTCCTCGCGGAACGCCTGCGGCAGAGCGCCGCGCGCGGTGCGAGGACTGCGCTCGTCAAGGGCCGTGTCTCGACATCGGCGCCGATCCTCGCGAGAGCCGGCTTCACGCGCTACGGCGACGAACGCGGCTACCGCCTGGCCCTCTGACGTGGGAACGGCGGCGACGGCCTCAGACGGTGCCGTACAGCCGGTCTCCCGCGTCGCCGAGACCGGGCACGATGTACCCCTTCTCGTCGAGGCGCTCGTCGAGCGCTCCGAGGACGAGGGTCACGTCACGGTCGCCGGCCATCGCCTCGATCGCCGCCACACCCTCCGGAGTGCCGAGCAGGCAGATCGCGGTGACGTCCTTCGCACCGCGATCGAACAGGAACTGGATCGCGGCGGCGAGCGAGCCGCCCGTCGCCAGCATCGGGTCGATCGCGAAGCACTGGCGGTCGGAGAGATCGTCCGGAAGCCGCTCGGCGTACGTGGTGGGCTCGAAGGTCTCCTCGTCGCGGACCATGCCGAGGAAACCGACCTCCGCGGTGGGGAGGAGCTTGACGAGGCCTTCGAGCATGCCGAGACCGGCGCGCAGGATGGGGACGACGATGGGTCGCGGCTCGGAGATCTTCACGCCCGTGGTCGTGGTGACCGGTGTCGTGATCTCGATCGGAGTGACCTTCACATTCCGGGTCGCCTCGTACGCGAGGAGCGTCACGAGCTCTTCGGTCAGCTGGCGGAAGACCGGCGACGGGGTGCGCGCGTCGCGCAGCACCGAGAGCTTGTGGGTGATGAGAGGGTGGTCGGCGACGTGAACACGCATGGATACAGGCTAATGCGCCCCGCGTCCGCGCACGACATCGGGTGCCGTGGCGGACACCGCGCGCTGTCGTAGGCTCGGGGCATGACCGCCGCCGACCGCCGTGCGATGCAGCGTGCCCTCGAGCTCGCTGCCGAGGCCGCGGACGCCGCGGAGATCCCGGTCGGCGCCGTCGTCCTCGATGCCGACGGGCATGTCCTGGCCGAAGGGCGGAACACCCGCGAGACCACGCACGATCCGACCGGGCACGCCGAGATCGAAGCCATCCGCGCTGCGGCGGCGCACCGGGGATCGTGGAATCTCGACGGCTGCACGCTCGTCGTCACGCTCGAGCCCTGCGTGATGTGCGCCGGCGCGATCCTGCAGGCACGCATCAGCCGCGTGGTCTTCGGCGCGTGGGATGACAAGGCGGGAGCGGCCGGATCGATGTACGACGTGCTGCGCGACCGGCGCCTGCCCTACCGCGCCGAGGTGATCGGCGGCGTGGACGAGCACGCGTCCATCGCGCTGCTCCGGGCCTTCTTCGAGGACCGTCGCTGAACGCTCAGTCCGAGGACTTGAGGACGAAGACGTCCGTCGAGGGCTCCGGATCGATCGCGGGACGGTAGACGTCCGGCTCGATGTAGACGACCCGGGCGACCGGCACGGCGGCGCGGATGCGGGCCTCGATCTCGTCGATGTCGTCGGCGACCTCGCGCAGCGGCTTGTCGGCGCTGAGCGCGATCTTCGCGGCGACCATCAGCTCGTCGGGCCCCAGGTAGAGGGTCTTCATGTGGATGATCTTCTCGATCTCCGGGCCGTCGTTGATCGCGTCCACGATCCGGTCGTAGTCGGCGGGGGTCGCTCCCTCGCCGACGAGCAGACTCTTGGTCTCCACACCCAGCACGATCGCGATGAGCACGAGCAGGACGCCGATCATCACCGTGCCGAGGGCGTCGAAGACGGGGTTGCCGGTGAGCAGCGTGAGACCGACGCCGAGCAGGGCGAAGGTGAGTCCGGTGAGGGCACCCACGTCCTCGAGGAGGACGACGGGGAGCTCCGGCGCCTTGGACCGTCGTACGAAGGAGAACCACGACTGCCCCTTCTCGCGCACGACGTTGCTCTCGCGCACGGCGGTGCGCAGCGAGAACGACTCCAGGCCGATCGCGATGAACAGCACGACGAGGGGGAGCCACCACCAGGTCTGATCGATCTCATGCGGATGGGTCAGCTTGTCCACACCCTCGTAGATCGCGAAGAGCCCGCCGACGGAGAAGAGGATGATCGAGACGACGAAGGCGTAGACGTAGCGCTCGCGGCCGTAGCCGAACGGGTGCGAACGGTCCGCATGGCGCTTCGCCTTGCGCCCGCCGAGCATCAGCAGCAGCTGGTTGCCGGAGTCGGCGACGGAGTGGATCGCCTCCGCGAGCATCGATGCCGAGCCGGAGAGAGCCCACGCGAGGAACTTCGCGAGGGCGATGCCCAGGTTCGCCAGGAACGCCGCGACGATGGCCTTGCTGCCTCCGGATGCACTCATGCGACGAGTCTAGGACGGCAACCCGGCCGCCACAGGAGCGCCCGCCGTAGGATGACGACATGGCTGATGCGCTCCCGTCCCTCGCGTTCCTCGGTGCCGGATCGATGGGGGGAGCGATCCTCCGCGGCGTGCTCGCCTCGGGCGTCCCCGTGCAGGGAGGGATCACGGCCACGAACCGCACGCCGGAGAAGGCGGCGGCGTTCGCGGGTCTCGACGGCGTCACGAGCATCGCGCTGTCCGAGCAGCCGGAGGGGAACGCCGAGGCCGTGGCCGGCGCACGGGTGGTCCTGGTCGGGGTGAAGCCGGCGATGGTCCCCGACCTCCTCCGCGAGATCGCGCCGCACCTGGCCGCGGAGACCGTCGTGGTGAGCCTCGCCGCGGGTGTCACGCTGCAGACCTTCGCCGACGTCCTCGGTGCCGAAGCCCGCGTCATCCGCTCCATGCCGAACACCCCGTCGACGATCCGCAAGGGGGTCACCGGGCTCGCGGCCGGCGCCGCGGCGACCCCCGACGACCTCGCGCTCGTGCGTCGTCTGTTCGAGACGGTGGGCGCGGTGGTGGAGGTCCCCGAGTCACAGATCGATGCGCTCTCGACGATCTCGGGCTCCGGTCCCGCGTACGTCTTCCTCCTCATCGAACAGTTCACCGCAGCCGCGCGGGAGATGGGCTTCGCCGACGCGGACGCCCGTCTGCTGGCCGAGCAGACCTTCATCGGCGCGACCGCGCTGCTGGATTCGACGGGGGAGGACCCCGCCGAGCTCCGCCGCCGGGTGACCAGCCCGAAGGGGACGACGGAGCGCGCGGTCGCCGTGCTCCAGGACGCGCACCTGTCCGACACCTTCGCCGCCGCTGCTGTCGCCGCCCTCGCTCGCGCGAAGGAGCTCGCCGCCGGCGCCTGATCCCGCCTGTTCTCGCGCGCTTCCACCCCGCGAAGGCAGGCTTTCACGCGAGTTCAGGCAGCCAGCACTCCTGGAGCCTGAACCCGCGTGAGCGCCTGTTGTGGCGAGGGCGGCGGGGGAGCAGGCGACCACGCGAGTTCAGGCAGCCAGCACTCCTGGAGCCTGAACCCGCGCGAGTGCCTGTTGCGGGCGAGGTGTCGTGCGGCTAGGCGTCGCTGGCGACCTCGGTGAGCACCTCGGGCCAGCGCCGTTGCAGGACGTGACCGCCGAGCACCGTGCCGCCCCAGAGGGGCGCGCCCCCGAGGACGACGGCGGCCGCGAGGCTCGCCCAGCCCAGGGGCGGGATCCAGATCGACGCGATCGCGAAGCCGAGGGCGGGGCCGCCGAGCAGCAGCGTGATCGGGGACATGATGAGCATCGCGAGGAAGGACTGCGCGCCGCCGGAGGACCCGCGTCCGAACGGGTTGGCCTCGGGTGCCGGAGCACGTCCTGGCAGGAACGCCCCCACCCAGGACCCCGCTCCCGCCGACACCGCCATGAGCCCGAGAGCGGCGCCCAGGCTGCCCGGAAGCAGATCCGGACGCCCGGCCAGCAGGCAGCTCGCGACGCAGAGGAGGACCGTGATCGGCACCGCGATCAGCGCGAATCCGAGCAGCCGTCCGGCGCGGTCGGCCGTGCCGCTCACGCCCGTGAGGATGTGCAGCGCGACGGCATCGTTGTCGTAGGCGATCGCCATCTGCACGATGCTGCCGGCCAACAGGGCGTTGATCGCCGGAATGAGGGTGATCGCGGGCGCGAAGCCGGCACTGTCCTGCTGCAGTCCGTTCATGAGCGCGAGTCCGAGGAAGATCGCCGGGAGCAGCAGGAGCATCACGATGTTGACGACCTGACGCGGATCGCGGCGGAAGTAACGGAGCGTCCGTCCCGCGATGGCACCGACGGGGCCCGCGGGGAGCAGGCGGTCGAGCAGGCCGCCCGAGCGCACGCGTCCGCCGCCGCTCGACTGCAGCGGCGCGACCAGGCGCGCATCGAGCATTCGGCGCGCGGCGACCCAGAAGACGACGAGGGTGCCGGCGGCGACGAGCAGTCGCAGGAGGGCGGTGAGCACGTCGCCCTGTGCCACCGCGGCCGGGACCCCGAACACGGCCGACACCGGCGTCCACGCGGCGATCTCGGCGACCGTCGTGAAGGCGCCGCCGACGTCGCGCACGGTCGACAGTGCCTGCAGCCCGATGTTCAGGAGGAGGCCGGAGGAGGCCAGCAGCACGACGCCGAGGGTGAGGACGAGGTCTCGCGTCCGCCGACGGGCGAGCCACCCCGCGAGCAGACCGCTGACGACGCGGGCGCCGAGGACGCAGGTCGCGAGGGCCACCGGGACCATGAGCACCGCGACGAGGAGGGCCGGAACGCTGACCGACCATCCCACGAGCATCAGCAGCAGGGCCAGGGCGGTGCCGATGCCGCCGATCGTCGTCATCCCCGCCACGACCAGTCCGGGGAGGAGAGAACGGGCGGTCACCGGGAGCAGGGCGAAGCGCTCAGGTGCCAGCGAGTCGTCCGCACTGACCAGGATCGACCCGATCCACCACCCGAGCACGATGACGGCGCCGGTGAGCACCATCGCGGTCACGGCGGCGTCGGGAGCTCCCACCCGCAGGGCGATCAGCCCGACGGTGAGCAGCCCGAGCATGCTCAGCGCGATGAGACCCACGATCGCGAGGGTCACGATCATCCAGGGGTTGCGCCTGAGCTGATGTCCGAGCTGTCGCAGCCGCAGGCCTACGAGGAGCGCAACCACGCGAGCGTCTCCGTTCCGAGGTCGTGCGCGCCCACGAGGGTGAGGAAGCGCTCCTGCAGCGTGAGCCCGGCGCGCACCTCGTCGAGCGCACCGTGTGCCAGCAGGCGGCCCTCGGCCACGATGGCGACGCGGTCGCACAGCGACTCGACGAGCTCCATGACGTGGCTGGAGAGGACGACCGTGCCGCCGCCGTCCACGAAGGAGCGGAGGATCTGCCGGATCGTCTGTCCGGAGACCGGGTCGACCGCCTCGAGCGGTTCGTCGAGGATCAGCAGCCGGGGCGCGTGGATGAGCGCGCAGGCCAGGCCGATCTTCTTCTTCATGCCGGCCGAGTAGTCGACGACGAGCGTGTCGCGGGCCTCCGTCAGGCCGAGCGCGTCGAGGAGCTCACCGGAGCGGGAGACGACCTCCGCCTCCGGCATCCCGCGCAGCAGGCCGGTGTACCGCAGCAGCTCGGCGCCGGTGAGGCGGTCGAGCATCCGGATGCCGTCGGGGAGCACCCCCATCCGCGCCTTCGCGGCGGCAGGGTCCTGCCAGACGTCGGCGCCGAGCACCCAGGCGGTCCCGGCGTCCGGGCGCAGGAGCCCCGTGGTCATGGCGAGCGTCGTCGTCTTGCCCGCACCGTTCGGGCCGAGCAGCCCGAGCATCGAGCCTGCGGGGACGTCCAGGGACAGCGCGTCGACGGCGACCTTCTGCCCGAACTGCTTGCGGAGCCCGCGGAGGGCGAGGACGGGCGGTGCGGGGGCGTGATCGCTCATGCCCCCATCCCACCACGGCGGCCGTGGCGGGCGCATCCGTCGCGGGGAGGACCCGGTTCAGCGGTCGAGGGCGGCGAACCGCTCGATGTCGCTGTTGGTCCCGGAGACGATGATGAGGTCGTGGTTAGTGACGATGGTGTTGGCCTCGGCGTACCGGAACGGCTTGCCAGGGCTCTTCACGCCGACGACCGTGACCTTGTACTTCGAGCGCACACCGGATTCGTTCAGGCCGACGCCGCGGATGAACTTCGGCGGGTACATCTTGGCCAGGACGAAGTCGTCGTCGAAGCGGATGAAGTCGAGCATGCGCCCGCTCACGAGGTGCGCGACGCGCTCGCCGGCCTCGCGCTCGGGGTAGATGACGTGGTTGGCGCCCACCCGGGCAAGGATCTTGCCGTGCGACTGGGAGACCGCCTTCGCCCAGATCTGCGGCACCTTGAGGTCGACGAGGTTGGCCGTGATGAGCACCGACGCCTCGATCGAGGAGCCGACGGCGACGACCGCGACCTGGAAGTCCTGGGCGCCGATCTGACGGAGCGCGTCGATATTGCGGGCATCGGCCTGCACGGTGTGCGTGACGCGGTCCGACCACTTCTGCACGAGCTCGAGGTTGTCGTCGATCGCGAGCACCTCGCGGTCGAGGCGGTCGAGTTCGCCGGCGCAGGCGGCGCCGAACCGGCCGAGACCGATGACGAGGACGGGAGCGTCCCCCCGAAGGACTTCAACCAACGATCGGCCTTTCCACGGGCAGTGAGTAGTACTGCGTGCGCGATGTCGCGGCGACTGCCGCAGCGAGAGTCACTGTACCAACGCGGCCCATGAAGATCGTCGCGGCCATGACGTACGAGGCGGAATCCGGCAGCTCCCCGGTGAGGCCGGTGGAGAGCCCGACGGTGCCGAACGCGGAGATGACGTCGAAGAGCACGTGGCTGATGTCGGCCTTGGTGATCTGCGCGATCACGATGGTCGACAGGGCGACGATCGTGGCACCCCAGGCGACGACGCTGAGGGCGACGCGCTGCACGTCGCTGGGGATGCGGCGGCCGAACGCCTCGACGGACTGGCGGCCCTTCGCTTCGGACCAGACGGCGATCGCGAGGACCGCGAGCGTGGTCACCTTGATGCCGCCCGCCGTCGACGCGGACCCGCCGCCGACGAACATGAGCATGCTGGCAGCGAGCAGCGACGAGCCGTTGAGGTCGTCCATCTCGATGACGTTGAAGCCGCCGGAGCGGGTCATCGCGGAGAGGAAGAACGCCTGGAAGGTCGTGTCAGCGGCGTCCATCGAGCCGAAGGTCTTCGGGTTGTTGTACTCGAGGATCAGGAAGGCGGCGGCGCCCAGGATGAACAGCAGCACGGTGGTGACGATGGTCAGCTTCGAGTGCAGCGACCAGCGCTTGACGTGCCAGACGTGCTTCGCGAGCGTGTAGATCACCGGGAAGCCGATGCTCCCGAGGAACACGCCGACCATGAGGAGTGACAGCACGAGGTAGTCGTCGGCGAAGACGGCCACCCCGCCGTCGTTCGGCGCGAAGCCGGTGTTGGTGAAGGCCATCGCCGAGAAGTACGGGGCCTCCCAGAGCGCGGCGATCGGGTCCACCCCCGCCATCACCAGCGCCGGGTAGAGGAGGGCGGCGAGGGCCGCTTCGATGAAGAGGGCCGAGAGGGCGACCGTGGTGAGCAGCTGGCCCACCTCGCCCAGGCGCACCGTCTGGCTCTCGTTGACCACGCCGCCGTGCGCGCGGAGCGGATTCGTGTCGCCGGCCGCCATGAGCTTGGCCCGCAGGCCGAGGCGCTTCGAGATGAGCATCCCCATGAGGGAGGCGAGGGTCAGCACGCCGAGGGCGCCGATGTTGACGCCGATGAACACGACGACGTGGCCGAAGGGCGACCAGTGGTTGGCCATGTCGACGGTCGCGAGGCCCGTCACGCAGATCGTGGAGACGGCGGTGAAGAGCGCATCGCTGAGCGGTGTCACCGTGCCGCTGGCGGAGGCGATCGGCAGCGAGAACAGCACCGTGAACACGAGGATCAGCAGCGCGAAGACGGCGATCGCGAACCGGGAGGGCGACGAGGTGATGAGGTGCTTCACCCGGCCGGCGGCTCCGGGGAGACCGGTGCGAGGAGACGACGCCGAAACGATGCCCGACATCGCTGCCCCCTTCTTCTGCGCCGTCCGTTCCCCGGCGGCAGCACGGCGCCTCTCGCCGAGCCTTCGTCATGGTACTCCGTGCCGGGGCGCACTACCCTGATCACATGACGGACATCTTCGACGTGATCGCAGACGGTACGAGGCGCGACATCCTCCAGCTCCTGCTCCGCCGCACGTCCGAAGGCGAGTCCGGCACGAGCGTGAGCCAGATCGTCGCCGACCTCGGCATCAGCCAGCCCACGGTCTCCAAGCACCTCAAGGTGCTCCGGGACGCCGAGCTGGTGACCGTCCGCGAAGACGGCCAGCGCCGTTTCTACAGCCTGTCCGTCGCGCCGCTCGAGGCCGTCGACGACTGGCTGGTCCCGTTCCTCGTCGACGCGTTCGGCGACACCGCGCCGGACATCGCATACCCGGGCGCTCCGACCCCCGACGGTGCTGCACACGCGGCCGAGGTCGTCGGGCGTGCAGCGGCATCCGCCAAGCACGTGGTCGCCAATGCGCTGAAGCGCCTCGGCGCCTGACCCGACGCCCCGCCCGGACGGAGAACCGCCCCCGACGGCAGGGGGGATGCCGTCGGGGGCGGTGTGCGGACCCCAGATCCGCGCGGACTCGGCAGGTGCCGGCACGGGTCCTGCACTCGACATTGGCAGGGCTGTCTGAGCGATCGGGCAATGCGGGCTATGCGCGGGCTGGACGTCGGCGTGCCGGTGGGGCAGGGCGGGGCCACGCATCGTTCCGGAGGAGCCCGTCGGGCAGGATGGGCACATGACGGACGAGTACCGCGCGCACTTCGACTTCGCGATCACCTTCGCCAACGGCGGCGGGCTGCAGGGACAGGGGTTCCGACTCGATCTGCCGCGGAAGGACATGACGGCCGAGGAGGTTTCGAGCCTGCTCGTGTCACACCTCGGCCTGACGCTCGTGGGCGGGGTCGAGCTCCGCGACCTGCAGATCGTCTCCGAGCCGCACCGAGGCAGTCGTGGCGTCGTGGCACCGGCTCCTGCAGATCGCGCCGACCGAGTCGTCGACCTGAGCCACCCGATCGCCGAGGGCATGGTCACGTATCCCGGGCTGCCCGCGCCGAGCATCACCCCGCACCTCACCCGCGCGGCCTCTCGCGAGCGCTACGCGCCGGGGACGGAGTTCGCGATGGACGTGATCACGATGATCGGCAACACGGGGACGTACCTCGACTCCCCGTTCCACCGCTATGCGGACGGGGCGGACCTGGCGGCGCTCGACCTGGAGAGCCTCGTGGATCTCCCCGCCGAGGTCTTCCACCTCCGCGACGCCTGGACGCCGCAACGGCGGGGCATCAGGGCGGCGACGCTCGCCGACCGCGAGCTCCGCGGCAGCGCGGTGCTCCTGGACACCGGCTGGAGCCGCCTGTTCGGCACCCCCGACTACGGCACGGGCGCACCCTTCCTCGCCGAGGACGCCGCGCGATTCCTCGTCGATGCCGGGGTGCGCCTCGTCGGCATCGACGCGCTCAACATCGACGACACGGAGAGCGGCGGGGAGCGACCCGCGCACAGCATCCTCCTCGCAGCGGGCGTGCACGTCGTCGAGCACCTCACCGCTCTTGACCGCCTCCCCGCGCGCGGGGCGCGGTTCACCGCGGCCCCTCCGGCGATCCGCGGGTTCGGCACGTTCCCGGTCCGGGCGTTCGCGACCATGCCGATATCTCACTGATCACAGCAGTCACGCGGGTTTACACGCGTCCCAGCGACCCCATAGAGTGTGCTCATCGAGAAAGGGGTACGTGGGATGCCCGAGGTTCCAGACGTCCGATTCCTGACGGTGGCCGAAGTCGCCGAGCTCATGCGCGTGTCCAAGATGACCGTGTACCGGCTCGTGCACGCCGGTGACCTTCCCGCCATCCGGTTCGGACGGAGCTACCGCGTGCCGGAGTCCGCCGTCGCGGAGGCTCTGCAGCGGCCCATCGCCGACGCCGGCTGACGGAGGGCGCGGGGCACCCTCCTGAGTTTGCTAGGATGATCCGAGGCATTTTTCGTGCTCGTACCCGGGTGTCCGATTCCGGCGACACCCAGCCCCTGACTTAGTGAGGTTTCCGTGGGTTCTGTCATCAAGAAGCGCCGCAAGCGCATGGCGAAGAAGAAGCACCGCAAGCTGCTTCGCAAGACTCGCCACCAGCGCCGCAACAAGAAGTAAGCGGCCAGACACCGAGCGCCTGTCTTCGGACGGGCGCTTTGTGTCTCTGCGCGCCGTTCCGCACCGCCGAGAGGATGTCATGAAGTCGATCACCGTCGCCGAACTCGCCGAGCGCTCCGGCACGCCCCTCATCGATGTCCGGGAGGTGAACGAGTTCCAGGCAGGACACGTCCCCGGCGCCGTGAACATCCCGATGTCCGAGATCGGCAACCGCCTGGAAGAGCTTCCCGCGGAGTCGTTCGACGTGATCTGCCAGGCCGGCGGCCGCTCGGCCCGTGTGGTCGAAGCGCTCGAGGCCCGCGGCTACGACGCCACCAACGTCGAGGGCGGCACCGGCGAGTGGATCGCGCAGGGACGCGAGGTCGAGGTCCCGTCGTCGTGACGACGCTGACCCTCATCGGCAAGCCCGACTGCCATCTGTGCGCGGTGGCCTCCGAGGTCGTCGACGCGGTCGTCGGCGAGCTGCCGGATGCCGCCGCGGAGCGCATCCACATCGTCGAGGCGTCGATCCAGGACGACCGCGCCCTGTACGAGCAGTGGTGGGAGAAGATCCCGGTCGTCCTCATCGACGGGCGACTGCATGCGCACTGGCGCGTGTCCCCCGACCGACTGCGCGAGGCGCTGGAAGAAGCCGTCGACGCGGAGGCCCGCGCCGACCAGAAGGAGCTGCGATGACCATCCGCCATGTCGTGACCTGGAAGCTCGCCGCGGAGGACGCGGGGGAGCGGCAGGCCCAGGCGGCTGAGGTGGCCCGCCGCCTCAACGCCCTCGACGGGGTCGTGCCGCAGCTGCGCAGCATCTGGGCCGGCGCGAACGACGTGTACCCCGACGCCAACTGGGACGTCACCCTGGTCGCCGACTTCGACTCCGTCGCGGAGCTGGAGCAGTATCAGGTGCACCCCGCGCACGAGGAGGTCGCCGGGTACATCCGCTCGGTCGTCGCCGGTCGCGTGGCGGTCGACGCCGAGGTCTGAGCGTCGAGGCTCGTCCCCGCGGCACCGAAACACAAACGTGATGCGGCGCGAGGGGATGTCATTGGTCACGCGACGAGCCGCATGTTTAGATGAACTCCTACCCGTCCGTGGGCTCACCCGCCCCCCGACTCTCAGGAGCCGACATGTCCCGTCGTAACCTCTTCGCCGGCCTCGCGATCGCGGCCACCGCCACCCTCGCGCTCGCCGGATGCGCCACCGGCTCCTCCGATGCGGGCAGCAGTGGCGAGCCCGCCGCGGGCGACGAGTACGGCCTCGTCGAGGCGGGCACGCTCACCGTCTGCTCCGACATCCCCTACCCGCCGTTCGAGTTCGAGGGTGACGACGGCGAGTACACCGGCTTCGACATCGACCTCCTCGGCGCGATCGCCGAGCAGCTCGACCTCGAGCTCTCGGTGCAGGATGTGGGCTTCGACGCGTTGCAGTCCGGCACGACCCTCGCCGCCGGTACCTGCGACGTCGGCGCCTCGGCCATGACGATCACCGACGAGCGCAAGGCCAACATCGACTTCTCGGACCCGTACTACGACTCGCTGCAGTCGCTCCTCGTGCGCACCGATTCCGGCATCACGTCCATCGACGACCTCGACGGCAAGAACGTCGGCGTGCAGCAGGGTACGACGGGTGAGGCCTACGCGACCGAGAACGCGAAGGGCGCGCAGCTCGTCCAGTACCCGTCGGACGGCGAGCTGTGGCCGGCCATCCAGGCGGGGCAGATCGACGCGATCCTGCAGGACCAGCCCGTCAACCTCGAGCACGAGAAGGCCGACTCCGCGTACGAGATCGTCGAGACCTACGAGACCGACGAGTCCTACGGCTTCGCATTCGCGAAGGGCGAGAAGGACGAGCTCCTCGACGCCGTGAACGGTGCGCTCAAGGATCTGAGGGACAACGGCGAGTACCAGAAGATCTACGACCAGTACTTCACGGCGAACTGAGCCGGGGAACACGGAGGTCGGGAGGACCTTGACAATGGCGTTGAGGCGCACCACCAAGCAGAAGCTCTACCGGTACACCGTCTATGCGGTGCTGATCGCGATCGCCGTCTGGGTCGCGTTCAGCACCGACTGGTCCCGGCTCGGGCAGCTCTTCTTCAACCCCGAGGTCGCAGCCAAGATGCTGCCGGGGATCATCACGACCGCGCTCGTCAACACGCTGTGGTTCACGGCGGTGGCGTTCGCCGGCGGCCTTCTCCTCGGCGTGATCCTCGCGCTGATGAAGCTGTCCGAGATCGGTCCGTTCCGGTGGATCGCGACCGTCTGGATCGAACTGTTCCGCGGGGTCCCCGCCCTGCTCACGATCTTCGCCATCGGGTTCATCGTGCCGATCGCGCTCGGCGTGCGGGCGCAGGAGCTCGGCGGTCCCGTGGTGCTCGGCCTGATCGGTCTCGTGCTCGTGGCGTCGGCGTACATGGCCGAGACCATCCGCGCGGGACTCCAGGCGGTGCCGAAGGGGCAGACCGAGGCCGCGCGATCGCTCGGCATGTCGCCCATGAAGACGACCTTCTGGATCGTCGTGCCGCAGGGCTTCCGCATCATCATCCCGCCGCTGACGAACGAGTTCGTGCTGCTGCTGAAGGACACGTCGCTGCTGTTCGTCGTCGGCACGTTCATCTGGTCGAAGGAACTCACGACCTTCGCCCGTGACGCCAGCACGCAGAACGCCAACGGAACGCCGCTGATCATGGCGGCGATCCTCTACCTGATCGTGACGATCCCGCTCACGCGTTTCAGCGCGTGGCTGGAGCGTCGGATGGCGAGGACACGATGAGCACCGACCTGATCGACGTGCAGGCCCCCGCGATCGCTATCCAGGACCTGCACAAGAGCTTCGGCGACAACGAGGTGCTCAAGGGCATCGACCTGACGGTGCTCGCCGGCGAGGTCGTCTGCGTGATCGGCCCGTCCGGGTCGGGCAAGTCGACGTTGCTCCGCTCCGTGAACCTCCTGGAGGAGCCCACGGGCGGCAAGGTGCTCATCGAGGGCATCGACATCACCGATCCCGACATCGACATCGACCGCGTGCGCACCCGCATCGGGATGGTGTTCCAGAGCTTCAACCTGTTCCCGCACCTCAGCGTGCTCGGCAACCTGACGATCGCGCAGCAGCGGGTCAAGAAACGCTCGAAGGCCGAAGCGGAGAAGGTGGCCCGCGCCATGCTCGAGCGCGTCGGGCTCGCGGAGAAGGCCGACGCGTACCCCGGGCACCTGTCCGGCGGACAGCAGCAGCGGGTGGCCATCGCGCGGGCGCTGTGCATGAACCCCGACATGATGCTGTTCGACGAGCCCACGTCGGCCCTCGACCCGGAGCTCGTCGGCGAGGTCCTGCAGGTCATGCGGTCGCTGGCCGATGAGGGCATGACGATGCTCGTCGTGACGCATGAGATGGGCTTCGCGCGCGAGGTCGGTTCGCGGCTGATCTTCATGGACGGCGGACAGATCGTCGAGGAGGGGGACCCCCGCGAGGTGCTGGCGAATCCGCAGCACCAGCGCACGAAGGACTTCCTCTCCCGCGTCCTGTAGTTCGCTCCGCCGTGGTGTCGCCGAGACCCCGGGCATTCGCCGAGACCCCCGGCTGCAGACGTCTGCAGCCGGGGGTCTCGACGTGAACCCGGGGTCTCGGGTCAGCCGCGGGGGCGCGCGACCACCGGGGCAGGGGTCACCGCGATGCGGACGCGGTCACCGAACGACGGGTGCATGGTGGGTGCGTGCTGCACGCGGACGAGCTCGCCCGACTCGGTGCGCACGAGGGTCCTCCGCATGCTGCCGAGGAACGTGCTCTCCTCCACGAGGGCATCTGTGGCGGCATCCTCCGCGGAGGTGAAGCGCACGTTCTCCGGGCGGAGGTACACGTCGACGGGGCCATCGGCGGGGGTCTGCAAGGGAAGACGCTGCCCCCACACGACGACGTGATCGCCCTCGGCGACCCCGGACACGACGCTGGAGAGGCCCACGAACGCGGCGACCTCGGCGCTCGCGGGGGTGGTGTACAGCTCCTCCGGGGAGCCGATCTGCTCGATGCGACCCGCGTTCATGACCGCGATCCGGTCGGACACCGCGAGGGCCTCCTCCTGATCGTGCGTGACGAACACGGTCGTGATGCCGAGCCGCAGCTGAATGCGCCGGATCTCGTCACGGAGCTGCACGCGCACCTTCGCGTCGAGTGCCGACAGCGGCTCGTCGAGCAGCAGCACCCGAGGCTCCGTGACGAGGGCGCGAGCCAGGGCCACCCGCTGCTGCTGCCCGCCGGAGAGCTGATGCGGGAACCGGTCGGCCAGGTCGGCCAGACCCACGAGGGCGAGCGCGTCGAGGGCCCGTCGCGCCGCCTCGCCCTTGCCGACACCCCGACGACGGAGCCCGAAGGCCGTGTTGTCGACGACGCGGAGGTGCGGGAACAGCGAGTACGACTGGAACACCATCCCGATGTCGCGCCGGTTGGTCGGCACACGCGAGACATCTCCGCCGCCGAGGAGGACGGTGCCCTCGTCGGCGCCCTCGAGTCCGGCGAGCACGCGGAGCAGGGTGGTCTTCCCGCAGCCGGACGGACCGAGCAGCGAGACGAACTCCCCGGGAGCGATGTCGAGGTCTACGCCGTGCAGCACCCTCGTGCCGCCGTAGCTCTTCACGATGCCCTGCAGCTCGACCCGCGTGCCCTCGCCGGCCTGGGCGAGCAGCAGGTTGTCCTTGGTGCGCGGGAGCGCGTGATCGAGGGTCATGAGCGGGCCTTTCGCGGACCGCGGGCGACGCGGCCGATGAGTAGGAGCAGGAGGAAGACGAACAGCAGGGCGAGCAGCGTGAAGATCGCGGGCGCGAACGGGTCCTGCTTCTGCACCACGACCATCGCCGTCTGGAAGACCTGTCGGTTGAGCAGGGACGCGATCGTGAACTCCCCGAGAACCACCGCGATGGAGATCAGCGCGGCGGCGAGCAGTCCCTGTCGGAGGTTCGGCGCGAGGACGCGGAGCGCGACCGTCGGCCACCCCGCCCCGAGCGAGCGTGCTGCCTCGGACAGCGTGCGCAGATCGGCGGCATCGATGGACGCCTGGATCGAGCGGAACGCGAAGGGGAGGACTGTGACGCCGTAGGCGAAGGCGAGGGTCCAGGTGCCGGTGCCGAGGGTCCGACCGATCTGCAGGTAGATCGGCGCGAGGCCCACCACGAGGACGATCGCGGGGATCGAGATCGGGAGGAGCGCGACGAACTCGAAGGCCGCCTTCAGTCTGGGGAAGCGCAGGTTCACGAGGATCATCGTGGGGGCCAGGAGGAACAGCACGATCGCCACGGTCACCACCGCGAGGATCAGCGAGTTGCCGAGCCCCGTCCAGATGGGCTTCAGACTCGCCGACGCCGCGGGGTCGACGAGGGCGGCCCAGTGCGCGAAGGAGAGGCCGTCCGTGCCGCGCAGCGTGAAGAGGAACGTCGACACGAGAGGCACAGCGAAGAACGCGCCGACCACGATGCCGATCACCGCACGGGTCGCGCGGGACGGGGCGAGGCCGTTCATGCCTGCCACCGCGCGGCGCGTCGCTGGATGACCGAGTACAGCGCCATCACGACGCCGACCACGACGATCATGCCGAGGGCGAGAGCGCCCGCGAGATTCTCCCGGCCGAGCAGCGTCTCGCTCGTGAGCGCCGTGCGGATCTGCAGCGGGACGATCTGCGAGCCCTGACTCGCGAGCGCCGCGGCCGTGGCGTAGGAGGAGAACGCGTTCGCGAAGAGCAGCAGCAGGCTCGCGAGGAACGACGGCGCCAGCACCGGGAGGCCGATCCGCAGCCAGAAGCTCGCCCTGCTGCCCCCGAGGGTGAGGTTCGCCTCGACCCACTGCGGCTTCAAGGCGGCGAGGGCGGGGAGGAAGGTGATGACCATGAGCGGCACCTGGAAGTAGATGTACGGGAGGATGAGGCCGGGCAGCTCGTACAGCCAGGTGCCCTCGGCGAAGATATCGATGCCGAACGTGTCGCGGAGGAAGACGGTGACCACGCCCTGGATGCCGATCATGGCGATGAAGGCGAAGGCGAGCATGACGCCGCCGAACTGCGCGAGGACCCCGGCGGCCGCGTCCACGGATCGCCGCACGACGCCGTCCGGGTTCATGCCGAGCAACGCATAGGAGACCAAGGCGCCGACGGTGGCGCCGACCGCCGCGGTGAGCAGGGACAGCCCCGCCGAGTTCGCGAAGGTCGTGAGCACGACGGGGTCGCCGAGGGCGGCGACGTTCGTCCAGGTGAAAGCGCCGTCGCCGTCGAAGAACCCGGAGCCGATCGCGAGCACGGTGGGCAGGGCGAGGAACAGCAGCACGTAGGCGGCGAAGGGCACGAGCCCCAGCCACGCCGGGGACGGCGCAGACCGCCGGGCCCGCGCGTGCGACGCGGGTCCGGCGGCGGTGACGGGAGCGGACGCCGCGGCATCCACCCCCGGTGCGACGAGAGAGGTCACTGGACCGCCGCTGCCCACTTCTCGCCGAGCAGCGTGCCGGCGTTCTCGGACTGCTCCTCGGTGGGCACGACGGTCTCCTCCGGAGCCTCCGGGAGAGCCGCCGCGAGCTTCTCGTCGATCGTGCCCGCTTCGGTCATCGCCTCCATGCGCACCGGACGGGCGCCGCCCTTCAGCCACAGGTTCTGCACCTCGTCGCTGTAGAGGAACTCCTGCCACAGACGCGCGGCCGCCGGGTTCGGCGCGTCGACGTTGATGGCCTGGTTGTAGTAGCCCGCGTAGCCGGTGCCGTCGAAGACCTCGACCTTCCAGTTCGGGTTGTCGGCCGTGTGCGCGGCGTTCAGGTAGTCCCAGTCGAAGACGACCGGGGTCTCGCCGCTGGCGACGGTCGCGGTCGTGACGTCGACCTTGAGCAGGTTCCCGGCCTTCTGCAGGTCGGCGAAGAAGTCGATGCCCGGCTGGAAGTCGTCGAGCGTGCCGTCCGACTGCACCGTCGCCAGGCCCACGGCGGCGAAGGCGGCGCCGGCCTGCGTCGGGTCGCCGTTGATGGCCACGGCACCCTTGTAGTCGGCGGAGAGCAGGTCGGACAGCTCAGCCGGCGCCTCGAACTTCGAGGAGTCGTAGCCGATCGACATGTACCCGCCGTAGTCGCCGACGAAGAGGCCGGTGGGCTCCTTCAGCTCGTCGGGGATGTCGTCCCAGGTCTGGACCTTGTAAGGAGCGAAGGCGTCGATGTTCTGCAGAGCGACGGTGAGGCCGAGGTCGAAGACGTCGGGGGCGGTGTCGAGGCCCTTGTTCGTCTCGGCGGCCTGGATCTCCTCGGCGCTGGAGACGTCGGGCGACGCCTCGTTGATGGTGATCTCGGGGTACTTCTCGGCGAAGAGGTCGAGGATCTCGCCGTAGTTCGCCCAGTCGCGCGGGAGGGCGATGACGTTGAGCTGACCCTCCTCCTTCGCGGCGGCCTCGAGGTCGGCGAACGAGCCGAAGTCCTCGACCGACGTCGCGCTCGCCGCGTCCACGGCGTCGTCGCCGGCGGCCGGGGCGTCGGTCGCCGAGGCGCAGGAGGTCAGTGCGATGACGGCCGTGGTGGCCAGGGCGATGCCGGCGCCGATGCGTGCGCGGCGGATGGAGCGTGCCATGAGTGTCCTCTCGGTGTCCGGCGTTGCACGCCGGTGTCGGGTTGCGAGAGGACACTATGAGCCCGAGGTAGCCGCGGGGAGCGGCGCGGGTGAACGGTCGGTGTCGGGCGGGTGGCGCAGGAATGCGCCGGGGGATCAGTCGTGCCGGACCGTGTACTTGAAGCCGCGGTGCGAGCCCACGTAGCCGAGGCGCTCGTAGAACCGGTGTGCGTCGGTGCGGGCGGCGTCAGAGGTGAGCTGCACCATGGCCGCGCCGAGGGCGGGCGCCGCGGCATCGCCGACCCACCGCATGACCGCGGAGCCGATGCCGGACGAGCGGAGGTCGCTGCGCACCCGGACCGCCTCGACGAGCAGCCGCCGGGCGCCGCGGCGTGCCATGCCCGGGATCGACGTGAGCTGGAGGGTGCCGACCACCGCGCCGTCGAGCTCGACCACGAGGACGTCGTTGGAGGGATCGGCCAGGATCTCGCGGAGGCCGCGCTCGTACGCCGGGCGGTCCTCGTCGGAGGCCACGTCGCCGCGGGCGGCGCTGATCGGGTCGTCGGCGAGCAGCGCGATGACGGCGTCGGCGTCGGCCTCGCTCGCTCTCCGGAGCACGGCGTCCCCGCTCCTCGACGCGAACGGGTGCGGCAGCGGGAGAGCGGGAAGCATGACCCCAGTCTGCCAGCGGCGCGGATGCGTGACGGTGCCCGCGGGTCTGGAATCATGGCGGGGTGGATATCGGTAGCCTCCTCGGACTCGAGCAGCTCACCTGGGGGATGCTGATCCTCATCATCGTGGCGGCGTTCAGTGCCGGGTGGATCGACGCGGTCGTCGGCGGCGGAGGACTGCTGCAGCTTCCGGCACTGCTCCTCATCCCCGGCATCGCCCCGGTCCAGGCGCTCGCGACGAACAAGCTCGCCTCCGTGTTCGGGACCGCGACCAGCAGCATCACCTACTACCGCCGTGCCAAGCCCGACCTCCGCACGGCCCTGCCGATGGCGGTGATCGCGTTGATCGGCTCGTTCGGCGGCGCGGCGGTCGCGACGGTGCTGCCCCCGGCCGCCTTCAAGCCCATCATCGTGATCGCGCTGCTGGCGGTCGCCCTGTTCACGGCGCTCCGTCCCCAGCTCGGGGCGGCGACGCAGCTGCGCTTCCACGGGCACAAGCACCACATCATGGCCGGGCTGGCCGGGCTCGGCATCGGGTTCTACGACGGGATGATCGGTCCGGGGACGGGCACCTTCCTCGTGATCACCCTCGTCGCGCTGCTGGGGTACGACTTCCTGCAGGCGAGCGCGAAGGCCAAGATCGTGAATCTCGCGACGAACGCGGGGGCGCTGCTCCTCTTCATCCCGCACGGCTCGGTGCTGTGGCTGCTCGGGGGCATCCTCGCGGTCGCGAACGTCGCCGGCAGCTACCTGGGCTCGCGGATGGCCATCTCCCGCGGCACGACGTTCATCCGCGTGGTGTTCCTCGTCGTGGTGGTGGCTCTCATCGCGAAGCTCGGTGTCGACGTGTGGAACGAGAACCTCGCCCCCCTCTTCGCCTAGCCCCCCTTCTTCTTCGCCGAGACCCCGGGTACGCGACGAGACCCCGGGCTGCCAGCGGCAGTGTCCCGGGGTCTCGGCGGTAAGACGGGGTGTCGGCGGGTCAGGCCTCGTCCTCGGGTGTGAAGTCCACACCGGCCTCGGCGCGCTGCTCCGGGGTGATCGGAGCGGGAGCGGAGGTCAGCGGATCGAAGCCGTTGCCGGACTTCGGGAAGGCGATGACGTCGCGGATCGACTCGGTCTTGGTCAGGTGCTGGAGCACGCGGTCCATGCCGAGCGCGATGCCGCCGTGCGGGGGAGCGCCGAACTTGAACGCGTCGAGGAGGAAGCCGAACTGCTCCTGCGCCACCTCGTCGCTGATGCCCATGACCTCGAAGACCCGCTTCTGGATGTCCTCGCGGTGGATGCGGATGGACCCGCCGCCGAGCTCCGAGCCGTTGCACACGATGTCGTACGCGTAGGCGAGGGCCGATCCGGGGTCGGTGTCGAACGTGTCCTCGAACTCGGGCTTCGGGCCCGTGAACGCGTGGTGCACGGCCGTCCAGGCGCCCGCACCCACGGCCACGTCTCCGGAGGCGACCGCATCCGCGGCCGGCTCGAACATCGGGGCGTCGACGACCCAGGTGAAGGCGAACTCGTCCGGGTTCAGGTAGCCGAGGCGGCGGCCGATCTCGACCCGCGCGGCGCCGAGCAGCGCGCGGCTCTCCTTGGTCGCACCGGCGGCGAAGAACACGCAGTCGCCCGGCTCGGCGCCGACGAACCCCGCCAGTCCCGCCTGCTCGGCCTCGGAGAGGTTCTTCGCGGCGGGTCCGCCCAGGGAGCCGTCCTCGTTGAACAGCACGTAGGCGAGGCCGCGGGCGCCGCGCTGCTTGGCCCAGTCCTGCCACGCGTCGAGCTGCTTGCGCGGCTGGCTCGCACCGCCGGGCATGCGCACCGCGCCGACGTACTCGGCCTGGAACACGCGGAACGGTGTGTCCGTGAAGTAGTCCGTCGCCTCGACGAGCTCGAGCCCGAAGCGGAGGTCGGGCTTGTCGGAGCCGTACTTCGCCATGGCATCGGCGTACGTCATCCGCGGCAGTGGAGTCTGCACCTCGACGCCGATCGTCTTCCACATCGCCACGATGAGCGACTCCATGAGGGCGATCACGTCCTCCTGGTCGACGAAGCTCATCTCGATGTCGAGCTGCGTGAACTCGGGCTGACGGTCGGCGCGGAAGTCCTCGTCGCGGTAGCAGCGGGCGATCTGGAAGTACTTCTCCACACCGCCGACCATGAGCAGTTGCTTGAAAAGCTGCGGGGACTGGGGCAGGGCGTACCAGCTGCCCGGGTGCAGACGGGCCGGGACGACGAAGTCGCGGGCGCCCTCCGGCGTGGAGCGGGTGAGGGTCGGGGTCTCGACCTCGGTGAAGTCCTCGGCGTGCAGCACGTCGCGGATCGCCTTGTAGACGTCGGACCGCAGGCGCAGCGCGGAGGCGGCGGCCGGGCGGCGGAGGTCGAGGTAGCGATACTTCAGGCGTGCCTCCTCGCCGACGGTCTCGGTGTCGGCCACAGCGGTCGAGACCTGGAACGGCAGCGGCGCCGACTCGTTCAGCACCTCGACCTCGGCCGCGATGACCTCGATCTCGCCGGACGGCAGGTTCGGGTTCGCGTTCCCCTCGGGGCGACGCGACACCTCCCCGGTGACCTTGAGGACGAACTCGTTGCGCAGCGGGTGGGCGATCTCCTCGTCGCGGATGACGACCTGGGCGATGCCCGACGCGTCCCGCAGATCGATGAAAGCGACGCCTCCGTGGTCACGACGACGATCGACCCACCCGGTGAGGGTGACGGTCTGACCGATGTTCTCGGCGCGCAGGGAGCCTGCGGAGTGGGTGCGCAGCACGGAGGATTCCTCCTGATCCGGGGAAAGATGAACCCGCCCAGTCTACGCGGGCGTCCCGGCCCTTCCCGGCCGGGTCGCCTGCGCGGAGCAGCGGCACCTCAGTAGGATCGCCACGACGAAAGGCGCACCCCATGAACCTCTCCATCTCGGACGGCAACGGCCTTCCCGACCTGTTCGGCGCGATCTTCTCCGGCACGACAGGGCTCATCGCCCTCATCTTCTACATCCTCGTCGTGGTCGGGCTGTGGAAGGTCTTCACCAAGGCGGGGTACCCCGGAATCCTCGCGATCATCCCGATCGTGAATGTCGTGTTCCTCGTGAAGATCGCCGGGATGTCGGGCTGGTTCGCCCTGCTCTACCTCGTGCCGATCGCGAACTTCATTCTCGGGGTCATCGTCGCATTCAAGCTCGGCGCGCGCTTCGGCAAGGGCGGGGTGTTCTCCTTCTTCCTGTTGTTCCTCTTCCCCTACATCGGCTATCTGGTCCTCGGCTTCGGCGAGTCCCGCTACCGCGAGGTCTGACGTGGCGGCATCACTTCTGCACCTCGTTCGCCACGGTGAGGTGCACAACCCGTCCCGCGTGCTCTACGGACGGTTGCCCGATTATCACCTCAGCACCGCGGGGGAGGAGATGGCGCAGGCGGCGGCGGAGCATGTGGCAGAGCTCGGCGATCCGGTGACCGCGCTGTTCGCCTCGCCTCTGGAGCGCGCGCAGGAGTCGGCCGTCTCCTTCGCGGAGGTGTTCGACCTCGAACCCGAGACGGACATCCGCCTGATCGAGCCGACGAACGTGTTCGAGGGCACCCGGATGCGGCGGTCGCTGATGAATCCGGTGAACTGGTGGCACCTGCGCCAGCCGTCGCTGCCGAGCTGGGGGGAGCCGTACGCCTCGATCGCGGAGCGCATGCTCGGCGTGATGGACGAGGCATGGACGGCCGCGGCCGAGATCCCGACCGCGGGGGACATCGTGATGGTGTCGCATCAGGCGCCGATCTGGATCACGCACCTCCGCGTGGCCGGCCTCCCGCTGCAGCATGACCCGCGGACCCGCCGCTGCGCCCTGTCGAGTGTGACCTCGTTCGAACGCGTGGGCGACGTCTGGCGCGAGGTCTCCTACGCCGAGCCCGCCGCGACCGGCGGTGCTGTCGACGTCGGGGCCGTCTGACCCCCTGTTCGAATCGCCTGAATGGCCCCATCCGGCCCGGAGATGGGACCAATCGGGCGATTCGACGTCAGAGGGACTGGATCACTCCCACCGCGGCGAGCTGACCCGCGGCGGCGGCGAGCAGGACCGAGGCCATCGGGCCGGGGAGGGTCGCGCGATGGGCGAGGTCGCCCGCCGCAAGGACCCCAGGACGCGACGTCCTCCCGAACTCATCGATCTCGATGGACCCCGACTCCAGCATCCGCAGCCCGAGGTCCGCGGCGAAGGGCGCCCGGTGTCGCATCGTGCCGGAGGCCACGAACACGCCCGCGACGTCGAGGTCGCCCTCGGCGCTGCGCACCCGCACCCCGTCTCCGTGCGCGGCGACAGCCTCGACCGGAGCGGAGGCCACCCGTACCCCGAGCTCCTCCAGCGCGGTACGGTCCTCCGCGGCGAACGGCTCTCCCACCGGGACCACCGTGATCTCGCCGACGATCCGGCCGAGCAACCCGATCAGATGGGCCGCCCGGGGTGCCGCGCCGAGGATCGCGATCGGCTTCCCGGCGTGCTCGTGTCCGTCGCAGAACGGGCAGCTGAAGACCCGGACGCCCCACAGCTCGGCGAGACCCCGCACCGGCGGGAGATCGTCCGCGACGCCGGTCGCCAGGATCACCCGTCGTGCGTCGGTCACCGACCCGTCGGCGAGGCTCACCGAGAACCCCGTCTCCGCGTCGCCGGAGATCCGTTGCGCCGCGACGTCCCGCACCTCGACGTCCGCATAGGCCGCGAGCTCGGCCCGGGCCTGGGCGCGGAGGTCCGCCGGGGCCTTCCCATCGGCACCGATCATGTTGTGCATGTGCTGCACGGTGCCATTGCGGTACTCGCCGGAGTCCAGCAGGAGCACCGGCCGATGCATCCGTCCGAGGGTGAGAGCCGCCTGGAGTCCGGCGGGGCCGGCACCGATCACGATCGCGTCGTACATGGGGGTTCCCTTCTCGCGTCTTGCGTTCGGCACCAGTCTGTGACTTCATGTCAACATGAAGTCAAGCGACCTGCATCCCTGGTCCGTCGGCGAGGTCGCCGCGCGTTTCGACCTGCCGACGAACGTCCTGCGGCACTGGGAGACGGTCGGCCTGCTGCGGCCACCCCGGGACGCGGCGGGCCGGCGTCGCTACGGCGAGGACGAGGTCGTGCGCATCGCCGTCATCCAGCGCAGCAAGGCCGCCGGCATGAGCCTCGACCAGATCGCCGTGCTCCTCGACGACGGCAGCGCGGGCCGGCATCAGGTGCTGCAGCAGCATCTCGACGACCTCGACAGGCGGATGGAGGAGATGCGCCGATCCCGGGAGATGACGGAGCACGCCATGGGGTGCCGGGCGCACGACATCGCGACCTGTCCGCGGTTCCGCGCCGGGGTGGACGACGTGCTCGCGCGCTTCTGACTCCCCCCGGGGGTACCCGGCCGATGCATAGGAAGCTCTGCGTAAACTCGGAGACGTGTCCCGCGCTTCCAGGATTCACCCGATCCGCAACGGCCGCCCCTCCCGTCTTCGGCCCCTCGGCCGCCTGGGCGGAGCCGCGCTCGCTGCGGTGCTCGCCGTCGGTCTGAGCGCCTGCGCCCCCGACGCCGTGAGCGAGTCGTTCCTGAGCGGCGAGAACACCGGGTACGTCGGCGCCGACGGCGCGATCGTCGAGATCCCCGTCGCCGAGCGTGGCGAGCCGGTCGAGTTCGCCGGAGTCACGGAGCACGGCGAGGACTTCGACAGTGCTGACATCGCAGGACAGGTCGCGGTCGTCAACTTCTGGTACGCCGGCTGCGCCCCGTGCCGCGTCGAGGCCCCCGACCTGGAGGCCGTCTGGCAGGAGCACAGCGACGCGGACGTCCAGTTCATCGGCATCAACACGCGGGATCAGGCCGACACCGCGGCCGCGTTCGCCGACGAGTTCGGGATCACGTACCCGAGCCTCATCGACGTCGACACCGCCGAAGCCAAGCTCGCCTTCGCGAAGGTCGTGCCGATCTCGGCGACCCCCACCACGCTCGTGCTCGACAAGCAGGGGCGCGTCGCCGCGAAGATCATCGGTCCGATCGACGGCACCTCCGTCCTCTCCACGCTCGTCAAGGACGCGCTCGCGGAGGACTCCTGATGTCCACGAGGTCGTCGTGAATCCGGGGACGATCATCGACTCCGGGGCCCTCTGGCTGGCGATCCCGGTGGCCATGGTCGCGGGCCTCGTCTCCTTCCTCTCACCGTGCGTGCTCCCGCTCGTGCCGGGCTACCTCGGCTTCCTCGGTGGAGCCGTGGCGCCGCGGGGATCGTCGACGACCGGCAGCACCACCCAGACCGCCACCCGAAGCCGCCTCGTGCTCGGTGTGCTGCTGTTCATCCTCGGCTTTACCGTGGTGTTCATCCTCTACACGGTGCTCGGCGGCACTGCTGGCGTGTTCCTGCTCCAGTGGGGCGACCTCATCACCCGCATCCTCGGCGTCGTCATCATCGCGATGGGCCTGGTCTTCCTCGGGCTCTTCGGGTTCGCGCAGAAGGAGCTCCGCTTCCACGTCGACTCGAAGGCCGGGATGGTCGGTGCCCCGCTCCTCGGCGTCGCGCTCGGCATCGGCTGGGCGCCCTGCATGGGCCCCACGCTCGCCGCCATCCTCGCGCTCTCCTTCAACGCGGGCGACCCCGTGCGCGCGGGCTTCCTCGGCCTCGCGTACTCCCTCGGCCTCGGCATCCCGTTCCTGCTCGTGGCGCTCGGCTTCGGCTGGGCGACCAAGGCCATCGGGTTCCTGCGCCGCCACATCCGGGTCGTGAACATCCTCGGCGGCGTGCTGCTGATCCTGCTCGGCATCCTGATGGTCACCGGCCTGTGGACCGACATCATGTCCCGACTGACGGCGGTGATCGGCAGTGTCGACCTCCCGCTCTGACCGCTCCGAGACGACCATGACGAAGAACAAGAGTGCCGTGACGAACGACTCCAGCGATCCGCTCCGCCCGTCCGATCACGTCGACGGCGACGACACGATCACCCAGCCGCGCCTCGGATTCGTCGGCTGGCTGCGGTGGGGGTGGCGTCAGCTCACCTCCATGCGCACGGCGCTCGTCCTGCTGCTCGTGCTGGCGATCGCGGCCATCCCCGGGTCGATCTTCCCGCAGCGGATGGCCGACCCGAACGGCGTGACGCAGTGGGAGCGCGACAACCCCGATCTGTTCCCGGTGCTCGACGGGCTCAAGCTCTTCGACGTGTACCTGTCGCCCTGGTTCTCGGCGATCTACCTGCTGCTGTTCACCTCGCTCGTCGGCTGCGTCATCCCGCGCATCAAGCACCACGCCAAGGCGCTGCAGGCCCGCCCGCCGCGCACGCCCGCGCGACTGCGACGCCTGGAGGACTACCGCGCCGTCACCCGCAACACGGTCGCCGACTCCGGCACCCGCACCGGAGACGCCGCCGCGGAGGCCGCCGCCTCGATCGACGTCGCCACGAAGCAGCTCAAGGCG
Source organism: Microbacterium sp. NPDC064978 (assembly GCF_044543605.1). Lineage (NCBI taxonomy): Bacteria > Bacillati > Actinomycetota > Actinomycetes > Micrococcales > Microbacteriaceae > Microbacterium > Microbacterium sp. NPDC064978. The sequence continues at coordinate 1,307,731 of NZ_JBITWF010000001.1, read as the reverse complement.
CTCGGCTACCGCGTGGAGCGCTATGACCGGGGGCGCACGTACTCCGTGTCGGCCGAGCGCGGCTACTGGCGGGAGACGGGTAACCTGCTCTTCCACCTCGCCCTCGTCGGCGTGCTCGTGACGATCGGCGTCGGCGGCGGCTTCGCCTACACCGGCCAGCGCGTGCTCGTCGAGGGGGAGACCTTCGCCAACACGCTGCTCGACTACGACTCGATGAACCGTGGCCGCTTCGTGGCCGACGACTCCTTCGCGCCGTATTCGATGCGGCTCGACTCCTTCGACGTCACATATCAGCCGTTCGGCGAGCCGGGCTCCGGCCAGGCGGGCAACTTCTCCGCGAACATGACCATCCAGGAGAACGGCGAGGAGCGCGAGGGCGCCGTCAAGGTCAACGAGCCCCTGGGCGTGGCCGACGACGACGTGTTCCTGCTCGGCAACGGGTACGCCCCGACGGTGACGGTGCGCGACCCCGAGGGAAACGTGGTGTTCCACAACAGCACGCCCTTCCTCCCGCAGGACAACAACATGACCTCGCTCGGAGTGCTCAAGGTCCCGGACGGCCTGGCCGAGCAGGTGGGCCTCGTCGGCTTCTTCTACCCGACCACGGGCGTGCTCGACACGGGCGCCTTCTTCTCGGCGTACCCCGACCTCACGAACCCGACGCTCACGCTCGACGTGTACACGGGTGACCTCGGGATCAACGACGGTGTGCCGCGCTCGGTCTACGTGCTCGACACCTCCGACATGACCAAGCTCACCGGACGCAGCACCGACGTCGAGTCGATCGAGCTGTCCCCGGGTGAGACCGCGCAGCTGCCGAACGGCCTCGGCTCGGTGACCTTCGACGACGAGTCGCCGGAGGGCGCCACCGACACCTCGGAGTCCGTCAAGCGCTTCGCCTCCCTGCAGATCCACCGCGACGAGTCCGGGGTGTTCGTGCTCGGCTTCGCGCTGCTCGCCCTCGGCGGCCTCATGCTCGCCCTGTTCGTGCCGCGTCGGCGCGTGTGGGTGAAGGCCACCGCGACGGACGGCGCGGTCGACCTCGAGTACGCGGCCCTGGCTCGAGGGGAAGACCCCACGCTGGCCCGCGCCGTGGACGACCTCCGTGCCGGGCACGCCCGGCTGCTCGACGCCGCGGGCGGCACGGCCGCCCGTACCCCTGAAGACGCCGACGAGGATGCCGCGGACGCCGCCGCGGACCCTGCGGCCCCGGCACCCGGAAAGTAGACTGACACCATGCTCGAGCTCACCGTGATCTCGCCCGTCCTGCTGTGGACGGCGATCGCGATCTACGCGGCGGCCTTCGTGGCCTACGCCTTCGATCTCGCGCGCCGCTCGCAGGCGACGGCCGACGCCCACACCGTCCGCGAGGGCGAGCTCGTGGCCGCCGGTCGTTCCGGTGGCGTCTCGGCTTCCGCACCCGTCGATGCGCCCGGAGCTCCGAAGCCGCAGCGCTTCGTCATGGCGCGAATCGGCACCTCGCTCACCGTGCTCGGCTTCGTGTTCCACCTCGCCGCCGCTGTGACGCGCGGCATCGCGGCCGGTCGGGTGCCGTGGGCGAACCTGTACGAGTTCGGCATGGTCGGAACGCTGCTCATCATCGCCGTCTACCTGGCGGTGCTCACCCGCCTCGATCTGCGCTTCCTCGGCACCTTCATCACGGGCCTCGTCGTGGTGCTGCTCGGGCTGGGCGCGACGAACTTCTACGTCGAGGTCTCGCCGCTGATGGACCCGCTGAAGAGCGTGTGGCTGATCATCCACGTGTTCGTCGCCTCGCTCGCGACCGCGTTCTTCGCCCTCGCCTTCGCGCTCTCGGTGATCCAGCTCATGCAGGCCCGGCGCGAGCGGCTGCTCGGTGAGGGGGCGGCCAAGACCGGCCCCGGCTTCCTGCGCACCTTCCCACCGGCGGAGCGCCTGGAGAGCCTGGCGTACCTGTTCACGATCATCGGCTTCATCCTCTGGACCTTCACCCTCATCGCCGGGTCCATCTGGGCGTACTACGCGTGGAGCCGCTTCTGGGGCTTCGACGTGAAGGAGACCTGGACCTTCGTGATCTGGGTGCTCTACGCCGGGTACATCCACGCCAGGGCGACCCGCGGCTGGCGCGGCAACCCTTCGGCCTGGCTGTCGATCGTCGGCTTCACCGCCGTGATCTTCAACTTCACCATCGTCAACGTCTTCTTCAAGGGTCTGCACGCCTACTCCGGCCTGAGCTGAACCGGCCGAGCACAGCTTCGGAGATCGCGAGGGACACACCGACGGGCGGACCTCGGTCGCGGTGTGTCGTCCGGCATCTCCGAAGTCGTGCCCGCCGCGACGGAGCTCAGCCGCCGAGGGGGATGACCTCGGCGTGCTCGACGCCGCCCTCGTACCAGACGAACTCGGCCTCGGTGACGACCTCCGTCGGCGCGGGTGTGAGCGGACGGACCTCGGTGGCGGCGAGCTGCTGCCATGTCTCAGGGGCCAGCGTCTTGCCGTAGAGCACCGAGAGGTGGAAGGTCCAGTCCTCGACGGAGAGCTCGTCGAGGCGACGGAAGTCCGTCGGCCGGAGCACCTCCGTCAGCGAGGCGTATGCGTGCACGAGCGCGGGGGTGCGGGCGAGGCGTAGGATCACGATCTGCCACGGCGCGGGGAAGACGTCCACGGCGTCGGCGGTGAGTTCGAGAGGACTCTGTTCCGCGGCCCAGGCGCGGATCAGGGCCCGCAGCTCCTCCCGGCGCTCCGGCTCGAAGAAGCCGCGAAGCGTCACGTGCTCCGTGTGCGGATGCCGCAGGGGCGTCCCCAGGCGATCGAGCGCGCCCTCCTGGATGGCCCGATATTCAGAAGCGACGGCCTCCGTCGGCCGGAGCACGAGATACTGCTGTCCTTCGAGGCTCGCGAGCTGGTCCGGAGTGTCCATGAACGGTCGGCGCATGGCACGAGGGTACGGGGTGTCGTCGTCGCGTCCGTGCACTGTTTCGGAGAACGGACGCGACATGCCGTCGGCAGGGGGTGTCCGGCGGCGTGTCGTCCGTGATCTCCGAAGTTGTGCCCGGGGGTCAGGCGGTGACGACGGCGCGGGCGGTGGTCGTGCGACGGACCGCGACGACCACCGTCGTGGCGACGAGCGACAGCACGCCCCAGACGATGAGGGCGGCGACGGCGGCCCCGCTCGCCTCCACGAGACCCGCGAAGGCCGGTGCGGTCGGGAGGGCGGCCCCGATGCTCGCGAGCCAGTCGGGCACGGTCGAGATCAGTCCCGTCGCCACGGCGATGACGCCGATCAGTGCGGCGATCCAGCGTCCGACGCCGCCGAACACCGCCACGAGGGCCTGGTTCACCGCGGCGAACACCACCCCGGCGAGGACGGCGGTGCCCGCGAACGCCCACCATGCCGCAACGTCATAGTCCGCCACGGTCTGCACGATGAGGGAGACGATCAGACCCTGCGCGGCGCCGATCGCCGCGGCCGGCCAGAACGCGCGGAGGGTGAGGGAGGCGGACGAGCGTCGCGACGTGAGCGTGCGCGCCGTGTGGGCGCGGAGGACCAGGAACGACGCGAGACCGCCGAACCACAGCACCACCGCGGTGAGCAGCGGGATCGCGGTGGGACCGAAGAGCGAGCCCATCGAGGAGTCGGTCGCCACGGGATCGGCGATCACCGACGCCAGCGATGTGGACTCCTCGTCGCTGAAGGACGGGCGGGAGTCCGCCGCGGTGCGCAGTCCGCCCGCGAGGTCGCCGGTGCCGGTCGCGAGGGTGTCGAGGCCGGTGGCGAGTTCCGTGCTGCCGTCGGCGAGCTGGGTCGCGCCGTCGGCGAGCTGCGTCGCGCCGGACGACAGGGCTCGCGCTCCCGCCGCGGACTGATCCACGCCCTCGCTCGCGAGGCGGTTGAGCCCGCCGGCGAGCTCTGTCGCCCCGGCGCCCGCCTCGCCGAGCTGAGTGCCCAGGGTGGAGAAGGTTCCGGGAAGCGCGGCCACACCCGCGGCAACCTCTTCGTTGTTGAGGATGCCGGAGGCGGTTCCGGCCGACGTGGCCGCTGCCGCCGCCTTCGAGGCGAGGCCGGAGAGCTGTCCGCACTCCGGCGATTCCGGATCGGCGGCGCACGCCGTGGCCGCCATCGTCCCGAGACCCTGTGCGACCGTGGCCGAGTCCGTCGCGGCCGACTTCGCCGAGGCGCCCGCCGACTGGATGCTACCGGTGAGCTTCTGGACGCCGGCGACCCGGCCCTGCAGCTCGGTCGCCGCGGAGGTGAGTCCCGCACCGATGGTGCCGGCGCCGGTCGCCGCCTGCCGGGTCTGCCCCGCGATCGTGTCGAGGCCGGATGCGAGGGTGGAGGCCCCGGTGCCCAGCTCTCCGGCACCGGCGGCGAGCTGCGTCGCGCCCTCCGGGAGGGCTGCGGCGCCGGTGGCCGCGTCGCGGGCGCCCTTCGCCAGCTCCCGGGCCCCGTCCGCCGCATCGCCGATCTGGTCGCCGATGGTGGTGAAGCCGACGAGGATGTTCTCGGTCGTCGCCTCGGACAGCATGGTGCCGAGCGTCGAGGCCGCCACGTCGGCGATCTGTCCGGTGATGAGGTCGTCGGCCACGAGGCCGTCGTCGGGCGTCGTCACCTGGATCGTCGCCTGCTCCGCGTCCCCGCCGCCGTCGGCGACCGCCTGGCCCGCGGAGGTCGCCGCGGCCGAGAAGTCCTCGGGGATCGTGATGACGGCCTGGTACGAGCCGTCGGCGAGTCCGTCGGCGGCGTCCTCCTCGTTGGAGATGACCCACGTGAGGTTCGAGTCGAGGTCGTCCGACCCCTCGACGAGCCCGGAGGCGAGCTGGCGCCCCAGGGGAGTGGTCTGGCCGTCGATCTCGACGGGCTCGTCGAGGTTCACGATGGCCGCGGTCATGGAGTCGAGGCGTTCGGTCGGGTTGTAGAGCGCCGCCATGAGGATGCCGCCGACCGCTGCCGGCAGCAGCAGGACGCCGAGGATCGTCAGCCAGGTGATGGGTTTGCGCGAGCGGGCACGCTCGAGGGGGAGGGTCATGCGGGCACCTCGGTCGTTTCTGCGGCGCTCGGGCGGGGCGCGCGCGTGTCGAGAACGTCGGCGGACGGCCATCCGGCCTCCGCGAGAAGGGAACGGGCCGCGTCGGGGTCGGCGGCTGTGGCGAACACGGCGAGATCACGACGGGACTTCGCATCGCGCAGCATCGCTGCGGCCTGGTGGCGCTCGCCGCCGCTGAGCCGGTCCGCACCGTCGATCACCACGAGCTCGGAACGACCGCGGAGGGCTTCGCGGAGATCGGCGAGGACGGATCCGTCGTCCGCCGCGAGCACGCAGCCCACGTGCGAGCGGACCCAGGCCGCACGTCCGGGCAGCAGGTGACCGACGACGCGGAGGCGCCCGTCGGCCGGAGCGATCCGGGCGCCGATCGTGAGCGCGAGGGCGCGCAGCGTCCCGGCGTCCGTGCCGCTCACGACGAGGGCCGCGCCGGGCGCGAGTCGCAACGTCAGCCCCTCCGCCGCGGAGATACCGGCGCCGAGCTCCAGGTCGTCCGCGGCGACGAGCGACCCGTCTCCCGGCCAGGCTTCGAGGTGCCGTTCGCGCTCCACCGCCTCGCCCTCGATGTCCACCCGAGGGAGGATCCGCTCCAGCCACGACGGGATCTCCCATGCGCGCTCGCCGAGGATCGCCATCAGCGCCGGGATCAGCGTCATCCGCACGAGGAAGGCGTCGAAGGCGATGCCGGCGGCGAGTCCGAGGGCGATGGGTTTGAGGGAGGAGTCGCCCTCGGGTACGAAGGCCACGAACACCGCGAACATGATGAGGCCGGCCGCGGTGACGACCTTCGCCGACCCGGTGAACCCGCTCCGCACGGCGCGCAGGGCCGCCGCACGCCGGGTGGCGCGGTTCACCGACCCCGCACCCCGGCGCAGGTCGGGATCGTGCACGAAGTCCTCGCGCATCCGCGACACCAGGAACACCTGGTAGTCCATCGCCAGGCCGAACAGCACGCCCATGAGGATGATCGGCATGAAGCTGATGATCGGTCCGACCTTCGCCACATGCAGGACGTCGGCGAACCAGCCCCACTCGAAGACCGCCCCGACGACACCGAAGGCAGCGACGATCGACAGCAGGTAGCCGGCCGCGGCGGTGATCGGCACCCAGAGAGAACGGAACACGATGGTGAGGAGGATCAGCGAGAGTCCGATCACGAAGATCCCGAACGGCAGCAGAGCCGCGCCGAGCTGATCGGAGATGTCGATGCCGACGGCGGTGAAGCCGGTGACCTTGAGGTCGATGCCGAACTCGTCCAGCCACTCGTCGTGGTGGCTGCGGAGCTCGCGCACGAGGTCGGCCGTCGCGGGGTCGTCGGGAGCTGTCTCCGGGATGATCTGCACGATGCCGGTGTCGGCGGTCTCGTTCGGCGTCGCGAGGGCGACCTCCTTCACGCCGGGAACCTCGGCCACCGCATCTCCGAGGTCTTCCATGAGACCGAGCGGGTCGGTGGAGGTGACGATGGTGCCGGTGAGGATGAGGGGGCCGTTGAAGCCGGGACCGAATTGCTCGCCGACGAGGTCGTAGTTCTGTCGCGCCTCGGAGTCCTTCGGCAGGACGCCGGCGTTCGGCAGGGCGAGGTCGAGGCTGAGGGCGGGGACGGCGACGATGCCGAGTCCGAGGACGACCGCGAGAGAGACGAGGACGGGGTGCTTCGTCACGCCCTCCACCCACCGACGGCTGCCGCGGGGCTTCGTGGCGGCGTCCTTCGCGGCCGCCTTCTTCGGGGCCTTCGTGCGCTTCGGCCGTCCGGCCACGCGCCCCTTGAGGAAGCCGAGCAGGGCGGGGGTCAGCGTCACGGCGATCGCGACGGCGACAGCGACGGCGACCGACGCGGCCACGCCCATGGTCGTGAGGAACGGGATCCCGGCGAAGCCGAGGCCGATCAGCGCGATGAGCACGGTGACGCCCGCGAAGACGACCGCCGAGCCGGCCGTGCCGACCGCTCGCGCGGCCGATTCCTCGGGCTCCACACCCTGTCGGACCTGGTCCTGGTGGCGAGCGACGATGAAGAGCGCGTAGTCGATGCCGACCGCGAGTCCGAGCATCAGGGCGAGCAGCGGCGTGGTGGAGGAGACGGTCGCGAAGGCGGTCGCCGTGAAGATCCCGGCCATGGAGATGCCGACGCCGAGGATCGCGGTGAGCAGGGGGAGTCCGGCGACGACGAACGACCGGAACGTGACGATGAGCACGAGGAGCGCGATGAGCAGGCCCACGGCCTCGGTGAGCGTGACGCCGGGGATCGAGATCGCGAAGAGGTCTCCGCCGAGCGAGGCCTGCGCGCCGTCGGGGAGCTCTTCCGCCAGCCCGTCCACCGTGGAGCGCAGGGCGTCCTTGGTCTCCTCGGAGACGTCGGTGGACTCGCCGTCGAACTGCAGGCGCACGATGGCGGCCGTGTCGTCGTCGTTGATCATGCCGTTGACCATCTCGTCGTACGGCGAGGTGGCGGCGAGGACCTCGTCGAGGTCGCCGAGCTCCGACACGGCGTCCTCGATCGGCTCGCGGTACTCGTCATCGGTGATCTCGTCGCCGTCCGCGGCCACGACGATGAACTGGGCGTTCGTGCCGCTCACCTGGGGGAAGGAGCGGGAGAGCTGCTCGAGGCCGGCCTGGGACTCGGTTCCGGGGATGGAGAACGTGTTGTCGGTGCCGGCGCCGAGGACCACGGCTCCGGCTCCGGCGATGCCGAGGGCGAGGAGCCAAGAGACGAGGACGCGCCACGGGTGGCGGAAGGACCAGCGTCCGAGGGACGAGAGGAGTGTGGACACGCGAATCTCCGTGGGGTGCCGGGTGGATACACAGGTGTATCCGATACATAGATGTATCGTAAGGTCATCCGCCATCCGGAGTCTGTGCACCGGGTGTGAATCGTCGAGAGGGAAGGCCAGGAGGTTCCGATGTCGTCACCCGCCACCCGCAGCCGGGAGAACACGAAGGCGCGTCTGCTGGAGGCCGCCGCGCAGGTGTTCGCCGAGGTCGGTCTGGACGGCGCCTCGGTCGAGGCGGTCTGCGAGCGCGCCGGCTTCACGCGCGGGGCGTTCTACTCGAACTTCGACTCGAAGGACGAGCTGTTCCTGACCCTCGCTGCCGGTGTCGCCGACGCGAGGGTGGCGGCCGTGCGGACTCGCGTGGAGCAGATGCGGGCGGACGGGGAGCTCGCCGACGACTGCGACCCGACAGATCTCGTCCAGCAGATCATGGAGCTCGGCAGCGACGACCGCCTGGGCGTGATGCTGATGAGCGAGATCCGGATCCGCGCCCTGCGCGACCCGCAGTTCGGCGAGGCCTACCTCGCCCAGGAGCGCGAGATGGTGGCGAGCATCGCACGCATCGTGGAGGACATCGTGGAGGCGGCGGGCACGCTGCGTCTCCGGCTGCCCGCGACCGATGCGGCGCGCATGCTGATGATCCTCTGGGAGGGCATGACCGTCCGCGGCGCCATGGCCGGCCGCGACGACGCGGCGCTGCGGCACTCCGGCGGCGAGGAGCTCGGGCGGCTCGTGGAGCTCCTCGTCGAGTCCTAGGCGCTGCGGGCTGCGAGCAGTTCGTGGTGGCAGCGGGCGAGGCGGGCCAGCCACCATTCCCGGCGTTCGTCCGCGGCGGCGAGGCGCGTGAGGGCTGACGGGTCGGGGGACAGGCGTCCGACCGGGATCGCCCCGTCGGCGGGGCGGAGGTCGGCGACGTCGTCCTGGAACAGCGAGGCCGTGCCCAGGCCGCAGTCGTAGTCGAGGGTCGGGAGGGCGGCGGCCAGGGCGGCTCCCTGCGTCAGGCCGATCGCGGTGTCCAGCGCGCTGGAGACGACCGCGGGCAGGCCGGCCGCGGTGACGATCTGCAGCGCGTGGGTGAGCCCGCCCAGCGGCTGCGCTTTGATGACGACGATGTCCGCGGCCCCCGCGCGCGCCACGGCGAGGGGGTCTCCGGACTTCCGGATGCTCTCGTCCGCCGCGACCGGGATCCCCATGTAGGCGATCCGCCGGCGCAGCTCGACGAGCTCGGGCACCGAGGCGCACGGCTGCTCGACGTACTCCAGGTCGAACGCGGCGAGCGCGTGGACGGCGTGCTCGGCCTCGTCGACGTTCCACAGGCCGTTGGCGTCGATCCGGATGCGGCCCTCCGGCCCGAGAGTCTCCCGGACGGCGCGGACCCGGTCGACGTCGTCCGCCAGCACCTGCCCGGGCTCGGCGACCTTGACCTTCGCGGTCCGGCATCCGGAGAAGCGCGCCAGGACCTCGGGCACGCGAGCGGCGTCGACGGCCGGCACCGTGGCGTTGACGCCCACCCGATCCCGCAGCGGTGCGGGTTGCGGGGCGTAGGCGTAGTCGATCGCGGCGGCCAGCCAGGTCGCCGCCTCGGCGTCGTCGTATTCGACGAAGGGGGAGAACTCGGCCCAGCCCTCCGGCCCTTCGAACAACAGGGCCTCCCGTGTGTCGACGCCGCGGAAGCGGGTCTGCATCGGCAGGGCGACGACGCGGGCGGAATCGAGGAGCTCCGTGACGGCGGGGATCATGACCCCATTGTGCGCCACGACCCTCGGGAGCATGTGGCACGGAGATGTGTCGTTGACAATGGTGTGTGACACACACTAATGTGATCGACATGAACGAGACGCTCGACACGCACCTGCAGGAACTGCGCCGGGGCACGGTGGTCCTGGCATGCCTGCAGCTGCTGCGCACGCCGGAGTACGGGTACGCGTTGCTCGAGCAGCTCGAGAGCCGGGGCTTCGCCACCGATGCGAACACGCTCTATCCGCTGCTCCGTCGTCTGGAGAAGCAGGAATACCTGACGAGCGAGTGGAACACCGACGAGGCCCGTCCTCGCAAGTTCTACCGCACCTCGGAGGCCGGCATCCGGCTGGCCGACACCCTCACCGACGAATGGCGCGCGCTCACCGGCGCGATCGCCTCCCTCACCCCCGAGGAGAACTGACATGACCACGAGCACGCTCACCGAGCGTTACATCAGCGCCACGATCCGCAGCCTCGCACCGGAGGCGCAGGACGAGGTCCGCGCCGAGCTCGAAGCCGCCATCGCCGACGCCGTCGACGCGAGGCGGGAACAGGGCGAGAGCCCGGAGGAAGCGGAACGGGCCGTCCTCACCGACCTCGGCGACCCGGGCATCCTCGCCGCCGGATACGCCGACCGGCCGCTGCACCTCATCGGCCCTCGGTACTACCTCACCTGGTGGCGGCTGCTGAAGATGCTCCTGTTCATCGTGCCGCCGTTCGCGGCCGTCGGGGTCGCGATCGGACAGCTGATCAACGGTGCCGGTCCCGGAGAGGTCATCGGCGCGGTCGTCTCCGTCACGCTGTCGATGATCGTGCACCTGTGCTTCTGGGTCACGCTCGTCTTCGTCGTGCTGGAGCGCACCGGTGCGGACACCGGGGTGCGATGGGACGTCGATCAGCTCCCCGAGCCCACGGAGCACGGGGCCGCCCGCGCCGACGTGATCGCCTCGCTCGTGTTCCTCCTCGCCGGCATCGGTGCGATCGTGTGGGACGCCACGCTCGGGTTCTTCCCGACCGGCGGCGACCCGATCCCGATCCTGGCGCCCGCGCTCTGGCCGGTGGGCATCGGCATCCTCCTCGCGCTCATGATCGCCGAGGCCGGACTGGCCGTCGCCGTGTACGCGCGCCGCCGGTGGACCGTCGCCGCCGCCGTCGTGAACACCGTCCTCGCGGTCGCCTTCGCGGTGTGGGCGCTCACCCTGCTCCTGCAGGGCGAACTGCTGAACCCGGCCTTCCTGGAGTTCGTGTTCACGGACAACGGGGTGGATGCCGACACGATGCGCGTCCTCACGGTGATCACGGGTGTCTGCCTCGTGGCCTTCCCGGCCTGGGACATCGTCGATGGGTGGATGAAGACGGCGCGTGCCCGGGGAATAGGCTGAAGACCGTGACCGATGCCTTCGTCTCCGACCTGTTCGATCCCGCCGAGTGGGAGCTCGCGCCCGGCGCCGAGCACTACACCGACATCACCGCGCACGTGAGCCGCGACGGCGGGGTCGCCCGCATCGCCTTCCACCGGCCCGAGGTGCGCAACGCCTTCCGCCCGCACACTGTCGACGAGCTCTACCGCGCCCTGGACATCGCGCGGCAGGACGCGCGCATCGGGGCGGTGCTGCTGACCGGCAACGGACCGAGCCCGAAGGACGGCGGCTGGGCGTTCTGCTCCGGCGGCGATCAGCGCATCCGCGGCCGCGACGGGTACAAGTACTCGGATGCGGAGACCGCCGTCGTCAGCGGAGCGTCCGCTGCGGCTGTCGGGCGGCTGCACATCCTCGAGGTGCAGCGGCTCATCCGGTTCATGCCCAAGGTCGTCATCGCCGTGGTCCCCGGGTGGGCGGCCGGCGGCGGCCACTCGCTGCACGTGGTGTGCGACCTGACCATCGCATCGGCCGAGCACGCGCGCTTCAAGCAGACGGACGCCGACGTCGGCAGCTTCGACGCCGGGTACGGCTCCGCCTACATGGCCCGGCAGACGGGGCAGAAGTTCGCGCGGGAGGTGTTCTTCCTCGCCGAGGAGTACTCGGCGCAGCGGGCCTACGAGGCGGGCGCCGTGAACCGCGTGGTGCCGCACGCCGAGCTCGAGCGTGAGGCGCTGAAGATGGCGCGCACCGTGCTGACGAAGTCGCCGACGGCGATCCGGATGCTCAAGTTCGCCTTCAACGCGGTCGACGACGGCCTCGTCGGCCAGCAGGTGTTCGCGGGAGAGGCCACCCGTCTCGCCTACGGCACCGACGAGGCGGTGGAGGGCCGGGACTCCTTCCTCGAGAAGCGCGCCCCGGACTGGTCGTCCTTCCCCTGGCACTACTGAGTCCGCACGAGAGACGGAGCCGACCGTGACCGCGCTGATCCCGACCGACGCCGAGGACACCACGCTGCTGCGGGAGGCGCTGCTCCGGGCGCTCGACGAGGGACCGGCTCTCGGGTTCGGCATGCTCGCCGACGCTCCGGCGGAGGTGGACGACGGCATCGCCGCAGTGATCGCGACCTCCGGATCCAGCGGCGTCCCGAAGCGGGTGGCGCTGAGCGGCGAGGCCCTGCGGGCGAGCGCGGAGGCCACCGCCGCCCGGATCGGCCGCGGGCGCTGGCTGCTCGCCCTGCCGGCCGGTTACGTCGCGGGGCTGCAGGTGATGGTGCGGTCGATCCTCGCGGGCACGGAGCCGACCCGGATCGAGGGGCGGTTCACGCCGCACGCGTTCGCCGAGGCCACGCGGGGCATGCTGCACGCCACGACCGCCGGTGTCGTCCCCGCGCTCTACACCTCCCTCGTCCCGGCGCAGATCGCGACGTTGCTGGACGCGACAGGGGAGCCGGGGGTGCTCGCGGCACTGCGGGCCTATGAGGCGATCCTCGTCGGCGGGCAGGCACTCCCGGATCCGCTGCGGGAGCGGGCGGCCGACCTCGGGGTCCGTCTCGTGCGGACCTACGGCTCGACGGAGACCAGTGGCGGCTGCGTGTACGACGGCGTCCCGCTCGACACCGTGCACGTCCGCGCCGTCGACGGGGAGCTGCGGATCGCCGGCCCCCTGCTCGCGGAGGGGTATCTCGGGGACCCGGCGCTGACCGCGCGCACGTTCGCCAGGGACGAGCACGGCATCCGCTGGTACCGGACGGGAGACCTCGGTCTCGTCGAGAACGGTGTGGTCCGCGTGCACGGCCGCGCCGACAACGTGATCGTGTCCGGCGGCATCAACATCTCGCTGGACCGGGTGGAGCGGATCGTGCGCTCGGTGCCCGGGCTGCATCAGGCCGTGGTCGTGGGGGTCGACGACGAGCGCTGGGGGGAGGCCTCGGTCATCGTCGCGGCGCGCGGTGAGGCCCTGCGGCGCAGCGAGTCCGATCAGCTCGCCCAGGCCAGGGAGGCGGTGGCCAGGGAAGTCGGCGCCCACGCCCGTCCGTCCCGTCTGATCCTCGTGGACGAGCTCGACGTCCTCTCCTCAGGCAAGCCCGACCGCGAGGCGATCCGCCGCATGGTCGCCTCCCTCTAGCCCGTCGACGGGAGTGCCAGACTGAGCGCATGGCCTCGTACACGCATGGACACCACGAATCCGTCCTCCGCTCGCACAGTGTGCGGGACATCGCGAACTCGGCGGCGTATCTGCGACCGCACCTCACGGCCGAGACCCGGCTCCTCGACGCGGGGGCGGGGCCCGGATCCATCACGGTGGACTTCGCGGGAGTGGTCGCGCACGTCACCGCGACCGAGATCGACGACGCCGCACTGTCCCTCTCGCGTGACCTCGCCGCGGCGCAGGGAGTCGCGAACATCGCCTTCTCCATCGAGGACGTGCACGCGCTGAGCTTCGCCGACGACTCCTTCGACGTCGTGCACGCGCACCAGGTGTTGCAGCACGTCGCCGATCCGGTGCAGGCGCTGCGGGAGATGCGTCGGGTTGCGAAGCCCGGGGGACTGGTCGCCGCTCGTGACGCCGACTACGCGGGCTTCCTGTGGTTCCCTGTCCTGCCGGAGCTCGATCGCTGGCTCGCGCTGTACCGCGCCGCCGCCCGGGCGAACGGCGGAGAGCCGGACGCCGGGCGCCGCCTGCTGTCCTGGGCGCGGGCGGCGGGCTTCGAGGACGTCACGGCGACCGCGTCGACCTGGTGCTACGCGACCCCGTCCGAGCGCGCCTGGTGGGGCGGGATGTGGGCCGACCGCATCCTGGAGTCGGCGCTCGCGCGGCAGCTCGTGGACCAGGGCATGGCCACGCGCGCCGATCTGCAGGAGATCAGCGACGCCTGGAAGCGCTGGGCCGACGACGGCGACGGCTGGTTCCTCGTGCCGCACGGGGAGATCCTCGCCCGCGCCTGACGGATACATCCCGCGACGGATGCCGGTCCCCGGGCGCTCGCGTAGCGTGGGGGAGTGATCCGTCCGCTGTCCCGTACCGGCCTCGTCCTCGACATCGTCGGGGCGGTGCTGCTGTTCGCGCTCCTGACGCCGCTCGGGGTCGTGTTCTACGCCCCGCAGCCGGAGCTGGCCGGCTCGTCCGCGGTGAACGTCATCGGGCTGATCTCGTCGTCGGTGTTCCTGTTCGGCGGGGTGGCGATCGGACGCCTCGCTCCCGGTCTCGCGCTCGCCGCCGCCTGGGCCGGAGCCATCGTGCAGATGCTCGCCGGCTTCGGACCGCTGCCGACCGACTTCGCGATCCTCCTCGTGCTGTACGCGACGTCCGCGTGGGGGTCGCGCCGCGTGCTCTGGTGGGGGTTCGGCTCCGTCATCGTGGGCGGCATCGTCGCTTCGCTGTACCTGGTCTTCGTCGGGGGCGTCGCGTTCGGCTCCGGCAGCGGGTGGGAGCTCGTGACCGGCGGCACTCTGCTCGTGGCAGCCTCGATCATGGCGCTCGGGTTCGCGTGGGTGTGCGGCCTCCTCTGGCGGGTCGTGCTGCGCAACCGGCGCACGCGCTCGGCGCAGCTGCAGGCCGAGGCCCTAGCCGCCGAGGAGCAGGAGCGGGTGCGCATCGCGCGGGACATGCATGATGTTGTCGCCCACTCGCTCGCGGTCGTCATCGCTCAGGCTGACGGCGCGCGCTACGCCGCGGCGGTGAAGCCCGAGATCGCGACGGAGGCCCTCGGCACGATCGCGCAGACCGCCCGCGGAGCCCTGAGCGATGTGCGGATGCTCCTCACCCAGCTCCGCCATCGGCAGGGGGACGGTCCGCAGCCGACCCTCGCCGACCTCGAGACGCTGTTCGCCCAGGTACGCCAGGCCGGCATCGAGCCGCGGGTCACGGTCGACCCGATGCCTCCGGGGGAGCCACCGGGGGCGATCCAACTCGCCGTCTACCGGATCCTCCAGGAGGCGTTGACGAACGCGATCCGCCACGGCGACGGCGCGGTGGACGTGCATCTCGCGTGGCTCCCCGATCGCGTGGACATCGAGGTGCGCAACGCCATCTCGCCGGAGTCGACGCCGGGCGGGCCCGGGGGACACGGTCTGATCGGCATGCGCGAGCGGGCGCAGCTCGTGGGCGGTAGTCTGCAAGCCGAGCGCCGTGGTGCGCAGTTCGTCGTCCAGAGCAGCCTTCCGATCGGAGCCCCGCAGTGATCAGAGTCGTGCTCGTCGACGACCAGGCGCTGTTCCGTGCAGGTATCCGCATGCTCGTGGCCTCCCAGCCGGACCTCGAGGTCGTGGGGGAGGCGGGGAACGGGCAGGAGGCGCTCGCCGTGGTCGCCGCGACCCGGCCCGACGTGGTCCTCATGGACATCCGGATGCCGGTGATGGACGGGCTGACCGCGACCGCCGAGATCCTGTCCCGTCCGGAGCCCCCGCGCATCGTCATGCTCACCACGTTCGACCTCGACGAGGCGGCGGCGCGGGCGATCCGGCAGGGGGCGAGCGGCTTCCTCCTCAAAGACGCCGATCCGGAATTCCTGCTCGCGGCGATCCGGACGGTGCACGCGGGGTCGAGCGTCATCGCGGCGTCGGCGACCCGCGAGCTGTTCGAGCACTTCGCGGAGGCTCCGAAGCCGGTACCCCCGCAGTATGCCGAGTTGACGGAGCGGGAGCGGGAGATCTTCGCGCTCGCCGCCCGGGGCCTCTCGAACGCCGAGATCGCCGCGCGGGAGTTCCTCAGCGAGGCCACGGTGAAGACGCACATCAGCCGCATCCTCACGAAGCTTGCGCTCCGCGACCGTGTGCAGCTCGTCGTGTTCGCGTTCGAGCACGGCCTCGCCTGACGCCGACCCACCCCCTTCTGTTCGACCCGGCCCTTTACAGCGGGCCGTAGAGGGGTGGGTCGAACAGAAGGGGGTGGGTCGAGGGGAGGGGGATCATCCTCCCGATGTATCGGGATGCTCCCGGAGGGCGACGCGGGGGGACCGGGCGCGGAAATAGCGTCGGAAGCATGGAGATCACGACCACCGACCTCGGGCTCGCCGCCCGCGTCCAGCACCTGAAGAAGACCTACGGTTCGGGCGAGGGCACCGTCCGCGCGCTCGACGATGTGAGCGTCGGCATCCGCCGCGGACAGTTCACCGCCATCATGGGCCCGTCCGGATCCGGCAAGTCCACCCTCATGCACATCATGGCCGGCCTCGACAGCCCGACGGAGGGGCGAGCGTGGATCGGCGACACCGAGATCACCGGCCTCGGCGACCTCGACCTGACGATCCTGCGCCGCCGCCGCGTCGGGTTCATCTTCCAGGCGTTCAACCTCGTCCCCACGCTCGACGCCCTCGGCAACATCCTGCTGCCGTTCGAGCTCGACGGCCGTCGGCCCAGCGCCATCGAGCGGGCACGGATCGACGGTCTCATCGAGACGCTCGGCCTCGGCAAGCGCCTCGGGCACCGGCCGCACCAGCTCTCGGGCGGACAGCAGCAGCGCGTCGCGATCGCCCGCGCCCTCGCCACCGCCCCCGACCTGGTGTTCGCGGACGAGCCCACGGGCAACCTCGACTCCCAGACCGGACGGGAGGTGCTGCGCCTGCTCGCCTCCGCCAGCCGGGAGCACGGCCAGTCCATCGCGATGGTCACGCACGACGCGATCGCGGCCAGCCACGCCGACCGGGTGCTCTACCTCGGCGATGGGCGCATCGTCGCAGACCACCCGCGGCAGACCGCGGAGCAGATCTCCGCGTACATGCTCGCCGCGGAGGTGTCGGCATGACCGCGCTCACCACGGTCGTCCCGGAGACGCGGACGACCGGACCCCGGCTGGCCTGGCTCCGCGACCGCGGCATGGGCGCGAGCGTCCTCGTCGCCGCGCTGTCGTCGGCGTTCGGGGTGTTCCTCGTCGAGATCACGGCCTACATCGGCGCCGTGCTCCAGGCCGATCCGTTCATCGGCGACAGCGGCACGCTCGCGGTCGTCGTCGCGATCCTGTCGGTGCTGCTCACGGCGGTGGCGATGTACGTGGCGGCGATCGTCACGGCGAACACGTTCTCGACGATCATCGCGGGACGCACACGGCAGATCGCGCTGATGCGTCTCATCGGGGCGACGGCGCGATCGCAGCGGGCGCAGGTCGGCCGGCAGGGCCTCGTCGTCGGGCTCCTCGGAGCAGGGCTGGGGCTGCTCGCCGGCCTCCTCCTCTCCGCGGCCGCGGTGCAGCTCGGCGGACAGCTCGTCGCCACCGCGCCGTCGTCCTTCTCGCTCGCGCAGCCCGCTCTCGCCCTTCCGGCGGTCGGCGTCGCGCTCACCACGTGGGCCGCCGCATGGGTGGGCTCCCGCCGCGTCCTCGCGGTGACCCCCCTGCAGGCTCTGGGCGGCGCGGTGGAGCGCACGCGCGACGAGGTCTCCGGGCGGAAGGGCCGCCATGTCGGGGCCTGGGTGCTGTTGATCTCCGGCGCTGCTCTGCTCGCGGGCGGGGTCGTCCTCGGCCTCGTCACGCCGCTCGGGGTCGTGGTCGCGTTCTTCGGCGGCATCCTCTCCTTCACCGGGCTGGCCCTGGGGTCCGTGCTGTTCATGCCGCCGGTGCTCCGGCTCGTGGGGCGGATGTTCGGGTCGAGCGCGACCGCCCGTCTCGCGGCCGAGAACGCCCTGCGGTACCCGGAGCGGTCGTCGCGGATGGCCATCGGCGTCGTCATGGGCGTGACCCTGGTGACGATGTTCGCGGTGGCGCTGGAGTCGTCGAAGCGCCTCATGACGAGCCAGACCACGGAGGAGATCCCGGCCGAGTTCTTCGCGCCCTACGACGCCTTCGCGGCGATCATGATGGTGCTCGTCGCGGTCTCCGCGGTGATCGCGGCGGTCGGCCTCGTCAACCTCCTCACCATCGGCGTCGTGCAGCGTCGTCGCGAGCTGGGGCTGCTGCGCTCGATCGGCCTGTCCAACCGGCAGGTGCGCCGCATGGTGCTGCTGGAGGCGACGCACATCACGGTGGCAGCCACCCTCACCGGGCTCGTGCTCGGGGTGCTCTACGGGTGGATCGCGGCCCAGTCGCTGCTGGGCTCCGTGCCGGTCCTGCCGGAGTTCACGCCCGCAGGGCTGATCGCTCCGCAGGTGCCGTGGCTCCCCGTGGTGATCATCGTCGCCGCGACGGCGCTCCTCACCCTCGTGGCCGCCGCGACGCCCACCCGGTTGGCGACCAGGGTGGCTCCGGTCGAGGCGCTCGCCGCCGACTGACGGCTCTAGGCTGGACGGATGCCGTCGCCGTTCGATCAGTCCCCGTACCAGGTCCGACTCGACTGGGGGGTGTCAGGGCTCGCCCGCCTCGCCCCGGCCGACGTCGTCGTGGTGATCGACGTCCTCCGGTTCTCCTCGACGGTCGTCGACGCGGTGGCCGCGGGAACGAACGTCGACCTCTCGACAGCCCTCGGATGGTCGCGGAACGGGGCGGCGGTGGCCGATGCCGCCGCCTCGACCGGGGCCACCGTCCTGCTGGGGGCGATCCGCAACGCCGGTGCCGTGGCCAGGGCCGTGCAGGTCGAGCAGGAGCGCCGGCAGGGCCGCACCTCGGTGGCACTCATCCCGGCGGGGGAGCTCGACGCCGCGGGGGAGCTGCGCGTCGCGGTGGAGGACCAGCTCGGGGCCGGCGCGATCGCCGCGGCTCTGACCGATCTCGGCATCGACCACACGGCGCCGGACGCGGCCGTGGCAGCGGAGGGCTTCCGTGCCCTGCGGCGCGCGGTGAAGCACCTGATCGGGGCGACGGGTTCCGGACGCGAGCTGCAGGCCGGCGTCCCGGCCACCGATCGGATCCGGGCCGCCGGACTGGAGCCGACCAGCACCGCCGACGCGGCCGTCCTCGATGCCGCGGACACCGTCCCCGTCCTGCGCGACGGGCGGTTCACGCGCTACGAGTGAGCGCGCCTTCCGCGTAGGGTCGAGGAATGAGGTTCCTCCCCGCTCTCCTCGTCGACGCCGTCCTCGTCCTCGTCTTCGCCGCCATCGGCCGGGCCTCCCACCAGGAGGACCCGGCAGGGTTCCTTCTCACGGCCTGGCCCTTCCTCGTCGCCCTGCTGCTCGGGCACGCTGTCGCGGCGCTGCTCCCCGGGCGCCCGCGTCGGCCGTGGTCGCTGCCGTGGGGCGCGGTGGTCTGGGCGGTGACGGTCGTCGGCGGCATGCTGCTGCGGCTGCTCAGCGGAGACACCGCGGAGCTGCCCTTCATCATCGTGGCGACGCTCGTGCTCGGCGTGTTCCTGCTCGGCTGGCGTGGGCTCACCGCGCTCGTCCGTCGCCGACGCGTGACCGCGGCGGCTGCGACGGGGGAGGACTCCGCCGTGCCCGCTCCGGAGGCCGCACCGGTCGCTGAAGAGGTGGCGCCGGATGAGGCGCACACGCCCGATGAGGAGAACCGATCCGCCTCCGATGAGCAGGCCCGTCCCGGCGGCCCGTCGGCCTGACACGGCTCCGCTCGCGCCGCTCCGGCAGGACTCAGCGCGGCGCCTGCGCCGCGAGCCGGGCGTCGGTGGTGATCTCACGACGCGTCCAGGCGAACAGATGCTGCGCGTCGAATGTGCGGGAGCACCGGGCGCAGGACGTGGCTCGCGTCGGGCGCCGGTGGCGGTACGTGACGTGTCCGGCCGGGCATCGCCCCACCCAGGGGGCGAGCTCGACCGCGGTCTCCCCGTGATGCGTCGTACCGCCGACGTAGCCCAGGTCGCGCGCCACGCGCTTCCACGCCGGACCGTGCGCCGCCTTGTGCCCGGCGAGCGCGTGCGCGACCTCGTGCAGCAGCACCTGATGGATGTCGTCGTCCTCGAAACGGGCGGCGAGGTACCGCGACACGGTGATGCGCTTGCGCGTGTAGTCGCACTGCCCGGCGCGACGCTTGGCATGGTCGAAGTCGAACGACCAGCTGTCGTCGAGATGCAACCGGATCAGTGCCTCGCCCCAGACGCGCACGCGGTCAAGTTCCGCCATGCGCTCAGGCTAAGGCATGCCGCGGACACTCAGGCGCATCGGCGTCAGCCCGCGACGAGCTGCGCCGGACGACGACGCTCCACGGCCTCGATGGCCAGCAGCACCGTCTCGAGCTCGCGGTCCTCGGCGCCGGACTCGCGCCGCAGGAACAGCGACTGCTTGAAGCTCTCCCGCGCGGTCTCGTAGTCTCCCGCGTCGTAGGCGTTCTTGCCGTGGTGCTGGTAGGCGAACGCGGCGATCGACAGCCAACGCTGGCCCTCGGCCTCCGTGGCGCAGGTGGCCAGCTCCTGCTCGGCGGCGGCGTGGGCCCCGCGGTACTGCAGGATCGTGGCGTGGAGCACGCGGGCGCGGAGCACGTCCTTGCGCGTGCCGGCCATGCGGGCCTGCCGCACGGCCTCGTCGGCGAGGACGAGGGCGTCGTCGAGGCGACCGAGCACCTTCAGCAGCCACACGCGCTCGAGCAGGGCGGGAAGGCTCCGCTGCTCCTCGATCTCGTCCAGGCGGGCGGCGCACTCATCGAGGTCGACGCGTTCGCGGAGGCTCTCCTGGTCGTATCCCCGGATCAAACTCATTGCTCTCCTTCCGCGCGTCCCCGCGACTGTCCCCGTCCAGTCTGCCTGCCGCTTCCGCGCTCCTCGGGGCGGCGCGCCCGGTCAGCGCAGGAACAGCGACGCATCCGGGCGCGGGGAGGCGACCGCGTCGGCATCGGTGACGATGCGGGCCCCCTGGAGGAAGGCGCGGGCCTCGTCCCCCTGGGCGATCTTCGCGGGGTGCGGGCCGGCGGCCAGTATCCGCGGCAGCCACTCCGTCGGCAGCGGCGCGGCGGATGCCGCCAGCACGAGATTGCCGAAGCGGCGGCCCTTGAGCACCTGGGTGTCGGCGAGGATGCCGATCTCCGGAAGGACCTCGGCGATCGTCGCGGCCTGTCGACGGGCGAACGCGAGACCGGGGCCGTCGGCGACGTTGACCAGCAGCACCCCGCCGGGCGCGAGCAGCGCGGCGAGCTCGCGGTAGAACTCCACGCTCGTGAGGTGGGCGGGGGTCTGCGCGCCCGAGTACACGTCGGAGACGACGAGATCGCAGGCGGTGTGCAGGGCGGCCGGGAGCTTGCGGACTCCCTCCCTGGCATCGCCGATGCGCAGGCGGATCGCCGCCCCCTTCGGCAGCGGGAGGTGCTCGCGGACGAGCTGGACGAGCGGGGCCTCCAGCTCGATGACCTGCTGACGGGACCCCGGCCGCGTCGCGTCGATGTAGCGGGGGATCGTCAGGGCGCCGGCGCCGAGGTGGACGGCCGTGAGCGGTCCGGGGCGGAGCTGGTCGATCACGGCGCCCATCCGCACGATGTACTCGAAGTGCAGGTGGGTGGGGTCGTCCAGATCGACATGGGACTGCGGGGTGTCGTCGACCACGAGCTCGAAGCCGCTCGTGAACTCGGAGGGGAGGATGCGGGCGATGCCGCCGTGGTCGAGACGGGTCTGCGGGTGCTCGGCATCCCGTGATCGCGTCCGTCCCATGTCGTCGAGCCTACGCCGCGCCCGACTCCGGTCAGCGCTGGTTGCCCACCGCGCAGGTCTCCTGCTCGAGGGTCTGGCCCGAGACCTCCGGCGGGAGGGTCGCGCGGGCATCCGGCGTTGCGGTCGCCTCGGGACCGGGGTCCGACTCCGGGGCCGTGGGCGCCGTGGGAGCGGGGGTGACGAGCTCCACGCCGCGGTGCGTCGTCACGTCTCCGGTGAGCTGCAGCGGTTTGCCGGCCCGCACCGCATCCCAGAGCGCGGCGGCGGCGTCCTCGTCGGGCACGACCTTGTCGTCGTCGAACGGGTCGACGACGTTCGGGTACTGCACGAAGGCGAAGTCGCCGAACCTCACGTCCTTGAGAGCGAGGGCGAGCTGCGCCAGCCGCAGCGGGTCGGCGAGCTCGTCGCTGGGGTCGATGTTGTCGGCGATGGCGTTCGTCAGCCGCAGGACCTTGGGGATGTCGGTCAGCGTCTCCTCGCTCAGCACCTTCTTGGCCAGTCGCGACATGTACTGCTGCTGATTGGAGATGCGGGCGAGGTCGCTCTCGTCCCCCACGCCGTGCCGGGTGCGGATGAACTGGAGCGCCTCCACGCCCGAGACCGTCCGCATGCCCGCCGGCCAGTCGATGCCCGTGTGGCGGTCGCGGATGCCGTCGCCGGCGATGCAGACCTCGACCCCGCCTATCGCATCGGTGACGGCCATGACGCCGTCGAAGCTGATCTTGGCGGCGAACTCCACGGGGATGTCACCCAGTTCGCTCACGGTCTTCGCGATACAGGAGAGGCCGGCGTGCTCGAACAGCGAGTTCATCGATGCCTTCTCCATCGCCGACGCGACGTAGCCGTCCTCACGGGTGCACTCCGGCACGGGCACGCCGAGGTCGCGGGGGAGGGAGACGACGGTCACGTTCCGCGGGGCGGCGGAGACGTGCACGAGGAGGTTCACGTCGTTCCGACTGAGGCCGTCCGCCTCGGCGCAGCGCTCATCGAAGAGCGCGGTGGCCTTCGGGCCGCATTCGTCCGTGCCCACGATGAGGATGCTGAAGGCCTTGTCGTCGGGATACGCGCCGAGGGTGGGCGGGTCGACCTGCGGTGCACCCTCCAGGGTGACGGCCCCGTCGCCCACGCGGTTGAAGACGTCCCAGACGAGGAACCCGGCGACCGCCGCGGTCGAGACGAGCACCACGGCGAGTCCGATCCCGAGCCCGCGGAGCACGCGGGACGCGCGTCCGCGTGCAGGGCGCGGGGCATGCCGGGGGAGCGGGCGGCGGTCGGCGTCAGATCCACGTCGGGGCATGCGGGGAGCCTACCCCGGAGGCCTGATGTTACGGCGGTGTGACGATTCTGGGAGGAACTTGCAGGGAATTAGTTAGTCGTGAATACTTTTTCCTATCCCCGGTACGCACCCGATGCACACCTGGACTTTCAAAGAGGAGATCCCCCCATGCACAAGCGCATTCTTCCGGCGGTGGCGCTCGGCGCCGTCGCCACGATCGCTCTGGCCGGCTGTGCCGGCGGCAGCGGTGACAACGGCTCGACCAACGGCGAGGGCCAGGAGCTGACCGTCTGGATCATGAAGGGGACCAACCCCGACGCGACCGCCTTCTACGACAAGGTCTCGGAGGCCTTCGAGGAGGAGACCGGTGCGAAGGTCACCATCGAGGAGATCCAGTGGGCCGACGCCCACGACCGCTTCGTGACCTCGATCGCCGGGAGCACGACCCCGGACATCGCCGAGACCGGCACCACCTGGACCGCGGAGTTCGCCGACGCCGGCGCGCTCCTCCCGCTCGACGAGTACGTCGACGCCGAGGACGGCCTCCGCGACGACCTCGTCGAGGGCCTCGCCGTCGCCGGCACCTACGAGGACGAGCTGTACGGCATGCCGTGGTACGCCGGCGTCCGCTCCATCGTCTACCGCACCGACGTGTTCGAGGAGCTCGGTCTCGAGGCTCCGAAGACCTGGGACGACATCGTCGCCGCGGGTGAGGCCATCAAGGCCGCCAAGCCCGACATGCTGCCCTTCCCCGTCGCGGGCGACGCCGAGTTCCAGGTCTACCCCTGGGTCTGGGGTGCCGGCGGCGAGATCGCCACGAAGGACGGCGACACCTGGACCAGCGAGCTCGACAGCGCCGAGTCGCAGGCCGGCATCGAGTTCTACACGGGTCTGGCCACCGAGCACGGCTTCTCGTCGGCCGGTGCGACCACGTGGAAGGAGACCGACCTCCGGGACGCCTTCACGCAGGGCAACGTCGCGATGATGCTCTCCGGCTCCTGGACGCCGAACGCCCTCATCGAGGCCAACCCCGAGCTCGAGGGCAAGATCGGCGCCGCCGTGATCCCCGGCCAGGACGGCGGCATCGCGCCCTCCGTGCTCGGCGGCTCGCACCTGTCGGTGTTCAACACCACGAAGAACGCCGACCTCGCGTGGGAGTTCGTCAAGCTCATGACCACCGGTGAGTTCGCCGAGCAGTGGTCCGACGAGACCGGCTACTTCCCGGGCGTCCAGTCCGCGATGGAGGAGGCCCTCGCCTCGACCGACCCGCTCGTCGCACCGTTCGCCGAGCAGATGGTCGACGGCGGCGCGTCCGTCCCGGTCACGCCGAACTTCGGCGCCGTGCAGGCGAAGAAGACCACCAACGCCATGATCCAGGCCATCCTCAGCGGGCAGAAGGACGTCGCGACCGCGACGAAGGACGCCGCTGCCGAGATGACCGAACTGCTCAACCAGTAAGGAACCACTCCTTCCATGTCGATGGTGCAAGCGCCACTGCCGGCCACGAAGGCGGAGCCCTCCTCCGCCTCCGTGGCCGGCGGCCGGAAGCGTCGGGGTCTCTCGATCGTCACGGCCCGCCCCTGGCTCCTCCTCGCCCCCGGGCTGATCATCCTCGCGGGGCTGATGCTCTGGCCGCTCGTGCAGGTGTTCCTCTACTCGCTGCAGGACTACGGTCTGCGCGAGATCAACACCGGTGAGAGCAACTGGATCGGGCTGGACAACTACGCCGAGGCGCTCACCAATCCGACCCTGTGGACGGTGGTGCTCCCCAACACGGTCGGCTTCGCGGCCGTCGCGGTGTTCACCACCGTCGCACTCGGAACCCTCGTGGCGCTGCTGCTGGCGCGGCTGGGCACCGTGTGGCGCACCATCGTCTCCAGCTGCATCATGGTCGCGTGGGCGATGCCCGCCGTGACCGGCACGTACGTCTGGACCTTCATCTTCGATGCCGACCGCGGCATCTTCAACAGCGTCCTGCAGGACCTCGGCCTCATCGACGGTCAGGTCAACTGGTTCACCAACCAGTGGTCGTTCTACGCGATCGTGCTGCTGAACGTCGTCCACCACGGCTTCCCGTTCGTGGCCATCACCGTGCTCGCCGGCCTCCTGGGCGTCTCGAAGGAGATGCTCGAGGCCGCGGCGCTCGACGGGGCCGGCGCGTGGCGCCGCTTCTGGAAGATCATCTTCCCGACGCTCAAGCCCGTCTTCTCCGTCGTCATCATCCTGTCGACGATCTGGGACTTCAAGGTCTTCGCGCAGGTCTACCTCATGCCCGGCGGCAGCGGCGGCAACCGTCAGGTGCTCAACCTCGGCGTGTGGTCGTACGTGGAGTCGTTCGGTCAGAACCGCTACGGGTTCGGCGCCGCGCTCGCGGTGCTGCTGACCCTCGTGCTGATCGGCATCACGATCGTCTACATCCGCTCCCTCATGAAGGAGGACGAGCTGTGAACCCCCGCCCCAGGCTCCGGTCGCGCATCGGACTCGGCATCGGCGTCGCCGCCGTCCTCATCTTCACGCTGTTCCCCGTCTACTGGATGGTCTCCAGCGCGTTCGACGGCAAGGCCTCCAGCGGTGGGCAGTCGCTCCTCCCGCAGGAGTTCACGTGGGACAACTTCGCCTTCGTGCTCACCGAGGGCGGCTTCGGCACCTACCTGCGCAACTCCGCCATCGTGGCCCTCGTCACGGTGCTCGTCAGCGCGATCGTCTGCCTGCTCGCGGCGGTCGCCGTGGCGCGGTTCCGCTTCAAGTTCCGCACCACGGTCCTGATGATGATCCTCGTGGTGCAGATGGTGCCGCTCGAGGCCCTGGTCATCCCGCTGTTCCTCCAGGTGAAGAGCCTCGGCCTGCTGAACAGCATCATCGGCCTCATGGTGGTCTACGTGGCGCTGTCGCTCGCGTTCGGCATCTGGATGCTGCGCGGCTTCGTCGCGGCCGTCCCGGTCGAGCTCGAGGAGGCCGCCTACATCGACGGCGCGAGCTGGTGGCGGATGTTCCGCTCCATCCTGCTGCCCCTGGTGATGCCCGGCCTCGTCGCGACGAGCATCTTCAGCTTCATCACGGCGTGGAACGAGTTCATCTTCGCCATGACGATCCTCGGCGCGCAGACCGACCAGTACACGGTCTCGATCGGGCTCAAGTCGTTCTTCGGCCTGTACTCGAACGACTGGGGCAGCATCATGGCCGCCTCCACGATCATCACCGTGCCCGTCATGATCTTCTTCGTCATCGTGCAGCGCCGGCTCTCCGCCGGCATGGTCGCGGGAGCGGTGAAGGGATGACCGACGAGCTCGAGCGCCTCGCGAACGGCGTGCTCTGGCCCGGGTTCCTCGGCACCACGGCGCCCGCCTGGCTCGTGGAGGAGCTGCGCGACGGCCTGGCCGGAGTCGTGTACTTCGGACAGAACGTCGGAGAGGGACTGCCCGCGCTGAGTGCGCAGATCCTCGACGCGAACCCGGACGCCCTGATCGGCGTGGACGAGGAGGGCGGCAGCGTCACGCGGCTGGAGTCCGGGAGCGGCTCGACCCTTCCCGGCGCCGCGCAGCTCGGTGCCCTCGACGACGTGGTCGCGTCGGAGCGGACCGGCGCGGAACTCGCCCGTCGCGTGCGCGCCGTCGGTGCGAACGTGGTGCTCGGTCCGGTCGCCGACGTCAACACCGACCCGCGCAACCCCGTCATCGGCGTGCGCTCGTTCGGATCCGACGAGGCGCTGGTGACGCGCCACGTCGTCGCCACGGTCGACGGCATCCAGGACGGCGGCGTCGCCGCGTGCGTCAAGCACTTCCCCGGTCACGGCGACACCCACCTCGACTCGCACCACGCGCTTCCCGAGATCGCGCTCGACGTGGCCGAGTACGAGCGCGTGCACCTCGAGCCGTTCCGGGCGGCCGTCGAGGCGGGCGTCGACGCGATCATGACCGCGCACATCGTCGTTCCCGCGTGGGGCGCGCAGCCGGCCACCCTCAACCCGCGTGTGCTCGGCATGCTGCGGGAGTGGGGCTTCCGGGGCGTCATCATCACCGATGCGCTGGACATGGCCGCGATCCGCGAGACCGTCGGGCTGGGAGGAGGCGCCGCCCTCGCTCTGGCCGCCGGCGCCGACCTCCTGTGCATCGGAAACCCGACCAACCCCGGCGACGCCGCCCTTCCCGACCAGGACCGCCGCGACTTCCTCGCCGCCCGCGACGGGATCGTGGCCGCGCTGCGTGACGGCTCGCTCTCCCGGGAGCGCGTCGAGGAGGCCGCCGCGCGGGTGTCGGCCCTCGCCACCCGGCTGCGCACGAGCGATGCCTCGGACGAGGAGATCGCCGCGTTCGACGCCGCCGAGATCGTCCGTCGGTCCGTGTCGCTGACCGGCGTCGCACCCGAGGCCGCCGACGCCCTGGCGGTGATCGACGCCCGACGTCGCTCGACGCTCGCGGTGGACAGCGCCGCCTCCTACGTGGCCGAAGCGCTCGCGGGAGACGGCGTCCGGGTGCGGCTCGACGTGGCCGCGCGCACCGTGGACGAGCAGGACGCCGTGATCGACGAGGTCGCCGCGGCGACCGGCACGACGGTCGTCCTCGTGGACCGGCCGGATGCGGAGTCGGCGCAGCGCGCACTCATCGAGCGGACCGCGCTCCGGGATCCGGGAGCGGTCGTGGTGAACGTCGGCCTGCCCGTACAGGAGCCGCTGCCGCTGCCCACCGTCGAGGTCGGCGCCGCCAGCCGGCTCGGCGCTCAGACCGCGCGGGACGCGCTCCTCGGCCGCTTCGTGCCCCGACAGAGGACGACCGCCGCCGGTTGAGACGGGATCAGCGCATGGACGACGACGTTCTGGCCGTGGTGCGACGCTCCCTCCCCAAGCTCAGCGCGGCGGAGGGACGCGTCGCCGAGAGGATCCTCGGGGACCCCACCCTCGTGGTGGACCTCGCGATCAACGACCTCGCGCAGCTCTGCCAGACCTCGCTCTCGACCGTCGCCCGGTTCGCGCAGTCGTTGGGCTACAGCGGCTATCGGGAACTCCGGGTGGCCGTCGCCCGCGCGGTCACCCTCGCACAGGCGCAGCAGGCCCGCTTCGGACTCGATTCCACGGCTATCGACCGGGACGACGGGCCGGCCGCGATCGCCGCGAAGCTCGCCGCGCAGGAGATCGACGCGATCGAGAAGACGGCACGGGCCCTGGACGCGGACGCCCTCGACCGGGTCGCGCGGGCGGTGGTCGTCGCCCGGCACATCGACCTGTTCGGGCAGGCGGCGTCGTCGCTGACCGCCCAGGATCTCCAGCTCAAGCTGTCCCGGATCGGCTGCTCGGTGACCCACTCGGCCGATCCGCACCTCGCGATCACCGCGGCCTCGTTGCGGTCGTCCGCCGACGTGGCGATCGCCTTCTCACACGGCGGCGAGACGGCCGAGACGGTCCGCGCCCTGGAGGTCGCGCGGGCCACGGGTGCACTCGCGGTGGCGGTGACGAGCGCTGCGGACTCCCCGCTCGCGGCCATCGCCGACGTCGTGCTCCTCAGCCAGGCCCAGGAGTCGCCGTTCCGGATGGCCGCCATGTCGAGCCGCATCGCGCAGCTCGCGCTCATCGATGTGCTCTTCGTGCGGATCGTGCAGCACCGGGGCGAGCACGTCGCGGTGTCGCTGCAGCGCACGCACGACGCGGTCCCGCCGCGGCGTGGACGTCACGCGGACTGAGGTCGCCCGGTCAGTCGACGTGGTCCCGCGTGCTGGTGATCGCGCGCGTCGCGATGCGGTGGGCGCGGGCCAGGCTCCCACCCAGGGTCAGACCGGTCAGGACGCCCGCGAGGAAGCCCGCGGCGAACGCGTCGCCCGCTCCGATCGTCTCCACGACCGGTACGTCGAGGGCGTCGCTGGCCGCGCGCTCCGCGCCGTCGAACGCGACGGCACCGGCGGGGTCGGTCACGACCAGGTACCGCGGCTCGGGGAACAGCGTCCGCAGGTCGTCCGGCGCGCTCGTCCCGAACACGGCCTCGGCATCCGGCCGGGTGCAGAAGACGATGTCGGCGCGGTGGGCGAGGTCGGTGAGCAGGGCACGCCCCTCGTCCTCCCGCCCCCGCCACAGCGCGGGGCGCCAGTTGAGATCGAAGCTGACGAGGCGGCCGGGTCGGGGCGCCGCCACCAGGGCCTCCTGGGCGGCGCGTGCGGACGGAGAGAGCGCCGGCGTGATGCCGGAGGTGTGCACGAGGGCTGCCGCGGCGAGCAGCTCCGTCGCCACCGGCGACTCCAGCGAACCCGGTGACAGCGCCGCCGCGGCCGACCCCGCACGGTAATAGTGCATGGTCCCGTCCACGGCGCCGTCCGTCCGCGGCGAGAGCTCCTTGACGTAGAGCCCCGTCGGCGCGACCGGGTCGACCTCGACGGCGCGGTCGTCGACCCCGTGCGCACGGAGCTCGGCGGTGAGGAACCGTCCGAACCCGTCGTCCCCGACGGGACACGACCGCGGTCCGGATGCCGGCGGAGGCGAGTGCGATCGCGGTGTTCCACTCCGCCCCGGCGAGGGAGCGGTGGAACGTGCGGCAGGTCTCGAGCGGCCCGGCGGTGGCGGAGACGAGGGCGACCAGGCCCTCGCCCAGGCACACGACGAGGGGAGTGGTGTCCGGCACGTTCTGGACATTACCGGATCGACGGCGGCCCCGCGTCGATACCGGATCGCAACATCGGACTCTTGGCATCCGCCGGGCCGCTGGGTACCTTCGAGGAATCACCGTCTCCGCGGCGACGATGCCCGGAGACGCGCAAGGAAGCGCCCGACAGGGAAGGTCATACACACATGCACCAGTCAGCCATGCCTCGGCGAGGACTCGCCGCCGTCACCGGAGCGACCATCGCCGCTCTCGCACTCGCCGGATGCGTCGCCAGCGAGCGCGGGGACAACGGGTCGGAAGGATCGGGTGACGTCGACGGCACCTTCGTCTTCGCCGCCTCCTCGGATCCCGCGAGCCTCGACCCGGCGTTCGCGCAGGACGGCGAGACCTTCCGCGTCTCCCGCCAGATCTTCGAGGGTCTGGTGGGCACGGAACCCGGCACGGCCGACCCGGCACCGCTGCTGGCGGAGTCGTGGGAGTCGTCCGAGGACGGCATGTCCCACACCTTCGCGCTGAAGGAGGGTGTGACCTTCCAGGACGGCACCCCGTTCAACGCCGAGGCCGTCTGTGCCAACTTCGACCGCTGGTACAACTGGACCGGTCTCGCCGCCTCCGAGGCCTTCGGGTACTACTACAACAAGCTCTTCAAGGGCTACGCCTCCAACCCGGAGGACGCGGTCTACAAGTCGTGCACGCCGGACGGCGACAACTCCGTCACCATCGAGCTGAACAAGCCGTTCGCCGGCTTCATCGCCTCGCTGTCGCTGCCGGCCTTCGGCATGCAGAGCCCCTCGGCGATGCAGGAGTTCGGCGCCGACGAGGTCGGCGGCACCGCCGAGGCCCCGCAGCTCTCCGAGTACGCCATGGGACACCCGGTCGGCACCGGCCCCTACCAGTTCGAGGAGTGGGCACCGGGCGAGCAGGTCACGCTCAAGGCCTACGACGACTACTGGGGCGAGGCCGGCCAGATCGACGAGATCATCTTCCGCACCATCGACGACCCGACGGCCCGTCGCCAGGCGCTCGAGTCGGGTTCCATCGACGGCTACGACCTCGTGGGCCCCGCCGACACGAAGGCGCTGGAGGAGGACGACTTCACCATGGTGTCGCGTCCTCCGTTCACGATCCTCTACCTCGCCTTCAACCAGGCGATCCCGGAGCTGCAGGACCCGAAGGTGCGTGAAGCGCTGTCCTACGCCATCGACAAGGACGCCCTGATCAGTCAGGTCCTCCCGGAGGGCACCGAGAAGGCGACGCAGTTCGTCCCGCCGGTGGTCAACGGCTACAACGACGAGGTCACGACCTACGACTACGACCCGGAGAAGGCCAAGGAGCTCCTCGCGGAGGCGGGCTACGACGAGGCGAACCCGCTGGCGCTGGACTTCAACTACCCGGTCAACGTCTCGCGTCCGTACATGCCGGACCCCGAGCAGATCTACACCGTCCTGTCGTCGCAGCTCTCCGAGGTCGGCGTGGAGACCACCCCGGTCTCCGAGGAGTGGGTCGAGTACCTCGACCGCACCACCGGCACCGCCGACCACGGCATCCACCTGCTCGGCTGGACCGGCGACTACAACGACACCGACAACTTCGTCGGCGTCTTCTTCGGCCAGAAGAGCTCCGAGTGGGGCTTCGACAACCCGGAGCTGTTCCAGGCGCTGACCGAGGCGCGCGGGGTCTCCAACCTCGACGACCAGACGGTGCTGTACGAGGACATCAACGAGATGGTCGCGGAGTTCATCCCCGGCGTCCCGCTCGCGCACCCGGCGCCGACGCTCGCCTTCGACCCGCGCGTCGAGAGCTACCCCGCCAGCCCGGTGAACGACGAGGTCTTCACGGACATCGTCCTCACGAAGTAGGCCTGACCATTTGATATGCCGAGCCCCGGTTCCGCTCCTGCGGAACCGGGGCACGGCGTACCTTCTGATCGACGGAGAACTCTGTGCTGCGCACCATCGGCAGGCGACTGCTGTTCCTCATCCCCACCCTGTTCGGGCTCAGCATCCTGCTGTTCGCCTGGGTCAGGGCCCTCCCCGGCGGCCCTGCGGTCGCCCTCCTCGGCGAGAAGGCCACCCCGGAGGCCATCGCCAGGGTCAACGAGCTCTACGGCTTCAACAAGCCCCTCATCGAGCAGTACTTCATCTGGGTCACCCGGCTGCTGCAGGGCGACTTCGGTACGTCCATCCAGACCAACCGGCCGGTCACGGAGGAGTTCCTCCGCCGATTCCCCGCGACGATCGAGCTGAGCGTCGCGGCGCTCATCTTCGCCATCGGGGTCGGCATCCCGCTCGGATACTGGGCGGCCCGTCGCCACGGAAAGTTCACCGATCACGCGTCGGTCGTGCTGAGCCTCATCGGCATCACGATCCCGGTGTTCTTCCTCGCCTTCATCCTCAAGTACGTCTTCGCCGTGCAGCTGGGCTGGCTGCCCTCGGACGGTCGGCAGGATCCACGGATCGATGCGACCCATCCCACGGGCTTCTACGTCTGGGACGGCATCATCACGGGGGAGTTCGACGCCGCGTGGGATGCGATCCTCCACCTGATCCTCCCGGCGCTCGCCCTCGGCACCATCCCGCTCGCGATCATCGTCCGCATCACCAGGGCGAGCGTGCTGGAGGTGCAGAACGCCGACTACGTGCGGACGGGGCGGGCGAAGGGCGTGGGCTCCGCCACCCTGCGCAGCCGGTTCATCCTCCGGAACGCCATGCTCCCGGTCATCACGACGATCGGTCTGCAGACGGGACTGCTCATCTCGGGGGCGGTGCTCACCGAGACGGTGTTCGCCTTCCCCGGCATCGGGTCGTTCCTCGCGCGGGCGATCTTCACGCGCGACTTCCCGGTGCTGC
Source organism: Microbacterium sp. NPDC064978 (assembly GCF_044543605.1). Taxonomy (NCBI): domain Bacteria; kingdom Bacillati; phylum Actinomycetota; class Actinomycetes; order Micrococcales; family Microbacteriaceae; genus Microbacterium; species Microbacterium sp. NPDC064978. The sequence goes on along the minus strand of NZ_JBITWF010000001.1, from coordinate 1,275,679 downwards.
AGGGGTTCATCATCTTCATCGCGATCGCCTACGCCCTCATCAACCTGGCCGTGGACGTGTCGTACAGCTTCATCGATCCGAGAGTGAGAGTGCAGTGATGTCCTCCTCCCTCATCCGAAAGGAGGCGCTCGCATGAGCATCGCCCTCCCACCCGCACAGGGCCCGTCCGCCGAGAGCGGCGGGAGCATCGACACCGTCGCGATCGCCCAGGCCGACCTCAAGGACGGCGGCGGCGGCTTCTGGCGCGACGTCTTCCGCCGGCTCCGGCACAACCCGACGGCGTGGATCGGCGCCGTCATCGTGCTCCTCTTCCTGCTCGTCGCGGTGCTCGCGCCGGTCCTCGCTCCGTACCCCGAGACCGCGCTCCCTGGGGCGAAGGAGATCACGCCCACGCACATCCCCGGCCCGGGGGAGCTGCCGCAGTTCCCACTCGGTCTGGACCGGTTCGGCGGCGACGTGCTGTCGAAGCTCATCTGGGGCGCGCAGGCGTCGCTGCTGATCGGCGTCGTCTCCACCGCGATGGGTCTCGTCGGCGGCATGATCCTCGGACTCCTCGCCGGCACGTTCGGCGGCTGGGTCGACACGGTCATCATGCGCGTCGTCGACATCATCCTGTCGGTGCCGAACCTCCTGCTGGCGGTGTCGATCGCCGCGATCCTCGGGCAGACGCCGTACGCCGTGATGATCGCCATCGGGGCCTCCCAGGTGCCGATCTTCGCGCGCCTGCTGCGGGCGTCCATGCTTCAGCAGCGCTCCAGCGACTATGTGCTGTCGGCGCAGACACTCGGCCTCGGCCGCGGCCGGATCACGATGTCGCACGTCCTCCCGAACGCCATCGGTCCGGTCATCGTGCAGGGCACCCTGACCCTCGCGACCGCGGTCATCGACGCGGCAGCGCTGTCGTTCCTCGGTCTCGGCGGCGGCGGGCCCGCGACCGCCGAGTGGGGCCGCATGCTCACGTACGCACAGGCCGAGCTGGCGATCGCCCCGTGGCTGGCGTTCCTCCCCGGCATCTGCATCGCCGTCACCGCGCTGGGCTTCACCCTGCTCGGCGAGGCGCTGCGTGAGGCCATGGACCCGAGGACGAGGGCACGATGAACATCCATGACGAGGGCGCCGTGCGCGCCGCGAAGGAGAGCGGCATGGCGGACGAGCCCCTGCTGTCGGTCGAGGGCCTGGCGGTGGACTTCGCCACCATGGACGGCGTCGTGCACGCCGTCGAGGGCGTCGACCTCGAGATCCGCCCCGGGGAGACCGTGGCGATCGTCGGCGAGTCCGGTTCCGGCAAGTCGACCACCGCGATGGCGATCATCGGGCTGCTCGCGGGCGGAGGGAAGGTGGCCGCCGGCAGCATCAGACTCGACGGGAGGGACATCTCCCGCGCCTCCGAGAACGAATTGCGGTCGATCCGCGGACGGGACATCGGCCTCGTGCCGCAGGACCCCATGTCCAACCTCAACCCGGTCGCGAAGATCGGCACCCAGGTCGCCGAGACGCTGCTCGCCCACGGCCTCGCCACCCGGCAGAACGTGCAGTCCAAGGTCGTCGAGGCGCTCACCGCCGCCGGCCTCCCGGATCCGGAGAGCCGCGCGAAGCAGTACCCGCACGAGTTCTCCGGCGGCATGCGGCAGCGGGCGCTCATCGCGATCGGTCTGGCGTGCAAGCCGCGGCTGCTCATCGCGGACGAGCCCACCAGCGCCCTGGACGTGACGGTGCAGCAGACCATCCTCGACCAGATCGGCGAGATGACCAGGGAGCTGGGCACGGCTGTGCTCCTCATCACGCACGACCTCGGGCTCGCCGCCGAGCGGGCCGAGCGGGTGATCGTGATGCACCGCGGCAAGGTCGTCGAGCAGGGTCCCGCGCGGCAGATCCTCGAGGATCCGCAGCACCCGTACACCCAGTCGCTCGTGAAGGCCGCGCCGTCGGTCGCGGTGGCACGGCTGCGCCCGGAAGCCTTCGTGCAGGGCGCTTCGACAGGCTCAGCGACCCAGGAGGAGGCTGGGTCAGCGACCCAGGAGGGCGCTTCGACAGGCTCAGCGACCCACCGTGAGCCTGGGGCCCTGAGCTCGTCGGCCCCCGGGTCCCTGAGCTCGTCGAAGGGCAACATCGTCGAGATCGAGAACCTCACGAAGGTGTACCCCGTGCGCGGCAAGCACGAGGACTTCGTCGCGGTCGACGGCGTCTCGCTCGCGATCCCGCGCGGCGAGACCGTCGCGATCGTGGGGGAGTCGGGGTCGGGCAAGACCACGACCGCGCGCATGCTCCTCAAGGTGATCGAGCCCACGAGCGGCCTCATCCGCTACGAGGGCAAGGACATCTCGACCCTGAGCCGCGCGGAGACGAAGGACTTCCGGCAGCGGGTGCAGCCCATCTTCCAGGATCCGTACTCCAGCCTGAACCCCATGTTCACGATCGAGCGGCTGATCGCGGAGCCGCTGGAGTTCTACAAGCGGGGGAGCGGAGCGGACCGGCGCAAGCGCGTGCGGCAGCTCCTGGACGACGTCGCGCTGCCGCAGTCGATGCTGCGGCGCTACCCGTCCGAGCTCTCCGGCGGGCAGCGTCAGCGCGTGGCGATCGCGCGGGCACTGGCCCTGTCGCCTGACCTCATCGTGTGCGACGAGCCCGTGTCGGCGCTCGATGTGCTCGTGCAGGACCAGATCCTGCGGCTGCTGGGCGACCTGCAGCGGGAGTACGGCCTGAGCTACCTGTTCATCTCGCACGACCTCGCGGTGGTGCGGCTCATCAGCGACTACGTGTGCGTGATGAAGGACGGGAAGCTCGTGGAGGCCGCGTCGTCGGAGGAGATCTTCACGAACCCTCGCGACCCCTACACGCGCCGCCTCCTCGCCTCGATCCCCGGCAACGAGCTCAACATCGCGTCCTGACCCGAGACCCCGGTTTCGCGTCGAAACCCCGCCCTGCCCCCCCGGCGAGGGCGGGGTTTCGACGCGAAGGCGGGGTCTCGGCCGTCCCATTACCGCAGCGAGGAAGATTGGTCAAGGATTGCGCTTGCCATGTCGTGAGATCGCGTCTATAGTTGGTAGTTGCGCTCGCTTCTCCCTGCCCTCATATGGTGGTCGGCATCTCGTGAGCTTCTGAGCGCACTCCACCTGACGACAAAGGAATCGAGAAGCCCTGCGGGGCTCACGGAGGTTATTCCCTTGGCTGCTGCTCCCAACGCATCCACATCCACCACCACCAAGAACGGACGCGGAGCTTCCCGTCTCTCGTTCGCCAAGATCTCCGACACGCTGACGGTCCCGGACCTTCTCGCCCTGCAGACCGAGTCCTTCGGTTGGCTGGTCGGCAACGACGCCTGGAAGGCGCGCGTGGCCGAGGCCAAGGCCGCCGGTCGCACCGACGTGAACGAGAACAGCGGTCTGGGCGAGATCTTCGAGGAGATCTCCCCGATCGAGGACCTCGGCGAGACGATGCAGCTGTCGTTCACGAACCCGTACCTCGAGCCCGAGAAGTACTCCATCGAGGAGTGCAAGGAGCGCGGCAAGACGTACGCGGCCCCGCTCTACGTCGAGGCCGAGTTCATGAACCACCTCACGGGTGAGATCAAGACCCAGACGGTCTTCATGGGCGACTTCCCGCTGCAGACCGACAAGGGCACGTTCATCATCAACGGCTCCGAGCGCGTCGTCGTCTCGCAGCTCGTGCGCTCGCCGGGTGTCTACTTCGACAAGACCCCCGACAAGACGTCCGACAAGGACATCGTGTCGGCGCGCGTCATCCCGAGCCGCGGCGCGTGGCTCGAGTTCGAGATCGACAAGCGCGACCAGGTCGGCGTCCGCGTCGACCGCAAGCGCAAGCAGTCCGTCACGGTCTTCCTCAAGGCGCTGGGCATGACCAGCGAGGAGATCCTCGCGGAGTTCGCCGGCTACACCTCGATCGAGGAGACGCTCGCGAAGGACACCATCGTCACCAAGGAAGACGCGCTGCGCGACATCTACCGCAAGCTGCGTCCGGGCGAGCAGGTCGCCGCCGAGGCCGCCCGCGCGCTGCTCGACAACTTCTACTTCAACCCGAAGCGCTACGACCTCGCCAAGGTCGGCCGGTACAAGATCAACCACAAGCTGGGTCTCGACACCCCGCTGACGGAGTCGGTGCTGACGGTGCAGGACATCGTCGCCACCATCAAGTACCTCGTGCGTCTGCACGCGGGCACCGAGGAGACCTTCGAGGGCATCCGCGGCGGCAAGAAGACCGAGATCCGTCTCGCGACCGACGACATCGACAACTTCGGCAACCGTCGCATCCGCGCGGTCGGCGAGCTGATCCAGAACCAGGTCCGCACCGGTCTGTCCCGCATGGAGCGCGTCGTCCGCGAGCGCATGACCACGCAGGACATCGAGGCCATCACGCCGCAGACCCTGATCAACGTGCGTCCCGTCGTCGCCGCGATCAAGGAGTTCTTCGGAACCTCGCAGCTGTCGCAGTTCATGGACCAGAACAACCCGCTCGCGGGTCTGACCAACAAGCGTCGTCTGTCGGCTCTGGGCCCCGGTGGTCTGAGCCGCGACCGCGCCGGCGTCGAGGTCCGTGACGTCCACCCCTCGCACTACGGCCGCATGTGCCCGATCGAGACCCCGGAAGGCCCGAACATCGGCCTGATCGGTGCGCTCGCGACCTTCGCGCGCATCAACTCGTTCGGCTTCATCGAGACCCCGTACCGCAAGGTCGTCGACGGTGTCGTGACCGACCAGATCGACTACCTGACCGCCTCCGAGGAGGTCGACTACAACATCGCGCAGGCCAACGCGCCGCTCGATGCGAAGGGTCGCTTCCGCGAGAGCCACGTGCTCGCGCGCCCGAAGGGCGGCAGCGGTGAGGTCGACCTGTTCCTCCCGGAGGAGATCGGCTACATCGACGTCTCGCCGCGCCAGATGGTGTCGGTCGCGACCTCGCTCGTGCCCTTCCTCGAGCACGACGACGCGCAGCGCGCGCTCATGGGCGCCAACATGCAGCGTCAGGCCGTGCCGCTGCTCCGCAGCGACTCGCCGCTCGTCGGAACCGGTATGGAGGGCTACACCGCCATCGACGCCGGTGACGTGATCACCGCCGAGAAGGCCGGTGTCGTCTCCGAGGTCTCCGCGGACCGCGTCGTGGTCATGCTCGACGAGGGCGGCACGCAGGAGTACCACCTGCGCAAGTTCGACCGCTCGAACCAGGGCACCTCCTACAACCAGAAGGTCGTCGTCAACGCCGGTGAGCGCGTCGAGGTCGGAGAGGTCATCGCCGATGGCCCCGCCACCGAGAACGGCGAGCTGGCCCTCGGGAAGAACCTCCTCGTCGCGTTCATGACGTGGGAGGGCTACAACTTCGAGGACGCCATCATCCTGAGCCAGGACCTGGTGAAGGACGACACCCTCTCCTCGATCCACATCGAGGAGTACGAGGTCGACGCCCGCGACACGAAGCTCGGCAAGGAGGAGATCACCCGTGACCTCCCCAACGTCAGCCCGGAGCTGCTGAAGGACCTCGACGAGCGCGGCATCATCCGCATCGGCGCCGAGGTCCGCCCCGGCGACATCCTCGTCGGCAAGGTCACGCCGAAGGGCGAGACCGAGCTGTCGGCCGAGGAGCGCCTGCTCCGCGCGATCTTCAACGAGAAGAGCCGCGAGGTCCGCGACACCTCTCTGAAGGTGCCGCACGGCGAGCAGGGCACGATCATCGCGGTCAAGGAGTTCAACGCCGAGGACGGCGACGACGAGCTCGGCTCCGGCGTCAACCGCCGCGTCGTGGTCTACATCGCCCAGAAGCGCAAGATCACCGAGGGTGACAAGCTCGCCGGCCGCCACGGCAACAAGGGTGTCATCGCGAAGATCCTCCCCATCGAGGACATGCCGTTCCTCTCGGACGGCACGCCGGTCGACATCGTCCTCAACCCGCTCGGCATCCCGGGTCGAATGAACTTCGGCCAGGTGCTCGAGACCCACCTCGGGTGGATCGCGAAGCAGGGCTGGAAGGTCGAGGGCACCCCGGAGTGGGCCGCCAAGCTGCCGCAGCAGGCCTTCGAGGCCGCGCCGGGCACCAAGGTCGCCACCCCGGTGTTCGACGGTGCCAGCGAGGAGGAGATCTCCGGTCTGCTCGACTCGACGCTCCCGACCCGTGACGGCCTGCGCCTGATCGACTCGAGCGGCAAGACGCAGCTGTTCGACGGCCGCTCCGGCGAGCCGTTCCCGGCGCCGATCTCCGTGGGCTACATGTACATCCTGAAGCTCCACCACCTGGTGGACGACAAGATCCACGCCCGCTCCACCGGTCCGTACTCGATGATCACCCAGCAGCCGCTCGGTGGTAAGGCGCAGTTCGGTGGACAGCGCTTCGGTGAGATGGAGGTGTGGGCCCTCGAGGCCTACGGTGCGGCGTACGCCCTCCAGGAGCTCCTCACGATCAAGTCCGACGACATCCTCGGCCGCGTCAAGGTGTACGAGGCGATCGTCAAGGGCGAGAACATCCAGGAGCCCGGCATCCCCGAGTCGTTCAAGGTGCTCATGAAGGAGATGCAGTCGCTCTGCCTGAACGTCGAGGTCCTCTCGGCCGACGGCACGCTGGTCAACCTCCGCGACACCGACGACGAGGCGTTCCGCGCCGCAGAGGAACTCGGTATCAACATCTCCAGCCGCTTCGAGGCCGCCTCGATCGACGAGATCTAACCCTTCGACGGGCTCAGGGACCCAGGTTCCTGGGATCAGGACCCACCGGGTCGCTGAGCCCGTCGAAGCCCAGACTTCTCAAAAAGAATTTCCGACACAGGAGAACTAGTGCTCGAGTCCACAACTTTCGATGAGCTTCGCATCGGCCTGGCGACCGCAGACCACATCCGCGCGTGGTCCTACGGCGAGGTCAAGAAGCCCGAAACCATCAACTACCGCACCCTCAAGCCGGAGAAGGACGGTCTCTTCGGAGAGCAGATCTTCGGCCCGTCCCGTGACTGGGAGTGCGCCTGCGGCAAGTACAAGCGCGTCCGCTTCAAGGGCATCGTCTGCGAGCGCTGCGGCGTGGAGGTCACCAAGAGCTCCGTCCGTCGTGAGCGCATGGGTCACATCGAGCTCGCCGCTCCCGTCACCCACATCTGGTACTTCAAGGGCGTGCCCTCGCGCCTCGGCTACCTGCTGGACATGGCGCCGAAGGACCTCGAGAAGGTCATCTACTTCGCCGCGTACATGGTCATCTCGGTCGACGAGGATGCCCGTCACCGCGACCTGGGCACCCAGGAGAACAACATCCGTCTCGAGCTGAAGACGCTCGGCGACCGCCGCGACTCGAAGATCGCGGAGCGCCTGGCGAAGCTGGAGGAGGAGCTCGCGGCCCTCGAGGCCGAGGGGGCCAAGGCCGACGCCAAGAAGAAGGTCAAGGACGCCGCCGAGAAGGAGATGTCGCTCATCCGCAAGGGTGCCGACGAGGCGATCCTGAAGCTGGAGCGCGTGTGGGAGGACTTCCGCACGCTCGAGGTCGGGGCCCTGCGCCCGGAGGACGACGTCTTCCACGAGCTGCAGGACCGCTTCGGCCAGTACTTCGAGGCATACATGGGTGCCGAGGCGATCCAGCGTCGCCTGGCCGCTTTCGACCTGGCCGCCGAGGCCGAGAACCTGCGTCTGCAGATCTCGGAGGGCAAGGGCCAGCGCAAGATCCGTGCGATCAAGCGCCTCAAGGTCGTCAGCTCGTTCCTCGAGACCGGCATGAGCCCGGCCGCGATGGTTCTCGACGTCGTCCCGGTCATCCCGCCGGAGCTGCGTCCGATGGTCCAGCTCGACGGTGGCCGCTTCGCGACCTCCGACCTGAACGACCTGTACCGCCGCGTGATCAACCGCAACAACCGTCTCCGTCGCCTGATCGACCTCGGTGCCCCCGAGATCATCGTCAACAACGAGAAGCGGATGCTGCAGGAGGCCGTCGACGCCCTGTTCGACAACGGCCGCCGCGGTCGCCCCGTAACCGGTACCGGCAACCGCGCCCTGAAGTCCCTGAGCGACATGCTCAAGGGAAAGCAGGGTCGCTTCCGCCAGAACCTGCTCGGTAAGCGCGTCGACTACTCGGGCCGTTCGGTCATCGTCGTCGGCCCGCAGCTGAAGCTGCACCAGTGCGGTCTGCCCAAGCAGATGGCGCTCGAGCTCTTCAAGCCGTTCGTCATCAAGCGCCTGATCGACCTCGGCCACTCGCAGAACATCAAGGCCGCGAAGCGCGCCGTCGAGCGCACCCGTCCCGAGGTCTGGGACGTCCTCGAGGAGATCATCCGCGAGCGTCCGGTACTGCTGAACCGTGCACCCACCCTGCACCGTCTCGGCATCCAGGCGTTCGAGCCGCAGCTCGTCGAGGGCAAGGCCATCCAGCTGCACCCGCTCGTCTGCGCGGCGTTCAACGCCGACTTCGACGGTGACCAGATGGCCGTGCACCTGCCGCTGTCGGTCGAGGCTCAGGCCGAGGCCCGCGTGCTGATGCTCGCGTCGAACAACATCCTGAAGCCGTCGGACGGCCGTCCGGTGACTCTGCCCTCGCAGGACATGATCATCGGTCTGCACCACCTGACGACGGTCAAGGCCGGCGCCAAGGGCGAGGGTCGTGCGTTCGGCTCCGTCGGCGAGGCACAGCTCGCGTACGACGAGGGCACGCTCGACCTGCAGGCGAAGGTCCGCATCCGCATCCCGGGTCTGGCCTTCCTCGAGGGCGAGGCTCCCGAGGGCTACGAGAAGCACGGTCTGGTCGACGCTTCGCTGGGTCAGGCGATCTTCAACGACGCGCTCCCGAAGGGCTACCCCTTCGTGCGCGAGCAGGCCGACAAGGGCAAGCTGTCGCAGATCGTCAACAAGCTGGCCGAGGAGTACCCCAAGGTCGAGACGGCCGCCACGCTGGACCGCATCAAGGATGCCGGTTTCTACTGGGCGACCCGTTCGGGTGTGACCGTCGCGCTGAGCGACATCCTCACCCCGCCGAACAAGGCGGAGATCGTCGCGGGCTACGAGAAGCAGGCCGCGAAGGTCCAGTCCCAGTACGAGAAGGGCCTCACGACCGACGCCGAGCGTCGTCAGGAGCTCATCAAGATCTGGACCGAGGCGACCGACGAGGTGCAGGCCGCGATGAAGGCGCACTTCCCGGAGGACAACACCATCAACCGCATGGTGTCCTCTGGCGCCCGTGGTAACTGGCTGCAGATCCGGAACATCGCCGGTATGCGTGGTCTGGTGAACAACCCCAAGGGTGAGATCATCCCGCGTCCGATCATCTCCTCGTACCGCGAGGGTCTGTCGGTGGCGGAGTACTTCATCGCGACGCACGGTACCCGTAAGGGTCTGGCCGACACCGCTCTGCGCACCGCCGACTCGGGTTACCTGACCCGTCGTCTGGTGGACGTCTCGCAGGACGTCATCATCCGCGAAGAGGACTGCGGCACGTCGAAGGGCCTCGAGCTCCCGATCGCCGCTCCGAACTCGCAGGGTGAGCTGGTGCGCGACGCGAACGTCGAGAACTCGGTGTTCGCCCGCACGCTGGCCTCCGACGTGGTGAGCGAGTCGGGCGAGGTTCTCGCTTCGGCCGGCGACGACGTGGGCGACGTACTCATCGACAAGCTCGTCGGACTCGGTGTCGAGACCATCAAGGTCCGTTCGGTCCTGACGTGCGACTCCGCCGTCGGTGTGTGCGCGCAGTGCTACGGCCGTTCGCTCGCGACCGGCAAGACCGTCGACATCGGCGAGGCCGTCGGCATCATCGCGGCCCAGTCGATCGGTGAGCCCGGTACCCAGCTGACGATGCGTACCTTCCACACCGGTGGTTCGGCGTCGGCGGATGACATCACGCAGGGTCTGCCCCGTGTGCAGGAGCTGTTCGAGGCGCGTACCCCCAAGGGTGCATCGCCGATCGCGGAGGCCGACGGCCGCATCACGATCGACGAGACCGAGAAGGCCAAGAAGGTCATCCTGACGCCCGACAACGGCGACGAGCCCGTCGTCTACCCGGTGCTGAAGCGTGCCACCCTCCTCGTCGAGGACGGCCAGCACGTCTCGGTCGGTCAGCCCCTGCAGGTCGGCACGCTCGACCCCAAGGAGGTCATGCGCGTCATGGGTGCCCGTGAGGTGCAGAAGTACCTCGTCGGCGGCGTCCAGGGCGTCTACCGCTCGCAGGGTGTGCCGATCCACGACAAGCACATCGAGGTCATCGTCCGTCAGATGCTCCGCAAGGTCACCGTCGTCGATCACGCCGACACGACCCTGCTGCCGGGTGAGATGGTCGACCTGAAGCGCTACCAGCAGATCAACCGCGAGGCCGTGGCCGAGGGCAAGCGCCCCGCGTCCGGTCGCCCGGAGCTGATGGGTATCACGAAGGCGTCGCTCGCGACCGAGTCGTGGCTGTCCGCTGCGTCCTTCCAGGAGACGACCCGCGTGCTCACGCAGGCCGCCATGGAGGGCAAGCGCGACCCGCTGGTCGGTCTCAAGGAGAACGTCATCATCGGAAAGCTCATCCCCGCCGGAACCGGTCTCTCGAAGTACCGCGACGTCACGGTCGAGGCCACCGAGGAAGCCAAGAGCGAGCGCTACCCGAACCGGATCTTCGCATCCGACGGTGCGTACGCGGACGGCGACTTCGGCTACGTCGACTTCGACGCGTTCTCGACGGACGACATCACCCCCGGTACCTACAACTGAGAAGTGAGTGAGTGAACGAAGGCCCCGGGGTTCTCCCCGGGGCCTTCGTCGTCCCTCGGCCCGTTCGGGTGTGCACAACTCAGGAGATCCGGGACGGCAGGCCGCCGTCGGCTGCTCGTGACGGCATGGAGGCCCAGGTCTCCTGAGTTATGCACACGGTTCGGCGCTGCTTCGCGGCGCGGGCGGCGCGGTAGGGTCGGCGAGTGAGTACTGAGACTTCCCCCGGCGGCGCGGCCGTCGTCATCGGAGACGCCCTGATCGACGAGATCCGGGATGACAGCGGCGTCCGCGAGTTCGTCGGTGGAGCGGCCCTGAACGTGGCGGTCGGGCTGCGCCGGCTCGGAATCCCCACCACCCTCATCGCGATGGTGGGGGAGGACGTCGCGGGCGCGCACGTCCGCGAGTACCTGGCCGATCACGGCGTGCGGCTGATCGCGAGCGCGGCGCCGCACGGGTCGTCGCGGGCCGTCGTGACCCGGGCCGCGAACGGCGAGCCGAGTTACGTCTTCAACCGCGCGGCCCAGGAGCGGACCATCCGGTACTCGGACGAGGCGAGGGCCGCCATCGCCGGGGCGGACATCGTCGCCGTGAGCTGCTTCCCCTTCGATGCCGCCGAGGAGGTCGACGCCCTCGCGACCGCAGTGGAGGGCGCGCGGCTGGCGATCGATCCGAACCCGCGCACCGGCATGCTGTCCGACCGTGAAGAGTTCGTCCGCGGCTTCGAGCGGCTGGCCGCGAGGGCGGACCTCGTGAAGGTCGGTGCCGACGACGCCGCCGTGCTCTACGACGGCGACCTCGACGCCCTGCGCGCGCGGCTCCGGAGCCTCGGAGTCACCGCTGTGCTCGCGACGGCCGGGGCAGACGGCGCGGTGCTCGAGTCGGACGGCGGGTCGGTCTCGGCTCCCATCTCGGCGCTCCCTGGTCGCGTGGTCGACACCGTGGGGGCTGGGGATGCGACTCTCGCCGCCGTCGCCGCCGGGCTGGTGGACGGCGGCCCGAAGACGGCCGAGGAGTGGACGGCCTTGCTCACGCGCGCGATGGATGTGGCCGCCGCGACCTGCCGCGCCGAGGGCGGGCTGCTGCGCACGCCGGAGTCGCTGGCCGCCGCCGACCGCGGCGTGTACGGGAGCTGACGCCTCGATTTCTCGCGCCCGCATCCGGCAGGTATGATTGTTCTTCGTGCCCCCGGTTGGCTGTTCAAGTCGGACGGGTGCGCTCTGGCGAGTTACCCAAGTGGCCAAAGGGATCTGACTGTAAATCAGCCGTCTTCGACTTCGGGGGTTCGAATCCCTCACTCGCCACCACGGAAGCCCCCGCTCGCGGGGGCTTCTCGCGTTCCCGGCCTCACCTCCGTGCCGAGTTCCTAGACTGGAGCGATGCGACCTCTCACCGAAGCCGACGTCCGGGCCTCGTTCGTGAACGCGGACGCCGACGAGCTGCGCGTCATGGAGATGCCGCACGACTTCCTCCTCGTGGACTGGGACTACCTCGACTTCTTCGCCTGGCGCGACCCGAGTGCCGGCAAGCGCGGCTACGTCCTGATCCCGCACGAGGGGCGCGTGGTCGGCGTGGTGCTGCGGGCGTCGGAACCAGGGCGCGGGCGCTCCGGCATGTGCAACATCTGCCACACGATGCAGCCGGGCAACCAGGTGGCGTTGTTCGCCGCCCGGCGCACGGGGGAGGCGGGGGAGCGCGGCGACTCGGTCGGCACCTACATCTGCGCCGACCTGTCCTGCCACGAGAACGTGCGCCTGGCGCATCCGCTCGCACCGAACGAGATCCGGGCGGCGGGACAGGTCGACTTCCGGCTCGACGGCACCCGGCGGCGCATGGAGCGGTTCGTCGCTCGCGTCTGGGACGGCTCCTGAGCGCGACTAGCCTGGAGGCATCCGCCTGTGCTCGAAGGAGAAGCCATGAGTGATGCCGTCCTGTTCGCCGTCGACGAGGGGATGGCGCGGCTGACGCTGAACCGTCCGACCCGCCTCAATGCTTTCAACGCCGATCTGGCGTACGCCTGGCGGGATGCGACCGTCGAGGCGACATCGCGGGAGGACGTGCAGGCCATCCTCATCGACGCGGCGGGACCGGCGTTCTGCGCGGGCGGCGACGTGATCGACATGGCGACGACCATGGGGTCGTCCGGGGCGGAGATCACCGCGCTGGCCGAGGTCATCAACACCGGGATCCGCGCGCTCACGGAGTCGAGCGTGCCCGTGGTCGCTGCCGCGCACGGGACGACGGCCGGCGGTGGACTCGGCATCCTGCTCGCCACGGACTACGCGGTGGTGGGCTCGCGGTCGCAGCTCGGGAGCCTGTATGCGAACATCGGCCTCACGCCCGACCTCTCCGTGTCGGCGCAGCTCGCGCGGGCCGTCGGCCAGCGCCGCGCCCTCCAGCTGGTGCTGCAGGACCGGCTGCTCACCGCCGCGGAGGCCCTCGACTGGGGGCTGGTGGCCGAGGTCGTGGAAGGCGAGGACGGCAGGACGGAAGCCGACCGGGTCCGTGCGCGGGCCGAGGAGGTCGCGCGGTTCTGGCTCGCCGGGGCCGCCGACGCGTACGGACAGGCCAAGCGGCTGGTGCGGTCGCAGCCGGAGCGCACGTTCGCCGAGCAGTTGAGCGAGGAGGCCCGGTCCATCGGCGCCGCCCTGGAGACCCCGGACGCGCAGGCGCGGGTCGCGGCCTTCGCTGCGGCATCCGCGAAGAAGGCCGGCTGACCCCTCCTCCCCAGAGCGCGATCGTTTCCCGATCTTCCGCGCGCCTGAGGGAAGCCGGAACAAGCGGGCCTGCGCGTGGCAGGATGAAGGCATCGCCGCTCGACGAGAGGATCCCCATGTCCCATCCGGACACCGCCCGGCTGCAGCCGCAGGGTGACAAGAAGAACATGTCGCTGCTCATCAGGGGGTCGCTGTGGGTCGCCATCGGCGCCCTCATCGCCGCCGCCTTGGTCTGCGTCGTGTGGGTCCTGGTCGGTGATCAGAACGGCCTCATCGGTCGTGCCTTCCTCACGATCCTCCTGCTCGCCGCCTTCGCCGGAATCGCCATCCTCGAGGCGGGCCTCGCCCCGAACCGGCCGGACTGGCTCCAGCTCGCCAGCATGGTCACCTGGGTCGTCGCGCTCCTCGTCGGCCTCGTGAAGATCTGGCTTCCGGAAGACGGCCTCTATTTCGGCGCGGAGCGGTTCTTCCAGCTGCTGCTCGTGATCGGGATCCTGCAGCTCGCACTGCTCCACGTGCGGCTGTTCACCCGTGCCGCGCAGCGCCACGTCACGACATTCACGAAGGTGATCCACATCGTGACGATCGTCTTCCTCGGTGTCCTCGTCGCGCTGCTGGTGTTCTTCCTCGCGTTCCCGAACACCTTCGACTACACCGAGCTGTACTGGCGCATCGTCGTCGCCCTCACGATCCTCGTCGCCGTCGGCACCACGCTGATTCCGCTGCTGAACGCCCTGTTCGCGCCGAAGAAGGCGCCCGCCGCCCGTCCCGTCGCTTCCGCCCCATCCTGGCCGACCTACGCCGATGGGATCACGCCGCTCCCGGTCCTCCCGGACGGCAGCCCGGACTGGAACGCCTACTACACGGGGTACCCCTCGACGGTCCCTCCGGCACTGGGTCAGGCGCCGGCCGCGGCGTTCCCCGTCGCGACGCCGCCCCTCGCGCCGACGGCCCCGGCCCTTCCGGACTTCGCCGCTCCTCCGGCTCCAGCTCCTGGCTCTGTGCCTCCCGCGCCCGACCTGCCTGCGCCGCCGCAGCCGGCGTCGCCCTCGTCGGCACCCGTTCAGCCGGCTCCGCCGCAGCCCGCGTCGCCCAGCCAGGGTGAGCCCCCGGCTTTCCCGCCGCCGCCGCCCGCGCCCTCGCACCCGGCACCGTGATCGACGCTCTCGAGCTCAGCGCGCTGGCGACGGAGATCGCCGAGGAGGCGGGCGCGCTCGCCCGTACCCGACGCCGAGAGGGTGTCCGGCTCGCCGCGACCAAGTCGTCGCTCGCCGACATCGTGACCGAGGCGGACCGCGAGGTGGAGGCCCTCATCCGCGAGCGGCTGCAGGCGGCGCGACCGGCGGACGGCTTCCTCGGTGAGGAGTCGGGCGCGGCCACCGGCGACAGCGGGATCACCTGGGTGGTCGACCCCATCGACGGCACGGTGAACTACGCCTACGGCATCCCCGCGTACAACGTGAGCATCGCAGCCGTCAGCGGTCCGCCGGAGCCGGACGAGTGGGAGGCGCTGGCCGCGGCCGTGCACGCGCCGGCCGTGGGGGAGACCTTCACGGCTGCTCGCGGCCACGGGGCCTGGTCGGACGGCGTCCGGCTCGCGGTCACCGAGGTGACCGACGCCGGCGCGCTCCTGGCGACCGGATTCGGCTACGACCCGACGACCCACGACGGCGACCTCGCGACGGTCCGGCGGGTGATGCGGATCGCCCGTGACCTCCGTCGTATGGGGTCGGCGGCCCTGGATCTGGCCTATGTGGCGGCCGGCCGACTGGACGGCTATTTCGAGCGCGGGCTCAAGCCGTGGGACCATGCCGCGGGCGCGCTGCTCGTCCAGGAGGCGGGTGGCCGGGTCAGCCGGATCGATCGGGAATCGCCGCGGCCTTTCCTGATCGCGGGCTGCGTGACCCTGCACGACCGACTCCGCGCTATCCTCGATGAGGAAAAACCCTGACCGATCCATGGCATTCACAGGTCGATCGGGGTAGTGTTTACCCGATCGTTACTTTCACCACCCGAAGGTGATAGTTGTCATTGCGCCCCCGAGCATCACGAACGACCGAGAGATTAGCTTTGCCCTTCGAGAACCCCCAGGCTGCCGCTGCGCCCACGCGCCGGTCCAGCCGCCCTCGCACTGCGGCCTCCGAGGCCTCGGCGAGCGGGTCGACGGCACCCCTCGCTGACGCGGAGACCGTGATCGCCCTCGCTGCTGTCATCCCGCTCTCCCGTCGCGCCGCGCGTCAGCGTCAGGCCGACGTCCCTCCGGTGCCCGTCGCGCCGGAGGAGCCCTTCATTGCGGCGGCTCCCGCGCCTGCCATCGCCGATGTCCCCGCGGTGCCCGTCGTCGCGGAGATCGTCGAGAAGGCCGAGGACACGGTTCCGGTCGAGGACATCGCCCCGGCGTCGGAGCCCTTCGTCGCCGAAGCCGACGCCGAGGGTGACGCCTTCGAGCGCGCCTCCCGCGCCTTCCGCACCACCGGCTCCATCCCGACGTCGTCGGCGTCTCGCCGTTCGGCCTTCGCCCCGAATGCCGCGTCGCAGACCGCGCCGAAGATCGACACCGCAGGCCTCGCGGCCGTCGGTCCTCGCCGCACGCGCAGCATCCGCAAGGCCCTCACGGCCGGTGCCACCGTCGGAGCCATGGGCCTCGCCGGCCTCCTGGCCGTGTCCATGACGCTTCCTGCGGAGGCGGTCGCCGCCGCCCAGGGCGGCTCCCTCGCCTCGACCTCCCTCGTCACCGCAGCGGCTGCTGACGCAGCAGGCTCGGCGGACGACGAGATCCAGGCCTTCGTCGCGCCATCCGGCGTGCAGAACGAGCCGCTCTCGCGCGGCGACAACTTCAGCACCGTCTCGCTCGTCGAGGTCGCCGCGGAGCAGGGCATCAACTACTCCGGCGAGATCTTCACGAACGACCCGGATGCCGCCATCCAGTGGCCGTTCCTCGTCGGCGTCGGCATGAGCTACGGCTACGGCATGCGCAGCGGCCGCCTCCACGAGGGCATCGACTTCGTGCCGGGCAACGGTGCGCCCATCCAGGCCATCGCCGACGGAACCGTCCGCATCGCGACCGAGCAGGGTGCCGCCTACGGTGTCACGGTCTACATCGACCACGTCATCGACGGCTCCGTCATCACGAGCCACTACTCGCACATGCAGTACGGCTCGCTGCAGGTCAAGGCGGGCGACAAGGTCAAGGTGGGCGACATCGTGGGCAAGACCGGCAACACCGGCCGCTCCTACGGCGCGCACCTGCACTTCGAGCTCATCGTGAACGGGACGACCATCGACCCGATGCCGTGGCTCAAGAAGAACGCCGGACGCACGTCTCTCACCTCGGAGGAGTGACCGTCTCGATTTCATGAGGACGCCACAGTGATGGTATTCTCGTGTGGTTGCCCCGCGAGGGGCAGCACGCCCCGATAGCTCAGTGGCAGAGCACTTCCATGGTAAGGAAGGGGTCGTCAGTTCAATCCTGACTCGGGGCTCGGAGTTCGCATCTGCGATGCGGATGCCGTGCGGCAGGGTAGCTCAGTTGGTGAGAGCGCACGACTCATAATCGTGAGGTCGCGGGTTCAAGCCCCGCTCCTGCTACAGAATGAAACCCCCGGAACCTTCCGGGGGTTTTGTCGTCTCCGACCTCAGTGCCGGGATACCGTCCTCACCCTGCGCGGAGCGTCCTCGAGTGTGTGACGCGTCGGCCTCCCAGCCGGCCACCGAGATGGCGGGCATCGAGGGACGAGGTCTGCCGTGTCTGCGCCCGATCGCCGTGCGAGCATCGTGTTCCGGGACGCCCGGCGCGCCCTGGAGGAAGCCGTCGCGGACGGGCGCGGTCATTCCCTCGGGCTCGAAATGCTCGCGCCGCACGAGTCCTGGGACCTGCTGGTCGCCGAAGGGTACGGGCGCGCGTTGCTGACCGGCGCCCTCGCCGGGCTGCTGCGACACGGCGTGACCGTCGCCGACGTGCTGAGCTGTCCTGCGGTCCCTCTCGGGGTCGAGCTCGGGACGAGATCCCTCCGGCTCGTCATGGGGTGGCTCGCGGACGGCGTGGCCGAGATGGACGATGCCGTCGTGTCGCGGACGATGGTGGCGGGCGTCGCCGACGATCTCGTCGGTGCCTCCGACGCGGCCCTGGCCGTCGGCGATGCGCACCGGGTGGCCGTGCTGGTCTTCGCGATCGCGGCCGTCGGCCCGCACGCCGTCTGGCGTGCGGTGTGATCCTGGCGGTCAGCGCTGCGGGGCGAAGGTGTCGGGTGCGGAGGCCCCGACTCGACCACGGATGAAGATCATCAGCACGAGACCCGCGACGATCACGACGATGTTGCCGAGCCCCGCGACCGCGGTGAGCCCGCCCTCGGCGGGGTGCAGCGTCTGCAGGAAGATACTCGGATCGGTGCTGGCGTGCAGGAGGATCGGGGCGATGATCGTCCCGGTGACCCGGAGCGCGAGGTACATGCAGATCCCGAACGCGAACGTGTAGACGAGCTGGAAGAGGGTCGGGAGCAGATCCTGGCCCGTCAGGAGATTCCCCGCGTGCAGAGCGGCGAAGATCGCGGCGGAGACCACCGCGACGACCAGTTCGCGCGCACCGGCGTCCCGCATCATCTTCACGACGAGGCCGCGCGTGAGCACCTCTTCCGCGAAGCCGATGGCGAGTCCCGCGAGCAGCCAGGTCGCGACAACATGAAGTCCGACGCTGCCGTCCTCGATCGTGAGGAAACGGAGGACGTTGAACAGCAGGACCGCGACGATCGCGATCCACATCCACCCCGCTCCCCGGATGGGCTGGGGCCCGAACACGGGTCGCCACCACCCGAGCGAGGCGATGAACGCGACCAGCAGGAGGCCCCCGACGAGGATCGGCAGGACGTCGTAGACGAGGACGCCGGCTGCACTCGCCGGATCGTCGACCTGCGCGGCCAGCGGGAGGAGGGCCAGCGAGAGCAGCTGATAGAGCCCGTAGTACACGGCCGCGAGCAGGAGGGCGCGCCACCAGCCTCCGCGATCCCAGAAGCGCTGCCAGGCGGAACGGTGCGGTGCGGCGTCGATCACGGGTGCTCCTCGAGAAGGGAGGGAGAGGGGGCGAACAGCTCCAGTCTGGTGGCTCCGCCCCCGGCGAGTGGGCGTGCGGCGGCGACACGCCGTGTCAACCCCCTCGGCCGCGTCGGCGCCCCCGCGCAGACTGGCCGTCCGGATCCCCAACATCAGGAGGCGCCATGTCCGACACGTCGAACAGCCAGGACAACCAGGAGGAGATCGAGGCCATCGGCGTCGACCCCGACTTCGTCACCACCGATCACGACCCCGAGCCTGACGACCTTCCGGCGACGGGCGGTGGGGAGGACGACGACGACGTCGACGTCGCCGACCTCCCCTAGCGCGGGCTACCTGCCCGTGGACGCCGAGCCGGTCTCTCCCGGCTCGGCGTCCGCGCGTCCGGCATCGACGCGTCCGGCGGTGCGGAGCTCGGCCTCGAGGCGCTCGGCCTCCTCGCCGCTGATCGCCTCGCCGCGCGCGACGAGACCCGCCTGATCCGACAGCGGGATCTGCTTGAGGAACAGCGACAGGATGAGCGCGAGCGCGATGAAGGGCACGAGGTACCAGAACACCGGGGCGAGGGCGTCCGCATACGCCGTGACGATGCCGTCGCGGACCTCGTCCGGCAGGCTGTTCAGCGTGGCGGGGTCGATCGTGGACGCGGCCTCGGAGGCGGCCTCGGGGGACGCCCCGGCGCCGGCGAACACGCCGAGCAGGTTCTCCGTCAGACGCGTGGTGAAGATCGTGCCGAACACCGCTGTCCCCAGCGAGGCGCCGACCTCGCGGAAGTAGTTGTTCGTGCTCGTGGCGGTCCCGATCTCGCCCGCCGGGACGGCGTTCTGCACGACGAGCACGACGACCTGCATGATGAGGCCGAGCCCGGCGCCGAAGACGAACAGGAATGCGCAGATCAACCAGATCGGCGTCTCCGCCGACAGCGTGGTCATGGCGACCATCGCGATACCGGTGATGATCGTGCCGAGGATCGGATAGATCTTGTACTTCCCGGTCTTCGAGATCGCGAGGCCGGAGAAGATCGAGGTCCCCATGAGGCCGACCATCATCGGGATCATCAGCAGCCCGGAGGCGGCGGCGGAGGTGCCGGACGACATCTGCAGGAACGTCGGGACGAAGCCGATCGCCGCGAACATGCCGATGCCGAGGACGAGGCCGATCGCCGTGGCGTTCACGAAGATCGGGTTGCGGAAGAGGCTGAGCGGGATGATCGGGTCCTGCACCCGGGACTCGGTGATGACGAACGCCGTCGCCGACACCACGAGCCCGGCGCCCCAGGCCCAGGTCGCGAGCGAGTCCCAGCCGAACGCGGCGTCGCCGCCGAAGTCGGTGAAGAAGATGAGGCAGGTCGTGGCGGCGGACAGGAAGAGCACGCCGAGGATGTCGATCGGCTTCTCCGCCTTCTTGCTGGGGAGCTTCAGCGCCACGAGGGCGATGAGGAACGCGGCGATGCCGACCGGGATGTTGATGTAGAACGCCCACTGCCAGGTCATGTGATCGACGAAGAAACCGCCGAGGAGCGGTCCGGCGACGGCGGAGAGGCCGAACACCGCGCCGAGCGGACCCATGTACTTGCCGCGCTCGTTGGCGGGCACGATGTCGGCGATGATCGCCTGCGACAGGATCATGAGCCCGCCGCCGCCGAGACCCTGGAGGGCACGGAAGACGACGAACATCCAGAAGTCCGTCGCGAACGCGCAGCCCACCGAGGCCAGTGTGAACAGGGCGATGGCGACGAGGAAGAGCGACCGTCGTCCCAGCACGTCGCCGAACTTGCCGTAGATGGGCATGACGATGGTGGTGGCGAGCAGGTAGGCGGTGGTGATCCAGACCTGATGGTCGACGCCGCCGAGCTGGCCGACGATCGTGGGCATCGCCGTCGACACGATGGTCTGGTCGAGGCTCGCGAGCAGCATGCCCGCGATCAGGGCGCTGAAGATGATCCAGATGCGGCGCTTCGTGAGGAGGAAGGGCGCATCCGCGGTGGCGGTGGCGGACATCAGTGGGCTTTCTGTGAAGGGGAGTAGAGATCGCGCGCGAGGCGCAGTCGGCGGGCGATGAGGTCGGCGAACGGCTCGGTGGAGTGGTGATGCAGCAGCTGCTCCATGCAGAGGCGGACGAGCGCGCCGACGGAGTGGACGAGCACCTCGGCGCGGAGCTCCGCGTCGGTGGCACCGCCGATGCGGCGCGCGACGAGGGCGATGTCGCGGCGCTCGTGCTTCTCCTGCTGCTCGAACGCCGCGCGTAGCAGCCGCGGCTCCTGCTCGATGACGGCGAACAGCTCGGCGGCGTGCTCGATCGGATCGAAGAGGGCGAAGCGCTCGACGGTGAGCTGCACGAAGTCGTCCAGGAGATCGCCGTCGCCCTCGAGGAAGACCGCTTCGAGCTCCTCCTGGCGGGAGTCGATCACGGCGAACCCGAAGACGGCGTTCTCCTTGCTCTCGAAGTAGTTGAAGAACGTGCGCCGGGAGACTCCGGCATCGGCGCACAGCTCCTCGACCGTGAAGCCGGCGAAGCCCCGCTCGGCCGTCAGGCGGCGCGCGGCCTCGGTGAGTGCCCGCGTGGTCCGCCGCTTGCGTTGCTCCCTCGTGGATTCTGCACTGTTCTCCATAGAGTGCAACTTTGCACTCTGAACCTTGGAGTGCACTGAAAGTCGCCGCCGAGGAAGGCGCGGAGATTCGTTCCGAGAAGTTTGTGACATTCTGTGCTCCTCGACCGTCTTAGTGGTGTCGTGAGAACACGGCCCGCGCGGAAACCGCGTGGACACACGGATGAAGGAGCTCGAGATGGCGAACGTGACTGGGGGCACCCAGCCCAAGGCTCAGGTCGTCCCGGCGTCGCAGGGGGCGGCGGGGAAGACGACGATCGAGGATGCGGTGGTCGCGAAGATCGCCGGCATCGCGGCGCGGGAGGTCGACGGCGTCTACGCGCTCGGCGGTGGCGCCGCGCGCATGATGGGTGCGATCCGCGACGCCCTCAACACGACCGACCTCGCGCAGGGGATCAGCGTCGAGGTCGGCGAGAAGCAGGTGGCCGTCGACGTGACGATCGTGGCGGAGTACCCGGTGTCCCTGCAGAAGGTGGCCGACCAGGTGCGGGCCGCGATCCACCGGGCCATGGTGGAGCTGGTGGGCATGGACGTCGCCGAGGTGAACGTGACCGTCAACGACGTGCACATCCCCTCGGAGGACGACGACGAGGCCCCGGAGGCGCGGGTCCAGTGAACGCCTCGGTGATCGGCGGAGCTGCGGCGACGGTGCTCGCGCTGACCTGGATCGTCTGGGGGTTCTGGGCGTTCCTGCTCGTCACCCTCGCGATGCTCGTCGGCGCCGTCGTCGGCCGCATCGTCGACGGTCGCCTGGACGTGCGGGCGCTCGCCGACGTGGTGCGGGGACGGCGATCGTCCTCATGAGCGTGGCACAGACGGACGGGCCGGCGGCCGTGGCGGGGGCCACGGTCGTCGAAGCCCGCGCGTTGCACCGGCTCGCTCTGGGGATCGTCCGGGATGCCGCTCGGGTCGGCACCGACGACGTGAGCGTTCAGCTCGCGGACCGTCGCGGCGATCTGCGGGTGTCCGTGGAGGTTCCGGTCGTGTTGAGCCGTCAGGGCACCGATCCCGTGAGCGCTCGGGCGGACGCCGTCCGCGACGCCGTCGTGCAGGGAATGCGCGACCTGGCAGCGCGTCACGTGGGAGCGGTGGACGTGCGCTTCTCCGGCGTCCGACGCGAGACGGAGAGGAGAGTGGCATGACGACGAACACCGCGACACCCCGGCGGCTCCTCCGCCGAGAGGCGAGGGCGACGCGCCGGGGCCCTGCGATCGCGCTCGCCGTGGTGCTGACCCTGGTCCTCGCCCTGTTGCTGGTCGGGGTGGCGGCGTGGGCCCTCGACGAGGGGTTCCGCACGCAGGCCGCCGCCTGGTTCGCGCCCGTCCCGGCGCTCCTGCAGATGCCGTCGGCCGTGATCGCGGTCGGGGTCGCGCTTCTCCTCCTGGCGTTGCTCCTCTTCGCGCTCGCTGTGCTTCCGGGCCGGCGTGCGCGCCGCACACGTCTCGACACGCGGGCAGCGCTCGTGATCGACGACGGTGTGCTCGCCGACGCCATCGCGGACGCGGTCGCACGCCGGATCGGGATGCCGCGCGGGCAGGTGGGCGTGACCGTGGCCCGACGCGCGGCGCTGATCCGGGTCACTCCGACGAGTGGGGTGCCGGTGGATGCGGCTGCCGCCGAGGAGGCAGCGGCCCGGGTGCTGGACGAGGTCGGCTTCCGGCTCTCGCCGCGGGTGCAGGTGGGACGGGAAGGAGTGATCGCATGACGTCGGCAGGGACGGCGGCGAACCGCGCGGTCCTCCTCGGGGGAGCGGCAGTGCTTCTGAGCGGGGGCGTCGTCCTCCTCGCCGGGGGGCTGCGGGGCACGGGCATGCTCCCGCCACCCTTCGAGGAGGTGCTCGCGCAGGCGGACGGCCTCGTGGCGTGGTCGGGGGCATGGGGCCTCGACATCCCCGGTGCGGGCTTCGTGCCGCTGTGGGCGATCGTGGGGATCGCCGCTGCGGCACTGCTCGTGGTCCTGCTCGTGGCCTTCCTGTTCACCCGCCGGCCGCGGCGGGAGCGCACCGTCCTCCGCCTCGTCGGCGGAGGAGGAACGACCACCGTCGACCGGAGCGTGGCGGAGGAGCTGCTCGCGGCGCCGCTCGCCGATCGGGCGGACGTGCTCGCGGCCCGGCTGACGAGCCGGAGAGTCGGGCGAGGGATCGCTCTCGGCCTCGTGGTGACCCCGCGCCCCGGTGCGGCTCTGGGCGGGCTGCTCGCGGCCGTCGATGACGTGGTGCAGGAGTGGGACGCCCTCACCGGTACCCGCATGCCGCTCGTCGTGCACGTCGCCGACCGCGGGTGGCGGGAACTCTTCCGGTCGCGGCAGCGGATGCGTCGTTCGCTCGCGACGGGACGGACCGCGGCGCCGGAGGGCCGGAACGCCGCACGGACATCGACCCCGACCGTCGGGGTCGTGTGAGGAAAGGAGACGCCATGAGCGCGGAGAACAAGATCAAGGCCGCAGCCGAGAAGGTGGCGGGCAAGGCCAAGGAGGTCGTCGGCGAGGTCACCGACAACGACAAGCTCGTCGCCGAGGGCAAGGCCGAGCAGGCCAAGGGTGATGTCAGGAACGCGGCCGAGGATGTCAAGGACACGTTCACCAAGTGACGGAGGGGGAGGAGACGCCCGTGCGGGCGTCTCCTCCGCCTGCGCGCATCGGGTCGTCACGATCCGACGCGGCGCGGGCTCCGAACGCCTGGGGAACCGTGAACGAGGGGTGGGGGAATGGCAGCCGACCGCTGGGGTGAGGCGCTGGAGCAGGCTGGGGACCGCATCGTCGCCGGCCGTGCGATGGATGGGGACGTCGCCGCATTCGCGGTGCTCGTGCGCAGGTACACGCCGATGATGAGGGCCTACACGCACAGGATGCTGAACGCATCGGCGGAGGTCGACGACATCGTGCAGGATGCGTTCGTGACCGCGTGGCAGCGGTTCGGTGAGCTGGAGGACCCCGCCAAGGTGAAGAGCTGGCTCATGCGGATCGTGAGTCGCAAGGCGGTGGACCGGCTGCGGCAGACGCGGCCGGCCCTCGACGTGGACGAGATCGACCGGCCCGTGCCGCCGCAGGCGTCGCCCGCCGCGGTCGTCGAAGCGCGAGCGGGTGTCGCGGCCCTCGGTGCCGCTCTGCGCGAGCTCCCCGAGGCCCAGCGCGAGTGCTGGGTGCTGCGGGAGCTGGGCGGCTACAGCTACGACGAGATCGCCGAGGAGCTCGGCATCCCCGTCAGCACGGTGCGCGGACTGCTGTCCCGCGCGCGGCGATTCCTGATCACACGGATGGAGGCGTGGCGATGACCGATCACCACGAGGACGACCAGCTGCGCCGCCTCGGTCTCGAGCCCGCCGACCTGGACGGGCACACGATCGAGGATCTCAGCGATTACCTGGACGCCGGACGCACCCCGCGGAACCCCGCGATCGAGGAGTCTCCGGGATGCCAGCTCGCGCTCGACGCCCTGGAGAGGCTGCGCGGCCTCGGCAGCGAGCTGATGGATGACGACGCGGCCTCTGCCGCGCCGGTGGACGAGAGCTGGGTGGACCGGATCCTCAGCGGCATCGCGATGGATGCCCAGGCAGGACGCCGTATCCCGTTCGCCTCCGACGATCCGGCCGTGGAGCTGGCGATCACCGAGGGTGCCGTGCGCGGACTGGTCCGTGCCGCGGAGGAGGCCGTCCCCGGGGTTCTGGTCGGCCGGTGCCGACTGGACGGCGACGTGACCGAGCCCGGAGCGCCCGTGCGGGTGATGATCGACGCGAGCGTGCGCCTCGGCGACCCTCTCCGCAGCGTCGCCGACCGGCTGCGCGCCGAGGTGGATGTCCGGCTGCGTCGTCACACCGAGCTGCAGGTCATGGCGATCGACGTCGCGATCACCGACGTCAGGGAGGGGGCATGATGGCCGACGCCGAGCTGACGAAGGAGGAGCGCGCGGATCTCGCGATCCGGATCGAGACCGCCCTGCGCGCCTGCTCGGGTGTGCGCGGTGTGTACCGCTCCGGATCGCTCGTCTCGAACCTCGTGCGTGCGGGGGCGGCCGCCTGGGGCGTCGAGCGCGGTGCCGACCCGATCGTGTCCGTCACCGCGGCACCGGAGGGCGTGGCGGTCGAGGCCGCGATCGGGGTCGACGGGCGGGTGAGCAGCGTCGCGACGCTGCGGCACGCCCGCGACACCGTGGATGCCGTGCTGCACGCGGACGGCCTGCGGCGCGACAGGCTCACGCTGACCGTCGCCTACGTGCAGAGCGCCGGGGAGCCGGTGCCGGGGGAGCGCCGCCGCCCGTGACGGCGGCCGGCAGCGCTCCTCACCTCACGCCAGGGCGCGGAGGCCTTCGACGAGCGGTGTCGTCGGGCGGCCGATGAGGCGACGGAGTGTGCCGTCGGTGTCTGCCAGTGCGCCGTCGCGGATACCGGCGTCGAGGGCGACGACGAAGCCGGCGGTGCCCTCATCGAGCCCGGCGGCGCGCAGCGCGGCGAGCTGCTCGTCCGCGGAGAGCGGGAGGAAGGTGACCTCGCGGCCGGTGACCTCGGTCATCGCGGCGGCAAGGTCGGCGTAGGTCCACGCGACGTCTCCGCCGAGCTCGTAGACGGCGCCGATGTGTCCATCCTCCGTGGCCACGGCCGCGGCGGCCTCGGCGTAGTCCTTCCGGCTGGCGGAGGCGACGCGGCCGTCTCCGGTGCCGGCGCTGAGGGTGCCGGTCTCGGTGGCGCGGGCGAGGTCGGCGGCGTAGTTCTCGGTGTACCAGTTGTTGCGGAGGATCACCGCGGGGAGGCCTGCGGCCGCGATGAGCTCCTCGGTGGCCTTGTGCTCGGGAGCCAGGACGAGGGTGCTCGTGGTGGCCTTCGGCGCGCTCGTGTAGATGAACTTCGACACGCCGGCGTCCTTCGCGGCGTCGATCACCGCCCGATGCTGCGCGACGCGCTGGCCCACCTCGGAGCCCGAGACGAGCACGACGGTGTCCACGCCGTCGAGCGCCGCGGCGACCGATTCCGGGTCGGTGTAGTCGAGACGGACGACGGGCACGCCGAGGTCGGCACCCTTGGCGAGGTCGCGGGCGCCGGCGCGGATCGCCTGCGGCTCGACACCGCGCTCCAGGAGGGCGGCGACGATGAGGCGGCCGAGGTGACCGGTCGAACCGGTGACGAGGATGGTCATGGGAGTCCTTTCGTAGCTGACTCCCCGGACAACCCCGATAGCCGTCGTGAGCATTCCTTTCAGCAGGTACCCACTTTTCGGTAAGGTACCCACATGACGGTGAGTTTTGCGCAGATCCGCGATTCGCAGCCGGCCCTCTTCGATCAGGGGTGCGGCACGCGCGTCGTCCTGGACCACATCATGAGCAAGTGGGGCGTTCTGGTTCTCTCATGTCTCTCCGACGGCACCCACCGCTGGGGAGAGCTGCGCCGACAGGTGGACGGCATCAGCGAGAAGATGCTCGCCTCCACCCTGCGCACGCTCACCGACGACGGCCTGGTGCACCGGGAATCGCTGCCGACGGTGCCGCCGCACGTCGAGTACAGCCTCACGCCGCTGGGGCGCGACCTGATGGAGCGGATGCTGCCCCTGATGGAGTGGGTGGCGGCGCACGCCGACGGAATGCTCGCTCGCGACTGACCCACGGAATCCTTCGCATATCCCCACACCACGCGTGGAATCCGTCGCCGAAACAAAAGGATTGACGGGATACCGCGGCCCGCCGTACTGTTCTGAGCATGGCAACGACGCCCATCCACCTTGAACGACCCGACGGCAAGGGCCTGGCTGCAGGCACCCTCGGCCTGTGGGGATCCACCGTCATCGGTCTGGCCTCCACGGCCCCCGTCTACTCGCTCGTCGCGACGCTCGGCTTCGTCGTGCTCGCGGTGGGCGCCCAAGCACCGATCGCCTTCATCATCGCCTTCGTGCCGATGCTGCTGATCGCCTTCGCCTACCGGGAGCTCAACAACGCCGTCCCCGACTGCGGCACCACCTTCACCTGGGGCACCAAGGCCTTCGGCCCCTGGGTGGGATGGATGGGCGGCTGGGGCGTCGCGGTCGCCGGCATGGTCGTGCTCGCGAACCTGGCGCAGATCGCCTCCGTCTACTTCTGGTCGCTGATCGGACAGGACCTCGAGAACAACGACTGGCGGGTCGTCGTCGTGGCCGTGCTCTTCATCGCCGCCATGACCTGGGTGAGCTGGCGCGGCGTGGAGATCGGCGAGCGCATCCAGAACGTGCTCCTCGCGATCCAGTACCTGGCGCTGGCGATCTTCGTCGTCGCCGCCCTCTGGCAGTTCTTCACCGGCGACGCCCCCGACGCCACGCCGTTCGCGTGGGAGTGGCTGAACCCGTTCGGCTTCACCGACTGGTCGGGCTTCACGGAGGCCATCCTCCTGGCGCTCTTCATCTACTGGGGGTGGGACACCTGCCTCGCCCTCAACGAGGAGACCAAGGACCCGAAGCGCATTCCCGGCCGTGCCGCGGTGCTCACCTGCGTGATCCTCCTGGTGACGTACGTCGCCGTGACGATCGCCGCGATGATGTACGCCGGACTCGGCGAGGATGGCACGGGACTCGGCAACGAGGCCAACGCCGACGACTTCTTCCTCGCCATCAAGGACGGCCTGCTCGGCCCGTTCGGGTGGGTGCTCGTGGTAGCGGTCATCATCTCGGCGATCTCGTCCACCCAGACGACGATCCTCCCGACCGCCCGCGGCACGCTCGCGATGGGCGTGTACCGCGCGCTCCCCGCGAAGTTCAAGGACGTGCACCCCGTCTACAAGACGCCGTCGTTCTCGACGATCGTCATGGGCGTGGTGGCCTCTCTCTACTACGTGGGCATGACCCTCATCAGCGACAACATCCTCCAGGACTCGATCCTGTCGCTCGGACTCGCGATCGCGTTCTACTACGCGATCACCGGCTTCGCCTGCGTCTGGTACTTCCGCGCCGACCTGCGGCGCTCCGCTCGCGACCTGTTCTTCAAGGGGATCTTCCCGCTGGTCGGCGCCCTGCTGCTCACCGGGGCGTTCGTCCAGTCGGCGATCGACATGTGGGACGTCGACTACGGCTACACCGTGCTCTTCGGCATCGGCGGGACGTTCGTGATCGGCATCGGGTCGCTGGCGATCGGCCTGGTCCTGATGTTCCTCTGGTATCTCTTCCCGCGGTCTAAGCGGTTCTTCCGGGGCGAGAGCCTGAACCGGGAGACACAGGTGATGGTTCCGGAGGAGCCGGGCGCGATGATCCGTTCGGTCGACGGCGGCATCTGACGCACGGGGTGCGCACGCGGCTGTCCTAGGCTGGCCTCGTGCGCATCCGGCTCGACATCGCCTACGACGGCACCCATTTCCGCGGGTGGGCCACGCAGCCCACGCTCCGCACGGTGCAGGGGACGCTGGAGGCGGCGCTCGCCCGGATCGTCGGCTCCGACGTGCGGTTCGTCGTCGCCGGGCGGACGGACGCCGGCGTGCATGCGAGCGGACAGGTCGCGCACGTGGATCTCGACGAGGCGCAGTGGGCGCGGATCGAGGCGCGCCACGGCCGCGCCGCCGAGGACCCGGCCGGCAGCATCGCGGCGCGCATGCGCGGGGTGCTCGGCGCCTACCCCGACGTGACGGTCACCCGGTCCTCGCTCGCCCCCGAGGGGTTCGACGCGCGATTCTCGGCCGTCTGGCGCCGCTACCGCTACCGGCTCGCCGACGACCTCGCCGGATACGACCCGCTGCGGCGGCTCGACACCACCACCATCCGGGGGCGGCTGGACGCGAAGGCGATGGACGCCGCGGCGCAGACGCTCATCGGCCTCCACGACTTCGCCGCCTACTGCAAACCCCGTGAGGAGGCCACGACCATCCGTACGCTGCTCGATTACCGATGGCAGCGGGACGCGGACGGGGTGCTCGTCGCGGAGGTCAAGGCCGACGCGTTCTGCCACAGCATGGTGCGGGCCCTCGTCGGCGCCTGTGCGGCTGTGGGGGAGGGGCGCCTCAACGTCGGCGATCTCGTCGTGCTCCGCGATGCGCTCACGCGGACGAGTGAGTTCAAGGTCCTCGCCGCCCGCGGGCTGACCCTCACGGAGGTCGGCTACCCGGCAGAGGAGCTCCTGGCCACCAGAGCCGCCCAGACCAGGGCCCGACGCGACCGCGAGAGCGACTGATCGCCGGGATCGGGAGCCGGGGCACAGATGGGGCGGGTAGCGTGGGGACGATCATGAAGGTCATCTCCTACAACCTACGCAAGCACCGCGCCGCCGGCGAGCTCGCGGCGCTCGTCGATGAGCATGATCCCGACATCCTCTGCCTCCAGGAGTGCGATGTCCCGGAGCTTCCGGATCGGATCGGCGGTCTCGTGCTGGCGGACGCGACGCAGGGCAACAGGCTCGGCCTTGCCCTCTTCTATCGCGAGAGCACCTATCGTCTGCTCGGCATCCGCACCCTCGGCCTGAAGAAGTCGCTGCATGACCGCATCGCCAAACCCGCGCATGAGCGCGTCCTCGGCGCCCGCCTGCGCGACATCGACGACGGCGGCGAGTTCATCGTGGCGTCATTCCACGCCGCGCCCCTGACGGCGTTGAACTCACTGCGCCGGCACCAGATCCGCGCGGCGCTCGCCGAGCTCGCGACGCTCGGCGAGGGGCTGCCGCAGCTCATGGTGGGGGACTACAACTACCCCGTCTTCAAGGAGAACCTCGGTCAGGCGGTGCGTGATCAGGGATACGCGCTGTCCCTCAGCGACGACCACACCTACACGCGGTACCGGGTCTTCCGCGGGCACTACGACTTCGCGACCTCGTCCGGCTTCGAGATCGAGCGCATCACCACGCTGCCGCAGCGCTCCAGCGACCACCGCCCGATCCTCGTGACGGTCCGTCCGAACTGACACCCGTGCCGGGCGGGTTTGGGGAATGCCGTTCCGGTGGCGTATGCTGACTCTTTGGTGCCCTTCCCTGCCTGCGGGGAAGATGCACATCCGAACGTGAGCCCTCCACTGGCGTGTTCCTCCCCGTAGGGAACGAACCACCCCGGAGTGGGATTCACGAACACCTCCGTTCGACAAGAAAGCAGCACTATCGTGACGCGCACTTACACCCCCAAGGCTGGCGAAGTCCAGCGCGACTGGGTCGTCATCGACGCCACCGACGTCGTTCTCGGCCGCCTGGCCTCGCACGCGGCGACGCTTCTGCGTGGCAAGCACAAGCCGACCTTCGCCAACCACATCGACTCGGGTGACTTCGTCATCATCGTGAACGCCGACAAGGTCGCGCTCACCGGTCAGAAGCTCCAGAAGAAGCTGGCCTACCGCCACTCCGGCTACCCGGGCGGCCTGAAGTCGGTCACCTACGCCGAGCTTCTCGAGAAGAACCCGGTCCGCGCCGTGGAGAAGGCCATCCGTGGCATGCTCCCGAAGAACAGCCTGGGCCGCCAGCAGCTGTCGAAGCTGAAGGTGTACACCGGTGCCGAGCACCCGCACGCCGCGCAGCAGCCCCAGCCGTACACCCTCGACCAGGTCGCCCAGTAAGCGCCGTACAGACTAAGGACATACTCGTGGCTGACATCCAGGACTCCACCGAAAACCTCCAGAACTTCTCGACGTCGACCCCGGAGACCGACGCGGTCGAGGCGGCTCCCCGCCCCGTGCTGAGCGTCCCCGGCGCCGCTGTCGGCCGTCGCAAGCAGGCCATCGCCCGCGTGCGTCTGGTCCCCGGCTCGGGCACCATCACGGTCAACGGCCGTACGCTCGAGGACTACTTCCCGAACAAGCTGCACCAGCAGCTGATCAACGACCCGTTCACCGCGCTGAACCTCGCCGGTGCGTACGACGTGATCGCCCGCATCTCGGGTGGTGGCGACTCCGGCCAGGCCGGCGCCCTGCGTCTCGGCATCGCGCGTGCCCTCAACGGCATCGACGCGGAGAACAACCGTCCGACCCTGAAGAAGGCCGGCTTCCTCTCGCGCGACGCTCGCGTCAAGGAGCGCAAGAAGGCCGGACTCAAGAAGGCCCGTAAGGCGCCTCAGTACTCGAAGCGTTAAGGTCCACTGCTCCGATGCCGATCTTTGGCACGGACGGCGTGCGAGGACTCGCCAATGGCATCCTCACCGCCGACCTGGCGCTCACCCTGGCCCAGGCGACTGCTGTCGTCCTGGGCCAGGGCCGTACGGCGGAGGCTCGCAAAGCCGAAGGCAAGCGACTCACCGCCGTCGTCGCCCGTGACCCCCGGGTCTCCGGGCACTTCCTGACCGCTGCGGTCGCCGCGGGCCTCGCCTCTTCCGGAGTCGACGTCCTCGAGGCCGGGGTCATCCCCACGCCGGCTCTGGCGTTCCTCGTGGCGGATCGCGATGCGGACTTCGGCGTGATGATCTCCGCCTCGCACAATGCGGCGCCCGACAACGGGATCAAGATCTTCGCCCGTGGCGGACGCAAGCTCCCCGACGTCGTCGAGCAGCGCATCGAGGAAGCCATGCATGGCGAGATGCTGCGCCCGACCGGTGCCGGCGTCGGCCGCATCGACCGCTTCTCCGATGCGGAGGACCGCTACGTCGTCCACCTGCTCGGCTCGCTGCCGCACCGCCTCGAGGGCGTCCACGTCGTGCTCGACTGCGCCCATGGCGCCGCTTCCGGGGTGTCTCCCGAGACGTTCCGCGACGCCGGCGCCGAGGTCACCGTGATCGGTGCCGACCCCGACGGCTGGAACATCAACGACGGCGTCGGCTCCACGCACCTCGACAACCTGGCCGAAGCCGTCGTCCGGCTCGGCGCCGACGTGGGCATCGCCCATGACGGCGACGCCGACCGCTGCCTCGCGGTGGACGCGCAGGGCAACGTCGTGGACGGCGATCAGATCATGGCGATCCTGGCGCTGTCGATGAAGGAGCGCGGCCGTCTCACCGACGACACGCTCGTCGCGACGGTCATGAGCAATCTGGGTCTGCACGTCGCGATGCGCGAGCACGGCATCACGGTGCGCCAGACGGCCGTCGGCGACCGCTACGTGCTCGAGGACATGAACGAGGGCGGGTACGCGCTCGGCGGCGAGCAGTCCGGCCACGTCATCATGAGCGAGTACGCGACCACGGGGGACGGCCTGCTCACAGGTCTCCATCTCGTGGCCGAGATGGCGCGGCAGGGCAAGTCCCTCGCAGAGCTCGCATCGGTCATGACGGTCTACCCGCAGCTGCTGATCAACGTCCGCGACGTCGACAAGGATCGCGTCGCCGAGGACGAGGTCGTGCAGCAGGCGGTGCGCGATGTCGAGGCTGAACTCGGCGACACCGGGCGCGTGCTGCTGCGCAAGTCCGGCACCGAGCCGCTCGTGCGGGTCATGGTCGAGGCCGCCGACTCCGAGTCGGCCCGGACCTACGCGGAACGTCTCGCGGCGGTCGTGCAGGAGCGCCTCGCGCTCTAGGACCGCCGTCTCCGAACCGGTCGGTCGCCTCGGCGGCCGACCGGTTCGTCGTCTCCGGAGGCCGCGTTCAGCGGGCGGCGCAGAGGCGGCTCGTCGTCCCCTCGGCCAGCGTCGCCGTGGCGCAGTCATCGAGGGTGAGTCGTGGTACCTCGGTCATCGACGGCGCATCCTGAAGCCCCAGATGCGCGCCGGTGAGCACCACCAGAGGCACCGCCCACCCCCAGCGCTCCGCCGCGACCCACTCGGCGTCGTTCTCCTCGATCCAGGCCTGCAGCGGCTCGACGTCGGCCCGCTGCTGGGCGAGCGTCAGCCCGGGGGACGTGACGGTGCCTGCGACGTGCAGCACCGCGCCCGCCGCGACGATCATCGCGACCAGGGCCGCCGCGACGGTCCCGCCGAGCCGCCACGCGCGTCGCTCGGGAAGCCGCGCGACCGACCAGACCGCGACGGCGGCGAGGACCGGGAAGAAGGCGAGGATCCCCGGCGCGGGGTGCCGGACCCACAGCGGCAGACGCGAGGCGGTCGCCCACCAGGTCACGAAGGCGAGGGCGCCGACGACAGCCGCGAGAGCGTAGGCGATGACCACACGTTCCTCTTCCGTCGCGATGCGCCAGCGACGGGCGACGCCGAGCGTCACCAGAGCGAGGGTGAGGACAGCGCCGAGGAGCGCGGCGGCGGGCGGCAGCGACCAGGAGTCGGCGAGCGTGCCGAGCTTCTGCAGCACCGTCGTCGCGGCGTCGGCCTGGCCGCCGCTGCGCACGAAGCGGACGAACGCGCGCAGGTGCTCCACGAATCCGGCCGGGCCGAGAGCGAGGAGCGCCCCCAGCTCGAACAGGGCCGTCGGCACCGCCGAGAGGAGGAGCGGCAGCCAGGCGCGGTGCAGGGCGTCGCGGACGCGTGCCCATCCGTGGCCATCGGCGAGGACCCACAGCGCGACGGCGTAGGCAGGGAGGGCGAGCGCGGCGATGAGCTTGGCCTGCACTGCGAGACCGACGAGAAGCCCCGCGAGCCAGGCCCGTCGCGGGAGCACGGCGAGAGCCCAGACCAGGAGCGCCGCGGCGGGGATCTCGCCCAGCAGGTCGGCAGGCCCCTGGATGGGGGAGACGCCGGCGCCGGCGGTGAACGCCAGGGGGACCGCGACGGCGAGAAGTGCCGCCCACCGCCCGCCGATACGACGGCCGAGGACCGCGAGTCCAGCGAGGAGCAGCAGCCAGAAGGCGAGCGGCACGAGTCGGGCCGCCAGAACCGGGTCCATGCCGGTCGCCAGGAGCGCCGCGACTGGGAGGAGCACGACGGGCCCGGTGGAGATGCGGGGGTCGAACGGCGTGATCGTCGAGCCGGACAGGGCGCCGTCACTGGCGTATCCGAGCCCGGCGAGGAGGTTGCGGGGCACGGTCAGATTGAACGCCTCGTCCTCCCAGAAACGGGACACCGTGAGGCTGTGCCAGGCGAGGGCGACGTGGCCGATCACGAGGGCGGCGGCCGCCACCCAGAAGAGGGCCGTGCGCAGCCGGCTCATCGGCGCACGGGCTCCGGACGACGGACGGCCCGGAGCGGAGCGGACGGACGCAGCGAGAGGAGCCAGGCCTCGCTGAGGGCGGAGCGCACGAAGACGCGCAGGCGCTTCGGTGGCAGGGGGAGCCCGCCGCCACGGCCCCACATGGTGCCGGTGCTGGATGCACCGCGGCGCGGGATGCTGGCGACGCGGACGTAGCGCACGCGGAAACCGCCCCGCGCCTCGGCGAGCGAGAAGTGTACGTGCGGCACCGTCGCGTCCGCGGGCACCGCCTCGACCAGGACTCGCAGAGCCTCGGGACGGTAGGCGCGCAGGGGCGTGTTCACGTCCGGGATGCGGCGACCCGCTGCGACGGCGATGAGGAGGCCGACCGCGCCGTCGCTTAGCGGGGCAGATGTGCTCCTCGCCCCCGGTCTGGTCGAATGGAACGAGCGCCGCTGGGGACTGAGCGCTCGCCGCGTCGAGTACCTCTCCGAAGGTCGATCGCCCGCTCGCCTGCGAGCGGTGCTCTACACGGATGGTCGCGGTCGGATACGTCAGCCCCGCCTCGACCCCTACCTCGCGCTCTCCTTCGAGTCGTCAGCCCCCGAAGGAGGGCCGCAGCGCGAGCGTCAGTGGCTGAGCGCCGCCTCTCAGTTGGCGGCGGACCTCGCCGATGGGCGGCTTCACGGAGCGGGCAATCTGCCGCCTGGACTCGGGGACGCACGACCGTTCGCTTGGGGAGGGCTGACGACCGCTGTCCGTTACACCTATACCGGGCCCCTCCCGCATGACGCGGCGCATGCAGAGGCAGCCGTCCGCAAGCGCATGTCGAAAGCACGTCGCGCCGGTTACACCTTCGAGCCCCGTGCCAATGCCGACGATCTCCAGCGGATGCTCGACAGCACGGGCGCACGCCAGAACTTTTCGTATGGATTGAGTTCGGGTGATGTGGATGCATTGACGCGTCTGCTGGGTCCTGAGGTGTTCAGGTGCCATACCGTGAGAGACCCGCTTGGCGAAGTCGTGAGCGCGGGTGCGCGGTTGGTGCAGGCGGGTGGTGTCGCCCTGGACTGGGTACAGGGTACAGAGCCCCGAGCGCTGAACGATGGTGCCGTGCAGCTCATGTACGCCGGTGTCCTGCAGGACCTGGACGAGATGGGTGCGACGAGCTTCGACTTCGGTGGCGCCAACATCGCGGCGGTGGCGCGGGCGAAGTCGTCCTGGGGCTTCCGACTCACGCCCTACGTGTCGATCTCCCGTCCCTCGGTGAAGCAATTGGCTCTGCAGGTTCCTGCAGTGAGGTCATTGGCGCTTCGGATCAAGAGGTAGTTTTCGCCACAGTGGCGCGCAGCGTTGGCGTGAGTCGTGCACGCAACCATGGTTGAATCGCCGAGTGACTGATCCCAGCCTTCCGCCTGCGACGCGGCGGGAGCAGCGTGCACTGCGCGCATCTTCCTCCGACGCTCCGACGACCGCTGCAACCGACAACGAGCGGACCCGGCCGCGCCGCCGCCGCGTCTGGCTCTGGGTGGGGGTCGCCGGTGTGCTCCTCGTCGCTCTGGCCGCGGCCGGAGTGTGGGCGGGAAGCCGGATCTATTCGCAGGCGATGCAGGCGCGATCGCACCTGCTCGCGGCCATGCCGTACGTCGCAGAGGTGAAGGCGGCGATGCTCGCGTCCGACCCTGAAGCGGCCGCGACGGCTGCGGCGGCGTTCCGGGCGGAGGCAGCGGAAGCGCAGGCGGCCGCGTCCGGCAGGGTCTGGGACTTCTTCGAGTCGATCCCGCTCCCACCGCTCGAGAACCTGCGTGCCGTGAGCACCGTCGCTGATGTGGCGGTGTCACTGGCCGATGATGTGCTCGTTCCGGCGAGTGGCGTGAGCGTCGCCGCTCTTGCTCCGTCGGGCGGCAAGATGGATGTCGCGGCACTTCGATCGCTCTCGGGTCTGCTCGATCAGATCGAGGCCGGGACCGACGCCGCGGACGAGCGCCTGGCAGCGCTCGATCACGGTGCCCTGATGGACGAGGTGCGCTCCGGCGTGCAGCAGGTCGAAACGGCACTCGCCGAGATTCAGACGGTGTCGGCGCCGGCCCGCGATGTCGTCGCCGTGCTGCCGGATGCCCTCGGCGCGTCCGGGCCGCGCAACTATCTCGTCATGTTCCAAGGCAATGCCGAAGTGCGGGCGAGCGGGGGCGGTCCCGGCTCGTTCATCCTCCTCAGCGTCGACGACGGTGCCCTGTCGATCGTCGGAGAGGCGGCGGCCACTGAGTTCGACTTCGCGATCCCGGAGCCCGTCGTGCCCATCGACGCAGAGACGGAAGCGCTGTACTCCGACATCGTCGCGCGGTGGATCGCGAACCTGACGGCGACCCCGGATTTCCCCACGAGCGCCGCGCTCGCCAAGGGGTGGTGGTCGACACTGCACGACGATCGGATCGACGGCGTGATCTCGATCGATCCGATCGGCCTGTCGTACATGCTGAATGCGACCGGACCGATCACGCTACCGACGGGCGACGTGCTGACGAGTGAGAACGCGGCATCCCTGCTCCTCAACGAGGCGTACTTCAAGTACCCGGACGGCGCCGACTCCAACCGGTTCTTCTCCGCCGTCTCGCTCTCCGTCTTCGGCGCCCTGACCGGCGGGAGCGTCGAGCCCGTTCCGATGATGGCCGCGCTGACGCGCGCCGCCGACGAGGGTCGCCTCAAGATCTGGAGCTCCGACGAGGACGAAGCCGCGCTGCTCGGGGAGTCCCCGCTGTCGGGACGACTCCCGTCGACGAACGACACGGAGAGCGCGGTCGGGGTGTTCTTCAACGACACGACGGGTTCGAAGATGGACTACTACGTCGATGCCGCGGTGGCCGTGCAGGCGGACACCTGCGCCGCTGAGGCCCCACGCTGGACGACGACGGTCACACTCCAGAACCACATCACGGCGGGTGCGGCCGGAGAGCTCCCGCGCTACATCACGGGTCCCTACTTCACGCCGGGGAACATCGGGACGGACTTCGTCGTCTACACACCGGTCGACGCCACGATCGAGGGGTGGACGCTGAACGGCAAACCGTTCGACGCGATCGCACACACGACTCATCTCGGGCGAGACGCGCTGCGGGTGAACGTCGTCCTTCCGCCGGAATCGACAGCCATCCTCGAGGTCACCATGGTGGGCACCGCCGGGAGCACCGCGGCTGACCTCGGGCCGACGACGGTCCGTCACACACCGATGGTGCGGGAGACGCCGGTGAGCATCGACGAGCCGACCTGCGGCTAGGCGGTGCTTCGCGGTCGTCTCAGCGGAGCGCCGCGCGGACGATCCGCTCGACCTCGGTCAGCGCCGGGGTGAGCTGCGCACCCGAGAGCGCGTAGGTCTCCCGCGAACGGCGGTACGGATCGACGACGTCGTCGTCCTCCGGCCGTGCGGGGGTGAGGCCGCGCTGATCCCCGACGGCGCGGAGCACGGCGGCGAACCGATCGCGCTGTGCTCCGTCGCCCCGGGCGGCGTCCTGGGCCTCGTCGGTGCTCAGCGTCGATGCGAGTCGGGCGAACTCGCGCAGAGTGAACGTCCGTCGGAGAGCCGCCGGCATCATCTTCACGACGGCGGAACGGTGCTCCCGCGCCATCGTCAGTACGAGGTCCGCCTCAGCGATGTACGGCTCGACGAGGTACCGGGCGCGGTGGGCCATGGCGATCGTCGAGTCGGCGCCGCCCTGCGTGACGAGTTCGAGGGCTTCCTCCGGCATGCCGTGCCCGTCGAGCGCGTGCGTCCCGGCGCTGTGCACGCGGACGCCCAGCGGCTCGAGCCGCTGTCGAAGGAGCACCTCGGCGAGGGGAGAGCGGCAGATGTTCCCGGTGCACACCGTCAGGATGGTCAGTGTCTCGCCGGCAGCGGCGATCGGACTGACGCCGTTCTCGGGGACGGCGGCGCGCGCGGGCTGGTCCTGCTGCTCGCGCCACTCTCGGCGGCTCATGCCGGCCGGCGGGCCGTCGAGGGGAGGGAGGGTCACGAAGCCAGCCTAGGGTCCCTCGGTCCGTCCGGACCGCGTGACAACAGGGCCAGCAGCAGAGTCGCCACGACGGCTCCGAGGAAGGTGCCGGTGGTGTTGGCGATCACGTCGCTGAGCGTGGGGAACCGGGACGGCATCAAGCCCTGCACCGTCTCGATCACGACGCTCAGCAGACCACCGGCGAGCGTGACCTGCCAGAGTCGAAGCCGTGGCCAGGCGAAGGGCAGCAACAGCCCGACAGGGACGAAGAGGGCGACGTTGGCCAGGATCTCCAGCACCACGGCGCTCTGCTGGTAGGGCGCGATGCCGGCTTCCGCGACCCAGCGGGCCATCACGCCCACGAGACCCGTGACCTTGGACGACACGGCCGCGGGCAGCCAGACGGTGAAGCCCACGAACAGCAGGTAGCCGACCAGGGCGACGCGGGCTGCCACCCTGCCGCGCGGGGCACGGGTGGCGAGGGTCGGGGTCATGGCGTCATGCTATCCGCGCCGCCGGAGCAGCCCTCTCAGGATCGCGGCCCGAGCTGCTCGATGTACCGCAGCAGCACTCCTTCGCGCAGCGCCCACGGCGACACCTCCAGCTCCTCCACCCCCAGTGCGCTCATCGCAGCATGCAGCGACACCGCGGCCGCCACGATCTGGAACGTCCGGTCGGGCGTGATCCCCGGGAGCTCCTGGCGCGCCGAGGCGGGAAGGCGCGCGAGCCGCGGGATCCACGACCCGAGCGCCTCGCGGGGGAGCAGCATCCGCTCGATACCCGACCAGCCGGGGACGGGATAGCCGACCAACCGTGCGAGCGAACGGATCGCCTTGGAGGACCCCACGACGT
Source organism: Microbacterium sp. NPDC064978 (assembly GCF_044543605.1). NCBI lineage: Bacteria > Bacillati > Actinomycetota > Actinomycetes > Micrococcales > Microbacteriaceae > Microbacterium > Microbacterium sp. NPDC064978. The sequence goes on along the minus strand of NZ_JBITWF010000001.1, from coordinate 1,236,967 downwards.
GGTCCGGACGGGGGAGGGCATGGAACCGGGGGACGACCACGTCGAGAGTCGCTGCGGCGTGTGCCCGCAGCCGCTCCACATCGTCCTCACCTGGCGGATCCTGCGGGAGGAACTGCACCGTCATGCGCCCGGCTCCGAGCGGCACGGAGGCGGCGACGTCCGGCACCTCCTCGGCGCCCGCGGCGATCTCCAGGGAGCCGCCGCCGATGTCGAGGAGCAGCAGCTGGCCGGCGGACCACCCGAACCAGCGCCGCACCGCGAGGAAGGTGAGCGCGGCCTCGGTCTCCCCGTCGAGCACCTGGAGCGACTGACCCAGGACGGCCTCGATGCGCGCGATCACCTCGGCTCCGTTGCGGGCATCGCGCACGGCGCTCGTGGCCGTGGCGAGGAGCGCGTCCACGCGTTCCGCCTCCGCCACCCGGCGCGCCTGCGCGACAGCGGTCTCCAGGGCCTGCACGCCGTCCTCCGCGATCGCCCCGTCCGGTGTGAGGTACCGCATGAGGCGCAGCACGGTCCGGTCGCTCGTGGTCGCGAGCGGTCGTCCGCCCGGGCGCACGTCGGCGGCGAGCATGTGGACGGTGTTGGATCCGATGTCGAGGACTCCCAGGCGCACGGGATGAGGATACTCGCGCGCGGTTACGATGGACGACGTGACCACCGCCGACCCCACGCTGCCGCTGTCGCCGTACCGGGAGATCGGGCGCGCGGAGTGGGCGCGTCTCGCCGCCGGACTCGACCAGCCCCTCACCGAGACCGAGGTCGTGGAGCTGCGGGGGATCGGCGATCGTCTCGACCTCACCGAGGTCCGTGAGGTCTACCTCCCGTTGAGCCGGCTGCTGAGCCTGTACGCGAGCGCGACGAAGCAGCTCGGTGCGGCCACCTCGTCGTTCCTCCAGGAGGACGACACGACCACGCCCTTCGTCGTCGGTGTCGCCGGCTCCGTGGCCGTGGGCAAGTCGACCATCGCCCGGCTCCTCCGCGAGCTGATGAGCCGGTGGCCGGGGACGCCGCGCGTGGAGCTGGTGACGACGGACGGCTTCCTCTACCCGAACGCCGAGCTGGAGCGCCGGGGCCTCATGGACCGCAAGGGCTTCCCGGAGTCGTACGACCGCCGGGCGCTGATCGAGTTCCTCACGGAGGTCAAGAGCGGAGCGCCCGAGGTGCGGGCGCCGTTCTACTCCCACATGCGCTACGACATCGTGCCGGACGCGCACGTCGTGGTGCGCCGCCCCGACGTCGTGATCGTCGAGGGGCTCAACGTCCTGCAGCCTCCGCCCGCGCCGAACGACGTCGCCGTCAGCGACCTCTTCGACTTCTCGATCTTCGTGGACGCCGACACCGCGCACATCGAGAAGTGGTACGTCGACCGGTTCCTCGCGCTGCGGCAGGGGGCCTTCAGCAACCCGTCGTCCTACTTCAACGTGTTCGCGCACCTCACCGACGAGGAGGCGATCACCACCGCACTGGGATATTGGAACGAGATCAACATGCCGAACCTCGTCGAGAACGTCATGCCCACGCGGCACCGCGCGCGGCTGGTTCTGCGCAAGGGCGCGGATCACGACGTGGAGAGCGTGCTGCTGCGCAAGCTCTGAGCCGCCCTGGCGGGCGTCCTATTGTTCGGACGACTCGCAAAAATTCCCGCTTACCCTTATCCCCATGTGTGGAATCGTCGGATACGTGGGCCCGCGGCCCAGCCAGGACATCCTTCTCGCCGGCCTCGCCCGGCTCGAGTACCGCGGCTATGACTCCGCGGGCATCGCCGTGATCGACGGCGACGGAACGCTGGGCATGCGCAAGAAGGCGGGCAAGCTCGCCATGCTGCGCGACTCGCTCGGCGATGCACCCCTCGCCGACGGCACGACCGGCATCGGTCACACCCGGTGGGCCACGCACGGCGGCCCGACCGACGTCAACGCGCACCCGCACCTCGCCGACGACGACAAGCTCGCGGTGATCCACAACGGCATCATCGAGAACTTCGCCGCGCTGCGCGACGAACTCCTCGCCGACGGCGTCGCCTTCCGCAGCGAGACCGACACCGAGGTGGCCGCGGCTCTGCTCGGCCGCGAGTATGCCGGTAACGGGGGCGACCTCGCGCTCGCGTTCCGCGCCGTCGTCAACCGCCTCGAGGGCGCCTTCACGCTCCTCGCGATGCACCAGGACCACCCGGGTCTCGTCGTCGGCGCTCGCCGCAACTCGCCGCTCGTGATCGGTCTGGGCGAGGGGGAGAACTTCCTCGGCTCCGACGTCGCCGCCTTCGTGGAGCACACCCGCAAGGCCCTCGCGATCGGTCAGGACCAGATCGTCTCGATCACTCCCGACGCGGTGACCGTGACCGACTTCGCCGGCACGCCCGTCGCCGCCGAGCCGTTCGACGTCTCGTGGGACGCCGCCGCCGCCGAGAAGGGCGGATGGTCGAGCTTCATGGCCAAGGAGGTCGCGGAGCAGCCGGAAGCCGTCGCGAACACGATCCGCGGCCGCATCCGCGACGGTCAGGTCGTCATCCCGGAGCTGGACGGTCTCGACGACCTGTTCGTCGGCATCAACCGCGTCATCATCACCGCGTGCGGCACCGCGTCCTACGCGGCCCTCGTCGGCAAGTACGCGATCGAGCAGTGGGCGCGCGTGGCGGTCGACGTCGAGCTCGCCCACGAGTTCCGGTACCGCGACCCCGTCATCGGCGCGGACACCCTCGTCGTCTCGATCAGCCAGTCCGGCGAGACCATGGACACCCTGATGGCCGTGAAGTACGCCCGGGAGCGCGGTGCCCGCACGCTGTCCGTCTGCAACACGCAGGGGGCGACGATCCCGCGCGAGTCCGACGCCGTCGTCTACACGCACGCCGGCCCGGAGGTCGCCGTCGCCTCGACCAAGGCGTTCTCCGCCCAGATCACGGCCCTGCTCCTGCTCGGCCTGCACATGGGACGCGTCCGCGGCGTCGTGGCCGACGCCTCGACCGATGTCGAGGAGCTCGCCGCGCTGCCGGAGAAGGTCGCGAAGGTGCTGGAGAGCGAGCACGAGCACGTGACCCAGCTCGCGGGCTGGATGGCCGACACCCGTTCGGTGCTCTTCCTCGGTCGCCACGTGGGCTACCCGATCGCGCTCGAGGGGGCGCTCAAGCTCAAGGAGATCTCCTACATCCATGCGGAGGGCTTCGCCGCCGGCGAGCTCAAGCACGGTCCGATCGCGCTGATCGAGCCGGGCCAGCCCGTGTTCGTGCTCGTGCCGTCGCCGCGGCACTCGGCACTCGTGCACTCCAAGGTCGTCTCCAACATCCAGGAGATCCGCGCCCGCGGTGCCCGCGTGATCGTGGTGGCGGAGGAGGGCGACGCCGCCGTGCTGCCCTTCGCCGACGAGGTCATCCACATCCCGCTCGCCGGCCCCATGTTCGAGCCGCTGCTCGCCGTCGTCCCGCTGCAGATCTTCGCGATGGCGCTGGCGACCGCGAAGGGCCTCGACGTGGACCAGCCGCGCAACCTCGCGAAGTCCGTCACGGTGGAGTGACCGCCGACCCACCCTGTTCTGTTCGCCCCACCCCTCTGCGTGCGCACGCAGAGGGGTGGGGCGTTCGTAACGGGGTGGGTGGGGAAGCCCGAGTAGGCTGAACGCGTGATCATCGGCACCGGCATCGACCTCGTGGACATCCCGCGGTTCGAGCGCACGATGACCAGGACCCCGCGGCTGCGGGAGCGGCTGTTCGCCCCGTCCGAACGGGAGCTCCGCCTGCCGTCCCTGGCCGCGCGGTACGCCGCGAAGGAAGCGCTGATCAAGGCCCTCGGCGGCTCCGACGGCGTGCACTGGACCGAGATCGAGATCGCCTCCGAGCCCTCAGGGCGACCGCACTTCGTCCTGTCCGGATCCACCGCCGCGGTGGTCGAGGAGCGCGGCATCCTCACGCTGCACCTCACCCTCACCCACGACGCCGGTCTCGCTGCCGCGTTCGTCGTCGCCGAAGGAGCCCCGCTGTGACCGTCCCGTTCCGCGAGGCGACGATCGACCTGGATGCGATCGCCGACAACGTGCGGCACTTCCGTCGCCTGACCGGCGTGGAGGTGCTCGTCGTCGTGAAGGCGAACGCGTACGGCCACGGTGCCGCCGCGGCCGCCGTGGCGGCTCTCTCCGCCGGCGCCACCCGCCTCGGCGTGGCCGAGATCCCGGAGGCACTGGAGCTGCGGCGTCAGGGCGTGCACGCCCCGATCGTGGCCTGGCTGCACGCTCCGGGGGAGCGCTTCGTCCAGGCGGCCGCCGAGGGGATCGAGCTCGGCATCTCGTCATACGACCAGCTGCAGGCGGCGGCCGCCGCCGCATCCGGAGACCGCCCGGTCGCCGTGCACCTGAAGCTCGAGACCGGGTTGTCGCGCAACGGCATCGCCCCCGACGACTGGGGGACGGTGCTCGCGGAGGCCGCTCGCCTGGAGCGCATCGGACGGGTCAGGGTCGTGGGACTCTTCAGCCACCTCTCCAACGCCTCGCCCGCCGACGACCGTGCCGCGCTCGCCCGATTCGAGGAAGGGGTGGCGCAGGCCGCCGCTCTCGGCGTGCGACCCGAGATCCGCCACATCGCCGCCACGGCCGCCGCCATCGACCTTCCCGAGACGCGACTGGACGCCGTCCGCATCGGCATCGGCACCTACGGCCTCTCCCCCTTCGACGACCGCTCCTCGGCGGAACTGGGCCTGCGTCCGGCCATGACCCTTCGTGGGGCGGTCGCCGCCGTGCGGCGCGTTCCCGCCGGCACCGGGGTCTCCTACGACTACGCGCACCGCACGGACCGGGAGACCACCCTGGCGCTCGTGCCGCTGGGGTATGCCGACGGCGTCCCCCGCAGCGCCTCGGGGCGACTGCCCGTGTCCATCGGAGGGCGGCGCTACACGAACGTGGGACGGATCGCGATGGATCAGTTCGTCGTGGACGTCGGCGACGCCCCGGTCGCGGTCGGCGACGAGGTCACTCTCTTCGGGGACCCGACCCTCGGCGTGCCCTCGGCCGCGGACTGGGCGGAGGCCGCCGGCACCATCGGCTACGAGATCGTCACCCGCATCGGGCACCGGGTGCCGCGGAGGACGACGTGAGCCTGAACCCGGCGTTCCTCGGACGCCGGCGGATCGCCACCTCCGAGGAGATGGAGCAGCTCGGGCTGCGCATCGGCGAGCAGCTCGAACCGGGCGACCTGCTCATCCTCACCGGACCCCTGGGGGCGGGCAAGACCACGTTCACCCGGGGTCTGGCCGAGGGACTCGGTGTGCGGGGGCCCGTGCAGAGCCCGACCTTCGTGATCGCCCGCACCCACCCGTCCCTGGTCGGCCGAGCGCCGCTCGTGCACGTGGACGCGTACCGCCTCGGCTCCGCCGCCGAACTCGACGACCTCGACCTCGATCTGGAGCGGTCGGTCGTGGTCGTGGAGTGGGGCCGCGGCATGGCGGAGGAGCTCGCCGACGCCTGGTGGGACGTCGAGATCGAACGCCCCGTCGGAGCCGGCGACGACGAGGACGACCTCGACCCCTCGGAGCTGGACGCCGACGCGCCGCGCTTCGTCACGATCGCCCGCGAGGAGCGCGCGTGACGGGGGAGACGCCGCTGGTCGCGGTCATCATCGAAGACGACCCCGGTGTGCGGTCGCTCCTGGACGAGGTGTTCCTCGCCGCGGGCTTCCGCACCGTGCTGGCGGGTTCCGGTCCGGACGGTCTCGCGGCAGTGGCGGCGCACCACCCGATCATCACCACCCTCGACATCAACCTCCCCGGCATCGACGGGTTCGAGGTCGCGCGACGCATCCGACGGGTCAGCGACACCTTCATCATCATGCTGTCCGCCCTTGCCGAGGAGTCGGACGTGGTGCTGGGCCTCACCTCCGGTGCCGACGAATACCTGGTCAAGCCCTTCCGGCCGCGCGAGCTGCGGGCGCGGATCGAGGCGCTCCTCCGCCGTACCCGCCTGTCCGTGGCGGACAAGGGGACGCCCGCGGCCGCGAGCGCCCCGCCGCCCCGGGTTACCGTCTCGACGGCCTCCGCGGTGTCGAGCGCGTCCCTGCCGGTCATCGCCGCCGCCGACGCCACCGTCGCCACGTGGCGAGGGCTCGTGCACCGCGACCTCAGCCTCGACCTCGATACGCGTCTCGTGCTCGTCTCCCAGCGCCCCGTCGAACTCACCCCCACCGAGTTCGACCTGCTCGCCGCGCTCCTCGAGGCCGGCCGCAGAGTCTGCAGCAAAGCCGACCTCGCACGCGGGCTGCGCGGCCTCTCCGGAGATGCGTTCGACCGGGTGAGCGAGCCGGATAAACGGGCCATCGAGACGCACATGGCCAATCTGCGCCGGAAGCTCGGTGACAACCCGAACGCCCCCCGCTACATCGAGACGGTGCGCGGCGTCGGCTACCGTCTGACCTCCGACGACCGGCCCGTCTGAGGAGAGGGGTCGAGGCCGCGGCTCCCCCACCGCGGCCCCGGATGCCTGCGAATCCCCACTCGCGCGGCCCCAGCTTCTGCGAAATCCCCAGTCGCAGCGTCGACTCCCACTCAGAATCATAGGACGGGAAGGCCACCTGAAGAGCGAGAAGTGACGATCTTTGAGTAATCTTGCGTGAATGCTGAGGATCGACCGGGAGGCGGGCCTTGATGATCCGCACGGTCTCGATCTGGCGGTGGCAGCTGGTGTTCACTGCGAGCATCGTCGCCATCGTGGTGATGGTCGCGGGCTTCAAGCCGCAGACCCTCGCGATCCCGCTGTTCATCGGGGGGATCGGCCTCATCGTGGTCACCACCCTGGTGGCGCTCATGGTGCCCTGGCGGCGCCTGCCGCGCACGGCGGTGACCGTCCTCCCGCTGCTGGACGTGCTCGGGGTGGGACTGACGACGAACGTGCCGGATCTCCGGCTCGGCTTCCTCTGGGTGTTCCCGGTGGTCTGGTTGGCGACCTACTTCTCGATGCCCTGGGTGTTCGTCGGCATCGTCCTCAGCGGCGGCTGCCTCGTGTTCTTCGCGGACCGCTCCGGGCCGCCGGAGGACGTGCTGCTCCGGGTGCTCACCGTCGTCATCACCCTGAGCTTCCTCGGCGTGACCGTCCGTATCGGCGCCCAGCGCTCCGGTGCGGCGCGGCGGCTCCTGCAGCGCCGTTCCGAACAGGTGAACAGGGCGGCGGAGCGGGCCGAGACGAACCAGGAGCGCGTCACGCAGGTCATCGACGCGCTGGGCATCGCGCTGGTGGTGGTCACCTCCGCGGGCCGCGTCCTGCAGATGAACGACGCCTACCGCGCCCTGTACGGCCGCGACCGCTTCGGCACAGCGCTCCCGTCGGCCTCCGTCGAGTACGACGCGCGGCGCGGAACGGCTCTGATGCCGGAGCGCACCACGCTGGCACGAGCCGCCGCGGGGGAGCAGATGCGGGAGGAGCGGGTGTGGCTGTACGACGGTGCAGGGCAGTGGCATGCCCTGGCCGTGACCACCCAGCCCATCGCAAGTGCCCGGGAGGGGGAGAGCATCACCCTCGTCGTCATCGATGACGTCACCGCCCTCCTCGAGGCCGCCGAGGAGCGTCGGGCGCTGACCGCCGTGATCTCCCACGAACTGCGCAACCCGCTCACGGCGATCATCGGCCATGTCGAGCTCCTGCGGGAGCGCGACGACCTCCCCGGCCGGGTGCCGGCGCAGATCGAGGTCATCGCGGACGCCGGGGAGCGGCTGCAGGATCTCGTCACGAGCATGCAGGCTCAGACGGGGCGGATCTCGCACGACCCCTTCGAGCCGGTGGACCTGCGCGTGGTCGTGGAGGAGTCCGCCGCATCGTTCGCGCCCCTGATGGGCGCCGCGCGCCAGGAACTCGTGCTCGATGGGGCGGAGCGGGTGGTGATCACGGGAGACGCGTTCCGGTTGCGTCAGGTGGTGGACAACCTCCTGGGCAACGCCGCCAAGTACACGGAGGGAGGCGGTCGCATCACGGTACGGCTGGTGGAGTCCGACGGCCATGCGGAGGTCACGGTGGCGGACACGGGGATCGGCATCTCCGAGGACGAGCTGCCGCGGCTGTTCGAGCCGTACTTCCGCGCCGACAGCGCCGTGCGCGGCGGCATCCCCGGTACCGGGCTCGGCATGGGCATCGCGCGGGACATCGTGGTCGCGCACGGCGGCGTCATCCTCGTGTCGAGCGAGGTGGACGTCGGCACCACCGTCACCGTCCGTTTCCCCCGACGAACGAAAGAGGACCCCGTATGACACCGCTCGTGCCCGTGAGCGTCGATGTCACCACGAGCATGGTGGCGGTGGTGACCGTGCTCACCGCGGTCGTCGTCGGTCTCGCGACTCTCGCCCGACCGAGCAGGGCGACCATCGTCTGGGGGGTCGCCTTCGGTATCGGGATGCTCGGCGCCTACCTGTGGCTGGCCGGGCACCACACCGGCAGCCCCGTGCTGCGGGCGGCCGCGTCCGCCATCGTCGTCTGCTTCGTGCCGCTGGTGTGGATCGGCGTGCGGATGCATTTCGAGCGCACGGCACCTTGGCTTCCGGTCATCGTCGCGCTCGTCGGGGTGCCCGCAGCCCTGATCCTGACGGCGGGCACGCGCTGGTATCTGCCGGTGTTCCACGTCGTCTTCCTGGCGATGGCGGTCTTCGCCGGGCTGCTCGCCTGGGAGCTGACGCGTGGGCAGGCGGCGACGCGGGACATCGTCCTGCCGCTTGCGCTCGCCGCGTGCGGCTTCGTGGTGGTCGCCGTCGTCAGCGCGGGGTCCGCCCTCGTCTCCGGGGGCGTGAGCACCGAGGAGCAGCTCAGCGCGCTCCGCGGAGTGAACGCCCTGGGGACGATCGTCATGAGCACCTGCGCGGCGTTCACGCTCGTGCTCCTCGTCCGGGTGGAGAGCGCGCCGCCGGGGACCGACGGCGCCGCGAACCGTGCCAGGGATCGTCTGCGCAAGGCGGCAGCGCAGAAGGACCCCGCGTGGTCGGTCCTCGACGTCCGCCTGGACGATCCCGCCGACCTCCGCGAGGCGTCGAGCAGCGCCGGGTTCCGACGCATCGCGGACCGGTTCCACACGGACATCTGCGACGCGCTTCCGGCGACCGCCGATGCGGAACGGGTCGCCGACGACCGCGCGATCGTCCTCATCCACGGCAGCGACGAGGCGGTGCGCTTCCATCTGAGGGCGATCCTGGGATCCGTGTCGATCATGGACCTGGACGCGCCGGCGACCGGCATCCGTTCCTCCGCGAGCATCGGCTGGGCGACGGCATCCGTCGCCGGGTACGACTACGACGCTCTCGTCGCGGCGGCGGCATCGGCGGCGTGCCGGGCGCGCGATGCCGGTGGGGATCAGTGGAAGCGGGCGCAGGAGACAGACCTGGCCGCCGTGTGACCAGGCCCTCCGGCGTCAGCCGAACAGCCTCTTCGTCGTGTCGAGGTGCTCGCGCGTCAGGGCGGCGGCTGCTCTCGGGTCGCGCGCGACGATAGCGTCGCCGATTCGCGCGTGCGCCTCCTGGTCAGCATCGTCGCCGTGATGGCCGCGGATGCGCAGCATGTCGATCATCGCCTGCAGCGAGCGGGGGGCGAAGCCGTCGAACAGCTCCCGCAGCACAGGATTGCCGGACGCGACGACGACGGCGCGGTGGAAGGCCATGTCCGCCTCGACGTGCGCGCGGACGTCCGTGCGACGACGGTCACGTTCCGCGAGCGTGCGCGTCAGCTCGTCCAGGTCTGCGGAGGTCCGGCGCTCGGCGGCGAGAGCCGCGGCTTCGACCTCGATCGCGGTGCGGGCCTCGAGGACGGCGATGATGTCGGCGCGATCGAGGACGGCATCCCAACTCGCGGCGGGTTCCGTGGCCGTGACGAAGACCCCGGCGCCCTGGCGTGTGGCGAGCACGCCTCGCCCCGCGAGGATCCGGATCGCCTCCCTGGCCGTCGACCTTCCGACCCCGAGCTGCGGAGCGAGCGTCGTCTCGCCCGGCAGCTTGCCGCCGACCTGCCACTCGCCGGCTCCGATGCGTGCGAGAAGGAGCTCGGCGGCCTGTTCGGCGAGGGATTCGCGGCGCACGGTCGTCATGGGCCCATTCTCGCATCCGACGCACTTCTCTGCTTGTCTGAGGAGTTGTGGTAGAGTGCCCGTATGCGCACGCTCCGGTTCCTCCTCCTTCGCCGCCACGGCGGGGCCTGATCAGACCGGCTCCTCGTCGTGGAGCCGCAGCACGCGTCGGTCGCCCTCCCCGCGATCCGAACAGGAACCAGACCATGACCCCGTCCCGCGCTTTCCCGACCCTCTCGACTCCCTCCGGTGTCCTGCCCGACGACGCTCCGCACTGGAATCGGCAGCGGCCCTCGCAGATGCCCTCGAACCGCTATCGAGACGTGTACTCCCGCGTCGCCGTTCCGCTGGAGACCCCGACCTGGCCGAGCGCGCGACTGACGCAGGCGCCGCTCTGGGTCCCGGTGGATCTCCGCGACGGGAACCAGGCGCTGGCCGAGCCGATGGACCCGTCCCGCAAGCGACGGTTCTTCGAGCTCATGGTCGCCATGGGCTACAAGGAGATCGAAGTCGGCTACCCCTCGGCCTCCCGGACGGACTACGACTTCGTCCGGCTCCTCGCCGAGACCGACCTCGCTCCCGCCGACGTGACGATCGTGGTGTTCACGCCGGCGCGACGCGAACTCATCGAACGGACCGTGGAGTCCGTGCGCGGCATCCGCAATCCCGTCGTCATCCACATGTACACCGCCACCGCGCCCACCTGGCGGGACGTCGTCCTCGGACAGGACCGTGAGGGGCTCACCGCGCTGATCCTCGCCGGAGGGGAGGACGTGCTGCGGTTCGCGGGAGACCTCGACAACGTCCGCTTCGAGTTCTCCCCGGAGGTGTTCACCCTCACCGAGCCGGACTTCGTCCTCGAGGTGTGCGACGCGATGACGACCCTGTGGGACGCGAGCCCCGAGCGTCCCGTGATCCTGAACCTGCCGGCGACCGTCGAGGTCGCGACCCCGAACGTCTACGCGGACCAGATCGAGTACATGCACCGCAATCTCGGGCGTCGTGAGGGGGTCATCCTGTCCGTGCATCCCCATAACGACCGCGGCACCGGCGTCGCCTGTGCGGAACTCGCCGTCCTCGCCGGCGCGCAGCGGGTCGAGGGGTGCCTCTTCGGTAACGGGGAGCGCACCGGCAACGTCGACCTCGTGACCCTCGCCCTCAACCTGCACGCGCAGGGCGTCGACCCGATGATCGACTTCTCCGATATCGACGAGATCCGCCGGACGGTCGCGCACTGCAACGGGATCGACATCCATGCGCGGCATCCGTATGCGGGCGACCTCGTGCACACCGCCTTCTCCGGCACCCATCAGGACGCCATCCGGAAGGGGTTCGCGGAACATCGCGCCCGTGCTGCGAGGGCAGGCCGCGCGGAACGGGACATCGAATGGCGCGTGCCGTATCTTCCCATCGACCCGGCGGACATCGGCCGCAGCTACGACGCCGTGATCCGCGTCAACTCGCAGTCCGGGAAGGGCGGCATCGCCTACCTGCTGGAGGACGCCTACGGGATCGAGCTGCCGCGGCGCCTGCAGATCGACCTCGCTCGTCACGTCCAGCAGCGCACCGAGCAGACGGGACGCGAGGTCTCGGCCGCGGAGGTATGGGCCATCTTCGATGCCGCCTACCTCGCGAGCACGAGCCCGACGACGCTGCGAGCGGAGGCCGAGGTCGCGGGAGGGTGCACGACGATCACGCTCCACGCCGACGGCGTCGAGACACGGACCCGCCATGACGGCGTCGGTCCGGTGGAGGCGCTGGGCACGGCGCTCGCAGGGATCGGCCTGCCCGTCGAAGTCCTGAGTCTGCACCAGACGAGCATCGGATCGGGGGCTGGGAGCGAAGCGCTCACCCTGATCGAGTATCGCGACGGCGTGCGCTCGGGCTGGGCGGCCGGGCGCGACCGCTCCGTGCTGACCGCGACCCTGCACGCCGTGCGGAACGCGGCGGAGCGCTCCGCCACCGCCCCGCGGGGCGAGCGGGCCTAGGGGGTCTGCTTCTCGCGCCCGCGCGCGAGTGCCGCGGTGATGGCGTCCGCGGCGCTCGCGTCGGTGTCGGCGGCGGCGGAGACGTTCTCGGCGACGACGGCCTCGATGATCTCGGTGCGCTGGATGCGGGTCTCCCGCGGGGCCTTGACGCCGATGCGCACGCTGTCGCCCTTGATGTCGAGCAGCGTGACCTCGATCTCGCCGTCGATGCGTACGCTCTCACCGATCCGCCTCGTCAACACCAGCATTCGTTCAGCCTACTGGTGCGGCGGGGGCGGCCCCGAGCGACGCGGTGGACGAGTCCCGGACCACCCCGATCGTCTCGATCGTGAGGGCGGCCGCGGTCGCCTCGCTGTAGGAGAGCACGGGGAGGCCGTCGGTCTGCGCCGACACCAGCCGCCGCACGGCGGGGCGCAGCGATGGTGCGCACACGAGCACCGGCTCTCCGCCGTCCGTCTGCGCGGCCACGGCCTGCTTCACCGACGCGATCACCGCTTCCATCCGCGGTGGATCGAAGACGATCTGAGAGCCCTCGTCGCCGGGACGGAGGCTCTCCAGCATCGCCTGCTCCAGCAGCGGGGCGATCATCACAACCCGGAGCGTGCCGTCCTCGGCGAAGCGGGAGGCGATGGCAGGGCCCAGCGCGGCACGGGCCGCCTCGATCAGCCCTTCCGGGTCGGTGGAGACCTTGGCACGGAGCGCGAGCGCCTCGTAGATGCGGCTGAGGTCGTTGATGGGCACGCGCTCGGCGAGCAGGCCCTGCAGCACCCGCTGCACCTCCGCGAGCGAGAGCAGGGCGGGCGTGAGCTCCTCGACCGCCGACGGGGAGACCTGCTTCAGGGCGTCGGTGAGCTGGCGGACGTCCTCCCGGGTGAGCAGCCGGGCGGCGTGCGTCTGGATCACGCTCGACAGATGGGTGATGATGACACTCGCCCTGTCGATCACCGTCGCCCCGGCGAACTCCGCGCTGTGACGCATCTCCATCGGGATCCACTTGCCCTCGAGACCGAACACCGGGTCCAGAGCGGCGGTCCCCGGCAGGCTGTCCAGCCCCTGCCCGAGGGCCAGGACCGACCCGGTGGGCGCGGTGCCGCGTCCGGTCTCGACACCGGCGATGCGGATGACGTACGTCGCCTGGGGGAGTTCGATGCTGTCCCTCGTGCGCACGGGCGGGGTGACCAGACCGAGGTCGAGTGCGATGCGGCGCCGCAGCGCCTTCACCCGGGCGAGGAGGTCGTCGGGTCCGCCGGTGACCAGGTCGACGATGTCGGGGGCGAGCAGGATCTCCAGAGGATGCACCCGCATGCGCTCGATGAGCTCCTCGGGCTGGTCCACCGGCGCGGGAGCCGGGGCCTGTGCGGCCTCCGCCTCCTCGCGCTTGCGGGTCGCGGTGATGCGCTGCGCGATGAGGAGCAGCAGGGCGCCGATCACCAGGAAGGGGAGCATCGGCATGTGCGGGATGAGCGACATGACGATGGCCGCGCATCCCGCGATGATGAGGGCGTTGCGCGACTGGCCGAGCTGCGTGGACGCGGCCGATCCCATCTCGGCCTCGGCGGTCGAGCGGGTGACGATCATGCCGGTCGAGACCGCCATGAGCAGGGCGGGGATCTGCGTGACGAGGCCGTCGCCGATCGTGAGCAGGCTGTAGGTGCTCACCGCCTGGTCGATCGACATGCCGTGCTGCACGAGGCCGATCGCGATGCCGCCGACGAGGTTGATGATGATGATGACGAGTCCGGCGATCGCGTCGCCCTTGACGAACTTCGAGGCGCCGTCCATCGCCCCGTAGAAGTCGGACTCGGCCGCCACCTCCGCCCGGCGTTCGCGGGCCTCGGTGTCGCTGATGAGGCCGGCGTTGAGATCGGCGTCGATGGCCATCTGCTTGCCCGGCATCGCGTCGAGCGTGAACCGGGCGCCCACCTCGGCCACGCGCTCTGCACCCTTGGTCACCACGACGAACTGGATGACGACGAGGATGAGGAAGACCACGGCGCCGATGATGAGCGAGCCGCCCACCGCGATCGCCCCGAACGCCTCGATCACCTGTCCCGCATATGCCTCGCCGAGGACGAGGCGGGTGGAGGCGACGTTCAGCCCCAGCCGGAACAGCGTCGCCACGAGCAGCAGCGAGGGGAACACCGAGAAGTCGAGCGGCTTCTTCACGAACATCGAGGTCAGCAGGATGACCAGCGCGAACATGATGTTGAGGATGATCAGCACGTCGAGCAGGAACGGCGGCACCGGAACGACGAGCAGCATGATGATGCCGACGACGCCGATCGGCACCCCGAGCGTGATGAGCAGCTTCTTCATACGGTCCTCCGATACGGGAGAGAGTGGATGCCGCGGGCGGCGCCTCGGCGCCGGAGCGCGTCGACGAACACGAGCACGCGTGCCACGGCGTTGTAGAGGTCTTCGGGGATCTCCTGACCCAGCTCGCACGCGGCGTGCAGGGCTCGGGCGAGGGTGACGTCACGGACGAGGGGGACGCCGGACTCGAGCGCCTTCTCGCGGATGCGCTCGGCGATGACCCCGCTGCCCTTCGCCACGACCTTCGGCGCGGATGTGCCGGGGTCGTACTCCAAGGCGATGGCGATGTGCGTGGGGTTGACGACCACGACGTCGGAGCCGGCGACCGCGGCGATCATGCGGTTGCGGCTCACCGCGAGCTGGCGCGACCGGCGCTGCTGACGGATGAGCGGATCGCCCTCGGAGTTCTTGTTCTCGTCGCGCACCTCGCGCTTGGTCATGCGGGTGTGCTTGCGGTTGCGACGCATCACCACGAACAGGTCGATGGCCGCGAGCACCAGGCCCACCGCGATCGCGGTCTGCAGCAGCGCGGCGGTCCCGTCCGCCGCGGTGCCGAGCAGCCGGGAGATGGAGTGGGCGCCGCTCGCGGTGAGCACGGGCATGAGGCCGGCGATGACGACCCACAGGGCGAGGGCGATGGCGGCCGTCTTCAGCAGGGCCTTCGCCCCCTCCCAGAGGGCCTGCAGGCCGAACACCCGCCGGACCCCGGAGACGAGGTTGAACTGCTCGTAGCGCCCGGACAGCTTCCGCAGATGCACGCCGCCCTGCACCACCGCACCGAACAGCGTCACGATCGCGACCGCGGCGAGCAGCGCCCCCAGGGTCGGCAGCACCGAGGCGAGGGCCCGCCCGAGGGCCGCGAGGGCGGCGTCCGGTGAGGGCGCCTGCATGAGCGAGGTGAGGGAGATGAGCTGCTCGGTGCCGGCGCCTGTCCCCGCGGCGATGGCGGCGGGCATCATGACGGCGGCGGCGCCGATGCCGAGCCACGCCGTCAGGTCCTGGCTCCGGGCGATCCGGCCCTTCTGCCTGGCCTCGCGGAGGTGCTTCTCGGTGGCCTTCTCGCTGCGCTCGCCGCTGTCCGACCCGCTCACGGCGTCACCCCCTGCATCATGCGGAAGGCCTGGGTGGCGAGGGCGTCGACGATGCCGGGGAACGCGACGTACACGGCACCGGCGAGCAGGAGCGTCAGCAGGATCTTGACCGGGAAGCCCATCGCGAAGGCGTTGAGTGCCGGCGCCACGCGCGTGATGAGCCCGAGCCCGACATCGGCGAGGAAGAGCACCAGCACCAGAGGGCCGGCGATCTGTACGGCCGCCAGCACCATCTGGGACACCCCGTCTACGAGCAGCTCGGTCGGTCCCGCCACACGGAAGATGCCGTCGACCGGAACGGCGTCGAAGCTGCGGGCGAGCCCTGCGAGGATGAGCTGATAGCCGCCGGAGGCGAAGAGCAGCGTGAGCGCCGTCAGGTGGAACAGCCGGGTGAACTGCGCGCCGTTGACCATCGCCGCCGGGTCGAAGGCCTGGGCGAGCTGGAACCCGCCGAACACGTCGATCAGGCTGCCCGCGGCCTGCACCGCGGAGAAGCAGAGCAGCACGAGGAAGCCCAGCAGGGCACCGGTGAGGAGCTGGATCACGAGTGCGCCGAGGAACGGCCCCGTGTCGAGGCTCTCGTAGCCCGGGGCGACCGCGGCACCCACCGCGAGGGACAGTCCGATCGAGAGCATCGCCTTCACCCGCACCGGGATCGCCCGATACGAGAACGGCGGGGCGATCATGATGAACGCCGTGATCCGCACGGCGGCGAGCAGCGTGGCCTCCAGCCACGCGAAGTCGATCGGGATGAACACGGGCTCATCCGCTCAGCAGAGACGGGATGCGGGCGAACATCTCGTTCGTGAAGGCGATGATCTCGGCGATCATCCAGTTCCCGGCGATGAGCAGGGCGATGCCGACGGCGACGATCTTCGGCACGAACGACAGCGTCACCTCCTGCACCTGGGTGATGGACTGCAGCAGCGAGATCGCGAAGCCCACCACGAGCGCCGTGATCAGCATCGGTGCGGCGAGCTTGGCCGCGATCAGCAGCCCCTGGGCGCCGATGTCGAGGACGGCCTCGGGGCTCATCCCACACCTCCGTAGCTCTCCAGGAGGGCTTTGATGATGAGCCCCCAGCCGTCGACGAGGATGAACAGCAGGATCTTGAACGGCAGCGAGATCATGACCGGCGGGAGCATCATCATGCCCATCGACATCAGCGCCGCGGCCACCACGAGGTCGATCACGAGGAACGGCACGAAGATCACGAAGCCGATGATGAACGCGGCCCGGAGCTCCGAGATCATGAACGCGGGGATGAGCGTGTACATCGGCACGCTCGCGGCGTCCTCCGGGTTGTCCTGCGCGGCCATACGGGTCATCAGCGCGAGGTCCTCCTCGCGCGTGTAGTGCAGCATCCACTCCCGCAGCGGGCCCTGCCCGACGTCGACGGCCTGCGTGAACGTGAGCGCGCCGTCGATGTACGGCTGGACGGCCAGCGTGTTGATCTCGGTCAGGACCGGCCACATGATGAACAGCGACAGGAAGAGCGACAGCCCGGCCAGCACCTGGTTCGGCGGGATGGTGGGGAGGGACAGCGCGTTCCTGGTCATAGCGAGCACCACGAAGATCTTCGTGAACGACGTCATCATCAAAAGCAGTGCGGGAGCCACCGACAGCAGCGTGATCCCCAGGAGGGTGAGGATCGATCCGGACGGCCCGCCGTCGATCCCGTTGATGTCGATCGTCACGCCCTCCCCGTCGTCCGGGGTGATCTCGGCGTGCGCGGCGCCGCCGGTGACGACGACGAGGACCAGGGCCAGGAGGATCGCGCCCGCGACGACGACGAGGAGCCGCGAGGCGCGAGCGCGATCGACGGCACGGCTCGCGCTCATCGGGCGCGCCGGAGGGCCTCGGCGGTCTGCCGCCAGGTATCGGGGGAGAGGATGGAACCGCGGAGCGGGTCGTTGCGGTGCCGTACGCGGCGACGGAGCTCCGGTGCGGCGGTGCCCGCTGCCGGGTTGCCGGTGAGGGCGGCCGCGGCGAGGATGCGGTCGAACTCGGCGTCGTCGCTCACCGGATCGCGCTCGGACGCGGATGTCGTCTCCGAGGTGTCCCGGAGCTCGGGTCGGACGGGGAGACGGTCGACCACGCTCACGCCGTGCTCGGTGACCCCGAGCACGTAGCGCGCGTCGTCGGTCTGCACGACCACGAGCTGCGCCTTCGGGCCGATGCCCTGGCGTCCGAGCACCGTGATCGCCTCCGCGTCACGGCGCCGCGCCTGGGTCTTCGACACCCGGCGCTGCAGGAACCAGAGCAGCCCGAGCACTGCGGCGAGCGACAGCCCGACCCGCAGCGCGAGCAGGAGGTCGTCCAGGGTCAGGCCTCGACGTTCTCGAGGATGCGGGTGATCCGCACCGCGTAGTCCTGATCCACGACGACGACCTCGCCGTGTGCGATCGTGCGTCCGTTGAGCTTGACGTCCGCCGGGGCTCCCGCGGAGCGGTCGAGCTCCACGATGCGACCCGGCTCGAGGTCGAGCACGTCGCGGACCGCCATGCGGGTGCGGCCGATCTCCACCGTGAGCTCCATCTCGACGCCCGCGATGCGGTGCAGGCGGCCGTCGGCTCCCGTCGGACGCGCCGGGCGATGCGTGATCCGCACCGCGAGTCGGCCGATGGTCCGCTCGGTGTGGTCCACGAGGTCGAAGAGCTGGGTCTGCGGGTCGGCGAAGACGGCCGAGGCGTCGCCGACCGCCGCCTCGCCCAGCAGCCCAGGGCCGAGGGCGGTCGCGGCGGCCTCGAGCGCATCCAGGAGCCGGTCCGTGAGCGGACGGCCCCCGAGGCCGTCGACCAGCACGTCGGCGTCGAGGAGCTGCACGGCGAGCTGCGCGCTCGCCTCTCCGACGAACTGCGCCACGACGGCCTCCCCGGTATCCCCGGACGCCTGGGAGGCGCGGGCGGTGACCGGTGCGGCGGTGGGCAGTCGCGCCGCGAACGCGGCGGCGACGGCGGACTCGTAGGCGGTGGTGCTGATCACGCGGACTCCTGAGCGGGGGCGGTTTCGGGGACGGTGGCGGTCACGACGCAGGCGAGGCGGGCACCGGCACTGCCGACGGCCGCCGTCGCGACGGTCTGATCGCCGACGGTGAGGAGCATCGGACGGTCGGCGGCATGCGGCAGGGGCAGCAGATCCCCGACGGCGAGGTCGAGCACCTCACGGGGCAGCACGGTCCGCGGTGCCAGCCGGAGCGCGATCTCGACCGGAGTCGATTCCACCTGGCGGCGCACGAGACCGGGGGTCTCGGAGCGGTCGGCGTCGGAGGCGCGCACCGCGAAGCCGGCGAGCACCGAGGCGGGGAGCATGATGCTGGCGGGGACGGTCCGGCCGCCGTGGCGCATCGACAGACGCGCCACGATCACCGGCTCCCCGGCGGCGGCGACCTGAGCGAACTGGGAGCTGTACTGGATGCCGGCGACGGCGACCCCGGTGGGCAGCAGTCCGTCGAGGCTGCCGGTGAGGTGATCGATCGCGTCGCCGATCAACGACCGGATCAGCGCCTGCTCGATCGGGGTGAACGTGCGGTCCTCGGCGGTGGCGGTGACCCGGCCGCCGACCATCTGCACGATCCAGGAGGTCGCGGTCGGGATCGGCACCTGCACGATCAGGCGCTCGTCGGAATCCGGCAGCGCGCACACGATCATGGTCGTGGTCGTGGGCAGCGACTGCGCGTACTCGCCGTACGTGAGCATGCCCACGTGCTCGACGGCGATGGTCGCGCGCACGTGGATCTTGCCCGAGAGCTGGGCCGACCATTGCCGGGCGAACGTCTCGAAGGCGAGCTCCAGGGTGCGGGCGTGCTCGCGCGACAGCGTCGCCGCCCGGCCGAAGTCGTAGACCTCGACGTCGGCGGTCGCCGTTTCCGCGCGCACTCGCGAGCGCACGCCGTCATCCATCACCACGAACCCGACTATCGGGCGGTGATCGGCGTGCGTTAGGGGCAGGTCAGGGGGAGGTCTGCGCAGCACCCGCGGCAGGGATCAGCGCTCGCACCTCCTCGCTGGCGTCGGAGAGGATGACGATGTCCACGCGGCGGTTCTCGGCGAGCTGCTCGGGGGTGCTCCCGGCGGCCACCGGACGGGTGTCGCCGAAGCCCACGGATTTGAGGTGTGCGGGGGGCAGGCCGGCTGCCTCCACGAGATAGCGCAGCACCTGGGTGGAGCGTCCGGCCGAGAGCTCCCAGTTGGTCGGGAAGGGTGCGACCGAGCCGCGGGCGTCGGCGTGCCCCTCCACCGAGATCTCGTTCGGCGCGGAGACGAGGACCGAACCCAGGGCGTCCAGCACCTGCGTCGCGGCCGGACTGAGATCCGTGCTGTTGGTGGTGAAGAAGGTCTCCGCGCTCACCAGTCCGATGGTCAGCCCGCGCTCATCGATCGTGAAGGTGACGTCGGTCTCCAGTCCCCGCTCCGCGAGGACCTGACGCAGCCGCTCGCGCAGGGCGGACAGCTCGTCGAACTCGCGCTCCGCGGCCTCCAGGCCCGTGTCGGCGAAGTCCTGGCCCTCGTCGTCGATGAGCTCCGGAGGCACGACCACGCCGCTGGTCACGTCGACGTCGTCCGAGGGCTCCTGGCCGAAACCCGTCGCGAGCGAGGCGCTGAGGGCCTCGAACTTCTCCTGGTCGACCGTCGACATCGCGAACAGCACGATGAACATGCACATGAGCACCGTCACCATGTCGAGGTAGGACGCCATCCAGCGCTCGTCCGGTCCGCTGTGCTCGGACTCCTGGACACGGCGTCGGGTGCGCACGCTCATGAGAAGAGGTCCTCGTGCGCCTCCGTCTCCGCGGGCTGCTCGCGGCGGCGGGAGCGGCCGGGGGAGCGGTCGGAGACGAGCGCGCTCAGACGTTCGCGGACGTGGGCGGGGGCGGCGCCGGCCTGCACGGCGAGCATGCCCTCCATCAGCACCGTCATGCGTTCGAGCTCCAGCTCGCCGAGGCGCTGCAGCCGGCCGCCGATCGGCAGCCAGATGAAGTTCGCCGACAGCAGGCCCCACAGCGTGGCGACGAAGGCCGCGGCGATCATCGGGCCGAGCGTGTCCGGCTTGTCGAGCTTCTCCAGCACGTGGGTGAGGCTGACCACCGTGCCGATGATGCCCACCGTGGGAGCGAACCCGCCGAGGGTCATGTAGAAGCGCGAGGCGGTGCGGTTCCGGGCGGCG
Source organism: Microbacterium sp. NPDC064978 (assembly GCF_044543605.1). Taxonomy (NCBI): domain Bacteria; kingdom Bacillati; phylum Actinomycetota; class Actinomycetes; order Micrococcales; family Microbacteriaceae; genus Microbacterium; species Microbacterium sp. NPDC064978. The sequence continues at coordinate 1,216,403 of NZ_JBITWF010000001.1, read as the reverse complement.
GTGGACGTGAGCTCGTCCTCGAGGAGCACCCGCAGGTCCTCCGCGTCCGTGCCGTCGGCGATGCTCTGCAGGGCCTGCCGCAGGAACGGGTCCTTCTCCTCGTCCAGACCCTGCTCCAGCGCGAGCAGGCCCTCGGAGCGGGCCTTCTCCGCGTAGCCGACCACGGTGTCGATCGTGCTCTGCGCGGTGCGCCGCTCGCCGCGGAAGGCGCGGGGGAGGGACTTCACGGCGTGCAGGGCGTCGCGCAGCGTGCCGCTGGCGAGCCCGACCGCGATCGTGGCGCCGAAGACGAGCACCATGGGAGCCGGGAGCAGGAGCGAACCGACCGTCGCGCCCTCCAGGTTGATCATGGCGATCAGGGCGCCGAACGCGAGGACGAGCCCGAGGATGAGAGACGGATCCATCAGGCGTCCCCTCCCGTCACGTCAGCGCCGGGCAGGGGGTCCTCGGTGCCGGCCGCGACCAGCGCGGCGGCGGTCGCGAGGACACCGGCGCGGAACCGGGTGATGCGGGCGATCACGTCGTCCATCGTCTCCGTGACGACGAAGGTCGCGCCGTCGACCATCGTGATCGTCGTGTCCGGCGTGGCCTGGACACGTTCGATCAGGTCGGGGTTCACCGCGAACCGGGAACGGTTCAGGCGCGTGAGGACGATCATGGGCTCCATCCTGGAAAAAGCTCGCCCCGCCCGGAAGCGGGGAACCGACGGCCCGTCCTGGGCTGTCGGAGGGGACTGTCGGCCGGGCGCTGCGCGTCGTTAGCGCCGGTGCCCGAGCGGACGGGGATCTTCCTCACGACGGGCGCGTCGTCGCCGATAGGGATCAGGGGCGGGGGACGATGAGCAGCGGGCGAAGGGAGCCTTGTGCGGGATCGGAACGTGGAGAAGGCCGCGGCGACGGCGGCCGAGGAATGCGGCTGCGCGCCGACGGCGGCCGAGCGGGGCGCGCTGTGGCGCCAGCCGGTCAGCCGCCGCAGCGCCTTCGGGATCGGGGCGCTGGGCGTGGTCGCGCTCGCCGCCTTCGGCGTCGGGTCCGGCGTCACCGCCGCGCACGCCGCGTCCTACCCGAGCTGGGACGACGTCCAGCGGGCGAAGAACAACGAGGCGGCCAAGGCCGGTGAGGTCACCCGGATCCAGGGGTTGATCCAGTCCCTCGAGCGCAAGGTCGCCGAGACCCAGGCGGCGGCCCAGGTCGCGTCGGACGAGTTCTACGAGGCCCAGCAGGCGTACTTCGCGGCCATCACGGAGGCGGAGACCCTGCAGGCTCAGGCCGACGAGCAGTCGGCGCTCGCGGAGGAGACGGCGAAGAAAGCCGGTCAGGTCGCCGCCCAGCTGTACCGCAGCGGCGGGGACGACACCGCTCTGGAGCTGTTCTTCGCAGGGTCAGGCGCCAACGCCGACGAACTCCTGTCGCGCCTCGGCACGATGAACAAGTTCCTCGAGTACAACCAGACCACCTACGACAACGCCGTCTCGGCGCGCGACACCGCCCAGGCGCTGACGGCGCAGGCCGACGTCGCCCGGGACGAGCGCGACCGCCTGCAGCAGGTCGCCGAGCAGAAGATGGTCGCGGCGCAGCAGGCCGCGGACGCCGCGCAGGCCGCACTCGACGAGCAGGCGGCGAACCTCGAGACCCTCAAGGCGCAGCTGGCCGCCCTCAAGGACACCACGACCAAGACGGTCACGGGGTACCAGGCGGGCGTCGAGGCGCGGCGGCGGGAAGAGGAAGCCCGCCGCAAGCGCGAGGCGGCTGCGGCGGCCGCGGCGGCGGCAGCTGCCGCTCGGGGGACCAGCGGCGGTGGTGGCGGTGGCGGCGGCGGCGGTGGTGGCGGCGGCTCCGCGGGCAACGGTGGCTGGGTCCGCCCGCACGGCGGCGCGCGCAGCTCGAGCTACGGCCCGCGCACCCCCATCTGCGGTCCTCAGGGCTGCTCGTCGAGTTTCCACTACGGTGCGGACCTCGCCAACGGCTGCGGCGCCGCGATCTACGCCGCGAACTCCGGCACGGTCGACTATGCCGGACCGAACGGGAACTACGGCAACTACATCCGCATCCAGCACGGCGGCGGCATCAGCACGGGATACGCCCACATCAAGCCGGGCGGCATCAACGTGCGCAGCGGACAGTGGGTGCGCTCCGGCCAGGTCATCGCCTATGCCGGTGACACCGGGCGATCGTTCGGATGCCACCTCCACTTCGAGGTCTACATCAACGGCGGGTACACGAACCCGGTGCGCTTCATGGAGCAGCGCGGCATCTACGTCTGAGGCGCCCGAAACCCCGTGTTGTCGCCGAGGCCCCGCCGTATCCACGTGGATACGGCGGGGCCTCGGCGCGAAAGCGGGGTCTCGGGGAGGGGTCAGCGCTTGAGGTTGGTGAGCTCCTGGAGGACCTCGTCGCTGGTGGTGATGATGCGGGCGTTCGCCTGGAAACCGCGCTGCGCGACGATGAGGTTCGTGAACTCCTGGGAGAGGTCGACGTTCGACATCTCCAGAGCACCGCTGATGATGCCGCCGAGGCCGCCGGTGCCGGGCTGTCCGAGCTCGGCCTGACCCGAGTTGCCGCTCGGACGGAACTGCGACGAGCCGACCTTCTCCAGACCCCCGGGGTTGACGAAGCCGGCGAGCGCGATGCGGGCCAGCACCTGGGTGTCGCCGTTGCTGAATGTGCCGACGAGGCTGCCGTCGTTCGTCAGGGCGTAGGAGCTCAGCGTGCCGGCCGGCTTGCCGTTCTGCTCCTTGATGGCGATGTCGCTGACGTCGGCGAAACCGGTCACCCCGGACAGGTCGACGGTGACGCCGCCGGACACGATGCTGCCGGCGCCGTTCTGCACGCCGTCGGTGAAGGTCAGCGCGGTGCTCGCGCCCGCGCCGTCGGTGACGTTCCACCCGGTCGCGCTGCGCGTGAAGGTCAGGCGCAGGGTGGAGGCGGAGCCGTCGGCGCCGTACGTCTTGATGTCGCGCACGAGCGTCTCGCCGACCGGGGCGCCGGAGGGCAGGTTGCCCGTGGCGCGCGCGGTGGTGGTGGCCGCGGCTGGACTGAGGGCGCCGACCGGGAGGGTGATGTCGCCGATGCCCTGGCCGGGGACGATCGCGCCGTTGCGCGCCGTCCACCCCTGGACGAGCGCGCCGCCGGCGCCGACCAGACGGCCGCTCGCATCGAAGGTGAAGCCGCCGTTGCGGGTGTACAGCGTCTCGCCGCCGGAGCGGACGACGAAGAACCCGTCGCCCGAGATCATCAGGTCGGTGGGAACGCCGGTCGGCTGCGGGGCACCGCCGGCGAAGTTGGTGCTGATGCCGGCGACCTGCACACCGAGCCCGACCTGGGCCGGGTTCTGTCCGCCCGTCGCCTGCTGCGGCAGCATCGAGTTGCGCAGCAGCTGCGAGAGGGAGTCCTGGAACTGCACGGACGAGGCCTTGAAGCCGGTCGTGTTGACGTTGGCGATGTTGTTGCCCGTGACGTCGAGCATGGTCTGGTGCGAGCGGAGTCCGGAGATTCCGGAGAAGAGGGAACGGAGCATGGTGATGCCTTTCTGGGGAGCGGGGTCAGGCAGCGGTGCCGGGGACGAGGGAGACGCCGGAGACGGCGTCGAGGGGGATCGACTTCTCGCCGATGGTCACGGTGGGGATGGCTCCCGCATAGGAGACCGCGGTGACGATGCCCTTCTGGGTGACACCGTCGGCGTCGACGTACTGCGCCTCCTGGCCGAGGAGGGCGGCGGCGGTCTGCCGCATGCTGAGCGCGAAGCTCTCGGTGCTCGTCGAGGCGAGCGCCGTCAGCTGCTCCATGGAGGCGAGCTGCGTGGTCTGCGAGATCATCTCGTTCGTGTTCATGGGGGAGCTCGGGTCCTGGTTGGTGAGCTGGGTCACGAGCAGCTTGAGGAACACCTCGGAGTCGAGCGTCTTCTTGCGCTCGGTCGCCGGGGTCGTGCTGCCGGTCTGCACACCGGACGTCGGCGTGGCACCCGGCGGGAGGGTGCCGGTGATGGAGTCGACCGTGGTCATGGGGTCCTCTCTGGTCAGGCGTAGACGTCGATGCCGCCGAGCGGAGCGACGGGCGGTGCGGGAGGGGGCGGGGGTGGAACTTCTGCCGGCGTCGGCGGGACGGCGGAGGCGCGCGCGGTCGCCTGGTGCCGCTGGGCATCGGCGCCGCCGTTCCCGGTCTGACCGCCCGTCCCTCCGTGCTGCGGCGAGGAGGGCGAGCCGTCCGACGTGGTGAGGCTGAGGGTCGCCTGCGGAGCGGCGATCGCGAGATCACGACGGAGGTCGCCGAGGATGGCGCGCAGCGCGTCCCGCCCGAGCTCGCCGGGGGCGTGCAGCTCGATGCGGATCGTGGACCCGGCGATGAGGGCGCGCACGGTCACGGGGCCGAGGTTCTCCGGCGAGACGGTCAGCGTGATCCGGTGGTCTCCGTCCGGGGCCTGGGCGAGGGACACCACGGGGGCCGCCACCTGCGGGAGGAGAGCCGGGCGGGCCGGCGCGGCGACCGCGCTCGGCGGTGTCGCGGGGGCGAGAGCGGTGGCGGCGACCGGGCTCGGGGCGGCAGCGGACCCCGCGGCCACGGGATCGACGCTCGGCGGGGCCGCGGCCGGCGCGGAGACCGATGCGGGGATCGAGGGTGCTGCCGGCACCGGGACCGTGTCGTCGGCGGTCGTCGCCTCTGCAGCGGAGGGTGAGGGCACGATCGACGTGCGAGCCGGCGCGGCTGCGGAGACTCGGGGCAGGGAGAGGTCGGTTCCGGTGGCCGTCCCGTTCCCGACGGCGATGCCGGGGGGCGCGACTTCTCCGGTCTCTCGACCCGGGGTGGGGGGCCGCAGGCCCGGTCGGACGGTCGCCGGGTCCGGAGACGGTGCGGAGGGCGGCACCGACGTCGGGAGGAGCGGGACCGCCACGGCGTCCCCGGCGTCGGACGGCGAGGCGGAGGAGGGGGTACCCACGGTCTCCCCGGAGGCGGGCGTCGCCGCGGCGCCGGCCGTGCCCTCGCCGGGTACGAGGAGGGCGTCCTGCCCGGCGGCGGACGGGAGGCGCGGAGGCGAGACCGCCGTGGGTGTCTCCGTCGTCGCCGGAGGTGCGTCCGATTCGGCGGAGAGGGTTGGCACGAGTGGCGCGCCGGCACCCGCGGGAGTCGGCGGGGCGGGGAGCAGCGGTGAGACGGTCGCGGCGCCCTCGACCGGAACGGTGGCGGCAGGCTCGGCCTCGGTCGTGGTCTCCGCGGCGCTGCCGGGGTCGTCGGTCGCACCGGGACCGGGGGATGCCGTCTCCCGCACCGCATCGCGCACAGCCTCGGCGAACGCGGTCGCACCGGGCGAGCTGGCGCGTGCGGCTGGGGCGGAGGGACGCACGGGGCGGGCATCCAGGGCGGTGAGGAGGTCGAGTGCGGTCATGCCGTCCCCTCCGTCCGCGAGCGTGCGGCGATCTCGTCGAGCTCCGCCTGCTCGGCGTGCAGGTCGGCCGTCCGCACGGCTACCGCGTGGTTGTCCGCGAGTCGTTCGAGGCCGCGGAGCGTGCGCCGGGCGTCCGCGTGCGCGGACCGCGCCTCCGCGACCGTCTCCTGCTGGAAGTCGGCCAGCGCGGTGAGGTCGGCGAGCAGCGCCCGCCCGGAGACCCGGGCCGCGGCGAGCGCAGCGAGGGTGCGCACGTCGACGGCCTCCGTGTCGGTACCGGCCAGGTGTGCGCGCAGGGCCCGGTCCCTGGCCTCGGTGTGCTGCGCGTCGATGACCGCGCGCGAGAGGCGCTGCGCGGCGGCGCGCTCCTGGATCTCCCGCACGCGCAGGAGACCGGCGAGAGAGAACCCTCTGCTCATGACACCCCCTCGAAGGCGGAGACGAGGCCGTCCAGCCGCGTCCAGGACTCCTCGATCGCGCTCGTCTCGTCGAGCGGCTGGGTGAGGAAGGCCGAGATGGCGCGCTCGTGTGCGATCGCCGCGTCGATGCGGGCATCGGCACCGGCGTGGTAGGCGCCGATGTCGATGAGGTCGTTCGCCCGGCGTCGGGCCGCGAGCACGGCGCGGAGGGTGGCCGCCTGTGCACGGCGCTCCGGACTCGTGATCTTGCCGGCCACGCGGGACACGGACCCGAGGACGTCGATCGCGGGGTGGTGGCCGGCGAGGGCGAGCGCGCGATCCAGCACGACGTGGCCGTCGAGGATGGAGCGGACCGTGTCGGCGATGGGCTCGTTGTGATCGTCGCCGTCGACGAGCACGGTGTAGATGCCGGTGATGGACCCGGCGCGGTCGGTGCCGGCGCGCTCCAGCAACCCGGCGAGGAGGGAGAAGGTGGACGGCGGGTAGCCGCGGGTGGCCGGCGGCTCACCCGCGGAGAGCCCGATCTCGCGCTGGGCCATCGCGACCCGGGTCAGCGAGTCCATCATGAGGATCGCGTGGGCGCCCTCGTCACGGAAGGCTTCCGCGATCCGGGTGGCGGTGAACGCGGCACGGATGCGGGCCATGGCCGGCTGGTCCGAGGTCGAGACGATGACGACGGAGCGGGCGAGTCCCTCCGGCCCCAGATCGTCCTCGATGAACTCCCGCACCTCGCGACCGCGCTCGCCGACGAGGGCGATCACGGTGACCTCGGCCTCGGTGCTGCGGGCGATCATCGACAGCAGCGACGACTTCCCGACCCCTGACCCCGCGAACAGGCCGACGCGCTGTCCGCGGCCGACGCTGACGAGGGTGTCGAGGGCGCGCACGCCGAGGGGGAGCGCGGTGTCGATGCGGTCGCGCTCCATGATCGAGGGGGTGTCGTGATCCAGGCTCACGTGCGGCGCCGCGAGCGGACCCTTGCCGTCGATGGGGCGTCCGAGCCCGTCCAGGACCCGGCCGAGCAGCGCCGATCCGGTGGGAACCCGCACCGGGCCGCCGCGGCCGCGCACGGGGGCGCCGACGGTGAGCCCGGCGACCGAGGCGAGCGGCATGCAGCGCAGCCCGTCCTCCCCGGTCGCGACGACCTCGGCGTCGATGCCGTCGAGCGTCACCACGTCCCCCACGGCGCCGTCGAGCCCGCGGACCTGCACGCTGAGGCCGCGGACCTGCGAGACCTCGCCGATCCGTTCCGGACGCGCCGCCTCGAGCACCGCCGTCCAGGGGCTCACGGCGCGGCCTCCGCGACCGCGCGGCGCGCCCGGTCGAGGGCGGTCCCCACCCTGGCGTCGATGACACCGTGCTCCAGCACGGCCACGGCGTCGCCGCGGGTGAGGGTCTCGTCGGGCACCAGCGTGAGTCCGGGGATGTCGTCGCCGGCCTCCGCGGAGAGGACGCGGAGGTCGTCCGGGTGCAGACGGAGGCGACGTACGGCGGCCGCATCGGTCGCGCTCAGGGCGCGGCGGGCCGCGGCGGCGGCCGACGCTCCTGCGTCGCTCAGCTCCGCGGCGAGGATCAGTTCCGCGAGGTCGATCGCATGGGAGTGCACCTGGCTCGTCGCAGCGGACTCCAGCTCCGCCTCTCGGGCGGCGAGGGACCGCGCGGCGGCGTGCAGGGCGGCGACGGCGGCGGCGACGTCCGCGGCGCGGGCGCGCTCCCGTTCGGCCAGCTCGGCCTCGGCGACGCGACGGGCGGCGTCGGCGTCGGCCGCGCCCGCCCGGAAGCCCGCGGCGTGTCCCTCCGCGTACCCGCGGCGGCGGGCGCGCTCCTGTTCCGTCCGGTGGTCGGAGCCGCCGAGCCGGGGGAAGGCAGCGGGGGCGAAGGCGTCAGTAGACATATTCGTCCTCGTCCGCCCGCTGCACGGTGATGTCTCCCGCGGCCTCCAGGGCACGGATCGTCCGGACGATCTCGGCCCGCGCCTCCTCGACCTGGGAGACGCGCACCGGGCCCAGCGTCCGGGCCTCCTCGTCGAGGTTCTCGCGGTTGCGCTCGGACACGTTGCGGCGGATGAGGTCGACGATCGGCTGCTGCGCCCCCTTGAGGGCGAGAGCCAGGGAGCGGATGTCCATGCCCCGCAGCACGCGCTGGGTGTCCCGGTCGTCGAGCTTGACGATGTCCGCGAACGTGAACATGCGCGAGCGGATGTCCTCGGCGAGGGCGCTGTCGCGGTCCTCGATGCTGGCCAGCAGCGCCTTCTCGATCGTCGCTCCCGACCGCCCGATGATCTCCACGAGCGGCTCGACGCCGCCGAGCACCTCGGGACTGTCCCGCGAGGCAAGGCTGCCGGTCCGGGCCTTGAGGGCGTCGGCGACGATGACGATGGCCTCCTGCGAGGCGGTGCCCATGGTGGCGATGGCCTGGGCGACGTCGGTCCGCGCCGGATCGGGCAGCGCGGCGAGGACGGCGGCGGCCTGTTCGGCGGGGAGATGGGCGAGCACCAGGGCGACGGTCTGCGGCAGCTCCCCGTCGAGGAGCGTGGCGAGGTGGGCGGCGTCGGCGGAGGCGAGGAAGTCGAACGACGCGCTCATCGACGTCGAGCCGACCCGGCCGAGCACGGCTGCCGCCCGCTCGGAGCCGAACGAGGCCTCCAGCAGGCCTGCGGCGATGTCGCGTCCGCCGCGCGCCGGCGGGAGGTGCCCCGCGGCGATGCGATGGAACTGCCCCAGCGCCTGGACCGTGGTCTCCGCGTCGAGATCCTGCAGCCCGATGATCTCGGCGGCGACGGCCTCGGCCTCCGCCTCGGAGAGGTGCTTCATGACCTCGACGGCCTGCGCGCGGTCGAGGTTCATCAGGACGATCGCGGCCGTCTGCCGATCCGTCAGTCCGCTCATACCCGCGACCTGTCGTCGATGAGGGTGCGCAGCAGCTCCGCGGTGCGCTGCGGATCCTGACGGGTGAGCGCGGCGATCTCGGCGCGGCGGCGCTCGAGGCTGATCTGCGTGGGCTCGGGTTCGGGATCCGGGTCGAGGTCGGGTACCGGCTCGAGGAAGGCGAGCGGCGTGGTCGGCGCCTCCAGCACGGCCGTCGGCGCGTCCGCCGAGAGCGCGGACAGCTCGACAGGACGATCGCCGAAGAGCTGGTCGAACTCCTCCACGCCGCGTGCCTTCCGCCGGGAGCGGATGATGAGGGCGGCGATCGCGGCGATGAGCGGGATGGCGATGGCGGCCGCGATGATGACGGTGTTCAGGAGGGCGGCCTGACGGGCACCCTCTTCGGCCTCCTTCGCCGCCTGCAGCGCGGCCTGCGCGGCCTCGGCATCGGTCTGGCTGAAGGCGACGAGTTCGACGGCGAGCTCGTCGCCGCGGGTGCGGTCGATGCCGGCGGCGGTGGCCACGAGGTCGCTGAGCTGGGCGGAGCTGAGGTCGCCCCCGGCCCCGGCGTCCACGGCGACCGACACGGACTGCCGCAGCAGGGTGCCGGCGGGAGTGGAGGTGCTCTCCGTGGCCTTGTTGACGGCGTTGGTGCGCGTCTCCTCGGTGTTCGTGTAGGTGCCGTCGCCGTTCCCGTTCGGCACGGCGATGTTGTCCGGACCCAGGACACCGGCTTCGGAGGTCGATCCGTTGCTGTTCTGCTCACGGACCTCCTCGGTGAGCGGGGGAGCGCCCTCGGCCGGGGTGTAGGTCTCCTCGACGCGTTCGTTCACCGAGCGGTCGATCTCGGCGACGACGGTCACGGTCGCATTCCCCGGGCCGACCACGGTGTCGAGCATCTGCTGCACGCTCGCGGCCACGCGGGCCTCGTAGTCGCTCGCCTGCTGATCGAGTCCGCCGGTGGCCCCGCCGCCCACGGTCGAGAGCGTGCGCCCGGTCTGATCGACCACGGCGACATTCTCCGGCTTCATGCCGCTGACGGCCGCCGAGGTGAGGTGCACGATGGCCTCGACCTGCTTCTGGTCGAGCGTCGTGCGTCCGGCGGTCTCCACGAACACGGAGGCGGTCGCATCGACGGTCTCCGACACGAAGACGCTCTCCTCCGGGATGGCGAGCTGCACCGAGGCCGCGGAGACGCCGTCGATGGCGGAGATCGTCGCGGCAAGCTCGCCCTCGATCGCGCGCTTGTAGGTGACCGACTGCTGGAACTCGCTCGTGGTGACACCCATGTCGTCCAGCAGCGAGTACCCGGCCGATCCGGCGCTCGGCAGCCCGGCGGAGGCGGCGGCGAGCCGCTGGTCGTACACGTCCTTCTCGGGGACGAGCACCGTGGCGCCGCCGTCGGCGAGCTCGTAGGGCACGGAGGCGGAGCGCAGCTGCTCCACCACGGCGTTCGCGTCCGAGGCGTTCAATCCCGAGAACAGTGGGGTGTAGGTGGGGCGGCTGAGCCAGCTGGACAGCGCGATGATGCCGAGCGCGAGCACCGCGATGCCGATGATGGCGATGGTCCGCTGCGCGAGCGAGAATCCGGCGACCACCCGCCGCATCCGCTGGAACGCCCCGGTCACTGCCGGGGGCATCAGGCCTGCATCCGCATGATCTCGTTGAACGCGTCGACGCCCTTGTTGCGGACGGCGGCGACGAGTTCGAGGGTGACGGCGGCGCGCGAGGACGCGATCATCGCCGCATGGATGTCGTCGAGGTCCCCGGTCACGGCCGCGACCTTGAGGGAGTCGGACTCGGACTGCAGCGAGCGCAGCTCGTCGATCGCCCCGGTGACGCTGTTCGCGAAGGCCGTGTCGTCGCCCGTCTTCGCGCCCGTGACGGGCGAGGTGGTCATGCCGAGGGACGAGGCGACGGCCTCGATGCCGGCCACGGCGCTCACGCGTTCCGTCCGATCTGCAGCGCCGCCTCGTACGAGTTGCGGGCGCGGTCCACGATCGCCGCGCTCGCCTGGTATCCGCGCTGCGCGAGGATCAGCTGGCTCATCTGGTCTCCCAGGTCGATGTCGGGGTAGCGCACGTAGCCGTCGGCATCGGCGAGCGGGTGGTCGGGCTGGTGCACGAGCCGGCCCTCCGCGTCGCCCTGCACGGTCCCGGCGACGTAGACGCCGGGAGACTGGTCGCTGGTCTGGGCGAGGATGTAGCGTGCCCGGAACGCCGCGCCGTCGGTGGGTGTCGCGGTGTTGATGTTGGCGATGTTGTCGCTGATGGCGTCGAGCCACTTCCGGTGCACGGTCAGCCCCGTGCCGGCGATCCCGATGGCGTCGAAGGTCATGACGTCCTCATCGCGGTGCGCATCGAGGAGAACGACCCGTTCACGGCCTGGGTCGCGAACTGGTAGCGCAACATGGTGTCGATGCTGGAGAGGGTCTCGGTGTCGAGGTTCACGTTGTTGCCGTTCAAGCGCGTCGGCTCGAGCGAGGTCCCGACCGTGGCGGACACGTCCCCGTCGCCGGCGGCGATCGAGTCGGCGAGCGCCGCCTCGAACTGCACACGCTTGGCGTGGTAGTCGGGGGTGTTGATGTTGGCGATGTTGTCGGCGATGGCTCGCTGGCGCAGCGAGAGGCCGTTCAGCGCACTCGTCAGTGCGGTGATGGTCACAGAGTCGAACACGAACCGGCTCCCGGTGTGTGGGCGAATTGGCCGTTCCCTGGCCGAGTCTTGCGAGCCATCCGTGCTCTCGGGAGACTGTCGGCCGTTCGTGCGGTTTCGTTAGGAGGGTCGCTCACCCGTCCACATCGAGGTAGGCGGGAGCATCCGGCGGGCGGGGTGCCGGAACCCGGCGGACGGCGCCGAGGTGCTGCCGCAGCCCGTCGAGCTCCGACCGGGCGCGTTCCATGGCGGCGTGCTGCCGGTCGATCACCGCGCGGGCGCGGTCGGCGAGGTGCGGCGGGAGCGGCGAGGACGGCGGCGCCCAGGGGATGATGTCATGCACCTCGACGGATCCGGCCGGCGCGGCGAGGATCCGGTCGGCGTCCGCCTCGAGCCTGTCCAGCAGCGCGGCCCAGTCCTCGTCCGTCATGCGCGGCCCTCCGCGACGGCCAGGGCGGCGGTGTGCCAGGCGTCGCGCAGCGGCACGACGAGCTCGCGGCAGGCATGGGTGCGCTCCGGGTCGCGGCCGATGTTGGCGCCGATCAGCGTCTGCGACAGGAACACGTACAGCGAGCGCAGTCCGGCGCTGCCGCTCCATTCGTCGGTGAGGGAGGACGACAGCTCGGCCACGATCGCCTGCGCGTGCTGGAGCTGGGTGTTGGCCTCGGCCCAGTCGGCCGCCCGCTGCGCCGTCTCCGCGCGCTCGATGTCGAGCAGGAGCCGGTCGTAGAGCATCGTGACCAGGCGCTCCGGCGGGGCGGACAGGATGGCGTCCTCGCGGTACCGCTGCTGGGCGCGCAGGGCGGCGTTCATGCTCACGAGTCCGACCCGGAACGGCTGCTCGGCAGCGAGTTGATCTGCGAGGCGAGGTAGGAGGACTGCGACTGCATCTGCGACAGCATCACCTCGAGGCGGGCGTAGGTGCGCTCCAGCGAGGCCTTGCGCTGCGCGAGACGCACGTCCCAGCGCTCCATCTGCTCGCCGAGGCTCTTGACCTCGCTCTCCTGGCCCGTGATCCGCGAGGTGAGCAGCCCGTCGTACTTGTCCGAGTAGGACGTCGCCGTCTGCTCCACACGCGCCGCGACCGCGGAGAAGAGAGCGCCGACGGCTGCGGGGTCCTTCGCCAGCGCCTCGGAGAACTTCTCCTCGTCGAAGGTGAGCTTGCCGTACATGTCGGTCGAGATGCCGACCGTGGAGGGGGAGACCCCGTCCACCGGGTGCTGGATGGCGTCGGCGAGGGCGGTCCGTAGGCCGCGGATGGTGCTGTCGCCGGTGAAGACGCCGAGCGTCGTCTTCTCGCCCTGTCCCGCGGCGACGGTGGCCTTCGAGCCGTTGTCGATGCGGGTGAAGATGTCGGTGAGGAGGGCGATGAACTCGCCGGAGGCCTTGGCCCTGGCCTCGCTGTCGACGGCGACGGTCACGGTGACGGGGGACGTCGAGACGGTGGAGACCGTGACGTCGACGCCCTCGAAGAGATCGGTGAAGGTGTTGCCGGACGAGGTGATGACCTGTTCGGCCGCGGTGCCGGCCCAGAGGCGCAGCTGCGCGTCCGTGCCCGTGGAGATGACGGCGGCCCCGGGCTCCGTGGACACGTCCGTGGCGGTGCCGGCGGTGACGGCGGCGAGGTCTCCCGCGTAGACGCGGAAGCGTCCCGCCTCGCCGGACTCCTCGGCCCGGAGCTGCAGGCGGTAGACGGGGGTGCCGTCGGCATCCTTGCCGGCGGGGACGGCGGTGGCGAGGACGCCCGTGTCGGCGTCGTTGATGGCCTGGGCGATGTCCTGCATCGAGGTGGAGTCGGCCTGCACCTGCAAGCGCTTCCCCGTGGCGTCCTCGAGGGTCAGCACGGGCGGGTCCGCGGGCCAGCGGGAAGCGGCGGCGGAGACGACGGTGTGCGCCTGGGCGACGCGGTCGACGACGATGTCGGTCGACACGGGCGCGGCGCCGGTGCGCAGGGCGACCTTCACCGATTCCGACGACGAGGTGCCGGTGAAGCGGTCGAGACCGCCAGGCGCTGCGGCCTTCTCGGCGGCGGCGGCGAGGTTCTGCACGGCGGTGTTCAGGGTGCGCAGCTGCGTCATGACGACGTTCTTGTCGTCGATCTTGGCCTTGAGCAGCGTGCGGGGGATGGCGTGCACGTCCATCAGCGCCTTGATGACCTCGGTGGTCTTCAGCCCCGACACGAGGCCGTCGAGCGAGAGCGACATGCGGCTTCCCTTCTGTGTGCGGCGGGGCCCGGGCGACGGCCGAAGCCGTCACCCGGACCCCCGGAGTGATTCCGTGCGGCGGCGCGGGTCAGCGCAGCAGCTGGAGCACGCCCTGGTTGGCCTGGTTGGCCTGGGCCAGCATGGCCGTTCCCGCCTGCGACAGGATGTTCGCGGACGTGAACTTGACCATCTCGGACGCCATGTCGGTGTCGCGGATGCGGCTCTCGGCGGCGGCGAGGTTCTCGGCCGACACGTTGAGGCTGTTGATGGTCGACTCGAAACGGTTCTGCAGCGCACCGTAGCCGGCACGTGCGGTCGAGACCGCCTGGATCTGCGTGTCGATGCCCGCCAGAGCCGCGCCGTACGTCGCCGCGTCCGTCATGCCGGCCGCGAGCGTCTTGATGTCGGCGCCGAGCGTGGCGAAGTTGGTCAGGCCCACCGAGATCTGGTCCTCGGCGGCGACCGCACCCGCACCCACCTGGAACGTCAGCGTCGCGCCGCCCGAGAGCAGCTTGATGCCGTTGAAGTTCGTGCTCGACGCGATCCGGGTGAGCTCGTCGCCCAGGGCGGAGATCTCGGTCTGGATGGCCTCGCGCGACTTCGCGTTGTTCGAGTCGTTCGCGCCCTGGTTGGTCAGGTCGCGCACGCGCTGCAGGATGGAGTGCACCTCGGTCAGGGCGCCTTCTGCGGTCTGGATGACCGAGATGCCGTCCTGGGCGTTGCGAGCCGCGACGTTCAGGCCGTTGACCTGCGAACGCAGGCCCTCGGAGATCGCGAGGCCGGCGGCGTCGTCCGCTGCGCGGTTGATGCGCAGACCGCTCGAGAGCTTCTCGAGCGACTTCGACAGGTCGTTCTGCGTGTTGGACAGGTTGCGGTAGGCGTTGAGCGCGCCCACGTTGGTGTTGATCTGCATACCCATGAGGGTTTCCTCCGTGATGTGTTGTACGGGAGACCATCCGTGGTCTCCTGCCCTGACCTATCGGCGGAGGATGCGGACGCGTTAGGCGGGGGCGGCGGCGCGGAAGACGTCGCCGATCCGGACGCCGGCGGCCTCGGCGATGCGGCCGAAATAGGCGTCGCGTGCGGCAGGCGAGACGCGGGTGGTGGTCGTGGTCTCTGTGCCGCCCTCGGCGAAGTACCGGTCGAGGGCGTCGCGGAGCAGGCGCACGGCCTCCGACCGCTGCTGCGAGACGGCCGAGTGGGTCACGCCCAGCTCCTCGGCGATCTCCTTCACGGGCCGCTCCTCGATGTAGACGGCCACGATGATGCGCCGCATGCGCTCGGGGAGGGCGCCGATGGCGTGTTCGAGCACCTCACGCCGTTCGCCGACCATCGCCGACTCCTCCGGCAGCGGGATGTCGGCGACGAGATCGCGCGTGGCGGGGTCGTCCAGCGGGGCGACGGTGCGTGCGGCGTCCGCGAGGGCCTCGACGACCACCTCCTTGGGGGAGCCCATGGCGGTGGCGATCTCGGTGGCGGTCGCCGTGCGGCCGAACGCGGCGGTGAGGGTCTCGCGGACGGCGACCGTCTCCTTGATGCGCTTGCGGATGCCGCGGGACGCCCAGTCCATGGCGCGCATCTCGTCGGCGAACGCGCCGAGGATGCGTCGACGGGCGTAGGCGCCGAAGGGGACGCCGAGCGCGGGGTCGTACGCGTCGGCGGCGGTCACGAGGGCGAGCGCGCCGACGGCGGCGAGCTCTTCGCGGGGGATATGGGTAGCCCGAGCATGGGTGTCTGCAGCGAGGTAGCCGACCAGGGGGAGGTTGGCCTCGACGAGGCGGTTGCGCTCAGCGCGCGACGACATGGGGGATGATCCACCTCTCTGGATGCACTCCGGAAGCTCATGGCGAGGGATAGATGGCCATATCACAAGGTCCGAGATATGTCCATGGGGAGCACTAACCGCCGCCAATGCACATAGTAACCTTAGGGGCGCGGCGGCCGATAGAGATTTATGAACCGTTAACAGGCGGGCCGATCGCACCCGCGTGGGGCGGGGGATCGCTGGGGACAAAGGGGATCATGGGAGCCAACGAACTATCGATGCAGCTCTGGCGCGAGCGCGAGCTGCTCGAGATGCTGCTTTTCAAGCTCGACGAGCAGCAGCTGCTGCTCGCCGCCGGCCGGTCGCACTGGATCCAGTTCGCGGCCAGGGAGATCGATCAGGTGCTCGACCGCCTCCGCGCGGCGAGCCTGGCCAGGGCCGTCGAGGTCGCCGGTGTCGCCGAGGAGTGGGGGGCTCCTCAGGACGCGACGATCGGTCAGCTCATCGAGCACGCTCCGGACGGAGCCTGGGGCGATGTCTTCACCGACCACATGCGTGCGCTGGTGAAGCTGACAGCGGAGGTCGAGCAGATGCGCGATGCCGCCGCGGAGCAGCTCAGCGGAGTGCTCCGCGCCACGCAGGAGACCATCGCCGCTCTCGGCCAGGAGAGCGGCGAATACACCACCCGCGGCGACCGCGCCCGCGAGGACGCCGCCCGCATCATCGACACCGAGATGTGACCGAGAGGGATTCATGTCGACCTTCAGTGGACTGACCACCGCCGCCAGCGGCCTCGCCGCCGCACGGCGGGGCATGGACGTGGTCGGGCAGAACATCGCCAACCAGAAGACCGAGGGGTACACGCGGCAGCGTGTCGAGACCTCCTCGATCGCCGCCGTCGCGCAGACGGGCCGCTTCAGCATGGGCGCGCTCCCCGGACACGGCGTCTCGATCGACGGGGTGTCCCGCCTCGGTGACGCGCTGCTCGACGCCCGGGTCCGCGACACCCTCGGCGCCTCCGGCTACTGGGCCACCCGCGCGCTGGCAGCGACGACTGCCGAGTCGGCCCTCGCGGAGCCGACCGACAAGGGCCTCGCCAACCGGCTGACCAGCTTCTGGGCGGGCTGGCAGGACCTCGCCAACACCCCGGATTCGGGTGCGGCGGCCGCGAGCATCCTGGAGTCGGCGAAGGAGCTCGCCGCCCCTATCTCCGGCGGCTACCGCACGGTCGCCGCGCAGTGGACCGCCGCCCGCGGGACCGCCGAGCGCACCGTCAGCCAGGTCAACGCCGCGGCCGACCAGATCGCGGTGCTGAACAGCGAGATCCGCGAGGCGCTGGCCTCGGGGCGTTCGGCCAACGAGCTCACCGACCGCCGCAACCTGCTCGCGGAGGACGTGGCCCGGCTCGCCGGCGCGACGGCCACCGTGGAGACGGACGGCACGCTCACGGTCCGCCTCGGCGGCAACGCCCTGGTCTCCGGCGGCGACGCCCGTCACATCGCGCTGACCGGCTCGGCGACGATCGACGGCGCTCCGCGCGTCGGGGTCGCCTGGGAGTCGGTGCCGGATCTTCCCCTCGTCGTCGACGGGGGAGAGCTGGGCGGCTCCCTCGCGGTGCTCGCCCCGGCCGCCGACGGCGGGATGCTGGCGCAGCTCGCCGCGACCTACGACCGCGTGGCCACGGCCCTCGCGGAGTCGCTCAATGCCCAGCACCGCGCCGGCGTCACGGCGTCCGGACAGCCGGGCGGCGACTTCTTCACTCTCCCGGCCACCGGCTCCGCCGCGCTCGGGATGCAGGTGGCCGTCACCACGGCGGCCGACCTCGCCCTCGCCGCCCCCGGGGCCGGAGCCAAGGACGCGACCAACGCCGACCTCATCTCCCAGATCGGGCGGCGCGCGACCTCTCCGGACGCACTGTGGACCGATCAGGTGACCCGCTTCGGCGTCGCCACCGCGGCCGACGTGCAGCGCGCGAAGGTGTCGGATGCGGCGGCTGTCGGCGCCGTCAGTGCGCAGCAGTCCGTCGCGGCCGTGGACGGCGACGAGGAGACGATCAGCCTCCTCACGTACCAGACCGCCTACCAGGCGGCGGCCCGCGTGCTCACCGCCGTCGACGAGGCCCTCGACGTGCTCATCAACCGCACGGGCGTCGTCGGACGCTGATCGGAGAAGCTCCATGATCTCTCGCGTGACCCAGACCACGATGACGCAGACGGCGATGCGCCAGCTGCAGTCGAACCTGTCCGAGCTCGCCCGTCTGCAGGAGCAGGCGACGTCGCAGAAGGCGTTCGCCGCCCCCTCGGACGACCCGGCAGCGGCGGCGGCCGCCCTCGCCCTGCACGCCGAGCAGCGGCGCACCGAGCAGTATGCGCGCAACATCGACGACGGCCTGGCCTGGGTGACTGCCGCCGATACGGCGATCACCTCCAGCACGTCCCTGCTCTCGCGGGTGCGGGACCTCACCGCGCAAGGGGCCAACGACGGGGCGCTGGACGCCACGGCGAAGGAGGCCCTCGCGGTGGAACTGGAGGGCATCCGCGACGAGCTGCTCGCGCAGGCGAACACCCGGCTGCTCGGCCGGTCCGTCTTCGCCGGCACGTCGGACACCGCGGCCTTCGGGTCCGACTACTCCTACAGCGGTGTCGCCGGCTCCGAGGTCACCCGCCGGGTGTCCGATGCGGCCGCGGTCCGCGTCGACACGGACGGTGCGGCGGTGTTCGGCACCGGAGACGACTCGGTGTTCGCCCTCGTCGACCGCATCGTCGCCGATCTCCGCTCCGGCACCAACGTGGGGCCCCGGCTCGCGGAGATCGACGACCGCCGAACGGCGATGCTCGGTGCTCAGGGCGCGGTCGGCACCAGACAAGCTCAGATCGAACGCGCCAAGGAGGCGGCAGTGCAGAATTCCGTGTCCCTCGAGTCCCGCCGCGCCGCGGTCGAGGATGTCGACTCGGTCGAGGTGCTCATCCGCCTGCAGGCGCAGGAGCTCGTCTACCGCTCGGCGCTCGCCGTGAACGCCCGCGTGCTGCAGCCGACGCTGATGGACTTCCTGCGATGACCGCCGTGCTCACCTTCACCGCCCCGCCGCCCGGGCTGGCTCCGCACGTGGACTTCGCTCTCGCGCCCGTCGACGGTGCGGACGGGCTCTTCGCGATGCGGGCGGTCGAGGACGACGCCCTGCGGCTCTTCCTCGTCGACCCGAACACGGTCCTGGCGGAGTATGCGCCGATCCTCACGGACGCCCAGGTGGCCGACCTCGCTCTCGCCTCGGCGGACGACGCCTTCGTGCTCGTGGTGGCCCACCCGGGCGTCGACGGGGTCAGCGTCAACCTGCTGGCGCCGGTCGTCGTGAACCGGGCGACGGGAGCGGCGACCCAGGTCATCCTCGAAGGCCAGGACTACCCGGTGCGGGCGCCGCTGGGCTGACCCGCGCGGGTGCCGGGGCGCCGGGCGTGACGGGCGGGGTGACGACTACCCTGGAGACGTGATCCTCGCCGTCGACACGTCCCTTGGCACCGCCGTCGCCCTCATCGACCCGGACGGGACCTCTCGTGCCGAGGCCGGTACCGCCGATCCGCTGGGCCACGCCGAGGTGATCGGCGACCTCGTCCACGACGTACTCCGGGAGGGGGGACCCGACGGCATCACTCACGTCGTCGCCGGCATGGGCCCCGGTCCGTTCACCGGACTGCGCATCGGCATCGCGACCGCCAGGGCGTTCGCCCTCGGGCGCGGCGTCCCGGTGGTGCCGGTGCCGAGCCATACGGCGGCCGCGCTGACGATCCAGTCCACGGTGACCGGGCCGTTCGCCGTCGTCACCGACGCCCGCCGCCGCGAGGTCGCCGTCACCGTGTTCGACGGACAGGATGAGGACGGGATCCCGCGCACGATCGCCGACACGGTGCTCGTGCGGGCCGCCGACGCCGACGATCATCTCGCCGGTCTCCGCCGGGTCGACGTGACGACGCTGTCCGCAGCCGACCTCGCCAGGGTGGGAGCGCGCGCATTCGCCGCCGGGCGGGTCCTCGCGGGGGACGAGCCGCTCTACCTGCGGCACCCGGATGTGTCCCTGCCCGGTGCTCCGAAGAAGGTGGGCGCATGACGCTCCGGGACGCGCGGCCGGACGATCTCGACGCGATCATGGCCATCGAGCAGCGCTCGTTCCCGACCGACGCGTGGAGCCGGGACACCATGGCGAGCGAGCTGGCGAGCCCGCACGGCCGCTACCTCGTCGACGAGCGGGGCGGGGCGATCGTCGGATACGGCGGCATCCGGGCGCTGCAGGGCGGTGCGGACGCCGACATCCAGACCATCGCCCTCCTCGCCGAGGTCCGGGGTCAGGGCCGCGGGCGCGCGCTGCTGCGTGCGCTGCTCCAGGCGGCCGCCGACCGCGGGGCGCTCGAGGTGTTCCTCGAGGTGCGCGCCGACAACCCTCCGGCCGAAGGACTGTATCGCGCGGAGGGCTTCGAGGAGATCGGCAGGCGCCCCCGCTACTATCAGCCGGATGACGTGGACGCGATCGTGATGCGTCTGGATCTGCGCCGCCACCCGGCGCCCGCCGACACGCCGGAGGAGGCGACCGCATGAGTGAGCCCCTGGTGCTCGGCATCGAGACGAGCTGCGACGAGACCGGCATCGGCATCGTGCGCGGTCGTACGCTGCTGTCCAACACGATCGCCTCCAGCATGGACGAGCACGCCCGGTACGGCGGCGTCGTGCCGGAGGTCGCCGCCCGCGCGCATCTCGAGGCCCTCCAGCCGACCATCGACGCCGCGCTCGCCGAGGCCGGCGTCCGTCTCGCCGACCTCGATGCGGTGGCCGTGACCAGCGGTCCGGGCCTCGCGGGAGCGCTCATGGTCGGTGTGGGGGCGGCGAAGGGACTCGCGGTCGCCCTGGACAAGCCGCTGTATGCGGTCAATCACCTCGTCGGTCACATCGCGGCCGACATCCTGACGCCGGACTCGGCGCCGTTGGAGTATCCGACGATCGCGCTGCTGGTCTCCGGCGGCCACACCTCCCTGCTCCACGTGCGCGATCTCACGACCGACGTGGAGCTGCTCGGCGAGACCGTGGACGACGCCGCGGGCGAGGCTTTCGACAAGGTCGCTCGACTGCTGTCCCTGCCCTACCCCGGCGGCCCCGAGATCGACAGGGCCGCGGTGGGCGGAAACCCGGACGCGATCCGCTTCCCGCGCGGGCTGTCCCGCGCCTCCGACCTCGCGAAGCATCGCTACGACTTCTCGTTCTCCGGGCTGAAGACCGCGGTCGCCCGCTGGATCGAGCGCTTCGAGGCCGAGAACGCCGAGGCGGGTGCCGACGCCCGGGACCTCCCGATCGCCGACGTCGCCGCCAGTTTCCGGGAGGCCGTCGTCGACGTCTTGGTCACCAAGGCGCTCAACGCGTGCGCCGACCTCGGAGTGCCGCGGCTGCTCCTGGGCGGCGGTGTGATCGCGAACCGTCGGCTCCGCGACGTCGCCCTCGCCAGGGCCGCCGAGGCCGGCGTCACCGTGCGCATCCCTCCGCTGTCGCTCTGCACGGACAACGGCGCCATGATCGCGGCGCTGGCCGCTGAGCTCATCGCGTCCGGGCGCCCCGCATCGACCCTCGGCTTCGGCGCCGACTCGACCCTGCCGGTCACCGAGATCCAGGTCGCGGAGGCGGTGCCGGCGTGACCGGGCTCGCGCAGGAGCCGGAGTCGGACGGGGCCACGCCCCGTGCGCGGGTCGAGCGCGCGAGCGGGCAGGTCGAACGCCCGGCAGGGACGGCGCGCCTTCCCGGAGCGCCGCGCGAGGGCTACACGAAGCTGCCGACCGGTCCGGTCGGCATCGAGCCCGTCGTCGTGACCGGGCCCGACCTCGACCACGGAGAGGACGAGGGCTGGGAGCCGGCGGTCGAGCCCGCCGTCGTCGACGACACCCGCCTGGCCCCGTGGGCGCTGCTCGCGGCGATCGTCGCCCTCGGCGCGTCGTTCTTCGTCGGGTGGGGGATCCCGGTCGCGATCGTCGCGGTGATCGCCGCCATCATGTCCCTCCGACGCCCCGTGGAGAACCGGGCGATCGCGCGCTGGGCCCTCGTGCTCGGCCTGTGCGCGACCGTGTACAGCCTGGGATGGCTGGTCTGGGCGGGGATGCAGTTCGAGAGACTCGGCTAGGCGGGCTGGCCATGACGGACGACGACGACGTCGAGGAGCGCAGGGCCCTGCTGCGCAAGGCTTTCGGCCCGGGCGGAGGCCTCACGGACGCGGAGGCCGCGCGCCTGCGACAGCTCGACGCTGACCGGCGACGCCCGTCGCCGGGACCTCCGCCGTCCCTCGGCTCCTTCGCCGCTGCAGAGGACGACGACGAGCCGTCGGCCGGAGACGACGCGCCCGTGGAGCCGGACGAGGAGTCCACGGACGTCGTCACCGCTCAGAGCGACGTTCCGGCTCAGAGGCGGCGGCGCCGTTCCCTCGGCATGCTCGCGCTCGGCGCGGTCGTCGTGCTCCTCCTCGGGGTCGGCGTGGGATGGCTGGCGTTCGGCCGGAGCGGCGGCACAGCGGTCTCCCTCAGCGCCGAGCAGCAGGGATGGCAGTCCGATCTCGTCGCGTCCGGACGATTCGACCCGGGCTCGGTGCGCGCGCTCGCGACGGAGGACGACGCGGTCATCTGGGTGGCGACGCAGAACGGGGGTGCGAGCATCTGCCTGGTCCTGGGCGCAGGGGAGAGCACGACGCCGAGCTGCAACCAGCGGGAAGCGGTGCAGGAGGACGGCCTCTGGGGCGAGGTGACGACCCAGCGCGACGACGAGTACACGCGCCAGGTCATGGCCCATCTGCTCCTCACGCCCGACGGTGAACCGGCGGTGAGCGTCGACGTCTCGGAGTACGGCTCCGGCGAGAGCGGCCCCACCTACGCGAACGAGGCGGAGACACGGACCGCCGAGCGCCTGGCCGATGACGGCTTCGACCCGAACTCGATCTGGGTCGCCGGGTACGACCGCGACGTCCCGATCTGGACGGCCTCCGAAGGGGAGACGGGTCGGCAGTGCCTCATCTACGACGGGGCGACGGCCGACGCGCCGCGGGCCTGTGAGACGACGGAGACGCTGCAGGAGCACGACGGTCGGCTGCGGTTGCAGGTGACCGACGCGGAGACCGGTGGAATGACGACCTACGAGCTGCCGACCTCCGGTTTCGGGTCGTTCGTGATCATCCGAGAGGGGAGCGACGTCGGTGCGGGAGGAGACTGACCGCCAGGGCTCCGCTGCGGCGGAGGAGCGCCGAGCACTGGAGCGCGCGGCCTATGGTCGGGACGGCGGACTCGACGCCGCCGGTGCCCGGCGCCTGCGCGAGCTCCAGGAGGAGCATCGACGGCAGGAGCTTCCGGCGGAGGAACGGCCGACGGCAGCCTCCGAGGCGCTCCCGGTGGCGGAAGACGAGGGTCGGGAGTCCGATCCGCCGCCGGCTTCCGACGCATCGCCGCTCGCCGCGGCCGGAGCACCACCCGCACCCGTCGAGACGGGCGCGCCGATGCGGGCGCGCGGAGTCGTGCCGGTGCTCGTGGCGGCAGCGACCCTCCTGGCGATCGGCGTCGGGGCGGGGTGGGCGCTGTTCGCCCCGCGGTCGGAGGCGTTCCCCTTGACCGAGGCGCAGGAGCAGCGACGGATCGAACTCGCCGGGGAGGACTACGACCCCGGCTCCGTGCGCCCGGTGGCGGAGGCGGAGGGCGCGCTCGCCTGGTTCGCCACGCAGGATGACGGGGCCACCCGGTGCCTGATCCTCGACGTGGGCGAGGACTCCCAATCCACCTGTCTGGCAGCGGAGGAGGAGCTGGGGCCGGGCCTGTACGCCGCGCTCCCCGTGGCGGCCTCCGATACCGGTGACGACGAGGACTCGTTCTCCACCGACAGCGTGACGGCGGTGATGCTGTTCTCCACCGCGGACGAGCCGATGGTGAGCATCCAGCGGTGGGGCGGAAGCTCCACGCTCTTCGCCCAGTTCGGGGAGGAGCAGCGCCCGAGGGTGAAGGAACTCATCCGCGACGGTTATGACCTCAACCTCACCCTCCTCGGCTCGTTCCGCGAGCAGCCGGTGTGGCTGGGCGACCGCCGTACGACGACCGGCCCCGCCCAGCGCTGCCTGATCGTCGACGCCGACGGTTCGCGGCAGTGCGCCACCCTCGACGAGGCGCTCCAGTCCGGGCTGCGCGTGCAGCTCCTCGACGTGGATCAGGAGACGGGAGAGCTGCTGTCGGCGTCCGTGGTCGAGGTGGCCTTCACCCGCTGGCAGATGCCGTACCTCACGGTGACCTCGGGCCCGGCCGTGGTCGACGAGGCGACGGGCGAGTCGTATCTCGTGACCACCGGGCCGCCGGGGGATCCGATCCGCGTCGACATCCCTGGCCGCGACCCGGACGACTGATCGCTCTCAGTCCGCGACGGGCACCCGGTCGGCGAGGATCGCGCGTCGCTGATCGCCGAAGCGGGCGAGGATCAGGGTCGCCTCGGCGTCGCCGCGCAGGGTCAGCTTGCGCCGGAAGGCCGCGGGGTCGACGTCGACCCCGCGCTTCTTGATCTCGATGCGGCCGATGCCGTGCGTCTTCAGGGCCGCGTTGATCGTCTTCGGCGTGATCGGCAGCGTCTCCCGGACGCGGAAGGACTGCACGAACGGGCTCGTCAGCGCGGCATCGGAGGTGAGGTAGGCGATGCGCGGGTCGAGCATCCCCGCATCGAGGCTGCGGGCGACGTCGCCGATGAGGCGCGCCCGGATGACGGCGCCGTCCGGCTCGTGGAGGAAGGCCCCGAGCGGTCGGACCGGAGCGTCCTCGGCATCGGCAGGGCCGGTGAGCTCGTGCGAGCGCTCGCCGCGGATCACCAGGGCCGAGCGCCGGACCCCTTCCCTGGCCAGCTCCCTGGACCAGACGACGAGCTCCACGACGCTGCCGTCGGCGCTGACCCACTGCGTCTCCGCGTCCGCGGGCAGGGCGTCGCGGTCGTGGGCGGGGCCGAGCTTGATCCCCGTGGGGCGCTGCGCGGCGACGGCGAACGCCCAGTCGAGGGACGGCGAGTAGTCGTCGGCGGAGACGCGCCGGGTCTCGCTGTGTCCGGAGGTGCGGCGGGCGGGATCCATCCAGATCGCCTGGCCGGGGACCGGCTCTCCGAGCGCGTCCTCGGCCGTGGCATGCCGGACGGTGGCGTCGTCCCCGAACGGGGCGAGGTTGTAGGCGGCGAGGGCCGCGGTCACCTCGTCGGCGTCCACCGCATGGACCGCCAGTCCCGCGCCGGCGAACGCGAGGGCGTCGCCGCCGATCCCGCAGCCGAGGTCCGCGACGCTCGTGAGGCCGGCTCGGCGGATCCGCTGGGCGTGGCGGGCGGCCACGCCGAGGCGGGTGGCCTGCTCGAGGCCCGCGCGGGTGAAGAGCATGCGGGCGGCGAAGGGGCCGAACTTCGCCGTGGCCCTGGCGCGCAGGTGCGCCTGCCCGACGACGGCGGAGACGAGGTCGGGGGAGTGTCCCGCAGCCCGCAGCCGGGAGACGGCTGCGGCCGCCTCGGCGGTGGAGGTGACCGGCCCGAGCGCGTCGAGCAGCTCGAGGCCGGCGGGGGTCAGCAGGGCGCGCAGCTCGGACATCTCCACCCTCCCAGCCTAGGACCCGCGTGACGTGTGACCCGGGTTGGCACTCGCATTGCATGAGTGCCAGCCGACCGCATACACTGGCATTAGCACTCTCGGGTTGAGAGTGCGAACGAGTCTTTCGTGTCAGCGTCAAGAAAGAAGAGGTAGACCGTGTCGGTTTCCATCAAGCCGCTCGAGGACCGCATCGTCATCAAGCAGGTCGAGGCCGAGCAGACCACCGCGAGTGGCCTGGTCATCCCCGACACCGCCAAGGAGAAGCCCCAGGAGGGCGAGGTCGTGGCGGTCGGCCCCGGCCGCATCGACGACAACGGCAACCGCGTTCCGCTCGACGTCGCCGTCGGCGACCGCGTGCTCTACAGCAAGTACGGCGGCACCGAGGTGAAGTTCGGCGCGGACGAGTTCCTCGTCCTGTCGGCTCGCGACGTCCTGGCGGTCGTCGTCCGCTGATCGCACACTCGGTTCCCTCTGCACGGCGGACGGGAACCCGGTCCGAAGAGGGCCCGGATGCTTCGGCATCCGGGCCCTCTTCCGCGTCCGGAGCGGCGCGGCCCTCGTCCTCGCGGGCATAGGGTTGTGCGGTGACCCCCGAGACGACCCGCGCCACCCGGACGGCGGGCGTCGCCTACGCCGGGAGCGCATACCTCCTGTGGGGCGTGCTGCCGCTCTACTTCCTCCTGCTGCAGCCCACCGGGCCGTGGGAGGTGGTCGCCTGGCGGGTGCTGCTCTCCTTCGTCTTCTGTCTTCTGCTGCTCACCGTCACGAGGGGATGGCCCGCCTTCCTCGCGATCGTCCGGAGTCCGCGACTGCTCGGGTGGACGGCCCTCGCCGGCCTGCTCATCTACGTCAACTGGCAGGTCTTCGTCCTCGGCACGTTGAGCGAGAACGTGGTGGAGACGGCGCTCGGCTACTTCATCAACCCGATCACCACCGTGCTGCTCGGCGTCTTCGTCCTCAAGGAGCGCCTCCGCCGTCTGCAGTGGGCGGCGGTCGGGATCGCGGCCGTCGCGGTCGTCGTCATCATCGTGGCGTACGGCCACGTCCCCTGGATCGCCCTGACCCTCACCGCTTCCTTCGGTCTGTACGGGCTCATCAAGAAGAAGATCGGCCCTGCCGTCGACGCGGTCAGCGGGTTGACGCTCGAGTCGTTCTGGCTGATCCCCACCGCGGTGGTGCAGCTCGTGATCGTGGCGACGACGCCCGTCGGCCTGACGATGGGGACCGCGGGCTGGCCGCACGCCGTGCTGCTCGCCTTCGCGGGGGTGGCCACGGCTGTCCCCCTGCTGCTGTTCGCGGCCGGCACGCGTCGCGTCGACCTCACGATCATCGGGATGCTGCAGTTCCTCACCCCGGTCCTGCAGTTCGTGATCGGGGTCGTCGTGCTGCACGAGCCGATGCCGCCGGAGCGCTGGATCGGGTTCCTCCTGGTGTGGGTCGCGATCGCGGTCTTCGTCGTCGATCTGCTCCTCGCCGCGCGTCGCGGCCGTCGTGCCACCCGCGCCGCGGCGCTCTGATCGGTCCTGTCCGCGCCCCGAAACGGCGGCCCTGGATCGTTAACGCACCGAGATACTTGCCCCTCCTGCGCGCGGGGCGCACGCCCTAGTGTTAGAGCACCCGACTGTGGTCATCATCCACGTTCGTTTACGCAAGGGAGCATCATGAACGCACTGAAGGGCTCGCGCAGCGCGAGGATCTTCGCCGGGATCGCGCTGGTCAGCGCCTCCGCCCTCATCATCGCGGGCTGCAGCAGCACGCCCGATGCGGAGCCGTCGGACGGGGGCGGCGACAAGCCCGCCGCCGACCTGACGCTCAAGCTCGGTTCGCTGCTACCCGCCACCGGTACGCTCGCGTTCCTGGGCGCGCCGATGGAGGCCGGCGTCCAGCTCGCCGTCAACCAGATCAACGAGGCCGACGCCGGCATCACGATCGACCTCAGCACGGGCGACGAGGGCGACCTCGACAACAAGGCCTACGAGACCTCCATCACCAACCTGCGCAACGGCGACATCACCGCCATGATCGGCGCGGCGTCCTCCAGCGTCACCAAGCTCATCCTCGACGGCAACGCGGGTGCGGACATCCTCACGGTGTCCCCGTCCAACACCTCGCCGGACTTCACGGGCATCAACCCGCTGTACTTCCGCACCGCACCGAGCGACAACCTCCAGGGCGAGGTCCTCGGCAACGAGATCGCCGAGGACGGCCACAAGACGCTGGGCATCATCTACCAGAACGACCCGTACGGCACGGGCCTGTTCGAGGCGATCAAGGCCACGTTCGAGAGCACCGGCGGCGAGGTCGTCGCCGATGCGTCGTACAACCAGGGTGACGGTCAGTTCAACGCGCAGGTCTCGGAGATCGCCGCGGCGAACCCGGACGCCGTCGCTGTCGTCTCCTACGACCAGTTCGCCACCATCGCGCCGCTGCTGGGCAACGCCGGGGTCGACACGGGCTCGCTGTACCTCGTCGACGGCAACCTCAAGGACTGGGGCGCCGACATCCCGGTGAGCCTCGAGGGCTCGAAGGGCACCCGCGCCGGCGCCGAGCTGCCGCAGGACTTCCTCGACCAGCTGAACGAGGTCTGGACGGCCGAGGGCAACGACCCGATCGACGCCGTGACCTACTCGGCCGAGGCGTACGACGCCGTGGTCCTCATCGCTCTGGCGGCGCTGAAGGCCGGCTCGGTCGAGGGCCCGGACATCGCGGCGGAGATGATCACCGTCTCCGGCGGCGACGGCGACGGCGAGAAGTGCGACAACTTCGCCGACTGCGCCGCGATCATCAACGACGGCGGCACGCCGGACTACGACGGCCTCTCCGGCGAGATCACGTTCGACGAGAACAACGACCCGAAGGGTGCCGCGATCGGCGTCTACGAGTTCGACGCCGAGAACGTCACCTCGCGCATCAAGTAAACACCGCACGATGAAGGCCCCGGATGCTTCGGCATCCGGGGCCTTCCTCGTGCGGCGCGAGGTCTCAGGCGGCGTCGGTCCCGAGGGTGCCGAGGTAGAGGCCGATGACCTTCGGATCGTTCAGCAGCTCCCGACCGGTGCCCTCGTAGGCGTCCTTCCCCTGGTCGAGCACGTAGCCGCGGTCGCAGATCTGCAGGCACCGACGGGCGTTCTGCTCGACCATGATCGTCGTCACGCCCGCCTTGTTGATGTCGGAGACGCGGATGAAGGCGTCGTCCTGCCGCACGGGGGAGAGGCCGGCGGACGGCTCGTCCAGCAGCAGCACGGACGGATCCATCATGAGCGCGCGGGACATGGCGACCATCTGGCGCTCGCCGCCGGAGAGCGAGCCCGCACGCTGCTTCAGGCGCTTGCCGATCTCGGCGAAGATGCTGCTGACGAACTCGAGCCGCTCCGCGAAGATCTTCGGGTTCTGGTAGAGCCCCATCTCCAGGTTCTCCTGGATGGTGAGCGACGGGAACACGTTGTTCGTCTGCGGCACGAAGGCGACACCGCGGCGTACGAGCTTGTCGGCCTTGAGGCCGACGATGCTCTCGCCCTTGACGGTGATGTCGCCCTCGCGGACGTTCACCATGCCGAAGATCGCCTTGAGGAGCGTCGACTTCCCGGCGCCGTTCGGGCCGATGATGCCGATGAGCTCGCCCTGGCGGGCGACGAGGTTCGCGCCGTTGAGGATGTTCACTCCCGGCAGGTAGCCGGCGTGCACGTCCTTCAGCTCGACGATGACGTCGCCGGTCTCGGGGGTGCCCTCGGCGGGGATCGCGGTGCTCATGCCTTGTCCTCCTCGGCGGCGTCCTCGGCCTCGACCTCGGCCTCGACCTCCGTCTCGATCTGCTCGCGGATGCGCTCCGCGTCGGCGTCCGAGATCACCGGGAGGCGGCCGGTGACGGCGCCGAGGTCCACGTCCTGATGGGCGCCCAGGTAGGCGTCCACGACCGCGGGGTCCTCCATGACGGTCTCCGGAGGCCCCTCGGCCACCACGCGCCCCTCGGCCATCACGACGACCCAATCGGCGATGTGACGCACCATGTGCATGTCGTGCTCCACGAAGAGCACCGTCATCCCGAGGTCCTTGAGGTCGAGGATGTGGTCGAGGAGCGACTGCGTGAGGGCGGGGTTCACCCCGGCCATCGGCTCGTCGAGCATCACCAGGTTCGGGTCGCTCATGAGCGCCCGTGCCATCTCCAGGAGCTTGCGCTGACCGCCGGAGAGGGAGGCGGCGAAGTCCTGCTCCTTGGCGTCGAGCTTGAAGCGCACGAGGAGCTCGTGGGCCCGCTGCTCGATCTCCTGCTCCTGCGCGCGCCAGAGGAAGGGGAAGAGCCCGGCCCAGAAGCCCTCGCCGCGCTGGTCCTTCGCACCGAGCTTCATGTTCTCCAGCACGGTCAGCAGCGACAGCGACTTGGTGAGCTGGAAGGTGCGCACCTGGCCCATCCGGGCGACCTTGAAGGACGGGATGCCGGAGAGGCTCTTGCCGTCGTACGACCAGGTACCGCTGTTGGGCTTGTCGAACCCGCAGAGGAGGTTGAACAGTGTGGTCTTCCCGGCGCCGTTGGGGCCGATGAGTGCCGTGATGGCGCCACGCGGGATCTCGAGGTGATCGACGTCGACGGCGGTCAGTCCGCCGAAGCGCCGCTGCACCGCGTCCACGACGAGGATCGGGTCGACCTTCTTGACTCCGGGGGCGGCGGGACCCGCGGCGAGGCCGGTGGTCTTGGCGCGGGGAGCGCTCTTCGCGGGCGTGACGGCCGCGTCGTTCTCACTTGACAAAGGTCATCTCCCTCTTGTTCCCCAGGATGCCCTGCGGGCGGAACACGACGATGAGCATCAGCACGATGCCGATGAGGATGTAGCGCACCACGTCGGCCTGTGCGCTCGTCATGGGCAGGTAGCCGGCCGTGGCCATCGCCGGGAGGAGCGCGCCGAGGAAGGCGAACACCACCCAGAAGAGCACGGCGCCGAGCGTCGGGCCGAAGACCGTCGCCGCACCGCCGAGGAGCAGGATCGTCCACAGGAAGAACGTCAGCGACGTCGAGTAGCTGCCGGGGATGACCGCCGAGGGCAGGACGAAGACGATGCCGCCGAGCGCACCGATCACACCACCCACCACGAGCGCCTGCATCTTGTACGCGAAGACGTTCTTACCGAGCGACCGCACGGCGTCCTCGTCCTCGCGGATGCCCTTGAGCACGCGGCCCCACGGGCTGCGCATGAGCGCCCAGACCACGAGGATCGTCAGAGCGAGGGTGAGCAGACCGAACACCCGCACCCAGAGGTCGTTCGCGTTGTAGGTCCACGGGCCGAAGCCGTACGTCCCGGGAGGGAACGGGTTGGCATCGCGGAAGCTCTGGTGGTAGCCGGAGAGCCCGCCGGCGGAGTTCGTCCAGTCCTTGAACAGCTCCGTGACGAACATCAGGCGCACGACCTCCGCGGCCGCGATGGTCGCGATGGCGAGGTAGTCGGCGCGCAGACGCAGCGTCGGGATTCCCAGCAGCAGGGCGAAGAGCGCTCCGCCGGTGATGCCGACGAGCACGCCCAGCCACCACGGGAAGCCGAAGGTGAGGATCGAGATCGCGTAGCCGTAGCCGCCGATCGCCATGAAGGCCGCCATGCCGAAGTTGAGCAGACCCGTGTAGCCGAAGTGCACAGCGAGGCCGGTGGCCGCGAGCGCGTAGGCGATCGTCGTCGGGCTGAACAGGTAGGAGGCGGTGTTGCCGAAGATGCTTCCGAAGTCCATGCGTCAGCCCAACCTTTCCTTGCGTCCGAGGATGCCCTGCGGTCGCACGAGCAGGATGATGATCAGCGCGACGAGGGCGCTGGCGTACTTGAGGTCGGTCGGCACCCCGAGGAGCGTGGACACCTCGACCGCGAGGCCGACGATGATCGAGCCGATCAGGGCGCCGATCGCCGAGCCGAGCCCGCCGAGCGTGATGGCGCAGAACATCAGCAGCAGCATCTGCATACCCATGTCCCACTTCACGCCGGGGCGGAAGTACGCCCAGAGGATCCCGGAGATCGCGGCCAGGGTGCCGGCGAGGATCCAGACGATGCGGATGACCTTGTCCACGTCGATGCCGGAGGCGGCGGCGAGCTGCGGGTTGTCCGAGATCGCCCTCGTCGCCTTGCCGGTGCGGGTGCGGGTGAGGAAGAACGCGACGCCGAGGATCACGATGATGCTGGTCGCCATGCCGATCAGGTCGATGTACGACAGGGAGATCGGCCCGAGACGGATGGGCTCCGGGCTGGAACCGGGCAGCTGATAGGTGTTGCCGCCGATGATGTACTGCAGACCGTAGCGGAGGGCCAGCGAGAGGCCGATGCTGACGATCATGAGCTGGACGACGCCCAGACCCCGGCGCCGCAGTGGCTTCCAGATGCCGGCGTCCAGAGCCCAGCCGAGCGCCGCACCGCCGATGACCGCGGCGATGATGCCGGCCCACAGCGGGAGCTGCCAGAACGAGGTGACGACGAGCGTGACCACCGCGCCCCAGCTCACCATCTCGCCGTGCGCGAAGTTCGACAGCCGGGTCGTGCCGTAGATCAGCGCGGCGCCCATCGAGGCGAGCCCCAGCAGCAGACCGAAGTTCAGACCGCCCACCATGCGCGACAGGAGCTGGTCGAGGAAGGAGACGGTCACCCGCTCGCCCTCGCCGAGGAAGAAGTTCACGATCTTCGTGCCGGTGAGCCCGAACTCCAGCTCGAATGAGGCGGTCGTGCCCGAGACGGGCTGGATCCCCTCGGGGAGCTGCGTCGCGTCGACGATCACGCCGTCCGGAAGCGTGGACTCGTCGACCGTCAGGGTGTACGTCTCCTTCTCCGGCACGTACAGGCGCCACTTGCCCTCGGCGTCGGTCTCGGTCTCGGCGTCGAAGCCGTTCCCCTCGATCGTCATCACGACGCCCTCGACGGGCTCGTCGCCGTCGGTGACGACGCCGGCGAAGTAGAAGTCGGTGACCTCCTGGCCGTCGTCCGTCGTCTCCGCGGATGCGGCTGAGGGAGGGAGGAGGAGCGATGCCGCGAGCGCCATCAGGATTCCGAAGAAGGCGAAGGCCCAAGGGCGCTTTCGCGGTCCGGCGAGTGCTGTGGGTCCCACGCAACCTCCACTGTGAGTGCTGTCTCCGCGGACTCGGGTCGAACCGCGGGGATGGACGACGCACTTGAGCGTAATGGGCGATCGGCGATTCACCTATCGTCCGGGCCAACGGTCCGGTAACGACAGGGCTCTGGGAATGTTCTCGGGCGTGTCTCGCTTAGAATCTCCATACGGGTCACGCCCGCGCACCGGCCGACGTCGACCCCCCATTCGCACCCGGATCCGCGCCACTCGCGCAGGAGGAGATTCCATGGACCAGCACGATCCCTTCGGCTTCGTCGGACTGACCTACGATGACGTGCTGCTGCTCCCCGGGCACACCGACGTCATCCCCAGCGAGGCCGACACGTCGTCCCGGATCACGCGGCGGATCCCCGTCGCGACGCCGCTCCTCTCCAGCGCGATGGACACCGTGACCGAGTCCCGCATGGCGATCGCCATGGCGCGGGAGGGTGGCATCGGCATCCTGCACCGCAACCTCTCGATCGCCGACCAGGCCGCGCACGTCGACCGCGTGAAGCGGAGCGAGTCCGGCATGATCACCGACCCCATCACCACGACGCAGGACGCGACCGTGGAGGAGGTCGACGCGCTGTGCGCCAAGTACCGGATCTCCGGTCTCCCGGTCGTGGACGACGAGGGTCGTCTGGTCGGCATCATCACGAACCGGGACATGCGCTTCGTCTCCGGCTTCGAGCGCCAGAGCACGTTCGTGAAGGACGTCATGACGAGGGAGAACCTCGTCACCGCCCCGGTGGGCGTCGCGGCAGGCGAGGTCATCGCGCTGTTCGCGAAGCACCGCGTCGAGAAGCTGCCCCTCATCGACGAGGACGGCAAGCTCGCCGGCCTCATCACCATCAAGGACTTCGACAAGAGCGAGAAGTACCCGCTCGCCACCAAGGACGACCAGGGCCGCCTGCGGGTGGGCGCGGCGATCGGTTTCTTCGGCGACGCCTGGGAGCGCGCCGAGGCCCTCCGCGACGCCGGTGTCGACGTGCTCGTCGTCGACACCGCCAACGGCCAGTCCCAGGGCGTGATCGACCTCGTCAAGCGCCTCAAGGCCGACGAGTCGTTCGCGCACATCGACGTCATCGGCGGCAACGTCGCCACCCGCGAGGGCGCGCAGGCGCTGGTCGACGCGGGGGTCGACGCGGTCAAGGTGGGCGTGGGTCCCGGCTCGATCTGCACGACGCGCGTGGTCGCCGGTGTCGGCGTGCCGCAGGTGACGGCCGTCTACGAGGCGTCGCTCGCGGCGCGTCCGGCCGGCGTCCCGGTGATCGCCGACGGCGGCCTGCAGTACTCGGGCGACATCGCGAAGGCCCTGGTCGCCGGCGCCGACGCCGTGATGCTCGGCTCGCTGCTCGCCGGCACGGACGAGTCGCCGGGCGAGATCGTCTTCCAGTCGGGCAAGCAGTTCAAGCAGTACCGCGGGATGGGATCGCTCGGCGCCATGCAGACGCGCGGCAAGCAGACCTCGTACTCGAAGGACCGCTACTTCCAGGCCGACGTGCCCAGTGACGACAAGCTGATCCCGGAGGGCATCGAGGGCCAGGTCCCGTACCGCGGCCCGCTCTCCGCCGTCGCCTACCAGCTCGTCGGCGGGCTGCGGCAGTCGATGTTCTACGTCGGTGCGCGCACCATCGAGGAGCTCAAGCAGCGCGGCAAGTTCGTGCGCATCACCTCGGCGGGACTCAAGGAGTCGCACCCGCACGATGTGCAGATCGTCGTCGAGGCGCCGAACTACAAGAAGTGACAGCGGCCCCCGGGAAGGGGGACGCAGGAGGGGCCGGATGCGCTGCATCCGGCCCCTCGTCGTCCGCGGTGCGGTCAGCCGCAGCGGTAGGTGACGCCGCCGACGTCCCACACCCCGGGTCCGAGCTCGGCGCACGTCCCGATCACGCCGGCCAGCACGGTCACCAGCAGGACGATCCCGATGATCGCGAAGATCGTCAGGATGGC
This sequence comes from Microbacterium sp. NPDC064978, assembly GCF_044543605.1. NCBI lineage: Bacteria > Bacillati > Actinomycetota > Actinomycetes > Micrococcales > Microbacteriaceae > Microbacterium > Microbacterium sp. NPDC064978. Next base: position 1,182,484 of record NZ_JBITWF010000001.1, on the reverse strand, counting down.
GCCGACGATGATGCCGGCGATCGCGATGCCCTTGGGGGCCTTCGCCTTGCCGAGCTGCACGGCGGCGATGATGCTGAGGATGAGGCCGACCGGCGGCAGCAGGAACGCCAGCACGAGGCCGATGATCGACAGCACCCGCCCGGGCGGCGAGGTCGGCGCGTCCTGCGCGTAGGGGGCGCCGGGCGGGGGAGCGGAGGCCGCGGGATACGGCGAGGGCGCGCCGCCGGGCGGCGGCGGGTTGTAGGGCGGCGGGGCGTCGGGCGACGGTGCGTCGGTCATGATCTCTCCTCGGTTCCGGTCGTAGCCCAGAGCGTAGCGACGGAGGAACGGGCATGCCATCCCCCTTCCGGGCCCCGCGCGCCGCGCGTACGGTGCCGGTATGTGCCGAAACATCGTGCCTCTGAACAACCTCGAGCCGGCAGCCACGGATGAGGAGTGCCAGGAGGCCGCGCTCCAGTTCGTCCGCAAGATCTCCGGGACGACGGCGCCCTCGCGCGCGAACCGCGAGGTGTTCGATCGCGCGGTGGCCGAGATCGCCGTGGCCACGCGGCGGCTGCTCGACGACCTCGTGACCTCGGCACCGCCCAAGAACCGCGAGGAGCAGGCGGCGAAGAGGCGGGCGCGATCGGCGGAGCGCTACGAGGCGATCCGCGTCTATCAGGAGGAGAAGCGGGCGGCGCGCGCGGGCTGACGCGCTGCGGGCCGGGGGTGGAGCCCTGTGCCAGAATCGACGTACCCCGCTCGACTTTCCCTGCGGCCCGGTGATGAAGGCACCGAGCTCGCACCGCCGAATCCCCCCGGCAGGGAATCTCCCCAAGGAGAGCTGTACATGGCTGAGGTCCCCCCTCGCATCCTCGTCGTCGACGACGACCACGACGTCGCCCTGCTCGTCAAGACCGTCCTGGAACGGCGTGCAGGCTGCGTCGTCGATCTCGCGGACGACGGCCGGTCGGCGCTCGAGAAGGCCGCGGCGGTGAAACCCGACGTCGTCGTGACCGACATCGAGATGCCGGGGCTCAGCGGCCTGGAGCTGCTCGCGGAACTGCGGCGCCTCATGCCGACCGTGCCGGTCGTCGTGATGACCGCGCACGTCTCGGTCGAGTACGCCGTGTCGGCGCTCCGGGCGCAGGCCGACGAGTTCCTCACCAAGCCGCTCGACAACGCCCGACTCGTGGAGTCGGTCACCCGGCTCGTCGAGGAGTCCCGGCGCCGGAAGGCGGAGGCGAAGACCGGCGAGGTCGTCCTCGCGATCGGGGCGCACCCGGACGACGTCGAGATCGGCGTCGGCGGCATCCTCGCGGCGCACGCGGCCGCCGGCGATCAGATCACGATCCTCACGCTCTCCCGCGGAGCGCGCGGCGGTGACGCGGACAGTCGCCAGCATGAGTCGCTCGCCGCGGCCGAGCAGGTGGGGGCGCGCCTGTTCGTCAAAGACCTCATCGACACCGAGATCTCGGGCGGAGGATCAACCGTCCGCCTCATCGAGGAGGTCGTGCAGGAGATCCAGCCGACCATCGTCTACACGCACTCGCACCACGACCGCCACCAGGATCACCGCGCGGTGAACGAGGCGACGATCGTCGCGACCCGCCGCGTCGGCACGGTCGCCTGCTACCAGAGCCCTTCCGCGACCATCGACTACCGGCCCACGCGCTTCGTCCGCATCGATCGCTTCCTGGATGACAAGCTGCGGCTGCTGGAGTGCTTCCAGTCCCAGACCGCGGCGAACCGGGAGTATCTCGCGCCGGAGTTCGTCACCGCCACCGCACGCTACTGGTCGCGGTTCGGCGGCGGCGAGGCGGTCGAGCCGCTGGAGGTCGTGCGCGAGACCGCCGAGTTCATCGGCGCCCATGAACTGAGTCGACGGGAGAGCTGATGACGAAGCGCGTACTGGTCACCGGAGCCGGAGGCCCCGCCGGCGTCGCCGTGATCCGCTCCCTGCTGCGACGGCCCGATCTGACGGTCTTCGCGGCCGACATGGACGGATGGGCGAGCGGTATCTACCTCGTGCCACCGGCGCAACGCCGTCTGGTTCCCCCGGGGCGTGACGAGGACTTCGTGCCGGCGATCGCGCGGATGGTCGCGGAGGACGGTCTCGACCTCGTGATCTCGACCGTCGACGTGGAGCTGATCGCCCTCGCGGACCGCCGCGATGAGCTGGCCCCCGCGGTCCTCGCCGCGCCGCCCGCCGACACGCTGCACACGGCCCTCGACAAGCTCGCTCTCGCGGAGCGCTGCGCGCCGACCGGTCGTGTGCCGCGCACCGTGCTCGCCGGGCCGGATGCCGCGGAAGTCGCGTGGGAGTTCCCCGTGTTCGCCAAGCCCCGCCAGGGTGCGGGCAGTCGCGGTGTGCGCCTCGTCCCGGACGCCGAGGCGCTCGCCGCCCTCCCCACCGATGAGGGGCTGATCGTGCAGGACTTCCTCCCGGGCGAGGAGTACTCGGTCGATGTGATCGCCGACGCGTCCGGCGGTGTGGTCGCGGCGGTCCCGCGCACCCGCGCCCGTGTGGACTCGGGGGTCGCCATCGCCGGTCGCACCCTCCGCGATCCCGAGCTCGAGGAGACCGCCGCCGCCATCGCGCGGGCGATCGGACTCGTCGGCGTCGCCAACGTGCAGCTCCGTCGCGACCGGGACGGGCGGGCCGTGCTGCTCGAGGTCAACCCGCGCTTCCCCGGGGCGCTCCCGCTGACGATCGCCGCCGGAGTCGACATCCCGTCGCTCGTCGCCGACCTCTTCCTCGGCCGGGAGATCCCGGTGCAGGTGCCCTTCCGCGAGGTCGCATCGGTGCGCTTCCTGGAGGACGTGATCGTCGAGGTCGACGACGTGCTCGTGTCGGCGCACGCCGGTCACCAGGAGGAACTGTGAGCCATCCCGCCCTGCGCGGAGACCACCACGTCCACTCCACGTTCTCCGATGACGCGGTCTCCACGCTGGAGGAGAACGTCGCCGCCGCGGCGGCCGTCGGTCTCGAGACGGTCCGCCTCGTCGACCACGTACGGCAGAGCACGACCTGGGTGCCGGAGTACCTCGCCGCGGTCCGTCGGCTGCGCGTTCCGGACGGACTCACGGTGCTCACGGGCGTCGAGGCGAAGATCCTCGACGCCTCGGGGGAACTCGACATGCCGGTGCTGCCTGAGGGCATCGACCGGATCCTCATCGCCGACCATCAGTTCCCCGGCGTGGACGGGCCGCTCGGTCCCACCGCCGTCCGCGAGCGCATCGCCGCGGGGTGGGCGCCGGCCGACGTCCTCGACCAGTTCACGGACGCGGTCATCGCGACCATGCGACGCCATCCGGGCAACCAGCTCGCGCACTGCTTCTCGATCCTGCCGAAGATCGGTCTCGCGGAGGAGGAGCTCGGAGCCGAGCGCCTCGAGGCCTGGGCGCGCGCCGCCGCGGAGACGGATACCCTCGTCGAGGTCAACGAGAAGTGGGTGTGCCCCGGCGCGGAGGCGCTGACCGCGCTGGAGCGCGCGGGTGCCGGGATCGTCGCGTCCACCGACAGCCACGTGGCCGCAGACGTCGGCCGGTACTCCCGCATCCTCCCGCTGCTCGACGGGACGGAAGGACGCTGATGCCCGAGCTGACCTGGATCGAGACGGTCGTCGTCGTCATCCTCCTCCTCTGCGTGCTGATCGGCACGCTCCCGGTCGTCAACACCGGGCTGCAGTTCCTCATGCTGCCGCTGCACGCCTTCCGCAATCACTACGGCAAGGCCGCGCCGTACCACCCGAACGTGGCCGTGGTCATCCCGGCGTGGAACGAGGGCCTGGTCATCGGCCCCGCGATCGAGCGGCTGCTCCAGCTCGAGTACCCCGCCGAGCGCCTCCGCGTCTTCGTCGTCGACGACGCATCCACGGACGACACCCCGGCGATCGTGCAGCAGAAGGCGGCGACCTACCCGGGACGGGTCGTGCACCTGCGGCGCGAGAAGGGTGGCGAGGGCAAGGCGCACACGCTGAACCACGGCCTCGACGTCGTGCTCGCCGACCCGTGGACCGAAGCGGTGCTCATCATGGACGCCGACGTGATCTTCGCGCGGGACTCCCTGCGCAAGCTCACCCGGCACCTCGCGGACGAAGAGGTCGGGGCCGTCACGGCCTACATCGCGGAGGGCAGCAGGGACCGCAACTACCTCACCCGGTTCATCGCGATCGAGTACGTCATCGGCCAGCTCTCGGCACGGCGCACGCAGAACGTCGGGGGAGCGATCGCCTGCCTCGCCGGGGGCGCCCAGCTGCATTCCCGCGCGAACCTCGAGGCGATCGGCGGTCGCATCCCGACGGGCACGCTCGCCGAGGACACCATGACGACCTTCGAGAGTCAGCTCCACGGCCGCCGGATGGTGTTCGAGCCGCACGCCGTGGTGCTCGCCGAGGAGCCGCGGACGATCGACAGTCTCTGGAAGCAGCGGCTGCGCTGGGCGCGCGGCAACGTGCAGCTCACCTCGATCTACAAGAAGCTCTGGTTCCGTCCGAGTCGCGACCACAACCTGGGCAGCATCCCCTTCGGGCTGGCCTGGTTCACGATCCTGCTGATGCCAGCGCTCCTGCTCCTCGCCGCCACCGCGATGATCGTCCTCCTGCTCCTGCACAGCGACGTCGCGGAGTTCGTGTTCCGGTTCATGTGGATCGCCGCGGCGGCCATCTACATCTTCTCGATGCTCTACTCCGTCCAGCTCGATCCGCGCATCGGGCGGCAGTCCTGGCGCGAGGCGATCATGTTCCCGGGGCTCGGGGCGCTGATCCTCATGGCCCTGGCGCTGTTCCCCTGGGCCCTGGACGGCCTGATCGGCGCGGCCGGGCAGGAGTCGACGGAGCAGACGCGTGTGCTGTGGCTGCTGGCGTTCGCCCTCTGGGGGCCGGTGTCGATGCTCGGCATCTGGCTCGCGCGGGCGGTCGAGCCGCTTCCGGCCGGACGCTTCTTCGCGGGCCTGCTGCTCTACGTCTGCGGCTACGGATCACTGCTGTGCGCGATCACCGCCGACTCGTACCTCAAGGAGTGGCGTCGCGCGGATGCCTCCTGGATCAAGACCGAGAAGATCGGACGGGTCGACTCATGACCGACGCACCATCGCACGACGCCGAGGTGGAGGAGATCGCGGCCGACGCCCGGAAGGAGCGCCGCCTCATCCCGCAGGCGCTCATCTCCCTCGCCGTCGTGGTCGTGATCGTCGTCGTCCGAGAGCTGCTCCTGCGATGACCGGACGGCCGCTCGCCCTGGTCGTCGAGGACGCTCCGGATCAGGCGACCCTCCTGGGGCGGTACCTCGATCGGGAGGGCTTCGACGTGTTCGTCGCGCCCGATGCGGAGTCTGCCATCGCCGCCTTCCCGGACATCGACCCCCAGGTCGCCGTCCTGGACCTGCTGCTCCCCGGCATCTCCGGTCAGGCGTGCTGCCGGCTGATCCACGAACGCTACCCGGAGTGCTTCCTCATCGTCAGCTCGGTGCTGGACGTCGCGGAGTATCCACCGGCCGACGCCGCGCTGCCGAAGCCCATCACGGGGGCGGACCTGCATCGGGCCGTGGAGCGGGTGCCGCGATGAGGGCCACGCCGCTGGAGCGTGCCGAGAACCGCTGGTACCGGGTCGTCGACAACCCGAGCCCGATCGTCAAGCAGGTCCCGACTCTCGTCGCCGCCGCGATCGCGGGCGTGATGACGTGGGCCATCCCCAGCCTGCCGTTCACCGATGTGGCACTCGCGCTGACCGGCCTCGCGGTCGTGCTCGTTGCGACGCTCCACGCCGGGGTGCTCAGCGCGCTGCACATCCGCGAGGGCTGGATCGTGCTGCTGGTGCCGATGGTCGACATCCTGGGACTGGGCCTCTTCCGTGCAGGGACGGGAGGCGCGGCCTCGCTCTTCGGATCGCTCGTGCTCCTCCCGGTGATCTGGATCGCGGCGGCGCCGGGGATCCGCTGGGTCTTCGTCGTCGGCGCGTTCACGTCGTTCGCGCTGCTGATCCCCTACGTCGTCGAACCGCCGACGAACGCGGTGGTGTGGCTCCGCGGCGTCGTCGGTCCGCTCGTCTTCGCGGCCGTCGCGGCCGTGGTGAACGAGCTCTCCCGGCAGCAGCGGCTGCGGGTGCAGCAGGCGGAGGAACTGGTCACGGAGCGGACCAAGGCGCTGTCCGAGAACGTCTCGATGATCGTGCAGCTTCGTCAGAAGGAGCACGAGTACCGCGTGCTGCTCGACTCGTTCGAGGGCCTGTGGGCGTCGATCACCGCGCAGGCCGTGATCGGCACCGATCGCGAGGGGCGCGTCACGGCGTGGAACCCCGGGGCCGTCCGCCTGCTCGGGCTCTCCCACGACGAGGCTCTCGACGACGTGCGCGTCGACCGCTTCTTCTCGCCGTCGGCGCTGAGGATGCTCGCCGAGGACACCGCGTCGCGCGAAGACGTCTCGGGGGTGCCGGCGGGGCAGGGCGGGGCGCCCGACCGCGCAGGAGTGCCGGACGGGCTCCGCGAGCTCTTCGCCCACGCGGACGCCGGCCATACCGTCGACGGCGACATCGAGGTGAGGACCGCGGGTGGCACGACGGTGCCGGCGCGGGTGACCGTCACCCCGCACAAGGATCCGTCCGGCGCGCAGCAGGGCTACCTGTTCGTGCTCACGGACGAGACCAGAGCCGTCGAGGTCGCGCGCATGAAGGACGAGTTCGTGGGGATGATCTCCCATGAGCTCCGGACGCCGCTGAGTGCGATCATCGGCTTCCTCGACCTGTTGCAGAACGACCCCGGTCAGCCCCTGACCGAGGACCAGCAGGAGTTCGTCGGCATCATCGAGCGCAACGCGAAGCGCCTGCTGAACCTCGTCGGCGATCTGCTCTTCACGGCGCAGGTGGAATCGGGGCGCTTTCCCCTGGAGCGGGACGAGGCCGACATCGCGGACCTCGTGCGCTCGGCGGTCGCCTCGGCGGGGCCGCATGCGCAGCGCGAGGGGATCGAACTGGAGCTGCAGGTCGGTGACGAGCCGATCCCGCTGCTGGTCGATCCCGGACGCCTCGGGCAGGCGGTGGACAACCTCCTCTCGAACGCCATCAAGTTCACCCCGCGCGGGGGTCGAGTGACGGCCGCCGTGCGTCGCCTCGACGGCGGGGTGCAGGTCGCCATCGCCGACACCGGGGTCGGGATCCCGCAGGACGAGCAGCGCATGCTCTTCACCCGGTTCTTCCGCGCCTCGACGGCCACGCGCAACGCCGTCCCGGGGGTGGGGCTGGGTCTCACGATCACGCGCGCGATCGTGCTGGCCCACGGCGGATCGATGGACGTGACCAGCGAGGAGGGCGTGGGCACCGAGTTCCGGTTCGTGCTCCCGGCGGCTCCCAAGACCGAGGTGCTGCAGACCCTCAGTCGCGCGGACTGACACATCGGTGGGGGAGCGGTACGGTGGACGTCATGACCGCCACCTTCACTGCTTCGCTGGATGACCACGGGCACCTGGTCATTCCCGGCGAGTTGCGCGCGCGGCAGCGTTGGAACGAGGGCGTCACTCTGCTGATGATCGAGGAGGACCGCGGCGGCGTCGTCCTCCTCGCACGGGAGCAGGCGCGGACACTTGTCCGTGCGCAGCTCACCGGTGCCAGTCTGGCGAACGCGCTCCACGATGAGCGTCGAGCGGCCGCAGCGCAGGAAGACGCGGCTTGACGGGCCCGGAAGGCTCGTCCCGGTGGTCGCGAAGCCGCGCGGACTGATAGCCTGGTCGGCTCGCTGTCCGCGGGCGGAAGGACGGCCACGCCTGTGGGGTACATCGACGCATCCGGGATCTCACTGACGCTTCCCGACGGCAGACCGCTTCTCGACGAGGTGTCGTTCCGGGTCGGGGCGGGCTCGACCAGCGCTCTGATCGGGCCGAACGGGGCGGGGAAGACGACGCTGCTGCGGATCATCCGCGGCGAGCAGCCGGCCGACGACGGGGTGGTGACCATCGACGGCGGACTCGGCGTCATGGACCAGTTCGTCGGGCACGGCGAGCCGGGCCAGACCGTGCACGAGCTGCTCGTGCGGGTGGCCCCCACGCGTCTCCGTGCGGCGGCGGAGGCGCTGGAGGCCGCGGAGAACGCGCTCATCGACCGCGACGAGCACGACACCCAGATGGCCTACGCCTCCGCCATCGCCGAGTACGCGGACGCCGGCGGATACGAGCACGAGACCGTGTGGGATCAGTGCACCGTGGCAGCGCTCGGCGTGCCGTTCGAGCGGGCACGGTACCGCGAGCTCACCTCCCTCTCCGGCGGAGAGCAGAAACGGCTCGCCCTGGAGGCGCTGCTCCGTGGCCCCGATGAGGTGCTCCTGCTCGACGAGCCGGACAACTACCTCGACGTGCCGACCAAGCGGTGGCTCGAGGAGCGGCTGCGCGCCACGGACAAGACCGTGCTGCTGGTGTCGCACGACCGCGAGCTCCTCGCCAGAGCCGCCGATCGGCTGATCACGCTGGAACCCGGTGCGGCGGGGTCGACCGCCTGGGTGCACGGCGGGAGCTTCGCGACCTACCATCAGGCGCGCGCCGATCGGATGGACCGGCTCGACGAGCTGCGCCGGCGGTGGGACGAGCAGCATGAGAAGCTCCGCATCCTGGTGGCGAACCTCAAGGTCAAGGCGTCCGCGAACGACGGCTTCGCATCCCGGTATCAGGCGGCGCAGACGCGACTGCGGAAGTTCGAGGAGGCGGGCCCGCCCGAGGAGCGGCCCCCGGCGCAGGAGTTCGACATGCGCCTCCGCGGGGCCAGGACCGGGAAGCGGGCGGTCGTGGCTGACCGACTCGAGCTGACCGGTCTCATGCGGCCCTTCGACACCGAGATCTGGTACGGCGACCGGGTGGGCGTGCTCGGGTCGAACGGCTCAGGCAAATCGCACTTCCTGCGACTGCTGGCCCGCGGTGGCACCGACCCGGATCCGTCCCTGGGACATGTGACCGCGGTCGCGGAGGACCTCCGCCCCGTCGAGCACACCGGACGCGCGGTGCTGGGCGCCCGCGTGGTGCCGGGGCTCTTCGCGCAGACCCACGCGCACCCGGAGTTCGTCGGCCGCACGCTGCTGGAGATCCTGCATCGGGGGGACGACCTCCGCGACGGCATGCCCCGGGACGCGGCGAGCTCGGCCCTGGACAGGTACGGCCTCGTCCGCCAGGCCCAGCAGCCGTTCGAATCGCTCTCCGGCGGACAGCAGGCGCGGTTCCAGGTGCTCCTGCTCGAGCTGTCCGGCGCGACCCTCCTCCTCCTCGACGAGCCCACCGACAACCTCGACCTGGAGTCGGCCGAGGCGCTGGAGGAGGCGCTCGGACGCTTCGAGGGCACCGTGGTCGCGGTCACCCACGACCGATGGTTCGCTCGCTCCTTCGACCGGTTCCTCGTGTTCGGCACGGACGGCGAGGTCTACGAATCCGACGAGCCGGTCTGGGACGAGCGGCGGGTGGCGCGTGCGCGCTGACCGCCGCGGAGGCCGCCGGGCGCCGGGTAGGCTGGACGGGTGACCATGGAGATCGAGCTCGGCCGAGGAAAGCGCGCGCGTCGCGCGTACACGTTCGACGACATCGCGGTGGTGCCCTCGCGGCGCACGCGGAACCCCGAGGACGTGTCCACCGCATGGACGATCGACGCCTTCGGCTTCGAGATCCCGGTGCTCGGGGCGCCGATGGACTCGGTCGTCAGCCCGCGCACCGCGATCATGCTCGGGCAGCTCGGCGGCCTGGGGGTGCTCGACCTCGAGGGGCTCTGGACCCGGTACGAGGACCCGGAGCCGCTCCTCGCCGAGATCGCCGGCCTCGCGGAGGACCGCGCGACCGTGCGCATGCAGGAGCTCTACTCGGAGCCCATCAAGCCCGAGCTCATCACCCGCCGACTCGCCGAGATCCGCGAAGCCGGCGTCACCGTCGCCGGCTCCCTCACCCCGCAGCGCACGCAGGAGTTCTACGACACCGTCGCCGCGGCCGGCGTCGACCTGTTCGTCATCCGGGGCACGACCGTCTCCGCCGAGCACGTGTCGAGCGTGGCGGAGCCGCTGAACCTCAAGAAGTTCATCTACGACCTCGACGTGCCGGTGATCGTGGGCGGAGCCGCGACCTACACGGCGGCCCTGCACCTCATGCGCACCGGTGCCGCCGGCGTGCTCGTGGGCTTCGGCGGCGGCGCGGCGTCCACCACCCGGGCCACCCTCGGCATCCACGCGCCCATGGCCACCGCGGTGTCCGATGTGGCCGCGGCTCGCCGTGACTACCTCGACGAGTCCGGCGGGCGCTATGTCCACGTGATCGCCGACGGCGGCGTCGGCACCTCCGGCGACATCGTGAAGGCGCTCGCCATGGGCGCAGACGCCGTCATGCTCGGGGTCGCCCTGGCTCGCGCGACGGACGCTCCCGGCCAGGGATTCCACTGGGGCCCCGAGGCGCACCACCCGAAGCTGCCCCGCGGACGACGCGTCGAGGTCGGCGGGATCGGCACGCTGGAGGAGATCCTCTACGGTCCGGCGCCGGTCGCCGACGGCACCGCGAACCTCATCGGCGCGCTGCGCAAGTCGATGGCCACCACCGGGTACTCCGATCTCAAGGAGTTCCAGCGGGTGGAGGTCGTGCTGGCCCCGTACGAGGCCTGAGGTCTCCGCATCACCGTGACCGCACCTGCCCCCTTCCCGCCGACCCTTCGTGAGGTCATGCTGCGGGGACGCTGGATCGCGATGCTGCTGCTGTGCCTCGTCGTCGCCGGGGTGTTCGCCTGGCTCGGCCAATGGCAGCTGGAGCGGGCGATCGAGACAGATCCACCGGCGCCGGGGGCGACCGAGCAGGTCCGGCCGCTGGACGAGGTCGTGCAGCCGGGGGAGTACCTCCCCGAGCCCCTCGTCGGGCAGCGCGTGGAGACGGAGGGCGTCTGGGTCCCCGGGGACTTCCTCGTCGTGGGCAGCCGCTTCAACGACGGCGCCGAGGGGTACTGGGTCACCGGACAGCTCCGGGTCGACGAGCGCGTCTCGCTGGCGGTCGCCATCGGCTGGGCGCCGGATCGCGAGGCCGCCGACGCCGCCGTGGAGCGTCTGGAAGCCGAGGCGGACGGCGGCGTGGTCGAGGTCGCCGGTCGCGTCATCTCGGATGAGGGTCCGTCGGTGCCTCCGCGCTCCGATCCGGAGCAGATGGACCGGATGTCCCCGGCCGCTCTGTTGAGCCGCTGGCACGACATCGAGCAGCTCGACGTCTACCGTCCGTATCTCGCCTCCACGACCGCCACGGCAGGGCTCGACGACATCGCCTCGCCCGCGCCGGAGGAGCAGTCCCCGGTCAACTGGCTCAACGTCTTCTATGCCGCCGAGTGGGTCATCTTCGCGGGCTTCGCGTTCTACCTCTGGTACCGCCTGGCGAAGGACGCCTGGGAGCGCGAGGTGGAGGAGTTCGAGGACGCCGAGGGGTCAGCGGCCGTCTGACGACCACTGCGCATCCGCGCGACGGGCGCTGCGCTTCTGCGCGTCCAGACGGCTCCGTGTGAACCTTCGTCAGGGGGCGTCGCGGCCATTCGGTGAGCGCTGGATGACCAATGGGAAAACTCCGTTGAGGATGTCCGAACCGCTCCGTATGCTCGCTCCATGTGCGCACGCTGGGAGTTCCCGATGTGTGCGATGACAGCGTCCTGAGCAGCGCCGGAACACGATCGAGGAGACAGCACCGATGATGTCCGCTCCTGAGCACGGGGAGACCCCGACCCCCGTCTCGCACCGCAGAATCCGAGGGCGCGTGGGCGCTCTCGCCGCGACGTGCGTCGCCGCCCTGAGCCTCGGCTCGCTGGTGGCCGCGCCCGCATCGGCGAACACCGAGGGCACCGGGGTGGTGATCAACGAGGCCTATCTGTCCGGCGGCAGCGCCGGGGCGGCGTTCACGAACAAGTTCGTGGAGCTCTACAACCCGACGGCGGCGCCCGTCACGCTCGACGGCATGTCCCTGCAGTACCGCTCCGCGGCCGGGACCGGCGCCTTCAACGGCGTCGCACCGCTGAAGGGGACAATCCCGGCGGGCGGCTACTTCCTCGTGCAGGCGAACAGCAACGGCACCAACGGCGCCGCGCTGCCCACTCCCGACGCCACCACGACGCTGAGCCCGAGCGGCACCAACGGCACCCTGGCGCTCGTCGAGGGCACCGCGGCGGTGACCCTCACTCCCGGCTCGACCGTCGGCGTGGACGGGGTGATCGACCTCCTCGGCTACGGCACCTCGAACACCTTCGAGACGGCGGCGGCCACCGCCCCCACCAGCAACACCGACGTCCGGTCGCTGAATCGCACGGACGGTGCGGACGCGGACGACAACAAGGCCGACTTCGCACTGTCGGCGACCATCACCCCGCAGAACGCCGGCGGCACGGATCCCGGCACCGACCCGGGCGAGGAGCCGGGGACGGAGCCGAAGGCCGCCACCATCGCGGAGGTCCAGGGCACCGGCGACGTCTCGCCGCTCGCCGGACAGCGCGTCCGCGTCGAGGGCGTCGTCACGGCGGACCACCGGACCGGCGGCTACAAGGGCATCGTGATCCAGACGCAGGGCTCGGGCGGCGAGACCGACGCGACCCCGGGCGCCTCGGACGGCGTGTTCGTGTTCCTGAACGCGCTCGCGCCCACGCTCGAGATCGGCGACCTCGTCTCGGTGACCGGCACGGTGAGCGAGTACTACGGTCAGACCCAGATCGCCCCTGCCGCGGTCGCGGACGTCTCGGTGGTCACGGCCGGCGTGGGCGTGCCCGCGCTCACGCCGCTGCCCGACACCGTACGCGGTGCCGACCGCGAGCAGTACGAGAACATGTACGTCGCCCCGACCGGCACGTACCGGCTCGCGTCGAGCCACCAGCTCTACAACTACGGGGCGCTGTGGCTGAACGCCGGCGACGACCTCAACGTCAAGAGCACCGAGACCACGCGTCCCGGGGCCGACGCGGCCGCCATCGCGGCCGAGAACCGCGCCAACCGCATCCTGCTCGACGACGCCTGGTCCATCCAGGTGACCAACAACGGCCACCCGGGCCAGCAGCCGTACTTCACGGAGGACACGGTGGTCCGCAACGGCGACACCGTCGACTTCGGGTCCAACGGCTACGTGCTCCAGTGGGGCTTCGACGACTGGCGTCTGCAGCCGGTGGTCCCGATCGACGACGCCTCCCCCGCGGAGCGCAAGGTCACCTTCGAGGCGACGAACCCGCGCCCCGCGGAGGCCCCGGAGGTGGGCGGTGATGCGCAGGTGGCGTCGTTCAACGTCTACAACTACTTCACGACGCTGAAGAGCGAGAACGCCGATGCCCGCGGCGCGGCGAACGCGGCCCAGTTCGCGATCCAGAAGTCCAAGATCGTCTCGGCCATCAACGGCCTCGACGCGGAGATCGTGGCGCTGATGGAGATCGAGAACTCGGTCAAGCTGGGCAAGCCCGTCGACACCGCCCTGAAGGACCTCGTCGCCGGCCTCAACGCCGACGCGGGCTCCGACGTGTGGGACTACGTGCGCACGCCCGAGGCTCTGCAGGACCCGGCGACCACGGACTACATCACCAACGCGATCATCTTCAAGAAGGACGCCGTGAGCACGGTGGGCGACAGCGCCACCGTCACCGACGAGTCCGTGTGGGGCAACGCCCGCGAGCCGATCGCCCAGGCGTTCGACATCGACGGCCGGGTCGTCACCGTCGTCGCCAACCACCTGAAGTCGAAGTCCCCGCCGCAGGGCGCCGGGGCCGAGCCCGCCGACGGTCAGGGCTTCTTCAACGCCGACCGGGTGAAGCAGGCGCAGGCCGTCCTCGACTTCACCGACGAGCTGGCCGAGAGCAGCGGCAGCAGCGACATGCTGCTGATCGGCGACTTCAACGCCTACGGGCAGGAAGACCCGATCGACGTCTTCACCTCGCAGGGGTGGAGCGACGTCGCCGCCGACAAGGCCGCAGGTCAGTACACCTACACGTTCGACGGCGAGCTCGGCTCGCTCGACCACGTGATCGCCTCGCCCTCGCTCGTCCCGTCGATCACGGGCGCCGGTGTGTGGGGAATCAACTCCCCCGAGTGGAGCGACCGCGGCTATGCGTTCGGCGCCGCCGAGGAGGGCACCCCCTACCGGTCCAGCGATCACGACCCGATCCTCGTCGGCGTCTCCTCGGAGATCCCGCCGGTGAGCATCGACGTGGTGACGGTGAACGACTTCCACGGCCGTATCGAGGCGGACGGGGCGGCGGCGGGAGCTGCCGTGCTCGCCGGCGCGGTGCAGCAGTTCCGTGCGGCGAACCCGAACACGATCTTCGCCGGAGCCGGCGACCTGATCGGGGCGTCGACGTTCACATCGTTCATCAACGACGACAACCCCACGATCGACGCGCTCAACGCCGCCGGGCTGGACGTGAGCGCGGCGGGCAACCACGAGTTCGACCAGGGCTGGGAAGACCTGCGCGACCGGGTGCAGGAGCGCGCGGACTGGGAGTACATCTCCTCGAACGTCTTCCTCACCGAGACCGGTGAGCCCGCGTTGGCCCCGGCCTGGGTCAAGGAGCTCGACGGCGTGCGCGTCGGATTCGTGGGCGCCGTCACGGAAGACCTCGACTCGCTCGTCTCGCCCGAGGGCATCGCTGATCTCGAGGTGCGCAGCATCGTCGACTCCGTGAACGCCGTGGCCGACGACCTGCGCGACGGGGACCCCGCCAACGGCGAGGCGGACGTGGTGATCCTGCTCGTGCACGAAGGCGCGGAGAGCACCGCGCTGTCCGCGATCACCGAGGACTCGCCGCTGGGCGAGATCGTCTACGGGGTCGACAACGACGTGGACGCGATCGTCTCGGCGCACACGCACCTCGCCTACAACCACGTCATCGATGGCCGGCCGGTCGTCTCGGCGGGGCAGTACGGCGAGAACCTCGGCCTCATGAACATCCAGGTCGACCCGAAGACGAAGGAGCTGCTCTCGATCACCAACGAGATCAAGCCCCTCACGGCTGCGGGCAAGCCGCTGTACCCGGCGGTGCCGGAGGTGCAGGCGATCGTCGACAAGGCGAAGGCGGAGGCGGACGTGCTGGGCGCCGTGAAGGTCGGCGACATCACCGCCGACTTCAACCGTGCGCGGCAGACCAACGGCTCGGAGAACCGCGGTGGCGAGTCCACCATCGGCAACTTCGTCGCCGACGTGCAGAAGTGGTCCACGGGTGCGGACATCGCTCTCATGAACCCGGGCGGCATCCGTGCCAACCTGACCTACGCGTCGAGCAACGCCGACGATCCGAACGGCAACGTCACCTACCGGGAGGCGGCGACCGTCCAGCCGTTCGCCAACACGCTGGTCACGCTGACCCTCACCGGCACGCAGCTGAAGGGCGTGCTGGAGGAGCAGTGGCAGCCGGCCGGATCGGCGCGACCGTTCCTCAAGCTCGGCGTCTCCGAGGGGCTGGTCTACACCTACGACCCGACGGCGGCCGCGGGTTCGCGGATCACCTCGATCACGCTGAACGGCACTGCGATCGACCCGAACGGGGAGTACACGGTGGCGGCGAACTCCTTCCTCGCTGCGGGCGGCGACAACTTCGCCACCTTCAAGGAGGGCGCGGGCAAGCGGGACACCGGCAAGATCGACCTGCAGTCCATGGTCGACTGGTTCGACGCGAACAAGACGGCCTCGCCCGACCTCGCCCAGCGTGCGGTCGGCGTGACGGTCAGCCCGGCGGACGCCGACGGCTACCGCGCGGGCGACCAGGTGACCGTCTCCCTCTCCTCGCTGGCCTTCAGCGGGGGCGAGGCGGCTCCGGGAGCCGTCACCCTGTCGCTCGGTGACACGCAGCTCGCGGCCGGCACGGTCGACCCGACCATCGTGGACACCACGGACGAGGGCGGGCGCGCCACCCTCACCTTCACGGTGCCGTCCGGGGTGTTCGGCGAGCAGCAGCTCACGATCGAGGTCCCGGCGACGGGCACCACGGTGCAGGTGCCGTTCACGATCGCCGGCGAGGAGGAGTTCGCGGGGACCATCGCGCTCGGCTCCTCGAAGGTGGCCGCGGGCAAGAAGCTCGCGATCACCGGCGAGGGCTACCAGCCCGGCGAGACCGTGACGGTGGAGCTCCGCCCGAAGAAGGGCCAGGGCGTCGAGGTCGGCACGGTGCAGGTCCGCCAGGACGGCACGTTCAGCACCTCGGTGACAGTGCCGAAGAACGCCCAGCCCGGGAAGTACACCGTCGCGGTGGCGCAGGCGGACGGGGACGAGGCTACGGCCACCGTGACCGTCAACCGGGCCGGCGGTATCGGCGGGATCATCAAGGACATCGTCGACTGGCTGTGGGACCTCCTGACCGGATGGTTCTGACGCCGATCGGCGGATGACGTGGCGGAGGCCGTCGGGGCGACCCGGCGGCCTCCGTCGTTTCCGCGGGGTCGGGGTGGCGCGCCCCGCCGACTAGACTGGGGGCATGCCCGAACCGAAAGTCGCCAGCTTTCCGGCGATCCGCGGTGCGCTGAAGTTCTACCAGATCGCGTCGATCATCACGGGAGTCATGCTGCTCCTGCTGCTCGCCGAGATGGTGCTGAAGTACACGCCGATCCACCTCGAGCTCTTCGCCGGAGGGTCGGGCGGCCCGCTCTGGTTCGCCGGCGTCATCGCCGGACCGGACTGCCAGTGGTGGTCGCTGTTCGCGCCGTGGACGAACTCCTGCGAGATGACCTCCCTCGGGGACGGCTTCAACATCTCGCTGTTCATCCTCGTCGCCCACGGCTGGTTCTACGTCGTCTACCTCTTCGCGTGCTTCCGCATGTGGAGTCTGATGCGCTGGCGGTTCCCGCGGTTCATCCTGCTCGCGCTCGGCGGCGTCGTGCCGCTGCTGTCGTTCTTCATGGAGGCGGTCGTCGCCCGTGAAGTCAAGACCTACCTCGCCACCAGGGAGGCCGCCGAGGCCTCCGCGATCGCCCCGGAAGGTGTCCGTTGACCGAACAGTCCGAGACCCAGCAGCGCCCCGCGCTCGTCGTCGACTTCGGCGCCCAGTACGCGCAGCTCATCGCCCGCCGCGTGCGCGAGGCCGGGGTCTACAGCGAGATCGTGCCGCACACCGCCACCGCGGAGGAGATCGCCGCGAAGAACCCCGTCGCCATCATCCTCTCCGGTGGTCCGTCGTCGGTGTACGAGGAGGGTGCGCCGAAGCTCGACCCGTCGGTCTTCGACCTCGGCGTCCCCACGCTCGGCATCTGCTACGGGTTCCAGTACATGGCCCAGACCCTCGGCGGCGAGGTCGCGCACACCGGCCTCCGCGAGTACGGCGCGACCGATGCCGTCATCTCCGGTGACGGGGGCACGCTGCTCAGCGGGCAGCCGACCGAGCAGAACGTGTGGATGAGTCATGGCGACCAGGTCGCGAAGGCCCCGGAGGGCTTCGAGGTGCTCGCGACGACGGAGGCCACGAAGGTCGCCGCCTTCGCGAACGAGGAGCGCGGTTTCTACGGCGTGCAGTGGCACCCCGAGGTCAAGCACTCCGACCACGGTCAGCGTGTGCTCGAGAACTTCCTCCACAAGGGTGCCGGCCTGGCATCCGACTGGAACCCCGACAACGTGATCGCCGAGCAGGTCGAGCGCATCCGCGAGCAGGTCGGCGACGCCCGGGTCATCTCGGCGCTGTCCGGCGGCGTGGACTCCGCCGTGTCGACCGCCCTCGTGCACAAGGCCATCGGCGACCAGCTCACCGCGGTCTTCGTCGACCACGGCCTCCTCCGCAAGGGCGAGCGCGAGCAGGTCGAGAAGGACTACGTCGAGTCCACCGGCGTGCGGCTCATCACGGTCGACGCCGCCGAGACCTTCCTCGGTCACCTCCAGGGCGTGACCGACCCGGAGGAGAAGCGCAAGATCATCGGGCGCGAGTTCATCCGGGCGTTCGAGAAGGTGCAGCTCGACCTCGTCGAGGAGGCGAAGGCCGACGGCGGCGCCCCGGTGAAGTTCCTCGTGCAGGGCACGCTCTACCCGGACGTCGTGGAGTCGGGTGGCGGTGCGGGCACCGCCAACATCAAGTCGCACCACAACGTGGGCGGGCTGCCGGACGACCTCGACTTCGAGCTCATCGAGCCGCTGCGGGCCCTCTTCAAGGACGAGGTCCGCGCGATCGGTCGCGAGCTCGGCATCCCCGAGGCGATCGTCGGCCGCCAGCCGTTTCCGGGGCCCGGCCTCGGCATCCGGATCATCGGTGAGGTCACCGCTGACCGTCTCGAGATTCTGCGTGAGGCCGACGCCATCGCCCGCGAGGAGCTGACCAAGGCCGGCCTCGATCAGGAGATCTGGCAGTGCCCCGTCGTGCTCCTCGCCGACGTGCGCTCGGTGGGCGTGCAGGGGGACGGCCGCACCTACGGGCACCCGATCGTGCTGCGTCCGGTCTCCAGCGAAGACGCGATGACGGCCGACTGGACGCGCCTGCCGTACGACGTGCTGTCGAAGATCTCGAACCGGATCACGAACGGCGTCCGTGACGTCAACCGCGTCGTGCTCGACGTCACGTCGAAGCCGCCGGGGACGATCGAGTGGGAGTAGGGGGCACGATGCCCCCGGTCTCGGCGCCCGCCCTCCCGGACGCCGAGTACCTGGTGCTGTCCAGCCGCCTGATCCCGGGGCTGGACGGCGGGTACACGATCGCCACGCTCGCGCGCGCCCGGCTGTTGGCCGCCGCAGGGGCGGGGGAGGGCGCGGGTCCGCAGCTGCTGACCTTCGACCCGGGGACGGCGGCCGAGCACGCCGAGCACCGTCGCGTGTTCACCGAGCGCGGTGCGCTCACCGCCCGCGATCGCCTGCGGAACCTCTTCGACGAGGCCGTCGCGCCGGAGGGCGGAGCCGCCTCCTGGCTGCGAGACGCGGCCGACGCTGCGGTGACGGCCGACCCCGACGTGGAGTACCGGGTGCTCGCGGACCCCGAGGGGCGCCCCTTCGCGGCGCTCCCGGTGATCCCGGGCAACCCCGACTGGCATCTGACGGATGAACCGGTGCTGGTGTACGACGGCGCCGGCGGGGTCGTCGGTGCGCTGCACGGTTTCCGCGGACTCTACGGTGCCTGGCTCGGGCACGTCACCGCGGCGGTGGGGGACCGTCCGATCGTCGTGATCTGCGAGTCCCGCCAGCTCGGTGAGCTGATCGCCGATTGGGTCGACCCCCGCGTCCGCATCCTGCACCCCATCCACACCATGCACGTGGAGGCGCCCTACACGCCCGACGCGACCGTCAACACGCTCTGGACGCGCTGGTTCCGGCTGGCCGACCGCTTCGACGCGGTCATCTGGCCGACGGCCACGCAGCGCGACGACGTCGTGGCGCGGTTCGGTGAGGCCGCCAACCATGTCGTGGTGCCGAACCCCATCGCGCCGGTCGAGCGCCGTGACGACCTGCGCGAGGAGGGCCTCGTGGTCGTGCTGGGGCGGCTCGCGGCCGGCAAGCGCATCGACCATTCCATCCGTGCCTTCATCGAGGCGGACGTGCCGGGCTCCCGGATGGAGATCTGGGGCACGGGAGCAGAGCAGGAGCGGCTGGCGGCACTGATCGCCGAGCTCGACGCCGCGGACCGCGTGCGTCTCTGCGGCTACACCGCGGATCCGGCCACCGTTCTCGATCGGGCATCCGTGCTCGTCACCTCCACGGCGTTCGAAGGGCAGCCGCTGGGCATCGTCGAGGCCCTCCTGCACGGCACGCCCGTGGTGTCCTACGACGTGCGGTACGGCATCCGCGATGTTCTCGGTGCGGGCGGCGGGGTCCTCGTCCCCGCGGGCGACGTGGAGGCGCTGGGGGAGGCGCTCCGGGAGCTGCTGACCGACCAGGACCGTCTGGCGGCGCTGCGTGCCGAGGCGCCGGCCGTGGCGGCGGCGTGGAGTCCGGAGCGCTCGATGGAGGCGCTGGCCACGACCATCGCCGCCGTCGTGCGGGCTCCGTCCCGGCGCCGCTGAACGCGACCGTCGCGACCGCCGGGAGGTCGCGAGCGGCCCCCCGGCGGTCGATGGCGTCATCGCGTGCGGCGCCTGTGTGCGGCCACGACCGTGGTGACGGCGCCGGCGGCCAGTAGCAGGCCGCCCAGCAGCAGAGCGACGATGGGGGCGTCGCCACCCGTCGCCGCGAGATCACCGCGCTCGCCACGCGTGGCCCCGCTCCCGGGTGCTGTGACGCCGTCCTCACCCGCAGCGCCCGGGTTCGACGGGCTGCCGGGGTCCGTCGGTCCGGTCGGATCCGTCGGAGTCCCCGGATCGGTCGGGTCCACCGGCTCGTCCACGGCGACAGCCACCGGTGCACTCTCGACGGCGGCGGCATCCAGCGCGGTCACCACCCAGGTCTCCGTCGCAGCGCGCGCGGCGGTGGGGGCATCGTCGGCGGGGAGGGGGAAGCGGAACGACGCCGCGCCGCCTGCCCAGACCGTGTCCACCAGCGCGCCCGGCGTGGCGACGATCTGCGCCGGATCACCGGTTCCGCGATAGATCGCATACTGGCGGGCCTCCTGCGCGTCCCCGGCTTGCCAGCGGAGCTCGCCGTCGATGACCTCGGGGGCCGCCGGGGTGGCCACCTGTCCGTCCGAGAGCCAGGGCTTGGCCGGAACGAGCGTGGGGTGGGCGAAGGCCTCGCCCTCGAGGAGCTCGATCGCGGTGTTCTTGGCCTGGTGTTTGGGCTGCTGATCGGCGGGGAGAGAGCTCAGATCGCTGGGCTTCATGTCGTTGTAGCTGAACAGGACGCTGCCCTCGATGCCGTCGAGCTTCTGGTTGTACCGGATCTGGTTCGGCACCTCCTCCGGGTTCATCCAGGCCTGCTCCCAGCCGCCGTTGTTCACGTGCTTGTAGAGCGCGTGCCCCACGTACACCTGGGTGCGGCTGCCGGCGGCCACGTCGCTCCACCACTGCGCGAGCTCCCCGTAGGGGGCGGCGGCCTGATCGAAGCTCCAGTAGATCTGCGGCACGATGTAGTCGATCAGCTCGTTCTGCACCCACCCGCGGGTGTCGGCGAAGACCGCCTGGCTGTACGTCTGCGACGAGCTGGTCGGCGTGTGGGATCCGGCCGGGTCCAGCGCCTCGTGCTCCCAGATCCCGAACGGGCTGATGCCGAGCTGCACGGCGGTGCCGCGGGCCGCGTTGCCGGCATCGATCGCGTCGCCGACGAGGGTGATGAGACCCGTGATGTTGTCGCGCCGCCACGCCTCGATGCCGTCCACGGTGTCGGGGTAGCCCGCCGTGAGGCCGAACTCCTCGAAGGTCGCGCGGTCCTCGCCCTGCGCGCCGAAGAACACGTTCTGGCCGTCGACGGTGATCCGGTACGGGTAGAAGTAGTCGTCGAAGTGGATGGCGTCGACGTCGTAGTTCTCCGTGATCTCGGCGACGGTGGCCGCGACATACGCGGGGACCTCGGGCTGGCCCGGGTCCAGGAACAGCTTCTCCTCGAACGACAGCACCCAGTCGGGGTGCTGCACAGCGAAGTTGTCGTCGGCGAGGATGCCGGCGTCGTTGAGCGCCGCGATGTACTGCGGGATCGAGAGCGCCTTCACCTCGTCCGCGGTGAGCCCGAGTGCGGTGAGGATCGCGGGAGACGTCATCTTGGTGTTGGTCACACGGTAGGGGTTCAGCCAGGCGTGGAACTCCATGCCGCGCGCGTGCGTGGCCTCCACCATGCGCTGCAGCGGGTCGTACCCGGGATCGGCGCCCTGGGTGCCGGTGAGGAACTCGGACCACGGGTTGAGCGCCGACGGGTAGTAGGCGTCCAGCAGCGGACGCACCTGGAAGATCACGGCGTTCATGTTCCAGGAGGCGAAGTCGTCGAGCACCGTCGCGTAGCGGGCGTCGAAGTCCGCCGCATCCGTGGGCTTGCCGAAGTTCAGGTTGCCGATCGTGCCGACCCAGGCGCTGGAGAAGCGGCGGTTCTCCGGCGTCAGCGTCGTGGGGATGGCGACCTGCTCTCCGGATCCCGGATAGGTGTACACGGGCTCCGTGCTGTAGCCATAGGCGCCGGAGGTGTCCTTGACGTACCGGGTCAACGGCTCCTCGTCGGGGGCCGCTCCGGCGGTGGTGGGGAGCGCCAGCAGGAGCAGGGCGGCAGCGGCGGTGGCCGCGATGGGTCTCTTCATCGAGTCTCGTCCGATCTGGAAAACAATTTCCATTGAAAGGGTGTGAACTGAAACTCTATGCCTTCAGTGCGTCCTCGAGAAGTCAACGAAAGAAGTCCCACCCCGATGTCGATCTCCGCTGTTCCCGTTCGACGTCTGTGATGAGAGGGTCGAGGAACGGCCCTTCGGAACAAGGAGAACATCATGAAGTTCATGCTCATCATGCGCGCGACCGACGACGCGGTGGCGGCCTACCAGGAGATGCCCTTCGAGCAGGTCATCGAGGCCATGGGCCGATACAACGAGTCGATGATGAAGGCGGGCGTCCTCGTCGCCGGCGAGGGCCTGACCGACGCGGCGGAGGGCTTCGTCGTCGACTTCAGCGCCGAGAAGCCGCTCCTCACGGACGGCCCCTACGGGGAGACGAAGGAGCTCTTCAACGGCTTCTGGATCATCGAGGTCTCTTCGCGCGAGGAGGCCGCGGAGTGGGCGAGCCGGGCGCCGCTGGGGCCGGGGTCGTTCCTCGAGGTGCGCCGGGTGACCGGCCCCGAGGACTTCCCCGCCGACAACGAGTGGATCGAGAAGGAGGCGGGCTGGCGGGAGGAGCAGGCTCGCCGTACCGAGCAGGCGTGAGGCCGCTCCGCTGATGGACGGCTCCTCGGACCCGGGGGCCACCTCGGCCGCCTCTGCGCAGGAGGCGGCCGAGCGGGCTGTCGCAGCGGTGTGGCGCATCGAGTCCGCGCGCATCGTCGGCACGCTGACGCGGATGGTCGGCGACTTCGGCCTGGCGGAGGATCTGGCGCAGGAGGCCCTGGTCGCCGCGCTGCGGCAATGGCCCGTCGAAGGGGTCCCGCTCAACGCCGCGGCGTGGCTCACGGCCGTGGCGAAGCGGAAGGCGGTGGACGGGTGGCGCCGCCGCGAGCGGCTGGACGATCGTCTCGCTCTGATCGCGCACGAGCTCGAACAGGAGCAGGCGCAGGTGCCGGACCTGCCGTGGGATCCGGACGCGGTGGACGACGACGTGCTGCGCCTCCTCTTCATCGCGTGCCACCCGGTGCTCTCGCGGGAGGCGCAGGTCGCCCTGACGTTGCGGGTCGTCGGCGGTCTGTCGACCGGGGAGATCGCCCGCGCCTTCCTCATTCCCACAGCCACGGTGCAGCAGCGGATCGTGCGCGCGAAGAAGACGCTGGCGGCCGCGCACGCGCCGTTCGAGGTGCCACCGCGGGACGAGCATCCGGCGCGGCTCGGTGCGGTCCTCGGGGTGCTCTACCTCATCTTCAACGAGGCGCACGCAGCCAGCAGCGGTCCGGAGTGGATGCGGCCGGAGCTGAGCGACGAGGCCATCCGGCTCGCCAGGGTGCTCGCCGCGCTGCAGCCTCGGGAGCCGGAGGTGCACGGTCTGCTCGCGCTCCTGGAGCTCACGGCCGCCCGCTTCCCGGCGCGTACCGACCGGAACGGGGACCCGGTGCTGCTCGCCGATCAGGACCGCGGACGCTGGGACCGCAGCCGGATCGCGCGGGGGAGAGCGGCTCTGGCGACGGCGGACGGACTCGGCCGCGGTCGCGGGGCGTACGGTCTGCAGGCAGCCATCGCCGAGTGCCATGCCGTCGCGCCGTCCGTGGAGGAGACGGACTGGGATCGCATCGTCGTGCTCTACGAGGCGCTGGGCCGGCTCACCCCGTCTCCGGTGGTGGAGCTGAACCGCGCGGCCGCCGTGGCCATGGCGACCGGGCCCGCCTCCGCCCTGCGGCTGCTCGATGAGCTGAGCGCGTCCGGGGTGCTGCGCGGATACCATCTCCTCCCGGCCACGCGCGGCGAGCTGCTGCGTCGGCTCGGCAGGGAGAGTGAGGCGCGCAGCGAGTTCGCGGTGGCCGCAGGGCTGGCCGGCAACGACCGCGAACGCCGACTCCTGGAGCGCAAGGCACGTGGAGCCGAGGGCTGACCGGCAGCGGCACGAAAAAGACCCGCCCCTCACGGATGCTCTCGCAGCCGTGAGGGACGGGCGTGGGTGACGCGGAGCGCGTCGAGTGGGGTCTGCGTCAGTCGTTGACCCGCTGGCTGCGGCCCGCGATGAGGCCGTAGATCAGCAGCACGATGATCGAACCGCCGATGGCCAGGAGCCAGGTGCCGAGGTCCCAGAACTCCGTGAGCGGACGGTTGAGGATCAGGCTGCCGAGCCAGCCGCCGAGCAGGGCGCCGACGACGCCGAGCAGCAGGGTGATGAACCATCCGCCGCCCTGCTTGCCGGGCAGGATCAGCTTCGCGATGGCTCCGGCGATGAGGCCGAGAAGAAGAAAGCCGAGAAAACTCATGGTCAGCTCCTTGGGTCAGGAGCCCCGGGGTGCCGGGGCTTCGTGGTATCCACTGTGGCGGGTCGCCGGACCGCGTGCCAACCCCTTGCGCGCACCGTCCCGGATATGGCAAAGGCCCGCCTCCGCAGGGAGACGGGCCTTTCGTGGTGCCGTATCGCGTCAGTTGTTGCCGCGGGCGATCGCGATGATCCGCAGGATCTCGACGTAGAGCCAGACGACCGTGACCATGATGCCGAAGCCGCCGAGCCAGCCGTACTTGCGGGGAGCGCCGTTGCGCACGCCCTGCTGGATCTGGTCGAAGTCGAGCACCAGCGAGTACGCCGCCATGATCACGACGAGGACGCCGATGATGAGGCCGAGCGGGATGCCCATGACCTTCATGCTCAGGAGACCGAAGGCGTTGTCGTTGATCCCGGTCCACATGAGGACGAGGTTCAGGAGCGAGAAGACCAGGTAGCCGATCATCGCGATCATGAAGATCTTGGTCGCCTTCTTCGAGGCGCGGATCTTGCCGCTGGCGAAGAGGGCGAGGGTCACGCCGACGACCGAGACGGTCGCGAGCGTCGCCTGGAAGACGATGCCGGGCCAGCGGACCTCGAAGAACGCCGAGATGCCGCCGATGAAGAGGCCCTCGAAGGCCGCGTAGGCGAAGATCAGCGCGGGGCGGACCTTCTTGCGCGAGGTGAAGGTGATGACCATCGCCAGCACGAAGCCGCCGAGCGCCCCGAGAGCCCAGGGCAGCACGTTGACGGCGGCGGGGTTGTACGGGTCGTAGCGCGGCACGTCGAGGCCGCCGAGCGTCAGCACCCAGCCGACGGCGGCGGTCACGAGGAGGATGCCGAACAGGCCGGCGGTCTTCCACACGGTGTCCTCGACGGACATCCGGTCGGTCTCGAGGGCGCCGGCCGCGGGGGCGGCGTACATGCCCTCGAGCTGCGCGTTGGCGGCGGCATCCATCGCACCGTGCTGGAGCGACGCGGCCTGTGCGCCCTGCGCACCCTGGGGGGCACCCGGGTAGGTCGCGACGTTGCGCGGGTCCTGCTGCTGGAAAGCAGGATTGTTGAAGGCGAAGTTGCTCATCAGGTGGGCCTCACTCCAAAGGGGGGTCGTAGGTCGCTTTCCTCCACGATACCCGGGCGGCGACACTCCCGGGGTGCCTTACGCTGTGAGCGTGCTCAGCAAATCCCCGCTCGTCATCGGGCATCGCGGCGCTCCCGGCTACCGCCCCGAGCACACCCGCTCGTCCTACGAGCTCGCCCTCGCGATGGGGGTCGACGCCGTCGAGCCGGATGTGGTCGCCACCAAGGACGGCGTGCTTGTCGTGCGGCACGAGAACGAGATCTCCGGCACCACCGACGTCGCCGATCACCCGGAGTTCGCCGACCGCCGGACGACGAGGCGCGTGGACGGCGCCGCGCTGACCGGCTGGTTCACCGAGGACTTCACCTGGGAGGAACTGTCCACGCTGCGGTGCCGGGAGCGGCTGCCGAAGATCCGGTCGTCCAGCGCCTCCTTCGACGGCGCGGAGCCGATCCTGCGTCTGCGCGACGTGCTCGACCTGGTGCGGGCGGCCGCGGCCGCTCAGGGGCGGGAGATCGGCGTCGTGCTCGAGGTCAAACACGCCACCCACTTCGCGAGCATCGGGCTCGACCTCGCGCCCCTCATCGCGCAGGAGCTGCGGGATGCGCGGTGGGCGGCGGGGGAGCTGCCGCTCATCGTGGAGAGCTTCGAATCGACCGTGCTCCGACAGCTCCGTGCCGAGGGCGTCGCCGCGAGCTTCGTCTACCTCATCGAGGCGGCGGGACAGCCGTACGATCTCCTCGTCGCGGAGGGAGCAACCGCCCTGAGTTACCCGGAGACGGTGGTGCCCGAGAACCTCGACCGTCTGGTCGGGCGGGTCGACGGGATCAGCGTCGACAAGAAGATGCTCCTCGTGCCGGGGACGACGCTGGTGGCCGACGCCCATGCCCGCGGTCTGACCGTCTTCACCTGGACCTGTCGGCCGGAGAACACCTTCCTCGCGGCGCCGCACCGCGGACCGGGAGGCAAGAGCGCGTTCGGGGACTACGAGGCCGAGTGGGCCGTGATCGCGCGGCAGGGCGTGGACGGCGTCTTCGTCGACCACCCCGACCTCGGCGTCGCCGTCTTCCGCGCCTGACCCACGGCGCTAGAGCGTGCGGTCGAACGCGCCCTGACGGGTGGAGACGATCTCCTTGCCGAGTGGCATGAGCGAGACCGGGACCATCTTGAAGTCGGCGATGCCCATCGGGATGCCGATGATGGTGATGCACAGCGCCAGTCCCGACACGATGTGACCGAGCGCGAGCCACCATCCCGCGAGGATGACCCAGAGCACGTTCCCGAGGAACGAACCCACGCCGGCCGTCGGCTTGCTGACGACCTCGCGGCCGAAGGGCCAGATGGCGTAGGCGCCGATTCGGAACGACGCGATGGCCCACGGGATCGTGATGATCGGGATGCACAGCAGCAGGCCGGCCAGCACGTAGCCGAGGAAGAGCGCCCAGCCCGCGAGGATGACCCAGATGATGTTGAGGATCGTGCGCATACTGCGATTGTGTCACCCGCGGGGCGGCGCGGCTGGGCATCAGCCCGGAGGTCCCCGGCGCTCGCGCCCGGCGATGCCAGACTGACCGCATGACCGGAATAGTGGTGGACGACGTCAGTAGAGCGTTCGGGGACGTGCAGGCCGTGCGAGGGGCCACGCTGCGCGCAGAGGCGGGAAGGGTGACGGGCCTGGTGGGCCCGAATGGGGCGGGCAAGACGACCCTGCTCCTGATGCTCGCCTCGCTGCTCGCCCCCGACAGCGGCTCGATCCGCATCGGCGGCATCGACCCCGAGGCCGACCCGCTCGCCGCCCGTCGGGTGCTGGGGTGGATGCCGGATGCCCTCGGCGCCTGGCCCTCCCTCACCGCCCGCGAGACGATCGTGACCACGGCCCGGCTCTACGGGATCGACCGCGCGGACGCGGAGCGGCGGGCGCAGCACCTCCTCGGCCTGGTCGGTCTCGGGGAGCTCGCGGATTCGGCGGCGAAGGTGCTCTCCCGCGGGCAGAAGCAGAAGCTCGGCCTCGCCCGCGCCCTGGTCCACGACCCGCAGGTGCTGCTCCTCGACGAGCCGGCCTCCGGCCTCGACCCCGAGGCCCGCGTGCAGCTGCGGGTGCTGCTGCGCCGCTTCGCGGCCGAAGGACGCACGGTCCTCATCTCCAGCCACGTGCTGTCCGAGCTGGAAGAGGTCGTCGACGACGCCGTCTTCCTCGTCGGCGGGGCCGTCGTGGATGCCGCTCCGGCGCAGAGCGCGGTCCGCGCCTGGCGGGTACGGCTCGCCGGCGCGACCCCCGCCCGCCTGAACGCGGATACCTGGCAGGTCGCGTCGACCCTCGGGCTGGCTCCCGAGTCCCTCGTCGTGGACCGCGGCGCCGTCCTCGTCGGCTTCCCCGGGGAAGACGCCGCCGCCCAGTCGCTGCGTCTCCTCGTGGAGGCGGGGCTGCCGGTCGCGGAGTTCGCACCCGCGCAGAGCGACCTGGAGCACACCTTCCTCGCGCTCCGGAACCCGCAGCCGCCCGCGGCGACGACCCCACCCCCGCCGCCTGCGGCACCCCACGGAACGGAGGCGGGAGCATGAGCCTCGCGAACATCGTCGTCATCGCGCGCCTCGAACTGACCCAGCGGCTGCGGAGCGTCGGCTGGTACGTGCTCCTCGGCGTCTTCGCGCTGGTGCTCCTCGGCGTCACCGGCTTGTCGTTCGCCGTGTACTCCTGGGGGGAGGACGTCGGGGCCGGCGTGTCGTCCATCGTCGTCAACGTGGTCCTGCTGCTCGTCGTGCTCGTCTCGCCGACGCTCAGCGGCAACGCCATCAACGGCGACCGGGAGGCGGCCACGCTCGCGCCGATCCAGGTCACCGCGGCGTCGACCGGCGACATCATGCTGGGAAAGCTCCTCGCGGCGATCGCGACGGGCGGCGCGTTCCTGCTGGTGGCCGTTCCGTTCCTCGCGGCGTCGCTGCTGGCGGGTGGAACCGATCCGATCGTGCTGTTCGTGGCGCTGCTCGTCCTCGCCGCCGAGATCATCATCGTCGCCGCGATCGGCGTGGGGCTGAGCGGCCTCATCGCCCGGCCGCTGTTCTCCGTCGCGTCCACCTACCTCGTGGTGTCGGCGCTCGTCATCGGCACGATCATCGTCTTCGCACTCGGCGGCCTTGCCGTGCGCAGCGAGGCGACCACCTACAGCCGCCCCTACGACAGCAACGGCAACGTGGACTGCGAGAGCTGGGACAGCTACACGTACGAGGCGCCGCGGTTCGACCTCGTGTGGTGGGCGCTCGCCGCCAACCCGTTCGTCGTGCTCGCCGACGCGACCCCCACCGAGTTCAACACGAGCGGGTACCCGGTCGATCTGTACGGGCAGATCAAGTTCGGTGTCCGCAGCGCGCAGCTCTCGCCGCTGGAGCAGCGATGGGACGACTGCGATCCGGAGAGCGGTTCCCAGACGGCTGAGCAGGTGATCGACGAGACCGTGCCCAGCTGGTTCGTGGGGCTCGGGGTGCAGGTCGTGCTCGCCGGGGCGCTGTTCGCGGGAGCGTGGGCACGGACGCGGACGCCGGCGCGACGGCTGCCGCCCGGCACGCGCATCGCCTGACCGGCAGGGCCGAGGAAGACGCCACCGACCGTTCACCGGCCGTCCACCGACGGGTCGACGGACGGCCATGCGGCAGCGGTGGTCTGGACGGGTACCCGTCTGCGCTCAGTCGAGCCATCTTCCAGGAGCCCCCATGCCCCGACTGCACTCCGTGGCGGCAGTCACGGCGGCGTGCGCGCTGAGCGCCGCCGCCCTGATCGCCGCCCCCGTCGCCGCCTCCGGTGCCATCCCTCCCGGCGAGCCCGCGCCGACCGCCGAAGCAGGGCTCGTCCTCAACGAGATCGTCTACGACGACGCGGCGACCGGGCTCGCCGACCAGATCGAGATCTACAACGCGGGCTCGGCGAGCGTCGACCTGACCGGCTGGCGGGTCTCGGACGAGAAGCGCGACAGCTTCGGCGCGGCACCGGCCGGGACGGTGCTCGCGCCGGGCGCGTTCCTCGTCCTGGTGAAGGACGTGGACTTCGCCTTCGGGCTGGGCAAGGGGGACGAGGTCGTCCTCCACGACCCGGAGGGGGTCGAGGTCGATTCCTACGCCTACGCGAACACCGCGCCGCTGGCGGTCTGGGCGCGCTGCCCCGACGGGACGGGCGACTGGGCGCATGCCACGGCGGCGACACCGGGCGCGCCCAACGACTGCCAGGTCGCGTCGGTCGCGGGCTCGATCCGCATCAACGAGGTCGACTCGCAGCCGGCCGACTGGGTCGAGTTCCACAACCCGGGGACGGAGGCGCTCGATGTCTCCGGGTACGAGATCCGCGACAACTCCGATGACCACCGGTGGCGCTTCCTGCCGGGCACCACGATCGAACCAGAAGCGTTTCTCGTCGTCGATGAGGGCACGATCGGGCTCGTCGACGGCGTGGAGGCGGCGTTCCGCGACCCGATCGGCATCGGCAGCGCCGACCGCATCCGCCTCTTCGACACCGCGGGCACGCTCGTCGACGATACGCAGCCCTGGGAGGGACACGCCGCCATCGACGGGGACTTCGCCGCCGCCACGCTCGCGCGCTGCCCGGACGGTACCGGCGCTTTCGTGCTCGCGCACGCGACCCCGGGAGCGGTGAACTCCTGCGTCCTCCCTGATGTCGCGATCAACGAGATCGAGTCCAACGGGGACGCGACCGACTGGGTCGAGGTCGTGAACACCGGCAGCACCACGGTCGACCTGTCCGGCTGGACCGTCATGGACGGCGATCCGGTCGGACACGCCTCGGAGACGACGCCGCTGCCGGCGGGGACGCTGCTGCCTCCGGGCGGATACCGGGTCTTCGATCAGCCCGCCGACTTCGTCTTCGGGCTGGGCAACGGCGACACCGTGACGCTGCGGGACGCGAACGGACTCATGATCGACGAGCACGTCTACTCCGCGCACGCCGACGGCGTCTGGGCACGCTGCGCCGACGGGACGGGCGCGTTCGTCGACGCGCCGGCAGCGACGAAGGGCCAGCGCAACGCCTGCGGGAACCCGGTGCGGATCAACGAGGTCGAGTCGGACGGCGGCGCGCCGGACGACTGGATCGAGCTCGTCAACCCGACCGGCGCCTCGCTCGAGATCGGTGGCGTCGTCGTGAAGGACGACGACGACGCCCACGCCTACACCGTTCCCGTCGGCACGACGATCCCAGCCGGAGGCTTCTTCGTCATCGAGCGTTCGGCCCTCGGCTTCGGGCTGGGCGCGGGCGACGCCGTCCGCCTCTTCGACGGTGAGCTGCTCATCGACGAGACCGCCTGGGGCGAGGGCCACGCGGCGACCTCCTGGGGCCGCTGCCCTGACACCACGGGAGCCTTCGCGGCGACCGCGACGCCGACGAAGGGCGCGCCGAACGTGTGCGCGGGCGAGGTCACCGTCGGCACCTGGCCGGGGTCGGCCGAAGTGCGGGTGCTCGACGACGTGCCGACGTTCCTCGAGGACAGCTCCGGCCTCGACGTGCAGGAGACCGCGGACGGGGCATTCCTCTGGGCCGTGGATAACGGCGAGGGGCGCATCTGGAAGCTCGAGGCCCACGCGGACGGCTCGGTGGAGAAGGCCGCGGGCTGGGACGAGGGCAAGCGTGTGCGCTTCGCCAAGGACACCGGGAACCCGGGCGCCGCAGGGCCGGACACCGAAGGCATCACGGTCGACGGGAGGGGCCTGGTCTACGTGGCGTCCGAGCGCGACAACAGCGCCAAGGGTGTGAACCAGAACGTGCTGCTGCAGGTCGATCCGGACGCGGCGGCCGGCGATCTCGTGGCGCAGCGGGAATGGGATCTCACGGCGATGCTCCCGGCGGTCGGCGCGAACCTCGGCATCGAGGCCGTGCAGTGGGTGCCGGACAGTGCGCTGAACGGAAAGCTCTTCGACGACACCACCGGGACCGCCTACGACCCGGCCGTGCATCCGGGACACGGCGACGGCCTCTTCTTCGTCGCGGTGGAGGACAACGGGCACGTCTACGCCTTCGCGCTCGCCGCGGACGGCACGGCCACGCTCGTCTCCGAGATCTCCCCCGGGCTCACCGGTGTCATGGCGCTCGACTGGGATGCCGTCCGCGGCACCCTGTGGGCGGTGTGCGACGACGGCTGCCAGGGCCGCTCCGCCGAGCTCACCTTGAACGGGACCGCGCGGCCCGGGATCGCTCACTACGCGCGGCCCGCCGGCATGCCCGACATCAACAACGAGGGCTTCGCGACGGCTCCCGCGTCGCTCGCGGTCGACGGACAGCGTCCGGTGTGGTGGTTCGCCGATGGCTTCGCCTCGGAGGCGCTGCGCACCGGCACGCTGCCGGGCGGCACAGGCGCCGAGAACCCCGGTGGGGAGAACCCCGGCGGCGAGAACCCTGGTGGCGAGAACCCTGGTGCGGAGAACCCGCCGCTTCCCGGCACGGAGCTCGTGGACGGCAACCGCCACGGCGTCACCGTCGATCCGGCGGTGGCCGCACCGGGGCAGCGGGTCACCGTCACGGTCGGCGCGGATGCCGCGGGAGCGCGGGCGGAGGTCTGGATGTACTCCGTCCCGGTCCGCCTGGCTGCGGGGACGCTTTCGGCGACGGGTGCCCTCACGGTCACCGTTCCGGTGGACGCGCCGCTGGGCGCGCACCGCATCGCGGTCTACGCGGCGGATGGGACGCTCCTCGGCTGGGCTGACCTGCGCGTCACCGCCGCGGGCGAGGGGCTGGCCGCGACCGGAGCGGACCTGCCGGTGGCCGCCACCGCGCTCGCGTTGATGCTCCTCACGACCGGGGTCCTCGCGCTGCGCCGTCGGAAGCGCACCGCCTGACCGGGGGAGGGGTGCGGGCGGTCGCCTGTATCCCTCCCCGACGCGGACCGCGATGTCGGTGCCGCCGCCTAGACTCGAGAGGTCATGACCGAAGCCCCTCTCATCGTCCCCGGATCCGTCGGCCCGCAGTCCTCCGGCGCCCCCGCGCAGGACGACCTCCTCGCCGGCCTCAACCCCCAGCAGCTCGAGGCCGTCACCTATCGCGGGCCCGCGCTGCTCATCGTCGCCGGCGCCGGATCGGGCAAGACGAGCGTGCTCACGCGCCGCATCGCCTCGCTCCTGCGCAGCCGGGAGGCGTGGCCGAGCCAGATCCTCGCCATCACCTTCACCAACAAGGCCGCCGGCGAGATGCGCGAGCGCGTCGAAGGGCTCATCGGGGACGCCGCGCGCGGCATGTGGATCTCCACGTTCCACTCCGCGTGCGTCCGGATCCTCCGCCGCGAGGCGCAGCAGTTCGGGTTCACGAAGAACTTCACCATCTACGATTCCGGCGACTCCCGCGCCCTCCTCAAGCGCCTGGTCAAGGAGCACGAGGCCGACGCCTACGGCCTCACCCCGGCGGCGGTCCAGGGGCGCATCTCCAAGCTCAAGAACGAGCTCTCTGACGCCGAGGCCTATGCCCGCCAGGCCAACATGAGCGACCCGGCCGAACGCGTCTTCGTCGAGGTCTTCGCCGACTACCAGCGGCAGCTCCAGAAGGCCAACGCCTTCGACTTCGACGACCTCATCGGCCAGACGGTCTACCTGTTCCGGGCGTTCCCCCAGGTCGCCGACACCTACCGCCGCCGGTTCCGCCACATCCTCGTCGACGAGTACCAGGACACCAACCACGCGCAGTACGCGCTCATCCGCGAGCTCACCCGTCCGGTGTCCGGCGTCGGCGCGACACCGGAGCCGTATGCCGCCAACGGCATGATGATCTTCGAGCCCGACCCCGAGCCGGCACCGGGCGCCGGTGAGGCCGGGGCGTCGCTGACGGTGGTCGGCGACTCGGATCAGTCGATCTACGCCTTCCGCGGCGCGGACATCCGCAACATCAGCGAGTTCGAGCGCGACTTCCCGGGGGCGAAGGTCGTCCTCCTCGAGCAGAACTACCGCTCGACGCAGAACATCCTCTCCGCCGCGAACGCCGTCATCGGCAACAACTTCGACCGCAAGGACAAGAAGCTCTGGAGCGACCGCGGCGAGGGCGACAGGATCATCGGCTTCACCGGCTACTCGCAGCACGACGAGGCCCAGTTCGTCGCCGACGAGATCGAGGCCCTGCACCGCAAGGGCATGCCGTACTCGGAGATGGCCGTCTTCTACCGCACGAACTCGCAGTCCCGCGCGCTGGAGGAGATCTTCATCCGCTCGGCCGTGCCGTACAAGATCATGGGCGGCACCAAGTTCTACGAGCGCGCCGAGATCAAGGACGCCCTGGCCTACCTCGTCGCGGTCGCCAACCCCGCCGATGAGATGGCCGTGCGCCGCATCCTCAACAAGCCGCGGCGCGGCATCGGCGACGTCACAGAGACCGCCATCGCCCGTTTCGCCGAGGAGCACGGCATCTCCTTCCGCGATGCCCTGTCGCTGCCGGGGCAGCTCGGTGTGGGCCCGAAGATCCAGGCCGCCGTCGCCCAGCTCGATGCGGTTCTCGCCGAGGCGACGGCGATCATGCTCCCGCCGACGGGGGAGGTGCCGCCGCCCGCCTCCGTGGCCGACGGGCTCAGCCTCCTGCTGTCCAAGAGCGGGTACCTCGACGCCCTGCGCGCCAGCCGCGACCCGCAGGACGAGGCCCGCGTGGAGAACCTCGACGAGTTCGTGGCCGTGACCCGCGACTTCGCGCGCAACAACCCCGAGGGCACCATCACCGACTTCCTCACCGAGGTCGCGCTGGTCTCCGATGCGGACGACCTCGACGACGAGTCCGGGTCGGTCTCGCTCATGACGATGCACACCGCCAAGGGCCTGGAGTACGACGCGGTCTTCGTGACCGGCGTCGAGGAGGACCTTATCCCGCATCGCATCTCGGCGGGAGAGCCCGGCGGACCGCAGGAGGAGCGACGCCTGTTCTACGTGGGCATCACCCGCGCCCGCAAGCGCCTGCACCTGTCTCTGGCGATGACCCGCGCGCAGTTCGGCGAGGTGACGGTCGCGATGCCCAGCCGGTTCCTGCAGGAGATCCCGGCCTCCCTCATCGACTGGCGGCAGTCGCCGGGCGACGTGAACTCCCGCGGGGGCATGCAGTCCAGGGCGCTGAACGCCCGCCGCTCCGGGGGCTCCGGCGACCGCTTCGGCGTCAAGGCCCTGCCCCGCGACTCCCTCAAGCCGCTCTCGACGGCGATGGACAAGATCCCCAACCGTGTCACCGCCAAGATGCGCGACAACGGCGACCTCGAACTCGCCGCCGGAGACCGCATCCGGCACGACGACTTCGGTGAGGGCCGGGTCGACGCCGTCACCGGTGAGGGGGCCAAGCGCATCGCCCACGTCCGGTTCGACACGGCGGGGCAGAAGAAGCTGCTCATCAAGGTCGCACCGATCCAGAAGCTCTGACGTCGCGGCGAAGGGGGCGGGCTGACCTTGCGCGTGAATACTCTCCAAGAGTTGGGTACCGCGAACCGCGGCGCGCGCATAACAGCAATATGGCCGCGCGGCGTGGATCTGGCGGAGGGTCCGAACGTGCACATAGGAGAGCGGATCTCGCATTCGTGCACCAAGATCGCCGCTGGTGCTTCGCCTGTTTTGGGATAACGCGGATGCGAGTTGATTCACCGGCCATAATTCGCTGAAAGCGAAGGTGGATCAATCCGGGCACGTTAACCTGGAATCCCTCTCACTCCCGACTTTGGGAGGGGGCCAGGTCGACTGATATCGGCCCCTCGGTCCTGACTGACCGCTTAGATTCGAAGCCAGCGGTCCCGGCCCCGCCTAGTATGACCCGAAACACGCTTTGCGGGAGTTGACTCAGGCGCTGTGGCCCTCGAGATCTACGACATAACCATTCTTGCAGCCGACGAAGGATCGGGTATTGAAGGTGGTGCCGTAGTTTATGGTTTTGGCGTTGCGGGTGAAGAAAAGGTCGGAACTGCAGCGCCAGTTGAACACGACTCTCCCCTTGCAAGTAGCGACGACCGATGACGCACTAAGTCCGCCGCCGAAGGTCGACATTGAGCTGCAACTTCCCGCTGCGTTTGCCGCGCTAGCTCCCACACCGACAAAGCTTGCGGCGAGTAGGATTGCTACCACTCCACTAGTCAAAGTTCTCTTGAGCGACACTTCATTCCTCCGGTAGGTCAATTGTCGTACTTAGTCCCCCGACCTTGCGGCTCACCATATACGACCATGACCCGGAAAGCGAGAGCGAGTACCGAGAGGGCGGAGGCCTGTCACAGCTGGCGGCATTCTTAATCTCGCGTACCCGATTTGGTCCGGGCTTCACGACTACCGAATCTCCGACCGGCGGCGCGCGACATTGGCTCTGACGTCGCGGCGAAGGGGGCGGGGAGACACGGTTAGGCTGGCTCCCATGGCCCTCTTCTCCCGCCGCAAGAAGTCCGGCGACGACGCCGTCGCTCCCGCCCCCTCCGCCGCTCCGGCAGCCGACACCGAGGAGGACGCGAGCATGGCGACCGAGGAGTCGGAGGCGTCGACGGCCGAGGCATCGCCCGCCGTCGGCATCTCCGTCCAGGCGTTCCGCGGTGTCGGCGCCGAAGCCGGACCCGAGGTCGCCCTTCCGGATCCGGATGCCGCGACAGCACCGGCGCCCGCTGCCGCAGCGACGCCGCCGAGCCCGGCGGAGGAGCCCGCGGCGCCGGCTGCCGAGCGGAAGCTCCCGCTCGCGCCGGCGCTCCCGCCCGAGCAGACCGAGACCGTGGCGGGCATGAAGGACAACGTCCTCCTGCGCGAGTCCCTGGCGCAGATCGAGGCGGGCGCCTCCAACGAGCAGCTCCTCGGAGTGCTCCGCCAGGCTCTGCAGAGCCACCTCTACATCCGCGTGAGCGGTGATGCCCGCGCGCAGATCAGCGAGGGCAAGCCGCTGGCCGTCGCCGTGGTCCGCGACGGAGAGCGGCAGTTCATGCTGGCATTCAGCTCGGCGGCCGCCGTCCGCGACTCCGTCCAGCTCGAAGCAGACCCGTCCGCCACGTCCGCGGTCGCCCAGCCGACGACCTCGGTCATGCAGCAGGTCGTCTCCGGCGACTTCGCGGGTCTCATCATCGACAACGCGTCCGCGCCGCATCGCGTGGTGTTCCCCACCGAGCTCCTGCAAAAGACGCTCGAGCAGGCCGACGTCGACATGACCGTGAAGTCGCTGCTCGCCGCTCCGCGGGAGCAGGACTCGCCCGCCAAGGTGGGCGAGGCCCTCGCCACGACGCGCATGTGGGTGGCCGTGAACGACGGATCCGGCACCGGTCAGGTCGGCATCGCCGAGGCTCAGACAGCCGACGGTCGGCGCTTCCTCCAGCTCTTCTCGCACCCGCTGGAGGTCATCGCGCTGGGCCGCGGCGACCGCCCGCTGCCCTTCGAGCCTGACCAGCTCGCGAAGGTGCTGTCGAGCCACTCCGAGATGGCCGGCGTCATCATCGACTCCGCAGGACCCTCGATGGTGGTGGAGCGCGACGCCCTCGCCCCGGTGCTCGTGCGCGCGGTGCGGATCGAGGACTGACCGCGCGCGTCCACCGGGGGCCTGCCGGGGGTTCCGTGCGTCGTGACCGCCCCCTAGGGTCGGAGCATGGCCTCTGAACGCGTGACCCTGACCGTCGCCGACACCGACGGAGAGCGTGAGGTCGCGCTCTCCAGCCCGAATCGGATCGTCTGGCCCGACCTCGGCATCACCAAGGCGGAGCTCGCCGAGTACGTGCAGCTCGTGTCTGTGCCGTTCCTCTCGGCGAACGGCAACCGCCCGGTGTCCCTGGAGCGCTTCCGCGACGGCGTCGGCGCTGCCGGCAGTCCGCGTCCCGAGGGGTTTTTCTCGAAGAACCCGCCGAAGGGCACTCCGGACTTCGTCGACGCCGTCACGGTCACCTACAACAGCGGCCGCCGCCATCCCCAGATCATCCTGAACCGCACGAGCGCGATCGTGTGGGCGGTGCAGATGAACACCATCGTCTTCCACCCGTGGGCATCGCTGGCGACCGACTCCGACAACCCGGTCGAGCTGCGGATTGACCTCGATCCCCAGCCGGGCACCGGGTTCGCCGAGGCCGTCCCCGCCGCCCACGCTCTGCGGGAGGTGTTGCGGGAGGCCGGGCTGGAGGCGTTCGCGAAGACGAGCGGCAACCGCGGCCTGCACGTCTTCGCCCCGATCGAGCCGACCCACGAGTTCCTCGACGTGCGGCACGCCGTGATCGCCGCCGGCCGGGAGCTCGAACGCCGGATGCCGGATCGCGTCACGACGA
The DNA here is from genome assembly GCF_044543605.1 of Microbacterium sp. NPDC064978. NCBI lineage: Bacteria > Bacillati > Actinomycetota > Actinomycetes > Micrococcales > Microbacteriaceae > Microbacterium > Microbacterium sp. NPDC064978. Next base: position 1,144,864 of record NZ_JBITWF010000001.1, on the reverse strand, counting down.
ACTGGTGGAAGGAAGAGCGGGGCGAGCGCCTCTTCGTCGACTTCAACCAGGCCAACCGCGACCGCACGATGGCCGGCGCCTACAGTCCGCGCGCCCTCCCCGGTGCGACCGTCGCGACGCCTGTGCACTGGGACGAGCTCGACGATCTCGACCCCAGGACGTTCACCGTCCGGAGCGTCCCGCAGCGGCTCGAAGAGGTCGGCGACCCCTGGGCCGACATGCAGGTGAAGCCCGGGCGCATCGACACGCTGCTGGAGTGGTGGGAGCGCGACACGGCGGACGGCCTCGGGGAGTTGCCCTTCCCACCGGAGTTCCCGAAGATGCCGGGAGAGCCGCCGCGCGTGCAGCCGAGCAAGAAGAACGCCGCGAACTGGGATGCCGACGGCAACCCCGTCGACGACTGAGCGCGCTCAGCTCAGGACGTCGGCGAGGTCGTAGCCGTCGACGGTGTCGAGCTGGTCGTACGTGCAGGAGCGGGCGTCCCGGTCCGGCCTCCATCGCTCGAACTGCACGGTGTGGCGGAAGCGGGCGCCCTCGAGCTGGTCGTACCGCACCTCCAGCACCCGCTCGGGGCGCAGGCGCACGAACGACACGTCCTTCGATCCGCTGAACCGCGACCGCTCACCCTCACCCGTCACGGCGGCGCCGTCCTCGTCGCGCTCGACCAGCGGCGCGAGCTCCTCCACGAGCTGCTTCCGCTTCGCGTCACTCCACGCCGCGACCCCGCCGACCTGGCGCAGGGTCCCGTCGGCGTCGTAGAGCCCGACGAGCAGCGAGCCGACCCCGGTGCCGGACTTGTGGATGCGGTAGCCGAGGGCGACGACGTCGGCGGTCCGCGCATGCTTGATCTTGAACAGGGTGCGCTTCCCCGGCGCGTACGGCAGGGCCAGCGGCTTCGCCACGACGCCGTCGAGCCCCGCGCCCTCGAACTCCTCGAGCCAGCGGACGGCCGCGTCCCGATCGCGGGTGGTCCTGGTCAGGTGCAGCGGGTGCTCCACGGACTCCATGAGCGTCTCCAGCCGGGCCCGGCGCGTCTCGAACGACTGGGCCCGCAGGTCGTCCTCCCCGGAGGCGAGCAGATCGAAGGCGATGAACATGGCCGGGGTCTCCGTGGCGAGCTTCGCGACCCGGGAGGCCGCCGGGTGGATGCGCTGACTGAGGGCCTCCCAGTCCAAACGCTGCGCGCCGTGCGGACCCGTGGCCACGACGATCTCGCCGTCGAGCAGGCAGGGCACGGGCAGCAGCTGCGGGATCGCGTCGACGAGCTCCGGGAAGTAGCGCGTCAGGGGCTTCGCGCCGCGGGACCCGATCTCGACCTTCTCGCCGTCCCAGGCGACGAGCCCGCGGAACCCGTCCCACTTCGGCTCGTAGAGCAGGCCGCCCGGCGTCTTGTCGGCGTCGGGAACGGCCGCGACGGCTTTGGCGAGCATGGGGGCCGGGATCTCGTAGCGCATGCACCCATCCTGGACCGGGCGGCGAGCGGGGGAAAGGGCCGGGTCAGCCGAACAGGTCGTCGAGCTCCGCGGGCGTGCCGGCGTCGCGGAGCACGGTGTGTGCCGCGTGCCATCCCGCCATGCCGTTGACCGCGGGGCCGGGCGGAGTCGAGGCCGACGCGAGGTACACGCCGCGCATCGGCGTCCGCCACGGAGCGGGGGAGAGGACGGGGCGGCGCAGGGCCTGACGCATGTCGAAGACGCCGCCGGAGATGTCGCCGCCGATCTCGGCCGGGTTGATCGCCTCGCGCGAGGATGCCGGCACCGCGTGGTGGGCGAGGATCCGGTCGCGGAATCCCGGCGCGAAGCGCTCGACCTGTGCGGTGATGAGTTCGGTCGGGTCGAGGTCGGAGCCGTTCGGCACGTGGATGTACGCCCAGAGCACGGCCTTGCCGTCGGGCGCCCTGGTCGGGTCGAAGAGCGAGGGCTGGACCGCCAGCACGTACGGACGCTCGGACACGTGGCCGACCGCGACCGCGTTCTCGCTGTTCCACACCTCCTCCCTCGTCCCGGCGACGTGCACGGTCGGGGCGCTCCGCACGTGCTCGTTCGCCCACGGGACGGGTCCATCGAGCGCGAAATCGACCTTCGCCGCCGCGGCGCCGTAGCGGTAGCCGCGGAGGGCGCGGGCGTACGAGGCCGGGATGTCAGGGTGGGTGAGTGCGAGCCGGGGAGAGGTGTTGAGCAGCAGCACGTCACCGCGGTCGGGGTCGCCCGCGTCCAGGTCCGCGAGGTCGGTGACGCGGGCGCCCGTCTCGATCGTGCCGCCATGGGCCTCGAGATCGGCGATGAGGGCGTCCGCGATCACCTGCGAGCCGCCGCGGGGGTACGGCCAGCCGCCGGCGTGGGCGAGCCCGGCCAGCAGCAGACCCGCCGCGGCGCCGGCGAGCGTGGGCTGCGGGGAGTTCGCGTGCGCGACCACTCCGGCCATGAGCGCGGCCGCTTCCTCCGTGCGGAAGGCGGCCCGCGCGAGGGGCGTACCCTGGTCGAGCATGCGGATGGCGTAGCGGACGGCGGTGATCGGGTCCTGCGGGAGGCGGAGGAGCTGGTTACCGGTGAAGTCCGTGACGCCGTCGATGTGCGTGCTGAGGGGGCGGAGCCGGCGCAGCCAGGCGTCCCCGTCGATGCCGAGGTCGGCGGCGGTGCGCTCGATGTCGCGCCACGCGATGGCGGCACGACCGTCGTCCAGCGGATGGGCGAAGGAGATCTCGGGGCGGATCCACTCGATCCGCTCGTCGAGCCCGAACGCCTGGAAGAAGGGCGAGGCGACGACTGCGGGGTGGACGGCCGAGCAGACGTCGTGACGGAAGCCGGGGAGGGTGGCCTCCCGAGTGCGCAGGCCCCCTCCAACCGTGTCCGCAGCCTCGAGCACGCGTACCCGGTAGCCGGCGCGGGCGAGGGAGACGGCGGCGGCGAGGCCGTTCGGGCCGGATCCGATGATCGTCGCGAGTGCCATGCGGCCAGTCTCGCACGCGAGTCCGCGGTCGGCGGAGGGGGTTGCGCCGTGCGATCCTGGTAGGGATGAATGAAGTCCAGGGCCCGACCCCCGCCGGCACCTCCCGTCCGTACCGCTCGCTTCCCGAGGCGCTCCGCGCGCACCGCATCGATCCGGTGAACCATGCGTTCATCACCGAGATCGTCGATTCCGCGGGGGTGACCTCTCTGATCGACCGCGGTCGCTATATCGAGGCGATCCGGCGCGAGGGCGCGGCGCTGCACATCGGCCGCACGTACACCAACGGATTCACGGAGGACGAGGTCGTCACCGTCGGCTCGACCCGCCTGCGGCTGCAGCCCAGCGAGGGGCGCGCGCCGTACTTCTACGTCACGCACCCGAGCGAGTTCGCCCCGCAGGCCCCCGTCAAGGCCAAGCGTTCCACGACGCCGCGCACCCCTTCGGCACCGCGCACCCCCGCGGCGCCGAAGCCCGTCGAGCGCGACTACGGCGTGTGCGACGTCTGCTTCATGGTGAAGACCCCCGCCGGCGGCTGCGGCTGCGACTGATGCCCGCGGCCTCCGCGTCGCACGGCGGCGTCTCCGTCCGCGAGGCGGAGTGGCCACAGGATGCGGCCTTCGTCGGTACGGCGGTTTCGACGTACCTCCGTCAGACGGAGCAGGAGAAGCACGACGTCCTGGGTGATCCGGAGGAACCCGAGGGCGAACTCCCCGAGCGGTACCTGCCGGAGGTCCGTGACCCTGCGACCGCGTACGCCGATGGTCGGGTGCTCGTGGCGGAGATCGACGGGGCCCCGGCCGGCGTGGTGATCGCCCTGCCGTATGCCGGTCACACCGAGGTCAAGCGGCTCTGGGCTGACCCCGCCGTGCGCGGCCGAGGCGTCGGTTCCGCGCTGCTCGACGCCGTCCTGGCGGAGGCCGAGGGTGCGGTGCGGCTGTCGGTGTGGGAGTGGCGTGACGCCGCGATCCGGCTCTACACGTCCCGCGGCTTCCGCCTCGTCGACCCCTGGGACGATCGCGACCGCCTCCTCTGCTTCGAATCGCTCACTTCGTTGCATCCGGCCGCCGAATCCAGCGAAGTGAGCGATTTGAAGGGCTAGGCGAAGGCGCTCATCCCGGTGATGTCGCGACCGAGAAGGAGGGCCTGCACGGACTCGGTGCCCTCGTAGGTGTGGATGGCCTCGATGTCGGCCATGTGCTGCATGACGCCGTTCTCCAGGAGGATGCCGTTGCCTCCCAGGAGGTCACGCGCCGTCGCCGCGATCCGCCGGGCCGCCCGGGTGTTGTGGAACTTGGCGAGCGAGGCCTGGGTCGGACGTAGCGCTCCTGCCTGCTCGAGGTCTGCCATCCGGCGGCAGTAGAGCTGCATCGCCGTCAGGTCCTCCAGCATGTGCGTCAGCCGCTCCTGAACCATCTGGAACTTCGCGAGCGGCTTGCCGAACTGCACACGCTCCTTCGCGTAAGCCAGAGCCGCCTCGTAGCAGGCCGTCGCGTGGCCCAGCGCCGACCAGGCGACTCCGGACCGGGTGGCGTAGAGCACGGTCGAGGCGTCCTTGAAGCTCCTGGTCCCCGGCAGCACCGCGTCCAGCGGTACCCGCACGTCGTCCAGGCGGATGTGCGCCTGGTGGATCGCGCGGAGTGAGGCCTTCCCGCGGATCACGGTGCCGGTGTACCCGGGGGCGTCCTGCTCGACGAGGAAGCACCGCACCGCCCCGTGCTCGGCGGCGGACTCGTCGTCGACCCGTGCCCAGACGAAGGTGATGCCGCCCGAGGCGCCGTTGCCGATCCACTTCTTGGCGCCGCGGAGGACCCAGGAGTCGCCGTCGCGGCGGGCCACGGTCTCCAGCGAGACGGAGTCCGAGCCGTGGTCGGGCTCGGTCAGCGCGAAGGATCCGAGTACCGAGCCGTCGGCGAGTGCCGTGAGCCAGCGGTCCTGCTGGGCGGGCGAGCCGAACAGGGCGAGCGTCCGCAGCGCGAGGCCGCCCTGCACGGCGAGAATCGTGCCGAGGGAGCCGTCTCCGCGCGAGATCTCCATGTTGACCAGGCCGGCGGCGAGCGGGGAGAGCCGGGTGAGCGCGGGGTGGTCGACGCCGTCGACGACGAGGTCCATCTCACCCATCCGGCGGGCGGCGTCGAGCGGGTACTCGGCGCGGTCCCAGGCCTCGGCCATCTGCGGGGCGACCTCGTCGACGTACGCCTTCGCGCGGTCCCAGGCTTCCCGGTCGACGGCGGGGATGTCGGCGAAGACGGCGTAGTAGTCGCTGTCCTGCCGTCCGGTGATGTCGTAGGACGAGACGCGCTCGCCGGGGACGGGGGAGGCTTCCGTGCTCATGATGCTCCTTCGTGACACCAGGTATCGTACTCCTCGATACTCGGTATCACGACCTCTCCGGCGGGACTCAGTCGAGCTCGGAGCGCAGCCTCCGCGTGACCTCGGCGACGGGCATCGAACGCGGGAAGACCGCCACCACCATGTCGTCCGGAGCCCCCGCCGCGGTGTCCTCGCCGACGCCGTACCGTCGACGCGCATCCGCGAGCGCGGACTGGAGGGTGGACAGCGGCACCTTCTTGCGTCCGCGCAGGAGCTGCCGCAGCACGTGGTTGTGCACCGCCGTCACGAGCGCCGCGAAGCCCACCGCGTCCAGCGGATCCACTCCCGGCAGGGCGCTGCGCAGGTACTCGTCGAACAGCCGCTCGTAGCGGAACACGGTGATGATCTCGCGTTCACGGAGCACCGGCACCTCCCGCACGATCTGGTAGCGCCGTCGCGCGAGCTCCGGGTCGTTCGCGAAGTGCGTGAACACGGACTCCGATGCCGCGCAGACCGCGCCCCACGGATCGTCGTGCCCCTCGTCGAGGAACTCCCGAAGCTGCTCCAGCAGGACCTCGTGATCGGCGAAGACCACGTCCTCCTTGCCGCCGAACTGCCGGAAGAAGGTCGACCGGGAGACGCCGGCGGCCTTGGCGATCTGCTCCACGGACGTCTGGTCGAACCCCTGGGCGCTGAAGAGTTCGAGCGCGGCGGCGACGACGCCCCCGGTGCGCAGCTCTGCGGATTCCTGCATGGCGAAATCCTAGACCGCCGTGGGGCTCACGCCCGAGCGTCCCCGCGGGAGCGCACCGCTGACGCAGTTCCAGGACCCGCGGTTCCGTGAGGGCGCGCGACCGTCCATGCTGATCCTGGCTGTGGTCACGAGGCGTCCGGGGTTCGCCGACTCGCGCGCGAGTCCGATGCCCGATACCGCCGAGCGATCCGTATGAAGAGGTCCAGGGCCTCGGCTTCCGAGCGGAAGCGGAGCGGCGCATGGAAGCGCTCACCGCGCTCGTCGGCCTCCCAGACGATCCACTCCTCGCCTTCGCGCTCGATCCAGGCGGACGACTGAGGTCGGCCTGTACGGCCGAACCAGTTCGCGGTCGCGGTGAGCTTCTCGTCGCGGATGATGCGCTGCGCCTGGGCGCCGGTGAGGTCGCTCACGTCGTCTCCTCCGTCTTGCTCCGACGCCGAGAATCGTACCGGAGGCGTCGGCGGGTCGGGGAGGGCGTCGGGGCGTCGGAGCGCTCAGCCTGCGGTAGTAGGCTGGGGGACTGGTCGATGTCTCGACATCGAGAGAATCACCAGACCAGACCGCAGCCCAGTGAAGGAAGCACAGTGGATCTGTACGAGTACCAGGCACGAGACGTTTTCGAGAAGTACGGAGTGCCGGTCCTCGCCGGCATCGTCGCGGACACCCCCGAGGAGGTGAAGGCGGCTGCCGAGAAGATCGGCGGTGTCGTGGTCGTCAAGGCCCAGGTCAAGACCGGAGGCCGCGGCAAGGCTGGCGGCGTCAAGGTCGCCAAGACCCCCGATGAGGCGTACGAAGCCGCGAAGGCCATCCTCGGACTCGACATCAAGGGCCACGTCGTCAAGCGCGTCATGGTCGCGCAGGGTGCCCGCATCGCCGAGGAGTTCTACTTCTCCGTGCTGCTCGACCGCGCCAACCGCTCCTACCTCTCCCTGTGCTCCGTCGAGGGCGGCATGGAGATCGAGCAGCTCGCCGTCGAGAAGCCCGAGGCGCTCGCCCGCGTCGAGGTCAACCCGCTGACCGGCATCGACAAGGAGAAGGCGGTCGAGATCGCTCGCGCCGCGAACTTCCCGGAGGACCTCGTCGAGAAGGTCTCCGATGTGTTCGTGAAGCTGTACGACGTCTACAAGGGTGAGGACGCGACGCTCGTCGAGGTCAACCCGCTCGTCCGCACCGAGGACGGCGACATCATCGCGCTCGACGGCAAGGTCACGCTCGACGACAACGCCTCCGAGATCCGCCACCCCGAGCACGAGGCGCTCGAGGACAAGGACGCCGCCGACCCGCTCGAGGCCAAGGCCAAGGCGTCCGGCCTCAACTACGTCAAGCTCGACGGCGAGGTCGGCATCATCGGCAACGGCGCGGGTCTGGTCATGTCGACGCTCGACGTGGTCGCCTACGCCGGAGAGAACCACAACGGCGTGAAGCCCGCCAACTTCCTCGACATCGGCGGCGGCGCCTCGGCCGAGGTCATGGCCGCCGGTCTCGACGTCATCCTCGGTGACCCGCAGGTCAAGAGCGTGTTCGTCAACGTGTTCGGCGGCATCACGGCGTGCGACGCCGTCGCCAACGGCATCAAGGGTGCCCTGGAGACGCTGGGCGACACGGCCTCCAAGCCGCTCGTCGTCCGCCTGGACGGCAACCGCGTGGACGAGGGTCGTGCGATCCTCGCCGACTACGCGCACCCGCTCGTGACCCTGGCCGCGACGATGGACGAGGGCGCCGACAAGGCCGCCGAGCTCGCCAACGCCTGACGCTTCGACAGGATTTAAGGAACAGAACATGTCGATCTACCTCAACAAGGACTCCAAGGTCATCGTCCAGGGCATCACCGGCGGCGAGGGCACCAAGCACACCGCGCTCATGCTCAAGGCCGGCACGCAGGTCGTCGGCGGCGTGAACGCCCGCAAGGCCGGCACCACGGTCTCGCACACGGACAAGGACGGCAACGCCGTCGAGCTCCCCGTCTTCGCCTCGGTCGCCGAGGCCATGAAGGAGACCGGCGCCGACGTGTCGATCGCCTTCGTCCCCGGCGCCTTCACGAAGGACGCGATGATCGAGGCCATCGACGCCGAGATCCCGCTGCTCGTCGTCATCACCGAGGGCGTCCCCGTGGGCGACTCGGCCGAGGCCTGGGCCTACGCGCAGAGCAAGGGCAACAAGACCCGCATCATCGGGCCGAACTGCCCCGGCATCATCACCCCCGGTGAGGCGCTCGTCGGCATCACGCCCGCGAACATCACCGGCAAGGGCCCGATCGGCCTCGTGTCGAAGTCGGGCACCCTGACCTACCAGATGATGTTCGAGCTGCGCGACCTGGGCTTCTCGACCGCCATCGGCATCGGCGGCGACCCGGTCATCGGCACCACGCACATCGACGCGCTCGCCGCGTTCGAGGCCGACCCCGAGACCAAGGCCATCGTCATGATCGGCGAGATCGGCGGCGACGCCGAGGAGCGTGCGGCCGAGTACATCAAGGCGAACGTCACCAAGCCGGTCGTCGGCTACGTCGCGGGCTTCACGGCTCCCGAGGGCAAGACCATGGGTCACGCCGGTGCGATCGTCTCCGGCTCGGCCGGTACCGCGCAGGCGAAGAAGGAGGCCCTCGAGGCCGCCGGCGTCAAGGTCGGCAAGACGCCGTCCGAGACCGCCGCTCTCATGCGCGAGATCATCGAGTCGCTCTGATCTGAGCTACGCTTGACCTGAAGGCCCCGGGCTCCACCCCGGGGCCTTCGTCATACCCTCACCTCCCTCGAATCACGCACATGGCCCCATTCCGTGTCGGAATGGGGCCATGTGCGCGACTCGGAGCGGGGCTAGATCCCGACGCCGAAGAGGGCCTCGATGGGACCGCGGGCGAAGAAGATCAGGAAGCCGGCGCCGACCACCCACAGCAGCGGGCTGATGGTCTTGGCCTTGCCGGAGAAGGCGTGGATGAGCACCCAGCTCACGAAGCCCGCCCCGATGCCGTTGGCGATCGAGTACGTCAGCGGCATGACCGAGACCGTGAGGAACACCGGCAGGAGCACCCGGAAGTCGCCGAAGTCGATGTGCCGGATCTGGGCCATCATCATGGCACCCACGATGATGAGCGCCGCGGCGGCGATCTCCGTCGGGACGATCGAGGTCAGCGGGGTCAGGAACATCGCGATGAGGAAGACGATGCCCGTCACGACGTTCGCGAGTCCCGTCCTGGCACCCTCGCCGATACCCGCGCCGGACTCGATGAAGACCGTGCTGGAGGACGACGAGGTCGCACCACCGGCGATCGCCCCGACACCCTCGACCACGAGGGCCGACTTGATGCGCGGGAAGTCGCCGTTGTCGTCGGCCAGGTTGGCCTCCTTGGCCAGGCCCGTCATCGTGCCCATGGCGTCGAAGAAGTTCGTGAAGAGGAGCGTGAACACGATCATCACGAGGGCGACGAGGCTGACCTTGCCGAGGTCGAACGAGAAGTCGACGGCGCCGATGAGGCTCAGGTCGGGGACGCTGACGGGGGAGCCGTTCAGCGCCGGGACGGTGAGGCCCCAGCCGCCGGGATTCACGACATTGCCGTCGTCATCGACGCCGCGGGCGCCGATGTGCCAGATGGCCTCGACGATGACCGCGAGCACGGTGCCGCCGATGAGGCCGATGAGCATCCCGCCCTTGATGCGGAGCGCGACGAGGATGCCCGTGAGGAGCAGGGTGATCACGAACAGCAGGCTCGGCACGGTCGCGACCGACCCGTTGACACCGAGGCCGACGGGCGGCGACGAGGCGCCGGTCGCCGTGACGAAGCCCGAGTTCACGAAGCCGATGAAGGCGATGAACAGGCCGATGCCGACCGTGATCGCGATCTTCAGCTGGAAGGGCACGGCGTCGAAGATCGCCTTCCGCAGCCCGGTGGCGGCGAGGAGCACGATCACGACACCGTTGATCATCACGAGCGCCATCGCCTCGGGCCAGGTGACCTGGCCGACGACGGAGAACGCGACGAAGGCGTTGATGCCGAGGCCGGCGGCGAAGCCGAACGGCAGGCGGGTGACGACACCGAAGAGGATCGTCATGACGCCGGCGGTCAGGGCCGTCGCGGCACCGACGGCGTTGAAGTCGAGCATGTCGCCGGCGACGTCCGGCTTTCCGGAGAGGATGATCGGGTTCAGGATCACGATGTAGGCCATCGTGACGAACGTCACGAGGCCTCCACGGATCTCGGTGCCGATCGTCGATCCGCGCTTGCTGATCTCGAAGAAGCGGTCCAGGGTACCGGTGGGTTCGGTGGACGCCGGGGCGGGTGGGGCAGTAGTCATCGGGAAACCTCCGGAGAAACGCTACCGTGTCGTCCGCCTCGCGCGCGCCCACGGGGGCCGGACCGGAAGTCGTCGTAGTCTCGAAGGCGCTATGCAACGCCTCCTCGTCGCGCTCCTCGCCGCCCTCGACGCCGCCATCGCGGCCGCCGTCGGGCTGGCCGTGCTGCTGGCGCCGTTGACGCTCCTGTGGACGCTCGCGTTCGGTGTCACCGCGGACTGGGGGGCGCTGTGGCCGCTCACCGGAACGCTGTGGGAGTTCGGGCACGGTGTCCCTCTGGAGATCACGATCCCGGACGCCCTGCTCGTCACCCTGGCGATCCCGGCCGACGCCGCGCGCTTCGCCGTCTCGGTCACGCCGCTGGCGTTCCTGCTGCTCACTCTGCTCTTCGCGGCGCGCTCCGGCGCCCGGGCCGCACGATCCGGCGCGTGGGTGCTGGGATCCCTGTCGGGGACGGTCGTGTTCGCCGTGATCTCGACGGTCGTCGCCCTCACGTCCGCGCTGGGCGCCGCTCGCGTCCCGCTGGCTCTCGCGATCCTCCTGCCCCCCGCCGTCTACCTCGTGGGCGCCGTGTGCGGTGCCGTCCGCGTGGCGTGGGAGGACGGCGACGGCGGTGTGCTGGACCGCATCCACGATGTGCTGGACGCCAGGGAGGACTGGGCGCCGGTACCGTCCGCGGTCGTGCGCGGGGCGGCGTTCGCGCTCGTCGGTGTGCTGGGGGCTGCCGCGTTGGCCGTCGCCCTGTCGGTCCTGACCCGTGGGGGCGAGGTCGTCGCGCTGTTCCAGGCGGCGCGGGTCGATGCGCTCGGCGCGACCGTGCTCACCCTCGGGCAACTCGCCTGTCTGCCCACACTGGTGGTGTGGGCGGCGTCCTGGCTCGCCGGCCCCGGGTTCGCCGTCGGCGCGGGCACCGCGGTGTCGCCGGCGGGGACGCAGCTCGGCGTCGTCCCGGGCATCCCCGCCTTCGGTCTGCTGCCGGAGAACACCTCGATGTGGATGCTCATCGTCATCCTGATCCCGGTGGCCGCCGGGGCGTTCGCCGGGTGGGCCGTGCGCTCGCGCCTCGTCTGGGAGGGGACCCCGCTCGGGCTCCTGCAGCGGTCGGTGATCGCGGTCGGGATCGCCGCGGTCTCGGCCGGCGTGGCCGCGCTCGCCGCCGCCTTCGCGAACGGCTCGATGGGCCCGGGGCGACTCGAGGTCGTGGGACCGGCGGTGCTGCCGTTCGCGTTGTCGCTGGGAGCGGAGGTGCTCGTCGGCGCCGCGATCCTCCTGCTGTCGCCGCGCAACCGCGACGAGCTCGCGGAAGAGCGTACGGACCGCTGGATCGAGGAGATGTCCACGCTCGGCTCCGAGGGCCACGCCGACGACGACCGTCGCTAGGCGTCCCTAGTGCTCTGCGGACCGGGTCTGAGCGTCGCCGGCACGCCGGTAGACTGGGCGCGTGCTCACGGTCGCCGTACTCATCTCGGGCGCCGGCTCGAACCTTCGCGCCCTCCTCGAGGCCGCTCGTCACCCCGATTTCCCGGCGCGTGTCGTCGTGGTCGGGGCGGACCGCGAAGCCGACGGGCTGGCCCACGCCGAGGAGTTCGGCATCCCCAGCTTCACCGTGCCGTGGCACGAGCACGAGAGCCGCGAGGCGTGGGGCGAGGAGCTGGGTCGTCAGCTCGCCGTCTGGACGCCGGACCTCGTGGTGCTCAGCGGGCTCATGCGCCTGCTGCCGTCCTCGCTCGTCGCCGCCTACGCACCCCGGATCATCAACACCCACCCCGCGTACCTCCCGGAGTTCCCCGGAGCCCACGGCGTCCGCGACGCCCTCGCCGCCGGGGTCCGCGAGACCGGCGCGAGCGTGATCGTCGTGGACGACGGCGTCGACACCGGCCCCATCCTCGCCCAGGAGCGCGTGCCGATCAGGGCCGACGACACCGAGCACACCCTGCACGAGCGCATCAAGCCGGTCGAGCGCCGGCTCCTCATCGACGTCGTCCGGCGCATCGCGACCGGCGACCTCGCCCTGACCTCCGCCCCCTGACCCCCCGACGCCCCCGCACGAAGGAGCCCATCATGGCCGGCCCCCGCCACGACCCCACGCTCTACCGCGATCGCGACACGGTGCCGATCCGGCGCGCCCTCGTCTCGGTCAGCGACAAGACCGACCTGCTCGTGCTCGCCGCCGCGCTCGCGGAGGCGGGCGTCGAGATCGTCTCGACGGGCTCCACGGCGTCCACCATCCGCGACGCCGGCTTCGAGGTGACGGACGTGGCCGCGGTCACGGGTGTCGCCGAGATGCTCGACGGCCGCGTCAAGACCCTGCACCCGAAGGTGCACGGCGGCCTGCTCGCCGACCTGCGCCTGGAGGACCACGAGCGTCAGCTCGCCGACCTCGACATCGCGCCGTTCGAGCTCGTCGTGGTCAACCTCTATCCGTTCGTGGAGACCGTGGCCTCCGGTGCCGAGGGCGACGACGTGGTGGAGCAGATCGACATCGGCGGCCCCGCCATGGTGCGCGCGGCCGCGAAGAACCACGCCAACGTCGCGATCGTCGTGTCGCCGCAGTCCTACCCCGCGATCGTCGCGGCCGTGGAGCAGGGGGGCACCTCGCTCGCCCAGCGCCGGGAGCTCGCGGCGCGGGCCTTCGCGCACACCGCGGCCTACGACACGGCGGTCGCGCAGTGGTTCGCCGAGGGGACCCTCAACGAGCCGGGCGACCTTCCGGCTCATCTGACGATCCAGGCCGAGCGGCTCGCGACGCTCCGCTACGGCGAGAACTCCCACCAGCGCGGCGCCATCTACACCCGCGCCGGGGGCCACGGCATCGCCCAGGCCACGCAGCTGCAGGGCAAGGAGATGTCGTACAACAACTACGTCGACGCCGACGCCGCCCTGCGCGCCGCCTACGACATGGTCAAGCCCGCCGTCGCCATCATCAAGCACGCGAACCCCTGCGGGATCGCCACCACCGCCCCGAACGCCCTCGACCCGATCGCCAGCGCGCACCTCCGTGCGCACGAGTGCGACCCCGTGTCGGCGTACGGCGGCGTGATCGCCGCGAACGGCACCGTGACCCTGAAGATGGCCGAGAACCTGAAGGACATCTTCACCGAGGTCATCGTGGCGCCGTCGTTCGAGCCCGCGGCCCTTGAGGTCTTCAAGGCGAAGAAGAACCTGCGCCTGCTGCAGCTCCCCGAGGACTGGCAGCAGGAGCGCATGGACGTGCGGCTCGTGTCCGGCGGTCTCCTGCTCCAGGACGCGGACCGCTTCCCGGACGATATCGTCTCGGTCGCGAAGAACTGGGAGCTCGTGTCGGGGGAGCGTCCGAGTGACGAGGAGATGGAGAACCTGATCTTCGCGTGGAAGGCCTGCCGGGCCGTGAAGTCGAACGCGATCGTCCTGGCGAAGGACAATGCGACGGTCGGCGTCGGCATGGGCCAGGTCAACCGCGTCGACTCGTGCCGCCTCGCGGTGGAGCGGGCAGGGGATCGTGCCGCCGGATCGGTCGCGTCGTCCGATGCGTTCTTCCCCTTCGCGGACGGTGCCCAGGTGCTCATCGACGCGGGTGTCACGGCGATCGTGCAGCCCGGTGGGTCCGTTCGTGACGAGGAGGTCGTGGATGCCGCGCGCAAGGCCGGCGTCACGATGTTCTTCACGGGGGAGCGTCACTTCTTCCACTGACCGAGACCCCGGTCTTCCGTCGAGACCCCGGTGTGCGCACGTCTGCACCCCGGGGTCTCGGCGCGTCGGCGGGGTTTCGGGGAAGAAACCGCGATGTCCGATTTCCGCCAGCCGTAGCCCTGCGGGGGTGAGAGAGTGGAGAACATGAGCCTCCCCGTGACCGCGTTCGACGAGCGTTACCGAGCCATCAGCGCCCGGGACACCCGCTTCGACGGCCAGTTCGTCACCGCCGTGCGCTCGACCGGGATCTACTGCCGTCCGAGCTGCCCCGCCCGCACCCCCAAGCCGCAGAACGTGACCTTCTATCCGACCAGTGCCGCGGCGCACGAGGCGGGCTACCGCGCATGCAAACGCTGCCTGCCGGAGGCCGCCCCCGGGTCGCCCGCGTGGGACGTCCGCGGAGACACCGCCGCTCGCGCCATGCGGCTGATCGCGTCCGGCGTGGTCGAGCGCGAGGGCGTGCCAGGGCTCGCCGCGCGCCTCGGCTACTCGAGCCGTCACCTCACGCGGCTGCTGACGACCCAGCTCGGCGCCGGACCTCTGGCACTGGCGAGAGCGCATCGCGCCCACACCGCCCGCATGCTGCTCGTGGGGACGGACATGCCCATCGCCGACGTCGCCTTCGCCGCCGGCTTCCACAGCATCCGCCAGTGCAACGACACGATCCGCGAGGTGTTCGGCCTCACGCCCGGAGAGCTGCGCGCCCGCCGCCGCACGCCGTCCGCGTCCGTGCCGGGAACGATCGACCTGGTCCTGCCGTACCGGGGTCCCCTGGATGCGGCCGGGATCTTCGCGTGGATGGCGGCGCGGGCGGTGACCGGGGTCGAGGAGGCCACGGCCACGGCGTTCTCCCGACACCTCCGGATGCCCGGAGGCCCTGCGTGGTTCGAGGTGCGTCAGGAGGAGACGGAGCGGCTGCACCTCCGGGCTCGGGTCGCGCAGCTCGGCGACCTCGCGCCGCTGATGGCGACCGCGCGTCGGATCTTCGACCTCGACGCCGACCCCCTGGCGATCGACGAGGCCCTGGCGGCGCACCCGCCTCTCGCTCCCCTCATCGCGCGCACCCCCGGTATCCGCGTGCCCGGAGCGGCCGATCCGCACGAGATGCTCATCCGCGCGATGATCGGGCAGCAGATCACGGTCGTCGCCGCCCGCACCGCGCTCACCGCCCTCACCGACGCGCTGGGGGAGCGGACCCCCGAGGGGCTGCTGTTCCCGACGATGTCGGCCATCGCGGCCCACGGCGCCGAGGTGCTGCGGGGGCCCGCCGCCCGCATCCGCGCCGTCACCGGAGCCGCCGCCGCCCTCGCGGACGGGAGCCTGACCCTCACGGTCGGCGACGACGGCCCCACGCAGCGCGCGGCCCTGCTGGCGATGCCCGGCATCGGTCCCTGGACCGCCGACTACGTGCGGATGCGGGTGCTCGGCGATCCGGACGTGCTGCTGCCCGGTGACGTCGCCCTCCGCGCCGGTGCCGCGGCGGCCGGTCTCCCGGCCGAACCGAAGACCCTCACCGCCTGGGCGGAGCGCACCGCGCCGTGGCGGAGCTACCTCAGCGCGCACCTGTGGCGTGCCGCCCCGATCCGCCCCGCCGGACCGCGGAGCAAGACCGCCACCCGGCCCGCCCGCGGCCCCGAATCCGACACCGAGGAGACCTCATGACCGCACTCATCCAGACCCTCGACACCGCCGACGGTCCTTTCACGATCCTCGCCGACGAGCGCCAGCGGGTGCTCGTGTCCGGGTGGACCGACGACGTCGAGGCGATCCTCGGACGCCTGCCGTCCCGAAGCCGTCCCGACGCCGTGCGGGAGGCCGAGACGGACGCGGCGGGCGCCGTCCGCGCGTACTATGCCGGCGACGTCACGGCGATCGACGCGGTCCCGGTCGCGCAGACCGGCACCGCCCTGCAGCTCGCCGGATGGGCGGCGCTCCGCGGCATCGCCCCGGGGGAACCCCTGACGTACACGGGCTTCGCGGCCCGGCTCGGCAATCCGCGTGCGGTGCGGGCCGCCGCGTCGATCTGCGCCCGCAACGCCCCGGCCCTGTTCGTGCCCTGTCACCGGGTGCTCCGCACGGACGGCTCTCTCGGCGGCTTCGCCTGGGGCCTGCCCGTGAAGGAGAGCCTCCTGGCGCGCGAACGCGCCGCCCGCTGACCTCTCGGTTCGAAGAGCCCGCTCCCCGGAGAGCGGGCTCTTCGCCGTCTCGGGAATTCCTCTTGCGCTCAGCTGGTTCACAGGAATAGGCTGATGGGCTGTCGCGCCAACCGGACGACCTCGCCGAGCCCTGAGGAGGACACCATGACCACGATCGCCACCGCGCGGATCGCCACCCTCGGCTCGACCCCGGCGCGCCCGCTCTCCTAGAGCCCCCGCCCTCTTCTGCACCGGATGCCGGGCTCCGTGAGCCCGCTCTCGCATCCGTCCTTTCACTCTTCTCACCCTCGACTCCTCTGAGAGACATGTCTTCCACGTCTTCCGCGCAGAAACCGTCCCCCTCGTCCTCCCTCTCCACGCCCGCCGCGCTGTGGCGGCTCAAGCCTTTCGTGAAGCCGGTCATCTGGCGTCTCGCCGGCGGTGCCGCCAGCGCGCTCGCGGCCGCGCTCATCGCGCTGATGATCCCCATCGTGCTCGAACAGATCATCGGCGGGCCGGTGCAATCCGGAGCGCTCGACGCGATCGTCTGGGGCGCGCTCGCCGTGTTCGCGCTTGGCCTCGGCGAGGCGCTCATGGTCTGGCTCCGCCGGCAGTTCGTGCTGTTCCCGGCCACGCAGGTCGAGTACCGCATGCGCACCGAGCTCTACTCGCGACTGCAGACCCTCCCGGTCGCCTTCCACGACCGGTGGCAGTCGGGCCAGCTGCTCAGCCGCATGATGCAGGACATCGGCCTCATCCGCCGGTGGCTCGCCTTCGGCCTCGTGCTTCTCGTCGTGAACGTGCTGACGATCCTCATCGGCTCCGTCCTGCTGTTCCGCTGGCACTGGCTGCTGGGCACGATCTTCCTGGTGACGGCGATCCCGCTGTGGATCCGCGGCTACCTGTTCGAGAAGCGCTACGGCGCCCTCACGCGGCGCAGCCAGGACCAGGCCGGCGACCTCGCCACGAGCGTCGAGGAGAGCGTGCACGGCATCCGGGTGCTCAAGGCGTTCGGACGGGGCACGCACGCCCTCCGCCGCTTCAGCCGTCAGGCCGAGACGCTGCGCGAGACCGAGATGAGCAAGGCCCGAGCCATCGCCTCGATCTGGTTCTGGCTCGACCTCATGCCGCAGATCGCCTTCGGCCTGAGCCTGATGTCCGGCATCTGGCTCATCTCGCAGGACGCGATCACCTCGGCGGAGCTCTTCGCCTTCTTCGCGATGGCCGTCGTGCTGCGCTGGCCGATCGAGTCGATCGGCTTCCTCTTCTCGTTCATGCTGGACGCGCGCACGGCGACGGACCGCGTGTTCGACATCTTCTCGGAGACGAACACCATCACCGACCCCGCGAACCCCGTGCACATCGAGAACCCGCGCGGCGAGCTCGCATTCGAGAACGCGCACTTCCGCTACCAGGACGCGGCCCCCGACGAGCGGGACCTGCTCGACGGCATCGACCTCGTCCTCCGACCGGGGGAGACCATGGCGCTGGTCGGGCTCACCGGCAGCGGCAAGACCACCTTGACGACCCTGCCGACGCGGCTCTACGACGTGACGGGAGGGCGGGTCACGCTTGACGGCGTCGACGTGCGCGACCTCACCCTCGCCGAGCTGCGCGAGCACATCGCGATGGCGTTCGAGGACGCGACGCTCTTCTCCGCCTCGGTCCGCGAGAACGTCCTGCTCGGGCGCGCCGACCTCGACGTGCACAGCCCCGAAGCCGAGCGCGTCCTGCGCGAGGCGCTCGACGTCGCGCAGGCCGCCTTCGTCGACACGCTCCCCGAGGGCGTCGAGACGGTCATCGGCGAAGAGGGACTGAGCCTGTCCGGCGGACAGCGCCAGCGGCTCGCCCTCGCCCGAGCGGTGGCCGCCACGCCGCGGGTGCTCGTCCTGGACGACCCGCTGTCGGCGCTGGACGTCGACACCGAGGCCCTCGTCGAGGAGGCGCTGCGGCACGTGCTCGCCGACACCACGGCGATGATCGTCGCACACCGTCCGTCCACCGTGGCCCTCGCCGATCGCGTGGCGCTGCTGGAGGACGGCCGGATCACCGCGGTCGGCACGCACACCGAGCTGCTGAAGACGAGCCGGCACTACCGGCATGTCATCTCCAGCTTGGAGGCCGAGGAGGCGGCTCGCACCGGCGCCATCCCGATCATCCGCGACGAGCAGTCGGAGATCCACGACGCCGTGCAGGACGGCATCCGCCAGGAGGCCGACGACGAGGCGCCGGGAAGCGCCTCCCGATTTGCAGGAGAGGAGGTGCAGCGATGAGCTCCCTCACCGGAACCCAGGACGAGGACCGCTCCCGCCTCACCACGGAGGAGAGCAGGGCGATCCGCCGTCGCTCGCTGCGGCTGCTCGGCTCGCTCGTGCGCCCGCTCAAGCCGCAGATCGTGCTCGCCGCCACGGTGCTCGTCATCTCGACGGCGCTGCAGGTGGCCGGGCCGATCCTCATCAGCATCGGCCTCGACCGCGCGCTGCCGGCGGTGCTCGACGATGCCGACTGGATGCCCACCTTCGTCGTCGGCGGGATCTATCTGCTCGCCGGCGCTCTGGCCGCCGTGCTCATCGCCTGGTATGTCATCATCGCGGCCAAGCTGACCCAGGCCGTGCTGCTGGACCTGCGCAAGCGCATCTTCCTGCACACCCAGCGTCTGAGCCTGGAGTTCCACGAGTCGTACACGTCCGGGCGGATCATCTCGCGCCAGACGAGCGACCTGGACTCCATCAAGGAACTCCTCGACGGCGGCCTGAACGAGCTCGTCTCCGGCGTGCTCTTCGGTGTCTTCACGTTCATCGCCCTGTGCGTGTGGGACTGGCAGTCCGGTCTGATCCTCGCGATCGGCGGCGTGCCGCTGTTCTTCCTCATGCGCTGGTTCTACTCGCGCTCGCAGCTCGTGTATCGCGAGTCCCGGGTGATCAGCGCGAAGGTGATCGTGCAGTTCGTCGAGACCATGACGGGCATCCGCGCGGTCAAGGCCTTCCGGAAGGAGCCGCGCAACGACGAGGCCTTCCAGGGCGTGGCCGGCGAGTACCGGGACGTGAACCGCCGCTCGATGCTGCTGTTCGGCACGTTCGAGCCGGGGCTCATGGGCGTCGCAGCGCTCGTCCTGGGCGTGGTCGTGCTGTGGGGCGGCATCCGGGTCTCGGAGGGGGCACTGACGGTCGGCGTGCTGCTGTCCGCCGTGCTCTACGTGCGCAACTTCTTCGCTCCGATGCAGGAGATCGCGATGTTCCTCAACTCCTACCAGTCCGCCACCGCGGCGCTGGAGAAGGTGTCGGGCGTCCTGGAGGAGGTGCCGACGGTGCCGGACCCCGAGAAGCCGGTGGACCTCTGGGAGTCCCGGGGGCACATCCGCTTCGACGAGGTCACGTTCGCGTACAACGAGGACAAGACGATCCTGCCGAACTTCTCGCTCGACATCCCCGCCGGGCAGACGATCGCGCTGGTCGGGACGACGGGGGCGGGCAAGTCCACGCTGGCCAAGCTCATCTCCCGGTTCTACGACCCGTCCGCGGGGACGGTGACCCTCGACGGCGTCGATCTGCGGTCGCTGCACCCGAAGGACCTCCGCCGCGCGATCGTCATGGTCACGCAGGAGGCGTACCTGTTCAGCGGGACCGTCGCCGACAACATCGCGCTCGGGCGCCCGGACGCGACTCTGGACGAGATCCGCGAGGCGGCGCGGGCGGTGGGCGCCGACGCGTTCATCTCGGCGCTGCCTGACGGGTACGACACCGACGTGAACAAGCGCGGTGGTCGTGTCTCGGCAGGGCAGCGACAGCTCATCTCGTTCGCCCGCGCCTTCCTCGCCGACCCGGCGGTGCTGATCCTCGACGAGGCGACGGCCTCGTTGGACATCCCGTCCGAGCGGCTGATCCAGGACGCGCTGCAGACCCTGCTGGCCGACCGGACGGCGATCATCATCGCGCACCGGCTGTCGACGGTGGCGATCGCTGACCGTGTGCTCGTGATGGAGCACGGCCGGATCATCGAGGACGACACCCCCGCCGCCCTGATCGGCGGCACCGGGAAGTTCGCCCAGCTGCACGCGGCCTGGCAGGAGACGCTCGTCTGACGTCCTGACGCGACAGTGGCCCCGGCATCCGTACGGATGCCGGGGCTTCCTCGTCCGGGCGCGGGTGCGCCGGGATCGGTAGCATCGAGGGATGGACCCCTTCCTCCTCGTCGCGGAGTGGTGGTGGCTCGCGCCGACCGCCGCCGCCGGGGTGACCGCGGGCGCGATCGGCGTCCGTCGGCGCAACACCCGCAGCGGCCGCCGGCTGGAGTACGACGCGGCCCGGCACGACCTCCGCGAGGCCCAGCAGCGCGCGGTGGTGCGACGGACGGCCCTGAAGGTGGCACGGGCCGACCTCGCCCGGGTCTCCGCCGAGCGGGCCGCGCAGCGGGCGAGCGCGGAGCAGGTGTCCGGCGCCCGACGCATGCTCAAGGAGCGTGAGCGCGACGCCAGGGCCGCGGCGGCCGACGTCCGCGCCCGGCGGGTCAGGGTGAACGCCGCTCGTGCCGCGATCCCCGCCGGCTCCGCGCCGCGGCCGCTGGAGCGCCTGTATGCGGAGCACGACGCGGTGACGGCGCGGTGGATGCGGTATGAGACAGACCCCGCGTTGCAGATCACCTATCCCGAGATGACGGACGTGAAGCGTCCGGAGACGGCCGCCTACCTGCGGGCCGCCGGTGCCGCGGTCGAGGCGCGTCGGCAGACGACGGGCCGGGTGACCGCCGCCGAGTACGCGGCGTACCGCGACGCTGTCGCGGAGCTGGAGCGGGCGTTCGAGGCCGCCGAGCACGCGGCGAAGGTCCAGACGGGCGAGGCGCCTCCGACCGCGGCCTGGCAGGACGCCGCGCAGGACATGCTGCACCGCTCCGCGGAGGCCATCGACCGCGCAGCAGGTGCTGCCGCCTCAGCGCTCGCCGCGTGGAACAGTCGCCGGGGCAAGGGCACGCCTCCGGACGGCAACGGTCAGCGCTGAGGAGGATCGAGGTCGAGCCGTCCGGCGGGATCCGAGGGCGACGGAGTCTCGATGGGGGAGGGGATTCGAGACCCCGCCGCCGGTCTCAGGAGGGGACGCGGATCTCGGCGATGACCTCGCCGTAGGCCGTCTCCCCGACGGGGGTGAAGCCGACGCGACGGAAGAAGGCCTCCGGGCCGTCCTCGCCCGCTTCGTAAATCACATTGACGTGGTCGACGCCGCGGGTGCGCGCTTCGTCGATGAGGTTCTCGACGGCGAAGCGGCCGATGCCGCGACCCTGGTCGTCCGCGTCGACGTTGATGCGCCACAGCACGGAGCGGAAGTGCTCCTCCGGGGCCTCGTCGTCGAAGTTGGCGCTGACGAAGCCCACGACCTCGTTGCGGTCCAGGATCACCCGCTGCCAGGAGGTCTGCGGGTTGATGACGGTGGCCGCGATGCCGTACGAGACGGGCGCGAGGAACTGCTCCTGTCCGGGCTTGAGCGACAGGTTGTTCACGGCGACGATCGTCGCGGCGGAGAGTTCGACCATGCGCAGTTCGGACATGCCCCCAGGCTAGCCCCTCCGCTCACCGCATTCATCACTCGGGCGGACTTTTCACGGACCGGTCACGTGCCGGACCCCGTCGCCGGGAGCGCCGCTTCGGGGCGAGGGCCGCTCAGGTATCTTGGTATCGAGACAAATAGCCCTCGTGAACGGAGAACCTCCCGGTGACCGACGACGCCATCATCTACACCTACACCGACGAGGCACCGGCGCTGGCCACCGCCTCGTTCCTGCCGATCATCCAGGCCTACACGGGCCAGGCGGGCATCGAATTCGAGACGCGGGACATCTCTCTGGCCGGCCGCATCCTCGCCGCCTTCCCCCAGAAGCTCACCCCGGAGCAGCAGGTCGGCGACGCGCTGGCCGAACTCGGCGGCCTCGCCACGCTCCCCGAGGCGAACATCATCAAGCTGCCGAACATCTCGGCGTCGATCCCGCAGCTCAAGGCCGCCATCGCGGAACTGCAGCAGCAGGGCTACGACGTCCCCGACTTCCCGGACGAGCCCTCGTCGCTGGAGGAGAAGGACGTCCGCGCCCGCTACGACCGCATCAAGGGCTCCGCAGTGAACCCCGTGCTGCGCGAGGGCAACAGCGACCGTCGCGCACCGCTCGCGGTGAAGAACTACGCCAAGAAGCACCCGCACCGCAACAAGCCGTTCGCCGAGGGCTCGAAGACCCGCGTCGCGACCCTCGGCCACGACGACTTCAAGCACAACGAGCGCTCGTGGGTCGCCGCTCACGACGACGTCCTCTCCTTCCACCACACGGCGAAGGACGGCACCGTCACGGTCCTCAAGGAAGGACTCAAGGTCCTCCCGCGCGAGATCATCGACGCGACGTTCCTCTCCGCGAAGGAGCTGGACGCCTTCCTCGCGGACACCCTCGCGGAGGCCGAGGCCGACGACGTGCTCTACTCGGTGCACCTCAAGGCGACGATGATGAAGGTCAGCGACCCGATCATCTTCGGCCACGTGGTGAAGGCGTTCTTCAAGGACGTCTTCGACCAGTACGGCACACAGCTCGCCGAAGCCGGACTGAGCGCGAACGACGGCCTCGGCTCGATCCTCGCGGGGCTGGCGAACGTCGCCGGTGGCGACGAGATCGCTGCGGCGTTCGACAAGGCCATCGCCGAGGGGCCGCGTCTGTCGTACGTGAACTCCGACAAGGGGATCACCAACCTCCACGTGCCGAGCGATGTCATCGTCGACGCGTCCATGCCGGCGCTCGTCCGCAACGGCGGCAAGCTCTGGGGCAAGGACGGCGAGGAGGCCGACACGATCGCGGTCATCCCCGACTCGTCCTACGCGAGCGTCTACCAGGCGGTGATCGACGATGTGATCGCGAACGGCCCGCTCGACCCGGCCACCATCGGCACCGTGCCGAACGTGGGTCTCATGGCGCAGGCGGCCGAGGAATACGGCAGCCACGACAAGACGTTCGAGATCGCGGCGGACGGCATCGTCCAGGTGCTGGACAGCGAAGGCACCGTCCTCATCGAGCACGAGGTCGGCAAGGGCGACATCTGGCGCGCGACGCAGACCAAGCACATCCCGGTCATGGACTGGGTCAAGCTCGCCGTCGGCCGTGCCCGTGCGACCGGCGTGCCCGCGGTGTTCTGGCTCGACGCGAACCGCTCGCACGATGCCCAGATCATCGCGAAGGTGCACCAGGGCCTCGCCACGCTCGACACCAAGGGCCTGACGATCACGATCCTCGCGCCGGAGGAGGCGACGCGGTACACGCTGGCGCGCATGCGTCACGGTCTCGACACCATCTCGGTGACGGGCAACGTGCTGCGCGACTACCTCACCGACCTGTTCCCGATCCTCGAGGTCGGCACGAGCGCCAAGATGCTCTCGATCGTGCCGCTGCTCGCCGGCGGCGGACTGTTCGAGACGGGTGCCGGTGGCTCCGCTCCGAAGCACGTGCAGCAGCTGGTCGAGCAGAACTACCTGCGCTGGGACTCGCTGGGCGAGTTCTTCGCGCTGGCCGCCTCGCTCGAGCACTTCGCCGACCGCACGGGCAACGAGAAGGCCCGCGTGCTCGCCGAGACGCTGGACGCCGCGACCGGTACCTTCCTCGAGGAGGACCGCTCGCCGGGCCGCGCGCTCGGCACGATCGACAACCGCGGCAGCCACTTCTACCTGGGGCTGTACTGGGCGCAGGAGCTGGCGAAGCAGACGAAGGATCCGGAGCTCGCCGCGGCCTTCGCCCCGGTCGCCGAGAAGCTCGCAGCGAACGAGGAGGCCATCGTCTCCGAGCTCAACGCGGTGCAGGGCAAGCCGGTGGAGATCGGCGGGTACTACCGCCCGGACGAGAAGCTCGTAGCGGCGGTCATGCGTCCGTCCGCGACGCTCAACGAGATCGTCGACGCCCTGCGCTGAGACGACGGAAGGGGGCGGATGCTGCGGCATCCGCCCCCTTCTCGCTGTCCGCCCTCCGCCAGGCCCGAGCACGACTGCGGAGCGCGACCGCGACACCCTGGGAGAGGGGACGCCTCGGCGGCGTGTCGTTCCGCGTCTCCGAAGCTGTGCTCGGCACGCGAACCGGGTCAGTTGTAGACGGAGACCTCGAGGCCCACGGGGGACCAGTCGTAGACGTACTTGGCGAGGTCGATCGGCAGGTTCACGCAGCCGTGGCTCATCCGGTTGCCGAAGTTGTTGTGCCAGTAGGTGCCGTGGAAGCCGATGTTCGGGGCGAACCACGTGATCCAGGGCACGTCCTCGGTGCAGTACGGCGCGCCCTCGTAGCAGCCCATGTCCTGCATCGACGTGTGCGCGAAGACCTTGAAGTTGCCGGTCGGCGTCGGCGTACCGGGCAGGCCCGTCGAGACCGCCCAGAACTGCACGACCTTGTCGTTCTCGAAGAGGTAGGCGCGCTGCGTGCTGAGGTTGATCTCCGCACGGCGGAACAGGTTCGTCGTCTCGAACGGCGTCTCGGTCACGGAGAGCGCGAAGGTGCCGTCGCCCGCGGCGAGCTGCGTCGCGAAGTCGTCGGCGATGCCGTCGGTGTCTCCCAGGGCGCGTCCGGTGGCGCCCTCCTTCTCGGCGCGCAGCACATTCCCCGCGGAGTCGACGATGTTGGTCGCGTTCACGGGCGCGCGGTCCACGGCGGCGGGCAGCGTGTCGACGGTGGTCTGGATCGCCGCCGGATCCGCCTCGATGCGGAGCTGGCCGTCTTCGTCGACCACGGTCAGCCAGGACGCGGCGACCGCGGGGGAGACCGGGACGGTGCGCTCCTTGCCGACGTAGAAGCCGATGGTGGACAGCATGGTGTTGAGGGTGGTGGCGGTGGCCGTCGCGTCGTCGTCGGACACGGCGGGCAGGGCTTCGACAGGGCCGCCCGGGTACTCGAAGGTCCTGCGTCCGTCGCCGACAGCCTCGACGAAAGCAGCGTTCAGATCGGCCACGTCGACACCGGTGCCGGGAACGGACGGAGTGACGGTGTAGGTGCCCTTCGCGGCGTCGAAGACCACGGCGGCGTCGACCGGGTCGACGAAGCTCCCGGGTACGGCCGCCCGGAGCGCGGCGGATGCGGTCTCCTGGTCGAGGACGATGTCCGCGGGCACGGGGTCGCCCATCCAGGCGCCGAGATTCCACATCGGATGCGCCGAGAACGCGGCATCGGCGAGGGCCGTGGCGTCGGCGGTCGCCCCCAGGTCGGCGCCGGTGAGCACGGCGTCGTCGCCGTCGCCCGTGAGGGTGACCTCGGTCTGGGCGAGGTGCGAGCTGATCGTCTCGGCGGCGGCACCGGGAGTCATCCAGCCCACCGGGATGCCCGCGACGGTGGTGCCGGGGGCGATGAGGATCATCGAGGCGGCGCCGGCGCCGAGCGCGACCACGCCGAGGCCGAGACCGATCCACAGGCCGAGGCGGCGTTTCTTCGGGGCCGGCTCGACGGGAGCCCAGGCCAGGGGCTGCTCGCCGGTCTGCGGCGGGGCCGTGTCGGTCGCCGCCTCCGGCGTCAGGACGCTCGTCGGTGTCGCATCGTCGGGCTGTGCCCCCGTCGCAGTGCCCGGCGTGGAAATCAGATCGGTCACGAACTACACCCCCCGCAGTCTCGACGTGTCCTGTCGTCCATGGTACGGGATGGCTGGTAACGGGGAGGCAACGGTCCTGATAAGGTGCCTCCCCGTTCGCCAGGGGTGTCGGGGGTCAGTCGATGACGGCGAGCCCGTCGATCTCGACGAGCATCTCCTCGCGGGGAAGACCGGTGAAGACGGTGGTGCGCGAGGGCAGCACGCCGCTGGTCGTGTGGGCCTCGACGAACGCGCCGTAGGCCTCGTTCATGATCGGGAAGTCCTCGCGCGTGGTGAGGTACACGCGCAGCATCACGACATCGTCGAACGTGGCGCCGGAGGCCTCCACGATGGCCTTGACGTTCTCGAGCGTGCGGGTGGTCTGCGCCGCGACGTCGCCCGGGTACAGGTACTCGTTGGTCTGCGGGTCGACGGGGCCCTGGCCGGAGACCTGGACGATCGGGCCCTTGCGGACGCCCTGGGAGAACGTGTGCGCGGGAGCGGGGGCGGCGTCGGTGGAAACTCGTGTCTTCGCGGTCATGCCGCCAGCCTAGTAGCCTTGTTAGATGCCTCTACAAATTCCGGATCCCGTCCTCGGCGCCTGGGCGAAGGGGTTCCCGGCGCACGCCGCGGGGCTGCGTCTGTCGGAGGTCGCCGGTGCGGGGCTGCGCCTCTCGGACCTCGGCACGCCGGTGCTCACGGTGCATGCCGACGCGATCGCGCACAACGAGGACACGGTGTTCGGCTGGGCCGCGCGCGAGGGCGTCCGCCTCGCCCCGCACGGCAAGACCACCATGGCGCCCGCGCTGTGGCAGCGCTTGCTGGACGCCGGGGCCTGGGGGATCTCCGTGGCGACGCCGTGGCAGGCCCGCGTCGCCGTCGACGCCGGTGTCCCGACGGTGCTCATCGCCAACGGGGTGACCGACGGCGCTGCGGCCCGTGAGCTCGGGGCGCTGCTCGCGGCCGACGAAGGCCTGCGGATCCTGTGCGGGGCGGACTCCCTCGCCGGCGTGGCGATCCTCGCCGACGCCCTCGCGGACGCCCCGCGTCCGCTGGACGTGCTCGTGGAGCTCGGCGGTGCGCAGGGGCGCACGGGTGCGCGGACCGTGGCGGAGGGCGAGCGCATCGCCGCGGCGATCATGGCCGCCCCCGGTCTCCGCCTCGCCGGAGTGACGGGCTACGAAGGGCCCTTCGGCCCCGATCGCTCCGCGGCGTCAGTCGCCGCGGTGGACGGTTTCCTGGCCACCCTCGTCGAGCTGCATCGCCGACTGGAGTACCCCGACGGCGTCCGCCCCGTGCTCAGCGCGGGCGGCAGCTCCTTCCCCGATCGCGCCGCCGCGGTCCTCGGCGCCGCGGGAGCGGACGCCGAGGTCGTGCTGCGCTCCGGTGCCTTCCAGATCCACGACGACGGCTTCTACTCCCGCATGTCGCCGTTCGGTCCGCTCACGGACACCGCCCCGCTGCGCTCCGCGATGCACGCGTGGTCGCGGGTGGTCTCGCAGCCCGAACCCGGCCTCGCCCTGCTCGACGCCGGGCGGCGGGACGTGCCGTTCGACATCGACCTCCCGGCGCCGCAGTCGGTCGCCGGCACCGTGACGGCCCTGAACGACCAGCACGCCTTCCTCCGACCCGCCGACGGGGCGACCGTCGCGGTCGGCGAGGTCGTACGCCTCGGCCTCTCGCACCCGTGCACCGCGTTCGACAAGTGGCGCGTCGTCGCCGTGATCGACGACCCCGACGCCGCGGACCCGCGGGTGATCGGGGCGGTGGCGACATGCTTCTGAGCGCGGAGAAGGCGGCGGCGGGCCTCGTGCGCGTCTACCGGCGGGCGACCGTCGTCGACGGCACCGGCGCCCCGCGCTTCGTCGCGGACGTCGCGGTGGAGGGGGCCAGGGTCGTCGCCGTCATCCGCGACGGCGACGGGACGACGCTGGAGCTGCCGGACGACGCGGTCGAGGTCGACGCGTCCGGCCTCGTCCTGGCGCCTGGTTTCATCGACATGCACGCGCACAGCGACCTCGCGGTGCTCCAGGGCGCCGCGCACGACGCCAAGATCCGTCAGGGGGTCACGACAGAGGTGCTCGGCCAGGACGGCCTGGGCTACGCGCCGCTGGACGAGGCGACCGCCGCCGTCATCCCCGCCCAGATCGCGGGCTGGAACGGGCGGCCGGCGGAGGTCCCGTGGCGGTCGATGGACGATTTCCTGGAGGCGATCGACGTCGCCGCGGTGGCCAACGCCGCGGTGCTGGTGCCGCAGGGCAACCTCCGGATGATGGTGGTCGGGCACGATGACCGTCGGGCGACTCCCGCCGAGATCGTGGCGATGGCCGACCTCCTCGGCCAGGCCCTGGATGCCGGGGCCTTCGGCATGTCGAGCGGCCTGACCTACACCCCGGGGATGTACGCCGACGTCGCCGAGCTGGAGGCGCTCTGCCGAGTGGTCGCGGAGCGCGGCGGCTACTGGGCGCCGCACACCCGCAGCTACGGGCGGGCGGCGCTGGATGCGTATCGCGAGGCGATCGAGATCGGCCGCCGTACCGGGTGTCCCGTCCATCTCACGCACGCGACCATGAACTTCGCGCCGAACCGCGGGCGTGCCGCGGAGCTGCTGGCGCTCGTCGACGAGGCGACGGCCGACGGCGTCGACGTGACGCTGGACACCTACCCGTACCTCCCGGGGGCGACCACTCTCGCGGCGCTCCTGCCGAGCAGGCTGGCGGCGACCGGCGACCTGCTGGGCGTCCTGGCCGGCCTGGATGCGGAGGGACGCGAGGCCGTCCGCGTCGAGCTGGAGGAGATCGGCTGCGACGGGTTCCACGGCGAGGTGGCGGACTGGTCGGTGATCCAGATCTCGGGGACGGGCACCCCCGCTCTGGCCGGCCTCGTCGGCCGCACGATCGCCGCCATCGCGGCGGAGACCGGGCAGCGCGCCGTGGACGTCGTGATCGACACGATCCTCGCCGATGCGGGCGCCACCGGCGTGCTCATGCACATCGGCGACGAGGACAACGTCCGCGCCATCATGCGGCACCCGCGGCACTCCGGAGGCAGCGACGGCATCCTCATCGGTGCCCGGCCGCACCCGCGCGGCCGCGGCACGTTCCCTCGCTACCTCGGCCACTACGTCAGGGACCTGGGGGTGCTGAGCCTCGAGGAGGCCGTCCGCCATCTCTCCGGCAACCCGGCCGCCCGCCTGGGCCTCGACCGCGGTGACGCGCCGCGCGGTGTGCTCCGCGAGGGCGCCACCGCCGACCTGGTGCTGTTCGACCCGGAGACGATCGCGGCGGGAGCCACGTTCGACCACCCGCACGGTGCGCCGCAGGGTGTGCGCGAGGTTCTCGTCGGCGGTGTGCCGGTCGTCATCGACGGCCACCCCACCGGTGCGGTCGCCGGCCGCGCGCTGCGGATGCCCCCCTCGGCGCCGCGCGCGACGGTGCCGCACGTCGTCGCAGAGATCGACTCCCTGGCTCCGGGCTTCCGATGGACCCCGTCGACGCCGATCGAGGCGGCACCGGAGCTGGCCGCGGCCGTCGCACGACTCGGCGGCGGGGGAGCGGACGACACGCTGCCCGCCATCCGCCTCGTGATCGATCCGGAGCTGGGCGCCGCGGCATCCGCGGTAGGACGCCATGGCCCCGAGGCCTTCCGCGTGACCGCGACGGCCTCGGGGATCGAGATCGCGGGGGCGACGCCGGAGGGGGTCTTCCGCGGCGCGACCGCGCTCCGTCAGCTCCGCGACCCGGACCACGACCCCGCTCTCCCCGCGACGATCCCGGCAGGGCGCTGGGAGGGCTCTCCCGCCTACGCCTGGCGTGGAGCGATGCTCGACGTGGCGCGCTACTTCCGCCCTGCGGAAGACGTACGTCGTCTCATCGACCTGCTCGCCGATCACCACCTCAGCATCCTGCACCTGCACCTGACGGACGATCAGGGCTGGCGCTTCGAGGTGCCGGGGTATCCGCGCCTGACCGAGGTCGGTGCGCGGCGCGAGGCCACGCAACGCGGCCACGGCCCTGAGGCCACGGTCGAGCCCGGCGTGCACGAGGGCTTCTACACGACCGACGAGCTGCGCGACCTCGTGCGGTATGCGGCCGACCGCTTCGTCACTCTCGTGCCCGAGGTGGAGCTGCCGGGACACATCCAGGCCGCGCTCGCCGCGTACCCGGAGCTGGGCAACCTCGACGTCGGGACGCCGCCCACCGGGCCGTGGGAGCGTTTCGGCGTGAACGCGCGCACCCTCGCGCCGACCGAGGAGGCGCTGGCCTTCGGCCGTGCCGCCATCGATGCGCTGTGCGACGTGTTCCCGTCCGCGTGGATCGGGATCGGCGGCGACGAGGTCCCGGTGACCGAATGGGCCGACAGCGCCACGGCCGCCGCGCGGATGCGGGAGCTCGGGCTGGCCACCGCGCACGACGTCCAGCCCTGGTTCACGGCGCACTTCGTCGCGCACGTCCGCCGCAGGGGACGGACGGCACTCGCCTGGGACGAGGTGCTGGAGGGCGAGGTCCCGGAGGGCGTGCGCATCCTCGCCTGGCGCGGACCGGTCGCCATGCGCGAGGCACTGCGGCGGGGGATCCCCGTTGTCGGGTGCCCGGATCTCGAGGTGTACCTCGACTACCCGCAGTCCGAATCGGCCGAGGAGCCCATCCGCGTCGGGCCCCCGCTGACCATCGAGCGCGCGTACTCGTTCGAGGTCGTCGACGGCGCGGTCGGCGGGCAGGCGAACATCTGGACGGAGCACCTGCCGAGCAGGGACCGGGTCGACTTCGCGATGTTCCCGCGCCTCGCCGCGATCGCGGAGCGGTTGTGGGACGGGGGAGAGCCCGCGCCCTTCGCGGACTTCGCCCGGCGGCTGCCCACGCATCTGCGGCGCCTCGCCGCGGTGGGCGTGCGGTATCGTCCGCTGGACGGGCCGTCGCCCGAGCAGCGGCGACCGGGGGTTCCCGGCAAGCCCATGACCGTCGAGACCCGGGAGGGGATCGTCGCCGGGCTCGTCGAGCGGCTGCTCCGGATGGCGGCGGACGACGAACCGCCGCGGTCGGCATGATGTCACGTTTCGGTAACCCTGCCCGCGGAATCGCGCGGAACAGTTGCACAAATCCTGTTCGTAAGGTCTACTAACAAACATGTCCGTTTCGGATGATCAGCGCCCCGCGGCGACGACTGACTTCGTCGCCGCGAACGCGCACGCCTTCGGCCCCGCGCGGCATCTCCGCTCGCGCACCAAGGTGCTCCCCGAGCACGCCCGCGGACACAACCGCGCGCTCGTGCTGCAGACGCTGTATCACTCGGGGGCGATGAGTCGCGCTGACCTCTCCCGCGAGACCGGCCTCACACGCGTCACGATCTCGGATCTGGTCGCGGAGTTCATCGCCGACGGCATCGTCGTCGAGATCGGCGTGCGCGAGGCCGTCGGCCCCGGCAAGCCGCCCATCCTCATCGACATCGATCGGGTGGGGCATCAGATCATCGGGCTCGACCTCTCCGGTCCGACCGCCTTCGAGGGCGCCGTCCTCAGCCTGGACGGCGACGTGCTGGAGCGGCGGCAGGTGCCGCGTCCGGAGACGCCGGACGGCGATGCCGCGTATGAGGCTCTCCGCGGCCTCGCGCAGACCCTCGTCGAGATCGCCACACAGCCGGTGCTCGGCGTCGGCATCGGCACCCCGGGTGTCGTGCGCCCCGACGGCCTCGTCCTCAGCTCGCCCAACCTCGGCTGGACGGACTTTCCGCTGGAGGCGAAGCTCAGCGCCGACCTCGACCTGCCGGTGCTCGCACGGAACGACGCCAATGCCGCGGTCCTCGCCGAGTACACGTTCGGCGAGGCGGAGGCCGACTTCATGCTGATCAAGATCGGTCGAGGCGTGGGTGCTGGGCTGATCACCGGAAGCCAGCCGCTCCTCGGCAGCCGTTTCGCCGCCGGGGAGATCGGTCACGTCGTCGTCGGCACGGACGGCGGCCCTCGCTGCGCCTGCGGCAAGATCGGCTGCCTGGAGGCATGGCTGAGCGTGAGTCGCATGCAGGAGGCGCTCGACGCCGACCCGGCCGCCCGCGAGGAGATCCTCCGCGACTCCGGGACGCGCATGGCGATCGCGATCGCCCCGATCGTCGCCGCCCTGGACCTGTCCGAGGTCGTGCTCTCCGGGCCCGCCGAGCTGCTGGACGGCACGCTCATCGACGCGGCCGTCGAGACGCTGCACGCGCGGACGCTCGAGGGCGTCTTCGAGGACGTCATGGTGCGGCTCACCCGTCAGGACGACATCGTGCTCCGCGGTGCCGCCGTCATGGTCCTCTCCGGGCAGCTGGGGGTGTCGTGACATCCGCGACCATGATCGGGAACGGCATCCGATGATCGTCCCCGCCTCCGCCGACCGCGCCGGTCGGCCCCTTCGCGTGGGCCTGGACGTCGGCGGCACGAAGATCGACGCCGTCGCCGTCGATCCGGCAGGGACGATCCTCGCCCGCCTCCGCCGCCCGACCGGGTGGGGAGAGGACGCCGTCGTCGACAGCATCGTGTCGACCGTCGCTGCCCTTGCCGAGGAGAGCGGACTGCCGCTGTCCGCGGTCGGATCCGCCGGCATCGGCATCCCCGGCCTCGTCGATGCGGAGACCGGCCGCGTGCTGCACGCCGTGAATCTCGGGGTGGAGTCGCTCGACCTCGCGGCGCGCGCCGAGCACGCACTCGGCGTTCCGTTCCGGGTGGAGAACGACGTGAAGGCCGCCGCGCTCGGCGCCGCGGTCCTGAGCGACGTCGCCGGTTCCATGGCCTATCTGAACCTCGGCACCGGCGTCGCCGCCGGCATCGTGGTGGACGGCCGCATCTGGCGCGGCGCACGCGGGACCGCCGGCGAGGTCGGACACCTCTCCGTCGATCCCCGCGGCCGGCTGTGCGGGTGCGGGCAGCGCGGCTGCGTGGAGACCTTCTGCGGCGGTGGGGCGCTGGCCAAGGCGTGGGGACGTCCCGGTGCGCTGCCCGTCAAGGACATCGTCGAGGCGGCCGACGCGGGCGATCCGCACGCCCAGGCCCTGCAGGCGGACCTTTTCTTCGGGGCCGCGGCGGCCGTGCGCGTGCTCGTGCTGTCGGCCGACGTCGAGACCGTGGTCATCGGCGGGGGACTCACCGCTCTCGGCGGCCGGCTGGCGGCGGGGGTCCGTGCCGCCCTGCACGCCGGTGCCGAGGCGTCACCGTTCCTGAAGTCCCTGCGGCTGGATGAGAGAATCGAACTGCTCCCCGCGGGTTCCCCCGCCGCCGCTTTCGGCGCCGCTCTGGTGGGCGCATCCATTTCTGAGAAGGAGATCGTTCCGCATGGCTGAGGTCGTTATCGTCGAGAATGCCGAGGCCGCCGGCGCCCTGGTCGCCATCGAGATCGTCGAGCTCATCGACAGCCGTCGGGACGCCGTCCTGGGGCTCGCGACCGGATCGACGCCGCTGCCGGTCTATCAGGCTCTCCGCAGCCGCCTCGCGGGACGCGACGTGTCGCAGGTGCGCGGCTTCGCGCTCGACGAGTACGTCGGCATCGACCCGTCCCACCCGGAGAGCTACCGCTCCGTGATCACCCGTGAGGTGGTGGAGCCGCTCGGCCTCGACCCGGAGCGCATCCACGTGCCGAACGGCGCGCAGGCCACCATCCAGCACGCCGGTGAGGACTACGACGCGGCCATCGCGGCGGCCGGCGGCGTCGACCTGCAGATCCTCGGCATCGGCACGGACGGCCACATCGGGTTCAACGAGCCCGGGTCCTCTTTCGCGTCCCGGACGCGGGTGAAGACCCTCACCGAGCAGACGCGCGAGGACAACGCCCGTTTCTTCGACTCCATCGACGACGTGCCGATGC
Source organism: Microbacterium sp. NPDC064978 (assembly GCF_044543605.1). Lineage (NCBI taxonomy): Bacteria > Bacillati > Actinomycetota > Actinomycetes > Micrococcales > Microbacteriaceae > Microbacterium > Microbacterium sp. NPDC064978. The sequence continues at coordinate 1,111,372 of NZ_JBITWF010000001.1, read as the reverse complement.
ATTGCATCACCCAGGGCCTCGGCACCATCCTCGAGGCCCGCCACCTCGTGCTGCTGGCATTCGGCGCCGGCAAGGCGGAGGCGGTGGCCGGCGCGGTCGAGGGGCCGCTCACGGCGCTGCTGCCCGGATCGGCCATCCAGTTGCACCCGCACGCCACCGTCGTCGTCGACGAAGCCGCCGCGTCGAAGCTGCAGCTCGCGGACTACTACCGCTACACGTTCGCGAACAAGCCCTCCTGGCAGGGCATCTGACCCGGACGGGCTAGCGCGCTGCGGCGGGCCAGGCGAGCGGCAGCAGGTGCTCGACGCTCAGCGGGGCCAGCGGAAGCGTCGCGACGTCCGCCGGGGTGATCCAGCGCAGTTCGGCGAGCTCGGCCTGCACCCGGACCCCGTCGGGATCGATCGAGGCCGAGAACGCGTCGGCCACGACGCGGTGCCCCGGCTCGTTGGCGGCCGCCGACACGAAGCGCCCCAGCGGCCGGAGGTCGGTCTCCGCGAGCTCGAGACCGAGCTCCTCGTGCAGCTCCCGGATGAGGGTCTCGGCGGGGGACTCGCCCGCTTCCGGCTTCCCTCCCGGCTGCATGAAGCGCGTCGTGCCGTGCTTGCGGACGACCAGGACGCGGCCCTCCGCATCGACGATCACGGCCGCGCTCACGTGGATGTCAGGCATCGGGGGAGAAGACCTTTCCGGGGTTGAGGATGCCGAGCGGATCGAACACGGCCGCGATGTCGCGCTGAAGGCGCCACTGGTCCTCGCCGAGTTCGTCGGCCAGCCATCGTCTCTTGAGGACGCCGATGCCGTGCTCGCCGGTGAGGGTTCCGCCCAGCCGGATCGCGGCGCGGAAGAGCTCATCGGCCGCCTCCCACACCCGGGCCGGGGTCTCCGGGCCCTCGAAGATGAAGTTCGGATGCAGATTGCCGTCGCCCGCGTGTGCGACCGTCGGGATCACCATGTCGAACTCCCGCTCGATCCGTGCGATCTCGTCGAACATCGCCGGCATGGCGCTCCGCGGCACGGAGACGTCCTCGATGAGGGTGGTCCCGAGCGACGCCATCGCGGCGTGCATGGATCGCCGGACCGCGAGCAGCCGATCGCCCTCGACGGGGTCGTGCGAGACCACGGGGACGCCCTCGTGGGCGCTCAGGATCGCGGCGATGGCCTCCGCCTCCGCGCGGGCGGCGGGGCCGTCGGTCTGGATCGTCAGCTGCGCGGCCCCCGGCGTCGGTGCCGGGAGCCCGAGGAGGGCATGGACGGCGGTGAGACTGGCGGCATCCATGAGCTCCATGATCGCCGGCTGGATTCCCGCAGCGGTCACGGCGGCAGAACCCGCGGCCGCGGCTCGCACGCCGGGGAAGGTCGCGGTCACCGTGCAGGTCTCGCCCGGCACCAGTCTGCGCAGCTTGAGCGTCGCCCCGACGACGACGCCGAGCGTTCCCTCCGATCCCACCACGAGAGCGGTGAGGTCGAGCCCGGTCACGCCCTTCACGCTGCGGTGGCCGAGGTGCAGCAGGCGACCGTCCGCGAGGACGAGGTCGACGCCGAGGACCGCATCCCGCACGACACCGTACTTCGCGCAGAGGAGTCCGCCGGCTCCGGTCGCGATGTTGCCACCCACCGTCGAGATGTCGCGGCTGGCGGGGTCAGGGGCCCACCAGAGGCCGTGCGCGGCCAGGTGCGCGTTGAGGTCGGCGTTGAGGATCCCGGGTTCGACCACGGCGAGGAGGTCGTCCGGTCGCACCTCGAGGACGGCGTCCATCCGGCGGAGGGAGAGGACGATCTCGCCGTCACCCGCATTCGCGGCGCCGGCGAGCCCCGTCCCGGCGCCGCGCACGACGACGGGAGTGCGCGTGGCGGTGGCGATCCGCATCGTCTGCTGCACGTCGTCCACGCTCTCGGCATGGACGACGGCCAGCGGGAGGCCCACCGCGGCATGACCAGAACGGTCGGACCTGGCGTCCTGCCTCGTCTGCTCGCTGACGTCCACGCGCGCCCCGAGGGCGTCGCGGAGCAGCGAGACGACGCTCACGACCGTGCGCTCATGCCAGGGCGCGGCGTCCGCTGAGGACGCCCGCGACGACGGCGACCAGGGCGAAGGCGGTGCCGATCAGGGCCTGCCCCATGGACCACCAGGCGATGGTCACGCCCACGTAGATGAACAGTTCGACGACCGCCCGGAGGAAGGGATGCACGCGAAGAACCGGCCGCGGCGAGAGGAAGAGCGCCCACAGCAGCAGGGTGACCACGGGGGCGCCGACGCCGATGACGATGCTCCACGGCAGGTCCCAGCTGGCGAACCCCCACAGGGCGAGCGAGGCGATCGCCACGATGAGGACGACGACGCGCACGATGTCGAGGGCCGTGATGGCCGGACGGTCGACGCCGGCGACGGGGGCGGAATCCGGGGTCATGCGTCCAGTCTATTCCGCGACCGGAGCGTCCTCGGTCGGAGCCGGGGCCTCCGTGGCCGGGGCCTCCTCGGCCGGTGCGGCCGGTGCAGCTTCGGCGGCCGGCGCAGCTTCGGGGGCCGGCGCGGGCTCCGCCGGCGCGGGCTCCACGGGTGCGGGAGCTGCCTCGACCTCGTCGGCGGGTGTCGCGGTGTCCTCAGAGGCGGCGGGCGCCGGGGCCTCGACCGGAGCGGTCACCGGCTCGGCCTCGTCGATGACGACCGCCGTCTGCTCGACAGGCGCAGCCGCCGCAGCGCGCTCATCGGCCGCCGCGTCCTGGGGCTGCAAGGCGTAGAGCGTGGTGACGGCCGACGGGGCGTCCGCGCCGGAGGGGAGGACGTAGCGGAAGGTCACGGGCACGAGACTGGCGAACAGGAACTGGTCCAGCGAGGCGCGGAGTTCGAGGGTGCCGGTGCCGTCCTCGCCGAGGACGACGCTGCCGGCGTCTGCGGTGCCGAGGAGAGCCTGCACGATCGTGCCCGGAGCTCCGGCGATCGGCACGAGGTAGTACCAGTGCAGGTCTTCGCCAAGCCAGTAGTCGGCGGGGCTCCAGGTGGGCGGCTCCGTCGGGATCGCAGGATCCACGGGGTCCACGGGGTCGACCGGATCGACCGGGTCGACCGGCTCCACCGGATCGACCGGATCGACAGGGTCCACGGGATCGACGGGGTCCACGGGATCGATCGGGTCCACCGGAGCGACGGGCGGCTGCGTGGCCTCGGGAAGCGCCGCGGGGACATCCGGGACGGCGGGTGCCGTGTCGGGCCCAGCCTCCGAGGAGACGGGCGGCGCCGCCTCCTCCTCGGCAGGAGGTGCAGGCGTCTCGTCGTTCTCCGGCGTCTCGATCACCACGGGCTCGTCGAGGTTCAGCGAGGAGTCCGGGGCGATGTCGGTCGCGATCGACGACGGGTCGGTGTCCGAGGCGCTGGGCAGGGAGGTCGCCGGGTTCGCGCCCGCGAGTCCGGGGACGATGGCCGCTGCGGCGACCACTCCGGCCACCACGAGGGCTGCCGACCCGGCGCCGACGACGGCGCCCATGCCCGTGAAGACTCCGCCCGTGCTCGCGCCCGAGCCGGCGCCGCCGGCCGATCCCGCTCCTGAGCCGGCTGCGCCCGCGCCGGAGGTGGCCGCCGCGGCCTGGCCGATGCCGCCGTCACCGACGAACACCGCGCCCGGGATGGTGGACGACATCCCCGCCACGGCCAGGACCGGCGCACCGCCCTGCAGGGCGGCGAGGTACCCGGAGGCCCCGGTGGCGCCGAGGACGAGCGGGAGCAGGACGAGGGCGAGACGCTTGGAGACGTCCTTGGCCTCGGCGGCGACGATCATGCAGCGGGCACACTCGTCGAGGTGCAGCTCCAGGCGACGGTGGTCGCGGGTCGCGAGGTTGCCGCGCGAGTAGGCGCCGAGGTGCTCGATCGTCCACTGGCACTCGGAGCCGGGGCTCGCGCTCCGCAGGTGCGCCTGGATCCACGCCTCGCGGAGCCCCTCACGCGCACGGAACGCGAGCTGCGACACCGCGCCGGCCTTCATCCCGAGGAGCGGAGCCACCTCCTGCGGCTTCATCTGCTCGATCTCGGTGTACCAGAGCACTTCCTGCCACCGCGACGGGAGGCTGCGGAAGGCTTGCGCGGTGAGGCTGCGGTCGAGGGCCTCGTTCGTGGCGTGCTCGGTGCTGTCCGGATCGGCCACCGTGTCGAGCTCGTCGATCGCGGTCTCGCGACGTGCTCGTCCCCACGCCGCGGCGGTGTTGCGGATGCTGGTGAAGAGGTAGGCGCGGAACGAGCCGTTGGGGCCGCCGCCCTTGAGGATCGCCTGGTAGATGCGCGTGTAGGACTCCTGCACCAGATCGTCGGGATCGATCGACGAGGTCACCGATCGCGCGACGGCCATGCCGGACGGATAGTGCCGCCTCCAGAGTTCCCCGAACGCCCCCTTGTCGCCGGAGCGGACGCGGAGGATCAGGTCGGCATCGCCGATGGTCTCGTCTGGTGTGGTGTTCTCTCGGTGCACGGTCATCCATCTGGTCCCGGGGCACACAACCGTCCCCAGGAGGAGAGACGCGAGAAGGCGTCTTTCATTACGCGGTCAGTCCATTCTCTCGCGAAACAGGCGCGGTGGCCACCCCCGGGGAGGACTCGGAGCAGATGCTCGGGGACCCCTCCGCGCCCCGGCGGTGATGCCCGGCGAGAACTTTCTGAACTTTTTTCCGAGAACCGCGTAATGAACCGGGCCGGCCCTCGTCTCATCCCGTAGAGACAGCCGAAATGGACTCCACCGGGGGGCGGAGTTCCGGCGCTGGTGCGGGGGGTACTGCACCAGTGGGCGGGTCGGGATCCTCGGGGGAGGAGCTCCCGGCCCCGCCCGCTCGAACGGGAGGGAAAGGGCCGCCGATCTGGGGAGAACGGCGGCCCTCCACTCCCACCTCGCGAGAAGCGCGACGTCGATCTGGGGAATCCGGCGCCGCCATCTCGTCCGATCGACCGGAGACCGCAGCGCTGCGCGTCGCGCGAAGCGCTGCACGCCTAGGCGGGCAGCGCCGGTCCTGTCCAGACCCGCGCGACGCGCAGCTCCGCGTCCAGCAGCACGGCATCGCCGAGCAGGCCGGGACGCAGTGCGCCGAGGTGGGCGTCGCGCCCGATGGCCCGCGCCGGCGTCTCCGTGAGCGCACGCACGACCTCCGGCAGATCGACGCCCGCTGCCACGGCCCGCTGCAGCGCGACGTCCTGGGTCAGGGTGGAGCCGGCGATCGAGCCGGTGTCGTCGGCGCGGGCCACGCCGTTCTCGACGGTCACCTTCACCGCACCGAGGTCGTATCTGCCGTCGGCGCTTCCTGCGGCCGCCATCGCATCGGTGATGAGCGCCACGCGGTGCGGGGCCGCGTCGAACACGAGCTTTACGACGTGGGGGTCGAGGTGGACGTCGTCGGCGATGGCCTCCAGGATCACCCGGTGGTCGGCGGCCGCGGCGAGCACCGGGCCGGGAGCGCGGTGGTGGATGCCGGGCATCGCGTTGAACGCGTGGGTCAGCAGCGAGGCGCCGGCCTCGAAGGCCGCGACGGCCATGGCGGCATCGGCGTCGGTGTGACCCACGGCGGCGGCGGCGCCGGCCGCGACGATCTGACGGACGGCGTCGATCCCGCCCGGGAGCTCCGGAGCGATGGTGACCTGGCGGACCGTGCCTTCTCCGGCCTCCAGCAGCCGGGCCACATCGGCCGCGACGGGGTGCCGGAGCAGCGTGGGCTCATGGGCCCCATGGTGACCGGGGTCGAGGAACGGGCCCTCGAGGTGCGAGCCGAGCACGTCCCCGTCGGTCCTGGTCAGGGCGGCGATCAGGGCGACGCTGCGGGCCAGGTCGTCGATCGTGCCGGTGACGAGCGAGATGACCGCCCTGGTGGTGCCGTGCTCGCGGTGCAGGTTCCGCCCCGTCCGGATCGCGTCCACCCCGTCGTCGTACGCGGCGCCCGCTCCACCGTGACCGTGGATGTCCACGAAGCCCGGCGTGAGCAGCGCGCCGGGGCCTGCCACCTCCGTCCCGTCCACCACCTCGGTCGCGGGCTCCCAGTCCGTGCCCGTGCCGCGCGCGACGACGACGCCGTCCTCGATGCGCACCCACGCGTCCTCGGCGATCTCCCCGCGATCGACGAGGCGGACGGAATGGATGACGAGGGAACCGGTCGCGGAGGAGAGGGTCTTCAACGGGCGCTCCAGGGGATCTCGGGGGCGGGGTGGAAATCGACCCCCTCAGCCTTCCACAGCGGTGCGAGCGCACCGAGTCGGTCGCGGAAGGACTCCCACGTGCGGCCGACGCCCTCGCGCGGCGACCAGGCGATCTCGGCCTGCGCGGCGGCACGGGGGAACACGAGCTGCTCCACCTCGTCGAGCGTGCGGGTGGTCTCGGACCACAGCGGCGCCTCGATTCCCAGGATCGCCTCGTCGGGCACGTCGAGGACAGCGGTCGGCTCCCACTCGTAGGCGCGACGGACGTCGATGATCGCGGCCCAGGTGAGACCCAGCGGGAAGTCGGCGGTGTATTTCATGTCGAGGTAGGTCGCATCCGCCGCCGACATGATGAGGGCGCCGCCGCGCTCGACGAAGTGCGCGGCCTCCTCGGCGTGCGTTCCGGTCGGCGTCGTCATACCCCAGTACTGGCCGACCGTGCCGGAGGCGATGCCCGCAGCCGAGCCCATCTCGTGCCAGGCCACAGGGGTCTTGCCCTCCTCGACGACGATCGCCGTCGCGCGCTCCGCGAAGAGGTCGAAGTCGGCCTGTGGCGTGCCGAGGGACTCGTCGCCGCCGATGTGGATGTACGGCCCCGGGGTCATCTCGGCGAGCTCGCGGACGACGTCGCGGACGAATCGATACGTCTCCTCCTCGTGGATGCGCACGCTGGAGTGCCCGACGCCCCAGCCCAGATAGGGCTCTCCGGCCACCGGGAGCGGCTGGCCGAGCTGCTCGGACTGGGCCACCAGTGCGTCGTTCAGGACAGGGGCCTCGACCAGCTCGGGGTAGGCCACGCCGATCGCGTGGGTGTGCCCGGGGAGGTCGACCTCGGGGATCACGATCATGTGGCGTGCGGCCGCGTACGCCACGATCTCGCGGTAGTCGTCCTTGGTGTAGAAGCCACCGGGGGCGCCGTCGGCCGCGGTGGTGGCCGCCCGCTCGGTGAGCAGCGGCCAGGAGTCGATGTGCACGCGCCAGCCCTGGTCGTCCGTCAGGTGCAGGTGCAGGTGGTTGAACTTCAGCGCGGTGGTGCTGTCGATGAATCTCTTCACGTCGTCGACGCCGAAGAAATGCCGGGCCACGTCGAGCATGACGCCGCGGCGGGCGAAGCGCGGGGCGTCCGCGATGTCGGCACGGAGCAGCGCCCAGCCGGCGTCGTCCTCACGCAGCAGCTGCAGCAGCGTCTGGACCCCGTAGAAGAGCCCCGCCTCATCGGCGCCGATGAGGATGGCGCGGTCGCCGATCTCGAGCGTGTAGCCCTCCGGCGCGGAGGATGCCGGATCGACGAACAACTCGATCTCGGCGGGGCCGGAGTCCGCCGCGGTGAGGGTGAGGCCGGTGCGGCGTGCGACGGCGTCGATCAGCTGTCCGGCGGCGGGGGAGGAGCCGAGCACACGCGTCGTCGCGGACAGCGGCAGGCGTCCGTCGCGGGCCTTCGCGGACACCGGTGCAGGGACGAGGGGCAGATCAAGAGGTAGGACCATGAACAAAACCTAGCCGCCGGAACGCCGCAAGGGAACAGGGCGATCGAAACGATTCTGCAAGCGGCGGGCACGACGCCCGAAACGACCGCGTGCGCGGCGTCGCGCATCGGCTATGCTCGTAACCGTCGCGACTGGCGTCTGGGTGGACAACCACCGGGGAGCGACTGACCACGGAATTCGACCGCGCGCCTGGGCCGATAGGAACACCCTTTTCGAATCCGTCGTCAAAAGGAGCACGTCATGACCGACCGTTACTTCAACGCCCCGCTGTCCGAAGTCGACCCGGAGATCGCCGAGGTCCTCGATCGCGAGTTGAAGCGCCAGCAGACCTTCCTCGAGATGATCGCCTCGGAGAACTTCGTCCCCGTCTCGGTCCTGCAGTCGCAGGGCTCCGTGCTCACCAACAAGTACGCCGAGGGCTACCCCGGCCGTCGCTACTACGGCGGCTGCGAGGAGGTCGACGTCGCGGAGGAGCTCGCCATCTCCCGCGCCAAGAGCCTGTTCGGCGCCGAGTTCGCGAACGTCCAGCCGCACTCCGGTGCCTCGGCGAACGCCGCGGTCCTGCACGCGATCGCCCGCCCCGGCGACACCCTGCTCGGCCTCTCACTCGACCAGGGCGGCCACCTCACGCACGGCATGAAGATCAACTTCTCCGGCCGCCTGTACGACATCGTGGCCTACGGGGTCGACGCCGAGACCTCGACGATCGACATGGACGAGGTCCGCCGCCTCGCCATCGAGCACAAGCCCAAGGTCATCATCGCCGGGTGGTCCGCCTACCCGCGCACGATGGACTTCGCCGCGTTCCGCGCCATCGCCGACGAGGTGGGGGCACTGCTCTGGGTCGACATGGCGCACTTCGCGGGTCTGGTCGCCGCCGGTCTGCACCCCAACCCGGTGCCGCACGCGCACGTCGTGTCCTCCACCGTGCACAAGACCATCGGCGGCCCCCGCTCGGGCTTCATCCTCACCAACGACGCCGACCTCGCCAAGAAGATCAACACCGCGGTCTTCCCCGGTCAGCAGGGCGGTCCGCTCATGCACGTGATCGCGGCGAAGGCGACCGCCTTCAAGCTCGCAGGCACGCCGGAGTTCAAGGAGCGCCAGGAGCGCGTGCTGCGCGGGGCGAAGCTCATCGCCGAGCGCCTGTCGCAGCAGGACGTGAAGGACGCCGGCATCGCGGTGCGCTCGGGCGGGACGGACGTGCACCTCGTGCTCGTCGACCTCCGCGACGCCGAGATCGACGGCAAGCAGGCGGAGGACCTCCTGCACGACATCCACATCACCGTGAACCGCAACGCCGTGCCGAACGACCCGCGTCCGCCGATGGTGACCTCGGGCCTCCGCATCGGCACGCCCGCGCTCGCGACCCGCGGTTTCGGCGACGCCGAGTTCACGGAGGTGGCCGACATCATCGCCCTCGCGCTGCTCCCCGGTGCCGACATCGAGGCGCTCCGCGCCCGCGTGGACGCGCTCGCCGCGGCCTTCCCGCTCTACCCGGACCTGCAGCAGTGACCGCGGTCGTCCTCGACGGCAAGGCGGCGGCGGCCGAGATCCGTGCCGAGCTGACGGAGCGGGTCGCCGCGCTGAAGGAGAAGGGCGTCACCCCCGGCATCGCCACGGTGCTGGTGGGAGCCGACCCCGCCTCGCAGCTCTACGTGGGCATGAAGCACCGGCAGTCCGAGGCGATCGGGATGAACTCGATCCAGCGCGAGCTGCCGGCCGACGTCACCCAGGCCGATGTCGAGGCGCTGATCGACGAGCTCAACGCCGATCCCGCCTGCCACGGGTACATCGTGCAGCTGCCGCTGCCGAAGCACCTCGACACCGACGCGATCCTGGAGCGGATCGATCCGGCGAAGGACGCGGACGGGCTGCACCCGACCAACCTCGGACGCCTCGTCCTCAATGTCAACGCGCCGATCCACACGCCGCTGCCGTGCACCCCGCGCGGGGTCATCGAGCTGCTGCTGCGCAACGACTACGACCTCAAGGGCAAGCACGTCGTGGTCGTCGGTCGCGGTGTCACGATCGGGCGCTCGATCGGGCTGCTGCTGACCCGTCGCGACCTCAACGCCACGGTCACGCTGACGCACACCGGCACGGTCGACATGCCGCGCTACCTGCGGGAGGCCGACGTGATCGTCGCGGCCGCGGGGGTCAAGCACCTCATCCGCGCCGAGGACGTCAAGCCCGGAGCCGCGGTGCTGGACGTCGGCGTGACCCGGGAGACGGACCCGGAGACCGGGAAGAACCTCGTGTTCGGCGACGTCGCTCCCGAGGTCGCCGACGTCGCCGGGTACCTGTCGCCGAATCCGGGAGGGGTGGGGCCGATGACCGTCGCCCTGCTCATGACCAACGTCGTCGAGGCGGCCGAGCGGACGGTCTGACCTCCGCGCCGCGTCGCAGATTCACGCGAACGCCGCAGGGATCCCCGTGATCCCTGCGGCGTTCGTGCGTGTCTGCGGACTCAGACCTGGCCGTGCAGCGAGCTCTCCACGCCGCTGATCCGGGCCTGCTCGTCGAAGCGGATCGTCGCGGTGCCCGAGGCATCCGTCACCGTGGCGCCGGAGAACGACTCGTCCGTCCAGGTGAGGGTCCACCCGGCGAGGCGGGCGAGGTCCCAGACGGCCGTGCGGGCGTCGGGAAGGGACGTCTGCGCGAGGGTGCGGGGGAGGGCCACCACCGTGTCGGCGACCGTGAGCGGGGCCAGCGGCGCGTCGAGCAGGAACACCGCGCGGGTGCCGCCGTCGACGGGTGCCGAGTAGTACGGGGAGCGTCCGGTGAGCTCGACCGCGACGCCGCCGATCGTGTGCGCCGCGCGGGCGATCCAGTCCGCATCGCCCGAGGCATCGGCCGGGAACGGGACCTCGGGGGTGGTGAGCTCGGCGATCCCGTGCTGCTCGCCGTAGGCGCGGAGCTGTGCCGCGACGCCCTGGGGGTCGCCCTGCGGGTGCGCCCACGCCCACAGTAGCGAGCGCGGACCGGGGGCGACGGTGGCGATGAGGTGCGCGCGGGTCACGAGCTGCCGGGTCGGGTCGGCGTTCGCGGTGAAGGTCAGGGTCCCCGCTGCGAGATCGGCGTCCCACCGGTGCTCGCCGAGTGCGTCGGCGGCCGCGGAGAGGGCGTCCTGGCGGAGCGCGGTGAAGAGGGCGGCACGGTCGGCGAGGGGCTGCAGCGGGGGGAAGGTCATACTCACAGTCTCGCCGGGATTGCTATGAATCCGCCACTCCCGCGCGCTCCGTGACGGCCGCCGCGGGGCGCCCCATCCGCCACACCGCGGGGACGAGCAGCGTCACCAGGGCGATCGCGGCGTAGAGGACGGCGGAGGTGGTGAGCACGGTGGCCGGCTCCGCGTGGGTGACCAGCCAGCCGTACACGAGCGTGCCGATGGGCATCACGACGAAGCTGCCGAGCATGTCGTAGCTCGCGACCCGCGAGAGCTTCTCGCCGGGGATGTTCTCCATCATCGCGAGGTTCCAGCCGGTCGCGAAGACCTCGGCCCCGGCCCCGGCCACGAACGCGGCCATCGCGAGCAGCACCACGGCTGGGTGCACGCCGAGGAGGGTGAGCGGCAGGGCGAACACCGCCATCCCGATCATCCCGTAGCGCAGGGGGCGGCGGAGGGGAAACCACATCAGCAGCAGGGTCATCACCAGTACCCCCGCGCCCTCCGCGCTCACGACCCACCCCCAGCCGGAGATGCCGAGGCGATCGTCGTTCTTTGCGATGTAGGGCCCGACGACGCCCCAGGCGCCGACGTGGATCGCGTTCATGATCATGAAGGCCAGCACGATCGTCCACAGCCAGGAGCGGCTCCAGAACTCGCGCCAGCCCACCCGGAGGTCGTGGAACATCGTGGTGCCGCCGGAGGCCGCGGGCGGCGGGAGCTTCACGAGGGCGAGGACCGGGATCGCGAGCAGCCAGCCGGCCGCCTGCACGACCATGGCCCACGCGGGTCCCGCGGTCGCGACCAGGACGCCCGCGATGACCGGCCCGCCGATCGTGACGGCCGAGCGGACGAACGACAGCATCGCGTTCGCCTGCTGGAGGTGCGCGGGAGTGGTCAGCTGCGGGATGATGCCCTGCATCGCCGGGAGCACGAACGCGGACGAGGCGCCGTTGAGCGCGGACAGCACCGCGAGGAGCGGGACCGTAGCCGTGCCGGTGAACAGCAGAGCGGCCATCGCCCCGACCGACAGGATGTCCACGACGTAGCAGGACTGGATGATGAGGGCGCGGGGGAGGCGGTCGGCGACGACCCCTCCGAACAGGATGAACACGATGTTGCTGATCGTGAAGGCCGCGAGCACGATCGAGAGCGAGCGGGCGTCGTTGTCGATCTCGAGCACCGCGAACGCCAGGGCGATGGCCGACATCGAGCCGGTGACGAGCGTCAGGGCGCGCGCGAGGAAGAACCACCGGAAGTTGCGGTCCTGCATCGCCGCCAGTCTGTGCACCGGCTCATCCTTCCCGGCCGCTTCGAATCGCGCAAATGGCTCCATTCCGGCCGCGGATGGAGCCAGGTGCGCGACTCGAAGTCAGTAGCTGGGGCGGCCGGGGGCGTCGGAGCGGGGGAGGAAGCGGGCGGCGAGGGCCTCGGAGGCACGGGCGAGGAGGGCGACGTCGGCGCCGACGGCCACGAAGTCGGCACCCGCCGCGAGATACGCGTCGGCGGCGGAGGGGTCGAAGGCGTTCACGCCCACCGGCTTCCCGGCGGCGCGGACCGCGGCGAACACCGATTCCACGGCGGCGACCACGTCCGGATGCGTCTGCTGTCCGAGCAGGCCCATCGACGCGGACAGGTCGGAGGGGCCGACGAACACCGCGTCCACTCCGTCCACCGCGGCGATGTCGGCGGCGGCCTCGACCCCCGCGGCCGTCTCGATCTGCACCGTCAGCGACACGTGCTGCGCGGACTCCTGCAGGTACCGGTCGACGCGGTTCCAGCGAGCGCTGCGGGCCAGGGCGCTGCCGACCCCGCGGACGCCCTCGGGGGGATACCGCGTCGCGGCCACGGCGGCCCTGGCCTCGTCGGCGGACGACACCATCGGCACGATGAGGTTCTGCGCGCCGAGGTCGAGCACCTGCTTGATCGCGACCGCATCGTTGAAGGGCACCCGGACGAGCGGGGTGACCGGATAGGCCGCGACCGCCTGGAGCTGGGTCAGCACGGACTCGAGCGTGTTCGCCGAGTGCTCCATGTCGATGAGCAGCCAGTCCAGCCCGGACCCCGCGGCGACCTCGGCGAGCAGCGGGCTGCCGGAGCACACCCACATACCGACGAAGGGGCGGTCGGACGCGGCGAGCTGCTCACGGAAGGACGGATCTAGACGAAGCGGCATGTGATGGTCCCCATCGGTCCGTAGTCGCACAGCACCTCGTCGCCGCGCGACACCCACATCGGGCGTGTGAACGATCCTGCCAGGATGATCTCGCCCGCCTCCAGACGCGCGCCGTGCTGATGGAACTTGTTCGCGAGCCAGGCGACTCCGGTGGCGGGGTGGCCGAGCACACCTGCGGCGACACCGGTCTCCTCGATCTCCCCGTTGCGGGAGAGCACGCCGGGGACCCACCGCAGGTCGATCTCGTCCGGGCGCTTGCGCACCGTCCCCAGCACCATCGCCCCGTAGGCGGCGTTGTCGCTGATGGTGTCGACGATCGTGCGGCCCTCGAGCTCGATGTGCGAGTTCAGCACCTCGAGGGCCGGCACGGCGTAGTCGATCGCGGCGAGGGCGTCGTCCAGCGTGCAGTCGGGGCCCTCCAGGGGCTCCTTGAGCACGAAGGCGAGCTCGACCTCGATGCGGACGTTGGAGAAGTGATCGGTGGGGATCTCCGCGCCGGACTCGTACACGGTGTCGTCGAACATGACGCCGTAGTCGGGTTCGGTGATCCCCGTCGCCTGCTGCATGGCCTTCGACGTCAGACCGATCTTGCGGCCCACGAGCCGACGTCCGGCCGCGACCTGCGAGTCCCGCCACACGCCCTGGATGGCGTACGAGTCCTCCACGGTCGCCTCGGGGTATCGCGCGGTGATGCGCGGGATCACCCCGTGGGTGCGGTCGGCCTCGGCGAGCTCCGCCGCGATCTGCGCGATCGTCTCCTCAGACAGCATCCGTGACCCCTAGAGCTGGTGGCCGAGCTTGTACTCGCCCTGCTTGTACTCGGGCATCGAGGTCTCGCCCTCGTCCGCGCGGGTGTAGGAGAAGCCGTCGGCGCCGATCGTCACGGCCATCTCGCTGGAGTCCGTGCGGGCGATCACCGGCTGCGGGTTGCCGTCGAGGTCGAGCACGAGCGAGGCGTCGGTGTACCAGGAGGGGACGACGGGGGTACCCCACCAGTCACGGCGCTGGTTGTCGTGCACGTCCCAGGTGACGACAGGGTTGTCGGGGTCGCCGGTGTAATAGTCCTGCGTGTAGATCTCCACGCGGTGGCCGTCGGGGTCGCGCAGGTAGAGGTAGAACGCGTTGGAGACGCCGTGCCGGCCGGGGCCGCGCTCGATGGCGTCGGAGCGGCGCAGCGCCCCGAGCTTGTCGCAGATGGCGAGGATGTTGTGCTTCTCGTGCGTCGCGAAGGCGACGTGGTGCATGCGCGGACCGTCGCCGCCGGTCGCGGCGGTGTCGTGCACGGTGGGCTTGCGGCGCATCCACGCGGCGTACACGGTGCCCTCGTCGTCCTGGATGTCCTCGGTCACGCGGAAGCCGAGGTCCTGGTAGTGGCGCACCGCGCGCGGCACGTCAGGGGTGACCTGGTTGAAGTGATCCAGGCGCACGAGCTCACCGGGGGTGTGCAGGTCGTATCGCCAGGACAGGCGCTCGACGTGCTCGGTGGCGTAGAAGAACTCGTACGGGAAGCCGAGCGGGTCGACGACGCGCACCGAGTCGCCGATGCCCTTCACGAAGCCGTTCTCCTGCCGACGGACGTCGCAGCCGAGTTCCGTGTAGAACTCCACGGCACGGTCGAGGTCTTCCGCCGAGCGCACCCGGTACGAGAACGCGGCGACCGCGGCGATCGGCCCCTGACGCAGCACGAGGTTGTGGTGGATGAACTCCTCGGTCGAGCGCAGGTAGATCGCCTCGTCGTCCTCCTCGGTCACGTACAGGCCCAGGATGTCGACGTAGAACTGGCGGGAGGCGGCCAGGTCGGTCACGACGAGCTCCATGTACGCGCACCGCAGGATGTCCGGCGGGGTGCTCTTCGGCGTCGCGACGGGGTTGTCGCTCTGGATCGGGGCCTCCTGGCTCACGTAGTAGCCGGAGGAGGTGAGGGTCTTGGCGGTCTTGTCGGTCATGTCAGCGTCCTTGCTTGTGTCCGGGGGCGTCAGTTCTTGCCGAACGTCGGGTTGTGCGGGGTCGAGGCGAGCGTGATGTGCACGCTCTGCTGGTCGGTGTAGAAGTCGATGGAGCGGTAGCCGCCCTCGTGGCCGAGGCCCGACGCCTTCACGCCACCGAACGGCGTGCGCAGGTCGCGGACGTTGTTGCTGTTCAGCCACACCATCCCGGCCTCGACGGACTGCGCGAACGTGTGGGCGCGCTTGAGGTCGTTCGTCCAGATGTAGGCCGCGAGGCCGTACTTCGTGTTGTTCGCGAGCGCCAGCGCCTCCTCGTCGGAGTCGAACGGGGTGATCGCGACGACCGGGCCGAAGATCTCCTCCTGGAAGATGCGGGCGTCGGGGGCCACGTCGGCGAACACCGTCGGAGCGACGAAGTTCCCCTCCTCGAAGCCCTCGGGGCGACCGCCGCCGGCGACGAGGCGGCCCTCGGTCTTGCCGATCTTGACGTAGGACATCACCTTGTCGTAGTGCTCGGGGTGCACGAGCGCGCCGACCTCGGTCTCGGGGTCGTGCGGGTAGCCGACCTTGACGCGCTGCGCCTGCGCGGCATAGCGCTCCACGAACTCGTCGTAGATCGAGCGCTCCACGATGATGCGGGACCCGGCGGTGCAGCGCTCGCCGTTGAGGGAGAAGACGCCGAAGATCGTGGCGTCGACGGCGGCCTCCAGGTCGGCGTCCGCGAAGACCACGGCGGGCGACTTGCCGCCGAGCTCCATCGACAGGCCCTTGAGGAACGGGGCGGCGTTGCCGAAGATGATCTGTCCCGTGCGGCTCTCGCCGGTGAAGGAGATGAGCGGCACGTCGGGGTGCTTCACCAGGGCGTCGCCGGCGTCTTCACCGAGACCGTTGACGAGGTTGAAGACGCCCTGCGGAAGCCCGGCCTCCTCGAAGATGCCCGCCCACAGCGAGGCGGAGAGGGGCGTGAACTCGGCCGGCTTGAGGACGACCGTGTTGCCGGTCGCGAGCGCGGGCCCGAGCTTCCACGACTCCAGCATGAACGGCGTGTTCCAGGGGGTGATGAGTCCCGCGACGCCGATCGGCTTGCGGTTGACGTAGTTCATCTGCTTGCCGGGCACCTTGAAGGCGTCGTCGGCCTGCGCGACGATCAGGTCGGCGAAGAAGCGGAAGTTCTCGGCGGCGCGGCGGGCCTGGCCCAGGGCCTGCGTGATCGGCAGGCCGGAGTCGTAGGACTCCAGCTCCGCGAGGCGGGCGTCGCGCGACTCCACGATGTCGGCGATCCGGTGCAGCACGCGCGAGCGCTCGCGGGGGAGCATGCGCGGCCAGGGACCTTCGTCGAAGGCGCGCTTGGCGGCGGCGACGGCCCGCTCGATGTCGGCCTTCTTGCCGGCGGCTGCCGTCGTGTACGTCTGGTTCGTCACCGGGTCGAGCACGTCGAACGTGTCGCCGTCGATCGAGTCGACGAAGGCGCCGTCGATGTAGTGCTGGATGTGGTCGGGCAGGTCGGCGGGGATACGGGAGTCGGTCATCATGCTTCTCCTTCGGCGGGGACGGAACGGGTGTGCAGGGCGTCGAGGAACGCGTCCCTCGTGCGCCACCGGTGGTTGCGGGCGGCGAGCTCGATCTCCAGCGGCTCGGCGCCGTCGCGGATGAGCTCGAGGATCTGGGTGTGCTCGTCGACCGAGTGGTGGGCGCGGCCGGGCACGTAGGCGAAGGTCGAGTCGCGGATGCCGGACAGCCGGGCCCAGCCGCGGTGCACGAGGTCGAGCAGGTGCGGGTTGGGGCAGGGCTCGAACAGCACGGAGTGGAACTGCCGGTTGAGCTCGGTGAACGTGTGCGGGTCGAAGTGGTCGAGCAGGCGGCTCATGCGCTCGTTGACCTCCGCGGCCTGCGCGAGCGCGTCCGCGTCGAGCAGGGGAGCGGACAGCGCGGTCGCCGCCCCTTCGACGAGCCCGAGCGTCTGCATGGTGTGCGCGTACTCGCCCTCGTCCACGAGGGTCACCCGGGCACCGACGTTGCGCTCGAAGGTCACGAGCCCCTCGGCCTCCAGGCGGCGGATCGCCTCGCGCACCGGGACCACGCTCATGCCCAGCTCCTCGGCGATCGGCCCGAGGACCAGACGGTAGCCGGGACCGTAGGTGTGCGCCGAGATGCGCGCGCGGATCCAGGCGTACGCCTGCTCCGACTTGCTGGCGCTCTCGACCGTGCTCACTTCCGCTCCGCTCCGGTGCCGGTCGCCTGCTCGTAGCGGGCGCGCCATTCGGCGTTCATCGGGAACAGGCCGTCGACCGGGTGTCCGGCGGCGACCTGCTCGGCGATCCAGGCGTCCTCGATCTCCTGGGCCACGGCGTCGGCGGCGACCTCGGCGGCGAGAGCCGGCGGGATCACGATCACACCGTCGCTGTCGCCGACGATGATGTCGCCGGGCTGCACGGTGGCACCGCCGCACGAGATCGTCACGTCGACGTCCCACGGCACGTGCTTGCGGCCGAGTACGGACGGGTGCGCGCCCTGGGAGAAGACCGGCAGTCCGATCTCGGCGACGGCCTGGAAGTCGCGGACGCCGCCGTCGGTCACCACGCCCGCCGCACCGCGGGTCTGCGCGCGCAGGGCGAGGATGTCGCCGAGCGTGCCGGTGGTCGCGTCGCCGCGGGCCTCGATGACGATGACCTCGCCCTCGGCCACGGCGTCGAACGCGCGCTTCTGGGCGTTGTACCCGCCGCCGTGGCTCCGGAAGAGATCCTCGCGGAACGGCACGAAGCGCAGGGTCTTCGCGGTGCCGACGATCTTCGTGTCCGGGAGGTTCGCAGAGACACCGTCGATGAAGCAGGAGTGGTGTCCGCGCTTGCGCAGCTGTGCCGAGAGGCCGGCGGTGGGGGCTTCGAGAAGCTGGGCGCGGAGCTCGGGGGTGAGCGTGGGCGCGGTGTCCTGGGCGGGCAGGCCCGCGGCCTCGCGGGAGCCCCAGGCCTCGGTGCGCTGGAGGTCATCGACGGCGGGGAGCGAACCGAGGTCGCCGTCGAAGGGGACATCGCCCTGCGTGACTGTCGTGATCAGGCGGCCCGACGTGGGAGCGCCGGGGGCGTCCGGGGCGTCGACCTCGATCTCGACCACGTCGCCGGGGACGATGACCGAGGATCCTGCGGGAGTGCCGGTGAGGATCACGTCGCCGGTCTCCAGCGTGAAGTGCTGGGAGAGGTCGGCGACGAGCTGGGCCAGCGGGAAGATGAGGCCCGCGGTGGTGTCGTCCTGGCGGAGCTCGCCGTTCACCCAGGCGCGCACGCGGAGGGCCGCCGGGTCGACCGTGCGGGCGTCGATCAGCTCCGGACCGAGCGGGGTGTACCCGTCGCCGCCCTTGGAGCGGACGTTGGAGCCCTTGTCGTTCGCGCGCAGATCGTAGAGGCCGAGGTCGTTCGAGGCGGTCACCCACTGCACGTGATCCCAGGCGTCGGCGAGGGCGACCCGGCGGGCCGGGGCGCCGATGATCAGCGCGATCTCCCCCTCGAACGCGAGCAGTTCGGTGCCGGCGGGGCGCTCGACGGTGCCGCCGGAGACGCCGACCGAGCTGGCCGGCTTGAAGAAGTAGGAGGGATGGGCGGGGCGTCGACCGCGCTGGTCGGCCCGCGAGGCGTAGCTCAGGTGGATCGCGATGATCTTCCCAGGGCGGGCGATGGTGTCCGTCACGGATGCGCCTCCTCGCGCTCGTCAGGACGCGTTGTGCGTCGTATCCGAAATCATATATCATCGTCTCACCCCTCGGCAAGCAGATCGGATTCACGTCCGCGCGCGCCGTGACAACGCGGTCACAAGCACAAAGGAGACACCCCATGAGCGGGCAGTCACAGGATGGGTTCACACCCACCGGAACCATCGCGACGGCGGCCGACCGGCGTCGTGTCGTCTTCGCCACCGTCGTCGGGACCACCGTCGAGTGGTACGACTTCTTCATCTACGCCACGGCGGTCGGGCTCGTCTTCGGACAGCTCTTCTTCGCGCCGCTCGGCGCCAACAGCGCTCTCGTCGGCTTCGCCACGGTCGGTGTGAGCTTCCTCTTCCGGCCCCTCGGCGCGTTCCTCGCGGGCCACTACGGCGACAAGCTCGGCCGCAAGGCGGTGCTGATGTGGACGCTGATCCTCATGGGCGCCGCGACCGCCCTGATCGGTCTGCTCCCCACCTACGAGACCATCGGCGTGATGGCGCCGATCCTCCTCGTGCTGCTGCGCATCGTGCAGGGCATCTCGGCCGGCGGGGAGTGGGGCGGCGCGGTGCTGATGGCCGTCGAGCACGCCCCTCGCAAGAAGCGCGGCATCTTCGGCGCCTCCCCGCAGATCGGCGTGCCGCTCGGCCTGCTGCTGGCGTCGGGCGTCATGGCGCTGATGACCGCGATCGCTCCGGGAGACCAGTTCCTCGCCTGGGGCTGGCGCGTGCCGTTCCTGCTCAGCGTCGTGCTGATCCTCGTGGGCTACTACGTCCGCCGTCGCGTGGAGGAGAGCCCGGTGTTCGCCGAGCTCGCCGAGCGCAAGGAGAAGGCGAAGATGCCGATCGTGCAGCTCTTCCGCAAGCACCTGCTGCTCGTCATCATCGCGGCCCTCGTCTTCGCCGGGAACAACGCCGTGGGCTACATGACCACCGGCGGCTACATCCAGGGCTACGCCACGAACCCCGACGGACCCATCGGACTCGAGCGCGGGCCGGTGCTGTGGGCCGTCACCGGATCGGCCGTGACCTGGCTGCTGACCACGCTGCTGGCCGGCTGGGTGTCGGATCGCATCGGCCGTCGCACGACCTACCTCATCGGCTGGGTGCTCCAGCTCGTCGGCGTGTTCACGCTGTTCCCGCTCGTCAACACCGGCGAGGTGGGGCTGCTGTTCGCGGGCCTCGCGATCCTCACGATCGGCCTCGGCTTCACCTACGGGCCGCAGGCGGCGCTGTACACCGAGCTGTTCCCCGCGAGCATCCGGTTCTCCGGCGTCTCCATCTCGTACGCGATCGGCGCGATCGCCGGTGGCGCCTTCGCGCCCACGATCGCGACGTTCATCGTCGATCAGACCGGCTCCACCGAGGCGGTCACCTGGTACCTCGCGGGCATGACGCTGCTCGGTCTCGTCGCCACGCTCCTGCTGCGCGACCGGTCGGGCATCCCGCTCGGTCCGGACCACGAGGAGGAGCAGTCCGTCAGCCCGATCCGCGGGCTCGCGAAGGTCTGACCCGGCGATCCGAGAGCGCACGTCCCTGAGGGGGCGTGCGCTCTCGTGCGTTCCGGCTCAGCCCTCGAGGGCCTCGCGGATGAGGTCGGCGGAGCGCCGGAGGCGCGCGGCGATCTCCCCGTCGTCCAGTTCGGTCGCGACGTGCACGACCGCGATCGCGGCGGGACGCTGGCCGCGCAGACGCAGCGGGACGGCGACCGACTGGACCGTGGGGATGACCTCGTCGTGGCTCGTGGCGTAGCCGCGCGCGGCGGCGCTGTCGATGTCGGCGCGCAGGGCGGGTGAGATGTCGGCGGGCACCTCCGCCGGGTCGAGCTGCGCGAGGATCGCCTTCCCGGGAGCGCCGACCGTGACGGAGTGCCGCGCGCCGGGGCGCTGGGCGACGCTCGCGACGGCGTGCCGCGGTTCGACGCTGGCGAGGGTGATGCACTCGGCGCCGTCGAGGACGGCGAGGAAGCAGGTCATGCCGAGCTCATTCGCGATGGCGGTCAGCTCCGGCAACGCCTCGGCCTGAAGGTCGTGGGCCACGCCGGCGGCGAGAGCGGCCATGCGGGCGCCGAGGCTCACGGCGCCGCTCGCATCGCGGGTCACGAGACCGTGATCCTCGAGCGTGCGCAGGAGACGGTACGCGATGGACCGGTGCACGTCGAGGCGCCCCGCGATGTCGTCGATGGTCAGCGCGCCGCGGGCGTCGGCGAGCACCTCGAGGATGCGGATGCCGCGACTCAGCGTCTGCGAGGCGGGGGCGGCGGGGCGCTCGGGCATGGCTCTCCTTGCGATGCGCGCGGCACCGGTCTAGGCTGTGTTCAATAGTAGAACACTGTGTTCGAATATAGAACACCGTGTTCCTGGACGCAACACCCGACGAAGACGTCCGGAAGGAATCGACGACGATGCAGTTCCACCACCACGGCTATGTGTCCGGAGACCCGCGCGTGCAGGACGCCGCCGGCACCGGGATCGACCGCCCCTCCACCCTGCCCGATGAGGTCGACGTCCTCATTGTCGGCTCCGGCCCCGCGGGCATGCTGCTCGCGGCGCAGATGTCGCAGTACCCCGACATCACGACACGCATCATCGAGAAGCGCGAGGGCCGCCTCGTCCTCGGACAGGCCGACGGCATCCAGCCCCGCAGCGTGGAGACCTTCCAGGCCTTCGGCTTCGCCGAGCGCATCGTCGCCGAGGCCTACAACATCGGCTGGATGAACTTCTGGGGCCCCGACCCGGAGCACCCCGATCAGATCGTGCGGACCACCCGCACCGCCGACTACGCCTACGACATCTGCGAGTTCCCGCACCTCATCGTCAACCAGGCGCGCGTGCTCGACTACTTCGCCGAGGCGGCGGCCGACGGTCCCGGCCGGATCGTGCCGGACTACGGCGTGGAGTTCCTCGGGCTCACCGTGCACGAGGAGAGCGAGTACCCGGTCGAGGTGCACGTTCGGCACGTCGGTGACGCAGAGGAGCGCGTGGTCCGGGCGAAGTACGTGGTGGGCTGCGACGGCGCCAGGAGCGGCGTGCGGCAGGCGATCGGCCGCACGCACGTGGGCGCGAGCGCCGCACACGCCTGGGGCGTCATGGACGTGCTCGTCAACACCGACTTCCCGGACTGGCGCACCAAGTGCGCGATCAACTCCAAGGCCGGCAACATCCTGCACATCCCGCGGGAGGGCGGCTACCTCAGCCGCATGTACATCGATCTCGGCGAGGTCGCCGCGGACGACGACCACCGCGTGCGCCAGACGCCCATCGAGGAGATCATCCGGCGCGCCAACGCGATCCTCCACCCCTACACGCTCGATGTGAAGCAGGTGGCCTGGCACAGCGTCTACGAAGTGGGCCACCGTGTGACGGACGGCTTCGACGACGTCGACCCCGGCGCCGATCGCAGCCCGCGGGTCTTCCTGACCGGCGACGCCTGCCACACGCACAGCGCCAAGGCCGGCCAGGGCATGAACGTGTCGATGCAGGATGGCTTCAATCTCGGCTGGAAGCTCGGTTCCGTGCTGAGCGGCCGTGCCCCCGAGGCGCTGCTCGCCACGTACGGCGCCGAGCGTCGTCCCGTCGCGCAGCAGCTCATCGACTTCGACCGCGAGTGGTCCAGCCTCATGGCCCGCAAGCCGGAGGAGATCTCCGACCCGAACGAGCTGGCCACGTACTACCTCGCGACGGCCGAGTTCCCCTCCGGTTTCATGACCCAGTACACGTCCTCCATGATCACCGGCACCGACGCCCATCAGGAGCTCGCGGTCGGCTACCCGCTGGGCAAGCGCTTCAAGTCGGCGGAGGTCGTGCGGGTCGGGGACGGCAACGTCGTCCACCTCGGGCACCATGCGAAGGCCGACGGCCGCTGGCGGGTCTACGCCTTCGGCGACCGGACCGGGGAGGCGCTCGCCGCGTGGGCGGAGGAGGCGGCGCCGGTGTTCGCGCGGTTCACCCCGGCTGACGCCGACGCCGACGCCGTGTTCGACGTGAAGGCCGTGTACCAGCAGCCCTTCGAGGAGGTCGAGGTCACGACGACGCCCGAGCTCTTCCAGCCGAAGACCGGTCCGCTCGGACTCACCGACTGGGAGAAGGTCTACGCCGCGGGCCCGAGCAAGTGGTGCGAGACGGACATCTTCGAGGCGCGGGAGCTGTCCCGTGGCGGCGTCGTGATCGTCGTGCGTCCGGACCAGTACGTCGCCGCGATCCTCCCGCTGGACGGCGTGGACGAGCTGGTGGAGTTCCTGGACCGAGCGCTGCTGCCGGTGCGCTGACCCTCGGCGCACGTCCGGCCCTGGCGGGTGTCGGAGGCCGCGCGTACTGTGAGGGCCGACGGGTGACGGAGCCCGGCAGGAGGAGTGCGTGATGGACTGGAAGATCGAACTCATCTTCGTCCCGGTCAGCGATGTCGACCGGGCGAAGGACTTCTACGTGAAGATCGGTTTCAACGCCGACCACGACCATGTGCCGTACGAGGGACTGCGCTTCGTGCAGATGACGCCGCCGGGATCGGCCTGCTCGATCGCCTTCGGCACGGGGCTGACCACCGGCTTGGAGCCGGGGCAGCAGAACACCATCCAGGTGGTCGTCCCCGACGCCGACGAGGCTCTCGCGCACCTGCGCGGCCTCGGCGTGGAGGCGGAGGGCGTGGACGAGCAGGACTGGGGGCGCTTCGTGCGCTTCGACGACCCCGATGGCAACACCTGGACCCTGCAGGAGCTCCCGGACTACAGCGCCCAGGGGTGACGACTCGGGGACTGGTTCGGGCTCCGGTTCGGGCTCCGGGTTCGGGTTCCGGGGTCTGGTTCGGGTTCGGGTTCGGGTTCCGGGTTCGGGTTCCGGGGTCTGGTTCGGGTTCCGATTCGGGTTCCGGGGTTCGGTTCGGGTTCCGGATGCACGATGGCGGGGCGGGTGCACGACCAGGGGCTGAGGTTGGTCGTGCAGGCGGAACCGGCTCGTGCAGACGTTCCGATGCCCGGGGAGGCGGGGCTCGAGTCGGATGACGGGTGCACGACCCGGGGAGGGTTTCGGTCGTGCAGACGGAGCCGGTTCGTGCAGACGGAGCCGGGTCGTGCAGACGGAGCCGGGTCGTGCCGGTGAGACCGTGCCGTAGGAGCGAGGTACCGGGTGCTGTGACGGATGCACGATCCGGGGACGGATGCACGGCCGGGCGAGGGCTGTGGTCGCGCAGACGGAACCGCGTCGTGCGGGTGACCGCGCGTGCCTCGTGCTCCGTCTCTCGAGTCCGAGGAGTCCGAGGCCGGGGTCAGGGGATGCGAGTGGCCCCGCCTGAGACGACGAGGCCGCCGGAGGCCGGTATCGCGACGCGGAGTTCGCTCGGGCGACCGACGTGGGCCCCCTGATGGATGCGGACGGTGTCGCCCGGATAGCCCTGGGCGCGGAGGTAGGCGCCGACCGAAGCGGCCGCGGACCCTGTCGCCGGATCCTCCGTGATGCGCCCCACGGGGAAGAGGTTGCGGGCCTGGATCTCGGCAGGATCCTCGGCGTGCAGCACCGTCACCGTGCCGTGCCAGCCCCGCGCGCGCATGAGAGTGGCGACCTCGGCGGGGGAGAAACGGAACTGGTGGAAGAGCTCCCGGTCGGCGACGAAGACGATCGGATGCCAGTTGCCCGCGAACGCCTCGCGGACCGGGAAGCGCGGGTCGACATCGGCCGGCTCCATCCCCAGCAGCGCGAGGAGGCGGTCACGCACGACGGGGTCGAGGTCGCGCACCTCCGGCTCGACGCTCGTGAACGACACCGTGACCCGGCCGTCCGCGTCCGCGAAGGACTCCATCGACACGTCTCCGGCCGCGGTCTCGAACACGACCGCCCCGGGACCCTGCCGTTCCGCGAGGGCGACCGCCGTCGCGACCGTCGCATGACCGCAGAACGGCACCTCCGCGGCAGGCGACCAGTACCGCACCCGGAAGCGGGAGCCGTCCGCCGCGGTATCCTGCACGAACGCGGTCTCCGAGTAGCCGACCTCGGCCGCGATCCGCTGCATGTCCGCCTCATCGAGCCCGTCCGCGGCGAGCACGACCCCGGCCGGGTTGCCGCCGTCCGGGGTCGCGGCGAAGGCGCTGTAGCGCAGGACCTCGGGAGCATCCGTCATCCCGGGAGCCTATCGGCCCGCGCGGGTCAGGAGTTCACGCGGATGATCTCCTGCTGGTACGGCGCGATCACGTCGCCGGAGATCCGGAGGTCGAGGACGAGGAAGCGCCGGGTCGCCGGGTCCTCCTCGGCCCAGGTGGCGAGGCGATCCAGGTCGTGGAGCGTCCGCACGACGACACCCTCCGCGCCGACCGCGGCTCCGAACGCGGCGAAGTCGACCTCGGGAATGCGCATCGGTCCCTCGGCCAAGCCCTTCAGCCCGTAGAGGTTGACCTCGGCACCGTACGCCGCGTCGTTCCAGACCACGGCCATGCCGCGTCCGCCCGCCGCCCGCACGGCCGATTCGAGGTCGGCGATCGCCATGAGCCCGCCGCCGTCGCCCGAGGTGAGCACGATGGTCGCGTCACGACGGGCGAGGGCCGCCCCCACCACGCTGGGCCAGCCCTGTCCGATCGACTGGAACGCGGTGCCGATCATCATCATCCGGTCGGGCGCGGCGACCGGCCAGTACATGTTCGCCCAGCCGATGAAGTGCCCGCCGTCCGAGACCACGACGCGGTCTTCGGGGAGGAGCTCGGCGATCCGGCGCGCGGCGGAACGCGGGTCCAGGCGGCCGTCCGGGGCGAGCTCGTCCCCGGGCTCGTACGCGCGGGCCGCGGCGACATCGACCGTCTCCCGCCAGGGTCGGGCGGACACAACTGCGGAGCCGGTGCCCGACTCGCCGCCGGAGTCGGGGGTGGCCTCGGCGAGTCCTGCGGCATCTCCGAAGTCGTGCCCGGAGGAGAGGCGAGTGACGAGGGCCTCGGCGGCGAGACGGGCATCGGCGCGCACGAAGCCGCCGACATGCGCATGCGTGGCGGCCGGAGCGGTGTCGACCTGGAACACCCGGGTGCCCGGGGCGAAGAGGTCGCCGAAGCGCATCGTGAACTGATTCAGGCTGGCGCCGAAGACCACCGCGACATCGGCGGTCCGCACGAGCTCCATCGCCCCCTCGGCGCCGAAGCCACCGGTGACCCCGAGGTCATACCGGGTGTCCGGGAAGATGCCGCGGCCGAGGGCGGAGGAGGCGGTCAGTGCTCCGGTCCGCGCGGCGAGGGCGCCCAGAGCCTCGCCGGCGCCGGCCAGCCAGGCCCCGCGGCCGGCGAGGAGGAACGGACGCTCGGCGTCGCGCAGGGCGGCGGCGATCTCATCCAGCATGCCCTCGGCGAAGTCCCCGCGCGGTGCGAGCGGCGCGGGGAGTCGGGGAGCCGGGGCCGCCGGCACCGCGCCCGCCTCGAGGGCTGCGACGTCGTAGGGGATCGCGAGCACCACGGGCACGCGATAGGTGAGGGCGTGCTCGACGGCGATGACGGTGGTCGCGGCGGCATCGGTCCGCCCGACGGTGTAGGTGCGGGCGCCCACCGCCGAGGCCAGCGCGATCTGGTCCACGTCCCACGGCCGCGGCCCCGAGGTCGGCTCGTCGCCCACCACGAGGACGAGCGGCACGTGCGCCTGCACGGCCTCGGCCAGCGCCGTGATCGTGTTCGTGAAGCCGGCGCCGTAGGTGGACGTGCCCGCGGCGATGCGGCCGGAGGCGCGGAAGTGGGCGTCGGCCGCGACGACCGCGCCCTGCTCGTGGCGGACGGCGGTGAACGTGGCGTCGGTCTGCGTCTCGAGGGCGTCGAGGAAGTAGGCGTTGCCGTTGCCCATCACGCCGAAGACGGCATCGACGTGCTGGGCGAGGGTGAGGGCGACGTGCGCGGAGACGGAGGGCATGGAGAAGCCTTTCGAGACAGGGACGGAGAAGGGGGATCCGTATGTGTCTCGCCCTCGCGGCGATGCGAGGTGCTTCGTGCCTCTTTTTCAGGCACCGGCGGGGCCGGACCTGCTCAGTCTAGCGGCGGCTCGGGCGGAGCGGATGCGCGAGAATGGACCGATGACGGATGCATCGATCGAGCGCGAGACGCTCACCTGGGACGGCTTCGGCGTGGCGACGCGCGATCTGGCGCGGAGCATCTCGGCGACGGGCTTCGAGCCGGAGGTCGTGGTGGCGATCGCACGCGGCGGCCTGCTCCCGGCCGGGGCCATCGCGTACGGGCTCGGCGTGAAGAACTGCGGCGCGATCAACGTCGAGTTCTACACCGGCATCGGCAGCGTGCTGGACGCCCCTGAGGTGCTGCCGCCGGAGCTCGACATGGCCTATCTCGACGGCCGCCGGGTGCTGCTCGTGGACGATGTCGCCGACTCCGGCCGCACGCTGGCGCTCGCGGTGCAGCTGCTGCAGGAGAAGGGCGCCGACGTGCGCTCCGTCACGATCTACACGAAGCCCTCGACGATCATCCAGCCGGACTTCGCGTGGAAGGACACCGACCTCTGGATCGACTTCCCCTGGTCGTTCCGCGGCACGGTGCGCCAGGAGGACGAAGGCCTCCCGCCCACGGCCTGATCAGGCGTCGTCCGTCGCGCCCCGCCGCAGGGCGAGGAGCGTCTGGATCGTGTCGGCCTCCGCAGCGGTCTTGTCCGGACGGTAGCCCTTGACCCGGGCGAACCGGAGGGCGAGGCCGCCGGGGTAGCGCGGGGACCGCTGCACGCCGTCGATCGCGATCTCGACCACGAGCTCCGGCCGGAGGAACACCGTCGACGCGGAGCGATGGCTCTCGTGCGCCGGGAACTCGTCGGTCTGCCACTGCAGCAGCGCGTCGGTGAGGCCCTTGAAGGTCTTGCCCACCATCACGAAACCGCCCGGGTCGGCGAAGTCGCCGTCCGGGTCCCGCGCGCCGAGGTGCAGGTTCGACAGCCATCCACGCCGGCGTCCCGACCCCCACTCGGCCCCGAGCACGACGAGATCGAACGTGAGGACGGGTTTCACCTTCACCCAGGACTTGCCGCGTCGACCGGCGGCGTACGGCGCATCCACGGCTTTGACCAGCACACCCTCGTGGCCGGCCGCCAGCGCTTCCCGGGACAGACGCTCGGCTTCCTCCGCACTGTCGGTGACGATGCCGGGCATGCGCCACTCACCGGCGACCGCGGCCAGGACCTCCTGACGCACCGACAGCGGCTCGTCGAGCAGATCACGGCCGTCCACGTGCAGGACGTCGAAGAACCAGGGGCGCAGGGCGAGTTCCCGCGCGGCATCCGCACCGAACCGCGACATCGTCTCCTGGAACGGCCGGGGACCGCCGTCCTCGTCGAGCGCCAGCGTCTCGCCGTCGAGGATGACCTCCTGCGCGGGAAGACCGCGGACGACCTCGACGATCTCGGGCAGCCGGTGGGTGACGTCGGCGAGGCTCCGCGTGTAGATGCCGACCTCGTCGCCGCGGCGGTGCACCTGGATGCGCGCGCCGTCGAGCTTGTACTCGACCGAGGCGCGCCCGGTGATCTCCAGAGCGGCCGTGGGCGTCGGCGCCGTGGCCGCGAGCATCGGGAGCACGGGGCGACCCACCCGGAGCCCGACCTCGTCGAGTGCGCCCTCGGCGCCGGTGAGCGCGAGCAGCGCCGTCTCGCCGAGGTCGCCGGAGAGCATGGCGGCTCGTCGCACCGTGGCAGGCGGGGCCTCGGCGGCGCGGGCGATCGCGTCGAGGAGCACGCCGCTCAGCGCTCCGGTGCGGAGCTCCCCGAGCATCGCCCTGGTCAGGAAGTCCCATTCGGGAGCGGTGGCTCGGGCGGCGAGGTCGTGCAGCAGCTCGCTGCGCACGCCCGCCGAACCGGAGCCCGAGGTGTGCGCGAGGGTGTCGAAGGCGTGGTCGATCTCCGCGATGGTCAACCTCGGCGTCGTGGTGTGCTCGATGGCGAGGGCCGTCAGCCCCCGCCACCCCACGCCGAGGCGACCCTGGCGGGGCGCGGCCAGGAGCAGCCCCACGAGAGGCGCGATGTCGTCGGCGTCGGCCTGGCGGAGCAGCGCCGCGATCGCCTCGATCTTGGCCAGGCGGGACGAGGTCGCGGCGACCTGGTCGGTGGTGGTGACGAGCTCCGAGAGCAGCATGCGGGCATCCTCCCACCGGCGTCGGACACCGCACGAGACGGTTGACAGCGACCACCGGGGCGTGGCGTCAGCGTCCGCGGAACTCCGGCGTCCGCTTCTCCTGGAACGCGGCGAAGCCCTCCCGGTAGTCCTCGGTGTCGCACAGGGCGGCCTGGGCCGCGTTCTCGACCTCGATGGATTCCCAGAGGGTGAGGCGTTCGTCGCGGATGCGGGCGACGAGCTCCTTGCTCGCCCGGAAGGCGGCCGTGGCGCCACGCGCGGCCTTCGCCGCGGCGGCCGTCGCGGCCGCGAGCACCTCGTCGTCGGGGAAGACCTGCGAGAAGAGGCCGGAGCGTACCGCCTCGGCGCCGCTCATGAGCCGACCCGTGTAGATGAGGTCGAGCGTCTTGTGCGGGCCGAGCCGGTCGAGGAACAGCGCGTGCCCGCCGGAGTCGAGGGTCGCGCCGAGCGCCGCGAACGGGGAGCCGATCTTCGCGGACTCGGCGACGTACACGACGTCCGTCGCGATGAGCAGGCCGAGTCCCACGCCGAGGCAGGCGCCGTGGGCGACGGCGAAGGTCGGCGCCGGGAAGCGGGACATCCGCTGCAGCAGAGGCGTCACGCGTCCGCCGAGGTAGCCGAGCACATCGTCGTCCCGCGGATCGACGGCGGAGATGTCCCGCCCGGCGCAGAACGCCCGCCCTTCACCACGGAGCAGCAGCGCCCGCACCCCGGCGGCCTCGGCCTGCCGGTACGCGGCGTCGAGCTCCGCGAGGGCGGCCTCGTCCAGGGCGTTGAGCTTCGCGGGGGCGTCGAGCACCACGGTGGCGACGTCGTCGGCGATGGCGAGATCGATCATGGGGTCTCCTGGTCAGACGTCGTAGTCCACGACCACGCGCTCGCTGGTCGGGTGGGACTGGCAGGTGAGCACGTAGCCGCGCTCCAGCTCGTCGGGCTCCAGGGCGTAGTTCTCGGTCATCGTGACGCTGCCCTCCAGCACGCGCGCCCGACAGGTGCCGCAGACGCCACCCGCGCACGCGAACGGGGCGTCCGGCCGCACCCGCAGTGCGGCGTTCAGCACCGACTCGCGCGCTGCGACGGGGCTCTCCACCGTCGACGAGACGCCGTCGAGGTTCACCTCGATCCGCACGGTCTTCTCGCCCGAGCGCACCGTGACCGGTCGGGCGGCCCGCACCGGCTCGTCGCCGGTCGTGAACAGCTCGAAGCGCACGTGCTCGCGGGGCACGCCCACGTCGGCCAGCACCTCCCGGCACAGGTCGACGAGTGCGAGCGGTCCGCACAGGAACCACTCGTCCACGTCGGCCGGATCGATCAGCGCGTCGAGGATCGTCCGCAGCTTGGGCTCGTCGATGCGGCCGGACAGCACCGGCGCGGTCCGCTGCTCGCGGGACAGCACGTGGTGCAGCGTGAGCCGTGTCGGGTAGCGGTCCTTGAGGTCGGCGAGGTCCTCCAGGAACATCACGTCCAGCGTCGAGCGGTTCGTGTAGAGGAGCGTGAACCGGGAGGTCTGCGAGCGGGAGAGCACGGTGTGCGCGAGGGCCATCAGCGGCGTGATCCCGGAGCCGGCTGCGATCCCGACGACGTGCTTCTCGTCCAGATCGTCGAGGCCGGAGGTGAAGGTGCCCTGGGGGCTCATGACGTCGATGCGGAAGCCCGGGTGCAGGCCGGTCTGGGCCCAGGTGGAGAACGTCCCGCCCTCGTCGCGCTTCACGGCGACGCTCAGGCGGGTGGGTGCCCCGTCGGTGCGATGCTCGGGCGCCCGGCACAGCGAGTACGAACGCCGCACCTCCACGCCGTCCAGCGTCGTGCGCAGCGCCACGTATTGCCCGGGGAGATGGTCGTAGTCGTCGGCGAGCTCCGCGGGCACCGTGAAGGTCACCTCGACGGAGTCCTCGGTGAGCGGCCGGACGTCCTCGACCTCGAGCGTGTGGAACCGGGCACGGCTGCGCGCCCGGGCGGGGGAGGCGGGAGAGGGCACCGGCGTCGTCGTCGGGGCCGGGGAGAACAGCGACATCAGTGCACCTTGAAGTGATCGAAGGGTTCCAGGCAGGCCCGGCACTCGTACAGTGCCTTGCACGAGGTCGACCCGAAGCGGGAGACCTCCCGGGTGTCGAGCGAGCCGCACCGCGGACAGCGCACGCTGAGGGCGAGTCGGATCGGACCTGCGGGCATCGCCGCGCGGCCACTGGGCGGCGCGATCCCGTACTCCCGGAGCTTCAGCTTCCCCGCGTCGCTCATCCAATCCGTCGTCCACGCGGGGGAGAGCACGAGCCGCACCTCGACGTCGCCGAATCCTGCCGCCGTGAGCGCGAGCACGACGTCGTCGCGGATCGTGTCCATGGCCGGGCACCCGCTGTAGGTCGGCGTGATGTCGACGACCACGCGCTCGCCGCGGAGCTCGACCGCCCGCAGCACGCCGAGGTCCTCGATCGTGAGCACCGGCACCTCCGGGTCCGGCACGGCGGCGGCGATCCGCCAGGCCTGAGCCTCGACATCGGCGGTGGTCCGGGTCACCATGACGCCCCCGGATGCCGTCGCGCTAGCACCTGCATCTCGGCGAGGAGGTGACCGAAGGGGGTCGCGTGGGCGCCGTTCCGGCCGCCCGCGGACGACGCCGCCACCGGCGGCACCGCGAGCTCGGCCTCGGCGAACACGGTGGCGATGACCGCGTCGAACGGCGCGCGGAGCGTCGACGGTCGCACGGCGGCGTCGCCCAGCCGGTCGATCAGCGGTTCATCGCGGAACAGCTCGTCGACGTACGGCCACACATCCGCGAGGGCACGGATCATGCGGCGCCGCGACTCCTCCGTCCCGCCCGCCAGGCGCAGCACCCACTGCACGGCGTGGTCGCGGTGGTAGTCGACCTCCTTCAGCGCCTTCTCCGCGATCGCGGCGAGGGTGGGCTCGGAGCTCGCACGGAGCGCGGCGTACAGCTCGACGAGGTAGACGGACGCGACGAGCTGGCGGGCGATGGTCTGCGCGAAGTCGCCGTTCGGCTGCTCCATGATCCAGGCGCTGCGGAACTCCGGCTCGTCGCGGAAGTAGGCGAGGTCGTCCTCGGAACGGCCGTCCCACGTCCCCGCGAAGTGCAGGAAGGAGCGGGCGTGGCCGAGCAGGTCGAGCGCGATGTTCCCGAGCGCCACGTCCTCCTCCAGCTCGGGGGCCCGGGAGATCCAGGCGCCGAGCTGCTGCGACAGGATGAGCGCATCGTCGCCGAGCCACAGGGCGTACTCGGCGATGTCGGCGCTCGCCGCGGTCGTGCCGGCGCCCGCGAGCTCCTCGCTGAGCCGCAACTCGTCGACGGAGACGTCCCCGTGCGCATCCCCGTGGACGTCGCCGGCTTGCTGAGCGGAGCTGGGTCCCTGAGCGTGTCGAAGGGTCACAGGTGCGGCACCCCCTCGGACGCGGTGTAGTACACCGCATGCCGGTAGTTCTTACCCGCGGGACTCTCGAAGTACGCGCCCTTGGCGTCGGGGTCGCTCGTGGTGATCGCCTCGGCGGGGACCGCCCAGATCGACACGCCCTCGCCCCGGCGGGTGTAGAGGTCGCGGGCGTTGCGGATGGCCATGTCAGCGTCGGGGGCGTGCAGCGAGCCGACGTGCACGTGGCTCAGCCCGCGGTTCGCCCGCACGAAGATCTCCCACAGCGGCCAGACCTCCCGTCCCTGGGTCCCTGAGCTCGTCGAAGGGTCGGCCCCGGGGGTCGCCATCACGCCACCGCCCCTTCAGGGGTCAGGCGGGAACGCTGCTTGCGGGCGTACTCCGCGGCGGCCTCCCGCACCCACGCGCCCTCGTCGTGCGCCGTGCGGCGGCGCTCCAGACGCTCGGCGTTGCACGGGCCGTTGCCGCGCAGCACCCGGAAGAACTCGTCCCAGTCGATCTCACCCATCTCGTAGCGACCGGTCTCCTCGTCGAACCGCAGGTCGGGATCGGGGAGGGTGACGCCGAGGATCTCGGCCTGGGGCACGAGCATGCTCACGAACCGCTGACGCAGCTCGTCGTTCGAGAAGCGCTTGATCTTCCACGCCATCGACTGGGCGGAGTTGGGGGACTGGTCGTCGGGCGGCCCGAACATCGCCAGGCTCGGCCAGTACCAGCGGTCGACCGCGTCCTGCGCCATCTGCCGTTGCTCGTCCGTACCCCGCATTAGCGAGAGGAGGATCTCGAACCCCTGGCGCTGGTGGAACGACTCCTCCTTGCAGATGCGCACCATCGCGCGGCCGTAGGGGCCGTAGGAGGCGCGGCACAGCGGCACCTGGTTGCAGATCGCGGCGCCGTCGACGAGCCAGCCGATCGCGCCCATGTCGGCCCAGGTCGGGGTGGGGTAGTTGAAGATCGACGAGTACTTCGCCTTTCCGGAGATGAGCTGGTCCATCATCTCGTCACGGGTGATGCCGAGGGTCTGCGCGGCGGAGTAGAGGTAGAGCCCGTGACCGGCCTCGTCCTGCACCTTCGCCATGAGGATCGCCTTGCGCTTGAGGCTCGGGGCGCGCGTGATCCAGTTGCCCTCGGGCTGCATGCCGATGATCTCGGAATGGGCGTGCTGGGAGATCTGCCGGATGAGGGTCTTGCGATAGGCCTCGGGCATCCAGTCGCGGGGCTCGATGCGCTGCTCGTTCGCGATCAGCTCGTCGAACAGGCGTTCCTCGTCGGAGGTCTCGCCGTCCACGAGGGACAGGTCTGCGGGACTGGTCATCATCGACTCCTCGGGGTCCGGTCCTTCTTTACTGACCGATCGTTAGGTAATTCTGACACACGCGACGGCCCGATTCAACAGGACGTGTCAGCGGGAGCGCGAGATCAGCGCCAGCAGGGCGCGGCCGTAGGCCTCCGCCGGGTCCGGGTGCTCGAACAGCAGGGGAGTCCCGGCGAGCTCGATCTCGACGCGGAACGTGTCGGGGAGGCGGATGAGGGCACGGAACGTCCCGCGGAGCAGGTCCCGCAGCTGGTCCTCGCGCGGCAGCCACACCGCATCGGCGAGGGTCACGGCGTCGAGCGCCCACTCCGTCGTGCCGTTGAAGGCGAGATCCGTGCCGGCCGGCGTCTGCCGCGCCTCGATGGTCATCGCGCTGACCGTGAAGACGTCGGCCTCCGCCTCCAGCTCCACCTCGTCCGGGAGGTCGAGCTGGAACCGGTCACCCTCCGCGGGCTTCCAGGTCAGGCCGGCATCGCGGAGCGCGACGGCGAGTTCGCGGGTGATCATTCCTCCACGCTACGGGTTCCGCGCCGGTCGTCCACCGAGCGTGGGCGACGGGCAGAGTCCTGTCAGAGGCCTGCGGCAGAGTGGAGGCATGACCTCCACGACTGCCGTGCCCCTCCGCGAGGCTGCCCGCGCCGCCCTCGGCGAACTCGTCGGCCGCCCCGACGTCGACTTCCACGACGGCCAGTTCGAGGCGATCGAGGCGCTGGTGGAGGGGCGTCGCCGCGCGCTGGTCGTGCAGCGCACCGGGTGGGGGAAGTCGGCGGTGTACTTCGTCGCGACCCTCCTGCGCCGCCGGCAGGGCACCGGCCCCACCGTGCTCGTCTCCCCGCTCCTGGCGCTCATGCGCGACCAGATCGCCGCGGCCGAGCGCGCGGGGGTGCGCGCGGTCGCCATCAACTCGACGAACGCGCACGAATGGGCGGAGGTGCAGGACAGCCTCGCTCGGGACGAGGTCGACGTGCTGCTCGTCTCCCCGGAGCGGCTGAACAACCCGGCCTTCCGCGAGGAGCAGCTGCCGACGCTGGTGGCGCGGCTCGGCATGCTCGTCGTCGACGAGGCGCACTGCATCAGCGACTGGGGGCACGATTTCCGCCCGGACTACCGCCGGCTCCGCGATCTCATCGCGCAGATGCCCGCCGACGTGCCGGTGCTGGCGACGACCGCGACGGCGAACTCGCGCGTCGTGGCCGACGTGGCCGAGCAGCTCGGGGCGCTGCCTGGTGGCGCGAGCGGAGCGGAGGCGGTGCCCGTGCTCACGATCCGGGGGCCGCTCGCCCGCACCTCGCTGCGGCTCGGCGTGCTCCGCCTCAGGGACTCGGCGAGCCGCCTGGCCTGGCTGCTCAGTCACCTCGACGACCTCCCCGGCAGCGGGATCATCTACACGCTGACTGTGGCGGCGGCGGTCGACACCGCCCGATTCCTGCGCGACCACGGCCACGACGTGCGCGCCTACACCGGCCAGACCGATCCCGAGGAGCGCGCCGAGTCGGAGGGCATGCTCAAGCGGAACGAGGTGAAGGCGCTCGTCGCGACCAGCGCCCTCGGCATGGGGTTCGACAAGCCGGACCTCGGGTTCGTCGTGCATCTCGGTGCCCCATCCTCGCCCGTCGCGTACTACCAGCAGGTCGGACGAGCCGGGCGGGCCAGCGAGAGCGCGGACGTGCTCCTGCTCCCGGGTGTCGAGGACCGCGAGATCTGGCACTACTTCGCGACCGCGTCGATGCCCGATCGGGAGCGGGCGGAACGGGTCATCGCGGCGCTCGGCGACAGCCCGATCTCGACGCCGGCGCTGGAAGCCGTCGTCGACATCCGTCGTACGCCCCTCGAGCTGCTGCTGAAGGTGCTCGACGTGGACGGTGCCGTGCGCCGTGTGCAGGGCGGCTGGGTCGCGACGGGACAGCCGTGGATGTACGACGCCGAGCGCTACGAGCGCATCGCCGCCGAACGGGTCGCGGAGCAGGAGCACATGCTGGAGTACGAGCGCACGGACGGCTGTCGCATGGCCTTCCTGCAGCGGGCGCTGGACGACGACACCGCGGCTCCCTGCGGTCGGTGCGACAACTGCGCGGGCGTGTGGTTCCCGGCGGAGATCGCGCAGACGGCGAGTGCACAGGCGACGGAGTCCCTGGACCGGGTCGGTGTACCGGTCGAGCCTCGCCGCGCGTGGCCGACCGGCGCCGACCGTGTGGGCGTGCCGGTGCGCGGTCGCATCCCCGCGGGGGAGCAGGCCGACGAGGGACGCGCCCTCGCCCGGCTCACCGACCTCGGCTGGGGCGGCGCGCTGCGCGAGATCTTCGCCGCGGGTGCCGCGGACGCGCCGATCAGCCCGGCGCTGCTGCAGGCCTGCGTGCGCGTGCTGGCCGGGTGGGACTGGGCGGAGCGGCCGATGGCTGTGGTCGCGATGCCGTCGCGCTCGCATCCGCAGCTCGTCGACTCCCTCGCCCGCGGGCTCTCGGAGATCGGGCGGCTGCCGTACCTCGGCGCGCTGGAGTGGCGGAACGGGGGTCCGTCGGGGCAGGCGGGCGGGAACAGCGTGTTCCGGCTCGCGGGGGTGTGGGATCGGTTCGACGCGGCGCATCTCGAGGTCCCCGCCGGTCCGGTGCTGCTCGTCGACGACCTCATCGACAGTCGCTGGACCCTGACGGTCGCGGCGCGCGCGGTGCGGCAGGCCGGAGCCACGGCCGTGCTGCCGTTCGCGCTCGGCCTGCGCGGCTGAGCACCGGTCCCCGAACCAACGCCGTCAGTCCTCGGCGGGGGCCACGGGTGGCGGCCAGGTCGTCGCGCCGAGTTCGCGGGAGATGTTCCGTGCCGTGTCCCGCAGCGCGTGCATGGTCGCGTCGGATGCGGGTGCCTCCGACGTCGGCAGCACGACGGCGACGGCGGCGACGATCGTGTTCGAGGCGTCGGCGATCGGGGCGGCGAGGGAGGATTCGCCGAGCACGGCTTCGTCCGTCTCGGCCGCCGTCCCGCGCTCCGCGATCCCCGGCAGCTCGAGGGTCAGTCGGGCGACGTCAGTGATGGTGTCGCCGGTGAGGCTGCGCAGGGGCTCCGCGAACACGCTCTGCTGGAAGCCCTGGTCGTAGGCGAGGAGCACCTTCCCCATGGCGGAGGCGTGCGCGGGGACGGCCATCCCGGTCTCCAGCATCTGCGGGCTGTCGTCGGGCCGGAGGTTGTGGTGGATCACGAGGACGTCCGTGAGGTGCGGCGCGCCGAGGCGCACGGACAGCTCGGTGCGCCGGGCCAGTTCCTGCGTCCAGCGCATCGCCCGCGCTCGCACATCCAGTGTGTCGAGGTACACGTTGCTCAGCCGCAGGAGGGTAGGGCCGAGCATGTAGCGCTGTCCGCCGCGCTCCTTCGCGACGAGGCCGTGCGCGCGCAGCGACTTCACCAGCCCGTGCACGGTCGACGGCGGAAGGCTCAGGGCCGTGGCGAGATCGGTGATACCGAGGTGGCGGGCGCCCTGGAGCAGGTCGAGGATCTTCGCCGCGCGGTCGATCGCCTGGATCATGCGCGTCCTCCTTCCGGTCGTCGTCGAGCCGGGTTTGCGGTCGCCGGATCGATCTTGACAACCCGGCAGGCTCCGAGCATATTCGACATTGACGAATCCTTTTCGGATTTTTGCTCGAGACTCACGCCGCATCAAAGGAGATCGCAGGATGAAGAAGCTCATCAACGCCCCGGAGGACGTCCTCGTCGAGTCCCTGAAGGGCGTCGCCGCCGCGCACCCTGAACTCTCGGTCGACCTGGAGAACCACGTCATCACCCGGGCGACACCGAAGGAACAGGGCAAGGTGGCCGTCGTCTCGGGCGGCGGATCCGGCCACGAGCCGCTGCACGGCGGCTACGTCGGCACCGGCATGCTCGACGCGGCCGTCGCCGGCGAGGTCTTCACCTCGCCCACCCCCGACCGCGTGCAGGTGGCGACCCAGGCGGTCGACCGCGGCGCCGGCGTGCTGCACATCGTCAAGAACTACACGGGCGACGTGCTCAACTTCGAGATGGCCGCCGAGCTCGCGGCGATGGAGGGGATCGAGGTCGGCACGGTCGTCGTGGACGACGACGTGGCCGTGCAGGACTCGCTCTACACCGCCGGCCGTCGCGGCGTCGGCCTCACCGTCCTGCTGGAGAAGCTCGTGGGAGCCGCGGCGGAGGAGGGCCGCGACCTCGCGGCGGTCGTCGACCTCGCGAAGCGCATCAATGGGCAGGGGCGCTCGATGGGCATGGCCCTCACGAGCTGCACGGTGCCCGCCGCCGGGAAGCCCACCTTCGACCTCCCTGACGATCAGATGGAGATCGGCATCGGCATCCACGGCGAGCCGGGACGGCATCGTGAGCCGCTCGCGCCGGCGTCGGAGATCGCCCGGCAGCTCGTCGAGCCGATCCTCGGCGACCTCGACGCCACCGGACCCGCGATCGTGATGCTCAACGGCATGGGCGCCACGCCCCTGATCGAGCTCTACCTCATGTACGGCGAGGTCGCCGCGATCCTGGAGAGGTCCGGCGTGCAGATCGCGCGGAACCTGGTGGGCAACTACATCACCTCCCTCGACATGGCCGGGTGCTCCGTCACGGTGCTGAAGGCCGACGACGAGCTGCTGCGGCTGTGGGACGCCCCGGTGAACACCCCCGGCCTGCGGTGGGGCGCGTGATGGCGGCCGTCGGCACCGACGTCCTCGTCGACTGGATCTCCCGCTACCGCGAGGCCGTCACCGCGCAGCGCGACTGGCTCACGGAACTGGACTCCGCGATCGGGGACGCCGACCACGGCGCGAACATGGCGCGGGGCTTCACGGCGGTCGGGGAGAAGCTCGCGGCGACGACGCCCGCGACGATCGACGAACTCCTCAAGTCCGTCGGCATGACCCTGGTGAGCTCGGTGGGCGGTGCGAGTGGCCCCCTCTACGGCACCTTCTTCCTGCGCATGGGGATGTCGGCCGGTGCGGTGACGACATTGGACGGACCGGCGCTCGCCGCGGCACTGCGGGCGGGGCTCGAGGGCATCGTCGCGCGGGGCAAGCCCGAGGCCGGCGACAAGACGATGTTCGATGCGATGGCCCCCGCGGTCGACGCTTTCGATGCCGCCCTCTCCGGCGGAGCGGATACCGCGGCGGCGGCCAGGGCGGCTGCGGACGCCGCGGCCGCCGGTCGTGACGCCACGGTGCCCCTCGTCGCCCGGAAGGGCAGAGCGAGCTACCTCGGTGAACGCAGCGCCGGACATCTCGACCCGGGAGCCGCCTCGACGGCGCTCCTGTTCGAGACGCTCGCCGCGGCCCTCGCGGACGCCGGATGATCGGGATCGTCGCCGTCTCCCACAGCGCCCGGCTCGGGGAGGCGGCGCTCGAACTCGCCCTGCAGATGGTGCCGGGCGGCGGCGTGCAGGTCCGCGTGGCGGCCGGTGCGGGTGTGGACGCGGAGGGTGCGCCGATCCTCGGGACGGACGCCGTCGCGGTGTCGGCGGCGATCGACGAGCTCGCCGCCGAGGTCGACGGCGTGCTCGTGCTGATGGACCTCGGGTCGGCCGTGCTGAGCGCCGAGCTCGCGCTGGAGCTGCGCAGCAGCGACGTGCCGGTGCGGCTGGCTCCGGCACCGTTCGTCGAGGGCCTCCTCGCGGCGGTCGTGGCTGCGGCGGCAGGCGGCGACCTCGACGCGGTCGCCGACGAAGCCTCGTCCGCCCTCGCGGCGAAGACCGGCCAGCTCCTCCCGCCGGACGCGGAAGGCACGGCGGCAGCGGACTCCGCGCCGGTGTCGGCGGGGGACGCCTCCGCCTCGCCCGACGTGGCCGGGGAGACCGTGACGCGTCGTGTGCGCGTGCGCAACCCTCTCGGCATCCATGCCCGCCCCGCCGCGCTGATCGCGGAGTCGGCGGCGGGCGCGGACGTCCGTCTGCGGCGGCTGCCGGACGGCCAGGAAGCCGCGGCCGGAAGCCTGACCCGGCTGCTCGCGCTCGGGGCGCGTCAGGGGACCGAGATCGAGCTCACCGGTCGGGGAGCGGACGCCGAGGCGGCGATCGACCGCCTGGTCTCGCTCTTCCAGGGAGGGTTCGGCGAGGGCGTCGAGACGGACGAGGGCGCCGCCGAGAGCGCCCCCGGATCGGCGCCGACGAACGCGCAGGACACCGTCGCGGACGAGGTTCCCGTGTCGACGCCCGAGATCGTCCCCGGAGCCGTGCTGCAGGGCCGTGGCGTCAGTCCCGGACGGGTGGCCGCGAGGGCGGTGTCCCTCGCACCGGCACTCCCGGAACCGGATGCCGAGACCGTCGTCCCGCCGGAGGGTCGGGAGGCCGAGGTCTCCACGATCGAATGGGCGGCGGTCGCCGTCGCCGATCAGCTGCGATCGCGCGCCGAGCGGGCGCGCGGAGAGGCGCGGGCGATCCTGGACGCGTCACGGCTCCTCGCCTCCGATCCGGAGCTCGTCGCCGAAGCCACCGCCCTCGTGCGCGCACAGGGGCGGACGGCGGCGCGAGCGGTCTGGGAGACGTCCGCGGCGCACGAAGCGGCACTCACGGCTCTCGGCGGGAGGATGGCGGAACGCGCCGCCGACATCCGTGACGTCCGCGACCGCATGATCGCCGAGATCCTCCGGGTGGACATGCCAGGGGTCCCCGAGCGTGACGAGCCGTTCGTGCTCGTCGCGACCGACCTGGCTCCCGCCGACGCCGCGGCGCTGGAAGGGGGCAGCTGCGTCGCCCTCGTGACAGCGGACGGCGGGCCGACCTCGCACACGGCGATCATCGCGCGCGCGCTGGGACTGCCCGCCGTGGTCGGGGTGGCCGGATCGACGGGGATCCCCGAGGGTGCCATGGTCCTCGTCGACGGCGACCACGGCTCCATCCACGTCGACCCGGACGAGGCGGAGATCGCCGAGGCACGGGCCGCGGCGGTCGTCGTCACCTTCGATGGACGGGGCCGTCTCGCCGACGGGACCCGCGTGCCGCTCCTGGCCAACGTCGGAGGGGCATCGGATGCCGGGAGCGCCGCGGCGGCGCACGCCGAGGGGGTCGGACTGTTCCGCACCGAGTTCTGCTTCCTCGACCGGACCGAAGCGCCGAGCATCGAGGAGCAGGTGGAGGCGTACCGCGGGGTCCTTCGCGCGTTCCCCGGACGCAAGGTGGTCGTGCGCACGCTGGATGCGGGGAGCGACAAGCCCCTGCCGTTCGCGAACGACGACGACGAGGACAACCCGGCGCTCGGCGTCCGGGGCCTGCGTCTCTCCCGTCGCCGCCCAGCGCTGCTCGACGACCAGCTCCGCGCGCTCGCCAGGGCTGCCGACGCGGAATCCGCGGACGTGGAGGTCATGGCGCCGATGGTCGCCACGGTCGACGAGGCGGCGGACTTCGCCGCGCGGTGTCGTGCCGCGGGGCTGGACAGAGCGGGGATCATGATCGAGACCCCGGCGGCGGCGCTGCTGGCTGCCGAGCTGTTCGAGGTCGTGGACTTCGTGAGCCTGGGAACCAACGATCTCGCGCAGTACACTCTGGCCGCCGACCGGCTGTCCAGCGCGCTCGCCGATCTCAACGACCCCTGGCAGCCGGCGGTGCTGCGGCTGATCGGGACGGTCGGGGCGGCGGGGCGAGCGGCGGGCAAGCCGGTCGGGATCTGCGGGGAGGCGGCCGGTGATCCCGCGCTCGCTCCGGTACTCGTCGGGCTCGGCGCGACCTCGCTGTCGATGACGCCTCGCGCGCTCGGGCGGGTGGCGGCCGCGCTCGACGCGGTGGGCCCGGACGAGTGCCGGCGGGCGGCGGAGGGGGCGAGCCGCGCGGCGACCGCTGCGGAGGCGCGGCAGGCAGCAGCTCTCGTGCTCGGCGGAGGCGGCGCCGGCTGAGCCGCACGGCTCCTGCGGATGCGATCGGCATGGCTTGTATGCCGTCCGTGGCATGACTAGTGTCTCGTTCGCATATCGACCGTGTGCGGGCGGGTTCGGGGTGTCTCCCGACCGCTACTCTTCCCTCAGGGGGCGCCGTGTTCACGGCGCACATGATCATGCGGAGGGTTCATGTCGGCGACGGTGCACGGCGGGCGGAAGATGCGAGGAGCGGCGCTCCTCGCGGCGGTGGTGGCGGGAGTGCTGGTCGTGCTCCCGGGGTGCGCGGCGACGCCGGAGGCGACACCCACGGCGACCGCATCACGGGCGCCGGAGACCCCGACGCCCACTCCTGATCCCTATGCCGGGCCCCTCCTCTTCGTCGGCGACGAGCTCGACGCCTTCGCGCTCACGCCGGCCGAGGTCGCCGACCTTCTTCCCTCCGCGCCTCCGGCGACGGAGGTCGAGGACACGCTCCTGCAGTATTCCGACGGCGGCGGGCCGGAGTTCACGCCGGCGGTCTGCGTGCTGCTGATCATGGAAGCCTCCATGGGCAGCATCGGCGCGCGTACCGTGCCGTGGGTGAACGCGGACGACACGGGCATGAGTGGGAAGCAGGAGATCCTGCAGTTCCCGTCTGACGACATCGCCGCGTCGCGCATGGACGAGCTCCTCGACACGGTCGAGCAGTGTGCGCAGTTCGATGCGCAGGGGACGGGAACCTTCGCCGCCGTCGCGGCGCCGGAGACGGACGGCGTCCGGGCCTTCGCCGGAACCCTGGAGATGGGCTCGGGGCAGAGCGCCTGGCGGGCGCACCACGGTTTCGCCGCGGTGGGGAACGTCATCGTGCACCTGTGGCAGCCGGCCAGGGATGGATCGGAGTTCGACGCCGAGCGTGCGGCGCTGCTCCTGCGCGACCGCGCGGGGGAAGCGAAGACCGCCTTCGTGGAGAAGCTGACCGCCACGCCGCCCGCGACGGCGACGCCGGAGACGGCCGATCCCGCCGCCCCGTGGAGCGAATGGGAGATGACCGCGACGGGCGTCGGACCGCTCCAGCTGGGTATGTCTCGCGAGGAGGCGTTGGCGGCGGTCCCTGGGGCGACCGCGCAGGCCGCCGGCGGCTCGAACACGCTGGTGCGCCTCACGAGTGGGGACGACGCGAGCACGCTCCTGCTGCAGTTCACGGACGATGGCACGACGCTCGCGGGGATCACCGCCGGCATCGCGAACGTGCAGGGCGACGTCGAGCCGGACGGTGCCGTCCTGCCCGCGACGGGCGGAGTCCGCATCGGCGCGCCGGTGACGGAGGCGGCCGCCGCATTCCCGGAGGGCACCTACATCCGCATCGTCTCGTCGGGCGAGTACTTCTACCAGTCAGCGACGCGCGAAGGGGGTGTCATCCGCTTCCGCGCCGATCGGGATGCTGCGGACCCCGCGGCCGTCATCACAGGGGTGACCGTGGAGGACGCGACCCTCTGGCCGCCGCTCGCGATCAGGTGAACCGTCGACCGTTGTTCCGACTCCCTTGCGTTACTGACCGATCGTTCAGTTAGTATGGGCGGACGGGACGCGGTCGTCCCGTCCCAGCGCGACGAGGAGGTCGGCGATGACGGAGGCGACGGATACGGCGGAGGCCGTGCGGCCGAACCGGGCCATGATGGAACGTGACCGAGCCTCCGCGATGCTCGGGCTCGTGATCGAACGCGACGACCCGGGGCACGCGGTCGTGTCGATGCGCGTCCGCGAGGACATGACCAACGGCTTCCAGATCACCCACGGCGGGCTCGTGTTCGCGCTCGCCGACACCGCCTTCGCGATCGCGTGCAACGAGGACGATCGGGTGACGGTGGCCGCCGGTGCCGACATCTCGTTCCTCAAGCCCACCGTCGCGGGGCAGACCCTCACCGCGACCGCCGTCCGCCGCGCCCGCACCGGTCGCTCCGGCCTCTACGACGTGACGGTCGTGGACGAGCACGGCGACGCGGTCGCCGAGTTCCGCGGCCGCTCCCGCACGACTTCCCGCACCTTCTGACCCCGCCCCCGTCCCGAGGAGTCCCCGTGTCGACGATGACCGCCCCCGCCTCCGCCCTCCGCCCGCCCACGGCCGATGAGCTCGACCCCGAGGAGCGGATGAGCCGCGCCGAGATCGAGCAGCTCCAGCTCGAGCGCCTGCGGTGGACCGTGCAGCACGCCTACCGCAACGTCCCGCTCTACACGCGGAAGTTCGATGAGGCTGGCGTGCACCCCGACGACATCCGCACGCTCGACGACGTGCACCGGCTGCCGTTCA
Organism: Microbacterium sp. NPDC064978; assembly: GCF_044543605.1. NCBI lineage: Bacteria > Bacillati > Actinomycetota > Actinomycetes > Micrococcales > Microbacteriaceae > Microbacterium > Microbacterium sp. NPDC064978. Next base: position 1,067,876 of record NZ_JBITWF010000001.1, on the reverse strand, counting down.
GCACCAAGGACGACCTGCGCGAGACGTACCCGTTCGGGATGTTCGCGGTGCCGATGGCGGACGTCGCCCGCATCCACGCGTCCAGCGGCACCACGGGGCGCCCGACCGTCGTCGGCTACACGCGTGGCGACCTCGACCGATGGGGGTCGCTCGTGGCCCGCTCGCTCCGGGCCAGCGGGATCCGGCGCGGGATGAAGGTGCACAACGCCTACGGCTACGGCCTCTTCACGGGTGGGCTCGGCGCGCATGCCGGGATCGAGGCGCTGGGAGCGACCGTGATCCCCATGTCGGGCGGGCAGACCGCGCGCCAGGTGCAGCTCATCCGCGAATTCGAGCCGGACGCGATCCTGTGCACGCCGAGCTACCTACTCACGATCGCCGACGCGATGGCCGCGCAGGGCATCGACCCGCGGTCCACCTCGCTCAAGGTCGCGGTGCTCGGCGCGGAGCCCTGGACCAACGAGATGCGGCACGAGCTGGAGCAGCGGCTCGGCATCGACGCCCTCGACATCTTCGGACTCAGCGAGGTCATGGGGCCCGGCGTCGGCAACGAATGCCTCGAGACCAAGGACGGCCCGCACCTGTGGGAGGACCACTTCCTGCCGGAGGTGATCGACGGCGACACGCTGCAGGCGCTTCCGGACGGCGAGCGGGGGGAGCTCGTCTTCACGTCGCTCACCAAGGAGGCCTTCCCCGTCATCCGGTACCGCACGCGGGACATCACCCGTCTGCTCCCTGGCACGGCGCGGCCGGGGATGCGGCGCATGGAGAAGGTCACTGGACGCAACGACGACATGATCATCCTGCGCGGCGTCAACCTCTTCCCGACGCAGATCGAGGAGCTGGTCCTCGGCATCGAGCAGCTCACCCCGCACTTCATCCTGGAGCTGACGAAGGAGGGCCGGATGGACGCCCTCACCGTGCGCATCGAGCGCCATCCCGACCTCTCCGTGGAGACGTGCGAGGCGGCGGCACAGGTGCTCGTGCAGCGCATCAAGGTGTTCATCGGCTCGTCGGTCGCCGTGCGGCTGGAGGAGCCGGGGGCACTGCCGCGTAGCGAGGGCAAGTACAAGCGCGTGTATGACCTGCGTTGACACGCGGGGGTCTCGGCGGCGACCTCCGCGATGAGCGCGGCGGGCGGTGCGAGACTGAAGGGGATGTCCGAGATGCAGACCACGCGGCGCGGCCGCCCCGGGTACGACCAGCAGGGGATCCTCGCCGTCGCGGTGGCCGCCTTCAACGAGCACGGCTACGACGCGACCTCGATCGGGATGCTCGCGGAGCGCCTCGGGCTGTCGAAGTCGGCGATCTACCATCACTTCGGGTCCAAGGACGAGATCCTCGACCGCGCCCTCGACAGCGCCCTCGGCGGGCTGGAGGCGGTGGTCGACGCGCCCCTCCCGGACAGCGGGGGAGCCGCCGATGCGGTCGCCCGCCTGGAGCGCGTGCTCCGCGGGGCCGTCCATGTGCTCGTGGACCAGCTCCCCGCCGTGACGCTGCTGCTGCGCGTGCGCGGGAACACCGAGGTGGAGCGCCGTGCCCTCACCCGGCGGCGTGCGTTCGACCGCCGCATCACCGCTCTCGTCGCGGAGGCGCAGGCCGAGGGCTCCCTGCGCTCCGACATCGATGCGGCCGTCGTCGCCCGCCTGACGTTCGGCATGATCAACTCGATCGTCGAGTGGTACCGCCCCGGCGGTCGCGAGGGCGCCGATCGTCTCGCGGACGACGTCGTCGCGATCGCCCTCGACGGCCTCCGCCATCCCTGACCCGCGAGACCCCGGCTTCGCGCCGAGGCCCCGCCCTCTCCGCGTGGGAAGGGCGGGGCCTCGACGAGTGCCCGGGGTCTCGGGGGACTATGCGGCGGGGGTGAGCTCCTTCGCGACGAGGGTCAGGACATCGTAGGTCGCGACGAGCTCGTCGTCCTGATTCTTCAGGACCGCGTCCCAGCGCACCTCGCCGTACTCGTCGGTCTCCCGCGGCGTGATCTGCTTGGCGGTGAGCTCGACGCGGATCTCGTCGCCGGGGGAGACCGGGGTCACGAAGCGCAGGTTCTCCAGCCCGGAGTTCGCGAGCACGGGCCCGGGAGCCGGGTCGACGAAGAGCCCCGCCGCCCACGACACGAGCAAGTAGCCGTGGGCCACGCGTCCGGGGAAGAACGGGTTCGCCGCCGCCGACGCCTCGTCCATGTGCGCGTAGAACGTGTCGCCCGTGAACGCCGCGAACGTCTCGATGTCGTCGAGGCTGACGGTGCGTGAGGGACTGACGACCTGGTCCCCGATGCGCAGCTCCGCCAGCGACTTGCGGAAGGGGTGCACGCCGTCGCCGGCGTCGAACGGACGGGCCGAGGCCCCCTGGTGCCACACCCCGGTGAGCGCGGTCATCATCTCCGGGGAGCCCTGCACCGCCGTGCGCTGCATGTGGTGCAGCACCGCCCGGATGCCACCGAGCTCCTCGCCGCCGCCCGCGCGGCCGGGGCCGCCGTGCACGAGGTTCGGGAGCGGGGAGCCGTGTCCGGTCGAGCTGCGGGCGTCGTCGCGGTCGAGGAAGAGCACGCGGCCGTTGTACGCCGCGATCCCCGCGGCCAGCGTCGTCGCCACCTCCGGGTCGTGCGTCGCGACGCTCGTCACGAGCGAGCCGCCGCCCCGGGCCACGAGCGCCGCCGCCTCGTCCAGCGTGCGGTAGCCGAGGATGCTGGAGACGGGGCCGAACGCCTCGATCTCGTTCACGGCGGGGCTCGTCGCATCGGTGAAGCGCAGGAGCATCGGCGCCACGAACGCGCCGTCCTCCGCCGGGCCCTCGCTGCCGTCCGCACGGCGGACCGTCGGGGCCTCGGGGGAGCCGATCACGAGCTCGCCGCCGCCCTCGCGGAGTCGCGCCACCTGCCGGAGCACCTCGTCGCGCTGGGCCGTCGAGGCGAGCGGTCCCATCGTCACGCCCTCGGCGCGCGGGTCGCCCACGACGATCCGCGCCGCGAGCCGGTCGCGCACGGCGGCGATCACGTCGTCCACCGCGTCCTCCGGCACGATCGCCCGCCGGATCGCGGTGCACTTCTGCCCGGCCTTCGACGTCATCTCCGCGACGAGCTGCTTCACGTAGGCGTCGAACTCCGGGGTGCCGGAGGCGGCGTCCGTGCCGAGGACCGAGGCGTTGATCGAGTCGGTCTCGCTGGTGAAGCGGACCCCGCCGGTCTGCACCGAGTCGTGCGCCCGGAGCCGCTCGGCCGTCGACGCGGAACCGGTGAACGCGACGAGGTCGCCCAGGCGGAGGTGGTCGAAGAGGTCGGGCACGCTGCCGGACACGAGCTGCAGCGACCCCTCGGGCAGCAGACCGGACTCGACCATCACCCGCACCATGGCCTCGGTGAGGTACCCGGTGGGGGTGGCGGGCTTCACGACCGTGGGGACACCGGCGAGGAAGGCCGGCGCGAACTTCTCCAGCGAGCCCCACACGGGGAAGTTGAAGGCGTTGATCTGCACCGCCACCCCGGGCAGCCGGGTGTAGATATGCCGACCGAGGAAGGAGCCGTCTCGCGAGAGGTTCTCCACGGCGCCGTCGACGTAGACCTTCGCGTTCGGCAGCTCGCGGCGGCCCTTGCTGGAGTACGCGAAGAGCACGCCGATGCCGCCGTCGATGTCGACCCAGGAGTCCTGCGCGGTGGCGCCGGTGCGGCTGGAGAGCGCGTACAGCTCCTCTTTGCGGGCGGTCAACGCGAGCGCGAGCTGCTTGAGCAGCACGGCGCGCTGGTGGAACGTGAGCTCCCCGAGGGACGCCTGACCGGTGGTGCGGGCGAAGTCGAGCGCCGCGCCGAGGTCGAGGCCGGTCGTGGAGACGCGGGCGACCGTCTCTCCGGTCGAGGCGTCGCGCACCTCGGTGGCGTCCGCATCGGAGGCGGGCGTCCACCAGGAGCCCTGCACGTAGCTGGGGAGGATCTCGGTCATCGGGGTTCCCTTCATCAGTCGTCCCATTCGTAGAAGCCGCGTCCGCTCTTGCGGCCGAGGTGTCCCTCGGCGACGAGGCGGCGCAGCAGGGCCGGGGGTTCGAAGCGCGGGCCGAGGTGCGCCGCGAGGTACTCGGCGATGCCGAGCCGGACGTCCAGCCCGACGATGTCGGTGAGCCGGAGCGGCCCGACCGGGTGCTTGTAGCCGAGGGTCATGGCGGCGTCGATGTCGGCGGCGTCGGCGACGCCGTCCTCGAGCATCCGGATCGCCTCGAGGCCGAGGGCGACGCCGAGGCGGGAGGACGCGAAACCGGGGGCGTCGGCGACGACGATGGGCGTCTTGCCCAGCGCGCGGACCCAGGAAGCCGCGTCCGCGACGAGGTCCGGCGCGGTCGCGGCGCCGCGCACGACCTCCACGAGCGTGGAGGCGGGCACGGGGTTGAAGAAGTGCATCCCGAGGAACCGGGTGGGGCGGTCGAGCACGGCTGCGAGCTCGTCGATCGAGATGGACGAGGTGTTGGACGCGAGCGCCGCATCGTCCGCGAGGTGCTGCTCGACACGGGTGAGCGCCTCGATCTTGAGCGACAGCTCCTCCGGGACGGCTTCGACGACGAGGGTGCAGTCCGCGAGCAGTGCGGTGTCGGTTCCGGTCGCGAAGCGGGCGCGATACGCCTCGGCGGTCTCGACGGCCGTGCCGCGGGAGAGCGAGGCGTCGATCGACGCGTGCACGCGGGCGGCGGCGGCCGCGGCGGCGTCGTCGTCCCGCTCGACGACGGTCACGGGGGATCCGGCGAGGAGGAAGGCGTGGGCGATACCGGCGCCCATGCGTCCGCCACCCAGCACGCCGACGCGGGCCGGGACTGCGGCCTCGGGGGAGGAGGGCGTGCTCATCGGTCTCTCCGTTCCAGGAAGGCGGTCATGCGACGGTGCTTCTCCGGGCTGTCGAACAGCGCGGCCTGCTCCTCGAGGTCGGCTGCGGGGTGCTGGTCGCGCGGCGCCCGGAAGACCCGCTTGGTCGCGATGGTCGCCGCGGGGTCGTTGCGGGAGATGCGGTCGGCGACCGCGTGGGCGGCGGCGAGGAGATCGGCGGGTTCGTGCAGCGAGGAGACGAGCCCGATGCGGAGGGCCTCCTCGGCGTGCACGGTGCGGCCGGTGAGCAGCAGTTCGATGGCACGGGCGTCGCCCACGATCTCCTTGAGCCGCCAGCTCGCTCCGGCGGCGGCGAGGATGCCCAGGCCGGTCTCCGGGTTGCCGATCTTCAGGGTCGGCGTCGCGAGGCGGATGTCGGCGGCATACGCGAGTTCCGCGCCACCGCCGAGCGCGTAGCCGTCGATCGCGGCGATCACCGGCATCGGCAGCTCCGCGACGCGGACGAACGCGTGGGCGTTGATGCCGCGACGGGCGTCGTCGGCGCGACGGTCCCGGAGCTCCGCGATGTCGGCGCCCGCCGCGAACACCCCGTCGGCGCCGGTGAGGATGAGCGTGCGCGGCGTCTCCTCCAGCTCGGCGCACAGCGCGTGCAGGGCGTCGATCGTGGCCTGGTCGATCGCGTTGCGCTTGTGCGGACGGTTCAGGGTCGCGACGACGCGGTCCGCGGTGCGGGTGACGAGCAGCGGCTCGTCCGCGCCCCTCACACCTTCTCCAGGATCACGGCCGCGCCCTGGCCGACGCCGACGCACATCGTGGCGAGGCCGTAGCGGGAGTCCTCGCGCTCCATGCGTCCCATCAGCGTCACGAGCAGGCGTGAGCCGGACGAGCCGAGAGGGTGGCCGAGGGCGATGGCTCCGCCGTCGGCGTTCACGCGGTCCTCGTCGAGGCCGAGCCGCCGGATGCAGGCGAGCGACTGCGAGGCGAACGCCTCGTTGAGCTCCACCGCGCCGATGTCGTCGAGGGAGAGCCCCGAACGGCGCAGCGCCTTCTCCGTCGCGGGGACCGGTCCGAGTCCCATGATCTCCGGAGCCAGGGCGGCGGAGGTGCCGACGACGATCCGCGCGCGGGGCGTCAGTCCGTGGCGCTCGACGGCTTCGGCGCTCGCCACGAGCACGGCCGAGGCGCCGTCGTTGAGGGCGCTGGAATTGCCGGCCGTGACGACCTCTCCGCCGGCCACGACGGGGCGGAGGCGCGCGAGCACCTCGAGGGTCGTGTCCGGACGCGGGCCCTCGTCGACGAGCACCTCGCCGTCGCGGACCGGCACGCCGACGATCTCCGGGGCGAAGCGGCCCGCGGCGATCGCGGCGGCGGCGCGCTGCTGGGAGCGGACGGCGAAGGCGTCGGCCTCGGCGCGCGTGATGCCGTCGACGCGGGCCACCTCCTCCGCCGTCTCCGGCATGGTGAAGGTGGCCTTGTCCCGCGCGGCGAGCCGCGGGTTCGGGAAGCGCCAGCCGATGGAGGTGTCGAAGGCGGCTCCGGGCTTCGCCCACGCCTTCTCCGGTTTGGCCTGCACCCAGGGGGCGCGGGTCATGGACTCGACGCCGCCGGCGACGAGGAGATCGGCGTCGCCCGCGCGGATCGCCTGCGCGGCCATGGTCACGGCGGACATTCCGGAGGCGCACAGGCGGTTGACCGTGATGCCCGGCACGGTGTCGGGGAGACCGGCGAGGAGCACGGCCATCCGGGCCACGTTCCGGTTGTCCTCTCCGGCCTGGTTGGCGGCGCCGAGGATGACCTCGTCCAGCTCGGTACGCGCCGGGTCGAGCCCGGCGCGGCGCACGGCCTCGCCGACCACGAGCGCCGCGAGGTCGTCGGGACGGACGGCGGAGAGGGTGCCGCCGTAACGGCCGACCGGTGTGCGGACCCCTCCGACGAGGTAGGCCTCTGGCATGCGGATCTCCTGACTTCGTCGTCCTGGTGTGGTCCGGGAGCGGCCGGTCGTGAATTACTGACCGATCGTAAGGTAATTATGGCACAGGCGCACGGCCGGCCGCGATCCCGGACCGGGCGTCAGACGCTGAGATCCACGCCCTTCGTCTCCTTCACCAGCGAGACGCCGATGAGCGAGACGATCGACGCGACCGCGATGTACACGCCGATCGTCCACGCGGCGTGGAACTGGTTCAGCAGCGCCTCCGCGATCATCGGTGCGAACGCGCCGCCGAGGATCGCCCCGAGGGCGTAGCCGATCGAGACGCCCGAGTACCGCACGTTCGCAGGGAACATCTCGGCGTACAGCGCCGCCTGCGGGCCGTACGAGAGTCCGAGTGCGAACGTCATGACGAACAGGGCCACGAAGTACCAGACGATGTTCGCCGTGTCGATGAGGAACCACATCGGGATCGCCCACACCGCAAGGGCGACGTACCCGATCTGGAACGTGCGGATCCGGCCGAGACGGTCGGAGAGCGCCCCGCCCCAGAGGGTGAAGATCAGCCACCCGAACGAGGCCAGCGTCGTCGCCAGCAGCACCGGCGGGCGCTCCATGCCGAGGCCCGTGACCGCGTACGTCGCGAAGAAGGCGATCAGCAGGTAGCCCGCGGCGTTGTTCGCGATGAAGATGACGGCCGTGAGCACGACCTTCTTCGTGTGCGCGCGGAAGAGCTGTCCGAGCGGGGCCGAGGCCTCCTTGCGGCGGCGACGGAGGTCTTCGAACACGGGGCTCTCGTCGACGGCGCGGCGGATGACGTAGCCGACCGCGATGAGCACGATGGAGAGCAGGAACGGGATACGCCAGCCCCACTCGAGGAAGGCCTCGGGAGACATCGAACTCGTGAGCGCCCACAGGGTGAAGGTGGCGAGGATCATGCCGACCGGCACGCCGATCTGCGGGAACGCGCCGAACAGGCCGCGTCGCGCCGACGGGGCGTGCTCGACGGCCATCAGGGCTGCGCCGCCCCATTCGCCGCCGGCCGAGAAGCCCTGCAGGATGCGCAGGAGGATCAGGAGGATCGGGGCGGCGACGCCGATGGCGGCGTACGTCGGCAGCAGGCCGATGAGGGACGTGGACAGTCCCATCATCACGAGGGTGAAGACGAGCATCTTCTTCCGGCCGAGCTTGTCGCCGAGGTGCCCGGCGACGATCGCACCGAGCGGGCGGAAGAGGAACGAGATGCCGATGGTCGCGAACGAGAGCACCTGGGCGAGCCCGGGGCTCGACTCCGCGATGGGAGCGAGGAAGAGCGGGGCGAGCACGAGGCCCGCCGCCTGGGCGTAGATGAAGAAGTCGTACCATTCGATCGACGTCCCCACGAGGGTGCCGGCGAGGACGCGCCGCTCCTCTGCGGGCATCCTTCCGGTCGACGAGGCGGCTGCGGTGGCTGAGGTCATGCGAACTCCGTTGTTCTGCGAGGGGGGAGCACCGACGCGGGTACGTCGGCGATGACTTACCGAATGATCGGTCAGTAATCGCCGAGCGTAGCGTATCGGCGCTCCGCCCACGAGGGTTCGCCGGCCGGATCGACCTCAGACCCTCCCGAAGGCGCGGAGCGGATGCTCGATGAGCTCCACCACGCGGCGGAGGAATCCCGCCGCGTACCCGCCGTCGCAGACCCGGTGGTCGAACACGAGGGAGAGCTGGACGATGCGACGCGGCACGATCGCCCCGTCCACGACCCAGGGGCGCTCGATGATCCGGCCGATGCCGAGGATCGCGACGTCGGGGTGGTTGATGATCGCCGCCGAGCCGTCGACCCCGAGCCCGCCGTAGTTGTTGAGGGTGAAGGTGGATCCGCGGAGCCGCTCGGGCGGCAGGGTGCCGGCGCGCGCGGTCGCCGCGAGCTCGCGCAGGGCGGCGTCGAGGTCGGTGACCGTGAGCCGGTGCGCGTGCGGGACGACCGGGACGAGGAGGCCGCGTTCGGTGTCGGCGGCGACGCCGAGGTTCACGCCCTCGAACGAGATCAGCTCGGAGCCGTCGTCGCTGAGCCGCGAGGCGAGCACGGGGTAGTCCTCGAGCGCGAGGAGCACGAACCGCGCGAGCAGCGCCGTGATCGACGGGGCCTTCCCGCCGTCGGGAGCCATCTGAGCGCGGAGATTCCAGAGGTCGGTGGCGTCGACGTCGACCCACACGGTGGCCTCGGGGATCTCCGAGCGGCTGCGGGCGAGCCGGGCGCTCACGGTGCGACGCAGCGGGGAGAGGCGCTCCCTGCTGCGGACCGGGAGGCCGTCGATCTCGCCGGTGGGAGCGGTCGCGGAGGTCGGCGTCGGGGCCGCGGCGACGCCGTCCACGGCGAGGTCCACGGCGGCGCGCAGCACGTCGGCGCGGGTGATCGCCCCGTCCGCTCCGGTGGGGGAGATCGCGTGCACGTCGAGGCCCAGATCGCGGGCGAGGCGCCGCACGAGCGGCGATCGCACGGCGACCGGAGCGGGTCGTGCGGCGTCGCGGGCGACCGGTGCGGCTGACTCCGGAGCGGTCGAGGCGGGTGCTGCGGGTGCGGGCGCTGTCGAGGCCGGCGCCGGCGTGGGGCGTGGCGCCGCGGGGCGCCGTCGCCGACCCGTCGAGGCGGACGCGGAGGTGCCGTACCCGATGAGGACGTTGCCCGACCCCGCACGCTCCTCCTGCCGGTACGCCTCGTGCTCGGGCTGCGTGGCGGGGGGCTGCGGCGCGGACGCGGTCTCCTCGCTGCCGGGGTCGGCGACTTCCAGCACCGGGGCCCCGACGTCGATGGTGTCGCCGGGGGTGCCGTGCAGGGCGGTCACGACTCCGGCGAACGGCGAGGGCAGTTCGACGACGCTCTTCGCGGTCTCGACCTCGGCGATGGCCTGGTCGGTCGTGATCGTGTCGCCGACGGCCACCAGCCATTGCACGAGGCCGGCCTCGGTCAGTCCCTCGCCGAGGTCGGGCAGGCGGAACACGCGGGCGGCGGTCTTCACAGGCGTGCTCATGCGTCGTCCTCCCAGTGCAGCGTGTCGATCGCGTCGAGCACCCGATCGACGTCCGGCAGATACCAGTGCTCGAACTTCGGCGGCGCGTACGGGGTGTCGAACCCGGTCACCCGCCGCACGGGGGCCTCCAGGTACTCGAAGCAGCGCTCGAACACCCGGGCCTGGATCTCGGAGGCGACGCTGACGAAGCCCGGGGCCTCGGCGATCACGACGGCTCGTCCCGTGGACCGCACCGCCGCGGTGACCGTCTCGTCGTCGAAGGGGGAGAGGGAGCGCACGTCGACCACCTGCACGCTGCGTCCCTCGCCCGCGGCGACCTCCGCCGCCTCCAGCGCGAGCGGCACGGAGGCCCCGTACGCGAGGAGGGTCACATCGGTGCCGTCCCTGGCGATGCGCGCCGAGCCGATCTCCGCGGTCACCGCGGTGTCGACCTCGCCCTTCGACCAGTAGAGCTTCTTCGGTTCCAGGAAGACCACGGGGTCCGGCAAGGCGATGGCCGCGCGGAGCAGCGAGTAGGCGTCCTGCGGGGTGGACGGGCTCACGACCGTGAGGCCGGGCGTGTGCGCGTAGTACGCCTCGGACGAGTCGCAGTGGTGCTCGACGCCCCCGATGCCGCCGCCGAAGGGGATGCGGATCACGAGCGGCATGCGCATCCCGCCGCGGGTGCGGTTGCCGAGCTTCGCGACGTGGCTGACGATCTGCTCGAACGCGGGGAGGGCGAAGGCGTCGAACTGCATCTCGACCACAGGGCGCATCCCGTTCATCGCCATGCCGACGGCGGTGCCGATGATGCCGGACTCCGCGAGCGGGGTGTCGAAGCAGCGGTCCTCGCCGAAGCGGGCGGTGAGCCCGTCGGTGATGCGGAACACGCCGCCCAGGGCTCCCACGTCCTCTCCGAACACGACCACGTCGGGGTCGGCGGCGAGGGCGTCCGCGAGGGCGCGGTTGAGGGCGGCGGCCATGGTCATGGTCGTGGTGGTGCCGACGGTCGTCGCGACCGGCGTCTCGTGCTCGGCGATGGTCATCGGGCGCCTCCGGTCGTCATCGTCTCGGCGGGGTGGGAGCGGGCGATCTCGTCGCGGAGGAGCTGCCACTGCTCCTCCCGCTGGGGCGAGCGGGTCGCGGTCACGAAGCGGAAGAGGTCTTCCGGGTCGAGCTCCGCATCGGTGTTCAGGGCGGTGCGCATGGCGGCGGCGATCTCCTCCGCGCCCGCGGCGAAGCGCGTCTCGGCCTCGTCGTCCAGCGTCCCCGTCGCGGTGAGGTGCGCGCGCAGGCGGAGCAGCGGATCGCGGGCGAGCCAGGCCTGCACCTCCTCGCGTTCGCGGTAGCGGGTGTCGTCGTCGGCGTTGGTGTGCGCCTGCATGCGGTACGTGTGCGCCTCGACGAGAGAGGGGCCGCCACCGGCGCGGGCGCGGTCGACGGCCTCCGTGAGCACCGCGAGGACCGCGGCCACGTCGTTGCCGTCGACGCGCTGCCCCGGCATGCCGTAGCCGACCGCCTTGTGGGCGAGGGAGGGGGCGGCGGTCTGCCGGGAGAGGGGGACCGAGATCGCGAACTCGTTGTTCTGCACGAAGAACACGACCGGGACGTGGAAGACGGCGGCGAAGTTCATCGCCTCGTGGAAATCGCCCTCGCTCGTCGCGCCGTCGCCGCAGAGCGCGAGCACCACGGTGTCCTCGCCGCGGTGCCTCGCCGCCTGCGCGAAGCCGACCGCGTGCAGGAGCTGCGTCGCGAGCGGGGTCGCCTGCGGGGCGACGCGGTGCGCGCGGACGTCGTAGCCCGAGTGCCAGTCGCCCTTGAGGAGCACCGTCGCCTCCGCAGGCGCGACGCCGCGGGCGATGACGGCGACGGAGTCGCGGTAGGTGGGGAAGAGCCAGTCGGTGTCGCCGAGCACCATCGCCGCGGCCACCTGGCAGGCCTCCTGGCCGTGCGACGAGGGGTAGACCGCGAGGCGGCCCTGGCGCACGAGCGCGCCGGCCTGATCGTTGATGCGACGGCCTTCGACGAGGCCGCGGTACGCCGACAGCAGGACGTCGGCGGCGGGGAGCGCGTAGATCTCGTCGGGGAGGGTGGTCCCGTCCTCGGCGATCAGTCGTACCGCGGTGTCGCGCGGGAGCATGTCGTGGGGCTGCATCCGTCCGCCTTCCTTGCCGAACTCGATGAGGACAGCATGCCGCGCATGCGACACTCATCCAAGATCCGTCGGGTGATCGTGGACGATTGCGCTTCACATGTCAGAATGGCGTCCGAAGTGTCAGGATTTCCCGGACGCGAGAGGGGTGTCATGGCGGCGCTGGACGAGACGGATCGCGCGATCCTCGCGGAGCTGCGGCGGGATGCGCGGGCGTCCATGACCGCAATCGCCGAGGCGGTGCACATCTCGCGGGCGGGGGCGCATGCGCGGATCAAGCGCCTCACCGACGCCGGGGTGATCACGGGATACACCGTGCGCACCGACCCCGTGCTGCTGGGGCATCACGCGAGTGCCTATGTCACGCTCGCGATCGAGCAGGCCACCTGGCAGGAGGTGAGCGCGCGGCTCCGGGCGATCCCGGAGATCGAGCACATGGCGCTCGTCGGCGGCGACTTCGACGTGCTGCTGCTCGTGCGCGCGAACGACGCCCGCGACCTGCGCCGCATCGTGCTGGAGGACATCCAGGCGATCCCGTCGATCCGCTCGACGCGGACGATCCTGATCTTCGAGGACTCCGACCGGGCGTGACGTTCTCTCCCGCGGTCGAGGGTACGGGGCTCTCCCTGGGGTGCGGCGGGCGCCGGTGAGTGCGGGGGTTTCGGCGGCGGCGGGCGGTGTGGATGCTGCGGTGCTGGGGAATGTCGATCGCGGGTCTCTGTGGATGCAGGAAGAGTCCCTCGCGCGTATCGGAATATCGCGCTGAACGGGGATTATCGGGCCTCGCAATGTCGGTGGCCCTCTGTTGAATCGTCGTATGGAAAGCACCCCAGCAGCGATTCTCGACGACACGCTCGTCGCTCTCGACGCCGTGTTGCGATCCGGCACGGTGGGCGCTCTCGACGCGCGGGAGATGATGGACCTGCTGCGGGTCGCGGGCGAGATCCAGCGACGCGTGGAGGCTGTGATCGTGGACGCGGTGGCGAGCGCCGATCCGCGTCCGGCAGGGTCCGGGGAACCGGCGTTCTGCGGACGGTTCGGCTGCCGCTCGATGAACGAGCTGCTGCAGCGTGTGCTCCGCACTGACGGCGCGTCCGCCGCGCGCCTCGTGAAGAGCGCGCGGTTGGTGCGGCGCGAGGTCGACCTCTCCTCCGGGGAGTGGCTGCCGGCGCGGTGGCCGGCGCTGCGCGAGGCCCTCCTCGACGGGGCGATCGGGGTGACCGGGTTGCTGGCCGCGACCGGGCCGATCGAGCAGGCCGGCCCTCGCGTGCGCCTCGCCGACCGCTGGGAGGCCGACGCGTATCTGGCGGAGGTCGCGCGGGGCGAGGAGAGCGACGACGATGAGAACGAGACCGGGCCGGCACCGACGCCCGAGGACCTGAGGGTGCGGGCGCAGATGATCGTGCAGTACCTCGATCCGGACGGCGCGGAGCCGGCGGAAGACATCGCGCTGCGGGCCCGGGGCGTCGTGCTCGGCCGCGCCAAGGACGGCGTGATCCCGATCCGCGGCGCGCTGTTGCCCGAGGTCGCGGGGCAGCTGCAGCGGATCTGGGACGCGTATCTGAACCCGAAGGTCGACGGTCCGCCGCTTCCCGGCGTCCACTTCGTGCCGTCGGAAGTGCGTGACGACGCTGCTGGGGAGCAGCAGGCACCGGTCTTCCCGGATGACGATGTGCTCCCGGCCGGCGACGTCGGCGGGATGGTGGATGGGCGCACACGCGCGCAGAAGCAGCACGACGCGCTCGCGGCGGCCCTGGGGATCGCGGCCCGGCACGACGACATGCCGCGGCTGGGCGGTGCCGCGCCGACGCTCGTGGTCACGGTCGCCGCCGAGGACTATGCCACGGGGCACGGCTGGGCGCGGGTCGAGGGCGTCGAGACGCCGGTGTCGACGCGGGTGGCCGCGCACACGGCGTGCGGAGGGACGGTCCAGCGCGTCGTGCTCGGTGCCGGTGGAAGGATCGTCGGGCTCGGGTCGAGCGACCGGATCTTCACCCCCGCACAGCGCCGGGCGATCGGCGTGCGGGACGGCGAGTGTCTGATCCCCGGCTGTCACGTCCCGGCCGCCTGGTGCGAGATCCACCACGTCACGGAGCACGCTCGCGGGGGTCCGACCCACACCGACAACGGCGTCGCGCTGTGCTGGCACCATCACCGCACGTTGGACACCTCGGGCTGGCAGATCCGCATGCGAGGGGGAGTGCCGCAGGTGCGAGGGCCGGCCTGGTGGGATCCGAGACGACGATGGCGCACGCCGCGCCCGGCTCTTCCCGGCTCTCCGGACCGGGCGGGGGCCCGATTCGCTCACGCGGGACCGGTCCGCGGACGCATCCTTCGCGCGGGGACATCTCCGGCGCGCTCCGCGACAAGTGCGGCGGGAAGGGCCGACCGAGAATGAGAAGAAGACCGGCGTCCGCGCCGTGACCCGCTCGAAGGAGAGACACCGATGTCCGATTCCGCCGTTCCCGTAGCCGTCGACTCCGGATCCACCGATTCTGCGGCGTCCGCCGCCGCGGCGCTGCTCGACCGTATCCAGCCCCCGCGCGGCGAGGGTCGCGAGATCCCCGATGCCGCGACGCGGGAGGTCATCGGACGCGCGCCCGTGGCCACGGTCGCGGACCTCGACGATGCCATCGCCCGCGCGAAGGCCGCGCAGCCCGCGTGGGAGGCGCTGGGACACGAGAGGCGGAGCGCACTCCTCCTGGCCGCGGCCGACGCCATTGACGCGAACGCCGAAGGGCTCGCCTACCTCCTGTCGCGGGAGCAGGGCAAGCCGCTGAACGGCCCCAACGCGCGGTTCGAGCTCGGGGCATGCTCGGCCTGGCTGCGCACCAACGCCACCACCGTCCTCGAGCCGCAGGTGCTCGTCGACGACGAGACGCTGCACGCCGAGCTCGTCTACAAGGCGGCCGGCGTGGTCGGGGCCATCGGGCCGTGGAACTGGCCGCTCATGATCACGATCTGGCAGATCGGCCCCTCGCTGCGCATGGGCAACACGGTCGTCGCGAAGCCCAGCGAGTACACGCCGCTGAGCGTGCTGGCGATGCTCACCGTGATGAACGATGTGCTGCCCGCCGACGTCCTCATCGGGGTCTCCGGAGACCGTGAGGTGGGTGCCCGCCTCGCCTCGCACCCCGACATCGCCAAGATCATGTTCACCGGCTCCACAGCGACCGGGCGCCGCATCATCGAGAGCTCCGCGGGCAACCTCGCCCGCCTCACGCTGGAGCTGGGCGGCAACGACGCGGGCATCGTGCTCCCCGGCACCGATCCCTCCGCGATCGCGGAGGACCTCTTCTGGGGTGCGTTCATCAACACCGGACAGACCTGCGCCGCTATGAAGCGCCTCTACGTGCACGACTCCGTGTACGACGAGGTCGTGGACGCTCTCGCCGCGATCGCCGAGCAGGTGCCGATGGGCAACGGCCTCGACGAGGGCAACGTGCTCGGGCCCCTGCAGAACCGCCCGCAGTTCGACATCGTCAGTCGCCTCGTCGACGACGCGAAGAGCCGCGGCGCCCGGATCGTCACGGGTGGCGAACCGGCATCCGACCTCGGCGAGCTGTTCTACCGGCCGACCATCGTCGCCGACATCGACAACGACGCGGCGCTCGTCCAGGAGGAGCAGTTCGGCCCGGCCCTCCCCGTCATCCGGTACAGCGACGTCGACGAGGCGTTCGCGCTGGCGAACGCCCTCGATGTGGGCCTCGGAGCCTCGGTATGGGCGAGCGACCCGGAGGAGGCCCGCGCCGTCGCCGCGCGTATGCAGTCCGGCACGGTGTGGATCAACTCGCACGGCGGGCTGCACCCGATGGTGCCGTTCGGCGGGGTGAAGAGCTCGGGTTACGGGCTGGAGTTCGGCGTCGAGGGGCTCAAGTCCGTCGCGGTCACCCAGGTCGTCTCCGGACCCGGCCGGAAGGCCTGAGCGTGGCCGCGACGAACAGCGGCGCGGTGCGCTCCGCGATCGTCGTCGGAGCCGGTACGTCGGGCGCCATCGTCGCGCGGCGTCTCACCGACGCCGGTGTCGCGGTGACGCTCGTCGAGGCGGGTGGTTACGACACGAACCCGGCCATCCACGACCCCTCGCGGGCGGGCGAGCTCTGGCACTCCGCGGAGGACTGGGACTTCTTCACCGTGCCGCAGCCGCACGCGGCCGGTCGTCGTCTGCATCTGCCTCGCGGGAAGGTCACCGGCGGTTCGCACGCGCTGAACGCCATGATTTGGGTGCGCGGCGCGGCCTCCGACTACGACGCGTGGGAGGCGGCAGGGGCGACCGGATGGGGGTGGGCCGAGGTCGAGCCGATCTACGACGCGATCGAGAACGACCTGCTGCCCGTGACCGACGACTACGCGCTCTCGCCCATCCAGGCCTCGATCATCGATGCCGCGGTGGAGGAGGGGCTGCCGCGCAACCCGAACTACAACGGCGGCACGCTCGATGGGGTGTCGCAGGAGCAGGTCACGATCAGGGACGGCCGCCGCGTCAACACGTGGACCGCCTACGCGCAGCCCGTCGCCGACCGGATGACGATCCTCACCGGTCGCGCCGTCCACTCCGTGATCGTGCGCGACGGGCGCGCGGTCGGCATCCGGCTCGGGGAGGGCGATGACACCGAGGAGGTGTTCGCGGACGAGGTCATCCTCTCCGCGGGAGCACTCGGCACGCCCGTCATCCTGCTCCGCTCGGGCATCGGTCCCGCTGCCGAGCTGAGTGCCCTCGGCATCCCCGTCGTGCTCGATGCCCCCGCCGTCGGCAAGAATCTGCACGACCACCTCCTGTCACCCGTGATCTTCGCGACCGAGAAGAAGCCCGTCGGCCCGCCGCAGCCGGGAGTGTCCGTCACGCAGAGCCACCTGTTCTGGCGCAGCCGGGACGGCCTCGCGCAGCCGGACACGCAGCCCATCCACTTCTCCGTGCCCATGTGGGGCGAGCTGGAGCCGCGCGGCACCGACGGGTTCACGCTCATGGCGGGCCTGGTGACGCCGTACAGCCGCGGCGAACTGCGCCTCACCGGCCCCGGCGTCGACGACCTGCCGCACATCGACCTGGCGGCGCTGGAGGATCAGCGCGACGCCGACGCCCTCGCGGCCTCCGTGCGCCAGTGCCGCCGCATCGGCACGCAGCCTGCGCTCGCCGAGGAGTGGGGAGCGGTCGAGGTCTACCCCGGCCTGGACGTGGCGGACGACGACGTGGAGGAGTGGGTGCGCCGCACGGCCATCACCTATCACCACCAGGTCGGCACCTGCCGCATGGGCTCCGACCCGGAGTCCGTGGTCGACCCGCAGCTCCGGGTGCGCGGGATCGAGGGGCTCCGGGTGATCGACGCCTCGGTCATGCCGACCGTGCCCACCGGCAACACCAACGCGCCCGCGGCCATGATCGGCGAACGCGGCGCGCGATTCATCCTCGCGGACTGAGGGAGGGCGGCGAGGGGACGCGGGGCGATCACGGCATCTGTCGCGATCGCCTCGCGCTCCTGCGCGTCAGCGCGTGAGCAGCGTCACGGCCACGAGCGCGAGGGCGACGATCCCGAACCCGGTCGCGAACACCGTCAGCGCGAGCGGGAGACCGCCGCCCGGCAGCGGGCCGCGCGCCCGCGCGGTGAGCACCGCGGTCGTCCGACGCTGCCGACGGCGCGCGGCGATCCAGAGCAGTGCCGCCGTGCCGACGCCCAGCACGCCCGGCACGAGGCCCCACCCCTCGGCGCCGCTCGGCAGCACGAGAGGAAAGACCCGCAGCGACAGCAGCGAGCCGACCGCGATCGCGAGGGCCGTGCGCCGCCAGGCCAGCTCCGTCCGCTCCGGCTGCAGCCCGGGGTCGTACAGATCGGGGGCAGGGGTGGCGGGCACCGGAGTATCGGGGGCGGTCATCGGCAGGCCTCGCTCAGCGCCACAGCACCCCGGCGAAGACGAGCAGCCCCGTCGTCACCACGACCACCGCGAGCACCACCGCCGACAGCGCGCCGGGCAGCGGTCGTCCCTGCCGGAGGGCGCGCTCCGCCCGCATCCACTCGAACCACGCGAGCGGCGCCACGGCCGTGCCGGCGATCATCATCAGCAGCGAGGCCGCCAGCCGGAACCCGGGGTGCAGGTCGAGGCCGAGGACCTCGAGAGCGACGCCGCCCGCGATCAGCGCCAGGCCGGTCCGGGTCCAGGCCAGGAACGTGCGTTCGTTGGCGAGGGAGAACCGGGGGTCGGGCTCGTCCCCGACCCGATAGACGGAGGCGGGGAAGCGGCGCATGCGCCCATCGTACGGCGCGGCGCGCTCAGCGCTCGTGCACCGGGCGCCCGGCGAACCACGTCGAGACGACCTCGGTGTGCACGATCTCCTCCGCCGGTCCGCCGATCGCATCCCGTTCCAGGATCACGAAGTCGGCCGACTTGCCGGGGGTCAGGGACCCGGTCTCGGCGCCGAGCCCCATCGCCGTCGCGGCGTTGATCGTGAAGACCTCCAGCGCCTCCTCGGCCGAGATCGCCTGCTCCGGCCAGAGCGTGCCCGCGGCCCGACCGAGCGGATCGGCGCGTGTCACGAGCCCCTGCAGGCCCTCGAGCGTGTTCGGCGACTCGCTCACCGGCCAGTCCGAGCCGCCGGACACGAGGGCCCCGGCGTCGAGGAGTGCGCGGTTGGGCTGCGAGTGCTCGGCACGCTCGCCCAGCACGTCCGCCAGCGCCTGGGGGATGACGCCCGGGTACCAGATGAACGGGGAGATGTCGGCGGAGACGTCCAGCGCCGCGAGTCGGGGGATGTCGCTTTCCGCGAGGAACTGCCCATGCGCGATCTGCACCGGCGTCGTGAATCCGTCCGCGCGCAGGCGCTCGGCGGCGTCCAGGACGAGGCGTGCGGACCCGTCGCCGGTGCAGTGCACCTTGGCCCCGAGACCGCGGGCGGCGACGGCCCGCAGCCAGTCGGTGAGCTCGTCGAGGGTCATGGTCGTCTCGCCGTGGAAGTGCGCCCCGTGCACCGGATCCGCCGGATACGGGTCGAGGAACGAGGCGGTGCGGGCGGGCGGGACGCCGTCGAGGAAGATCTTCACGAAGTCGGGACGGTGGTGCGGCGTGCGGAACTCCTCGCCGCGGTCGAGCAGGGGAGCGCCGATGGGGTCGAACCCGAAGATCTCGTCGTTGATGAGGAGCGAGGAGACCACCCAGGCGTGCAGCTCGTCGGCGCGGTCGAGTCCGGCGAGCGCGGCGAGGATGTCGACGGAGACCCCCGCGTCCTGGAACGCCGTGATCCCGAACGAGTTCAGCAGCTCGATTCCGCGACGGGAGGCGGCCGCGTGCTGCTCCGCGGTGAGTCCGCCGCTGCGGTCGTACGCCTCCTGCACCGGGATGCCGGCGGCTTCCAGGAGTACGCCGGTGGGGGTGCCGTCGTCGGGGTCGAGCAGCGTCACCCCGGAGGTCGGGATGCTGTCCGCCGTGATGCCGGCCAGCTCCAGCGCCCGGGTGCTGGCCCACCGGTTGTGGCGGGAGTCCTCCATGAGCGCCACCGGCCGTCCGCCCGCTGCCTCGTCGAGACGCAACCGCGTGGCGGTGTTGGCGAGGGTGGGAAGCAGGGTCGTGGCCACGGCGCCGCCGACGATCCAGGCGTCCTCGGGCAGGGTCTGCGCCTTCTCCCGCACCCGGTCCAGGATCTCGTCGAGCGTGAGGGAAGGGGCCAGCGACAGTTCGAAGAGCTCGGTCCGTCCGGCGAGCGCGTGGTGGTTGTGCACGTCGACGAACCCGGGATAGACCGCCGCGTCGCCGACCTCGACCAGCCGCGTGCGGCGACCGCGGAACGCCTCCACGTCGGCGCGGTCCCCGACGGCGAGGATCCGTCCGTCGCGCACGGCGAAGGCCTCGGCACACGGACGGGCGCGGTCCGACGTGCGGATCACGGAACCGGTGACGATGAGGTCGGCGACGTCGGTCATGTCAGGCGTCTCCGAAGGTCGCGGGCTCGAGCGACGGGGTGTGGTGGGTGGTCGACAGCAGGCGGCCGTGCGCGCCGAACGTGAAGTGCGTCGGCACCTCACCGCTCTCGTCCAGGCCGAACAGCACGCCGTGGGAGCGGATCGCGTTCACGTCGCGGTGGTCGGCGATCGTCACCGAGGCGCACGGGATCACCTTCTCGCGCCACGCGAAGACGTAGATCCCGGGCCGCACCTCCCACACGCTGTTCTCGTCGGTGTCGGCGAGCCCGCGCTCGGGACCGGCGAGGCACTGCCACGAGTACCAGCGCGGGGAGAGGTACACGTGCTCGTAGGCGTGCTCCTCGCTGTAGACCCACTCGACGCGGCGGCCGATGAGCGTGGTCGTGGGTGCGGCCTCGGCACCGGTGACCGCGGCGCCCTCGATGGTGCCCGGGGCGAAGTGGTGCTGCACGCGGGTGCGGCCCTGCTCGGGCGCGGGGAGGATCTCGGAGATCACCGCGAGGGAGCGTCCGTGCCGCAGATCGAGCACGAGCGAGACCGCCTCGTTCGGGAGGTAGCGGTGGTGGAACTGCACGAAGTAGAGCTCGTCGTCGACCTCGAACGCCTCGTAGTCGTCGGTGTCGGACGCGGCCTCCGTGGGGTCCTCGGCGCCGGGCTGGTACTCCCAGGCGACCGTCGAGTCGTCGAAGCGGTGGACGATGCGGGTGCCGCGGGCGTCGACGACAGCGATCTCGCGACCGCTGAGCGCGGTGCTGTGCGGGGCCTTGTTGGCGTCGAAACCGGGCGCGAGGCCTTCCAATGGCAGCCAGGTGGAGGTGTCGGCGGGGTTGAGGGTCGTCATGGGGATTCCTTCCTTCGGGGAACGGGGTCGGCGCGGGCGTCAGCGGTCGCTGAACCGCTCCAGGTCGGTGGCGAGGCCGTCATAGACGGCGGGCTTGGCACGGCGGAGGTAGGCGGCGTAGACGATGCCGCCGATCAGCGCGAGCACGAGCAGGAGCGGCATCAGGCGGATCGCGAGCTCCTCGGAGCCGGCCACGATGTTGAAGTTCACGATCGCCAGGATCGAGATGGCCGCGATGCCGAGGAAGCCGATGCCCGGCGCGATGAACGTGCTCCACCACCGCGGGTCGTTCCGGCGCCGGAAGTACACGACGATCGAGATCGCCGCGAGCCCCTGCAGGATCAGCACGCTGAGGGTGCCGAAGCCGAGCATCGCGGGCACGAGCGTGACGATGGGGTCGGCGCCGGCGAGGGCGAACAGGATCGCCACGATCGCTGCGAAGCCGGCCTGCACGATGCCCGCGAGCTGCGGGGCACCGTTCGGGCGGGTGCGGGCGAGGGCCTGGGGGAGGATCTTCGCGCGACCCAGCGAGTACAGGTAGCGGGTGGCCGAGTTGTGGAACGCGAGCATCGCCGCGAACAGGCTCACCAGGAGCAGCACCATCATCACGGTCGTGAGCGGGCCGCCCAGGTACTGCTGCGAGAGCGAGAAGATGAGGTCGCCCGTGGGCAGGTGCTCCAGGGCCGTGGCCTGCGCCTGTGCGACGCCGGTCGCGCTCACCACGGCCCAGGTCGTGACGCCGAGGATCACGCCGATCGCGATGATCGAGGTGTAGGTCGCCCGCGGGATCGTGCGCAGCGGCTGCTTGGCCTCCTCGCTGAAGAGCGCAGTGGCCTCGAACCCGAGGAAGCCGGTCGCCGCGAGCAGCAGGCCGATGGGCAGCGAGCCGGAGAACACGGCCTCCGGGCTGAACGCGGCGACGTCGTACCCTGTCTGCACGAGCACGGAGACGTCGAACACGACGAGCATGAGCACCTCGAGCACGAGGCACACGCCGAGGATCTTCGAGCTGAAGTCGACGCCGATCCGGGCGAGGACGAAGCAGACGATGATCGACAGCAGGCCCCAGACGAGCCAGTGCACGTCGAGTCCGGTGAGGTCGCGGATGATCGTCTGCATGAAGAAGCCGCTGGTGCCGATCGTGCCGACGACGAAGAAGTTGTAGCCGAGCGTCGCGATGAGGCCCGCGACGAGTCCGCCGGTGCGGCCGAGGCCCTTCACGACGAAGGCGTAGAAGCCTCCCGCGTTCACGAGCTGCTTCGACATCTGGGCGTAGCCGATCGCGAACAGCAGCAGGATGGCCGCGACGAGGAAGAACGACATCGGGGTGCCGCCGCCGTTGCCCAGGGCGATGGCGAGGGAGGCGACGACGACGATCCCGGTCAGCGGCGCGACGGCGGCCAGGACGAGGAAGACGATGCCGGCGACGCCGAGGGCGCCGGGGCGGAGGGAGGTGTGGTGCGGCGTCGTGGGTGCGGAGGTCTGCTCTGCCACGTCGGCTCCTTTGCTCGGGTGACGGCCGTGCGGACACGGCATCGACGACGAGGGGAATCGTCGATAGAGCGAGTCTGCTCGCCGCCTCGATCCGGCGCTTGACCGTGAGCGAAGGACGATGGTGCCACCGCGCACACCCCGCCGGTGGGCGTGCGGCCCCTCCGCCCCGCGGAGCAGGATGACCGGGACGACACCGCTGTCTCGTCGGCGCCGCGCGGCGCCGGGCCGCGGTCGGAGGACGCGATGGACCTGCAGCTCGACGGCACGACGGCCCTCGTCACGGGGGCCGCCCGCGGCATCGGCCGTGCCGTCTCCCGGGCGCTCGCCGCCGAGGGGGTGCGGGTCGCGCTGCTCGATCGGGATGCGGCTGCGCTCCGGGACGCCGCCGAGGACGCCGGCGCCGATCCGGTGCTGCTCGCCGCCGACGTCACCGATGAGCAGCAGGTGGCCGCCGCGGTCGGCGCGGGTGTCCGAGCGCTGGGCGGTCTCGACGCCGTGGTCTGCTGCGCCGGGATCTCCGGCCCGGTGGGGACGCCGATCGACGAGACCGCACTGGAGGAGTGGAACCGCGTCCTCGCGGTCAACGTCACCGGCGCGTTCCTCGTGCTCAAGCACGCGATCCCGGCGCTCCGGGAGTCCGCCGCGGGGTCCGTCGTGCTGCTCGCGAGCGACTCGGCGGTCGTGGCCTCGCCGGGCATGGCTCCCTACGCCGCGTCGAAGGCGGCGCTCGTGCAGTTCGGGCGGGCGCTGTCGGTCGACCTCGCCGGCACCGGGGTGCGGGTGAACGCGGTGGCACCGTCCATCGTCGACACTCCGATGAGCCGCGGGGATCTCGGCTCGGAGGCCTTCGCCGACCCCGCCTTCCCCGTGCAGAGCGCCGACGAGGTCGCCGGGCACGTGGCCTACCTCCTCTCCCCACGGAGCCGGGCCGTGAACGGCACCACCCTCCTCAGCGACTTCGGGTACACCGCCCGGTCGGGATTCCCCGCCTGACGCGACCGCGTCCGGCCCCACCGCGCACGCGCGCAGAACACACAGGAGCACACATGGCAACCGTGGTCGGATCGAGCGTCTCCGGACGCGTCGTCGTCATCACCGGAGGCGGCACGGGCATCGGCGCAGCGGTCGCGGAGCGGTTCGCGGCCGAGGGGGCGCACGTCGTCGTGGTGGGCCGCCGGCCGGAGCCGCTGCACGAGGTCGAGCGCGCGGTCGGAGCCCTGCCCGTCGTCGCCGATGCGGCGGACACCGCGTCGGCGCAGGCCGCGATCGCCGAGATCCTCGCGCGGTTCGGCCGGATCGACGTCCTCGTCGCGAACGCCGGGGGACACGGTTTCTCGCCGGTCGCCGAGACCGACGACGCGAGCTGGGACGCGGCGATCCGCGCCAACCTCACCACCGCGTTCGTGATGGCACGCGAGGCGCTGCCGGCGCTGATCGAGGCCAAGGGGCAGGTGGTGATCGTCTCGTCGCTGGCCGGACTCTTCGCGGGGCCGTCGGTGGCCGGATACACGGTCGGCAAGCACGCGCTCATCGGCCTCACGCGGACGCTCGCGCGCGACTACGGGCGCCACGGCGTCCGCGTCAACGCGATCTGCCCCGGGTGGGTGCAGACGCCGATGGCCGACGAGGAGATGGACGAGTTCGCCGCGCATGCCGGCCTCGGCTCCCGCGAGGAGGGGTACGCGACGGTCACCGCCGATGTGCCGCTGCGCCGCCCCGCGCGGCCCGCCGAGATCGCCTCGGTCGTCCGCTTCCTCGGGTCGGGGGAGTCGTCGTACATCACCGGCGCCGTGATCGTGGCGGACGGCGGGTCGCACGTGGTCGACGTGCCGACCATCGCCTTCGACCACGCCGGGATGTAGCGCGGGGTCAGGGTCGAGCGGCGGCTGTCGCGCCTCAGTCGATGCGGAGCTCGAAGCCGTCGTCGGTCGCGACCACGGCGACGTGCGTGAGGTCGTCGACGTGCGCGGTCGGGGCGTGGGCTGCGGCGTGCGGGCCGATGCCGATCACGCGCATGCCCGCGGCGTGGGCGGCCTGGATCCCGGCGCCGGAGTCCTCGAACACGACGCAGTCCGAGGGGTCGATGCCGAGCGTGCGGGCGGCGAGGAGGAAGCCCTCCGGATCGGGCTTCGAGGCGGAGACGTTCTCCGCCGTGACGGCCAGCTCGGGGACCGTGAGCCCGGCCTGGCCCATCCGCGCGGTCATGAGGGCGACGTTGGCCGAGGTGACCACGGCGTGCGGGAACGGCTGCAGCGCGGCGAGCAGGTCCTCGGCACCCGGGATGCCGATCACACCGTCCACGTCGGAGGCCTCGGTCGCGAGCATGACCTCGTTCTCGCGGAGGTTGATCGCGTGGTCGCGCTCGGGGAGCAGGATCGCCATGCTCTGATGTCCCTGCCGCCCGTGGACGGTGCGGAGCACGGTCTCCGGATCGATCCCGTGCGGCTCCGCCCAGGCGAGCCAGAGGCGCTCCACGACGGCGGTCGAGTCGACGAGGGTCCCGTCCATGTCGAGGAGGGCGGCGCGGGCGTGGAGGATCTCGGTCACTCCCTCAGGCTAACCCCCACGCCGCCGACCCACCCCCTTTCGCGCGCCCCGGCCCCCTGCGCACGTACGCACGGGGCCGGGAGGAACGCAACGGGGTGGGTCGACGGGGAGTCAGCCCCCGAGGTAGGCGCGGTGGAGGAGGGCGGGGTCGTCTTGGAGGGCCTGCGGGGCGCCCTGGAACGACACGCGGCCGCCGGCGACGACCACCGCCTCCTGCGCGAGACCGAGTGCGAGCTGCGTGAACTGCTCCACCAGCAGCACCGCCACCCCCGACTCCGCGATCGACGACACGATCGGCATCAGGCGCAGGAACACCACCGGCGCGAGGCCCAGGGACATCTCGTCGATGAGCAGCACCCGGGGCTTCGCCGCGAACGCCCGTGCCAGCACCACCATCTGCTGCTCCCCACCCGACAGCAGCGCCGTGAGGGAGTCGATGCGCTTCTCGAGCTCCGGGAACTGCGCCAGCACGGCCTCGATCTCCCCGGCGGTGCGTGCCGTGAGGGAGAGGTTCTCGCGCACGGTCAGCGAGGGGAACACGGCGCGCCCCTGCTCGATGTGCACGATGCCGCGTCGGGCTCGCGCCACGCGGGAGAGCCGGTCGATCGGATCCCCGTCGAGGAGGATCGACCCGGCCGAGTGCGGTGTCACGCCGGACACCGCCTCGATCAGACTCGTCTTGCCGGCGCCGTTCGGGCCGACCAGCGCCAGGACCTCGCCGCCTGTCACCCGCAGCGAGACGTCCGAGATGACCGGCCCGGCGCCGCGGCTCACCGTCACCCCGTCGAGCACCAGTTCGCTCATTTCAGCAGCTCCGTCTCTCCCATGTACGCCTTGACGACGTCGGGGTTCGCGAGGACCTCGGCCTGCGGGCCGCTCGCCAGGACGCGGCCGAAGTCGAGGACCGTGAGGGTCGGGCACACCGAGCGGACGAGGTCCAGATCGTGCTCGATGATGATGAGGGCCACACCGTAGCGCCCGGGGAGCTCGCGGAGGCGAGCCGCGAGCGCCAGATGCTCCTCGTGCGAGAGGCCGGAGGCGGGTTCGTCGAGGATGAGCAGGCGCGGGCGGGCGGCGACGTTCGCCGCGACCTCCACGAGCCGCCGGGTGCCGACGTCGACGCTCGAGAGGCGCGCCCGGGCCGGCGGGCACCCGAAGAACGCGAGGACCTCGTCGATGTCCGCCGCGGCGAGGCGCCGCCGGGCCACGAAGCGCACATAGCCGCCCACCGTGAGCGCCGGAGGGACGCGGTCCTGCTGGAAGGTCCGTCGCAGTCCGAGGCGGGCGCGCCGGGTGGGGGAGAGCCCGGCGCGGTCGCGGTCACCGAGGAGCACGCGGCCCTCGTGCTGGGGGAGGAACCCGCTGATGGCATCGACGAAGGTCGACTTCCCGGCGCCGTTCGGACCGATGAGCCCCATGATCGAGGCGGCGGGCACGGTGAACGAGACGTCGTCGAGGGCCTTGAGCGCCCCGAACTGCACGGTCAGCCCGTCGACCGTGAGCACCGGGGCGCCGTCGAGGGCGGCCTCGTCGACGGTGGCCGTCGTGGTCGTGGTGATCGCCGTCGCATCGGCTCCCGCGTCCGGCGGGAGCGCCGTGAGCTCCGCGGTGGCCGTGCGCCGGTCGGCCCGCCGGTACAGGAGGTTGCGGATGCCCTGGCCGAGGTTCGTGCCGCTCGTGAGGGCCTGGACGCCCAGCACGCCGAACACCACGAAGCCCCAGTCTTGCGGCACGCCCCAGCGCTTGAGCAGCTCCGGCACGAGCACCCAGAGCAGTCCGCCGAAGATGGCCATGTCGATGAGGTGCGCGCCGGACATGATCGCCAGCACGTACAGGGCGAGGGACTGCAGTGGTGTGAAGCTCGAGGCGAAGGGGAGCTGCACCTGTCCGGCGAGCAGCCCGCCGGAGATGCCGCCGAGGGCCGCCGACACCGCGAACGCCGTGAGCTTCGCGGTGCGCACGCTCTGCCCGGCCGCGGCCGTGCCCCGCTCGGAGAATGCGACGGCCTTCCAGCTGGCGCCCCAGCGTCCGCGCTGCAGGAAGAACACCGCCAGGCCGCAGACGGCGAGCACGACGATGGAGAGGAAGAAGAACTCCCGGTCACTGCCGAACAGCGCGGGCCGCTCGATCGCGA
Organism: Microbacterium sp. NPDC064978; assembly: GCF_044543605.1. NCBI lineage: Bacteria > Bacillati > Actinomycetota > Actinomycetes > Micrococcales > Microbacteriaceae > Microbacterium > Microbacterium sp. NPDC064978. The sequence continues at coordinate 1,041,068 of NZ_JBITWF010000001.1, read as the reverse complement.
TGCCGTCCGCGGAGCCGGGGAACTGGATCTGCACGAGCGTGACGTCCGCCGCGGCCGCGAATCCGAGCGTCACGACGGCGAGGTTCACGCCGCGCAGCCGCAGGGCGGGGAGGCCGACGAGGATGCCGACGAGGCCGGCCGCGACGCCGCCGAGCACGAGCCAGACGAGGAAGCCGCCGGGCGCCTGCATCACGTTCAGCAGGGAGACGATCCACGCCCCGACCGCGGCGAAGGTCAGCTGGCACAGGGCGATCATCCCGGCCGAGCCGGTGACGATGCCGAGGCCGAGGATCGCGATCGCGGCCGTGACGGCGCTGATCGCGAGGAAGACGAAGTAGCCGGGAAGGGCGGCGCTGAGGAGCGCGCCCACGCCGATGCCGACGACGGCGACGGCGAACGGCCAGGTGATCCGGAACCAGGGGCGGTCAGCGAGCGGCATCCCACACCTCCTTGCGTTGCGTCCAGAGCAGCAGGACGACGATGAACAGGAACGGCAGGAAGTTGCGCACGAGCGCCACTTCGTCGATCTGCGCGACGAGTCCGCCGAGGACGCCGAGGAGCAGCCCGCCGACGACGGCGAGGTCGAGCCGGCGGAAGCCGCCCAGGAGCGCGGCCGCCGCAGCGGGGACGATGAGCATGGACAGGCTCGTGGCATCGTTCGACTGCGAGGGCGCGACGATGATGATCGCGATGGCGCTGATGATCCCGGTGACGAACCAGACGGCGATCGACAGCGGCCGGGAGCGGATGCCGAGCAGCTCCGCCGTGGTCGGCCGCTCCGACAGCGCGCGCAGCTGGGTGCCGACCCTGGTGCGGCGCAGCACGATGCGGACGGCGACGGCGGTGACGACGGCCATCGCCACCGTCGCGACGGTGACCTGGCTGATGACCACGCCGCCGAAGGAGAACGCGGGGCCGGCGATGATCGGGGTGAACGGCTGCGGCTTGTTGCCGAACAGGATGAACGATAGCGAGATGAGCAGCAGGAGCGGGCCGACCGTCATGGCGGAGCGGGTCGTCGTCGAGGCCTCCGACAGCCAGGTCGCGGCGATGAAGCCGATGGCCGCGGCGAGCAGGCCCGCGACGAGGACGCCGAGGATCGAGCCGAGCCAGATGGGCAGTCCGATCTCGCGCACGAACCACACGGCGGTGAACGCGCCGAACATGCCGGTCGCGGCCTGGGCGAAGTTCACGACGCGCACGAGGCGTGACATGAGGGTGAGGCAGACGCCGAGGACGGCGTAGAGGCCGCCGGCGGCGAGTCCGGCGATGGCGCCTTGGAGCATCAGGCGTCCTTTCTGGTGAGGGCCCTTCGACAGGCTCAGGGACCCGGCGTGGGTCGCTGAGCCTGTCGAAGCGCGGGGACCCGGCGTGGGTCGCTGAGCCTGTCGAAGCGCGGGGACTATTCGCCGATCCGGAGCCAGTCGTCGGCGACCTTCTCCCAGGCGTTCGTGCCCGACTTCAGGATGATCGGCCAGCCCGCGGTGTTCTGCGTGCCGAAGGCGTAGGGCGTGCCCACCATCGGGTTCTCGATCGGGTCCATGCCCTTCAGCGCCTCGGAGACGCTCTCCCGGGTGATGTCGCCGTCGATGCTCTTCAGCACCTCGATGAAGTACGTCGCCGCGAGGTAGCCACCCTGGCTGAACGAGGTGAGGGGGATGTCGTTCTCCTCCATCAGCGTCCGCCAGTCCGCGTTGATGTCGCTGTCGTCCGTGAACGGGTAGAACTCGGCGGGGACGTAGATGCCGGCGCCCGCGTCGTCGATCGCGTCGGCGAAGTTCTCGCTGTAGACGCTCGTGAGGTAGAGCCAGGTCACGTCGTCCCAGCCCTGCGCGTTCGCCGCCTTGACCTGTCCGATCGCGTCGGGCTCGACCGGGTTGATCGCGAGGGCCTTGCAGCCCTGGTCCCGCGCCTTGACGATGTAGGGCGTGTAGTCGGAGGCGCCGTACGGCACGGTGTCGTCAACGTACTTCGGCTCCTTGCCCGTGATCTCGGTCCATTTGTCGATCGCGGCCTGGTAGGTCGGGCGGGTGGAGCCGGCGATCTCCAGCAGGATGCAGATGTCGTCGAGTCCGAGCACCTCGGAGCCGTACTGCAGCGTGAGGGTCATGTCGTTGAACGGGCCGACGTTCGCCGGCGAGATGTTCTCGCTGTCGAAGCAGCCCGTGTCGACGCCGATGCCGGGCACCGACAGGATGCCCTCCTGCTCGTAGTACTTCGCGTTGATCTCGCACTCGATGAGGCTCGCGGAGCCCACGAGCGCGACGGCTTCGTCGCTGCCCACGATCTCCCGCGCCGAGGCGGTGGCCGTGGCGGGATCGCCCTTGTCGTCGAGCATCTTGTACTCGATCGTGCGGCCGTCGAGGCCGCCGTCCTCGTTGAACGCGTCGAAGACGGCGGCAGCCGCCTGCGAGGCCTCCGGGAACGTCGCCGGGCCGCTGATCGTGTTCACGGAGCCGACGACGATGGGGGCACCGTCGCCCCCGGCTCCGTCGCCGCCGGCGCAGCCGGCGAGAGCGAGGGCGGCCACGGCGATGATCGCCGCGGCGCCGGATGCTCGTCTGTTCATGTGCTTCCTGCCTCTCCTGTTCGGGTCGTGCTGTCAGCTCGAAGGCTGGGTCTCGGTGCTCGTCGACGGCGCGCGCAGGGCGCGGTTCACGAGCTCCGTGTCGGTGAACTGCTCGAAGGCGACGATCTCGCCGCCCGCCACACGCCAGACGTGGGCCACCCGGGCGGCGAAGAACCGCCCGGTGCGCTTGTAGGTGCCGGAGTAGGTGCCGATGCCGACCACGACGTCGCCGCCGTCGACGACCTCGTCTATCGCGACGGTGTAGTCGTCCCACTCCTCCTGGATGCGGCCGAAGACGTTCTCGGCGACCGCGTCCGGGCCGATGTACGTTCCGGCGTAGGGGAATCCGGCGGCCTCGGTCCACTCGATGTCGGCCGCGAAGGGCGCGAGCATGCCGTCCAGGTCGCCGCGGTCGTTGGCGGCGTAGTGGTCGCGGATCAGGTCTGCGTTGCTCATGTGCTCTCTTTCCGTGGTGGGTCGCTGCGCCCGTCTGGGTCCCTGAGCCTGTCGAAGGGCCCTGAGCCCGTCTGGATCCCTGAGCCTGTCGAAGGGCCCTGAGCCCGTCTGGGTCCCTGAGCCTGTCGAAGGGTCGAAGGGTCGAAGGTCAGGCGGGCTGTGCGTCGGGGTAGGCGACGGCGCCCAGCGGGTAGATGTGTCCGCCGGCGCGGGAGTGCTCGGACTCGCCGTCGCCGTTGAGTCCGAGGAAGATCCCCGTCGTCATGAGCTGGTAGCCGAGGTCGTGGAGCCAGACGCTCGCCACCGCGATCCGGAACTCGCGGAAGCAGAAGAGGTAGAGGCCGTCCGCGAACTTCCACACCGTGGAGAGGTCCATGTCGCCGTGACCGCGCTGGACGCCCTCGAGGCACTGCCACGCGTAGCGCTGGCTGGAGACGTAGACGTGCTCGTACAGGTGGTGGGGGCTGTAGCGGTAGATGTTCCGCTTGCCGATGAGGTCGCGGCTCGGACCGGGGACCTCGCCGGTCGCGGGTCCGGCGTCGGTGGTCGCGGCCCAGAAGTCCTGCCCCACCTGCGGGGTGCCCTCGACGGCCTCGGCGGCGATGCGGGAGCGGATGACGGTGGCGCGGTGGGTCTTGGTGGAGAAGACGACGGTGAGGGCTTCGCGCTCGCGGGTCTCGAAGGGGATGTTCACGAAGACGACGTCGTCGCGCACGCGGACGGCGTCGTACGGGTCGCTACCGGAGGAGCCCAGGCCCTCCCAGGCCACGGAGTCCTCGTCGAAGCGGAGCGCGAGCGTGGTGTCGTCGTCGAGGGTGAGCGTGAGCGCGGTTCCGGCGAGCATCGTGTTCGGCAGGCGGAACGTGTCGATGCCCGCGGCGAACTCGTCGTACGTGCGCCATTCGTCCAGAGCGGGGTCGGCGGAGATGTCGGTCATGAGGGTCCTGACGTCGCACACGGCGGGGCCTCGTCGCCCCGGGCACCGCGTCGTCGCGATGCGCTTGCCTCATGCTCCGGCCGCACCGGGGGACCCCTCAAGCGCGCGGAGTCCATCTCGCACCGAGAGTCAACCGGCGTGCCCTCCCGGGCAAGTCCCGTCCCCGCGGGGCCCCGTACCGGTTCCGTCGCTGGATCCGCCCCTGGCCCCCGTGCGGGATCAAAACCGCCCCTGCCGGACGCGAGTGGGGTGCGTTCCTGATCCCGCACGGGCGTCCCGCCTGCGGCCGCCCCGGCGCGGGACGGAAAACGCCCCTGCCGGACGCGTGTGGGGTGCGTTCCTGATCCCGCACGCGGGCGCGGTGCCCTCTGGGGCGCGGGAGTCGTGTCCTCTGGCGCGCGGGAGTCGTGTCTCCCGCGCACGGCGTGCCGCTCGTCGGTGCGGGGTCGAAAGTGCCCCTGCCCGACGGGAGTGGGGTGCGTTCTTGATCCCGCACGCGGGGCGGGGGTGGAGGCGCGGGATCAGGAACGTGCGCGGGGCGAGCGTTGGCGGGGCGGTTTCGATCCCGCGGGGGCGGGGCGGGGCGGGCGCGGGAACAACAGGGTCAGTGGGTGGCGCGGTACTCGCTGGGGGAGACGCCGAAGGCGGTCTTGAACGCGCGGCTGAAATGCGCCGCGTCGACGAAGCCCCAGCGGGCGGCGATGGCGGCGACGGGGCGGTCGGCGAGCATCGGGTCGAGGAGGTCGCGGCGGCACTGCTCGAGGCGGCGGGTGCGGATCCACGTCGACACGGTCACCCCCTGCTCCTGGAACAGTCCGTGCAGGTGGCGGGTGGAGATGAAGTGCGCGGCGGCGATGGAGGCCGGTCCGAGGTCCGTGGAGGCGAGGTTGCGGTCGATGTGCGAGCGGATCCGCTGCATGAGGGCACGGTGCGGGTCGGCGGAGACCTGGTCGAGGCCGAGCTCCCGTGTGAAGACGGTGGTCACGAGGTCGAGGGCGCTGTGCGCGAGCCGGGCTCCCGTCGTGCCGGCGAGTTCGTCGAGGTTGCCGGCGAGCTGCGTCAGGTACGGCACGACCATGCCGCCGAGCCCTTCCTGACCCGAGATGCGGACGGCCGTGAGCTGCCCGATCATGTCCGGCGGGAGGCTGATCAGGTGCTTCGGGAACATGACGACCATGGTGCGGAAGTCCTGGTCGAAGACGAGGGAGTACGGCCGATCAGTGTCGTAGACGGCGAGGTCGCCGGGCTGCAGCACGGCCTCGCGGTCGTCCTGGATGAGCAGCCCCGTCCCGGCGAGCATCAGGCTCACCTTGAAGTACGAGCGGTCCCCGCGGGCGATGAGCTCGGTGGTGCGCTCGACGACGTGCGAGGTCGCGCGGATGTCGTTGACGTGCACCTCGTCGACGGCGGCGCCGCGGATCACGCCGCGGAACTGGTCGGCGCCCGCGGTGGACACCTGCAGCGGGACGAACGACTCGGAGACGGCGGCGCGGAACTCGCTGATGTTGCGCGCGACGAGCGTGGACACCGATTCGGCGGGGGTGGTGAGGGCACCGTTCATGACTGATCACCTCGGGCTGGTGGGAACGACGACGTTGTATACGATCCGTTCCGTGATGCTACCACCGGCGACGATCCTGCGGGGGTGCCGTCTAGGATGTGGTCCGTGAACGGCGGGATGATGTCGACGGTGACGCAGCGGATCCGGCAGGTGCTCCGCCAGGTGCGCGGACCCGCCACCTCCGACGCGGTGTTCGAGGCGACGGCGCTGATCGTCGGTGCGGCGTTCCTCCTCGTCGGGTTCCTCGTGGCGTTGCCGGTGTTCTGGGGGCGGGAGCTCTCGATCAGCGGCACCGGCTCGATCGGTATGTTCGCGGCCTACGGCGGCGCGATCGCGGCGGCGCTCGCCTTCGCCCTGGGGCGGCTCGCTGTGCGGGTTCCGGAGCCCGACCCCACCCGCGCCAGGGACGGATTCGCGGTCCCCGGCGACCGCCTGCGCTGGTACGACCTCGCCGCCATCGCCTTCGCGCACGCCGCGATCGCCTACCTCGGCTGGTTGGGGATCGCGCAGCTGCTGGAGCAGAGCTTCGTGGACGCCCCCGTCTTCGCGTTCCCCGGAGCGATCCTGGTCGCCGTGGCGTTCGCGCTCACGGGCTACGTCGCCTTCCTCAGCGCCGTCGCTCTGACGCCGACCGTGCTGTCGCTGGTCCTGGCGGTGTTCCTCGTCGTCGGGGCGTTCGCGGCGATGCTGGCCTCCAGTGACGTGCACTGGTGGCGCGACAACCTGTCGGCGCTGGGCATGAGCAGCAACAGCGCCTCGGTGGCCTTCAACGTGACCCTCGTCATCGCGGGGATCATGGTGACGACCATCTCGCGCTATGCGACGGCGGGGCTGCCTGTCGACGACCCGGTCGACCGCCGTGGCCGGACCATCGTGCGCGGCGGGCTCATCCTGATGGGCATCTTCCTCGCGTGCGTCGGGATCTTCCCCGTCGACGAGTTCTTCGGTCTGCACAACACCGTCGCGACGGGCATGGTGGTGGTGTTCGCGGTGGTCGTCGTCGGTCTGCCGTGGTTCGTGCGCAGCATCCCGCGCGTCTTCGTCGGCCTCGGCTGGACGTACGTGCTGGTCATCGTGCTGCTCGGGGCGTTCTTCGCTGTCGGCTACTACAACCTCACGGCGGTCGAGCTCATCGCGGCCGTGCTGATCTTCAGCTGGATCATCGTGTTCCTGCGCACGGCGGGGACGATGGGCGGTCACGCGCCGCGGGCCGACGCCCTGACCGCTCCCGATGCCGCGGTCCGCTGACGCACCGGCGCTCGGCGGCGACGTCAGTCGCGGAGGAGGCGCGTCGCCTGACGCGTGCGCTGCAGGGCGTCGACGGTCTCGGCGTACCGCCGCTTGGCGACGCCGATGAACAGGCAGTCCACGAGGGCGAGCTGCGCGATCCGGCTCACCATCGCCCCGGCACGGAAGGTCGACTCGCGCACCTCGGTGAACAGGGCATGGTCGGCGACCTGGGCGAGAGGGGAGTCCTTCACGGAGGTGACGGCGACGGTCGTCGCGCCGTTGGCGACGGCGGCTTCGAGGAACCGCACCGTCTCGATCGTCGACCCCGCGTGCGAGAACCCGATGGCGACGGTGGTCCTGACGGGCAGGACCGCGGCGGCGATCGCCTCGTGGGGGTCGGCGAGGACGTGGGCGTTGCGGCCGACGCGGAGGAGCTTGTGCGCGAGGTCCTCCGCGACGAACTGACTGGCGCCGATGCCGTAGAGGAGGATCCGGTCGGCGCCGTCGATAGCGGCGACGGCTGCGGTCAGCACAGCGAAGTCGAGCTGGCCGACGGTCTCCTCGATGGCGAGGAGCTCCAGGGCCGCGAGCTTGGAGACCGCCTCCTCCAGAGAGTCCTCGTCGGAGATCTCCGAGCCGTAGGCGCCGCGGGCGGAGAACTGCGCGGCCTCCTTGCCGAGCTCGGTGGCCAGGGCCATCCGCAGCGGCGCGTATCCGGTGAAGCCGATCGCGCGGCAGAACCGCACGACGGAGGCGACCGAGGTGCGGCACTCCTCGGCGAGCTCGCTGATCGTCTTGTCGATCACGAGGGTCGGGTTCTCCCGCACAGCGGCCGCGACGCGCGCCAGCGACGGGGGCAGGGTCGCAGCGGTGGCTTCGATCGTGGACTGGATGCTCACGGTATCCTCCGGAACGGCGGAACGGGATGGTAAATTCTTTTCAGCGAGTCTACGTGTTGTGTAGTCGCTTTTCTTTCTTTCCGCCGGATCCGAGGAGTGCCGATGAGCGAGACGACCGCCACGGTCGACCTCGGCAAGTCCCGCTGCCGCCTCGTCGTGCACGGCGCGACGGCCGGGGAGCGCTCCGGGATCGGAGCGCCGGGCCTCGCCGCGGCGGGCGGAGTGGAGGCGGCGCTCACCGCGATTCTCCCGCTGCTCGACGGTGTCGAGCGCATCGACACGCTCGGCGTGGGGGCGGCCGGCGCCTGGTTCGCCCCGGAGGCGGCCGCGGAACTCGCCGCCGCGCTCGCCGCACGGACCGGAGCGCGCGTGGCCGTGGCGTCGGACGTGGTCACCGCCCATGCGGGCGCTCTCGACGGCGCGGCCGGCGTGCTGCTCATCGCCGGCACCGGAGCCGTGGCCCTGGGCGTCGACCCTTCCGGTGCGCGTCTGGTCGACGGCTGGGGCCCCGAGCTGGGCGACTTCGGCAGCGGATCCTGGCTCGGCCGCGAGGCGTTGCGCGCCGTGCTCCGTGCCCAGGACGGGCTGGCCGCGCCCACCGCTCTCACCGCGGCGCTCGCCGCCCCCGTCGGCCCGCCCTCGGCCGTGCAGGCCTGGCTCGCCGCCGACGGAGCTCTCGCCCGCCGCCTCGCGACCCTCGCGCCCCTCGTGCTCGCCGCCGCCGCAGACGACGATCCCGTCGCCCGCGGGATCGTCGACGAGGCCGTCCGGCTCCTCGCTGCGACGACCGCTGCGGCCGCCGGGCCGACCGCGGACGTCGCGTTGCACGGCGGCCTCACCGACCACGACGGATTCCGCGCCGCCCTCACACGCGCGCTCGACGGGAGCGGCCGTCGGGTCCTCCCCGCGCGAGGCGGCGCCATGGACGGGGCCCTGCTGCTGACCCGTCGCCTCGACCTCCCCCATGAAAGGTTCGTGCACCGTGCCGAATGACCCCCGTCTGACCACCCTTCTCGCCGAGCTCGCGGGCCTGGACACCGAGGCCTCGTCCACCGAGCGGGGCGATCTCGACCTGCTGAGCACCACTGAGCTCGTCGAGCGCATGAACGCCGAGGACCGTCGGGTGCCCGAGGCCGTGGCGGGTCGCACGGCGGAGATCGCGGCGGCGGTGGACGGCATCACGGAGCGCTTCCGACGCGGCGGTCGCCTCATCTACATCGGTGCGGGCACGGCAGGTCGCATCGGCGTGCTCGACGCGAGCGAGTGCCCGCCCACCTTCGGCACCGACCCGTCGATGGTGGTCGGACTCATCGCCGGCGGGGAGACGGCCATCCGCTCGGCGGTGGAGAACGCGGAGGACGATGATGAGGCCGCGGCCCTCGCCCTGCGCGACCTCGACCTCACCGAGCGGGACACGGTGGTGGGCATCTCGGCATCCGGCCGTACGCCCTACGTCGTCGGCGGGCTGCGGTACGCCCGGGGCCTCGGCGCTCTCACGGTGGCGATCGCCTCGAACGCGGGGTCGGCGATCGGCGCGGAGGCCGACATCGCGATCGAGGTCGTCACGGGGCCGGAGTTCATCTCGGGCTCCACGCGGCTGAAGTCCGGCACGGCGCAGAAGCTCGTCGTGAACATGCTGACGACGCTCTCGATGATCAAGCTCGGCAAGACGTACCGCGGGGTCATGGTCGACCTGCTGGCCACGAACGAGAAGCTGCACGCGCGCTCGATCCGCACGGTGTCGCAGCTCGCGGGTGTGGACGTCGACGCCGCGTCCGCCGCGCTGCAGGCCGCGGACGGTTCCGTCAAGCTCGCGCTGCTCCTGCTCGCGACGGGCGCCTCCGCCGAGGCCGCCGCTGAGGCGCTGGCCGCGGCCGACGGCATCCTCCGCGACGCGATCGCCGCCCTCGCCTGACCCGCTCTCCCCTCGGCAGGGATGAGAGACGCGCCTGACGGGAGCGATCGGCGCACCTTTTCGCACCCGCGACGGGCTGCCCGCTAGCGTGAGGGCATGCCCCTCGTTCTCGTCACCGGTGCTGCGCGCGCCAACAGCATCGCCGCCGGCATCGTCCCGCGGCTCCGTGCCGACGGCTGGACCGTCGTCACCAGCGACCTCGACGACGCCGATCACCCCGCCGACCTCTCCACCGTGGACGGACCGGAGCGCCTGATCGCCGAGGTCACGGAGGCGCACGGCCCGATCTCCGCGCTCGTCCTCAGCCACGCGCACGACGTCGAGTCCGGAATCCTCGACACCTCGGCGGAGAGCTTCGACCGGCACGTCGCCGTGAACGCGCGGGCGAGCCTGCTCCTCATCGCGGCCTTCGCCCGGCAGGCCGAGGAGGGCGGCGCGATCGTGGCGCTCACGAGCGATCACGTGACCGGGAACCTGCCCTACGGGGCGTCCAAGGGGGCGCTGGACCGGCTCGTCATCTCGGCCGCACGGGAGCTCGGTCCGCGCGGCATCTCCGCCAACGTCCTGAACCCCGGCCCCATCGACACCGGATGGATGGACGAGGAGACCCGCGTCGGCCTCGCCGGGATGACACCGCTCGGGCGCCTCGGCACCCCGGGCGACATCGCCGCCGTCGTCTCGTTCCTCGTCTCGGACGAGGGGCGCTGGATCTCTGGTCAGCTCCTCCACGCCGACGGGGCCTTCTCCGCCCGCTACTGATCGCGCGGCGGAGCGGCCCCGGGAGCGCTCAGTGGCCGCAGGCGCAGGAGTCGCCGCCGCAGCAGGAGGCCGTCGCCGTCGCGCCGCCGTGCGCCTGCGAGGACTCCGGCACGTCCATGGCGGGGTTCTGGTCGAGGAAGCCGTAGGGCTTGAACCAGAATCCCGCGTAGTCCACGGGCATGATCGGCCAGTCCTCCGGGCGGGGGAAGTGCGTGAGGCCGAAGGTGTGCCACAGCACCATGTCCTCGCCGTCGATCCGGCGGTCGTCGGCCGTGTACTCCGGGAGGCCGGCGCCGCCCTGGTGCGCGTTGGGGTAGCGCCCGGCCGGCCAGATCTGCCCGTGCTCGTACCGGGTCGCCCAGAGGTGCTTCGTGGCGAAGGCCGCGCGCGCGGCGACGGAGGAGGCGGGGTCGGCCATCAGCAGGGCGGTCGGCTCCGGGACGAGGTGGTAGGCGGTCGGGCGGCCGACGTGGTTGGTCCGCGAGGCGCTCTGCACCTCCCACACCCGGGCGGCGGAGGAGTCGGCCTCACGCTGGGCGGCGTGCTCGGTCTCGAGCACCGTCTCCGACCAGGTGAACGCGTTGCCGAACGGGTTGTCCGGCCCCATCGGCACCCGCTGCGCGTCGACCTCCACGAGGCGGTTGTCCTGGCCGTCGATAGCCACGTCGAGCCGCGCGCAGAACAGATGCTGGTGGACCGGGGCGAAGACGCCGGGGGCGAGCTCGGTGGCGTGCTTCTGACGGACGCCCGGCTCCCCGGCGCCGGCGAACACGATGCCCGTGGCCTTGGCGACGACCTCGATGGAGCCGTCCAGTCCGAAGTTCCAGTAGAAGCCGTAGTCGTAGTTGCCGATCGTGGAGAAGTACGAGACCACGAAGCGCCGTGAGCGCCGCACGTCGGACCGTCCCGAGAGGTCGGTGTGCTTCCAGAGGATGCCGAAGTCCTCCTCGTGCATGCAGATCACATTCGGGATGCGCACCGGGTGACCGTGGTCGTCGGCGACGTAGCCGTCGAGATACCGGATCACGCCGAGGCAGTCGCAGCCGAGCTCCAGGTGGTTGGCGTTCTTGCCGAGGAGGTACTCGCCCGCGTCGAAGTAGCTGATCCAGAAGCGCCCGGGGGCGGTGTCGCCGTACGGCACCACCATCTCGGGCACGCTCGCCCGGTGCAGCACGGAGCGCCCCTGGAACGACACGTCGTGCAGGACGAGGCCTTCGCGGGCGTTGAAGCCCACACGCATGGACCAGCCTTCCCACTCGACGAGCGATCCGGACACGGCGAAGCTCGGCCCGTCCGGCTGGGTGATCTCGATGGGCCGCAGCGTCGTCCGTGCCGCGCCCTGCACCTCCGGGTAGTAGTTGCCGTGCCCGGCGGGCACCGGCACGTCGCCCTCGTCCTCGACGCGGATCACGCTGTCCGTGGTGAGGTCGATGTGCACGATCAGCCCCTCGACGGGGTGGGCCCACGGGGAATCCTGCTCGTCGTATCGGAGGAAGGTGAGGGACCGGATCACGCGGCGGCCCACCTCGTCGGCCCGGCCGGTGTAGCCCGGGGCCAGGGGGGAGCAGAAGGCGAGGGCCATGTGGTCCGCCAGGCCCCGCCGCCGCATGGCCGCCTGCCAGTCCGGGGACGCCTTGGCGATGGCCTCGGCCCGCTCGTACTCCTCGAACAGGTACTGCGGCTGGCCGTACGGTGGGGCGTCGTTCGGCACTCGCTCCTGCCGCACGACCTCGCCACGGGTGATCGAGACGATCACCTCGGTCGCGACGCCGGTGGCGGTGTCGAGCAACGTCACGTCGACACGGCGGTCGATGGCGGAGCCGGGGCGCCAGGCCGCGAGTTCTTCCTTCGTCGCTTCGTCGGGGAGCAGCATCGGCACGCGGGTGGTCGCCGTCAGCAGGCCGGCCGCGCCGAGCACGGCGCGGGCGGCGGCGATCTCGGCACCGGTGAGCGGGTCGAGCGGGTGCGGGACGGCGATCGGCTCGAGGGAGCCGGGCTGGGGGGAGTGCGGGGACATCGTTGACCTCACTATTTTCGAGCAAGTGCTCAAGAAACGGGTTGGCACGATGATACGACGGCGTGCACGGGCGCACAACCGTGGCGTGTGGGCGATGTCGAGGTCAGCGTCGCCAGGGGGCGAGGATGCTGTCGAGGACCGCGAAGTGCGCCGCCGGCGTCTGCGGCTCCGTGACCTCGACGACCTGCTGGCCGTAGGTGATCGAGCGCAGGAGGGCGAGGAGGTCACCGGTGGGGGTGTCGGGGCGCAGCTCGCCGTCGCTCACCGCCTCCTCCAGCGCCTCGCGGATGCTGCCCTGCCACGTCGCGAGGGTCGGTGCTCCGGCGTCAGGAGTCGGGGCGAGGGTGGCCAGGCGCCCCCAGAAGCCGACGACCACGTGCGCCTCGGTGCGAGTGCGCTCGTCGACGGGGAGCACCTCGCCCATCAGGGCCCGCAGTCGGGTGAGGCCGCGGAGTCCGTCCGTCGCGGCGGCGATGCGCTCGTCGGTGCGACGGGTGACCTCGGCCGCCGCGGCGCGGACGACGTCGTCGAAGCCGTCGAAGTAGTGCCACAGCGAACCGGTCGCGACGCCGAGCTCCTTGGCGACCGCCCGTGAGGACACGCTCTCATGGCCGTCTCTGGCAGCGACGACGAGCAGCGCGTCGGCGATCTGACGGCGACGCTCATCATGGTCGACGATGCGGGGCACGTGCTCATTGTGTCGCATGAAGTGCGGCCTCGCTTTTTTGAGCGAACGATCAATATACTTCGGCTGTGGACCTCCTGCTCCCGGCAACATCGTTGCTGATGGCGGCGGCGGCGCTCGTGTCGGCCGGCGCCTGCCTCGCTGCGCGGCGCGCCGTGCCGTGGCAGGGGCGCCAGGCCGCGGTGGTGATGGCGGCGGGGATGCTGCTGATGGCGACGGGCGGGACCGGGCCGCTGGGTGCCCTGCTGATCGGTGCCCTGCTGCTCGTGTCCGGCATGATCGGCACGATGGGCGTCCGCGGGGCGACGTCCGCGGCCCCCTGCTGTCACCGCGCTCTCGGATCGCTCGTGATGGCGATCTGCGCCTTCCACGGCGCGGCGGGATCGGTCGGTCAAGGCGTGGTGGCGTCCGCGGGGCACGGGGGTCATGGACTCGGCGGCGCGCTCGGCGCGCTCGTCCTCCTCGGCACTCTCAGCGTCGTCGCCTGGACGATCGCCGCAGGGTGGCGGACGACGGCGCATCGGGGCCGCGCCGCCCGGCTGCTCGCGGTGGAATCCTGGGCGATGGCGATCGGGGTCGTCGCGATGAGCATCGCGGCCTGACCGTCCGGTGCGAGGCTCTCACTCCCGCGCCGCGGGGCGGACGAAGGCCCAGGCCGCGATCGCCGCGACGGCGGCGGCCAGGGTCATGGTGACCGCCATCGTGACGGCGTTCGTGCCCCCGATCCCGGCGGCGACCGGGGCGAGCACCGGGCCGAACAGGAACGACGACATGCCGAGCAGCGCGGACGCCGTCCCCGCCCTGGCGCCGTGATGCGCGAGGGCGAGTGTCTGGCCGTTCGGGCCGCCGAGGCCCGCGCACAGCATGAACCCGACGAGTGCTGCCGCCACGCCCGCCACCCCCGTCCCGCTGAGTGCCAGGACGAGGAAGGTCGTGGTCGCGACGAGCGTCGCCGTGACCCCGCCGAGGTAGACGCGGAGGGGGCCGAAGCGGCGCACGACCAGGCGGCTCGACTGGCTGCCGACGATGCTCGCGAGGGCGCCGGCGGCGAAGGCGAGACTGAAGCTCTGCGGGCTGAGGCCGAACTCGTCCTGCAGCACGAACGACGACATCGAGAGATAGGTGAAGAACGCCACGCCCGCACCGGCGGAGGCGCACAGGACCGCGGCGAAGAGCCGGTCGCCCAGCACGGCGCCGGCATGCGCCCGCAGCACGCGGAGGCCTCCGCCGTGGCGCGCCTCCGGTCGCAGCGTCTCCGGCAGGAGGAAGACGACCACGAGCAGCAGGATGACGCCGATCCCGGACAGCACCCCGAAGATCCCGCGCCAGTCCATGATGCGGGCGAGCTGACCGCCCACCACCGGGGCGATGATCGGTGCGGTGCCGGAGACGAGGAACAGCAGCGAGAGCATGCGGGAGAGCTCGATGCCCTCGAACTGGTCGCGGGCGATCGCCAAGCAGATCACGATGCCTGCCGATCCCGCCAGCCCCTGAAGGAAGCGGGCGACGAGCAGCAGCTCGATGGTCGGAGCGACCGCGCACACCGCGGAGAGCACCGCGAACGCCGCGACGCCGACCAGTAGCGGCAGCCGCCTGCCCAGCCGGTCGCTGAGGGGACCGGCCACGAGCTGCCCCAGGCCGAGGCCGATCATGCACGCCGACATGGTCACCTGCGCCAGGGCCTCGGTCGTGCCGAGCGACGCCGCGAGCTGGGGGAGCTGAGGGAGGTAGAGGTCCATCGACAGCGGACCGAAGGCTTCCAGCATGCCGAGCACCAGCATCGCCCGCAGCGTGCCCATCCGCGCGGGCTCACCGCGCGCCGGGAGACTCATCCGCCCAGGCGCAGCACGCGGCGCAGCCAGCTCTCCCGTGCGGCCACCGCGGCCTGCGAGACCTCGGCCTCGGGGGAGAACCCGGAGAAGCCGTGGTAGCCGCCCGCCCAGACGTGCAGTTCGGCCTGGCCGCCCGTGGCCCAGATCCGCGACGCGTAGTCGACGGCCTCATCGCGGAAGGTCTCCGCGGCACCCACCTCGATGAACGCCGGAGCGAGTCCCGACAGATCCGTGGCCCGGGCCGGTGCCGTGTACGGCGACACGCGGTCGGTGAACCGGTCGGCTCCGGCGATCGCGTCCCACGCGGTGTCGTTGTTGTTCCGGTCCCAGGCGCCGAAGCCGTCGTACTGCCGGCTCGACGGGGTCTCGTTGCGGTCGTCGAGCATCGGGCAGCCGAGGAGCTGCCCGGCCAGCCGTGGTCCGCCGCGGTCGCGGGAGAGTAGCGCGACCGCCGCCGAGAGTCCGCCGCCGGCGCTCTGCCCGGACGCGATGACGCGGGAGGTGTCGATGCCGAGCTCGTCGGCGTGGGCGACCATCCACTCCAGTGCCGCGTAGCAGTCCTCCGCCTGCGCCGGTCCGGGGTGCTCCGGGGCGAGACGGTACTCGACCGCGACGCCGACGACACCGTGCTGCTCGGCGAGGTCGATGAGCTCGGCGGTGCCGAAGAAACGCGTGCCGAGCACCATGCCGCCGCCGTGGATCGACAGCACCGCCGGTGCCGGGTCTGCGGGCGCCTGCGCCGGGCGCACGATGGTGATCTCGAGGTCCGGAGCCCCGACGGGGCCGGGGATGACCCGGTCCTCCCAGGTCACGGCGCCACCCTCCGCCTGCACGGCCATCGGCGGGATGATCGTGGCGAAGTGATCGCGGTTGGCGTGGATGGTGTCCGCGCGCAGCGGGATGACCTCGACGAGGTCGACGAAGGCGTCGAGTCCGGCGACGAGCTCCGGGTCGTAGGGCACCGGCTCCGGCGTGCTCATGCGGCGGTCCGCCAGATCCGTCGCAGCCAGGAGGCGCGCGCGGCGAGGGCGGCGCGGGTGATCTCGGCCTCCGGCATGTACATGTCGAAGCCGTGGGCGCCGCCGCCCCACACGTGCAGCTCGGCCTGACCGCCCGTCTCCCAGATCCGGAGGGCGTACTCGGTGTCCTCGTCGCGGAACATCTCCGCCTCTCCGACCTCGATGTAGGCGGGCGGGAGGCCGGAGACGTCCGTCGCGCGGCTCGGAGCGGCGTAGGCGGGGGCTTCGGTGCTGAAGGCGAGCTCCTCGCCGAGGACGCACGACCAGGCGAGGAGGTTCATATCGCGCTGCCAGGTGCCGATGCCGTCGTACTGCCGACTGGCGACCGTGGTGTTGGTGTTGTCGATCATGGGACACAGCAGCAGCTGCCCGGCCATGACGGGGCCCCGCCGATCACGCGCCAGCAGGGCGACGGCCGCGGTGAGGCCCCCGCCCGCGCTGCCGCCGCCCACGACGATGCGCGCGGGGTCGATGCCGAGCTCCGTGGCGTGGGTGTGCGTCCACACGAAGGCCGCGTAGCAGTCCTCCACGCCCGCGGGGTACGGGTCCTCCGGAGCGAGGCGGTACTCGACGTTCACGGCCACGACGCCGTGCTCCGCGACGATGTCGACGACTCGAGCCGTCTCCCAGGAGCGGTGGCCGACGATCATGCCGCCGCCGTGGATGTTCACGAAGCCGGGGAGCGTCGAGGTCTCCGAGCCGGCGGGGCGGAAGGTCGTGACCTCGATGTCCGGTGCTCCGGGCGGGCCGGGGATGACGCGGTCCTCCCAGGTGATGTCCCGGCCGGCGATCACGGCGTCGTTGTCCGGGAACATCCGGTCGACGCCGTCGCGCGGCAGGGTCTCGCGGGTGAGGGCGGGCTGCGGGTTCTTCGCGATTTCGTCGAGCACGGCCTGCACGTCGGGATCGAAGGGGACGGGGATGGTCATGGTTCTCCTCGGGTGGGACGGCGTCAGGGGCCTTCGGGGTCGACGACCCCGCGGTCGGCCCAGAAGGGCTCGGCGAGACGGCGCAGCTCGGCGGCGCCGACGCGGTCGACGAGGGCGGCCGCGTCGAGGTTCGCCCGCAGCTGCGCGACGCGGGAGGCGCCGAACAGCGTCGTCGTCAGGGCGGGGTGGGTGAGGGTGAACGCGATGCCGAGCTGGGCGGGGGTCACGTCGAGGTCGTCGGCGACCGCCGTGAACGCGGGGACGTCGGCGATGATCCGTTCGCGGATGCCGCCGGGGTCGCGCCCGATCTGCCGGTCGCCGTTCACCTTCCCGGCGAGGATCCCGCCCTCCAGGCAGTCCGAGGCCTGCAGCGTGAGGCCCTGCTCCCAGAGGCGCGCGAAGGGCTCGCCGTCCGGGATCGACCGCCGCGAGACGCTGTACTTGAGCTGCGCGATCTGCGGACCGGGCACGCCTTCCGCGGCGGCGAGGTCGATCAGGGCCTGGATGCTCGCCGCCGACCAGTTGTTCACGCCCCACGCGCGGATGAGGCCGGCGTCGGCGAGCGCGGCGAGGTCGAGCACGAGATCGCGCAGCTCGAGGTCGTCGCGGCGGAGGTCGCCGAGGATCACGAGGTCGGCGTGCTCGACTCCCACCCGCATCAGCGCGTTCTCGAGCTGTGGACGGAAGCCGTCGGCGCCGAAGGCCTCGAGCCAGAGCTTCGACGACAGCAGCCACTCCTCTCGGCGCAGCCCGGCCGCGCGCACCATCGCCGAGAAGATCACGTCGGTGAAGACGGGCGGGGCGCCAGGCGCGGAGTACACGCCCACGTCGAAGAGGTTCACGCCGCGGTCGGTGGCCTCGCGGAGGAGCGCCACCGCGTCGGCGAAGTCCATGCGGTCGTAGGTGTGCCAGGAGCCGAGGGAGAACAGGGAGGCGTGCAGGCCGCTGCGGCCGATCTCGCGGAGGGGGAGGGGAGTGGTCATGGTGCTCCTCAGAGGCTCGGGTCGATGACGGCCTTGACCTCATCGAGGTGGTGCATGTGGGCGATCTTCGCGGAGGCGTCGGCGAGCCCGACCGGGGCGCTGAACAGGTCGTCCCAGGGGAAGCGGTCGGCGAACGCCGTGAAGAAGTCGATCGCGCGGGCGTAGTCGGAGATGTCGCCGTTGAGCGAGCCGACCACCGTGAGCTCCTTGCCCATGATCGTGCTGAGGGCGAAGCCGTCTCCGGCGGGGCCGGTCGAGCCGACGATCGCGACGGTGCCGCGCTGGGCGGCCATGCCGACGGCGTCCGGTCCGACGCTCGGGGCACCCGCGAAGTCGAACACGTGGTCCGCTCCCTGGCCTCCGGTGAGCGCCAGGACCTGGTCGACGACGGGCCCGTCGCGGAAGTCCACGACGGCGTCGGCGCCGAAGCGGGCGGCGAGCTCCAGACGAGCCGCGGGGGCGCCGACGGTGATGACCTGCCCGGCACCCGCGATCCTCGCGACTGCGGTGGCGAAGATGCCGAGGGCGCCGGAGCCCTGCACCACCACGCGGGAGCCGGGGCGGATCCGGCCGGCCCGCTCGAACGCGCGGAGGACGGTCTTCGCGGCGCAGCCCGCCATGGAGGCCCAGGTGTCTTTGACGGTCGCCGGGAGCAGGAGCGTGGCGGCACCCGGGGTCACGTACGCGTACTCGGAGAGCCCGGCCGTCGCGAACGGCGGAACGTCGGCGCGCTGGAGGAAGCCGTAGCCGCGGCGGGAGCACGCGACCGGCTCGCGCAGCACGACGCAGCCGTGGCACTCGCCGCAGGTGGACTCCGACCAGCCGATCCGGTCGCCGGGGGAGAGTGCGCGGCCGAGCGCGTCGCGGGTGTCGGGCCCGGTGGCCACGATCTCGCCGACCATCTCGTGACCGAGGACCATGGGCAGCATGCCGGGGAACGACATCTTCCCCTCCCAGATCTCGATGTCCGTGCCGCACAGCGTCGTGCAGGCGATGCGGACGAGGGCGGCGCCGGGTTCGATCTCGGCGGGCAGCGGGAGGTCCTGCAGCGTGAGCGGCTCGCCGTGCGCGGTGAGCACCGCGGCGCGGGTGGTGGTGGGGAGGGTCATGGGTTCTCCAGTCGCGGGGCGGGTGGCGGGATCGAAGACGGTCCTCCGCGGTGCCAGGAGGGGCGGAATCGATCCCGCACGGAGGGGGACGGGGGTCAGACCAGGAGCTGGCCGCCGTCGACGGGGACCGAGACCCCGGTGATGTGGCTGGCGGCCTCGCTCGCGAGGAAGAGCACGAGCGGGGTGACCTGGTCGACCTCGGCGATGGTGCCGAGCGGGATGCGCGATTCCCAGGCGGCGCGGGCATCGGGGTTCGAGGCGAAGTCGGCGGTCAGGGGGCGTGAGCACGGGACCGGGGGCGACGGCGTTGACGCGCACCCCGGAGCCGGCGAGCTCGATGGCGGCCGTCCGGGTGAGCGCGTCGACCGCGGCCTTCGTGGCCTCGTAGTGTCCGAGGCCCGGGGTGGGCTGCCGGGCGCCGATGGAGGAGATGTTGACGATGGCCCCGTGGCCGGCGGCCGCGAGCAGCCCGCCGAAGACCCGCAGCATGAGGAACGTGCCGCGGACGTTGACGCGCAGGGCCGCGTCGACCGCGTCGACCGCGACCTCCTGGAGCGTGCCGCCGCCGGCGACGACGCCGGCGTTGTTGACGAGGACGTCGAGCCCGCCGGCGTCCGCGAGCTGCGCGGCGGCGGTGGTGACCGCGCCCTCATCGGCGATGTCGAGGGGGAGGGCGGTGGCGCCGATCTCGGCGGCGACGGCCCGGGCGGCCTCGAGGTTCACATCGCCGAGGAACACCTCGTCCCCGGCGGCGCGGAAGGCGCTGGCGATGCCGCGGCCGAGCCCGGAGGCTCCTCCGGTGACGAGGATGCGGCGCGGGGAAGCGGTCATGGTCGTCCTCACTGACGGTGTTCCGATGGGATTCCTCCGTTATATTCTACAAACATAGAAAAACACAACCCTGTGCCCCGAGACGGCGAAGGAGCCCTCATGCCCGATGTGACATACCCCCGCAAGCCGCTGTCTCCTCGGGGTGCGACGGTGCCGCCGCTCGCCCTCGGATCGTGGAACACCTGGGACCGCATGGGCTTCGACGATGCGGTGCAGCTCATCCAGCGGGCGGTCGACCTCGATGCCGGATTCTTCGACATCGCGTACTACAACATGGGGCCGCACGCCGAGAACTCCCGGACCGACATCCTCTTCGGAGAGGCCTTCCGGGCGAGCGGGGTGGACCGTGTCGACGTCGTGCTCTGCGGCAAGCTCTGGCTGTGGGACTGGCCGCACCAGGGCTTCCGCGGGCAGATCGAGGAGTCGCTCGAGCGGGCCGGCCTCGACCGCTTCGACACCCTCGTGGTGGGGGACTGCCTCAACGCCCCGGACATGCCGCGACTCGTCGCCGACGTGAACGCCCTCATCGCCGACGACCTGGTCGACTCGTGGGGGATCAACAACTGGCGGATCGCGGACACCGGGGCGGCGCTCGCCGAGGCAACCGCTCAGGGGGCGGTCGGCCCCGCGTTCGCGCAGCTCAAGTACGGCATCGCGCGCCGGGCCATGGCGGAGGGCGACGCCTATGGACCCCTGTTCGCCGACGGAACCCTCGCGCTGCAGGCCTCCGACGTGTTCGAGGGCGGAATCCTCGCCACGGGACGGATGCCCCAGCGCAAGATCGGTGCCGATGTCGGGGGTATCCGTGAGCGGATCCTCGCCGTGTACCCCCAGGTCGCGCGGGTCGCGGGGGAGTTCGGGGTGACGCCGGCTGCCCTCGGCATCGCCTTCTGTCTGGCGAACCCCGCGACGGCCAACGTACTCTTCGGTGCCTCTCGCGTCGCGCAGCTCGAGGACAACCACGCCGCCCTCGCCCTCGTCCGAGACCACGGCGCCGAGGTCCGCGCCGCCCTCGCCGACTGCCGCGTCGACCACGCCGTCCGCCCCGACGGTACCTGGTGACCCCCGTGCCTCCCACCCGCACCTCCCCCCGGCGTCCGGGATCACTTCCGCACCTCCCGTGCGCGCCCCAGGCACGTTTCTGATCCCGCTTCGCTCGGCCCCCGCCTCCCACTCCGCGTGCGGGATCCGTTCTGCACCTCGCAGGCGCCCCGCAGGCACGTTCCTGATCCCGCACTCGCTCGCCCCCGCGTCCCACTCGGCCCGCGCGTCCCACTCCGCGTGCGGGATCAATTCCGCACCTCGCGCGCACCCCGCAAGCACGTTCCTGATCCCGCTTCGCTCTGCCCCGTCCCACTCCGCCCCGCGTCCCACTCCGCGTGCGGGATCAGTTCCGCACCTAGCGCGCGCCCCACGGGCACGTTTCTGATCCCGCACTCGCTTGGCCCGCGTCCCACTCCGCCCCCGCGTCCCACTCCGGGCGCGGGATCAGTTCCGCACCTCGCGCGCGCCCCACGGGCACGTTTCTGATCCCGCAGGACGTGACGTTCTGCGTGCCGATTCGAGAACGCGCCGAGTAGGGAGGGCGTGCGGCCGATTCTGATCCCGCTTCTGGTGGCGGCTGTGTGTCGGTCGTCGGGCGCGCCGCTCGTGCGCGACCGGACCGCTCTCCGGAGCCCCGGATCAGAAGTGCTCCTCGTGTTCGCAGCAGATCGTAAGCGCTCCTCGCCTCCGTGCTGGATCGGAAGTGCCCCGCGCACGCTCCGGATCAGAAGTGCTCCTGGGGCCCGGGTGGGAGGTGCGTTCTTGATCCCGGGAAGGGGTGCGGGGCCCTCGGGAGCGGCAGTGTGGCCCGTTCGCGCCGTCGTCCACCCCGGTGCGGGATGAAAAGGGTGCCGAAAAGGCGTCGCCGAGGGGTGTTTCTGATCCGGTCGGAGGGGTGGGTGCAGTGGCGGGATCAGAAGTGGGCCGCGCGGGGAGGGCAGGGGTGCGTTATTGATCCCGGTACCCGCACCTGTACCCGCGGGGTGCGGGCGGGTGGGGTACGGGACGGGGCGGGGTGTGCGCGGGGGAGCAAGGCGGGTGCGCGCTGAGGCATCGGTCCGCGCGGCCAGAGGAAGAAACGCGCTTGCGCTCTTTTTCCACGCATGTAGACTAACCAGCACGACACATCGAAGTGGCGTCGGTCCCGGTCTCCGGTCAGCGGCTCTTCGAACCTTCTTCATCACCCCCTGCACCCGAGAGAAGGAACCATGAAACGAATGCCCCTCGCGGTCGCCGCCGCCGTCGCCGCGACCCTCGCACTCGCCGGCTGCAGCGGCGGCGGAACGCCCTCGCCGTCCGAGGGCGGCGGCGCCGAAGGCCCCGACGCCCTCAACATCGGCAACTTCCTGGACGTCACCTCGTGGGACCCGTCCCTCGCCGACATCGGCTTCGACGGCCCCTACCTGTCCGCGGTGTACGACGCCCTGATCGCCCTCGACGCCGACGGCACCCCGATCCCGTCGCTCGCGACGAAGTGGACCGTGGCCGACGACGACCTCAGCATCGACCTCGACATCCGCACCGACGCCGTGTTCAGCGACGGCACCCCGGTCGACGCCGACGCCGTCGTCGCGAGCCTCGAGTACCTCAAGGCCGGCGCCCGGTCCGGTGAGGCCTACGTCAACGCGAAGGGCTTCGAGAAGGTCGATGACGACACCGTCCGCATCGCCCTCACGCAGCGTGACGACACGATCCTCTACCTGATGGGCCTCGGCCGCAGCTACGTCATGCCCCCGGCGTCCATCGAGGCGGGCACGCTCGGCAGCCACCCGATCGGCTCCGGCCCGTACGTCCTCGACAGCGACACCAGCGTCGCGGGCGCCGAGTACCACTTCACCAAGACCGAGGACCACTGGGACGCGAAGACGTACCCGTTCGCCGAACTCGCGATCTACCCGATCACCGACGCGACCGCCCGGCACAACGCGATGCTCAGCGGACAGATCAACGTGCAGTACGGCGACGTGGCCAACCTCGACCAGGCCGAGCAGCAGGGCTGGAACACCGCCCAGCGCGTCTCCGGGTGGGCGGGCCTCGTCATCACCGACCACACCGGCGCGAAGAGCGAGCCCCTCGGCACGCTCGAGGTCCGCCAGGCGCTGAACTACGCGTTCGACGGCGCGGCCGTCCTCGCGGCGGTCGGCAGCGGTGCGGGTGTGGCCACCAACCAGGTCTTCCCGGACGGGGGCGACGTCAACGACCCCGAGCTCAACGATGCGTACGCGTTCAACATGGACAAGGCGAAGGAGCTCCTGGCCGACGCCGGCTACCCGGACGGCTTCGACATCTCGATGCCGATGTCCCCGATCTTCGAGATGTGGAAGCCGTCGGCCGAACAGGCCCTCAACGAGCTCGGCATCACCGTCACCTGGGACAACATGCAGATGCCGGACTACCAGCTCAACGCACCGAACTACCCGATGTTCATCTCCTTCCTCGCGATGGACGGCAACGACGTGGCCACCGTCTCCCGGCAGCTGACGAGCGTGCAGTGGTTCAACCCGGAGCCCGACTACGCGAAGAACGAGGTCATCGCCCCGCTCGTCGAGAAGGTGCAGACGGAGCGCGGCGACGCGCAGACCGCCGCCATCAAGGAGCTCAACGAGGCCCTCGTCGACCAGGCCTGGTGGTCGGTCTGGTACCAGGCGAACAACATCTACTACACGGCGCCCGGCATCCAGCTGCAGCCCGTCGTGGGGATGATGTTCCCGACGCTGCGGTACATCACGCAGAGCTGAACGCCCGTCGGGGCGGTCGCCACGCGGCCGCCCCGGCACCCCTTCCCCTCCTCCTCACCCTCGAGAGGCCCCCATGCTCCTCTTCACGGCGAAGCGGGTGCTGTCCGGCATCCTCCTGCTCGTCGCGGTCTCGATCGGCACGTTCTTCCTCGCCCACCTCGCGATCAGCGACCCGACCGCCTCGCTCCTCGGGACCACGGCGAGTCCCGCGCAGCAAGAGGCGCTGGCGGCGAAGATCGGACTCGACCGCCCCCTGATCGTCCAGTTCTGGGACTGGTTCTCCCACGCGGTCCTGCTCGACTTCGGCGTCTCGTGGCGCAACTTCCAGCCGGTCGGCGCGCAGCTCGCGGTGAAGGTCCCCGTCACTCTCTCCGTCGTGACCCTCGCGACCCTCATCACCGCGGTCATCGGCGTCGCCTTCGGCATGATCACCGGACTCCGCCCCGGCACCTGGTTCGACCGCATCATCAAGGGGATCTCCGTCGTCCTCTTCGCACTTCCCGGGTTCTGGGTGAGCCTGGTCCTGGTGATGTGGCTGGCGGTGCAGCTCAAATGGTTCCCCGCCGTGGGCTACGTCCCGCCGACGCAGTCCGTCGAAGGCTGGCTGCGCTCGATCACGCTGCCGGCGATTTCCCTCGCCCTGGGCGGCATCGTCGCCGTGTCGGAGCAGCTGCGCAACGCCGTCATCGCCCAGAGCCGCCAGGACTGGGTGCGCACCCTCCGCAGCCGCGGCCTGTCCGCCGCCCGGGTGAACCTGCACATCCTCCGCAACGCCTCGCCCGCCGCGCTCACGGTGATCGCCCTGATGTTCGTGGGCCTGCTCTCCGGGGCGATCGTGGTGGAGCAGATCTTCAGCCTCCCCGGTCTGGGGCAGCTCACGAACCAGTCGTCGCAGAACGGCGACATCCCGATGCTGCTCGGGATCACGGTGGTCTCCATCGTCTTCGTCGTCCTCATCAACCTCCTGCTCGACCTCGTGCTCGGCTGGATCAACCCGAAGGTGCGCGTCGCATGACCACGACAGACATCCGCGTCGCCTTCGACCGGGCCGCCCAGAAGCGCCGGTCGAGCCTGTTCCGACGCTTCCTCCGTCACCCCGGCGGCTACATCCCGCTCGCGATCTTCGTGCTCATCGTGCTCGTCGGGGTGTTCGCGCCGTTGCTGGCGCCGATGGACCCGAACCTCGTCGACCTCGCGGCGGCCAAGGCCCCGCCCTCGCCGGAGCACCTGCTCGGCGGCGACTCCACCGGCCGCGACATCCTCAGCCGCCTCATCTACGGGACGAGGACGACACTGTGGGGTGCGCTCATCACGATCGTCACGGCGCTCGTCGTCGGGGTCCCGTCGGGTGTCGCAGCCGGGTACTTCGGCGGCGTCTTCGACCGGGTCGCGACCTGGATCAGCGACGCCCTCCAGTCGATCCCCGGGATGATCATCCTCCTCGTGGTCGCCGCCGGCAGCCGCAACAACTTCGAGCTGCTGATGGTCACCGTCGGTGTCTTCATGGTGCCGGGGTACTTCCGCATCGCGCGGTCGCAGACGCTCGCCGTCCGCGGCGAGGCGTACATCGACGCCGCCCGCGTGTCGGGCCTGTCGGACGCGCGCATCATCTTCCGGCACGTCATCACGGCCGTCTACCCGCCCGTCATCATCCAGACCGCGCTCACGGCCGGCATCGCGATGGGCATGCAGGCGGGGCTCCAGTTCCTCGGCATCGGCGACTCGAACGTGCCGAGCTGGGGCGCAATGATGCTCGAGGGCTTCCGGCTCATGCTCACCTACCCCCTGATGCTGCTGTGGCCCTCCGCCGCGCTCGGTCTCACGATCGCCGTCCTCGCGATCATGGGCTCCACGCTCGCCGAGCTCGTGCAGGTGCGCACGCCGCGGGCGGCCCGACGGCGGCGGCGCGGTGTGCTCGAGACCGGCGACGAGGTCGCCGCGGCTCCCGCCACGGGCAGCGTCCGCCACGAGGCCCCGGCGTCGGTCCTCCGCGTCGAGAACCTGTACGTCGTCCACGCGACGCCGACGGGGGAGACCGAGGTCGTGCATGGCGTGACCCTCGACGTCGCGCCAGGCGAGGTCGTCGGGATCGTCGGCGAGTCCGGGTCGGGCAAGTCGCAGACAGTGTTCTCGGTGCTCGACCTGCTCCCCGCGACCGGCCGGGCGACCGCCGACGCGATCTGGGTCGGCGGCGCGGAGGTCACCCACGCGACGCCGAAGGAGCGCCAGGCCCTGCTCGGACGCACGATCGGGTACGTGCCGCAGGAGCCGATGAGCAACCTCGACCCCTCGTACACGATCGGGCATCAGCTCATCGAGCCGCTGCGCCGGACGCACGGGCTCGCGAAGGCCGCCGCCCGGCAGCGCGCGCGGGAGGTGCTCCTGCGGGTCGGGCTGTCCGATCCCGATCGCGTGATGCGCAGCTACCCGCATCAGGTGTCCGGCGGCATGGCCCAGCGCGTGCTCATCGCCGGCGCGATCGCCGGTCGACCGTCGCTCCTCGTGGCGGACGAGCCCACCACCGCCCTCGACGTCACCGTGCAGGCCGAGGTGCTCGAACTGCTGCGGGAGCTGCAGGCCGAGTACGGCATGGCGCTGCTCATCGTGACGCACAACTTCGGCGTCGTCGCCGACATCTGCGACCGCGTGATCGTCATGCGCGGCGGCGACATCGTGGAGTCGGGGCCCGTGGACGAGCTCTTCGCCGCGCCCACCCAGGAGTACACGCGCGAGCTCATCGCCGCGTCGCTCGACGAAGCCGAGGGCCGCGCCGCGCTCGACGGCCGGCGGACGGAGGTCCCCGCATGAACGCCGCTCCGGTGAACCCCCTGCTGCAGGTCGACGACCTCGTGGTCGAGTACGGCCGCGGAAGACACGCCTTCCGCGCGCTGCACGGCGTCTCCCTCGACATCGCCCCCGGTGAATGCCTGGGCCTCGTCGGCGAGTCCGGATCCGGGAAGTCGACCCTCGGCAAGGCCATCCTCGGCCTCGCCCCGGTGACCGCGGGCCGCATCCGCTTCGACGGCCGGGACATCGGCGGCCTCGGCGGCAAGGCCCGACGGGCGCTCGCTGACGACGTGCAGGTCGTGTTCCAGGACCCGTACGGCTCCCTCAACCCGGCACTGACCATCGGCGACATCCTCGCCGAGCCGCTGCTGACGACGGGCATCGGAGCGAAGGCGGCCGACACGCGCGTGCGCGACATGCTCGACCGCGTGCGGCTGCCTTCCACGAGCATGGACCGGTATCCGAGCGAGTTCTCCGGCGGGCAGCGGCAGCGCATCGCGATCGCCCGCGCCCTGGTCCGCGGACCCCGGCTGATCGTGTGCGACGAGCCGGTCAGTGCACTCGACCTCACCACGCAGGCGACCATCCTCGACCTCTTCATCGAGTTGCAGCGCGACACCGGCGTGGCCTACCTCTTCGTCTCGCACGACCTCGGCGTCGTCCGGCGGGTCTGTCACCGGGTCGCCGTGATGTACCGGGGGGAGATCGTGGAGATCGGGGACGGCGAGCAGGTCACCCGCGCGCCGCGTCACCCGTACGCCGAGCGCCTGCGACTGGCCTCACCCGTCGCCGACCCGGTGGCGCAGCGGGAACGCCGGGCGCAATGGCTCGCTCTGCGGGAGGTGCCCGATGCGGCGGTACGGTAGCTCCAGGCCGGAACACGCCACACCCCGGACTCGGCCGGAAGGACGCCATGCCGAAGATCATCGACCACGACCAGCGGCGACGGGACATCGTCGAGGTGGCCAAGAGCATCATCCTGAAGGGTGGGTTCGAGGCGGCGACCATGCGCAGCATCGCCGCGGAGGCGGGCTTCGCGAACGGCGCGCTGAAGCACTACTTCCCCGGGAAGGAGAGCATCGTCGCGGCGACGTTCGAGACGATCCTGCAGCAGATGTCCGAGGGCGTGGAGGCCGCGGGGCAGGAACCGGTGGCGGCGGACGACGCGCTGCGGGGCTTCCTGCAGGCCACCGTGCCGCGCGACCCGGAGCAGATCGCCGCGGGCCGGGTGCTCCTGGCGCTCTGGGAATACGCGATGGCGAACGAGTCGCTGGCCGAGCTCTACCGCGGACACCTGGGTTCGTGGCGATCCTCGCTCATCGCGCGCATGGAGGCGGCCCGCGACGAGGGATCGATCCGCGATCAGGACTACGGCCCGCTCGCCGACGAGTACATCTCCGCGGCGGTCGGGGCGACGGTCATCAACCTCATGTACCCGGACGGCGACCGCATCGCCGACTACGAGAACTACATCGACCGGTTCCTCGCGCGGCTGCGCTGAGGGCGAGGGGCCGGTCCCGAGAGGACGGCCCGTCATGACCCTTCCCCCTGAACGACCCGTGGTGTTCTTGCACGGCCTCGCCTCGCGCGGCACGCAGGACTGGCCGGAGAGCGAGTGGGCGGCGGTGCTCGGCGACCGACCGCGCCGCGTCCTCGACCTGCCGGCGCACGGCGACGCCCCCGGGCTCGGAGCCGTGCCGACCTCCGCGGTGCTCGACGCGCTCGCCGCAGCGATCGGCCCGGACGAGATCGACCTCGTCGGGTACTCGCTCGGTGCCCGGCTCGCGTGGGACCTCGCCCGGCACCCGGGTGTCGCGGTGCGGCGTCTCGTGCTCGGCGGCCTCAGTGCGGGGGAGCCCTTCGCGCTCGTCGACCTCTCCGCCGCTCGGGCCGCGATCGCCGGCGGACCGGCTCCCGTCGATCCGCTGTCCGGGATGATCGTGCACATGGTGAGCCTGCCCGGCAACCGCCCGGACGATCTGCTCGACCTCATCGAGGGGCTCGCGACCGAGCCGTTCTCGCCCGAGGCTGCTGCCCCGGCGATGCCCGTGCTGCTCCTGGGCGGTACCGACGACCCGATGGCCGCGGGCATCGACGAGCTCGCCGCGCGGCTGCCCGACGTCCGGGTGCGACGCGTCCCCGGGGATCATCTCGCGGCGCTGCACACCGCCGCGTTCCGCGACGCTGTGCGCGGGTTCCTCGCGGACTGACCCGCCCGATCGACGCCCGGCCCCCTCCTGTCCTTTATTTCCAACGTTCGTACACATATCGAAAGGCATCCGCCATGACCGACACCCCCACCCCCGACGCCGCCCGCATCCTCGACATCGCCACCGGCTACATGGCCGCGAAGCAGCTCTTCCAGGCCAGCCGCATCGGCCTGTTCGCCGCCGTCGCCGCCGGCGCCGACACGGCTGCGGCGATCGCCGAGCGCTGCGGGGTGAGCGAGCGGATCGCCCGGCTGCTCGCCGACGCCCTCGCCGCGAAGGGTCTCCTCGTCCGCACCGAGGGGCGCTACGCGCTGGCCCCCGACGCGTCCGCCTACCTCACTGGGGAGGACGCGGTGATCGACCTCGCCCCCTTCCTCACCTTCCTCGACGAGATCAGCTACCCGCACTGGCTGCAGTTCGCCCACACGGTCGACACCACCGAACCGGGCGATCTGCAGATGGACGACGCGCGGTGGGGGACGTTCATGGCGGGGGTGATGACGTACAACCGCCTGCACGCACGGGAGTTCGGCCGGCTCGTCGACCTCGCGGGTGCGACGAAGGTCCTGGATTTCGGCGGTCTGTCCGCCGAGTTCGCCCTCGCCGTCATGGCACGCAACCCGCAGCTGCACACGACCTTCGTCTACGCTCCCGGGTTCGAGGACGGCGTGGCCGAGGCGGTCGCGGCGGCGGGCGTCGCCGACCGGGCCGCCGTCGAGGTCGGGGACACGGCGACCACGGCTCCCGAGGGCGCGTACGACGCGGTGTTCGCCAACCACGTCATCCACCGGTTCTCCGCGGAGGAGAACGCGCAGATCTTCCGCCGACTCCGTGCGGCGGCGGCCGACGGGGCGACGCTGACGGTGCTCGACTTCTTCCTCGACGACGACGACGAGCAGCGCGCCCTGGATGCCCTGCACGCGGGGGAGTACCTCGTGATCGACGGCACCGTGGTGTACCCCGAGTCCGAGGTGCGCGGTTGGCTGTCGGATGCCGGGTGGGCGGTGCGCGACACCGTCGCCCTGCCGGGGAGCCCGCGCGTGCTCCTGGCCACCGCGGTCTGACGACCGCGGTCCGAGACTGGTCCGAGGGGGATCAGAGGCGGGCGGCATGCGTGAACATGCCGCCCGCCGTTTTCGTGGGTGGGTGGTCAGCCGCGCGCGAACACCGTGCGGCCGTCGACGATCGTGCGCTCGACCTGGAGGGCGGCGAACGGGCGCCCCGGGGTGCACGGATCCTCGTCGAGCACCGTGATGTCCGCGACCCTGCCGAGTTCGAGGGTTCCCTTCCAGGTCGCGGCACCGTCCTGGATCGCGGCGTCCGCCGTCATGGTGCGCAGCAGCCGGCGCCGAGTCGCGGCGTCGTCCGCCCGACCGTCGGCGGCGAGGAGGGCGAGGGAGGCGTCGAGGCTGGGGCGCCAGTCCGGCGTGGCGATCGGCGCGTCGCTGGTCAGCGTGGTCAGCGCCCCCGAGGAGAGCATCTCGGCCAGCGGCCAGGCGGCGGCGACGCGGGCCTCTCCGAGCTGCACGGCCGCCCAGGAGTGCGTGTGCGCGGCGATGAGGGGCTGCACGGCGAACCCGACGCCGAGACGCTCCGCGCGGCGGATCTGCGCCGGCGTCGCGAGGTCGCCGTGCACGACGTGGTGGGGTGCCGGCGGCGGGGGAGTCTCGCCGGCGCGTTCCAGTGCGGTGAGGAACTCCTCGATCGAGCGATCGCCGGTGGCGTGCACGGCGATCTGGAGTCCGCGACCGGCGGCCAGGGCGATCATCTGCTGGAAGGCACTGAGCGGATCGGCGTCGCCGCGGGTGAGCAAGTGCCCGGTCGTCCCGTCGGGGTACGGGTCGGACGTCCACGCGGTGGCCATCGGCGGAATGCCGTCGGCGAAGATCTTCACGCCGGGGATCGCGAGCCAGCGCGGGTCGGTCGTCGGCGGCGGCATCGGGAGACCGGCGGCGAAGTCCTCCAGGGAGCTCTCCCCGTCGATCGTCCCGAACAGGCGCAGCAGCGTGACGCGCGAGGTCTGGGCCCCCTCGCGGTGCAGCTCCACATAGGACTCGAGCATGTCGGTGCCGAAGCAGCCGGTCTCCCCGTCGTCCTCCCCGGGGCCGATACCCGGCTCCGTGTAGCTCGTGATGCCGAGTTCCGCGAGCAGAACCCAGGCGCGGCGCAGGGCGCTGCGTCGCTCACCGGCTGTGGTCACGAGACGGCCGGTCGGCTGCTCGTCGGGCGGGGTGTCGGAGAAGAAGAGGTGCGGCCAGCGCGCGCCCAGCCACGCGGCATGGAGGTGCGCGTCGTTGAGGCCGGGGATCGCGGTGCGGCCGTCGAGCTGCACGATCTCGCGGGCTGGGAGGGCTTCGGCCGCGGCATCGGTGGCGACGATCATCCCGTCGCGGACGGCGATCGCGGTGGCGACGGAATCGGTGGCGTCGAACGTGTGGATGCGGCCACCGCGGAGGAGGAGGTCGGCGTCGTCGCCGAGGAGTGCGCTGCTCATTATTCCACCAGTGTAGACGTAAAACTCGCGCACTCGGGATGTCCCGCGCCGACCGATTCGGCGCGCGGTTCCGCGGCTTGTACCCTGGAGTCATCCCCCGAACACCCCGGCAACCTCGCGCGCGCCGGCGACCTCGGCGCGCGCTCACACATGCAAGGACGCAGATGAACGATTCCGCGGCACACCGCGACGAATGGACGGCGAGCGAAGAGCTGGCGGAGCGGATGATCCCGCTCATCGGGGCTCTCAAGCGCGAGCGCGACGTGGTCACCTCGCTGCACGGCCACCGCCTGCTCGGCCTCTCGGCCACCGGCCTCGTCGAGGTGCACGAGCGCGTGGCCCAGCTCGGCCACGCGCGCCTCGAGGTCGAGGACAGCCTGGCGGTGCTCGAAGGCATCCACGCTCTCGCCCCCGGCGCCTCGTCGATCGACGTGGCCCGCCTCGTGGAGGGGCATGCGGAGAGCGGCCGCCCGCTGGAGGAGTACCTGGCCGAGACCCTGGCCCCGGCCGTCGGCGCGGTCCCGGCGCCGCCGACCGACGTGGTGCTCTACGGCTTCGGGCGCATCGGCCGGCTGCTGGCCCGCATCCTCATCGCGCACACCGGCGGCGGGAGCGGACTCCGGCTCCGCGCCATCGTCGTGCGCCGCGGCTCCGAGAACGACCTCGTCAAGCGCGCGTCGCTGCTGCTGCGCGACTCGGTGCACGGCCGCTTCGCGGGCTCGGTCACGGTGGATGAAGAGGCCGAGCAGATCATCGCGAACGGCACGCGCATCCAGGTCATCTACTCCGACGACCCGGCGGCGGTCGACTACACCGCCTACGGCATCGATGACGCGATCGTCGTCGACAACACGGGCCGCTGGCGCGACGAGGCCGGACTCTCCCAGCACCTCCGTGCGACGGGCGTCGCCCGCGTGCTGCTGACCGCCCCTGGTAAGGGCCCGCTGAAGAACATCGTGCAGGGCATCAATGACGACACGATCACCGACGAAGACCGCATCGTCTCCGCGGCGTCGTGCACGACCAACGCCATCACCCCGGTGCTCGCCGCGATCGACGAGGCCTACGGCGTCGTGAAGGGCCACGTCGAGACCGTGCACTCGTTCACGAACGACCAGAACCTCATCGACAACTTCCACAAGGGCGACCGCCGCGGCCGCTCCGCCGTGCTGAACATGGTGATCACCGAGACCGGGGCGGCGAAGGCCGTGGCCAAGGCCCTCCCGCAGCTGGAGGGCAAGCTCACGGGCAGCGCGATCCGCGTCCCGACGCCGGACGTCTCGCTCGCGGTCCTGCACCTCACGCTGGAGCGCCCCGCCACCAAGGAC
Source organism: Microbacterium sp. NPDC064978 (assembly GCF_044543605.1). Classification (NCBI taxonomy): domain Bacteria; kingdom Bacillati; phylum Actinomycetota; class Actinomycetes; order Micrococcales; family Microbacteriaceae; genus Microbacterium; species Microbacterium sp. NPDC064978. The sequence goes on along the minus strand of NZ_JBITWF010000001.1, from coordinate 1,008,736 downwards.
CAGGTCAACGACTACCTGCGCCGGGTGTCGCTGCACTCGAAGCTCCGGCAGCAGATCGACTACGTGGAGAGCCCCGAGGTGGTCTCGACGGACTTCGTCGGCTCGCACCGCGCCGGCATCGTCGACGGTCTGGCCACGATCGCCGACGAGGACACCCTCATCCTCTACGTCTGGTACGACAACGAGTTCGGATACTCCTGCCAGGTCGTCCGGGTGCTGGAGACCATGGCGGGTTCGCATCCCGTCGTCCTCCCCACCCGCCGCGAAGTCACCCTCTGACCTCTCCCGTCGACCCACCCCCTTCCGCTCGACCCGGCCCCCTGCGTCCGCACGCACGGGGCCGGGGCACGCGAAAGGGGGTGGGTCGCGGCATGATGAGGGGCATGAAGACCCCACGATGGCGGGAGGAGCGGCTGCGGTGGCAGGGGCTGACCGCGCCGGAGGCGGACGTGGCGGGGGCGGCGGGGCGGCTGCTGGCGGTGCAGAGCCAGGACTTCACGGCCGGACGGTGGGCGCTGGCTGTGCGGACGAAGGGCGACGTACGCCTCCGCGACGTCGATGCCGCGTTCGACCGCGGGGACCTCGTCCGGGCCTGGACCATGCGGGGGACGCTCCACACGATCCCCGCGCGGGATGTCGGGTGGGTGCTGGAGGTCACGGCCGCACGGCAGCAGCAGCAGGCGGCCTCCCGACAGCGGCAGCTCGGCATCGACGACGCCATGATCGACGCGGTCGTCCGGGAGCTCACGCCGCGGCTCCGTGACGGCGGCCTCACCCGGAGCGAGATCTTCGCGGTGCTCGAGGGCATCGGCATCGACCCCTCGGGGCAGCGCGGCATCCACCTGCTGTTCGCGATGACCGTCTCCGGCGTGCTCGTGCAGGGGCCGGTCGTGCCGCGGGAGGGCATCACGCGGGAGCAGCGGTTCGTGCTCGCAGCGGACCACATCCGCGACCACGCCCGCCCGGACGACCCGCTGGCCGAGCTGTTCGTCCGCTACGTCGAAGGACACGGGCCCGCCGGGGTCGCGGACTTCGCGTGGTGGTCGGGCCTGACGCTCGGGCGGTCCCGGGAGGCGGCGGAGCGGGCGGCACCCCGGGTGACCGAGGTCGACGAGGGGGTCTTCGTCGGGAGTACCACGCCCCGGCGCGCGGCGGGCCGGCCGTCCGTGTTCGCCCTCGGTGCCTTCGACGAGTACTACATCTCCTATGCCGACCGCACCGTCGTGTGCGCTCCGGAACACCTCGCCGCCGTCGGGCCGGGGAAGAACGGGATGGTCCGGGCGACCGTGGTGGAGCACGGCCGCGTGATCGGCTGCTGGACGCACGCCGCCGCCGCGCGCACCACCCCTCCGACTCTCTTCGAGCCCCCCGAGGACCCCGCCGCCGTCACCGCCGCACTCGCCCGCTTCGCGGCCTTCATCGCCTGAGCCCTCGTCGACCCACCCCTTTCCGTGCCTCCCGGCCCCCTACGGCAGCGCGTAGCGGGCCGGGGCGCACGCAAGGGGGTGGGTCGGCGGGTCACTCACTCGCGTGGCGGCCGAGGAAGTTGTAGACCTCGTTGTCGTCCACGCCGGGGAACATGCCGCGGGGGAGCGGCGAGAACATGTGGGTGTGCACGCGGGCGCTCGGCCACGCCCGTCCCTTCCAGCGCTCCGTGAGCTCGGCCGACGGGCGGCGGCAGCACGCCTCGTCGGGGCAGGTCGACACGGCCCTGTCGTTCGTCTCGCGTCCCCGCCACCACCGGGCGTCGTCGAACGGCACGCCGACCGTGACGGAGAACTCGCCCTCGCTCGACGACCCGGTCTGCGTGGAGCACCAGAACGTGCCGGACGGGGTGTCCGTGTACTGGTGGTGCTCGACGGTGCGGTTCTGCTCCGTGAAGGCGGAGCGGGCCTGGAACTTCCGGCACACGCGCTGCCCCTCCACCGCTCCCGTCACGTCCATCGGCAGGGGCAGGTCGTCGTTCTCGTAGACGCGCGTGATGGCTCCGGTCGAGTCGACGCGCAGGAAGTGCAGCGACATGCCGAGGTGCTGCGTGAGCAGGTTGGTCATGCGCATGCCGGCGGCCTCGTGCGTCACGCCGAACCCGTCGCGGAAGTCCTCCACCGCGAGGTTGCGATCCTTCTTCGCCTGCTGCAGGAAGGCCACCGCGGCGGTCTCCGGCATCAGGCAGCACGCGGCGAAGTAGTTGATCTCCAACCGCTGCTGCAGGAAGTCGGCGTAATCCGTCGGCGGCGTGTGCCCGAGCAGGCGGTGCGCCATGGCCTGCAGTGCCATCGACCGCAGGCCGTGTCCACCGGGGATCGAGGCGGGGGGCAGGTAGATACGGCCGTTCTCGAGATCGGTGACCGAGCGCGTCGAGTGCGGCAGATCGTTGACGTAGATGAGTTCGAAGCCGAGCTTCTCGGCCATGATGCTCACGGTGCGGTGGGTCAGAGCGCCCTGCGAATGGCCGGCGGCCTTGAGCTGCTTCTCCGCGAGCTTCTCGATGTCCGGGAGGTAGTTGTTCTGCGCGCGCATCCGCAGTCGCAGCTCCGTGTTGGCGCGGCGGGCCTCCTCCGGGGTGGCGATGGCCTCGCGCTCGCGGCGCTGCAGCTCGCGGTGGAGGCCGAGGATGGACTCGATGGTCTCGTCGCTCATGCCCTTCGTGACGCGGACCGGGGAGACACCGAGCTGACGGAACACCGGGCTCTCCTGGGCCCGCTCCAGCTCGATCTCCAGAGCGGCACGCCGGTTCGGCGGCTCGCCGGAGATGAGGTCGGTCACTTCGGTGCCGGTGGCCTGGGCGATCGCCTGGAGGAGGGAGAGCTTGGGCTCGCGCTTGCCGTTCTCGATGAGGCTGAGCTGGGAGCCGGCGACGCCGACGAGGGCGCCGAGCTCGTCGAGGGTGTACCCCTTCTCCAGGCGGCGGTGCCGGATGCGGTGGCCGAGGGTCGTGAGGTGGATGCCGGAGGACGCCATTGTTTGAGTCTAGCGAAAGAACAGCGATTCTTATCGTTCGGTTTGGCCGAAAGTCCGCGTCAAGGGCGAAGAAGATGGAAGCAACGCCCCACACTTCGAAGGAGCAGTCATGGCCATGGCCGAAGTCCTCACCCCTCGCACGTCCCCTGTCACCCCGACGCGCACGTTCGGCACCGCCCCCTCCTACGACACCCCCGCAATGGCCGAGCTCGCCGCCTGGGTGGAAGAGATCCGCGCGCTCACGCAGCCGGACGCCGTGCACTGGGTGGACGGCTCGCGCGCCGAGAACGACTGGCTGCTGCGCGGACTCGTCGACGAGGGCAAGCTCATCAAGCTGAACCCCGAGTGGCGCCCCGGCTCGTACCTGGCGCGCTCGCACCCCAGCGACGTCGCCCGCACCGAAGCCCGCACCTTCATCGCCTCGGAGCGCGAGGAGGACGCCGGGCCCACCAACAACTGGGCCGACCCGGAAGAGATGCACGCGAAGATGGACGAGATCTTCGAGGGCTCGATGCGCGGCCGCACGATGTACGTCGTGCCGTTCTCGATGGGTCGCGTCGGCGGACCCCTGTCGCACATCGGCGTGCAGATCACCGACAGCGCCTACGCCGTCGCATCGATCGGCATCATGACCCGCGTGGGCGACGAGGTCACCCGCCAGATCGCCGAGGGCGCGCCGTGGGTCAAGACGGTGCACTCCGTCGGTGCTCCGCTGGAGGCCGGCGAACCGGACGTCGAGTGGCCCTGCAACGACGACAAGTACATCGTGCACTTCCCGGAGACGCTCGAGGTCTACTCGTACGGCTCGGGCTACGGTGGCAACGCCATCCTGGCGAAGAAGTGCTTCGCGCTGCGCATCGCCTCGGTGATCGCGCGTGATGAGGGCTGGCTCGCCGAGCACATGCTCCTCATCCGCGTGATCGACCCGCAGGGCAAGGCCTACCACGTGGCTGCGGCCTTCCCTTCGGCATGCGGCAAGACGAACCTCGCAATGCTGCGTCCGACGATCCCCGGCTGGAAGGTCGAGACCCTCGGTGACGACATCGCCTGGATCCGTCCCGGCGAGGACGGCCGCCTGTGGGCCATCAACCCCGAGGCCGGCTTCTTCGGCGTCGCGCCCGGAACGGGTGAGTCGACCAACGTCACCGCAGTCGAGACGCTGTGGGGCAACACGATCTTCACCAACGTCGCGCTCCGCCCCGACGGCGACGTGTGGTGGGAGGGCCTGACCGACGAGGCGCCCGCGAACCTCATCGACTGGGAGGGCAACGACTGGACGCCCGACTCCGGTCGTCCCGCGGCGCACCCCAACTCGCGCTTCACGGTGTCGGCGGCTCAGTGCCCGCAGATCTCCGAGGACTGGGAGGAGGCCGTGCCGCTCGACGTCATCCTCTTCGGCGGACGCCGCGCGAGCAACGTGCCGCTCGTGGTCGAGGCCACCGACTGGACGCACGGCGTCTTCCTCGGCTCGAACATCTCCTCCGAGCGCACGGCGGCGGCCGAGGGCACGGTCGGCGAGCTGCGCCGCGACCCGTTCGCGATGCTGCCGTTCTGCGGCTACAACATGGCCGACTACTTCGGTCACTGGCTCAAGGTCGGCCGGGGCCTGCGCTTCGACCGCGCGCCGCGCATCTTCCAAGTGAACTGGTTCCGTCGCGGAGCGGACGGCCGGTTCCTCTGGCCCGGATTCGGCGACAACTCCCGCGTCGTCGACTGGATCATCCGCCGCGTGGCCGGTGACGTGCCGGCGGTGGACAGCCCCATCGGACGCTTGCCGCGCGTGGAGGACCTCAACCTCGACGGGCTCGACATCCCCGCGGAAGACCTCGACGAGCTCTTCTCCGTCGACCCCGAGGCGTGGAAGGCCGAGGCCGACCTCACGGAGGAGTTCTACGACACCTTCGGCGACCGGGTGCCCGCGGCCCTCCGCACGGAGCTCGCGTCGCTGCGCTACCGCCTCGCGAAGGCGTAGCCCCCAGACCGGTGCCGGTTCGGGGGAGCCGGCACCCTCGGCCTCCGGGTCGAGCCCTACCCGCGAAGGCGGGGCATCAGAGACGAACCCATGGCTGAGTGGTCTCCGACGCCCCGCTTTCGTGTGCCCGATCCCGCCGAGACCCCGGTTTCGCGTCGAGACCCCGCCCCGCATACGTGCGGAAGGCGGGGTCTCGGCAGAAAGCCGGGGTCTCGGCGGTGTACAGGGGGGCAGGGAGCTAGGCGAGGAGCTGGTGGCGGGCGAGGTCGCGGTAGAGCGGGGTCGACTCCACGAGCTCGGCGTGGGTGCCCTGTCCCACGACCACGCCGTCCTGCAGCACGACGATGAGGTCGCTGTCGACGACGGTGGACAGACGATGGGCGATCACGACGAGCGTACGGTCTGTGGCGACCGCATCGATGGCCTCGCGCATGCGCTGCTCGTTCACGCCGTCGAGCGAGGAGGTCGACTCGTCCAGCAGCAGGATCGGGGCGTCCGTGAGGAGCGCCCGGGCGATCGCGAGCCGCTGCCGCTCGCCGCCGGAGAGCATCACGCCGTCCTCGCCGACGGGAGCGTCGACGCCGAGCGGGTTCCGTTCCAGCACGTCGCCGAGGTTCACGGCGCGGAGCACGCGCTCGCAGTCCGCGTCCGTGGCGTCGGGGGAGGCGAGCCGCAGGTTCTCGGCGAGGGTGCCGGCCAGCGTCGGAGCGTCCTGCTCGACGTAGCCGAAGTGGGCGCGGAGCTCGTCCCGCGGATAGGTGCGGGTGTCGTGCCCCTTCAACCGGATGGATCCGCCCGTCGGGTCGTAGAAGCGCTCGATGAGGGAGAGGATCGTGCTCTTCCCCGCTCCGCTCGGACCGACCAGCGCCACGCGTGCCCCACGAGGGGCCGCGAACGACACCCCGCGGAGCACCTCGTGGTCCTGGGGGTCGGGTGCGGCCTCGGCCTGCTCCAGGTGCGCATCGGCGAGCAGGGTCTGCGCCTCCCTCGCGGCGGCACGGCGGGCGGCGACGACGTTCTCCGGGTAGCGGAAGCGCACGTCGCGGAACTCCAGAGCGGGGGCGTCCGGAGCCGGTTCCTCGTCACGGGGCAGGGCCGCGGCGGTGGCCGCGTCGTCCCGGGTCTCGGTGGGCAGGTCGAGCACCTCCTGGATGCGGCCGAGCGCGCCGAGGGCCTGGTTGACGGAGGTGATCGCGCCGAACGTCGAGGCGAGCGGCATCACCAGCAGGAAGAGGAACATCACGAACGAGATGAGGGCCGCGATCGAGATGGCTCCGGCCGCGACGCGGAAGCCGCCTACGCCGAGCACGACGAGCAGGGAGAGCTGGAGGGCGATGCCGGCGACCGGCACCACGAGCGAGGAGATCTTCGCGATCCGCACGCCGATGCCGTACGCCTCGGAGGCCCGCTCCGTCACCGCCGCGGTCTCGCGTTCGGTCGCACCGGAGGCCCGGATGGTGCGGATGGAGCCGACGGCCCGCTCGACGCCCGAGGCCAGCTCGCCGACCTTCTCCTGCTGGGCCGTGGACGCCGTCCGGATCCGGCCGCTGAGGGCGACGACGACCACGACGGAGACGCCGATGACCAGGACGATGAGCAGGAGCAGAACGGGGTCGATGAGCAGCATCGCGATGAGCGCGCCCGCGAAGAGCACGACGTTGCCGACGGCGTCGGCGAGCCCCTGCGTGAGGACGGCGTAGAGGAGCGTGGTGTCGGTGCCGACGCGGGAGACGAGATCGCCGGTGCGCCGTGCGTCGAACTCGGACGTCGGCAGGTGCAGGATGCGGGCGATGAGCTTGCGGCGGCTGGAGTAGACGACCGCGGTGCCGGTGCGCTGCAGCAGATAGTGCTGGAACCCGGAGATGATCGACGACACGATCACGAAACCGACGAGCAGCCACACGAGGACGCCGATCGTGCCGTCGGATTGCACGGCCTCGATGACCTGTCCGACGAGAAGGGGCTGCACGAGCGAGGTCGCGGCGCCGAACACGCTGAGGACGGCGACGACGACGAGCGTGCGCTTGTGCTCGAAGAGGAAGGGGAGGAGCTGGCGGAAGGTGGCGCGCGGCCCGTCGGCCGGTGCGCCCCGTCCGCGTCGGCGTGCTGTCGCCGTGCGGGACATGGGGGACCTCGATCTGGAGATGGTACTTCGACCGTACTCGGGGCGCGGTCATTTCCTATGGGGCGGCTGTATGGGCTCAGGTGCGACCGAAACGGCGATGTGCCGCCTGCTTGGTGACGCCGAGGGCGCTCGCGATCGCCTGCCACGAGTAGCCGCTCGTGCGAGCGCGACGGACCTGGGCCTCTTCGGCGCGCGCGAGCTCCTTGCGTAGCGCCGCCAGGCGGTGGAGCTCGGCGAGGGGTTCGCCGCCCTCGGCCGCGGCGATGGTGGTCGGGTGAGACATGGACTCCTCCTTTGCGTCAATATTCGTTGACGCTTGGGGCGGTGTTGATGTGCGCGTTGTCCACAGGGGCGCCCTTGTCCGCATGTGTGGCGCATGCGATGCTGACAGGATGGCTCGCATGCTGCAAGTGAGGAACCTGCCCGATGACGTGCATGCCCGGCTCAAGGAGCGTGCCGCGGCGGAGCGCATGAGCCTGTCGGACTACGTAGCGCGCGAGTTGGAAGACCTCGTCCGCTACCGCAGCAATGCCGAGATCCTCGAGGCGTCGCGAGCACGAGCGCGCGCGGCCGGCGTCTCTCTGACGCGCGAGAGCATCCTCGCCGCCCGTGATCGTGAACGGGACGAGCGCGAGGGAGAGGACCAGACGTGAGCAGGACGGCCGACGCGGTCGTGCTCGATGCCTCGGCCGCGATCGAGGCGCTGCTCGGCGAGGAGGTTTGGACGCACGGCGAGGGGTTCCATGCGCACGCGGGCCTCGACATCGAAGTCCTCTCCGTGCTCCGTCGGCTCACGATGAGGTCCGTGTTGCCGGCGCACGCTGCGCGCGAGGCCCTCGATGCGTTCGGGGCGCTGCAGATCACCCGCCATCCGCTGCGTCGGCTCATCCCGCGGATCTGGTCGCTGCGCGAGGACGTCTCCGCGTACGACGCCGGTTATGTCGCGCTCGCGGAGGCCCTCGACGTCCCACTGCTCACGGCCGATCGCCGGCTGGCGAAGACGGCGGCCCGATACTGCGACGTCGTGGTGCTGTGAGCCTCTGACCAGGAAGACGAGAACGGCTGCACCCCCGAGGGAGTGCAGCCGTTCCGGTCGTCTCGGTTCTAGAGCTCGACGGCGGAGGCGAGACCGAGGTCGTCCTCGTAGTCGTGGTCCTTCGTCTCGGGAGTGAAGATGAGCGCGATGAAGGTCAGCACCGCCATCGACGACAGGTACAGTCCCACGAGCCAGGGCTCGCCGCCGACGGCCGCCCACAGGGCCACCGCGATGAACGGCGCCACGGCCGCACCGAGGATCGATGACACGTTGTACGCGATCGCCGAACCGGAGTAACGCACGTTCGTCGGGAACAGCTCCGGCAGGAGCGCCCCCATCGGCCCGAACGTCGTGCCCATGAGCATGAAGCCGAACACGAGGAAAGCCTGGGCGAGGGCCCCGGTGAACTTCGGGTCGGCCTGCGGCAGCAGGAAGAGGTTGAACGACAGACCGAAGACGACGATGAGTCCCGTGACCCACAGGAGCAGCTTGCGGCGCCCGATGGCGTCGGCGATCGGTCCGGACAGCAACGTGAAGATGCCGAAGAACACGACGCCGATGATCTGCATGAGTACGAAGTCGGTGTAGCCGAAGCCGAGGCCCGGGTAGAATTGCGCCGCGAACACACTCGGGTCGAAGTCCTTGCCGGTCGCCTCGGCCGCAGCGCGGGCGGCGGCCGACGCGGTCTCGAGGTCGGCGGCCTTCGTGCCGTAGGTGAGCGTGAAGTTCGTCATCAGGTAGAACAGCACGTACGTCGCCAGCATGATGAACGTGCCGAGGATGAGCTGCTTCCAGTGGTGCCGGAACACGGTCGCGAGCGGGAGCTTGCGGATCGCGCCGGTCTTCTCCGCCTTCTTGAACGTGTCCGACTCGACGAGGCGGAGCCGCACCCACAGACCGATGATGACCATGACGGCGGAGAACAGGAACGGCACGCGCCAGCCCCAGGAGAGGAAGGCCTCCGACTTCAGCGCCGAGTCCTCCGGGTGCGGGAGGGCGAAGTTGATGGCGAGGAAGATGCCGTTCGCGATGATGAAGCCGAGCGGTGCGCCGAGCTGCGGGAACGAGCCGTACCAGGCGCGCTTGCCCTTCGGGGCGTTCTCGGTGGCCACGAGCGCGGCGCCCGACCACTCGCCGCCCAGCGCGAAGCCCTGGGCGAGACGGAGGATCAGCAGGAGCAGCGGGGCGACCCAGCCGATCTGTTGGAACGTGGGCAGGAGGCCGATCACGAACGTCGCGATGCCCATGGTGAGGAGCGAGGCGACGAGGGTCGCCTTGCGCCCGAACTTGTCGCCGAAGTGCCCGAAGACGACGGCGCCGATCGGGCGGGCGACCATGGCCGCGCCGAAGACGGCGAACGACGACAGCAGCGACGCGGTGTCGTTCGTGCTCGGGAAGAAGAGTGTGGGGAAGACGAGCACGGCTGCCGTCGCATAGACGTAGAAGTCGTAGAACTCGATGGTGGTGCCGACGAGGCTCGCGGTGATGACGCGCGAGCGGGGGTTCGCGGGGGTGGTGGCGGTGCTCAAGGGGTCTCCGATCCTCCGCCGGTATACCGACGGACTCGGGCGAGTCTACGCCTTCCTGGGAGTTCCCTGGACGTTGATGACGGACCGGGTCGAGGGCGTCGGTGCCCGCGCGTAGAGTCGGGGGAGACCGGCCGGAGGGGGATCATGACGACACGGATGCTGCTCCTCGCCGATACGCACGTCCCGAAGCGGGCGAAGCGGCTGCCGGACGCGGTGCTGCAGGCCATCGACGAGGCCGACGTCGTCGTGCACGCGGGGGACTGGGTCGATCTCCCCACCGTCGAGCTGCTCCAGTCCCGCGCGCGCGTGCTCCACGGTGTGCACGGCAACAACGACGGCCCCGAGATCCGCCGGGTGCTGCCGGAGATCGCGCGGTTCACCGTGGAGGACACCGCCGTCGCCGTCATCCACGAGACGGGCGCCGCGACCGGGCGGGAGAAGCGGATGGATCTCGCCTTCCCCGATGTCGACGTGCTGATCTTCGGACACTCGCACATCCCCTGGGACACCGTCACGCCGAACGGTCTGCGGCTGCTCAACCCGGGCTCTCCGACCGACCGGCGTCGACAGCCCGTGCACACGATGATGCGCGTCGCGGTCGACGGGCGCGATGTCGAGGCGACCCTCGTGCCGCTCCCATGACGGACGATGGCCCCGGCGAACCGCTCGCCTACCGCGCACCGATGCGCTCTCGCGACGATGCCGTCGCGCCGGGAGTCGCGGTCGAGCGTGCGCTCGCCGAGGGCGTCTGCGGCATGGGTGGGCGGCTCGACAGCACGCCCGGCTCTCTGACTGCGGCGCTCGCCGCCGTCGACGCCCGCCATGGAGAGCGGGCCGCGCGGCGGCTGGAGCGCTTCGCGGCGCTTCCGACGGGAACCCTCGTCTGGACCAGGGACGTCGACGGACTCTTCTGGCTCGGGCGGCTGACGGGACCGTGGCGCTACGACGACGATCCGGCCGCGGTGGCGGCAGACCTCGTGCACGTGCGCGCCTGCACCTGGTCGTCGAGCCCGGTGGCGGCTTCCGACGTCCCGCCGGGCGTCACCGCCACGTTCGCCCGCGGGGGACGCAACGGCCAGCGCATCCGTACGGATGGGGCCGGGGAGCAGTCATCCGCGCTCTAAGAGCGCAGCCGGGGCTGATCCGCGCGTCAGCGCCAGATCGCGGCGATGGCGGCGTTCACGGCCGTGAGGATGCCCACGAGCCAGAAGATCGCGGGCGGCACGACCTGGTCGCGCTTCTGGCGCGCCGTGCCGATGCCGAGCAGGGCGCCGATCACGAGGAGGATGACGAGCTTCGTGCCGATCTTGGCGTAGTTCATCTCGACGCTCTCCGGGAGGCCCCACGGGGCGGCGAGGGCGAGGCCGGCGACCGCGGCGATCGTCATGCCGATGGTCATCAGACGCGTGAACACCCGCTTGCCGCCGAACGCCTGCGCCGCCCAGGCCCCGAAGAGCACGGCGAAGCCGATGAGGTGGACGAAGAGCACGATGTGGCGCAGGGTCTCCATGCCCTCACCGTACGAGAGCGCGGCATTCCGCGCCACCAAGGCACGCCTGACCTCGCGCCCGCGATCGGGCGCAGAGCGTGAGCGTGCTCAGCCGCGCAGCTCGCGGATCACGAGGGCGGTGCGCAGCGCCGCGTCCGCGGCCTCCGCGCCCTTGTCCTCCTTCGAGCCCTCCAGGCCCGCGCGGTCCAGTCCCTGCTTCTCGTCGTCGAGCGTGAGCAGCCCGAACCCGACCGGCTTGCCGGCGTCGAGGGAGACGCGGGTGAGGCCGTCGGTCGCCGCCGCCGAGACGTACTCGAAGTGCGGCGTGCCGCCGCGGATGATGACCCCGAGGGCGACCACCGCATCCGCACCGCCCGCGAAGGCGGCCTGCGCGGCCACGGCGAGCTCGAACGAACCGGGCACCCGCACCAGGCGATGCGTCGCTCCGGCCTCGTCGAGCACCCGCTGGGCGCCGGCGATCAGGCCGTTCGAGATCACCTCGTGCCAGGTGCCGGCGATCACGACGACCTCCAGCCCCCGCCCGTCGATGTTCCCCGTCTTGGGTGCTCCGGCGCCGCTCATTCCTCGTCCTTTCCTGCCGCGAGGGCCTCGGCGAGCTCTGCTTCGCCGATGATGTGGCCCATGCGGTCGCGCTTGGTCTCCAGGTACTGGTGGTTGTTCGGACCCACGCCCACGATCAGCGGCACCTGCTCGACGACGTCGAGGCCGAGCTCACGCAGCTTGTTCACCTTGTCGGTGTTGTTGGTGAGCAACCGGACCTTCGAGACCCCCAGATCGGTGAGGATCCCGGCCGCCGCCGCGTAGTCGCGGGCGTCCGCCGGGAGGCCCAGTGCCAGGTTCGCATCGACGGTGTCCAGGCCGTCCTCCTGCAGGCTGTAGGCGCGCAGCTTGTTGATGAGACCGATGCCCCGGCCCTCGTGTCCCCGCATGTAGATGACGATGCCGCCCTCGCGGTCGATGGCGTCCAGCGCGGCATCCAGCTGCGGGCCGCACTCGCACTTCTGGGATCCGAACGCCTCGCCGGTCAGGCACTCCGAGTGCACGCGCACGAGGGCAGTCTCGGTCGGCTCGCCCGATACGACCGCGATGTGGTCGGTGCCGGTGACGCGGTCCTTGTAGGCCAGGAAGCGGAACGTGCCGTGGTCGGTGGGCACGGTGGCGTCGGCACGGAGGCTCACCCGGCGACCGCGCTGGGCGGCCGGCGTCGCCCCCTCCGGGTCGATCTCGTTGAGGTGTGCGATGAGCTGCTCGATCGTGATGACCGGCACGCCGTCGCGGGCGCCGAGTTCGAGGAGCCCGGGAAGCCGCATCATGCTGCCGTCCTCGGCGACGACCTCCGCGATCGCGCCGACGGGCCGGAGGCCGGCGAGCTTCATGAGCTCGACCGCGGCCTCGGTGTGACCGCTGCGCTCGCGCACGCCGCCGTCCACGGCCCGGAGCGGGAGCACATGGCCGGGGCGGATGATGCTCGTCGCCGTCGAGTCGGGGTTCGCCAGCACGTTGAGGGTGCGGGCGCGGTCGCTGGCGCTGATCCCGGTCGTCACCCCTTCCGCGGCGTCGACGCTGACGGTGTAGGCGGTGGAGCGCGCGTCTTCGCTGGCCGCGACCATCGGCGGGAGGTTGAGGCTGTCCGCGAGGTCGGTGGGCATCGGCGCGCAGATGAACCCGGAGGACCAGCGCACGGTCCAGGCGACCCACTCGGGTGTGGCGAGTTCGGCGGAGAGGACGACGTCGCCCTCGTTCTCGCGATTCTCGTCGTCGGCCACGAGCACGGGGCGTCCTGCGCGCAGCGCCTCCAGGGCTTCGGGGATGGTTGCCAGGCTCATCGCGAGCCCCCTTCCGGTGCGGCGCGGAATGCGAGCAGCCGCTCGACGTGCCGCGCGAGGATGTCGGTCTCGAGGTTCACGCGGTCGCCGACCGCGCGGGTGCCGAGGGTGGTCGCCGCCAGGGTCTCCGGGATGAGCGACACCTCGAACCAGTGCCCGCCCCGGGTCCCCGCGCCCTCCTCGGTCCCTGAGCCCTCCCGGGTTCCTGAGCCCTCCTGGGTCCCTGAGCCCTCCTGGGTCCCTGAGCCTGTCGAAGGGGTCGCAGGGCTCACCGCGCTCACCGTCAGCGAGGTGCCGTCGACGGAGATGGAGCCCTTGTCGACGACGAGCGGAGCGAGGTCGTCGGGAAGGCTGATGCGCAGGACGCTCCACTGCGCGCCGGGGCGCACCTCGAGCACGGTGCCCGTGCCGTCGACGTGGCCCTGCACGATGTGCCCGCCGAGCCGCGCCCCCACGGGCATCGCCTTCTCGATGTTGACCCTGGTGCCGACAGTCGCTGCGCCGAGGGCCGCGACGTCGAGCGTCTGCTTCATGACGTCGGCGTCGAAGGTCTCGGCGGTGGAGCCGACGACGGTCAGGCAGACGCCGGAGACCGCGATCGACTCGCCGTGCACGGCGTCGGCGGCGGCCTTCGGGGCGCGCACCGTGAGGCGCCAGCCGTCGCCCGACTCGGCGATGGCGGTGATCTCGCCGATCTCCTCGATGATTCCGGTGAACATCAGAGGGTTCCCTCCTTCTCCGGGCCGGTGCGGTCCGGGTCGTCCGCGTCCGCAGGATGCGCGATCGCGAGCAGGTCTGCACCCAACGGCAGCCACTCGTCCACGACGAGGCGACGTGCCTGGTCGATCGAGCGGACACCGACGTCGGTCACGGCCAGGCGGCTCCCGCCGAGCAGGACGGGGGCGACGTACGCGAGCACGCGGTCCGCGAGCCCGGCGGAGAGGAACGCGCTGGCGAGCGTCGGGCCGCCCTCCACGAACAGCGTCTGGATGCCGCGCGCATGCAGCTCGGCGAGGACCGCCGACAGGTCGTGCGTGGCGAAGAACAGCGGCGTGTGCGGATGACGATGCACCGCCGCATCCGCAGGGGTGGGTCTGGTGCCGATCACGACCGGGACGGGCTGGTGCGTCAGGAGCTCGTCGCCGGCGCGGGCGGTGAGCGCGGGGTCGTCGGCGAGCACGGTGCCGGTACCCACCGCGATCGCGTCGGCCTGGGCGCGTCGCCGGTGCACGTCGGCGCGGGCCTCCGGGCCGGTGATCCACTGACTGGAACCGTCGTCCGCCGCAGCCCTGCCGTCGAGGCTCTGCGCCCACTTGACGGTCACGTGCGGACGGCCGAGGCGCGACGCGGTGAGCCAGTCGCCGATCACGGCGCGGGCCTCGGTGGCTCGCTCGCCGGACTCCACGCTCACGCCCGCGGCGCGCAGCCGCTCCGCGCCGCCGCCGGAGACCTCACCGGGGTCGTCGAGCGCGTAGACGACCCGCGTCACGCCGGCCTCGATGAGCGCGAGCGCGCAGGGGCCGGTGCGACCGGTGTGATTGCAGGGTTCCAGCGTCACGATCGCCGTCGCGCCCCGTGCAGCGCCCGGCGCGAGCTTCGAGAGGGCGTCCACCTCGGCGTGCGGAGTGCCGGAGCCCCGATGCCAGCCCTCGGCCAGCACCTCGCCGTCGGGGGAGAGGATCACGGCGCCCACCTGCGGGTTGACCCCGCGCGGGCCGCGGGTCGCGAGGGCGAGCGCACGATCCATCGCACGGCGCTCTGTCGCGGTCACTGCCATCCGTCGTCGTCCTCTCTGCGGCTCGGGGTCGCTGCAGGCTGGCGGAACGGACGCACGCGCGTGCGCCTCGTGCTGCCTCCCTTCCGGACTAGCGAGGTGTCCCTCGCATCACCGTCGGTTCCGGAATTCCACCGGATCGGCATCCCGATCACTCGGAACGCTCGCGGACTGTCACCGCCGGTTCGGATTCCCACCGACCCCGGAGCACGTTGCTGCTCTGAGTGTACTCAACGCGTCTGCGCCCGTTTCATTCCGTGGCAGGGGCCGTGGCCGGCCCTCACTTGAGCAGGCGGGACAGTCGCCGGTCGGCGAGGACCTTGCCGCCGGTCTGACAGGTGGGGCAGTACTCCAGCGAGCGGTCGGCGAAGAAGACGCTGCGCACCTCGTCGCCGCAGACCGGACACGCCTCGCCCCGGCGGGCGTGCACCCGCATGCCGCGGCGCTTGGCGTCCTTGAGGTCGGCCGGAGGTTTGCCCGCGGCAGCAGCGACGGCCTCGGCGAGGGTCTCCTGCATCGCCGCGAACAGCCGGTCGATCTCGGCGTCGTCCAGCGTGCCGGCGATGGCATACGGCGACATGCGGGCTGCATGCAGGATCTCGTCGGAGTAGGCGTTGCCGATACCCGCGATGACGCCCTGGTCGCGGAGCAGCCCCTTGATCTGCATCCGGCGGTCGTCGAGCAGCGCGGCGAAGGCGTCGCGGGTGAAGGACGGGTCGAGCGGATCGGGGCCGAGGCGGGCGATACCCGGCACCTCGGCGGGGTCGCGGACGACGTACACGGCGAGCGACTTCTTCGTCCCGGCCTCGGTCAGGTCGAAGCCACTGCCGTCGTCGAGGGCGATCCGCAGCGCGATGGGCGACTTGCCCGGCTTGAGGAGCGTGGTGGGCAGGGTGTCGTACCAGCGCAGCCATCCCGCCTTCGCCAGGTGGAAGACGAGGTGCAGCTCGGGCCCGCAGGACAGCACGACGAACTTGCCGCGGCGCTCCGCCCCGGTGATCGACGCGCCTTCCAGCGCCGAGATCGGCGGGTCGTAGGTCTTCAGCGCGGCGATCGCGGCCACGGAGGCACGGGTGATGGTGCGTCCGGTGGTGCGCTCGCCGAGGAACGCGACGAGTCCTTCGACCTCCGGCATCTCAGGCATGCAGCCATCCTGTCACCGGGGTCCGACGCTGTCACGCGTGGCGTGCGCTCAGAGCACCGGCCACTCCACCGGCGTCCGGTCGTCGTCGCGCAGCAGCCCCGCGAGCCAGCCGTCGTCCCGACCGCGCTGGCTGGTGAGGCCCTGACGCATGGTGCCCTCGAAGCGGAAGCCGAGGGCGCGGGCGGCGCGGGCGGAGGGGACGTTGCCCACGACGGCCTGCCAGCGGATTCGGGCGAGGCCGAGCTCCGCGAAACCCCAGTCGAGCACCGCGCGCGCGGCCTCGACGAGGTAGCCGCGGCCGCGGGCGTCCGCGACGACCCAGTAGCCGAGCTCGGCATGACCCCCGGCCGGATGCTCCCCGATGTGGTGGAGGCCGACCATGCCCACGAGGACGTCGTCGGCGTAGACACCCCAGACGGTCTGCGAGCCGTCCTCCCACCACTGCTCCACGAGGGCGACGAAGTCCTCCGCGTCCTGGCGGAAGTAGGGGGCGGGCACCGTCGTCCACCGCCCGATCTCGGGGTCCTGGCAGGCCTCGGTGATCGCGTCGACGTCGGCCTCCGTCGGAGCGTGGAGGACGAGTCGTGCGGTGGTGAGGGTGACCGGAGGCATCCCTCCAGCCTAAGACGCTCGACCCGGCCCCTTCGGTCCGCCCCGGCCCCTTCCGCGCGTCCGTAACGGGGTGGCAGGCACGGAAAGGGGTGGGACAGGGAGAGTCGACCGCAGTGTCCGTGGGCGCGATTAGGCTTGTCCGGTGACTGTTCCGGGGATTCTGCGCGCCTTGGAAGAGGCGTCTCTGTATCGTGACGCTCTCGCTTGGGCGCACACCGACGCCGACCTCGGCCTGGTCGACGGGCTCGACGCGCCCGTTCTCGCCGGTCTGCTCGCCAAGCGTGCGGCGGCCGGCCACCCGGCGGCGCTGCTGGCCGTGGTGCCCACGGGGCGCCGCGCGGAATCGGTCGCGCAGGCCCTGGAGACCTACGTCCCGGATGCCGAGGTGCTCACCTTCCCGGCCTGGGAGACGCTGCCGCACGAGCGCCTCAGCCCCAGCCCGGACACGGTCGGCCTGCGACTGCAGACCCTACGCCGCGTCGCCGAATGGACAGGGGAGCGCCCTCTCGTGGTCGTCGCCTCCGTGCGCGCCGCGCTCCAGCCCATCGCCGGGAACCTCGGCGACATCGTGCCGCTGGAGCTGACGGTGGGCAGCCGCGGCAACGAGCTCGACCACGTCGCCGAGCAGCTCGTGGAACGGGCCTACTCCCGCGTCGACATGGTGTCGCGACGGGGCGAGTTCGCCGTCCGCGGCGGCATCCTCGACGTCTTCCCTCCCACGTCCGAACACCCGTACCGCGTGGAGTTCTTCGGCGACGAGATCGATCAGATCCGCGCGTTCTCCGTGGCGGACCAGCGCTCGCTGCCCGGCGACGTGCCAGGCGTCGACCTCCCGCCCAGCCGCGAGCTCCTGCTCACCGCCGAGGTGCGGGAGCGGGCCAGGGCGCTCATCGGGGGCTTCCCCGCCATCAGCGGCATGCTCGAGAAGATGGCCGAGGGCATCCCGGTAGAGGGCATGGAGTCGCTGCTGCCCGCGGTCGCCGGTCCCCTCAAGTCGCTCGTCGAGTACCTGCCCGAGGGCACGGCGACCGCCGTCATCGACCCGGAGCGCTCGACCGCCCGCGCCCTCACCCTCGGCGAGACGAACCGCGAGTTCCTCGACGCCGCCTGGAGCGCGGCGACCTCGGGAGCCTCGGCCCCCATCGACCTCGGCGCCGGCGACTTCCTCACCATCGCCGATCTGCGCGAGGTCGTCCGCGACCGCGGCGGCGTGTGGTGGCGCCTGAGCCCCTTCGGGATCGGCGACGCGACCGCGGAGAGCGTCGAGGCGGTCACCGTCATCCCCTCCTTCCACGGCAACGTCGACGGCGCGATCGCCTTCGTCGACGCGAAGGTCGCCGACGGCTGGCGGGTGGTCGTCCTCGCGACCGGACACGGCCTCGTCGACCGTGCCCGCGACGTGCTCTCCGACCGCGGCATCGCGGCCCGGGTGGTGGAGTCGATCGCGGACGCACCGGACCCGGGGGTCGCGACCCTCACGGTGGGCGGGGTCGAGGCCGGCTTCCAGGTGCCCGAGGCGAAGCTCGCCGTCCTCACCGACAACGAGTTCTACGGCCGCACGATCGGCGGCGACCAGCGCGTCGTCAAGAAGCTCGCGTCCCGTCGGAAGAACGTCGTCGACCCGCTGCAGCTCAAGCAGGGCGACTTCGTGGTGCACGCCACGCACGGCATCGGCCGGTTCGTCGAGATGACCCAGCGCGAGGTCTCCACCGGCGGCCGCAACGCCGCGAAGTCGATCCGCGACTACCTCGTGCTGGAGTACGCGCCGTCCAAGCGCGGCTACCCCGGCGACAAGCTGTACGTGCCCACCGACCAGCTCGACCTCCTGTCGAAGTACGTCGGCGGCGAGGCCCCGACGCTGTCGAAGATGGGCGGCAGCGACTGGGCGCAGGCCAAGGGCAAGGCGCGCAAGGCGGTCCGCGACATCGCCGTCGAGCTCGTCAAGCTCTACTCCGCCCGGATGAGCGCCAAGGGGTACGCCTTCGGCCCTGACACCCCCTGGCAGCGCGAGCTGGAGGAGGCGTTCCCGTTCGCGGAGACCCACGACCAGCTGCAGACCATCGACGAGATCAAGGCCGACATGGAGCGGCCGATCCCGATGGACCGGCTGCTCTCGGGCGACGTCGGCTTCGGCAAGACTGAGGTCGCGGTCCGGGCGGCGTTCAAGGCCATCCAGGACGGCAAGCAGGTGGCGATGCTCGTCCCGACGACCCTGCTCGTGAAGCAGCACCTCGAGACGTTCACGGAGCGCTTCGCCGGGTTCCCGGTCAAGGTGCGGCCGCTGTCGCGGTTCCAGACCGACAAGGAGGCGCGGCTCACCCTGCAGGGCCTGCTCGACGGCTCCGTGGACATGGTGATCGGCACGCACCGCATCCTCACGGACCAGGTGCTGTTCAAGGACCTCGGCCTCATGATCATCGACGAGGAGCAGCGGTTCGGCGTCGAGCACAAGGACGCGCTGAAGAAGATGAAGACCAACGTCGACATCCTCGCCATGAGCGCCACCCCGATCCCGCGCACCCTGGAGATGGCGGTCACCGGCATCCGCGAGATGTCGACCCTCGCCACGCCGCCGGAGGATCGGCACCCGATCCTCTCGTTCGTCGGGCCCCGCAGCGACAAGCAGATCGCCGCCGCCATCCGCCGCGAGATCCTTCGCGAGGGCCAGGTCTTCTTCGTGCACAACCGCGTGCAGTCGATCCAGCGCGTCGCGGCGGAGCTCGCCGAGCTGGTCCCCGAGGCGCGGATCGCCGTCGCGCACGGCCAGATGGGCGAGCACGCGCTGGAGCAGGTCGTTGACGACTTCTGGGAGCGCAAGTTCGACGTCCTGGTGTCGACCACGATCATCGAGACCGGCCTCGACATCTCCAACGCGAACACGATCATCATCGACCGCGCCGACAAGTACGGTCTGAGCCAGCTCCACCAGCTCCGCGGACGCGTGGGTCGCGGACGGGAGCGCGCCTACGCGTACTTCCTCTACGACGACATGAAGCCGCTGAGCGAGACCGCGGCCGACCGGCTGCAGACCATCGCGGTCAACAACGACCTCGGCTCCGGTATGCAGGTCGCCCTCAAGGACCTCGAGCTGCGCGGTGCGGGCAACCTCCTCGGCGCCGAGCAGGCCGGACACATCGCGGGGGTCGGCTTCGACCTCTACCTGCGCATGATCGGCGAGGCCGTCGCGACCTTCCGGGGCGAGGAGGTCGAGACCGGGCAGGAGCTCCGACTCGAGCTGCCGCTCGACGCCCGCATCCCGGAGGACTACATCGACAGCGAACGCCTCCGGCTCGAGGCGTACCAGAAGCTCTCCGCCGCCTCAGCCGCGACCGCGAAGGACGACGCGATCGACCTCGTGGTGGAGGAGCTCGTCGACCGGTACGGCACGCCGCCGGACGAGGTCACCGGACTCGTGTCGATCGCGCGACTGCGGCGCCGGGCGGCCAGGGCCGGGCTCACCGATGTCGTGGCCATGGGCTCGAACCTGCGCCTCGCGCCCGCCCGCCTCGAGGACTCGATCAAGGTCCGGCTGCAGCGGCTCTATCCGAAGGCGAAGCTCGTCTCCGGCGGGGAGGCTCTCGTCGTGCCGATGCCCACGGTGCCCGCCGCGGTCGGCGTGGGCGTGGAGCCGCTGCCCGACGCGGAGCTGCTCGCCTGGGTCGACCAGCTGTTCACCGCCATCTTCCCCGAGCCCGCCAAGCCCGAGTGACCCGGCCGGCGGTCGCGGCCGCCTCCGCCGTGCACGACTGCGGAGCCCGCGGACGACACGCCGTCGCCGGCGGCTCGGGTCCGGCGTGTCGGTGATGATCTCCGAAGTCGTGCACGCCGCAGACGCCGGGGGCTAGTCTGGCCGCATGTTGTACGAGCACCTCGGGGCTCGCCCCCGCATCCACGACACCGCCGTCGTCGCTCCCACCGCCGTCATCTCCGGCGACGTGGAGCTCGGACCCGGCTGCCAGGTGCTGCACGGCGCCGTCATCACTGCGGAGGGCGGCCCCATCACCCTCGGGGCGCACGTCATCGTCATGGAGAACGCGCTGATCAGGGCGACCGCGGCCAACGCCGTGCACATCGGTGCGCACACCCTCGTCGGCACGCTGGCGAGCATCGCGGGGGCCACCGTGGGCGAGGAGGTGTTCTTCGCGTCCGGGGCCCGGGTCTTCAACGGGGCGCTCGTCGGGGACCGCTGCGAGGTGCGGGTCAACGCCATCGTGCATCGCCGGGCCGTGCTGCCGTCGGGGACGGTGGTGCCGATCGGCTGGGTCGCGGTGGGGGATCCCGTGCAGCTGCTCTCACCCGACAGGGACGCGGAGATCGCGGCGGCACAGCCCGAGCTCGACTTCCCCGGACACGTCTTCGGCGTCGACCGGGACACTCCCGACCTCATGGTCCAGCTCACGGAGCGCTACGGCAGCTCCCTCGCGCGGCACGCCGACGACCGCCAGGTCTGACCGCACACCCTTCGAATCGTCCGATTGGTCGCATTCCGGCCGGATTCACGACCAATCAGGCGATTCGAACCGGGTCAGATGACGCCCTGGGCGAGCATCGCCGCAGCGACGCGCTCGAAGCCGGCGATGTTGGCGCCGGCCACGTAGTCGCCGGGGACTCCGTGACGCTCGGCGGCCTCGAAGGCGGCACGGTGGATGTCGCCCATGATCTCGCGGAGCTTGTTCTCACTGTCGCCGAAGCTCCAGCGCTGCCGCGAGGCGTTCTGGCTCATCTCCAGCGCGGAGGTCGCGACACCGCCCGCGTTCGCTGCCTTGCCCGGGGCGAACAGCACGCCCGCCTTCTGGAAGGCCTCGACGGCCTCGGGGACGCACGGCATGTTGGCGCCCTCGGACACGGCACGCACGCCGTTCGCGATGAGGGCCTCCGCATCGGCGAGGCTGACCTCGTTCTGCGTGGCGGAGGGCACCGCGATGTCCACGGGCACGTCCCACACGCTGCCGCTCTCCACGAAGCGGGCGCTGGGGCGGCGGTTCGCGTACTCGACGATGCGGGCGCGCTCGACCTCCTTGAGCTGACGCAGCAGATCGAGGTCGATGCCCGCGTCGTCGACGACATAGCCGGAGGAGTCGGACGCCGTGACCGCGGTCGCGCCGAGCTGGGCGGCCTTCTGGATCGCGTAGATCGCCACGTTGCCGGAGCCCGAGATGCCGACGCGCTTGCCGTCGAGGGAGTCGCCGTGCACGCCGAGCATCTCCTGCGCGAAGAACACCGCGCCGTAGCCCGTGGCCTCCGTCCGCACCTCGGCGCCGCCCCAGCCGGTGCCCTTGCCCGTGAACATGCCGGACTCGTGGCGGTTGGTGACCTTGCGGTACTGGCCGAAGAGGTAGCCGATCTCGCGGCCGCCGACGCCGATGTCACCCGCGGGGACGTCGGTGTGCTCGCCGAGGTGCCGGTAGAGCTCGTTCATGAACGACTGGCAGAACCGCATGACCTCGGCGTCGGACTTCCCGTGCGGGTCGAAGTCGGAGCCGCCCTTGCCGCCGCCGATGCCCTGACCGGTGAGCGCGTTCTTGAAGATCTGCTCGAAGCCGAGGAACTTGATGATCGAGAGGTTGACCGACGGGTGGAACCGCAGGCCGCCCTTGTACGGGCCGAGCACGGAGGAGAACTGGATGCGGTACCCGCGGTTGACCTGCAGCTTCCCGGCATCGTCGACCCACGGCACGCGGAACATGATCTGCCGCTCCGGCTCGACCAGGCGCTCCAGGATCCCGCCGTCCACGTATTCCGGGTGGCGCTCCAGCACCGGGGCGATGGAGTGCAGCACCTCGTGGACGGCCTGGTGGAACTCCGGCTCGTGCGGGCTGCGGGCCAGCACCGTGTCGAAGACGGGCTGCACGGAGTCGGCGAGCGGGTGGAAGTCGGTGGGGGTGGTGACGGTCACGCGGGAGGGCTTTCTGATGGGGGATGGGGTGCGGGCGATCGTGTCGCGCGCGAAAGCAGAGCCGGGTGAGGCGGAGGTTTCACTCTAGCGTCGGCGACGAGGGCCTCCGCGCACGCGGCGGGAGGCTCGGGTCACCCGGTGTTCTGGAGGCCGGCGGCGACCCCGCTGACGGACAGGAGGAGCAGGCGCTGCTGTTCGGCGTCGGCCCCCGAGCCCTCCGGCTGCTCCGGTGCCGACCGGAGAGCGCGGAGCGCCCGCAGCTGCAGGAGCGAGAGGGCGTCGACGTACGGGCTGCGCAGCTGCACGGCCCGCTGCAGCACGGGCTTGTTCTCCAGCAGGCCCTCGCCACCGGTGAGGCGGATGACCCAGCGGCGGGTGAGCGCGAGCTCGTCGAGCACCAGGGCGGCGAGGTCGTCGCGGTCGCCGAGGGCGAGGTACTGCCGGGCGATGCGCTCGTCGGTCTTGGCGAGGCTCATCGCGACGTTGTCGACCATCGTGCGCAGCAGCGGCCACTCGCGGTAGGCCTCCGCCAGCAGCTCCTCGTCGCCGACGGCCTCGAGCGCGGTGCCGAGCCCGAACCAGCCGGCGAGGTTGATGCGGGCCTGCGTCCACGCGAACACCCAGGGGATGGCCCGGAGGTCCTCCAGCGACTCGACCGAGAGGCCGCGGCGGGCGGGTCGCGAGCCGAGCGCGAGCAGGCCGATCTCCTCCATCGGGGTCACGGTGGCGAACCACGGGGCGAAGCCCTCGGCCTTGACGAGCGCGAAGAACCGCTCGCGCGAGGCGGCGTCCATGGTCGCGGCGACATCGGCGTAGCGGGCTGCTGCGCTGCTGGTGCGTTCCTCGACCGTGGGGGACGAGGCGAGCAGCGTCGCCGCGGCGACCTGGTCGATGTGCCGCATCGCGATCGCGGGCTCGCCGTAGCGGGCGAAGATGACCTCGCCCTGCTCGGTGAGCTTGAACCGGCCGTCGACCGAGTGCGGGGGCTGCGCGAGGATCGCCGAGTTCGCGGGGCCGCCGCCGCGGCCGAGCGCACCGCCGCGGCCGTGGAAGAGGGTCAGTTCGATGCCGGACTCCTGCGCCCAGCGGGCGATCTTCTCCTGCGCCGTGTACAGCGCCAGGTTCGCGGCGACGGGCCCGACGTCCTTGGAGGAGTCGGAGTAGCCGAGCATGACCTCCAGCCGGTTCCCTGTTGCGGCCATCCGCTCGCGGAACTCGGGGAAGGTGACGGCCTCCGCGAGGATCTCCGGGGCCGCCTGGAGGTCGGCGAAGGTCTCGAACAGGGGCACGACGTCGAGCACCGGGGCGTCGTCGCCGAGCGCGTGGCGGGCGAGGCGGTGCACGTTCGCGAGGTCGGAGGCCGCCTGTGTGAAGGAGACGACGTAGCGGCCCGCGGCGCGAAGCCCCCGGTCGCGCTGGATGTCCGCGATCGCGCGGAACACCTCCAGCACCTCCTCCGTCTGCGTGCTGATCGCCCCACCGGCCTCCAACTCGGCCAGAGCCTTCGCGTGCACCTGGGAGTGCTGGCGCACCTCGAGCTCCGTGAGGTGGAAGCCGTAGGTCTCGACCTGCCAGATCAGGTGCTGCACGCCCCCGAAGGCGTGGCGGCGGGCTCCGGCGGCGACGAGGGAGGACTGCACGGCGCGCAGCTCCGCGAGCAGCTCTTCGGGACCGGTGTAGCCCTCGTCGTCTCCGCGGCGGATGGCCGCCACGCGGCGGGCCATGACGAGGACGACGCGGCGGTGCGGCTCGTCGGGCGAGCGGGCTGCGAGTTCGTCGGCGACCGCCGGCTCCGCGGCCGCGAAACGCTCCCAGAGCGCGATGACGTCGGTGCTGGGCGGGGTGTCGTCGGCGGCGAGCGTGAGAGTGCGGCCGATCCGGTCGAGTGCCCGCTCGAGCCCGCGGAGCACGTGGTCGGAGGCGATCTGCGACGCCTCACGGGTCACGGCGGCCGTGACGAACGGGTTGCCGTCGCGGTCGCCGCCGACCCAGGAGCCGATACGCACGAACGCGGGGACGACCGGAGCGCTGGCGCCGGACTCCTCGCCGCGGAGGGCGTCGTCGATGCGGCGGTAGACGTGCGGGACCGTGGTGAACAGCGTCTCGTCGAAGACGCCCATGACGGTGCGCACCTCGTCGGTCGGGGAGGGCTTCTGTGCCCGCAGCGGCGCCGTCCGCCAGAGGGTGTCGATCTCCTCGAGCATCCGGCGGCGGGCCCGGTGCTCCTCGGAGCCGCCGGCGCTCGCCGCGTCGTGCTGGGTGAGCAGCTCGGAGAGGCGGCGGATGCTCGACGAGACGGCGCGTCGACGGGCCTCGGTCGGGTGCGCCGTGAAGACCGGGTGGAAGCGCAGGCCGTCCAGACGCCGGCGAGCCTCGTCGTCGCCGACCTCCTCGCGCAACCGCGCGTACGCCCCCGCGACCGTGTCCGTCGCCTGGGTCCCTGAGCCTGTCGAAGGGCCCGAGCCCCCCTGGGTCCCTGAGCCTGTCGAAGGGCCTGAGCCTGTCGAAGGGCTCGGCTGTCCCGCCCGCTCCCGGAGCACGCGCACGCGCTGGTGCTCCTCGGCGAGGTTCACGAGGTGGAAGTAGCAGGTGAACGCCCTGGCGACCTCGTCGGCGCGGGCGATCGTGAAGGAGTCGGCGATCGCCGCGGCGCGGTCGAACGCGTCGGAGCTGTGGTCCTCGTAGGCCTGGATCGTCGCGAGGCGCAGGCGCTCGACGTCCTCGAAGAGGTCGTCGCCGCCGGCTTCGCGGAGCACCTGGCCGAGGAGCTGGCCCAGCATCCGCACGTCGGAGCGCATGGCATCGGGGATGCCGCGACCGGCTTCGAAACGACCGATCACGCGGATGGCCTCGGTGGGCGTCGGCTCGGAGAAAGCGGGGGAATCGGGGGTCACCCTCCGAGAGTAGCCGGGTGGATCGGGGTGTCCCGCACGCATGACGACCGTGTGACATCCCGGCCTACGATGGACGGGATGCGCATCACAGCGAACCCCCTCCGCGGGCAGCAGTTCCCCGCCGTCCTCCTGCTCGTGGCCGCCGGCCTCGGCCTCCTCTTCGCGAACCTGCCCACGCACGACGCGATCGCCGGACTGCTGGAGACGCATCTCGCGGTCCCGGGGACGGCGCTGGACCTCTCGATCGCGCACTGGGTGTCGGACGGCCTGCTCGCGATCTTCTTCCTCGTCGTGGCGATCGAGCTGCGGCACGAGCTCACCCACGGCGAGCTCGACTCCCCGCGGAAGGCTGTGCAGCCGGCCATCGCGGCGACCGGCGGCGTGCTCGTGCCGATCCTCGTGTACCTGCTGATCGCGGGCGGGCCGGAGACGGCGTCGGGCTGGCCGATCCCGACCGCCACCGACATCGCCTTCGCCCTCGGCGTGCTGGCGATGTTCGGTCGCGGCCTGCCCTCCCGGGTGCGGGTGTTCCTGCTGGCCCTTGCGATCCTCGACGACATCATCGGCATCATCTTCATCGCGGTGCTCTTCGCGCACGACGTGCAGTGGCTCCTCTTCGGTCTCGCGATCGTCGGGGTGGCCGTGTTCTGGTTGCTGAGCCGCCTGCTGCATGCGACCGGCCACACACTCGTCGCTGTCGCGATGGCCGTCGTCGGCGTCGTCACGTGGGGCCTCGTCGCCTCGTCCGGCATCCACGCGACCATCGCCGGCGTGATGCTCGGCCTCGTCATGGCGCCGGTACCCGCCGGACGCACCCGGCATGCGCTGGAGCCGACCGTGAACGGGGCGATCCTGCCGCTGTTCGCGTTCGTGGCGGCGTTCGTCGTGATCCCGGCGGTCTCGCCGACGGCCTTGTCCCCGGCGTTCTGGGCGATCGTCGTAGCGCTGCCGGTCGGGAAGATCATCGGCATCTCCCTGTTCGGCTGGCTCGCCATGCGCATCCGGCCGAAGGGCGCCGACCCGGCTCTGCCCTTCGCGGACATCGTCGCCGCTGGCGCCCTGGGCGGTATCGGGTTCACCGTCTCGCTCCTGCTCGCGAACCTCGCGTTCGAGGGCGATGCGGTCATCCGGGACCAGGCGATCCTCGGCGTCCTCGTGGGCTCGCTGCTCGCGCTCATCCTGTCCGGCATCGTCGTCACCCTGCGCGCCCGGTGGTACCGTCGCGCTGCGCCCATTCCCGCGTGAGCCGGAGTCCGGAGGAAGCATGACCAGCGAGCAGCGAGGACCCGAGGGCATCGATGATCCGCTGCGTGCGGCCGCGGAGACCATGCGCACGGTGCGGGAGCGGTGCGTGTGGTCGCAGCGCATCACGCATCGCGATCTCGTGCCGTACCTCATCGAGGAGTCCCACGAGGTGATCGACGCGGTCGAGGACGGGTCTCGCGCCGACCTCCGCGAGGAACTCGGCGATCTGCTGTGGCAGGTGCTCTTCCACGCCGCCATCGCGGCGCAGGATCCGGACGACCCCTTCGACATCGACGATGTGGCCCGCACGCTCACCGAGAAGATGGTGCGGCGGCACCCGCACGTGTTCGGCGACGAGGTCGCGGAGACGCCGGAGGAGGTGCTCGTGCACTGGACCGCGGCGAAGGCGGCGGAGAAGCGCACCCGCCGCAGCGTGCTCGACGGGATCCCGCGCGCGATGCCGGCCCTCGCCCGCGCCCAGAAGATGTCGGGCCGTGCCGCCGGTGCCGGCGTGGTGCCCACGCATCCGTCCGCCCTGCGCCCGTCTTCGGAGGAGGAACTCGGCGATGCCCTGCTCGCACTCGTGGACACCGCCAGGGCCGAGGGCTGGGACGCGGAGCGCGCGCTCCGGGAACGGCTGACGCGCCTGGAGGACGAGGTCCGTGCCGCCGAGGCCGGCTGACGCGACGCGGACACCGCCGCCGACCTGGGAAGATGGACGGGTGGCTACTGTGAACGCGCCGCGCGGCATGCGCGACTTCCTCCCCGCCGACAAGGCCCGCCGTGAGCGGGTGCTCTCCGTCATCCGCGACCGCTATCGCGCGCACGGATTCGATGAGATCGAGACCCCCGTGGTCGAGGAGTACGACCGGCTGCATGCCGGCATCGGCGGCGACAACGAGAAGCTGTCGTTCAACATCCTGCGCCGCGGCCTGGATGCGGAGGCCATCCGCGCCGCTGCCGATGACCCCGCCGAGCTCTCCGATCTCGGCCTGCGCTACGACCTGACAGTGCCGCTCGCCCGCTTCTACGCGAGCAACCGCGGGCAGCTCCCCGGTGTCTTCCGGTCCATCCAGATCGGGCCCGTGTGGCGGGCCGAGCGCCCGCAGAAGGGGCGCTACCGCCAGTTCGTCCAGTGCGACATCGACATCATCGGCGACGCGTCGGCGCGCGCGGAGGCCGAGTTGCTGGCGGCCTCGCTCGACACCGTCGACGCGCTGGGTCTGGAGGGCGCGAGCGTGCGGATCAACGACCGCCGCGTCCTGGAGTGGATGCTCGAGCACTTCGGCTTCACCGAGGACGAGCGCCCGCAGGTGCTGATCACGATCGACAAGCTCGACAAGATCGGACCGGAGGGCGTGGCCGCCGAGCTCCGCGAGCGGGGGGCGACGGCCACGGCGGTCGACGCGTTCCAGGCCTTCCTCGGTCGCCCGCAGACGCTCGAGTACCACCCGTTCGGCGACAGCCAGATCCGCAAGGCGCTCCCGGACGGCGCGCCGGACGAGCTCGTCGCCCACCTCGTCGGCATCGGCGAGGCGGTCGCGGCGGGGCGCGGGCAGGACGACATCCCTCTCGTGTTCGACCCCTTCCTCGTGCGGGGCATGGGCTATTACACGGGGACCATCTTCGAGCTCGCGCACCCCTCCGTGACGTACTCGCTCGGCGGCGGTGGACGGTACGACGGCATGATCGGCCGGTTCCTGCAGCAGGAGGTCCCCGCGGTGGGCTTCTCCCTCGGCTTCGAGCGCCTGGTCGACCTCGTCTCGACGGATCCGGCGACCGCCGCGCAGGCCATCGTGCTCGTCCACGACGCCGCCGTCCCCGTGGCGGAGCTCGTGGCGCACAAGACGGCTCTCGTCGCCAAGGGCGCGCGGGTGCGACTCGAGCAGCGGACGAAGAACCTCAAGGCGCTGCTGGAACGGTCGGCGGCGGACGGGTACACGCACTTCGCGAGCGTGCGACCGGGAGACGACGAGCTCGAGGTCAAGACGCTGGCCTGAGTCGCCCCCGTCGGAAGACGCGTTCACCGGGCGTTCACGGCGGTCGGCTCGAATCGGGCCGTGCGCCGCCTGCCTCTCCTCACCGTCATCGCGCTCGCCGCGGCCCTGCTCGTGGGCGCCCGCACGGTCCTCGACCGGCAGGCCGCCGTCGCGCGCCGGCGCATCGGGAAGCCGCTGGGGGAGCAGTCGCTCGACGCCGACCGTGTCTGGCGCCCAGGGCTCGAGGGCGAGCCGCTCGACCTCCTGCTGCTGGGCGACTCCCTCGCTGCCGGCCTGGGAGCGGCACGGCGGAAGGAGACCCTCGGGGCGCGGCTCGCGAAGGCGACGGCACGCCGACTCGGGCGTCCGGTGCGGCTGCGCACCGCCGCGGTCGTGGGCGCGGAGTCGCGGGATCTCGCCGGGCAGATCTCCCGCCTCCCCACGGACTATCGCCCCGACGTCGCCGTGATCGTGGTCGGCGGAAACGACGTCACCCACCGCCTCCCGCCCGCGGAGTCGGCACGGCATCTGCGCGAGGCCATCGTCCGCCTGCACGCGCTCGGCGCCCGCGTCGTCGTCGGCACCTGCCCCGACCTCGGCGCCCTGCGTGCCGTGCCCCAGCCGCTGCGCCGCATCGCCTCCGGTCTGTCCCGGCGGCTGGCCGAGGTGCAGGCGGAGGCGGCAGGCCGAGAGGGCGCGGAAACGGTCGACCTGCGGCGCGCCGTGGGGCCGATGTTCTTCGACGAGCCCGAGGAGATGTTCAGCCTCGACCGCTTCCATCCGAGCGCCCTCGGCTACCGCCGCACCGCGGAGGCGCTGCTGCCCGCGGTCGAGCGCTCCGCCGTGGCCGCTTTCAGCTCTCGGCGCCCTCCGGTGCCGCAGTGAAGGAGGCAGCCCACGCGGCCACCCGTCGGGCGCTCTCCTCGTCGGACAGATCCTCCACGCGCGTCATGATCGACCACCGCACGCCGAACGGGTCGCGGATGCTCGCGTAGCGGTCGCCGGAGACGAACAGGGACGGCGCCTCGCGGACGGTCGCCCCCCGCCGCGACGGCGCGCGCGACGACGGCGTCCACATCCGGGACGTAGAGGCCCATCGAATAGCAGTCGTCGTCGCCGGAGGGAGCGGGCACGAGGTGATATTCGGGACTGGGCTCGCCGAGCTGGAGCCGACCGAGTCCGAAGTCGAGGTCGGCGTGCGCGACGGTGCCGCCGAACTCCGTGACGTCGACCACGCGGGCGCCGAAGACGTCCCGGTAGAACTCCACGGCGCGAGCGGCGTCGGGGATCGCGAGGAAGGGGGTCAGCGAGGTCGCGCTGTGGGGGCGGCCGTCGGTCGTGTGCGCGCCGGTCACGCCGGCCGGAGGTGTCTGATCCGTCATGTCGCCACGGTAGGACGGGGAGGGCGACAGCCGCTTGAAGATCCGCGACACGTCCTCGACGACACGTCGGTGGCGCGCTCTACGCTGGGGGCCATGGTGGACCGGACGCGCGGAGTGCTCTACCCCGCGCGGCTGCCCGCGTTCCATCGGCTGCCCCCGCCCGAAGACGCCGCCGCGCTCGTCGCCTGGTTCTGGATCCCGGAGTGGAGCCTTCCGGAGGGCGAGGTGTCCCGGCAGGAGATCGTCGCGTATCCGGCCGTCAACCTCGTCGTCGCCCCCGAGGGCGTGTCGATCTCGGGCGCCACGACACGGGCGTCGACCAGGGAGCTGCGGGGGTCGGGGTGGGCTGTCGGCGCTCTCCTGCGCCCGGCGGTCGTCGTGGCCCTCACCGACGACGCGCCGGGGCTGATCGACGCGGAGCGGTCCTTCGACGCGCCCGATCTGCACGAGGGGGTGACGGCGGCGATGCGGTCACAGCCCGGGCGACGGGAGCGCGCCGTCGCGGTCTTCTCCGCGTGGCTGTCTCAGCGCGTCGGCCCGGTCGGCGCGGTGGGGCGGCAGGCCAACGCGATGCTCGACGTGCTGCTGGGGGAGGGGGCGGCGCTGACTCCGGAGGAGGCGGCGACCCGACTCGCGGTCTCGGTGCGCACGCTGCAGCGGCTCACGCACCGCACCGTCGGGCTCTCGCCGGGCGCGATCATCCGCCGCCGCCGGTCGCAGGAGGCGGCACAGCGTCTCCGCGAGGAGCCGGAGACGGATCTGACGTCGCTCGCCGCCGCGCTGGGGTACGCCGACCACGCCCATCTCACGCGCGACTTCGCGGCCGTCCTCGGTCTGCCACCCCGCGACTATCGCGCGGGTGTCTCCGGCTGAGACCGATCAGGGCCGCCCGCGCTGCGGCCACCGCATCCGCAGGGCCCGTCCGGCGATGCCGAGCAGCACGACGCCTGTGCCGAGGAGCGAGGCGAGGACGGGGAGCGTGCTCACCAGCACGAGACAGCCGAGCGCTCCTCCCACCTGCAGCATCCGCGGGTAGCGTCGGGCGGCCCCCTGCTGGCGGAACGCGGCGGCGTTCGCGATGAGGTAGTACAGCAGCACGCCGAAGGACGAGAACCCGATCACCTCCCGGAGGTCTCCCACGAGCACCAGCCCGATCACGATGACGGCGAGGGTGATCTCGGCACGGCGCGGCACCTGGTGCCGGTCGTCGATACGGGCGAGGACCCGAGGGAGATCGCCTTCCCGCGCCATGGCGAGCGTCGTGCGGCCGATGCCGGTGAGCAGGGCGAGCAGCGCGCCGAGGGAGGCGGCCGCCGCGGCGATCCGCACCACGGGGGCCAACGCCGACCAGCCGGCCGCGGTGAGGACGTCGGCCAGAGGCGCGGCCGCTCCCCGCGCGTCGCCGCCGAGGACGAGGAGCACCACGAGGCCCACGAGCGCGTAGACGACGACGGCACCGCCGAGAGCGAGCACGATCGCGCGCGGGATCGTCCGCGCGGGGTCCACCACCTCCTCACCCATCGTCGCGATCCGGGCGTAGCCCGCGAAGGCGAAGAAGAGCAGTCCGGCGCCCTGCAGCACCCCGTAGACGGTCGCGTCAGGCAGCGGTGCGGGCGAGGCGGTCGGGGCGGCGCCGAAGCCGACCGCCACCACGACCGCGAGCCCGAGGAGGGAGCACGCCACGAGGATGCGGGTCGCCAGCGCCGTCCGGGTCACGCCCAGGCAGTTCACGACCGCGAGGGCGGCCACGGCGATCACGGCGACGGGGGTCTGCCATCCCGCCGGCGCGGCGTAGGCGGCGAAGGTCATGGCCATGGCGGCGCAGCTCGCGATCTTGCCGATCACGAAGCTCCATCCGGCGACGAAGCCCCACCACGGTCCGATCTCCGCCCGCGCATAGGCGTACGTGCCGCCGGCGACCGGGTGCACAGCGGCGAGCTGCGCGGAGGCGGTGGCGTTCGCGTAGGCGACCGCGGCGGCGATCGCGAGGGCGACGAGCGTCGCGTTTCCGGCGACGTCGACGGCCGGACCCCAGACCGCGAACACGCCGGCGCCGATCATCGATCCGAGGCCGATCGCTACGGCGTCCGGCAGCGTCAGGCGGCGGGCGAGGGGCATCCGGTCATCGTCCCACGCCGGGGTGAACGGCGGGTGACGGGTCATCCCCGCGCGGCGGTGACGCGCTTCTTCTCGCGGATGTAGACCTCGCGGCGCACCTTCGCCACGACGTCCCCGTGGCGATCGGTGATGACGGTCTCGAACCACTCGAGCACCTTGGCCCCGCCGTGGGCGCGCTGTCGCAACTCCTCGGCCTTCTCCCGCGTCACCTCGAACTCCGCGGTCAGCACCCCACGCCCCGGCTTGAGGAACTCGATCTCGCCGCGCGTGTCCCATACGACGTAGTCCCGCCCGAGCTGGTGCATGACGAGCATGAAGAAGTAGGGGTCGGTCATCGCCGACATCGACCCGCCGAACGCGGTCTTCACATAGTTGCGGGTGAGGAGGTTCACGTGCAGCTCCACGGTCGCGCGCGTCCAGTCGTCGCTGAACCGGCGGACACGGATGCCGCTGCACAGGTTGGGGATCCAGAGGCTCATGCCGAGGGCGAGGCGGCGGGGCGTGATGCGCATGAGGTCAGTGTGGAGGATGCGCGCGGCTGCGACGAAGACGACTGGAGGGTTGGCACAGTTGTTCTAGTTTACCTAGAATAACTAGGGAAGGGAGGCGCCATGCTCATCCGCGTCGATGTCGACAGCCCGCACGCGCTCTACGACCAGGTCGCCGCCTCGGTGCGCGCCGACATCCTCTCCGGAGCCCTCGCGCCCGGCGACCGTCTGCCGGCCGCCCGCGACGTGGCGGCTGCGCTCGACATCAACCAGCACACCGTCCTGCACGCCTACCAGCGCCTGCGCGACGAGGGCCTGGTCGACCTCCGGCGGGGCAGGGGCGCCGTGATCGCCGCCTCCGCCGCGCCCCTCGCCGAGCTCTCGCACGAGATCGACGGGCTGATCCGACGGGCCGCCGCCCTGGGGGTCTCCGCCGACACTCTCGCCGGAATCGTCCGCACGCACCGCGCAGAAGCCGAACCGCCCACTCCCGCCGCGACTCCCCAGGAGGCCCCCGATGACGACGCCTGACCCCACTCGCACCCCTCCGGCCACCCTGCGCCGCGCGCGACGGGCCTTCATCCTCGTGGCGTCGGTCCTCCCCGTGCTCATCGTCGCGATCTCCGCTCTCGTGCTGATGACCTGGCTGCCGTCATTCCCCGCCGACGTCGCGATCCACTGGGGCGTCGACGGGGCGGACGGGTTCGGCCCGGCAACCACCTACCTGTGGGTGCTCCTCGGGGTCGGTCTCGGCATCCCGGTGCTCCTGACCATCACGACGCTCGTCGCCGTCGGGGCGCACTGGGGCGCCACCGCCCGGCTGCTCGGGGCGACTGCAGCCGGCATGTCGGCGTTCGCGGCCGTGATCTGCCTGGGTTCCCTCGCGATCCAGCGCGACCTGCCGCCCGCCGGTGACGTCCCTGGCATCGCGGGGGTGATGGGGCTGGCCTTCGCGGCCCTCCTCGGCGTGGGCGCGATGGCGTGGTTCGTGCAGCCGCGCGTCCGTGCGATCCCCGGCGCCGCCCTCACGCCGCGACACGACGTGCGGGTCGGCGAGGGGGAGCGCGTCGTGTGGGTGGGGACGACGACCATGCCCACCGGTGCTCTCGTCTTCCTGCTGCTCGTGCTGCTCGGGCTCGTGGCGCTCGCCGTGATCATGGTCGTCACCCGAACCCCGATGGCCTGGGTCTCGGC
Source organism: Microbacterium sp. NPDC064978 (assembly GCF_044543605.1). Taxonomy (NCBI): domain Bacteria; kingdom Bacillati; phylum Actinomycetota; class Actinomycetes; order Micrococcales; family Microbacteriaceae; genus Microbacterium; species Microbacterium sp. NPDC064978. Next base: position 975,051 of record NZ_JBITWF010000001.1, on the reverse strand, counting down.
CCTGGTGGCGCTCGTCGTCGGATTCGCGCTGGCGGCGACCACGTCGTTCCGGGTGCGTGTCACGCCGGACGGCATCGACGCCCGCGCCGTGATCGGGTGGCCTCGCACGACCATCCCGGTGGCGGAGATCGTCTCGGTCCGGGCCGTGCGCATCTCGCCCTTCGGGGAGTTCGGCGGCTGGGGCTGGCGTCTCGCCCCGGACGGCCGCAGCGGGATCGTGATGCGGCAGGGGCCGGCGATCGAGGTGCATCGCCGCGACCACGGTCCCTTCGTCATCACGATCGACGGCGCGGAGGAGGCGGCAGCGCTCCTGCAGACGTACGTGGACCGGTCTGCGGGGCCTGCAGTCTCCGGGGAGACGGAGAGGACGGAGCGATGACCACCACGACACCGACGCGTGTCCCGTGGCGCGCCGTCCTCATCTTCACCCTCACGGCCTGCGGGCTCGCCGCTCTCGTCTGCCTGCCCCTCTGGCTCGGCGACGGCCTCGCCGAGCCCTTCGCGGGGGCGATCCTTCCCGTGATGATGTTCACCCCGGCGGCCGCGGTGCTCGTCGTCATGCTCACCACGGGCGTGCCGGAGAAGGGCGTCCGCGCGCGCTTCCTCGGGATGTGGCCCCTGCGGCCCGCGAAGCGCGTCGTCGGGCTGCTGGTCGCGGCCTGGCTCGTGCCGCCGGTGCTCGTCGCCCTCGGCATCCTCCTCGCGGCCGTGCTCGGGTGGGTGCGGCTCGACCTCACCTTCTCGGCCTTCGCGGATCAGCTCGCCCAGGCTCTTCCCCCGGGGACGCCCGTGCCGCCGGTCGGCGTGGTCGTGTTCGCGCAGCTCGCGGCGATCCCCGTCGGCGCCCTCGTGAACAGCGTGCTCGCCTTCGGGGAGGAGCTCGGGTGGCGCGGCTGGCTGCTCCCGGCGCTTCGTCCGCTCGGCACCTGGCCGGCGCTCCTGCTCACCGGAGCGATCTGGGGGCTGTGGCACAGCCCTGTCATCCTGCTCGGCTACAACTTCGGCCGGACGGACGTCACCGGCGTGCTGTTCATGATCGGCGGCTGCGTGGCGTGGGGCGTGCTGTTCGGCTGGCTCCGGCTGCGCTCCGGCTCGCTGTGGCCGGCGGTCGTCGCGCATGGATCCCTCAACGCCGCCGCGGGCATGATCATGATCGTCGCCGCCGTGCAGCCCGACCTCGCCCTGGCCGGGCCGCTCGGCGTGGCGGGCTGGATCGTCGCCGCCGTCGTGGCCCTCGTCCTGGCGCTCACCGGGCAGTTCCGCCGTCAGCCGGAGCTCGCCGCGCCGCGGACCCCTCCGGCCCCGCCGACGCTTGACGGCCGACCGGCGCCGGGGGTTGGCTGAGCACATGGAATCCACTCCCGCCGCCTGGGCCCGCGCCGACACCTTCCTCGCCGACACGCTCGTGGGCACGGACCCGGCCCTGGAGGCGACGCTCGAGGCGCAGCGGGCCGCGGGGCTCCCCGAGATCGAGGTCGCCCCGGTCGCGGGGAAGCTGCTGAACCTCCTCGTGAGGATGAGCGGTGCGCGCCGCGTGCTGGAGATCGGCACCCTCGGCGGCTACTCGACGATCTGGATGGCGCGAGCGGTGGGACCGGACGGACGAGTGGTGACGATCGAGGCGGAGGCCGACAACGCCGCCGTCGCCCGCGCGAGCATCGATGCCGCCGGAGTGGGGGATCGGGTCGACATCCGGATCGGGCGCGGAGCCGACGTGCTGCCGACCCTCACCGGCGCCTTCGACCTGGTCTTCATCGACGCCGACAAGGAGTCGAACACCGTCTACCTGGACTGGGCCGCGAAGCTCGGTCACCCCGGCACCGTGGTCGTGCTCGACAACATCGGCCGCGACGGCGAGATCGTCCGCGACGACTCGACGGACTCCAAGGTCAACGGCACCCGTGCGGGCCTTCGGATGCTGGGGGAGGACCCGCGCTTCGACGCCACGGCGCTGCAGACGGTCGGGATCAAGGGGTGGGACGGCATCGCGCTCGCCCTCGTCGTGTGACTCCGGCGCATCGCGCCGCTTCATCTCCGGGAGCCGTCCGATGCCGGGGATAGACTGGGCGCGGATCGACGACGCTCCACACACCCTTCCATCCTGAACAAGGAGCACATCAGTGGCACTGATCGAGGCTGTAGGCGCACGCGAGATTCTCGACTCGCGCGGAAACCCGACCGTCGAGGTGGAGGTGCTCCTCGACGACGGCATCGTGCAGCGCGCGGCCGTCCCCTCCGGCGCCTCGACCGGCGCCTTCGAGGCGTACGAGCTGCGCGACGGCGACAAGAGCCGCTACTCGGGCAAGGGCGTGCTCAAGGCCGTCGAGGCCGTCATCGACGAGCTCGGCCCGGCCATCGAGGGCGTGGAGGCGAGTGAGCAGCGCATCGTCGACGAGATCCTCATCGAGGTCGACGGCACGGACAACAAGAAGCGCGTCGGCGCCAACGCCATCCTCGGCGTGAGCCTCGCCGTGGCCAAGGCGGCCGCCGACTCCGCCGACCTGCCGCTGTTCCGCTACCTCGGCGGTCCCAACGCGCACGTGCTGCCCGTGCCGCTGTTCAACGTCATCAACGGCGGCGAGCACGCCGACAACGGCATCGACATGCAGGAGTTCTTCCTCGCGCCCATCGGCGCGGAGACCTACTCCGAGTCGCTGCGCTGGGGCGTGGAGACCTACCACGTGCTGCGTGCCGAGCTGAAGGCCGCGGGCTACGCGACCGGTCTCGGCGACGAGGGCGGCTTCGCCCCCGACCTGCCCAGCAACCGCGAGGGCCTCGACTTCCTCGTCAAGGCGATCGAGAAGGCGGGCTTCACCCCCGGCACCGACATCGCGCTCGGCCTCGACGTCGCTGCCACCGAGTTCTTCACCGACGGCGTCTACCGTCTCGACAACAAGGACTGGGACGCCGAGGCGCTCACCGAGTACTACGTCGGTCTCGTCAACGACTTCCCGATCGTCACGATCGAGGACGCCCTCGCGGAGGACGACTGGGACAACTGGAAGCACCTCACCGACGCCCTGGGCTCGAAGGTGCAGCTCGTGGGCGACGACCTGTTCGTCACGAACCCGCAGCGTCTGGCCGACGGCATCACGCGCGGCGTCGCCAACTCGCTCCTGGTGAAGGTCAACCAGATCGGCACGCTCACCGAGACGTTCGACGCGGTCAGCCTCGCGCAGCGCTCGGGCTACACCGCCATGCTCTCGCACCGTTCGGGTGAGACCGAGGACACGACGATCGCCGACCTCGTGGTCGCGACGAACGCCGGCCAGATCAAGGCGGGCGCCCCGGCGCGCAGCGAGCGCGTCGCGAAGTACAACCAGCTGCTGCGCATCGAGGAGGAGCTGGGCGACGCGGCGGTCTTCGCCGGCCGCTCGGCCTTCCCGCGCTACCAGGCCTGAGCGCCCGAGACAGCGACGCCGCTTCCGCGGCACGACCGCGCCGCCCGGAAGGCGGCAGAGACGAAGGAGGAGCCGTGGCACGACGACCGGCTCCTCCTTCGCCGTCTCCCGGGGCGGCCCCTGCCCGCCCCACATCGTCCAGGTCGCGACGGCCCCGCGAGGCCGCCACGACCGCGCCACGCGTGGACGTGCGCGAGTGGGCATCCGGCATCCGGCTGTCCGCGTTCTCGGTGATCATGCTGTCCCTCGTCGTGCTGGGCGCCTGGGTGCTCGTCCCCACGCTCGGGACCTTCATCGACCAGCGGCAGAAGATCGCCGCGCTGGAGCAGTCCGTGCAGGTGAGCGAAGACGAGATCGCGGCGCTGACCGCGGAGCGCGAGCGGTGGGACGACCCCGCGTACATCACGACGCAGGCCCGTGAGCGGCTCTACTACGTCAAGCCGGGCGAGGTCGTGTACCTCATCGACAACGACCTCGATCCTTCCGCCCTCCCGCGGGAGCAGGAGCCGGTGAGCGACACGCTCGAGGAGAAGCCGGCCGACTGGATGCCGCAGCTGCTGCGCACCCTCGTCTCCGCGGGCCTGAGCGACACCGCTGCCACCGCCGGCTGAGGGTCCGGCTCCGAGCATCCTCCCGGACGGCTCCCCTACGCTGGTGGGGTGACCACTCCGCCGTTCCCCGCGCCCACTTCCGCCGAGCTCGCCGTCGTGTCGACCCAGCTCGGGCGGCCCGCCCGTGGAGTCGTCGGCATCGCGGCCCGTTGCCGGTGCGGCAACCCGACGGTGGTGGCCACCACTCCGCGCCTGCCGGACGGCACGCCGTTCCCCACCTTCTACTACCTGACGCACCCGGCCGCGACGGCGGCGATGTCCACGCTCGAGGCGAACCAGGTCATGCCCGAGCTGGCGGGGCTGCTCGCCGAGGATGAGACCGTGGCCGCGGCCTATCAGGCGGCGCACGAGGCCTATCTCGCGGACCGGGCGCAGTTCGGCGAGGTGCCCGAGATCGACGGGATCTCTGCCGGAGGCATGCCCACGCGGGTGAAGTGCCTGCACGCGCTCGCCGGGCACGCCCTGGCGGCGGGTGCCGGTGTGAACCCGATCGGCGACGCCGCGCTCGCCCGCAGCTCCTGGTCTCCCGAGGTGTGCCGCTGCGAGGAGCCCGGCGCCGCCCTCCGCGACGATCCGGCACGCTCGGCATGACGCGGCGGCGGGTGCTGCGCGGCGCCGTCGCCCTCGTGGCGGTGGCGGCATCCGTCCTGCTCCTCGGGTCGACCGCCACGCCGACCCCCACGCCGCCGCCGGTCGCCGACGACCCCGCCGACCCGATCCGCGCGGCGGAGTACTGGCTGGACGGCGCCGGCATCAGGGAGGCCTGGCAGACCACGCGCGGCGAGGGCGTGACCATCGCCGTCATCGACACGGGCATCGGCAAGGTGCCGCAGGTCTTCGGCGAGGCGGTCGTCGGCGGCACCGACGTGTCCGGAGCCGGCACCCCCGACGGCCGCACGCCGCTCGGTGCGGTGGACGGCAACCACGGATCCTGGGTCGCGTCGCTCGCGGCCGGGCGAGGCAAGCCCGACGGCACCGGGATGATCGGCGTCGCACCGGAGGCGGACCTGCTCTCGGTCTCGGTCGGCTTCGGCGCCGCGGCGGCCGTGCCGTTCACCGAGCAGGTGGCCAAGGGCATCCGATGGGCGGTCGATCACGGCGCCGACATCATCAACCTATCGTTCACGACGAACACCCTCGACTGGGACGAGAGCTGGGACGACGCGTTCCTCTACGCCTTCGAGCATGATGTCGTGGTCGTCGTCGCGGCCGGCAACCGCGGGAGCGGCACGAACATCATCGGCGCTCCCGCCACGATCCCCGGCGTGCTCACGGTCGGCGGTGTCGACCAGACCGGAACGGCCAGCATCGAGGCCTCGACCCAGGGCATCACCATCGGCATCTCGGCGCCGAGCGAGGGCCTGCTCGGCGTGTCCGCGGACGGCGAGGTCGTCTCCTGGAGCGGGACCAGCGGCGCGGCCCCCATCGTGGCCGGTGTCGCCGCACTCATCCGCTCGGCGCATCCCGACATCTCGGCCAACGACGTCATCAACCGCATCATCAAGACGGCGATGCCGGTGGCCGATGCGCAGAAACCACGGGACCCGCTGTACGGTTTCGGGCTCGTGGACGCGGACGCGGCGATCTCGGCGAACATCCCGACCGTCAGCGAGAACCCGATGGGCGACCTGGCCGAATGGGTGCGGCTGTTCCGCCGCGCGGACAGCGCGCCGACCCCCGAGCCCACCCTCGCCCCCGTGGACATCCCGCCGCTGCCGGATGCGGATGCACCGACCGAGCCCGGTTCACCGCTGCTTCCCAGCGCCGATTCCCTGCGCTACGGTACCCTGCCGCTCATCGCCCTCACGGTCCCTGGTATCCTGGTAGCGCTTGGCGTCACCGCAGCTGCCCGGCGCATCCGATCGGCGCGCGTTCCCGTACGCCACAATCCCGACTCCGAGGAGTAGTTCTTCTGTGCCTCAGAACAGCACTGTGCCCAAGATCCTGATCGTCGGCGGAGGGTACGCGGGTTTCTACACCGCGTGGAAGCTCGAGAAGCACCTGCGCAAGGGTGAGGCCGATGTGACCATGGTCGACCCGCTGCCGTACATGACGTACCAGCCGTTCCTCCCCGAGGTCGCCGCCGGATCGATCGAGGCCCGGCATTCGGTCGTCGCGCACCGCCGTCACCTGAAGCGCACGCACGTGCTCACCGCCAAGGTCACGAACATCAACCACGCGCAGAAGGTGGCCACCATCACGCCGCCCGTCGGCGAGCCGTACGAGTTCGCGTACGACCAGATCGTCGTCACCGCGGGCGCCGTCTCGCGCACGTTCCCGATCCCGGGCATCGCCGACAACGCCATCGGGCTCAAGACGATCGAAGAGGCCGTCGCGATCCGCGACAAGGTCATGTCGAACTTCGACAAGGCCGCCTCCCTCCCGGCCGGCCCCGAGCGCGACCGCCTGCTGACCGTCGTCGTCGTCGGCGGTGGCTTCGCGGGTATCGAGGTCTTCGCGGAGCTCCGCTCGCTCGCCTCCTCGCTGGTGAGCAAGTACCCGCAGCTGAGCTTCGAGGACACGCACTTCCACCTCATCGAAGCCATGGGGCGCATCATGCCCGAGGTCTCGCTGAAGACGAGCGAGTGGGTTCTCAAGGACCTCGCCAAGCGCGGCGCGAACGTCCACCTCGACACACAGGTCACCGGTGCCATCGACGGCAACGTCGAACTCTCGACCGGCGAGGTCATCCCGACGGATGTCATCGTCTGGACCGCCGGTGTCATGGCCAACCCGACCGTCGTGCGCGGCGGCGATCTGCCGGTGGAGGAGCGCGGTCGCATCCAGACCCGTGCCGACCTCCGTGTCGGTACGCCCGAGGCGTTCGTCGAGGGCGCCTGGGCCGCCGGTGATGTCTCGGCCGTCCCCGACCTCTCGGGTGGCGGCGTGGGCGGCTTCTGCGTCCCGAACGCCCAGCACGCCGTGCGTCAGGCGAAGCTCCTGGCCAAGAACGTCGTCGCCGTGCTCCGTGGCGAGAGCCCTAAGGAGTATTTCCACAAGAACCTCGGCGCTGTCGCGGGCCTCGGTCTGTACAACGGCGTCTTCCAGTCCGGCAAGATCGCGCTCAAGGGCTTCATCGCCTGGCTCGCGCACCGCGGCTACCACGGCCTCGCGATGCCGACGTGGGAGCGCAAGTGGCGCGTGCTCTGGGGCTGGTGGAACAACCTGTGGCTGGGCCGCGACCTCGTGAACCTGCAGACGGTGCAGAACCCTCGCTACGTCTTCGAGGAGTTCGCCGCCCGCCCGCGTCCCGCCGCACCCGCGGACACTGCTCCGGCGTCTGGTGCCCCGGCGGCGAAGGCCCCGGCCGCCGGGAAGCCGGCCGCTGCCCCCGCGGCGGAGACGCCTGCAGAGATCAAGAACCCGGCCGCCAAGCGGCCCGCAGCCAAGAAGGCTCCGGCCTCTTCGTCGAAGGACTCCGCGGAGACCGCTGCGGCGAAGTGACCACCCGGTTCTGAGGAGAAGGCCCTGAGCGCGTGATCGCCGGGGCCTTCTTCCGTTCGCGGCGCGGCGAGAGTTGGCGACGTAACATCTCACATTGTACGCTCGCAGGGTGCTCGGGAAGGGCGTGTGCACGCACCCCCGGACGACGCTGGGAGGAGGTCCGGTGAGCGCGCACGGGGGAGAGTCGCCGACCGTCAGTGTGTCGATCCGGGCGGCGGCGGGCGACGAGGAGCGGGCGGAGCGCCTCGCGGAACAGCTCGACGGCGCGCTCGTCCGCATCAGCCGCACGAACACGGAGGCGGATGTCGGCGCCGAGGCCGGGGCGTGGCAGCCATGGACACGACGAGCCACCCACCATCTGGTACTCGACGCCGCGGTGCGCCCGCACCCGCGTCTCATCGCGCAGGTGCACGAGGCGATCGCCGGACGGCCCGGGGCGGCCCTGAGACTCTTCACCCCCGGAGACGGCTACGCCTCGCACGCCCTCCGGGTGGCGGCGTTCTCCGGCCGCCCGTGGCTCATGCCGCCCGGACCCGACCCGTCGGCGGTCGCCGTGGTGCTCCCGCTCCCCGAGGCCGCGGAGTTCGCGCGTTCCCTCCAGGTCGGCGAGGTCGCCCCTGCGGGAGTGCTGCTGCATCGGTTCGCGAGGGAACGCGGCCTCGCTCTGCTCGCCAGTACCGCCGATCTCGTGCAGCCCGACCGGCCGGGGACGCACGCTCCGGGCACCGCCTTCCTCCCCGCCGCGGTCGCTCCCGCGGACTGGTGGCAGCGCGAGACGCTCCTCGCGCCGCCCTCGATCCCGGTGGTGCATCTGCGGGATGGAGAGCCGCTCTCCTACGAGGCCGTGCCGGGCGCGGCGGACCGCTGGCGCCTTCGCGCGCGGCGAGACGTTCCGACGCCGCATGCCCGCCGATTCGCACGCATGATGCACGACCGCCTTCTCGGCACGGAGGTCGCTCGCAGCCACCTGCGCGCGGCCGCCGTGCTCCTCGGGGTGGCGGGAGTGCTGCGCGACCAGCTCGTCCTGGCATCGGATCGGGGTCGGCCGTCCGACGGCTTCGGCGCGGCGGTGGCACGGGAGGCGGCGGCGACCCTCGCCCTCGGGACGCTGCCGGAGGCGGTACCGGCCGCGGGGCGACCGGATGGCGCTGCGGAGCTCCGCGACGCGTTCCAGACGCTGTATGAGGAGATGACAGGGATCCTCGGCGGCTCCCTCCCCGTGCCGGAGCATGGAGCCGATCCATAGGCCGCCTCGCTAGCGTGTCGAAGGCAAGGGGAGTACTCCCCTCTGCAGCGACGTCGTCATGACGGGCATGTCATCGTGCCCCGGCCCGCTGGCCCGCGAGGGTGGAGGAGACCTTGGCACCCGAATCGCGGGCTGCCCGGAACCCTTGTCGTCGCCCGACGTCGCGGAGAACGGCGGCCCGTCCCACGAAGGGACCCCCATGTCGAAGCTCTCCCGCCTGATCCGCCTCGCCACCGATGCCATCGATGCGAAGGGCGGAAGCCCCGGTGCGCGTGCCGGCGACGGCACTCGCCCCTCGACGGACTGGAGCGGGATGATCCGGGGCGCGGTGGACGCCGTCCGAGCCCAGGACCCCCAGCCGCAGCGCCCGACCACGCCTCCTGCCGCCTCCTCGGCTGCGGACGCCCGTCCGGGTGGCGCACGAGCGTCCACCTCGGGCACGTACGCCCCACCGCCGGCCCCCGGTGCCGCCGGCGGGCGCGACGTCGCCGCGGCGGACCGTGCGGCCATCGCCCGGTACGACTACCTCCTGCAGACGGCCGACCCCCACCGGATCGAGCAGATCCATCGCGAGGCCTTCACGCGCCTCACGCCGACGCAGCGGGAGCACGTCGAGGCCCGCATGCGGGCCGAGCTCCCCACGGAAGAGCAGCCGCGCTCGTCCTCCCCTGACGACCTCGCGCGCGCGGCCGGACGGGCCGAGGCGATGCGACCGGGCCGTCTGCGCGGGCTTCTCTCCCGTGTCCGCGGCGGCGGTGCGGGCGGGGCCGCGGTCGCTGCGGGCGGCGCGGCGGTCGGCGTGCTGGGCGTCGTGGCCGGCGGCGCCGTCGTGAGCACCGTGGCCGCACCGCTCCTTGAGCAGGCGGCGGGGCTCGGCGTGGACTTCGAGGCCCTGGCCTCCGGCGTCGACCTCGATGCTCTGGCCGGCGGCGCCGACGAGATCCTCGGCTCGGCCGGCGAGGCCGTGTCGGGGCTCGGCGAGGCGGCGACCGGTTGGGGGGAGCGGCTCGGTGATCTCGGCATCCCCGGGATCGGCGACATCCTCGGACGGTGACGGGTGCCCCCGCTGGGACTCGAACCCAGACTGAAGCGATTTTAAGTCGCCTGCCTCTGCCATTGGGCTACGGGGGCCGCGCGGCCAGCCTATCGTCGGCGGGGTCGTGACCCGGCGGGGCTCAGGCCATAGGGTGGGGGAGTGCTCGACCTCACCGACGAACTGAGCCCCGTCCCGGGAGGCCCCGCGGTCGCCCCCGAATGGGAGGACCCGGGCCGCTACTGGCCGCGCTTGTCGGCGGCGACCGGGCATCTTCCGGCGCCGGTCGCGGTGATCGATCGCGAGGCCCTCCGCTACAACGCGATGGACCTGCTCGTCCGTGCGGGCGGTCTGCCGATCCGGGTGGCGTCGAAGTCGGTGCGGGTACGTGCGGTCCTCGATGCCGTGCTGCGCCTCCCGGGTTTCCGCGGCATCCTCGCGTTCACGCTGGAGGAGGCCCTCTGGCTCGCGGAGACGCACGACGACATCGTGCTGGGCTACCCGACGGTCGACCGGGCCGCCCTCGAACGGCTCTGCGCCGACGAACAGGCGGCGCAGCGCATCACCCTCATGATCGACGACCCGGTGCACCTCGATCTCGTCGACAGCGTTGCGGCGCCTTCGGCGCGGCCCGAGCTCCGGGTGGCGATCGACGTCGACGCGTCCTGGCGATCGGCGCTGCTCGGACACATCGGCGTCCGCCGCTCGGCCCTCTTCTCGGCCGGTGAGGTCGCGGCGTTCGCTCGGAAGGTCGCGGCGCGCCCCGGCTTCCGTCTCGTGGGGCTGCAGATGTACGACGCGCAGATCGCGGGACAGGGCGACGCCGGCCCCGATGGGCCGCTCATCCGTCGAGTCCAGGCCCGGTCGCGTGACGAGCTGCGGGAGCGGCGGGCGGCGATCGTCTCCGCGGTCGGCGCGGTGACGCCGCTCGAGTTCCTCAACGGCGGGGGGACGGGCTCCCTCGAGTTCAGCGGCAGTGACGAGTCCCTCACCGAGGCCAGCGCGGGCAGCGGCCTGCTCGGGGGACACCTGTTCGACGGGTACCGGTCCTTCCGGCCCGCACCGGCCGCCGCGTTCGCCTTCGACGTCGTGCGCCGTCCCGCGGTGGACATCGCCACCGTGCTGGGCGGCGGCTGGATCGCCTCCGGTCCCGCGGTCGCCTCGCGGCAGCCGCGCCCGGTGTGGCCGGCGAACCTCCGCACGCTTCCGCGGGAGGCGGCCGGAGAGGTGCAGACGCCGGTGCAGGGGCCGACCGCCGCGACCCTGGGCGTCGGCGATCGCGTCTGGTTCCGTCACGCCAAGAGCGGTGAACCGGCAGAGCGCATCGCCGCCTACCACCTCGTCTCCGGCGACGAGGTCGTCGACGAGCTGCCGACGTATCGTGGCGAGGGGAAGGCGTTCCTGTGACGAGGATCGGCGGCACCTGGCAGAACTGGGGCCGATCGGCGTCCGTCCGCCCGGTCCGGGTCGAGCGCCCGCGCAGCCCCGAAGGCGTGCAGCGCGCCCTGCGGGCAGCGGCGCGGCAGGGGCTGACGATCAAAGCGGTCGGCGCCGGTCACAGCTTCACCGGGATCGCCGTCGCGCCCGGTGTGCTCCTCGAACTCGACGATCTCCAGGGCCTCGTCTCGGCGGACGTCGCGAGCGGACACGTCACGCTCCTCGCCGGCACGCGGCTGCATCGCATCCCCGGGCTGCTCGCGCGCTACGGTCTCGCGATGGAGAACCTCGGCGACATCGACCGGCAATCCATCGCGGGCGCGATCTCCACGGGCACGCACGGGACCGGCGCCGGCTTCGGCGGTCTCGCCACGCAGGTGGTGGGGGTGACCCTCATCACCGCAGACGGGGAGTTCCTCCGCATCGATGAGGCGCACAGTCCCGAGCTGCTGCCGGCGGTCGCCCTGGGGCTGGGTGCGCTCGGCATCATCGTCGAGGTGACGCTGCAGTGCGTGCCGACGTTCGTGATGCATGCGATCGACGAGCCGGTGCCCCTGGACGAGGTGCTCTCCACGATCGACGAACGCGTCGCCGCGGCCGACCACTTCGAGTTCTACTGGTTCCCGCACACCGACGTGGCACTGACCAAGCGGCAATCGCGGCTGCCCGAGTCGACGCGGAGAAAGCCTCTGCCGATCGTGGGCCGGTGGGTGGACGAAACCCTTCTCGCCAACGGCGTGTACCGCGTCGTCTGCGCGGCGGGACAGGCCGTCCCGGCGATCACGCCGCCGTTCAACCGGCTCGCCGTGCGGCTCACCGGGGACCGGGAGTACACCGACCTGTCGAACCGCGTGCTCACCCAGAGTCGGACCGTGCGGTTCCGCGAGATGGAGTACGCGCTGCCGGCCGCCGAGGTCGTGCCGGCGTTCCGCGCCCTCCAGGAGCTCATCGCACAGCGCGGCTGGCGCATCGAATTCCCCGTGGAGGTGCGGTTCGCGGCGGCGGACGACCGCTGGCTCTCGACGGCGCACGACCGCGCGACCGCGTACATCGCGGTGCACCGGTACTGGCGGGCGGACCCGACCGTGTACTTCGGCGCGGTGGAGGAGATCATGCTGGCGCACGGCGGCCGCCCGCACTGGGGCAAGCTGCACACGCTGACGCACGAGACCCTGCGTGACCGGTATCCCCGCTTCGACGACTTCGTGGCAGTGCGCGACCGCCTCGATCCGGAGCGCCGGTTCACGAACCGGTACCTGGGGCGGGTTCTGGGCAGCTGATGCGCGGGCCGGCGAGCTGCCGAGTCCCCAGTCCACGTGCAGGCACCGCGTCTAGGATGAGAGAAACACGGGAAAGGGTGGGGCACTGATGGAATGGCTCGTGCCGGTACTGATCGTCGTCGGGGTGATCCTGCTCGTCGGCGTCTATCTCTGGGCGACGTACAACTCGCTGGTGCAGCTGAACGTCCGCGTGGACGAAGCCTGGAGCGGCATCACGGTCCAGCTCAAGCGCCGTGCCGACCTCATCCCGAATCTCATCGAGACGGTCAAGGGCTATGCCTCGCACGAGAAGGCGGTGTTCGAGAACGTCACCCGCGCCCGTGCCGAGACCCTCTCCGCCGGCAGCCCCGGTGAGGCGGGGATCGCCGAAGGGCACCTGCAGCAGGCGCTGCGCAGCCTCTTCGCCGTGGCCGAGGCCTACCCGCAGCTTCAGGCGAGCCAGAACTTCCTGCAGGTGCAGCAGGCCCTCGTCGACACCGAGGACAAGATCCAGGCCGCGCGGCGCTTCTACAACGGCGGGGTGAGGGAGCTGAACACGAAGATCAAGGTGTTCCCCAACAACCTCTTCGCCAAGGGGCTCGGCTTCACGGAGCGCGAGTTCTTCGAGGTCGCCGACAGCGGCGCCATCTCCGAGCCGCCGCGCGTGCAGTTCTGATCCTCGCCCTCACCACACGGTGAGGGCGAGTTCGTCTGCGGTGATCTCGACGCCTCCGCGCACGCTCCATGCGGTGCTGCGATAGGTGACCGAGCGCGTCGTCCCGTTCTGACCGGTGCCGGTCACGGTCGCCTCGAGGACGCCGTCGTCGGCGGCGAACGTCGTCGGGGTGAGGGTCACCATCGGGAACCGCTCGACGCGGAAGGCGACATCGGAGACCTCTCGGAACTCCGTGCCCCAGGGGATCCGGATGCCGCAGTTCTCGGGAATCGCGCTTCCACCGGCCGTGCAGGTCTCCAGGTAGGCCTCGAGCTGCGACTGCGCGGCCTCGGTCGCCTCGGGGCGGAGCGCGGCGGTCACTGTCGCCGTGGCGTCGCCGCCGGGCAGCACGACGGCCTCGGTCGTCCCCGTCAGCAGCGTCAGGGGCGCGGCCGCCACGGGATACACGGCAGGCAGCAGCGCCGCATCCTCCGCCACCGGCAGGACGGCATCGCCGACCTGCACGGCCGTCCCGACCGTCGTCGTGGCGCGGAGCGTGCCGAGGCCGGAGGCGTCGACGACCCAGCGCCCATCCTCCTGATCCAGCCTCAGCCGGGTCTCGTGCTCGTCCCCGTCGAGCCGGAACGTCACGGTCGCTGACACCTCGCCGTCGCTGTCGCGGACCCCCGTGACCTGGGCGTCCTCGATGGTCGAGGCTGCCCCGGCGAACGCGGCGAGGGCGCGGTCGGACACCGCGGTCCCAGTCGCCGTGACCGCCTCCGGATCGCCCGTCTCCAGAGCCCGGAGGTAGTCCCGCACGGCCTGTTCCGGTGTGGGCGAGCGGAGCGTGGAGACACCCCACCACACCGCTGCGGCCACGGCGACGACCGCGACGAGACCGGCCAGGAGCCACCAACGACGACGGGTCATGCGACGCCCTCGCGCACGTGGACATGACGCCGCACCACGCCCGGCGCGGTCGAGGCGAGCGCCGCGTGGACGGCTGCGGTCGCATCGCCCCACCCGGAGACCGACACCTGCTCGAGGCCCTGCCACTGCGCGGCCCGCAGGAGCTCCGCGGCGATCGCCTCGGCATCACCCGGGCGAGCCTGCGGCTCCCACCACGCCGACTGCACCTGGAGGGTCGAGGTGCCGCGGTCGGCCTTGAGGTCGACGCGCGCCACGATCCGGTCGCCGACGAGCACGGGCAGCGAGTAGTAGCCGTAGCGGCGCTTCGCAGCCGGGACGTAGATCTCGATGCGGTAGTCGAGCTCGAATGCCCGCAACGCGCGTTCCCGGAACCACACCACCGGATCGAACGGGGTCAGCAGGGCGGCGGTCTCGACCCGGCGTGGGAGCACGGCGTCCCGGTGCCGCCAGGAGGGGAGAGGTCTGCCACCACGCTCCCAGCCGCGGACGCTCACCGGCTGCACCTCTCCGGTGTCCACGAGGTCGGCGATCGCCGCCGTCACCGCAGCGCGGTCTCGGAGACGGTAGTAGTCCGCGAGATCGGCCGCGGTGCCGACGCCGCTGGAGCGCGCCGCACGCCGGACGAGCTCGCGGATGGCGTCCTCCCGCGGGATCTCCCGGGACCGGATGCCGTCCGGGATGACCTGCTCGGCGAGGGCGTACGTGCGTTCGAACCCCCGGCGCCCGCCCACGGCCACATCGCCCGTGCGCCACAGATGCTCGAGAGCGAGCTTGACCTCGTCCCAGTCCCACCAGGTGCCGCGCTCGCGCGGGGCATCGGCACGGAGGTCGACGGGGCGCAGGGGTCCGCGCGCGCGAAGCTCGTCCTGAACCCACTCCACCGTCCGGGCATTCGAGCGGAGCCAGGAGTCCTCCGCGGACCAGCGTCGCCGGAAGTCGTCCATGCGGAACCGCCACAGGGGCCAGTCCTCGACGGGGATGAAAGTCGCCTCATGGGCGAGATACTCCACGTAATGGGTCGTGCGGGACAGGAAGAGGCGGTCGAGGAGCGCGGGATCATAGGCGCCGAGACGGGAGAACAGCGGGAGGTAGTGCGACCGGGCGAACACGTTGACGGAGTCGATCTGCAGCACGCCGAGCCGGTCCATCACGCGGTGCAGATGGCGCCCGGAGACGGTGGCCGGACGTGCGCGGGTGAAGCCCTGGGCGGCGAGGGCGATCCGGCGTGCCTGAGCGGGACTGAGGGTGTCGGTCACGCCGCCAGCGTATCCCCGGTATCCGACATCGTCGCCGCGCGCAAGATGCGTCGAACGGCATACGGCATGACCGTAGACTGAGGCGATGAGCGAGGACCAGCGACCCCGGCTGCGCGATCTGTTCCGTCCGCGCCCCGTGGTGACCGATCGGACCGTGACCACCGAAGCCGACGAAGCGGTGCCGCTGCCTCTGCGCATCACGGCGAGCTACGCCTGGCGCCTGCTGCTCATCGCAGCGGCCATCGGCGTCTTCATCTGGCTGGTGATGCTGCTCAAGCTCCTCGTCATCCCGCTCATGGTCGGGATCCTCATCACCGCCCTGCTGTGGCCGGCGTTCTCCTGGATGCTGCGCCACGGGTTCCCGCGCTGGCTCGCGATCGCCGTCTCGCTCATCGGCACCGCGGCGATCGTCACGGGACTCATGTGGCTCGTGGTGTGGCAGGTGCGCGCCCAGCTCCCCGACGTGCAGCAGCGCACGACCGAGGCCTTGGACCAGTTCCAGGTCTGGCTGCACGAGGGCCCGCTGAGTCTGTCGGACACGCAGATCGCGGACTATCTGCAGCAGGGCCTCGACTTCATCAGCGAGCAGGCGCAGGTCCTCTGGACGGGGGCCCTCGCGATCGGGACCACCGTGGGGCACGTCGCCACGGGGGCGCTGCTGTCCCTGTTCATCCTCATCTGCCTCCTCGCGGACGGCGCCGGTATCTGGCGCTGGACGCTCCGGATCTTCCCGCGGAAGGCCCGTCCCGCTGTCGACGGTGCCGCGCGCAACGGCTGGACGACGATCGTCAACTACGCCAGGACGCAGCTGTTCGTGGCGACGATCGACGCGATCGGCATCGGCCTCGGTGCCTTCCTGCTCCAGGTCCCGCTCGCGCTGCCCGTCGCCGTCCTGGTGTTCCTCGGCTCGTTCATCCCGATCGTCGGTGCGGTCGTGACCGGTGCGGTCGCCGTGTTCCTCGCGCTCGTCTACAACGGCCCGTGGATCGCCCTCTGGATGCTCGTGGTCGTGCTGGCCGTGCAGCAGATCGAGGGTCACATCCTGCAGCCGATCATGATGGGTTCCGCCGTCAAGGTGCACCCGCTCGCCGTCGTCCTCGTGGTCGCGGGCGGCGCGATGATCGCGGGGATCCCGGGCGCACTCTTCGCCGTTCCGCTGGCCGCGTTCGTGAACGTGGCGGCGGTGACCATCAGCTCGGGATCCTGGCGCACCGGCGTCGGGCCGAGCGGAGACCTGATCTGGAGCACAGTTCCGCGCGAGCGGAGACGGAGGAATCGATGAGCGCAGTCCCCAGCCTGACCGAGTTCCAGGACGCGGCTCGAAGTCTGGCTGAGGTGATCTCGCACACCCCGACCCTGCCCTCGCGGGCGCTGTCCGATGCGCTCGGCGCCCCGGTGCTGCTGAAGATGGAGAACCTGCAGCGCACGGGCTCCTTCAAGATCCGCGGTGCGGCCTACCGCCTCTCCCGGCTCAGCGCGGAGGAGCGCTCCCGCGGCGTCGTGGCGGCCTCGGCCGGGAACCACGCACAGGGCGTCGCCCTGGCCGCCCAGGCACTCGGCATCCCCGCGACGATCTTCATGCCGCTCGGGGTCCCGGTTCCGAAGCTCCTCGCCACACGCGGGTACGGCGCGGACGTGGTGCTCGAGGGGGAGACGGTCGCCACCTCGCTGCGCCTGGCCGCCGAGTTCTCCGAGCGCACCGGTGCCGTGCTCATCCATCCCTTCGATCACCGTGACATCGTCATCGGGCAGGGCACGCTCGGCCTGGAACTGCTGGAGGATGCGCCCGAGATCGACACCGTCGTCCTCGGGATCGGCGGCGGCGGGCTGATCGCCGGCGTCGCCGCAGCGGTGAAGGCCAAGGCCGCGGAACTCGGTCGCACGATCCGCGTGATCGGCGTGCAGGCGGAGAACGCGGCCGCCGTCCCGCCGTCGCTGGCGGCCGGGGAGCCGGTCGACATCGTCACGCGCCCCACCATCGCGGACGGCATCCTCGTCGCGCGACCGGGCGCCGTGCCGTTCGAGATCATCAAGGAACTCGTCGACGAGGTCGTCACGGTCTCCGACGACGACCTCGCGCGCGCGATGCTCGTGCTCCTGGAACAGGCGAAGGTCGTGGTCGAGCCGGCCGGTGCGGCAGGCGTCGCTGCCATCCTCTCCGGACGCGTGTCGGCGACCGGCACGACGATGGCGGTGCTGTCCGGCGGCAACATCGACCCGCTCCTGCTGCAGCGGGTGGTGTCGCACGGCCTCGCCGCCTCCGGGCGGTACCTCACGATCCGCATCCCGCTACCCGACCGTCCGGGTCAGCTCGCCCGCGTGTCCGAGCTCATCGCGGAGGCGGGAGCGAACGTCATCGAGGCCATGCACACCCGTCACGGCCACGGACTCCAGATCAGCGAGGTCATCCTCGAACTGAGCGTGGAGACCCGCGGGGCGGAGCACTCGGCCCACACGCTGGACACCCTCCGTCGCGCCGGGTTCGCGCCCATCGTCGTCCCGGACTGAGTCCGCCCGATACGACGCACCCCCTCGACCGTCGCGGTCGAGGGGGTGCGTCGTGACGAACAGGCGTCAGCCCGTGTAGGTCTCGACCTTCACGATCTCGACGCTGATCGAGCGGCCGTTCGGCGCCTCGTACGACGAGGACTCACCGACCTTGAGGCCGAGGATCGCCTGGCCCAGCGGGCTGGCCTCGCTGTAGACGTCGAGGTCGCTGCCGGCGGCGGCGATCTCGCGGCTGCCGAGGAGGAAGACCTCCTCGCCGCCCGCGACGACCGCGGTCACGACAGTGCCCGGCTCGACGATGCCGCGGCTGGCGGGAGCCTCGCCCACCTTCGCGGTCTTCAGCAGCGCCTCCAGGGTGCGGATGCGCGCCTCCTGCTTGCCCTGCTCGTCCTTCGCCGCGTGGTAGCCGCCGTTCTCCTTGAGGTCGCCCTCCTCGCGGGCCGCCTCGATGCGCTTGGCGATCTCGTCGCGGCCGACGGTGGAGAGGTGTTCCAGCTCGGCGACGAGCCGGTCGTAGGCTTCCTGCGTGAGGAAGGGGACCTGAGCATCGGTGGACATGACGAAGCTCCTTCTATCGGGATCCCGCCGAGATGCCGCGGGGGATATGCCAAGACGCCCCGGCACGGTGCCGGGGCGTCGTCTGTCTGGCATCAGTCTAGGCGACCCAGCAGGTGTTCACCAAACCTGTCGTGGCCTCCGCGACGGTCGGGATGCGCTCCGCACGGGTGAGCGAGTGGGCGTCTCCGGCCGGGATCTGCACGATCTTCCAGCCCACGACACCGAACTCCTCGTCGAGGGCTTCGAGCACGCAGACGACGTCCTTGCCCTGGACGCCGGTGACCTGGAAGCGGAGGTCGACGGCATGCTCGTCCACGAGTTCGAAGCCCAGGTCGTCGGCATCGACGGAGCTCATCGACTGACTCACGGTGGACCAGGCGAGGGCGGCGAGGAGGAGCAGGGCGACGGCCCCGGCGAGGAACCACGGCCACCGACGGCGGCGGGTGCGGCCGTAGCGTTCGTCGAGCTGGAGGGCGGTCGTCACAGGTGGGGTCTTCCGGTCGTTAGGCTGGTGTTACCAGGTTATGCGACCTGCGTACGAAAGGCCGATTCATGCGCTTCCTCTCCGAGACTCCGATGCCGACACCGTCGATGACGGTGGCTCCGGAGTCGGTCACGCCGGGCTTCGCCGGCTTCGCGGTGATCGTCTTCGTGCTCATCGCCGTGATCCTGCTGATCTGGGACATGAACCGCCGGATCCGCCGGGTGCGGTACCGCGAAGAGGTCCGCGAGGAGCTCGACGCGGAAGAAGCCGCCCGCGCCGCCGAGAACGCCGCGGACGACGGTCGCACCGCACCGGAAGCTCCGGCCGCGTCCGATGAGGAGCCGCGCGAGCGCTGACCCCGGCTCAGGGCGCGCCGAGCGACGGCGACAGCGGGTGCAGGGCGATCAGCAGGCACGCCGTCCAGTGGCACAGGAACGCCAGAACAGTGCACACGTGGAAGATCTCGTGGAAGCCGAAGTGTCCGGGCCAGGGGTTCGGCTTCTTCAGCGCGTAGACGATGGCGCCGCCCGTGTAGAGCAGACCGCCGACGATCACGAGGACCATCATGGCGACGTTGGCGTCGAGCAGGTCGACGATGTACATCACCGCGGCCCAGCCGAGCAGCAGGTACAGCGCGACGTAGAGCCAGCGCGGCGCGTGGATCCAGAACACCCGGAAGAGGATGCCGAGCAGGGCTCCGCTCCAGACCAGCGTCAGCAGCAGGACGCCCTTCGCCGGCGGCAGCGCCAGGGTCGCGAGCGGCGTGTACGTGCCGGCGATGAGCAGCAGG
Organism: Microbacterium sp. NPDC064978; assembly: GCF_044543605.1. Lineage (NCBI taxonomy): Bacteria > Bacillati > Actinomycetota > Actinomycetes > Micrococcales > Microbacteriaceae > Microbacterium > Microbacterium sp. NPDC064978. Next base: position 955,439 of record NZ_JBITWF010000001.1, on the reverse strand, counting down.
ATGTTCGCATGGTCGATCCGCTTGAGGATGCCCTTGACCCGCGGCCGCCAGTTGAAGCGGTGGTACACGGCCGAGTTCCCGAACAGCAGCAGCGAGGTGGCCATGAAGACCACCGCGGCCCACTTCGCCGCGGCGCCCTGCGACACGGCGACGAGGACGATGCCGGCGACGAGCGCGACGGGGAACGTGCCGGCGTGGATCCAGCCGCGCCAGGTCGGTTTGATCTCGGTCGCCGCATCGGCGGCCGCGGCTTCGAGCAGCGGCAGCTGTGGGACGTCGGCGCCGGTCTGGTCGGAAGTGCTCACGTGCTCACTCTAAGCGGCTGCGCATGCCCCGCCCCGTACATGTCCCCAGGTTCTGCACCGGCGCGGAAGACCGGGGCAGGGTAGCGTAGGTGGGTGATGTCACGCGAGAGCCCGGGGCGGGGACCGCTGTACCGGCTGTACACCAGCCGGCTGCGTCGTCAGCTCGATCCGGCCTCCGTTCCGCACCATGTCGCGATGATGATCGACGGCAATCGCCGGTGGGCGCGGCAGCTCGGATTCGACACCCCGGCCGAAGGGCACCGTGCGGGGGCGGCCAAGATGCAGGAGTTTCTCGGCTGGTGCGATGAGCTCGGGGTACGGGTCGTCTCGCTCTACCTCCTGTCCAGCGACAACCTCCGCAAACGGGACTCGGCCGAGCTCGCCGACCTCATCGAGATCATCGCGGAACTCGCCGAGGCGCTATCCCAGAAGGGGAACTGGCGGGTCAAGCACGTCGGCCGCTCCGACATCCTCCCCGTCGAACTGGCACGGGTGCTCGCCGACGCGGAGGAGCGGACGAAGGACCACACCGGACTGCACGTGAACCTCGCGGTCGGCTACGGCGGCCGGAACGAGATCGTCGACGCGGTGCGCAGCATCATCACGAAGCATGAGGCATCGGGTGGCACGCTGGAAGACCTCGCGGCGCACCTCACTCCGGAGATGATCGGGGAGCACCTCTACACGGGCGGCCAGCCCGACCCCGACCTCGTGATCCGCACGAGCGGCGAGCAGCGGCTGAGCGACTTCCTGCTGTGGCAGAGCGCGCACAGCGAGTTCTACTTCGTCGAGGCCCTGGGGCCGGACCTCCGCCAGGTCGACTTCCTCCGCGCGATCCGCGACTACGCCGACCGCGACCGCCGATTCGGACGCTGATCCGGACGCTGATCCGGGAACCGCGCGCGCGTGTCACAATGACGCAGTGAGCTCCTTCGACGACTACATCGGAACGTTCGACGCCGAGCCCGGCTACCTGAACTGGGCGGCGTTCGGCCCCGTGTCACCCTCGGTCCGTGCCGAGGTGTTCGCGGACGCGGACCTGCTCGGCAGCGGTCGGCCGTCGTCGCTGGCCCTCGTGGGAGAGCGGATCGGGCAGGCGCAGGAGGTCATCGCCGAACTCCTCGGCGCGGACGCCGCGGAGGTCACGCTGCAGCCGTCGTCGACGCACGGCCTCATGCACGCGCTCTACGGGGTCTCCGGCGCGGTCGTCGCGAGCACGGCGGAGTTCCCGAGTGTGAGCCTCACTCTGGAGCGCGCGGCGACCGCGTCCGGCCGCGCGGTCACACCACGGTGGATCACGCCCGAGGACGGACGGGTCACTCCCGACGCCGTCAGTGCTGTCCTCGACGACGAGGTCGTCGCCCTCGCCGTCAGCCACGTCGACTTCCGCACCGGCTACCGTGCCGACCTCGCCGCGCTGCGTGACGTCCTCGGCCCGGACCGCCTCCTCATCGTCGATGCCGTGCAGTCCTTCGGTGTGATCGACGCCGACTACAGCGTCGCGGACGCCGTCGTCGGGCACGGGTACAAGTGGCTGCGCGCGGGCCGGGGCACCGGGTTCGCCTGGTTCTCGCCGCAGGCGCGCGAGCGCATCGCGCCCGTGCTCTCCGGCATCACCGGGACGACGGCGAGCGGACTCTTCGTCGACGAGCTGCCTGCCCCGGCACCGGACGCGAAGGCGTACACGATCAGCGTGCCGGACACGCTCGCCGCCGGCCGGCTCTCAACCGGCGCACGCGATGTCAGGGACGCCGGCGTCGCGACCATCGAAGAGCGGGTCTCCGCGCAGGTGGACGCGGTGATCGAGACCGCCGACCGCCATGGGATCGCCGTCGTCTCCCCGCGCGACCGCACCGAGCGCGCGGGGATCGTCGCCCTCGCACCGGAGGAACCCGCTCGGCTCGCGGCGGCCCTCGCGAACGCCGGACTGGTCGTCACGGCGCGTGGCGAGTCGATCCGCGTCGCACCGCACGCGGGCACCGACGCCGAGACCCTCGCACTGCTCGATGAGACCCTCGGCGCGTTCGGCAAGGAATCGTTCATCGTCCCGTAACGAATCGCTGGCGTGTCTTGTTCGTGGAAAACGCCCGGGCGGTCGTACCTTCAAGGCATCGGGCAAGGCGCCCGGTCGGGTCGGCCTCAGGTTCGCGACTCGTGACCCCCTGGTCGACTCGTTCGAATAGCCGGGAATCCCCGGGTCGGGAGTGGGTCGTGACCACACGTTCAGCGCAGCAGTCCACCAGCACCGCGCAGCAGTCCACCCGTCAGACGACGAGACAGGCCGCGGCCGCAGAACCCGATCAGGATCTGCGCACCTACGTCCTCGACACCTCGGTCCTGCTGAGCGATCCGCAGGCGCTCTTCCGCTTCGCGGAGCATTCCGTGGTGCTCCCGGTGGTCGTCATCACCGAACTCGAGGGCAAGCGGCACGACCCGGAGATCGGCTACTTCGCCCGCCAGGCGCTGCGTCACCTCGACGACCTCCGCGTCGAGCACGGCCGCCTCGACTTCCCGGTGGAGGTCGGCGAGGGCGGCACCCTCCGCGTGGAGCTCGGCAACGCCGACCTCTCGGTGCTCCCGGCCGGCATCCGCCTCAGTGACAATGACAGCCGCATCCTCTCCGTGGCGATGCACCTCGCGCAGGACGGCCAGGACGTGACCATCGTGTCGAAGGATCTCCCGATGCGGGTGAAGGCCGCGTCCCTCGGGCTGCGTGCCGAGGAGTATCTCGCGGAGCAGGCCGTCGACTCGGGCTGGACGGGTATCGCCACCCTCGACCTCTCCGGCGATGACATCAGCGACCTCTATGAGAGCGAGGTCGGGATCAGTGAGGACGTGCACGGGCTCCCCGTCAACACCGGCCTCATCATCCACTCCGAGCGCGGATCGGCCCTCGGTCGGGTCACCGGTGACGGCGAGTTCCGGCTCGTCCGCGGGGACCGGGACATCTTCGGCATGCACGGGCGCTCCGCCGAACAGCGCATCGCGATCGACCTGCTCCTCGACCCCGAGGTGGGCATCGTGTCGCTGGGCGGACGCGCGGGCACCGGCAAGTCCGCGCTGGCGCTGTGCGCGGGTCTGGAGGCCGTGCTGGAGCGGCAGCAGCAGAAGAAGATCATCGTGTTCCGTCCGCTGTTCGCCGTCGGGGGCCAGGAGCTCGGATACCTCCCGGGCGACCAGGGGGAGAAGATGAACCCCTGGGGCCAGGCGGTGTACGACACCCTCGGCTCCGTCGTCTCCGGGAACGTCATCGACGAGGTCGTGGAGCGCGGGTTGCTGGAGGTCATGCCGCTCACCCACATCCGCGGACGGTCCCTGCACGACGCCTTCGTGATCGTGGATGAGGCGCAGTCCCTGGAGCGGAACGTGCTGCTCACGGTGCTCAGCCGGATGGGCCAGAACTCCCGGGTGATCCTCACCCACGACGTCGGGCAGCGCGACAACCTCCGGGTCGGTCGGCACGACGGCATCGCGAGCGTCATCGAGACCCTCAAGGGACACGGCCTCTTCGGACACGTCACGCTGACCCGCTCGGAGCGCTCCGCCATCGCCGCCCTCGTCACGGACCTCCTGGAGGGCGGCGAGCTCAGCTGACCCGATCCGTGCGGGCGGGCTCTGCACGACCCGGGCCCGCCCGCACGATCGCGTCCCGGCCGCACGATCTCGTCCCGCCTGTTGGCCCCACCGGCCTCTTCGATCGTGCATCCATGTCGGGCTCGTGCACCTGGAGGTCCAGACGTCACGTCACACGAGCGGGTGGATACACGCTCCCGTCGGGATACACGATCTCCCGGATGCACGATCCGACGACAGTGGTGGGTCGATCAGGGGTGTTCCGTCGTGCAGGCGTACCCAGCTCGTGCATCCGTCCCGCGGGCCCTCGGACGTCGGTAGCGACACCTGCACGATCCTGCACCGTCGGCCGGCGCCCGGGGCCAGAGGGGTCGTGCACGCGGAACGGGGTCGTGCAGGTGGAACGGGGCCGTACGGGCGGAACGGGGCCGTGCGGGCGGAACCGCGGTCAGACGCGGTCGCGGGCCCGGCGCAGAGCCCCTTCGATCGCAGCCTGAACCATGGGCCAGTCGTGCACGACCTGGGCGTAGTCGAAGCGCAGCGTCTCGTACCCGAGTCGCGATGCCGCAGCATCGCGGGAGAGATCGCGGTGACGCATCTCGGGAGCACCGTGGTGCTCGCGGCCGTCGACCTCGATGATGAGGCGACCGTCGACAACGAAATCGACGCGGCCGACACCGGGGATCGAGACCTGCGTCGCGAGGTGGACGCCGAGGATGTGGAGACGGAGGCGCAGGAGGGATTCCAGACCGCTGTCCGCGTCGGAACGGGCGAAGTCCACGAGCCAACGCGCGGACCGGGGCAGCGCGGCGCGGATCCGGGCTCGTGCGGTCCGCCCGATCAGTCCCTGCCGCCAGCCCGACTCGAAGGACACGAAGAAAGCCTCGTCACCCTCGCACACGTGCAGGTGCCGGAGCGCGTCTTCGACAGCCACGATGCCGAACCGGGTGCGTCCCTCGAAATGATGCGGGATGCACCGGCACTCGATGTGCGGGTGCGCGCGCCCGTTGCGACCGAGCCAGACGTGCGGCGCATCGCTCTCCGACAGCACCCAGACTCCGTGGGCACGTAGCGCGGTGCCGCAGCTGATGGCCCCTCCGTGGGCAGCCGCCGTGAGCACCGTCGCGTCGAGGTCGTGGGTGGCGAACACCCCCGCGCGGACCCGATGGATCCGGCCGGCGCGCACCGCGCGGGACAAGGCGGAGCGGGAGATTCCGAAAGTCCCGAGGTCGCGACCGCGGGCGATGCCTCCGAGACGGTGAAGGGTCGAGACGGGATCGAGCATTCGCCGATTCTGCGTCCTCCGGCGTCACGGCGGGGGCCGAAGGGCGTCGTGGGGACGAGTCGGGATGTCCGGGGATACGTGGAGGAAGAGTCACCTGCACGATCCGGAGCCGCGGGTAGTCCTGATCCGGGGATTCCGTCGTGCAGACGGAACGTGGTCGTGCATCCGAGGTGGGAACGAGAACGGGATCGGAGAACGGGACGGTGCCGGAAACGACGGATGCCGCGGGGACCGAGGTCCTCGCGGCATCCGTCTTCGAGCGTGGATCAGCCCGGGTGGGTCATCGACAGCAGGTCGAGCTTCTCGTCCAGCTGCTCGAGGGTGAGCTCGCCGCGCTCGACGTAGCCGAGGTCGATCACGGCGTCGCGCACCGTGATGCCCTTGGCGACCGAGTGCTTGGCGATCTTCGCCGCGGCTTCGTAGCCGATGAGCTTGTTCAGGGGCGTCACGATCGACGGGCTCATACCCGCGAAGGCCGCCGCCCGCTCGACGTTCGCCTGCAGGCCGTCGATCGTCTTGTCTGCGAGCACCCGCGAGGCGTTCGACAGCAGACGGATCGACTCGAGCACCGCGGTGCCCATGACCGGGATGGCGACGTTCAGCTCGAACGAGCCGGAGGCGCCGGCCCAGGCGACCGTGGCGTCGTTGCCGATGACCCGCGCGCACACCATGAGCACGGCCTCGGGCACGACGGGGTTGACCTTGCCCGGCATGATCGACGACCCCGGCTGCAGGTCGGGGATGTGCAGCTCGCCGAGACCGGTGTTGGGGCCGGAGCCCATCCAGCGCAGGTCGTTGTTGATCTTCGTGAGCGACACGGCGATCGTGCGGAGTGCGCCGGAGGCCTCGACGAGACCGTCGCGGTTCGCCTGCGCCTCGAAGTGGTCCTTCGCCTCGGTGATCGGCAGCTCGGTCTCGGCCGCGAGCAGCTCGATGACCTTCTGCGGGAATCCGAGGGGAGTGTTGATCCCGGTGCCGACGGCGGTGCCGCCCAGGGGCACCTCCGCCACGCGGGGGAGCGCCGACTGCACGCGCTCGATGCCCAGACGGATCTGGCGGGCGTAGCCGCCGAACTCCTGGCCGAGCGTGACGGGCGTCGCGTCCATGAGGTGCGTGCGGCCGGACTTGACCGCGTCCTTCCAGAGCTCCGCCTTGGCCTCGAGCGCGACCGCGAGGTGGTCGAGCGCGGGGATCAGGGTGTCGATGAGCGCCTGGGTGACCGCGATGTGCACCGAGGTCGGGAACACGTCGTTCGACGACTGCGAGGCGTTCACGTGGTCGTTGGGGTGCACGGTCGATCCGAGGATGCGGCTCGCGAGCGTCGCCAGGACCTCGTTCATGTTCATGTTCGACGAGGTGCCGGAGCCGGTCTGGTAGGTGTCGACCGGGAACTCGCCGTCGTGTGCGCCGGATGCGACCTGGTCGGCGGCCTGCGCGATGGCATCGGCGATGGCGCCGTCGAGGGTGCCGAGCTCCTTGTTGGCCAGGGCGGCGGCCTTCTTGATACGCGCGAGTGCGGCGATCTGCGTCGACTCCAGGCCCTTGCCGGAGATCGGGAAGTTCTCCACGGCGCGCTGCGTCTGCGCCCCGTAGAGCGCGTTCACGGGCACTCGCACCTCACCCATGGTGTCGTGTTCGATGCGGTACTCGGTGTCGGTCATTCCGAACCCTCCTTGGTTGCGGGGTCGATCCCCTCGGCTTCGATGCCGACCGTGACGACGGGCGCTGCCTCGCCCTCGGCCAGACGATAGTTGGCGCCGACGATGCCGAGACGGCCTTCGGCGACGGCGTTGCTGATGATCTCGGACGACTGCAGCAGGTCGTTGACGGTGTTGCGCAGGTGCTCGCGGCCGACGAGCTCCGCATCGATGTCGGCCACCGTGCCGCCGCCGCTCTCCGCGAGGACCTTGCGGGCGGCAGGGACGATCGGCGCGATGAGCTTCCAGATGTGCGGGGGGAGCGGGTCGGCGTCGATGGCCGTGCCGTCGATGGCGGCACGCACCGCACCGCAGGAGTCGTGCGCGAGGACCACGATGAGCGGCACCTCGAGAACGGCGACCGCGTACTCCAGGCTCGCCACGATCGACTCGCCGATCACCTGTCCGGCGTTGCGCACGACGAAGAGGTCGCCGAGGCCGAGGTCGAAGATGATCTCGGCGGCGAGACGGGAGTCCGAGCAGCCGAACAGCGTCGCGACCGGGTGCTGGGCCGCGGTGAGGTCCTTGCGGCGGTCGACGTTCTGGTTCGGGTGCTGGGGCTCGTCGCGGACGAAGCGACGGTTGCCGTCCTGCATCTGCTTCCAGGCGGCGGCGGGGGTCAGCGGGTGGGTCATCGGGCCTCCGAGACGGTGCGGATCTGGGGGATGAGCGACTCCGCGAGCTCGGCGGTGGAGTCTGCGGAGCGGGAGCCGTAGAGGAGCACGTAGTCGTCGCCGGCCTGGGTGCCGAGGGCATAGGTGACGTTCGCCTCGGCGCCGGCGGAGCCGGGCTGGTAGACGTCCCACTCCCGGCCGCCGATGCGCACGGTGTCGGTCGGGGCGACGCCGTTCAGCCGCTGCGGGGCCCAGGAGGCGTCGGCGTCGAACGCCTGGGCGAGCTTGATGAATCCGCGCTCATCCTGCGCCGCGGGCGCGAGGGTGACCTCCCAGACCAGCGGGGCTCCGCTCTGGAGTTCGGCCGCGTTCACCCGCCAGAACTCGTCGGTCTCGGGAACGATCGCCGGGCTGCCCATGGACGACTCGACGTCGGCGGCGATGGCGGCCACGTCGATCGGCTTCGCCGCGACCGGCTCGCCGCGGGGGACGAGCGCGATGATCACGACGACGACCGCGAGGGTCACCACGAGGGCGGCGACGAGATTGCGGACCGTCTGGCTCGACCGATAGGCCTTGCTCGACGCGGCCTTGCGCGCGGCGGTCTCGTCAGGTGTCTCCGGCCGACCGAGGTCGGCGTTGATCGCGGGGCCCTTGCTCATGACGCGTCGCTCTCGTCGGCGGTGGCGGTGCGAGCGGCCTCGAGCCGGCGCTTCGCGCCGAGCAGCCACTCCTCGCAACGGGCGGCCAGGGCCTCGCCGCGCTCCCAGAGTGCGAGCGAGTGCTCGAGGGTCGGTGCCCCCTGTTCGAGCTCGGCGACGACCCGCACGAGCTCGTCACGGGCCGCCTCGAACGACAGCGTGTCCACGGGGGTGTCGTTCACGGCGCTCACTCCTCCATCCTACGTCGTGCCTCGGACGCCTCCCGCTCAGGCGTCCTCCGCGATCTCGCCCTCCGAGCGCACCGCCAACGACCCTCGGTCCACCGTGAGCGTCAGCGCACTGCCCGCGGGCGCATCGGCTGCATCGCGGAGGATGACACCGCCCTCGAGGTGTGCGATCGCGTAGCCGCGGGCCAGGGTGGCGGCGGGGGACAGGGCGCGCAGCGAGGCGCGCAACTCGCTGGTCCGGCGGCCGGCGTCGTCGAGCTGCCGGGTGACCGCGTCGCGGCCACGGGCGAGGAGCAGGAAGGTCTCCTGCGCGCGCGTGTCGATGATCGGAGCGGGGGAGCGCAGCACGGGACGGGACCGCAGCTGCTCCAGCTGTGCGATGTCGTGCGAGAGGCGCTGGGTGAGGCGCGTCGTGGCGCGGGACCGGAGCTGCGCGATGAGCGCGCGCTGCTCCCCGACGTCCGGAACGACGCGCTTGGCGGCGTCGGTCGGCGTCGACGCGCGCAGATCGGCGACGTCGTCGAGGAGGGGATGGTCGTTCTCATGGCCGATGGCGCTGACCACCGGCGTGGAGGCCGCCGCGACGGCGCGGACCAGGCGCTCGTCGCTGAAGCCGAGGAGGGTCTGCGGGTCGCCGCCGCCGCGCGCGATGATGATGACGTCGACCTCGGGGTCGGCGTCGAGACGGGCCAACGCGGCCAGGGTGTCCGGCACGCAGCGGTCGCCCTGCACGGCGGCGTACGCGGTCTTGAACCGTACCTGCGGCCAGCGCAGCTCGGCGTTGCGGTGCACGTCCTTCTCGGCGTCGGAGCGCTCGCCGGTGATGAGGCCGATGACGTGGGGGAGGAACGGCAGGCGCTTCTTGCGGGCGGGGTCGAAGAGGCCCTCCTGGCGGAGCTGCACGCGCAGCCGCTCCAGGCGTTCGAGCTGGTCGCCGAGCCCGACGTGCTTCATGGCGGAGACCGCGAAGCTGAAGTCGCCGGAGCGAACGAAGTAGTCGGCCTTGACGGCGGCGACGACGTGATCGCCCACACCCAGGTCGGCGGGGATGCGGCCGCGCACGCTCGACCAGACGCGGATGGAGATCTGCGCGTCGGAGCGGGTGTCCTTGAGGCGGGCGAAGACGTTCCCGGCGCGGACGTTCCACGAGGTGATCTCGCCCTCGACCCAGACCGTGTTCCAGCGGGCCACGAAGTCGCGGATGGTGGCGTTCAGTCGGGCCACGGACGTCGGCGCCTGGGCGGTGGAGTCGCGCGGGGCCACGGCATCCGCCGGCGGCGTCTCGCCCGGTCCTGTCGCCGCTTCGAAGACTGTCATCTGCTCCCGTTCCTGCCCGCGCGCTCACCGGCCCCGTCCAGCCGCGCGACGGTAGAATCGAGGGGTGACTTCGACTGCCGTTCATCTTCCCGCTCCTCGCATCCCACGAGTGCGCGCCGCGGCCGGGCGGCTTCAGGATAACCCGGTGCCCGGACACAAGCGCGTCCTGCTCGCCGCCCCCCGCGGATACTGTGCAGGGGTGGACCGCGCGGTGGTCGCTGTGGAGAAGGCGCTCGAGCGCTACGGTGCCCCCGTGTACGTCCGCAAGCAGATCGTGCACAACATCCACGTCGTGACGGAGCTCGAGGCCAAGGGCGCGATCTTCGTCGAAGAGGTCGACGAGGTGCCCGAGGGGGCGCATGTCGTCTTCAGCGCGCACGGCGTCTCCCCGGCCGTCGTCAATGCCGCATCGGATCGCGGCCTCCACGCGATCGACGCGACCTGCCCGCTCGTCACCAAGGTCCACCGCGAGGCCGTGCGCTTCGCCCGGGACGACTTCGAGATCCTGCTCATCGGCCACGACGGCCACGAGGAGGTCGAGGGAACCGCGGGGGAGGCCCCGGACCACGTCACCGTCGTGAACTCGCCGGAAGAGGCCGACACCGTGCAGGTGAAGGACCCGTCGAAGGTCGTGTGGCTGTCGCAGACGACGCTCTCGGTCGACGAGACGATGGAGACGGTGAACAGGCTCCGCACCCGCTTCCCCGAGCTGCACAACCCGCCGTCCGACGACATCTGCTACGCCACGCAGAACCGGCAGGTCGCCATCAAGAAGGTCGCCCAGGGCGCCGATCTCGTGATCGTGGTCGGATCGGCCAACTCGTCCAACAGCGTCCGGCTCGTCGAGGTCGCCCTCGAGTACGGCGCCAAGGCCGCCTACCGCGTGGACTACGCCGAGGAGATCCGCCAGGAGTGGCTCGACGGGGTGGAGACCGTGGGCGTCACCAGCGGTGCGTCGGTGCCCGAGGTTCTCGTGCGCGAGGTGCTCGACGCGATCGGCGATGCCGGGTACCGCGACGTGGAAGAGGTCAAGACGGCGGAGGAGGACCTCATGTTCTCGCTGCCGAAGGAGCTCCGTCAGGATGCCGCGGGTCAGCGCGACGCGCGCGCCCTCGGCGGCCGCGCCTCCGCTGGAGGGGGTGCGTAGCGGTGAACGCCGCGGAGGCGGAGCCGACCCTCATCGGGTCCGTGCAACGCGCGCTCCGCCTCGTCGACATCGTCGCGAACTCCCCACGGCCTCTTCCGGCAAAGATGCTCTCGTCGATCACGGGACTCACGCCGGGAACGACCTACAACCTCGTGCGCACGCTGGTGCATGAGGGGTATCTGAGCGCAGAGCCGGACGGACTCGTGCTGGGAGGCCGATTTCCGTCGTTCCAGCAGCAGATCGACTCGCGCGGGGTGTTCCTGGCGCGGGTGCGCGCCGCGCTGCGCGCAGTGACGGAGGACGTCGGCGCCACGGCCTACCTCTCCCGATACGCGGACGGGGAGATGCACCTCGTCGACATCGTGGACTCCGTGCGGAATCCGCGCATCGAGCTCTGGGTGGGACTGCACGCCAGTGCCCACGCCACCGCGCTCGGCAAACAGATCCTCGCGGCGCTCTCCGAGGAGGATCGCCTGGACTACCTCGCCCGGCACCGGCTCGAAGAGCTCACGCCGCGGACGATCAGCGATCGACGGACCCTCCTCACCCAGCTCGAGCAGACGCCGGGGTGGGCGGTCGACCGGGAGGAGTACGCGATCGGCGCGACGTGCGTCGCGGTGCCCGTCATAGCGCCCGGCGTCACGGCGTCGCTGGCGGTCTCCCTGCCCGCCGACCGGGCCGTCGTCAACCGCCGACTGGTGTCGAACCTGCAACGCACGGCGCGGCGGCTCTCGCTGCAGCTGGGGGCGGATGCCCTCCACACCGACGGGCCGGACGCGGAGTTCACCATCTGAATTCCGGGGCCTGGTGCGGGCATCGCGGGTTCCCTATGATCGAAGACGTAGTGGCTGACAACGCCCTACTGATCGCCTACGGCGTCCCCAGCGCCGGCGACCAACGGGATGAGGAGCGTCCCCAGCGCTCCACGTCCGCGGCCCCGAGAAGTCCCCACTTCTCCGGGGCCGCTATCGGTTGGGGCCCGGTTTCCTGAACGGCCCGCTGAGCCCCTGCCGATACCATGGCGGGATGACCGACCAGCGCCCCCGTTACGGGGAACTCGCCACGCCAGAGGAGCAGCGGAGGGCCGCGGGTCTTCCACCCCTGGCGGAGGTGGTCGCACCGACGGCGCCATCCCCGGCGCCGGCCCCGTCGGCCGCACCGCAGACGTCCGCTCCGGCGCGCCCCCACCCTGTGGACAGGTTCGCGACGATCGCACTCCTCGCCTACGGCCTCGTCAACGTCGTGGTGACCGGTCTGTCCTACCTCGACATCGTTCCCGTCATGAACCAGACCATGGGCATGCTGGGCATCGAGGGCGAGTTCACGAATTACGCCGCGGGCCGCATGTGGGGGACCATCGCCGCCGTGGTGCTCGCTGTCGGCTGGTGCGTCACCGCGGCGCTGTCCATCCGTCGCCTGCGCCGTGGCCGCGTCACATGGTGGCTCCCGGTCGTCGGGGCGGTGGTCACGGTGGGCATCGCCGCCTTCTGTCTCGTCGTACCGATGATGGGCGATCCGGCCTTCATCGCCTACCTCGACCAGGCGACCGGGACCCGCTGACCCCGCGCGCAGACACGAAAGGGGCCCGGCATGATGCCGGGCCCCTTCGTGTTCGTGCGGACGGTCAGCTCTTCGACTGGCCGTACGAGCCGAGCTGACGGGTCGACTCGACCACGCGGGCGGCCATGGCCGTCTCGGCGATCTTGCCCCAGGCGCGCGGGTCGTACTGCTTCTTGTTGCCGACCTCGCCGTCGACCTTCAGCACGCCGTCGTAGTTCTTGAACATGTAGTCGGCGATGGCACGGGTGTAGGCGTACTGCGTGTCGGTGTCGATGTTCATCTTGATGACACCGTTGGCGACCGCGAGCGCGATCTCCTCGTCGGTCGAACCGGAGCCGCCGTGGAAGACGAGGTCGAGGGGCTTGGCGCCGGTGTTGTACTTCGCGGCGACCTCGGCCTGGATCTCGCCGAGAAGCTCGGGACGCAGCTTCACGCCGCCCGGCTTGTACACGCCGTGCACGTTTCCGAAGGTGAGGGCGGCGATGTACCGGCCCTGCTCGCCGAGGCCCAGTGCCTGCACGGCCTGGTCCACGTCGGCGAAGGTCGTGTAGAGGGCCTCGTTCGAGCCCTCGTGCTGCACGCCGTCCTCCTCGCCGCCGACGACGCCGATCTCGACCTCGAGGATGGCGTTGATGGCCTTCATGCGGGGGAGCAGCTCCTTGGCGATCTCGATGTTCTCGGCGAGCGGGACCGCCGAGCCGTCCCACATGTGGGACTGGAAGATCGGGTTGCGGCCGGCCTTGACCTCTTCCTCCGAGGCGGCGATGAGCGGCTCGACGAAGCCCGCGAGGGCGTCCTTCGGGCAGTGGTCGGTGTGCAGGGCGACGGTGACCGGGTAGTTCTTGGCGACCTCGGTGGCGTAGCGGGCGAAGGCGAGGGCGCCGGTCGCGCGCGCCTTGACCGTGTGGCCGGCGAAGTAGTCGGCGCCACCGGTGGTGACCTGGATGATGCCGTCGGAGCCGGCCTCGGTCAGGCCCTGGAGGACGGCGTTGATCGTCTGCGAGCTCGAGACGTTGAACGCGGGGTACGCGAAGCCGCCTGCCTTCGCGCGGTCGAGCATGTCGGCGTACTGATCCGGGGTGGCGACGGGCATGAGAACTCCTGCGGTAGGTGAAGCCGGGACAGCTGCCACTCTATCGGGGCGGGTGTGCGGCGTCGGCAGGGCGAGGCACGCCGTGGCGGTGGTTCTCCTTCGTCAGCGTTAAGAAGTGCGATTTCTTCATAGCCCGCGAGCGGAAAACGAGCCGATCGGTGCCCTCCTCGTGGCTAGGCTGGGAATCATGGTGAGTCTGACTGCCGATCTGAGTCCGCTGCGTCCCGACCGGAACCTCGCGATGGAGTTGGTGCGCGCGACCGAGGCGGCGGCGATCCGAGCCGTGCCGTTCATCGGCCGCGGGGCGAAGGAGGCCGCTGACGGTGCGGCCGTCGACGCCATGCGGGCCTTCCTCGGGACGGTCGACTTCCAGGGCCGCGTGGTGATCGGCGAGGGCGAGAAGGACAACGCCCCGATGCTCTTCAACGGCGAGGTCGTCGGGACCGGTCGCGGGCCCCTCTGCGACATCGCGGTGGACCCCATCGACGGCACGTCGCTGACCGCCGCCGGGCGGCAGAACGCCCTCTCGGTGATCGCCGTGTCCGACCGCGACACGATGCTCGACGCCTCCAGCGTCTTCTACATGGACAAGCTCGTCACGGGGCCCGCCGGTGTGGGCGTGGTGGACATCCGTCTGCCCATCGGCGAGAACATCCGCAAGCTCGCCGGTGCGCTGGACAAGCCGGTGGACGAGATCGTGGTGTCGGTGCTCAACCGCCCCCGGCACGAGCAGCTCATCCAGGAGATCCGCGACGCCGGAGCCGGAACCCGCCTCATGAGCGACGGCGATGTCGCCGGCGGCATCAACGCCGCCCGGCACGACGCCCGCACGGACATGTGCGTGGGGGTCGGCGGCAGCCCCGAGGGCATCGTCACCGCGTGTGCGATCAAGGCCCTCGGCGGTCATATCCAGGGTCGGCTCTGGCCGCGGGACGACGACGAGCGCCAGCGCGGCATCGACGCGGGGCTCGACATGGACAAGGTCTACGAAGCCGACGACCTGGTGCAGGGGAACAACACGATCTTCGTCGCGACGGGTGTCACGGACGGCCAGCTCGTGGCCGGTGTGCGGCGCGAGCGCGGCTACGTCTACACCGAGAGCGTGGTCCTGCGAGGAGCCTCCGGAACTCTGCGCCGCATCGCGTCGGAGCACCTCGTCTCGAAGTGGCTGTGAGGCCTCTCCCGCGGTGATGATCGTGGGCCGGATTCCCGCCATCGTTACCGACCCGGTATCGCCTCCTCCACGGGTCGGCCCCGGTTCGGCGAGCCGTCGTGTCACAATTGTCACTGGGTTTGTCGCCGTCGACGGAGCCGCCAGGCACCGCAGGCACAGGAGGGCGAACGCATGACAACGCAGCACACGAGCGGCTCGAAGAGCGCCGCGCCGACCAAGATCATCACGACGAACACCGGACGCATCCTCCGGGTGAGCGCCGATGCCGAAGCGGCGGCCGTGGCCCCGCCGGCACCCGTCGCGCAGCCGGCCGTCGACCCGGCTCGGCGCGCCGACGTGCTGTTCCGCGTCCGCCGCGCCGAGGGGCACGAGGTCAGTGCCTGGTGGATGATCGGCGCCTTCCTCGCCACGAGCGGCCTCGTCATCCTGCTGCTCAGTGGCGTTCCCGGCGTCGCCTGACGCCCTCGCGGCCGGTCGATCCGTCGCCGCTGTCAGTCCTCCCGGTCGGGAAGCGCGGCGGCGTGATCAAGACGCGCGCGAACCTCGCCGACATCAGCCTGCATCGCGTCGGCGGCGTCTTCGGCCTCGGTCGGGACCAGGAGCTCCGGCGCGGTGAAGCGCCGTCCGTCCGCGGTGATCGCCGGCACCGGTGCCAAGGCGTCCGCATCGACGCCGGGGAACTGGCGGGCGGTGACGAGAACCCGGGACTCCAGGGATCCGGCGAAGCGGTTGTAGCTGTCGACCGTGCGCTCGATCGCCCGACGGAGGTCGTCGGCATGACCCGCGAGCGTGCCGAGGCGCTCGTACAGCTGTGTGCCGAGTGCCAGCAGTGACCGGGCCTCGGTGGACACCTCCTGTTGGGTCCACGTGTAGGCGACCGTCTTGAGGACCGCCCAGAGGTTCACGGGAGAGGCGAGCGCCACGCGGCGGCTGAAGGCGTAGTCGAGCAGCGTGGGGTCCTCGTCGATGGCGGCGGCCAGCAGCGACTCGCTCGGCAGGAAGCAGATGACGAACTCCGGGCTCGCGTCGAGGCCCGACCAGTAGGCCTTCTTGGCGAGGGCGTCGACGTGCGCGCGCACCGCGCGGACGTGTTTCTGCATGTGGGCACGACGCTGCGGTTCGTGGGCGTCGCCGACGGGGAGCGCCGACGCCTCGAGATAAGCGTCGAGCGGCACCTTCGCGTCCACGGCGATCGACGTGCCGCCCGGCAGGCGGACCACCATGTCCGGGCGCCCCTGCCCGCGGTCGGAGGTGATCGTCGCCTGCAGGTCGAAGTCGACGTGCCTGGTCAGCCCCGCGGCCTCGACGACGCGTCGCAGCTGGGTCTCGCCCCAGACGCCGCGCGTGGAGGTGGATCGCAGCGCGCCGGCGAGCGACTCGGTGGTAGCACGGAGCGCTTCATCGGACTCCTGGGCACGTCGGAGCTGCTCGGCGAGCGTGCCGAACTGCGCCTGCCGCTCGCTCTCGATCGCAGCGACCTTGGACTGCATCTGCTGGAGGCTCTCGCGCACCGGTGCCAGGGCCTGCAGCACGGCGTTCTGCTGCTGGACACGCTGCGCTTCCGCCCGCTGCTCGGAGCGGGCGTGTTCGACCGCGTCCCGGTAGAGGTCGTACTGGCGGTCGCGGTCGTCTCGCGCCGCCGCGAGCTCAGCCTGCGTGCGCGCGATGTCGGCGGCGCTCCGTCCGGCTCGGAGGAACCAGCCGAGAGCGACGCCCGCGGCGAGGGCCACGAGCAGGAGAACGATCGACAGGGCATCCATGGCTCCATGATGCCGAGGGCCTCCGACATCGCCGGGAGGCGGCGAGGCGCGTCAGGCGACGGCGCGCTCCAGCGCCGGCACGGCGGGCTCGGTGACGCGGAGCCCGAGGGCGTCGGCGAGCCCGAACACGTCGAAGGCGCCGGCGCGGGCGGCCGCGTCGACGATGATCTGTGCGCAGGCGAGCGCATCCGCGAGCGCGTCGTGATGCGCGAACTCCGCATACCCTGCCGCCGCGGCGGCGAGCGGAAGGCGGTACGAGTCGAGCTGGTAGGTCTTCCGCGCCACCTGGAGGCTGCACAGCGAACGGTACGGCGGGCAGATCTGGCCCGTGACCTCCGTCGCCCGACGCAGCACGTTGAGGTCGAAGCCGGCGTTGTGAGCCACGAGCACGTCCGCTCCGGCGAAGGCGCACAGCCGTTCGAACTGGTCGACCCACGTGGCCGCCGAGAGCACGTGCTCGGGGCGGATGCCGTGGATGCGGACGTTCCACTCCTGGAACTCGTCATGGCCGGGCGGAGGCTGGATCAGCCAGTTCGCGGTGGCGACGACCTTCCCGTCCCGCACCCGCACGAGTCCCACGGAACACGCGGAGGCCGGGCTGGAGTTCGCGGTCTCGAAGTCGATCGCAGTGAAGTCCAGTGGCACGTCCTCACTCTCTCCCGGGCCTCCGACGTCGCTGTGCAGGCTCGCCGTATGCTGGCCACATGGCGGACGAACTGGCGAGGTCCTTCGGTGCGGCGGCCGGAAGCTACGAGGCCGGACGGCCCGAGTACCCGTTCGAGGCGGTCGCCTGGATGTTGGAACCGATGGCGGACGGTGCGCGTCGGGTCGCCGACGTCGGCGCCGGGACCGGCAAGCTCACGCGGGCGCTCGTCGCGGCTGCGGACGCCGAGGTCGTGGCGATCGACCCGGACCCCGCGATGCTCGCCGCGCTTCGCGAGGCCGTACCAGGGGTCCCCACTTTCGTCGGGACCGCCGAGGAGCTCCCACTGCCGGACGCGAGCGTGGACGCCGTGGTGCTCGGTCAGGCATGGCACTGGGTCGAGCCCGTCGCCGCCTCGGCGGAGATCGGTCGGGCGGTGCGGCCGGGCGGTGTGCTGGGACTCGTCTGGAACCTCCGCGACGAGCGCGTGGACTGGGTGCGGCGGCTCACCGACATCATGCACGGCAGCAACGCCGAGATCATGCTCGCGGCCGGCGACCCCGTGGTGGCCGAGCCGTTCGGCGCCTTGGCGCAGGAACGGTGGGAGTGGTCGCGCCCCATGACGCGGGAGCTCCTGCACCGCATGGCGGCCTCCCGCAGTGCGGTGATCACCGCCGACGAGGCCGAGAAGGACCGGATCCGTCGCGAGATGGACGCGCTGTTCGACGAGCTCGGCCTGCACGGGGACGACACGGTCGAGGTGCCGTACATGACGAGGGCGTTCCGCGCGACCCGCGGCTGAACAGGCGCCCGCGCCGTATCAGGCTGTTTCTGCGCCCTGCCGCCTGATCCCGCGTGAGTGCCTGCCCTCCGCGAGGGTGAGGAGGGGAGAGCGGCGCAGGTAGACTCGTTCCCCGTGGCTCTCACTATCGGAATCGTCGGCCTGCCCAACGTCGGCAAGTCCACCCTCTTCAACGCTCTCACCAAGAACGACGTGCTCGCGGCGAACTACCCGTTCGCGACGATCGAGCCGAACGTCGGCGTGGTGAACCTGCCCGACCCGCGGCTCGAGAAGCTCGCCGAGATCTTCGGGAGCGAGCGCATCCTGCCCGCCGCCGTGTCGTTCGTCGACATCGCGGGCATCGTCCGAGGGGCGAGCGAGGGGGAGGGCCTGGGCAACCAGTTCCTCGCGAACATCCGCGAGGCCGACGCGATCGCCCAGGTGGTGCGTGGGTTCTCCGACGACGACGTCGTGCACGTGGACGGTGCCGTGAACCCGGCGTCGGACATGGAGACCATCAACGCGGAGCTCATGCTCGCCGACCTGCAGACCGTCGAGAAGGCCATCACTCGGTACGAGAAGGAGGTGCGGGGCAAGAAGATCGACCCGTCGGTCCTCGAAGCCGCGAAGGCCGCCAAGGATGCGCTGGAGCGCGGAATTCTGCTCTCCACCAGCGGCCTCGACCTCGAGCCGATCCGCGAACTCGGGCTCCTCACGGTCAAGCCCGTCATCTTCGTCTTCAACGTCGACGAGTCCGTGCTGACCGACGACGCCCGCAAGGCCGAGCTCGCCGCCCTCGTCGCGCCGGCGCAGGCCATCTTCCTCGACGCGAAGATCGAGTCCGAGCTCAAGGACCTCGACCCCGAGGACGCCGCCGAGCTCCTCGCTTCGACAGGGCAGGACGAGTCGGGCCTCGACCAGCTCGCCCGCATCGGCTTCGACACGCTCGGCCTGCAGACCTACCTCACCGCAGGCCCGAAGGAAGCCCGCGCCTGGACCATCCCCAAGGGATCGAAGGCCCCGCAGGCCGCCGGCGTCATCCACACCGACTTCGAGAAGGGCTTCATCAAGGCCGAGATCGTGTCGTTCGACGACCTCGTCGAGACCGGTTCCGTGCAGGAGGCTCGGTCCAAGGGCAAGGCGCGCCTGGAGGGCAAGGACTACGTCATGCAGGACGGCGACGTCGTGGAGTTCCGCTTCAACAACTGAGGCAGCCGGGCCGGGCGAACACCGCTCAGCCATCGAACCGCCCCGGCGAGCGGCTCGAGCTGTCAGCAGCGGACCGGGACGCGGCGAGGCGCCCAGGGTCAGAGGGCTGATCGGGAGAGAGCACGGACCGACGCGCGCGGTCGGAGGCCCACCGTGATGAGGTGGATCGCGAACCAGATCTCGAAGGCGAAGATCGACAGGGCGCAGAGCCCGGCGACCGTCCCACCCTGCGGGATCATGTCGAACAGTTGTGCGGAGTTGCTCGCGAGTACCAGTGTGCCGCCGATGAGACCGAGCGCCGCCAGCGCGCGCGGGACGAGGCCGGTGGTGAACAGCAGCCACCCCAGGATGATCGTGTTCGCGCTGATCACCAGCCCCTGACCGACGAGGAAGGCGGCAGTGTGGAGCGCGACGAGTGTCTCCGCCATCGGTCCGGTCGCGGTCGTCGCCTGCAGCGCGAGCATCGGGAGCGTACCTGCCGCGATGAGGGCGGCTTCGAGGGCTCGCAGCGCAGCGAAGGCGGCCGCCCGGGCGGGACCGACCTGGCCCAGCAGGAGCCACAGGAGGATGCCGGTTCCGAGACATCCGCCGGCGAGGAGGAGCTCCACAGCGACGCCTCCGGTCAGTGCGCCCCCCGCGTATGCCGCGACCGCTGCGATCGAGGTGGCGTGGGTAACGAGGTAAAGGATGCCCGCGATGCGAGCGTATGTGCGGGAGCGGTCGGGCATGACATTCCTTGAGCTAGAGGTATACGCCGTACACCGACGCGCTCCTCACCCTAGGTATACGCTGTAGACGTGTCAAGTTCTCCCGTCCGCCGCCCGCTCGACCGCGAGCAGGTCCTGGCTGCGGCCGCCGCCCTGGCGGACGAAATCGGTCTCGAGCGCACGAGCATGAGGCGGGTCGCGGACGAGCTCGGGGTCACCGCGATGGCGCTCTACAAGCACGTCGCGAATCGCGAGGAGCTGATCGACGGCATGCTCGACAGGCTCGTGGCGAGCATCGGCGTCCCGGCGGGTGGTCTTCCATGGCAGGACGCGCTCCGGGAGCGCATCGGCTCGGCCCGCATGGTGATGGGCGCGCACCCATGGGCGCAGGCGGCGATCGAGACCAGGGCGGCGGCGACACCGACGGTGCTGGGGTACATGGACTCGCTCATGAACATCATGTTCGACGGGGGGCTGTCCGCGGACCTCGTGCATCACGCCATGCATGCGTTGAGCACGCGGATGTGGGGGATCACGCGGGACGTGCTGCCCACCCCCGAGGTCCCGGCGGATCCTGCGGTGCGTGCCCGGGCTCTTTCGGAGTTCGCCGTCTCGTACCCCGCGATCGTGAGGATGGCGACGACCGCCCCGCACGCCGGCGCCGCGTGTGACGACGACGCGGAGTTCGCCTTCGCGCTGGACCTCCTGATCGACGGATTCGCGCGACTGCATGAGCAGGGGTGGAGTTCCGCTCGCTGAACGCCCCGCTAGTGCCGCACCCCCGCGTCCGGCCCGTGGCGATCCTCGAACTCACGGAGCGCGCGCCTTGCGCGGCGGGTCTCGACGATACCGACGACGATCCCGGCAGCGAACACGATGATGCTGAGAACGCGCCACAACCCGGCGGGCGCATCGAGGAGGAACGCGACCGTCCAGCCGACCGTCATCACCGACGAGAACACGATCGCGTAGACGCCCCAGTTCCGCCGCCGTTCCAGTGCCATGCGCTGCTGGATGAGCGACGGCTCCGGTCCACCTGCGGGCTGGCTCATACCCGGAGGGAGGTGCCCTCGCCGCTGCCGGCAGGGATCGGGACCGCAGCGCCGGAGCGGGTGCGGAACCACAGGGTGAGTTCGAACAAAGCGCGCTCCATGGTGGAGGAGTCCGCGCCGTCGACGAGGTCGTCGAAGGAGTCGCGGAAGCCTGTGGGGGCGGCCGCGCTCCCACCGCGGAACGACCGGTAGCCCATCGACCAGTCGGAGAAGAGACGGGTGGTGATCGGCGTCTCCAGGAGGATGCGCATCGCGCGGTGACGCGGATCGTCCGCGATCGTGTCGACGAGTCGGCGTACGGCCTCGACCGGTCCTTCGAGGACCTGGAGGAAGCGCCCCTGGCGGAACAGGAGGAGACCGGTGATGTCGCGGGCCGCGTTCGACCGACGGCACTGCTCCAGAAGCTGCTCCAGGGCGGTCTCACGGAACGGCTGCGCCGCCGTGCTGGTGTAGACGAGGCGGAGCAACCCGTCGGTCATGGCCGCCGTCACCCCTGCACCAGCTCCGGGGTTCCGAGGGCGGCATCGCCCTCCGAGGGGCCGGCGTGGGCGACGACCTCCGTGGTCGCGTCGCTCAGCGTGGCGTGCAGGCCGAGCGGCTGCGCGGACGCGGAGAACGCGGCGAAGCGGCCGTCCGGCTGACGGTCGACGTAGCCGAGGAAGTCTCCGCCGCGGCTTCCTACGTGGAAGCCGTCCTCGACGCACGCCCAGAGGACATCCGATGCGGGGTGGGGGGAATCAGGCACGGCTCCACCCTACGGTGGACGGCCGACATCGCCGCGGGCCTTGCGCGCACCCGCCTCGATATGGCACACGGACCGGCGCGGCCTCAGTCGCCGGCGCGCGGGCGTCCCGGTTCCCGCCAGCGCGGCGGCACAGGTGCCGGGGTGAGCGGCTCGACGCGGTCCGGCGTCGGCAGGCTTACGGGAACCCCGGCGTGCAGGACGAGCTCCTCGTCGGCGTGCCGGATCGTCACCGGCTCCCCGGCGCTCAGTCGGTAGGTCGTCTCCGTCGGTGCGATGTCGACGTGCAGGATGCAGCCGTGCAGCCGGACTCCGAACGCGAGGCGGGTGACGCCGTCCGGAAGCTGCGGCCGGAAGGACAGGCCGTGGTCTCCCTCCCGCATACCCCCGTAGCCGGCCGTCACGCCCGTCCAGATGCCGGCGAGTGCCGCGATGTGCAGTCCCTCGTCGGTGTTGCCGTGGAGGTCGTCCAGGTCGAGGGCAGCGAGCTCGGCCAGATAGGCCGATGCCAGTTCGAGATGCCCGACCTCGGCGGCGATCACGGCCTGAGCGGCCGCGGAGAGCGAGGAGTCTCGCACGGTCAGGGCGTCGTAATAGGCGAACGCCCTGGCCTTCTCCTCCCAGGTGAACTCCTCGTGGGAGGTGTAGAGCGCCAGCACGAGGTCGGCCTGCTTCAGCACCTGCTTGCGGTAGATGTCGAAATACGGGAAGTGGCTGTGCAACGGATACTCGTCGGGCGCCGTGGCGTCGAAGTCCCACCGGGCGTGCGCGGTGAAGCCCGCCGACTGCGGGTGCACCTGTCGCTCTTCGTCGTAGAGCACGGTCATGGCGTCGGCCGCGGCCTCCCAGGCGGCGACCTCCTCCTCGTCCGCTCCCAGCGCTGCGGCGACCTCCGGGTGCCGTCGGGCGGCAGCCGCAGCCCCGCGGAGGTTCCGGCGCGCGGAGAGGTTCGTGTAGACGTTGTCGTCGACGACGGCGGTGTACTCGTCCGGGCCGGTGACGCCGTCGATGTGGAAGCCGCCGTCGTCATCCCCGCGCCCGAGGGACAGCCAGAGGCGCGCCGTCTCGACGAGGATCTCCGTGCCCGCCTCCCGCTCGAAGTCCTGGTCACCCGTCGTGCGGACGTAGTGCATCACGGCACCTGCGACGGCGGCGTTGATGTGGAAGGCCGCCGTGCTCGCGGGCCAGTAGCCGGAGCTCTCCCGGCCGTCGATCGTGCGCCAGGCGAAGGACGCGCCGCGCAGGCCGAGCGTGCGCGCCCGCTCCCTGGCGTGATCCAGCGTCGCGTGACGCCAGCGCAGTGCCTGGAGCGCGGCATCGGGAGCGGTCGAGGTGAGCACGGGGAGCACGAACGCCTCGAAGTCCCAGAACGTGTGGCCCTCGTAACCGGAGCCGGTGAGGCCCTTGCCCGGCACGGATCGGGCCTCGGCTCTCGCCGACGCCTGGAACACCTGGAACAGCGCGAAGCGCACGGCCTGCTGCAGCCGCGCATCGCCGTCGATACGGACGTCACCGCACTCCCAGTACCGATCGAGGACCGCGCGCTGACCCGCCATCAGCGCCTCCCAGCCCAGACGAGCGGCTTCCTCCACGGCCTCCTCCGCGCGGTCCCGCAGTGTCTGCGGCGCGAGGGTGGCCGACCACTCGTGTCCGATGAGCTTGACGACCTCGAGCTCCTCGCCGGGCGCGAGGTCCACGCGGATGCGCGTGCGTGCCAGGTCGTCGTCGACCTCGGTCGTCACCTCCGGAGCGCCCTCTCCGGAGACGCGCACGATGTGGTCAGCGCTCACCGCGACGCGCAGGCCGCTGCGCCGGGTGCGATGCAGCAGCGTGCTCCGCGCGCCGCGCTCCGATCCCGCGACGGCTTCCAGCGGACGGGCGAGGAGCTCCTGCACGCGCGGGTCGTCGTGGGTCGTGGGAAGCGGTTCGTTCGCGAGCAGCTCGGACAGCACGGTGATCGCGAGGGCGCCGTCGACCGCTGTCACGCGGTAGCGCACGGCGGCCAGCGACCGGTGCTCGAGGGAGACCAGACGGGTCGACGTGATGTGCACGCGACGGCCCTCCGCCGATTCCCAGTCGACCTCCCGGTGCAGGGTGCCGTCGCGGAGATCGAGGCGGCGGGTGTGCGTGTGCACCGTCCCGTGCTCGACGTCGAACGGCTCGTCGCCGACCAGCAGGCGGATGAGCTGCCCGTTCGGGACATTGATCACCGTCTGTCCGGTCTCGGGGTACCCGTACCCGTCCTCGGCATACGGCATCGGGTGCTCTTCGAACACGCCGTTGAGGTAGCTTCCCGCGACGCCTCGAGGGTCACCCTCGTCGAGGTTCCCGCGCCAGCCGACGTGGCCGTTGGAGAGACCGAAGACGGACTCCTCCTGCGCGAGATGGGCGGTGTCGACGCTCTCGATGCCGACGGCCCACGGTTCGATGGTGAAGCGCGCCGTCATCGGCGCGCCCGACCCTCGGGGCGCCCGTCCGAGGAGGAGGTGAGGATGCCGAGAAGCATGGAGTTCCCTTCTGCCGGAGACCGTGTGCCTCGACGGTATCCGGGCCCACGCGCCGGCACGAGGGAGTTGCGCGGCGCCGAGCCGGTCGGGTAGGTGCTCAGCGGCGCGAGCGGCGCCAGGGCACCAGTGCCGCGCCGAGGATGCCCGCGACCGCCACGGTCCGCCACCCGGGGTGCACACGCAGCCATGCCGTGATGCTGCCCCGTCCGCGGTGCGGCAGCCCGCCCCGCTGATCGGTGTCGCGGAGCGGACCGACGAGGTTCCCGAACTGCGCAGGGGCGGTCTCGTTCGTGCGCATCATCCGGGACCCGAACCGGCCGAGCGCCGCATCGAGAAGACCGGGCGCGATCCGCTGGACCCCGGTGAGCAGCAGGGCGCCACCGCCGACGTGGATCGTGCGGGCCGGATGGACGGCGGCGTAGACGATCGCCCGCGCGACGGACCGGGCGCGGTAGTGCG
The DNA here is from genome assembly GCF_044543605.1 of Microbacterium sp. NPDC064978. NCBI lineage: Bacteria > Bacillati > Actinomycetota > Actinomycetes > Micrococcales > Microbacteriaceae > Microbacterium > Microbacterium sp. NPDC064978. Next base: position 930,925 of record NZ_JBITWF010000001.1, on the reverse strand, counting down.
GATGCGGTCCGCTCGGGCGATACGTCATGCGGCTGCGGGCGTGGCGGTAGATCGGGGTGTCGATGACGGCGGGACGGACGACGGTGATCGTGACGGGCGCGCGCTCGGCGCGCAGTTCGCGGCGGAGGGCGTCGACCGCTCCTTCCACCGCATGCTTCGAGGCGGCGTAGGCCCCGTGCAGCGGCATCGCCGCCACCGCCTCGGCCGAGCTCACCACGATGATGGTCCCGCGCGAGTGCCGGAGCACCGGCAGCGCCGCCTGGAGGCCGTTGAGCTGTCCGACGACGTTGACGTCGAGGACCTTTCGGAGCTCCTCGGGGGTGGTGTCGGCGACGGGGGCGTAGAGGAGCACCCCCGCGTTGCCCACCCAGGTGTCGATCCGGCCGAACGCATGCGTGATCTGGTCGACTGCGTCCTGCACCGCCCGGCGGTCGGAGACGTCGCACACGACGCCGCGGACGTCCCCGCCCTCCGCGGCGATCTCCTCGACCGTCTCGGTCAGCGCCTGCTCACCGCGGGCGAGCAGGACGACGGATGCCCCCGCTCGGGCGAAGCCGAAGGCCGCCTCCCGGCCGATCCCGCGGGAGCCGCCGGTGACCACCACCACCTGGGCGTCGAGGGGCGGCCGCCGTACGCGTGTGTGCGGCGACCGTCCCTTCCGCGAGACCGATGACGGCATGTCACTCCTTGTGGAGCGCGTCCTGCGCGGCGCCGGCCACCTTCTCCACGACGTTCGGCAGCTCGGTGGTGCCGTAGAAACGTGCGTCCGGGTGAGTGGGCGGAGGCATCTCGGCCGTGGTCGTCGAGCCCTCGTGGTAGCTGAACTCGCCGTGTCCGTCCGGCGTGGGGCCGGATGCCCAGGTGCCTTCCGCGGCGGCAGGACCGTCGCTGAAGTTGAGGTACTGGTACGACACGTCGCGGTGCTCCTTGGAGAGCGGGAAGTTGCTCGGCACGGGGAGCTTCTCGGCGCCCTCGGCCTTCAGCTCCTCGGCCGCGGCGAGCCATTGGTTCTGGTGCATCGTGTCGCGCGCCAGCAGGAAGCTCAGCAGATCCCGGACGCCGTGGTCGTCGGTCATGTGGTAGAGCCGGGCGACCTGCACCCTGCCCTGCATCTCGGCGTTCGCGTTGGCCATGAAGTCGGCGAGGAGGTTGCCGCTGGCGGTGATGTACGAGCCCTGCCACGGGTTGCCGTTGCTGTCGACCGGACGCGCGCCGGCACCGGCGACGATGCCCTGCTGCACATCCGTGCCGCCCACGATGGCGGCGACCGTCGGGTCATCCTGCACGGCGTCCTCCGTGATGCCGAGCGGGGACTTCTCGAGCAGCTGCGCGATCATGACCGCGAGCATCTCGACGTGCCCCATCTCCTCGGCGCCGATGCCGAAGACGAGGTCGCGGTACTTGCCGGGGATGTGCATGTTCCACGCCTGGAACTGGTACTGCAGCGCGACGGTGATCTCGCCGTACTGCCCGCCGAGGACCTCTTGCAGCTTGCGGGCGTAGACGGCGTCCGGGGCCTCGGGCGTCGCGGAGAATTGGAGCTCCTGTCGATGGAAGAACATATCGAGCCTTTCTCTTCTGGGGATGGGCTGGCCATGCAACGCCCGGTCGGCCGATCCACGCAGGGCCTTTCCAAACCCCGACGCGCCTGGGACAATCACTCTCGGCCCGCGTGAGATCGGACCTCGTCGCGGTGATAGCCGGTCAGCGCCGACGCCGTCAACCCCCGCCCGTATCCCCGGTCCTCCGGGCAGTCTGTCCCCATGACGGAGGAGACGGCGGCAGCGCAGGACGCGATCGACGCCTTCCTCGAGTCCCACCTCGATGAGATGGTCGAGCGGCTGTCGGCCTGGGTCGAGATCCCCTCCGTCTCGGCGGCCCCCGAGCGTCGGATGGACGGGGTGCGATCCGCGCATTGGATCGCCGCAGAGCTGCGCGACGCGGGCTTCACGACGTCGCTGCTCCCGGCGGGCGATGCGGTGACCGTGTTCGCCGAGCGCGAGGGCGCGCCGGGGTCACCCACGGTCCTCGTCTACACGCACCACGACGTCCGCCACGCCAAGCCGGAGGAGTGGAGCGAGACGGCGCCGTTCGCGCCGGTGCTCCGAGAAGGGCGGCTCTACGGGCGCGGCGCGTCGGACGCGAAGGGCCAGGCCCTCGCGCACGTCTGGGCGCACCGGGCGGTCGAGGCCGTGGACGGCGTCGGAGCCGGGGTGCACCTCAAGCTGCTCATCGACGGCGAGGAGGAGATCGGCTCCCCGCACCTCAAGGACCTCCTGGAGGCCGACCCCGACCGGTTCGTGTGCGACCTCGTCGTCTTCTCCGACACCCTGCAGTGGGAGGTCGACTCCCCGGCTCCGGTCACCTCGATGCGGGGGACGCTCACCGCGACGCTCACGGTGCAGGGGCCCGACCGGGACGTGCACAGCGGTGCCGCCTCCGGCGTGACGGTGAATCCTGCCCTCGTGCTCTCCCGCGTGCTCGCGCAGCTGCACGACGAGGACGGGGGGATCGCCATCCCCGGATTCCATGACGGCGTGGCCCCGCTCAGCGACGAGCGCGCTGCGGAACTGGACGCGTTGCCGTTCGACCCCGAGGACTGGACGCGGCGTACCGAGACCAGGGTCATCGTGGGGGAGCAGGGCTTCACCCCGAAGGAGCGCCTTTGGGTGCGCCCGGCCATCGAGGTGATCTCGCTGCTCGCCGGAGACCCGGAGGGCATCGAGCGCTCCGTGATCCCGCGGGAGGCCATGGCCTCGCTGAGCATCCGAACCGTCGCCGATCAGCGTAACCACGACGTCGCCGACGCGCTCCGCGCCTTCATCGCCGACGTGATGCCCGCCGAGGCGACGTATCGCCTCGAGGTCGACGAGGACATCGCGCAGGAACCGTATGTCTCTCGTCCCGGACCCTATCGGGACGCCCTGGAGCGGGCCCTCGCCCGCGGTTACGGTCGCGCGGTGCGGGGGAGGATGGGCAACGCCGGGGGAGGGCCGGCCGAGCTGCTGTCCCGGGAACTCGGCGCCCCGGTCGTGTTCCTCGGCACCGGGCTGCCCGAGGACCACTGGCATGCGAGCGACGAGAGCATCGATCTGCGCATGCTGGTCCGCGGCGCTGCGACCCTCGCGCATCTGTGGCGCGAGCTCGCCGCCGCCTCATGACTCCGCCGGGGGATGCGAGGAGGAGGCTCGTCCCCCGGCGGGCTACGCTGGACGCAGGCGCCACCGCCCGGTGCCCGGTCGCAGGAGCCCGGCGCGGACGGCGCCTGCGAACCTGACACCGACGGCTTGAGGAGAACGACGCCGATGACCGACACCCAGATCTTCGAGCCCGAGGGCCGCGCCATCCCCTTCGTCGACGAGGGCGATGGTCCGGTCAAGCTGGTGCTCATCCAGGAGCGCGGCCTGGCCGCCGACGTGCTCGGAGTGGTCGGTCACTACCTGGCGGAGGAGGCCGGATTCCACGTGGTGCGGATCGGCCATCGCGCGGATGACGCAGAGGCCTCGGTCGAGGACCGCGTCGCGGACGCGCTCGCCGTCATCGACCACATCGGCCTCGGCGACACGTGGATCGGCGGGCACGGCTTCGGCGGCACGATCGCGCGGTCGTTCGCGCTCGTTCACCCGGAGCGCGTGAACGGTCTGGCCCTCCTCGGCGTGGAGGACGTGGACACCCCCCTCGCCCCGGTCATCCCGGTGCTGCTGATCCAGGGGACGGCCGACGAGGTCACCCCGCCCGCGAACGCCGAGAGCGTGCGCGCCATGGCTCCGGAACGCGCCAGCATCAAGGTCGTCGAGGGCGGGGATCACCTCTTCCCGATGACGCACCCCATCGAGACGGCTGTCGTGCTCGAGGAGTATCTCGACTGGGACTGAGCCCGACCCTGTGCACACGCGAACGCCGCGGCCGGATCGGCCGCGGCGTTCGAAGTCTGAGCTCTCAGGCGACCTGAGGGAGCACGGCGAAGGAGACGGAGCCCTCGTCGTCCACGCCCGCGTCGAGCACCTTGTCGTCCAGGGCGGAGGCGGCGGCCTCGTCGAGGAACAGGCGGGTGCCCGACAGCTCGACGACCTGATCGGCGGGCTCCGGGTCGGCGGTCACGGCGACGGCGAGACGGGCCGCGCCCGTGTCGTCCTGCGCCTCGGCGGTATGGATGCGCAGCCCAGCGGCCGGCGCGTCGTTCTGACGACTCACGAGGGTCGACACGATGGCGGTGGCGTTGTCGGTGAGGGTGAGCATGAGCTCTCCTTTCCGGTTGGGGCATGACGCGGTCGCGACATGTCCGGACTACGATTCCGCATCGTCCGGATCCGCTCGACCCCCTTGCGCCTGCGGGGGTGGTGCCTTTAGCCTCGCAGCCGCTTGCGGAGGAACACCTGAGCGGTGCCGTCGCCCTGCGGCACCCGCTCGCGCTCCTCGTAGCCGCAGGACTCGTACAGCCGGATGTTCGCCTCGCTGAGGCTTCCGGTGAAGAGCTCGGACTCGCGGGCGTCCGAGGCCTTCTCCGCCGCGTCGAGGAGCTTCCTCCCGATGCCCTCGCCCTGCATGTCGGGGGCGATCGCGATCCGCCCGATCAGGAGCAGGTCGTCGTCCTCGACGAACCGGATCGCCCCCACCAGGCGGCCGTCGATCCGTGCGCCGAGCCCGCTCTCCGAGGTGAGCTCTGCCTCCATCTCGGCGAGCGTCTGCGTCAGCGGCGGCATATCGACGCTGCCGTAGATCGCCGCCTCGGACACGAAGGCCGCCCGCTGGATCGTGAGCACCTCTCCGGCATCCGCCGCGGTGAGAGGCGCGATGACCACCTCGGGACGATCCTCCTGTGCTGCTGTTCCCACTGTTCCGCCTCTCTCGATGGCCCTGTCGCCTCCCTCACGTTCGGGGGTCCGCCCGGTGGGTGTCAACCCCCTCGAATCGGCTGTGCCGCGGGGCTACCGTGACAGCAGGAGGTCACACCATGGCAGACACGAAGACCAAGAAGACCGGCAGCTCCAGCAGCAAGAGCGGAGCGACGAAGGCGGGCGTCAAGACCACGCGCCAGCAGAATGCGGAGAAGGGGTTCACCGCATCCCCGACCCTCGCGGCGAACCTGCAGGCGGTGCTCGTCGACCTTCTCGAACTCTCGCTGCAGGGCAAGCAGGCCCACTGGAACGTCGTCGGACGGAACTTCCGCGACACCCACCGTCAGCTCGACGAGATCATCGAGGACGCCCGGACGTTCAGCGACACCATCGCGGAGCGCATGCGCGCCCTGCACGCCGTGCCTGACGGGCGCAGCGCCACGATCGCGAAGACGACGACGCTCCCCGAGTTCCCGACCGGTGAGGTGTCGACGACGGAGACCATCGACCTCGTCACCGCGCGCCTCGAGGCCGCGGTCGGGACGATGCGCGATGTGCATGACGCCGTCGACGAGGAAGACCCCACGTCCGCGGATCTGCTGCACGCCGTCATCGAGCGCCTGGAGCAGTTCGCGTGGATGGTGAGCGCGGAGAACCGCAGCCCCGCCGGCCGCTGATCAGCCCGCTGTCCGACCGCCGCCCCCGTCGCGCTCATGCCGACGAGGGCGGCGGTCCTTCGTCTGCTCCGACCCGCGCGCGGGCTCGCCGCAGCAGGCCGGGCAGCGCCATCCACAGCCCGACCACGAGCAGGAGCGAGGCGATCAGCGCGACGATCCCGGCGGTGCGGCTGACCGTGAAGTCCACGATGAGCGTCGTGACCCCGATCGTGAGGGCGCCGATCACGAAGAGGTCGATCTTCACCAGGCGCGCCGCCGTCCGGACGAGCTCAGGCTTCAGCCGGCTGCCGAACAGGGCACGATGGATGCCGACGGGGGCGAGGGCGAGGATGGTGGCGACCGCCGCGAGTGCCACGAGCACGACATACAGGTCGCGCTGGAATTCGTCCATATCGGTGAAGCGCGGCTGGAACGCCACCGCGAGGAGGAAGCCGGTGAGGATCTGCGTGCCGGTCTGCATCACCCGCAGTTCCTGCAGCAGCTCCTCCCAGTTGCGGTCCGCGCGCTCGTTCGGGGTCTCGTCGCGGCCGTCATCGCGGTCGTCGCGCTCGTCGGCGCCGCCACGGGATTCTGCTGTCATGGCGATAGTCTCGTGGGCACGATCCGGCGCTGTCCAGAACCTTGCGCTGCCGGATGGACAGGCCTCAGGAAAGGACCCGAGATGACCCTTCCCCCGATCGACGAATGGTGGCCCGAGCTGTCCGACGATGCGCGTCGCGCGGTCATCGACAGCGGGTCGCGGCATCTCGGCGAGGACGTCCGTGAGGAGATCCGGGAGATCACCGGAGCGGTGGTGGGGATGATCGAGTCGCTGTCCGACGACGACCTCGCGTACGCCCGGGACCACGCACCCGACGAGGACTGAGACGTCAGCCCTCCGGCTGCTCGGCGGTCTCCTCGCGCAGCCGCGGCTCCGTGCGACGTTCGGGGCGCACGCCGTGCTTGTCGGCGTAGAACGCGCGGATCCGGTCCATGTCGGCGGCCACGTCGCCCGTGAGGTCGATCGTCGGCCCGAGGCCCGTCGTCATCGTGTGGCGGTCGACGAAGCCGAGAGTGACCGGCATGCCGGTGGCTCGCGCGATCCGGTAGAAGCCGCTCTTCCAGTACTCGTTGCCGCCCCGTGTGCCGTCGGGGGTGACGACGAGGCCGAACACCGTCCCGGCATGCACCTGGTCCACGACCTCGCCGACGACGCGCGCCGGATCCGCCCGGTCGACGGCGATGCCCCCGAGCCCGCGCATGATCGGCCCCCGCCAGCCGCGGAACAGGCTCTTCTTGCCCAGCCAGTGCACGTCGATGCCGAGGCGCCACGCGATCGCGAGCATGAGCACGAAATCCCAGTTCGAGGTGTGCGGGGCGCCGATCAGGACGGTCGGTCGCGTCGGCACGGCGTCGGCGACGAGGGTCCACCGGCTGACGGCCCAGTACACGCGGGCGAGGAATCGTCGGAGCATCCGTCCAGATTAGGCGGAACGGCCTATCGATCGCCTGGCGGCGGGGCCCCGGTGGTCCGCGTGAGAGCCGCGGTGAGCGCCGGGTCCAGCCCCGGGACGTGCTCGACGGGCACGGCCAGCGCGAGAAGAGCCCTGCTGAAGTAGTTGCGCGCCGCCGCCGCCAGGGTGATGTCCACGATCTGCCGGTCGCTGAACCCCCGGTCTCGCAGCTCCTGCGCATCGGCGTCGGTCATCGCCCCCGGATCGGTCGACAGCCGCGTGGCGAAGCGGATCACGGCCTGCTCCTGCTCCGTGAAACCGCGGTCGTCTCCCGCGGCGAAGGCGGCGAGTCCTTCCTCGTCGATGACGCCGGCGCGCAGGGAGCGGCGGCCGTGTGCGAGCAGACAGTGCGCGGATCCGAGGGCCCGCGCCGCCCCCAGGGTCGCGGCCTCGTAGATCGGTACGCCGATCGACGGGACGACCGAGCGGACGAGCGCCTCGAACGCGGCGTGGGCGTCGGGGTTCACGGCCATGGCCCTGGTGTGAGCGAACACGATGCCATCGTCGGCGAGGTCGCTCTCGTACATCGCGGCGACGTGGCCGGTCGCGGTGGCCCGTTCGGGAGGGTGGATGATCATGGCGCCTCCTCGGCTCCGGGGCGCGCGGCGAGGGTGCGCACCCCTCGCCGGGAACGATACGCCGCTCTCAGGCCGCAGAGAAGAGCGTGCGGCGCCCGGTGCTCCTGGCAGGCGTACGATCGAGGGATGACCGAATCGAAGCAGGAGAACACCGGGCAGGACGCGCCGCTCGGGCTGCAGCCGCTGCCGGGTGCGATCGAGCTGCTCGAGGGCGATGCCGCCGGCTACTGCAGCAACGGCGTCTGCCACATCCCCGCCCCCAAGGAGCGGTGAGCAGCAGACGCCGTCGGTGTGGCTGCGCGGTCAGTGACCGCCGTGCGCCGCGTCGCCGATGTCGTCGGCGGGCTTGCGCACCAGCGGGCTGAGCGCGACCGCCGCGAGCGAGATGATCGCCGCGATGAGGAAGGCCGTCCGCGCTCCGGGGGCACCGGCCACGGCCCGCGACAGGCCCTCGTCCTCGCCGGCGTGCAGGATCGCCGAGTACGTGACCGTGAGCAGGGCGACGCCGGCCGCCCCGCCGACCTGCTGCAGCGTGTTGAGCACCGCCGAGCCGTGCGAGTACAGCGAGCGGTGCAACGACCCGAGCGACGAGGAGAACAGCGGCGTGAACGACATCGCGAGGCCGACCGACATGGCCGCCTGCACGATGATCAGCAGCCACCACACGGTGTGCTCTCCGACCGTCGAATAGAAGAACAGCGCCGCCGAGACGAGGATCGTCCCGGGGATGAGCAGCGGACGGGTGCCCTTCGCGTCGTAGACGCGGCCCATGATCGGACCGAGCAGGCCCATCAGCACCGAACCGGGGAGCAGGATGAGGCCCGACTCCAGCGCGGTCAGTCCCGCCACGTTCTGCAGGTACTGCGGCAGCAGCGTCAGGGTGCCGAACATCGACAGCGCCAGGATCGTCATGATGATGACGGCCAGCGAGAAGTTCGCCGAGCGGAACACGCGCAGGTCGAGCAGGGCGTCGTCGACGCGCTGCAGCACGATCTGACGCCAGACGAACAGGGCGAGCGAGACGGCGCCGACCACCAGAGCGATGACGCCGGTCGTGCCGCCCGATCCGCCCTCGCCGCCGAACTGGCTGAGGCCGAAGACGATGCCGCCGAAGCCGAGCGCCGCGAGCGGGATGGACAGCACGTCGAGCGGAGCCTTGCGGGTCTCGCCGAGGTTGGTCATCCACTTCGCGCCCATGGCGAGCGAGATCAGGGCGATGGGCAGCACGATGGCGAACAGCGCGCGCCAGTTGAACGCGTCGAGCACGGCCCCCGCGAGCGTCGGGCCGATCGCGGGCGCGAGCGAGATGACGAGACCGACGCGGCCCATCATGCGACCGCGGGACTGCGCGGGCACGACGTTCATGATCGTCGTCATCAGCAGCGGCATCATGATGCCGGTGCCCGCCGCCTGGATCACGCGGCCCACGAGCAGCACCGAGAACCCGGGGGCGACGAGCGCCACGAGCGTTCCGAGCGAGAACGCCGTCATCGCGGCGATGAAGACCTGCCGCGTCGTGAAGCGCTGCAGGATGAAGCCGGTGGTCGGGATGACCACCGCCATTGTCAGCATGAACGCGCTCGTCAGCCACTGTCCGAGCTCGGGCGGGATGCCGAGGTCGGTGTTCAGATGCGGGATCGCGATGCCCATCGTCGTCTCGTTGAGGATGGCGACGAAGGCGGCGACGAGCAGCAGCCAGATGACCCGCATGTCCTTGCGCGGGATCTCCCCGTGCGATGCGGGGGGCGTCGTGATGGAGCCGGTATCGACGGCAGACATGGGCGGCCTCCAGGGCATCGGAAGAAAAAGAGATGTGCGAGAGTTCGCGAGAGTCATTCAGCGTAACGGGTCGGTGGGACATTTCATTCCGATCCCTGCGATATCCGCCCTGAGCGGAGACGACGGCCCGCGGTGTCCGCCGTCCTGAGTACGCTGGCGCCATGAGCATGGGCGGGATGGGCGGTGGTCCGCGGGGCGGTTTCCGCGGCGTGGACGAGGACGCCCAGCGTCGGCTCAACGCGGAGGCCCCGAAGATCGACGGGCTCGGCACCCGGGTCGTCGCTCTGTTCAGCGCCTACCGGTGGCGCATCCTCTTCACCGGTGTCCTCGTGGTCCTCGGCGCGGGTATCGCGGTCATCCCGCCGCTTCTCGTGCAGCGCATCTTCGACGACGCTCTGTTCCCCGTCGACGGCGGCGGCCCCCACCTCTCCCTGCTCGGCGTGCTCGTCGGGGCGATGGTCGGCCTCTTCCTCTTCTCGGCGGTCCTCGGCGTCGCGCAGACCTGGCTCACGGCCACGGTCGGCAACAGCGTCACGGGCGATCTCCGGGTGCGGCTGTTCGAGCACCTGCAGGCGATGGAGCTCGGCTTCTTCACCCGGACGAAGACCGGGGTGATCCAGTCCCGGCTGCAGAACGACGTCGGCGGCGTCTCCGGCGTGCTCACGAACACGGTCACCAGCATCCTCGGCAACGCCGTCACGGTGATCGCCTCCCTCGTCGCGATGATCCTCATCGACTGGCGCCTCACCCTCATCGCGGTCGTGCTGATGCCCTTCCTCGTGCTCGTGCAGCGACGCGTGGGGCAGGTGCGGGCGCGCATCGCGGGGGAGACCCAGGAGTCGCTGTCCGAGTTGACCTCCATCACCCAGGAGACCCTGAGCGTCTCGGGCATGCTGCTGTCCAAGGCGTTCAACCGCCAGCGCACCGAGTCCGAGCGCTACCAGCAGGAGAATCGCAACCAGGTGCGCCTGCAGGTGCGCCGGGCCATGAGCGGCCAGGGCTTCTTCGCGGTCGTGCAGGTCATCATGGCGAGCGTGCCGGCCGTCATCTACCTCGTGTCCGGCTACCTCATCGCGGGCGGGACCGGCGCGATCACGGCGGGGACCATCGTGGCCTTCACGACGGTCCAGGCGCGGCTGCTCATGCCGCTCATGGGGCTCATGCGCGTCTCTCTCGACCTGCAGACCTCGTCCGCGCTGTTCGCCCGCATCTTCGAGTACCTCGACCTCGTGCCGGAGATCACCGACGCCCCCGACGCGATCACCGTCGCCCAGGCCCCCGGGCCGCGCGGACGCGTCGAGTTCCAGGACGTCGTGTTCCGCTATCCGGATGCCGCGGCCGACTCGCGCCCCACGCTGCACGGGGTCTCGTTCGTGGCCGAGCCCGGGCAGCATGTCGCCTTCGTCGGCCCGTCCGGCGCGGGCAAGACCACGATCCTCTATCTCGCGCCTCGGCTGTACGAGGCCAAGGGCGGCGCGGTGCTGTTCGCGGGGGCGGACGTGCGCACGCTCACGCAGGAGTCGATCATCGACGACGTGGGCATCGTCTCCCAGGAGACCTACCTGTTCCACGCGACGATCCGCGAGAACCTCCGCTACGCGAAGCCCGACGCGACCGACGAGGAACTGGTCGCCGCCTGCACCGCGGCCAACATCCACCACATCATCGCGGGCTTCGAGAAGGGCTACGACACGGTCGTGGGGGAGCGCGGGTACCGGCTCTCCGGCGGGGAGAAGCAGCGGATCGCGATCGCCCGCGTGCTCCTGAAGGACCCGCCGGTGCTCCTGCTCGACGAGGCCACCTCCGCCCTGGACACCGTGTCCGAGCGCGTGGTGCAGGAAGCCCTCGACGAGGCGGCCAAGGGGCGCACGACCCTGTCGATCGCGCACCGCCTGTCGACGGTCATGGGGGCGGACGTCATCCATGTGCTGGAGGCCGGTCGCATCGTGGAGTCCGGCACCCACGCGGAGCTCCTCGCGCAGGGCGGCCTCTACGCCGAGCTGGCGGCACAGCAGGTGGCCGCGTCGCGGGTGTTGAACGCCGAGCTCGAAGCAGAAGCCGAGGAGGAGGCCGCGATCCGTGGCGGTGTCGAGGAGGGCGTCGATGCGGCGCTCGCCGGGCGCCGTGCGGACCGCGAGCCGGAGGACTCCGCGGCGGCCGACGCCGTCGTGGCGCTCACGACCGGCGTACCGCTGCCGACGGCATCCAGCGCCGACGCCCGACCGCGCCCGACCGACGGCTGACGGCTTCGCGGGTCAGTGGACGGAGAGCCCGCCGTCGACGAACAGCGACTGGCCGGTGACGTACGCCGAGCCGGGACCCGCGAGGAAGACCGCGGCCGCGGCGAAGTCCTCCGGGAGGCCGTTGCGTCCGACCATCGTCCGGGCCGCGAGGGCCGCGATCGTGGCGGGATTCTCCTGCAGGCGGGCGTTCAGGGGAGTGAGGACGAATCCCGGGACGAGGGTGTTGCTCGTCACGCCGGTACCACCCCAGGCCTCGGCCTCCGAGCGCATGAGCGACTCGACCGCGCCCTTGGAGGCGCCGTACACCCCGCTGCCCACGAATGCCCGGTGCGCCTGCTGCGAGCTGATGTGGATGAGCCGCCCGTACCCGCGCGCAGCCATGCCCTGCGCCCAGCGCTGACCGAGGAGGAACGGGGCGAGCGCGTTGACGGTCATCGTCGCGTCCCAGTCCGCCTCGGTGATCTCGGCGTAGGGCGGACGGATGTTGATGCCGGCGGAGTTGACGAGGATGTCCGGCTCGCCGAAGGGGACGGCAGCGGCCTCCGCGACCGCGTGGATGCCGTCGCGGGAGCCCAGATCGCCGACGACGCCCGCGGCCCGGCACCCCTGCGCGTTCAGCTCCTCGACGGTCTCCGCAATGCGCTCCGCGCCGCGGGCGACGATCACCGTGGCCGCGCCGGCGCGGGCGAGCGCCGTCGCGATGCCGCGACCGATGCCCGAGCTGCCGCCGGTCACGACCGCGGTGCGGCCGTCGAGCGCGAAGAGCGAGGAGAGGTAGTCGGTCATGTGGGGGTCCTTCCGGCGGGGCTCACCACGCGAGGGCGTCGGCGAGGGTGGGGTCGGGGCGGGCGTCGACGAATTCGGGAAGGGCGCGCAGTTCGGCCAGGAACGCGGACACCTCCGCCGCGTAGGCGGGATCCGGGTGCGTGTCGGCGATCTCCCGGAGCGGAGCGACGTCCATCGCGAGGATGAGGTCGAGTCGAGCGGTCACGGCGGCGTGCGCGCCCGCCGTCTGCAGCACACGGATGCCGCCGCGGAGCGCAGCGAGGTAGTCGCGGAGCACGGGGAGCTGCGCCTTGCCCTGGGTGATCGAGGTGCCGTCCGCTCGGACGCGCCAGCGCACCACGACGTCAGGCAGCACGTCGAAGGCGCGCGCCCGGGTGTACATCGTCTGCGCGACGACCTGGTCCTCGTAGGCGACCCCCTCGGGGAACCGCAGGTCGGACCACATCTCGGTGCGGCTCACCTTGGACCACGCGACGATGTTCGACGCGGCCTGCGGGTGCTCCGCGAGGGTGGTGCTGAGACGGCGAGGAGAGGTCGCCGCGGCCACCCACGGCTGTACGCGGCCGGGCACGTACCCTCGCCCCCGGGGACGCAGCCGCACGTAGGCACCGGCGGCGAAGTCGCTCTCCGTGCGTTCGAGCGTGCCCACGAGCGTCGAGAGGGCGTCCGGCATCAGCTCGTCATCCGCATCGAGGAAGCCCGTGAAGGGCGTGTCGACCCGTGCGAGGCCGACATTGCGCGCGGCGCCGAGCCCGACGGAATCCTCATGCCGGATCAGGGTGAAGCGGGGATCCGTCGCGGCGGCGTCGGCGAAGATCGCTCCCGTGTCGTCGGTGGAGCCGTCGTCGATGAGGATCGCACGCCACCGCTCGTCCGTCTGCGCACGGAGGGAGTCGAGGGCGGCGGGGGCGAACGCGGCGATGTCGCGTCCGGGCACGATCAGCGTCACGATCGGGGCGGGGGCGGTCACTCCGCCGAGTCTAGGGCCGTCCGTCAGCCGCGGACCGCGTCGACCGCTTCCGCGACGAGTGCGGCGAGACGCTCCGGAGCGTCCGCAGGGAGGGCCGAGCGCCCGAAGGTGAAGCGCACGGCCGTCTGGGCGACCTCCGGGGCGATGCCGCACGCGAGCAGCACGGGGGAGGGCTCGTCGCTGCCGGCGGCGCAGGCGGAGCCGCTGGACGAGATCACCCCGCGGCGCTCCAGCTCCAGCAGCACCGCCTCGCCGCTCACGCCGGCGATCGTGAAGCTCGCCGTCGCGGGGAGCCGCTGCGTGGGATGCCCCGTGAGTGCGGCCACGGGCACGCGGCGCTGCACCTCGGCGATGAAACGCGCCGTCGCGGCCTCCACCCGGGTCGCGGTGTCTTCGCGCTCCCGCTCGGCGAGATCCAGTGCCGTCGCCAGGCCCACCGCTCCCGCGACGTCGACGGTGCCGGACCGCCGCCCACGCTCCTGGCCGCCGCCGTGCAGGAGCGGTTCCAGAGGGAGGCGTCCGCGGACGACGAGCGCCCCGGTGCCCTTGGGAGCGCCGAGCTTGTGCCCGGCGATCGACACCGCGTCGGCATGCAGCTCGTGCAGCGGCAGCCAGCCGGCCGACTGCACGGCGTCGACGTGGAGGGGCACGCGGCGGGCGTGGACGACCTCGCGGAGCGCCGCGATGTCCTGGACGGTGCCGATCTCGTTGTTCGCGTGTCCGAGGGACACGACGGCCGTGTCGTCGGTGAGCGCCGTGTCGAGGGCGTCCGGCGTGATCCGTCCGGTGCCGTCGACGGCGGGCATCGCGACCGTCACCCCGTGGAACCGCGCGAGGTACGCCGCCGACTCCCGGATCGACTCGTGCTCGATGGGGGACACGACGACGCGCCGCCGGCCGGAGGCGAGCGCTCCCAGGGCGAGTCCCTTCACGGCGAGGTTGTTCGCCTCCGTGCCGCCGCCGGTGAAGACGACATCCCCTGCCCGCGTCCCGAACACGCGGGCCACCCGGGCGCGGGCGTCCTCCAGCGCGCGCGCCGCGGTCTCGCCCGCGGTGTGGTGACTGGCGGGGTTGCCGAACACCTCGGTGAGGAAGGGCTCCATGGCCGCCCGCACCTCGGGGCGTACCGGAGACGTCGCGGCGTGGTCGAGGTACAGCACGGACTCAGTCGATCCGGAGGTCGAGTCCGAGGTCCAGCGCCCGCGCGGAGTGCGTGAGGGCTCCGACCGAGATCACATCCACCCCGGTCTCGGCGATGGCGCGGACGGTGGTCAGCTCGACGCCGCCCGAGGCCTCCACGATGGCGCGCTCGCCGATGAGCGCCACGCCGGCGCGCAGATCGTCGAGGGAGAAATTGTCCAGGAGCACGGTATGGGCGCCGCCGTCGAGCACCGCAGGGATCTGGTCGAGACGGTCGACCTCGACGACGACGTGGGCGGTGTGCGGCAGCCGCGAGAGTGCCTCGCGGAGAGCCGTCGCGAGATCGAGCCCGGACCTCTGGAGCACTGCGAGGTGGTTGTCCTTCGCCATGACCGCGTCGGAGAGCGAGTACCGATGGTTCCGCCCGCCGCCGGACACGACCGCGTGCCGCTCGAACGCCCGCAGACCGGGCGTGGTCTTGCGGGTGTCGGCGATGCGCGCCCGCGTTCCCTCGACTTCGCGGACGTAGGCGGCGGTGAGCGTCGCGATGCCCGACATCCGCTGCGCGAAGTTCAACGCGACGCGTTCGGCGGTGAGCACAGCGCGGGCCGGCCCTGTCACGGTGGCCAGCACGTCGGAAGCCGTGAAGGCATCGCCGTCGCCCACGTGCAGGTCGACCGTGACGTCCGGGTCGGTGAGGAGGAACGCGGCGGCGAACACCTCGCCGCCGCTGAAGACCCCGTCCTCGCGGGCTACGAGGTCCGCCGTGGCCGTCGACTCCGCGGGGAGCAGGGTGGTGCTGGTGAGGTCGCCCCAGGGGGCGTCCTCCTCGAGCGCGGCTCCGACGACGCGGTGCAGGGTGGCGTGGGTGAGCATCAGGCGGTCTCCAGGATCGACGGGCGTGCCATGGTCGGTGCGTCGGGGGCGGGATCGTCGCGGTGATGGGCGCCGACCGAGACCGGGCGTGCCAGGGCGGCACGGAGCGTGGCGTCGGCGACCAGCAGCAGATTCCGGTCCTCGTACGTGCGGACGTCGACCGCAGGAGGCAACCCGACGGCCCACCCGCGCACGATGCGGAGAGCGCGCTGCAGGCCGGATCCGTTCCGCCGCAGGCCGACCTCGTCCCACAGCAGCCGCTGCAGAGCCGCGCGGTCGAACGGGGGGAGGGGCTCCGGTGCGACATCCGCGTCCGCCGCGTCTGTCCCGTCCGTCGGTGACGGACACGGGGTGATGTCGACGGCAGCGGTGGGCCATGGCTCGTCCAGCGCGGCGGCGGCCCTGGCCCCGAATACGGCTCCTTCGAGGAGCGAGTTGGAGGCGAGCCGGTTGGCTCCGTGCACTCCTGTCCGGGCGGTCTCGCCGACGGCGTACAGCCCCGGGATCGTGGTCCGTCCGTGCCGGTCGGTGACGACGCCGCCCATGAGGTAGTGCGCGGCGGGGGTCACCGGCAGCGGCTCCCGGGACCAGTCGAAACCGCGGTCGCGCGTCACGCGGTCGATGGTCGGGAAGCGGCGGGCGAGCGCGTCGGCCCCCAGCCCGGTGGCATCGAGGTGCACGGGCGTCCCCTGCCGGGCTGCCTGACCGGCGATGGCCCGGGCGACGACGTCGCGCGGGGCGAGCTCCCCGTCGGGGTGGCTGTCGAACACGAACCGTCGTCCGTCGCTGTCGCGGAGCACGGCTCCCTCACCGCGGACGGCTTCGGACAGGAGGAAGACCGGGGCGCCGGGGAGGGTGGTCGGGTGGAACTGCACGAACTCCAGGTCGGCGATGGCGGCGCCGGCGCGCAGAGCCGCCGCGATGCCGTCGCCGGTCGTCTCGATCGGATTGGTCGTGTGCGCGTAGAGCTGCCCTGCCCCGCCCGTGGCGAGGATCACGGCGTCGGCCCGGATCTCGACCGCGCCGCCGTCGCGGAGGACCGTGATCCCGCGGATCCGTCCCGCCTCGACGATCAGATCGAGGAGCATCGTCCGCTCGCGGACGGACATCGGCGTGCGCTGAACGGCCGCGCACAGCGCCACGGAGATCGCGGCCCCGGTCGCGTCGCCCCCGGCGTGCAGGATGCGGGCATGGGTGTGCGCCGCCTCCCGCCCGCGGGCGAGGGCACCATCCGGCGCCCGGTCGAAGGCGACGCCGCGGGCCAGGAGCTCGGCGATCCGGGCGGCGCCGTCCGCCACGAGGGCGTCGACGGCGGCCGGATCGCACAGACCCGCTCCGGCGCTGATCGTGTCGGCGGCATGCGCCGCCGGTCCGTCGCCCGGCCCGTAGCCGCCGGCCACGCCGCCCTGCGCGAGCGGCGTGCATCCGCCCCCGAGCGCGATCTTCGTCACGAGCGTCACGGCATGCCCGAGCTCGTGCGCGTGCAGCGCGGCGGTGAGTCCGGCGATCCCGGAGCCGACGACGACGACGTTCATCGTGCCCCGGCGGCCACCGGCGGCTTGGCGGCGAGCATCCGCTCGAGCGCGAGGCGAGCCGGGGCGGCGACGTCGGGGGAGACCGTGATGCGGTTCGGGGTGCGGCCGGCGACCAGCTCCTCCAGGACCCACGCGAGGTAGCCGGGGTGGATGCGGTACATGGTCGAGCACGGGCAGACGACCGGGTCGAGGCAGAAGATCCGGTGCTGCGGGTACTGCGCGGCCAGGCGGCGCACGAGGTTGATCTCGGTCCCGACCGCGAACGTCGTCGGTTCCGTGGCCTCGGCGATGGCGCGGCGGATGTACTCCGTGGAGCCGGCCTCGTCGGCCGCGTCGACGACCTCCATCGGGCACTCCGAATGCACGATCACACGGACCCCCGGGTGCTCCGCGCGGGCCTGGTCGATCTGCGCCACGGTGAACCGCCGGTGCACGGAGCAGAAACCGTGCCAGAGGATCACCTCCGCGTCGACGAGCTCCTCCGGGGTGGAGCCGCCGAGCGCTCGCCGCGGGTTCCACATCGGCATCCGGTCGAGCGGCACCCCCATGGCCTTCGCGGTGTTCCGACCCAGATGCTGGTCGGGGAAGAAGAGCACGCGACGGCCGCGGGCGAAGGCCCACTCCAGCACCGTGGCGGCGTTCGACGAGGTGCACACGATGCCGCCGTGCCGCCCGACGAAACCCTTGATCGCCGCGGAGGAGTTCATGTAGGTGACGGGGATCACCGGCACGCGGCCGTCGGCGTCGGGGGTGTCGAGGTCGCCCAGCACGTCGGCGAGCTGCTCCCAGCACTCCTCCACCTGGTCGATGTCGGCCATGTCCGCCATGGAGCACCCGGCGGCGAGATTCGGCAGGATCACGGCCTGGTCGGGCTGCGACAGGAGGTCGGCGGTCTCGGCCATGAAGTGCACGCCGCAGAAGACGATCGCCTCCGCATCCGGCCGCATCGTGGCGGCGGTGGCGAGCTGGAACGAGTCACCCACCTCGTCCGCATGGGTCACGACCTCCTCGCGCTGGTAGAAGTGGCCGAGGATCACCACCCGGTCTCCGAGGGTCGCCTTGGCCGCCTCGATGCGCCGGTGGAGCTCGGCTTCGTCCGCCTCGCGGTAGGCGGCGGGGAGCTCCCCCTGCCGGGGAGCCTCGGTCGGGATGACGTCGCCCATGGAGGATCCGGGCCCGTACCCGGGGCGCGTGTCGAAGTCCCACGGTCCGACCGCGAGATCGGTGGTGCAGGTGGCGTCGGTGGAGGCTCCACCGACGATGGCCTGGATCGCGTGATCGACGGACGGGTCGGCCGCAGGGACCACGGGGGTCGGGACGAAGGTGATGCTCATCGGGTTCTCGTTTCCTCGGGGCGGAGCGGGCCGCGGTCGGCCAGCTCGACATCGGTGTCGTCGCGGTACAGCCGGGCCGGGCGATGGCTGCCCGTGCGGAAGCGGTCGGTGCGGGTGAGGTTGCCCGCGGCCTCGACCTGCCGCCGGAAGTTCGCAGGGTCCAGTGGGCGCCCGAGGATCGACTCGTACGCCTCCCGCAGCTCGGCGAGCGTGAACTCGGCGGGCAGGAAGCCCTGGGCCACGCGGCTGTAGCCGACCTTGTTGCGGAGGCGCCAGAGCGCGTACTCGATGATCTCGTGATGATCGAAGGCGAGGGCCGGCAGGCCGTCGACATCGAACCACTCCACGTTCTCCGGCGCGCGACCGGATGCCCGATGCGCGGTGATCTGGGCTTCGACGTCGTCCTGACGCAGCAGTGCCCAGTACACGATCGAGACGACCCGCGTGGGGGAGCGGTCGACGGCGCCGAAGGCGTAGAGCTGCTCCAGGTAGGTGGGCGCAAGGCCCGTCGTCTCGGCGAGTGTCCGGGCCGCGGCGTCGACCGGCGACTCCTCGGGGGTGAGCCACCCGCCGGGAAGCGCCCATCGCTCTGCGAACGGCTCGCGGGTACGGCGGACGAGGGGGAGTGCGAGAACGGGAGGACCGTCGTCACCGCGGCGCAGCGTGAGGATCACCGTCGAGACGGCGACGCGGATGTCCGCACTTCGAGTCATATGCACCTTAACCTCCGTAGACGATCTTAGTGTCACGACGACCTTTAGTGCGGGCGCATGACGCAGAAAGGTGTCGAGTCCGAAACGTTATCTCCTGCCCGCAGGAAGGCTTGTTCCCTCGAAGCGGGTTTGTTAGGTTACTGTCCTAACAAACCCCTTCGAGGGCGGCCCGCAGGCCACCTCCCGGGGTTCCCGTGAACCCCGCCCGGGGTTCGGCTCCAACCGGAGAATCCCTCCTGCAGTGCAGCACCGAGAGGAAATGAAGAATGATCCGTAACGGAAAGCGCAAGATCGCGCTCACGGCGGTCGCGGGGGCCTCGGTCCTCGCCCTGGGCCTGACGGCCTGTGGTGGCGGCGGCGGTGACGGCGACGAGGGCGGCAACGCGTCCAGCGACCGTGCCCTCCGCGTCTGGGCCGGCAGCACGACGCCGATCACGACGAACTACAACCCGTTCGCCCCGAACGTGCTCCACGGCGCACTCGGCCCGATCTACGAGCCGCTGTTCTTCTACAACAAGACCAAGGACGAGGAGCCCATCGGCCTCATCGGCGAGTCCTTCGAGTACAACGAAGACGGCACGCAGATCACGGTGAAGATCAAGCCCGACCTGAAGTGGAGCGACGGCGAGCCGCTCACGGCCGCGGACGTGGCCTTCACCTTCCTGTACGAGGCGAACAACCCCGAGGGCAACCAGCTGGTCTCCGCCGAGGCCACCGACGACACCACGGTCGTGCTCACCTACGGCATCGCGCAGTACACGACGGAGTTCCAGCGGATGGGGTCGAGCTACATCCTCCCCGAGCACATCTGGAAGGACGTCGACGACTTCGCGAACTTCACGAACGAGGAGCCGGTCGGGTCGGGCCCGTACGTCGTGGACAAGACCACGAGCGAGTCCTACACGCTGGTCGCCAACGAGAACTACCGCGGCGCCGACGAGCTGGCCATCAAGAAGGTCCAGTACATCGCGGTCGACAACAACCAGACCGCGCAGGATCTGGTGACGGCGGGTGAGCTGGACTGGACCGGCATGTTCATCCCGAACCCGGACGACGCGACCGCCAACGGCAAGATCGAGTGGATCAACACGCCGCAGGACCCGACCGTCCTCTACACCTGCTCGAACGCCGAGCTCGGCTGCACAGGCCCGCAGACGGACGTGGCGGTCCGGCAGGCGCTGAACGTCGCCGTCGACCGCGCCACCATCAAGGACAAGGCGTTCGTCGGTCTCACCGCCGACGTCTCGCCCGCCTACACGCTGCTCCCGCGCGATGAGAAGTGGCTCACCGACGACGCGTACGAGGTCAGCCCGCAGGAGGCCAACGTCGAGGAGGCCGCGTCCATCCTCGAGGCTGCCGGCTACACCAAGGGCTCCTCCGGGATCTACGAGAAGGACGGCGCGCCCGTCGAGCTCAGCCTGATCTCGGTCGACGGCTGGACGGACTACAACGACGCCGCGAAGCTCATCGCCGAGCAGGCCGAGGCCGCGGGCATCAAGATCACCGCGTCGACCGTGCAGTGGCAGGAGTTCGTCGACGCCCGCCAGTCCGGGGAGTTCCAGCTGATCGTCGGCGGCGTGGTCGGCACGACCATCGCCGACCCGTTCCAGATCTACCGCGACTGGTTCGGCGGCACCGAGGTGCAGTCCACCAGCCCCGTCGGCACCGAGATCCCCCCGGGGCGCTGGAACTTCAGCCGCTACAACAACCCGACCGTCGATGCGGCCATCCAGCAGGCCATCAGCACCGAGGACGAGGCGGAGCGCAAGGAGCTCTACGCCACGATCCAGGACGCGATCGTCACTGACGTGCCCTACATCCCGCTCGTGATCAACGCCACGCAGACCTTCTACAACACGAAGGACTACACCGGTTGGCCGACCGAGGAGAACCTCTACGCGTTCCCGCCCTCCTGGGGTGCGATCGCGGCCGGGTACGTGCTGACGCAGATCAAGCCCGCCGGCTGAGTCTCGAGAGGAGCAGGGGAAGCAGGAAGTCAGGACAGGTGACATGAAGTTCTATGCACGAAGGATCGGGTTCTACGCGTTCACGCTGTGGGCCGCGATCTCCATCAACTTCCTGCTTCCCCGGCTCATGCCGGGGGATCCCGCCGACATCATGATCGCGAAGATGCAGCGGGCCGGCGGAGAGGTCTCCGAGACCACCATCCGCAACATCAAGCTCCTGCTCGGCGGTGATGATGCGTCCCTCTGGGAGCAGTACCTCGCGTACTGGGGACGCATGCTCCGCGGCGATCTCGGGGTGTCGGTGACCAAGTTCCCCACCCCGGTGGCGGAGCTGATCGCCGGCGCCCTGCCGTGGACGCTGGTGCTCGTCGGCACCGCCACGGTCATCTCCTTCCTGCTCGGCGTCGTTCTCGGCGCGTGGGCCGGGTGGAAGCGCGGCACCTGGGTCGACCACCTCATCCCGGCGACCACCGTCCTGCAGTCCATCCCGTACTTCTGGCTCGCGCTCGTCCTCATCGCCGTCTTCGCCGTCGGTCTGGGATGGTTCCCGATGTTCGGCGGGTATGACGTCTTCGACTTCCCGGACGGCCCGGAGCCGACCTGGGCGTTCTTCACCGACGCCGTCACCCACTCGCTCCTTCCCGCGATCACGATCGTGATCAGCTCGGTGGGCGGCTGGATGTTCGGCATGCGCAACATGATGGTCTCCACGCTCGCCGAGGACTACGTCCTCACCGCTGAGGCGAAGGGACTGCGGCCGCGGCGCATCATGACGACGTACGCCGCGCGGAACGCCGCCATCCCGTCGATCGCGGGCTTCTCGATCACGCTCGGCTTCGTCGTCGCCGGCTCCATCGTCATGGAGCAGGTGTTCACCTACCCGGGTGTCGGCAAGCTCATGTTCCAGGCCGTCACCAACAACGACTACGCGCTGATGCAGGGGCTGTTCCTCGTGATCACCCTCACGGTGCTCGTCGCCAACTTCTTCATGGACCTCGTCTATGGCTTCATCGACCCGAGGGCTCGCCAGAATGTCTGACACGAAGAACCCGCTCCTCGTGGAGGAGTCGCCCACCGTCGCCCCCGAGGGCACCGTCGCTCTGGCCACCCAGCGTCAGGAACGCAGACGTCGCCGCATCCTGCCCAGCACCTCGCCGAAGTTCATCGTCGGTGCCGTGCTCGTGCTCGCCATCGTGCTCTTCGCGATCATCGCGCCGTTCTTCACGCAGAACCCGCGCAGCACCGACAACCCCGCCCTCGCCGCGCCGTCGGCGGAGCACTGGCTGGGCACGACCAAGCTCGGCAACGACGTGCTCGCGCAGCTCGCGATCGGAGCGCAGGGGTCGCTGCTCATCGGCGTCACGGCCGGCGGCATCGCCATCGTGCTCTCGCTCCTCTTCGGTGTCCTGGCCGGGTACCTCGGCGGCTGGCGGGAGGACGTCCTCGCGCTCCTGACCAACGTCATGATCGTCATCCCCGGACTGCCGCTGGTCATGGTGATCGCATCCTTCGTGCCGCAGCGCAGCTGGCAGCTCGTCGCCTTCGTCCTCGGCATCACCTCCTGGGCCGGAGCGGCGTACGTGCTGCGGCTGCAGACCCGCTCGCTCCGCACCCGCGACTACGTGTACGCGTCGAAGGTGGCAGGCGAGAAGTCCCTCCGGGTGATCCTCGTCGAGATCATGCCGAACCTGCTCCCGCTGCTGACCGCGCAGTTCCTGTTCGCGATCATCTTCGCCATCCTCGGCGAGGCGGGGCTCTCCTACCTCGGCCTCGGCCCGAACTCCTCGATCACCTGGGGCTCGATCCTCAACGACGCACAGTCGGGTCAGGCCCTCGGCCGCGGTGCCTGGTGGTGGTTCGTGCCGCCGGGCATCATGATCGCGATCCTCGGCGCGGGACTCGCGCTGATCAACTTCGCCATCGACGAGGTCATCAACCCGAAGCTGCGCAACGCGCCCGATGCGGCCCGTCGTCTGCGCAAGGCCGCGAAGGAGAAGGGGGTCACCGCATGAGCGACGCCGTGCTCACCGCCAGGAACGTCTCGATCGAGTACGAGGTCGATCCGCCCGTCAAAGCCGTCCGCGATGTCTCACTCACTCTCCACCGGGGCGAGATCCTCGGGCTCGCGGGGGAGTCGGGCTGCGGGAAGACCACCCTCGCGTACGGGATGAACCGGCTGCTCAAGGCGCCGGCCCTGATGACCGACGGCGAGATCGTGTTCCACGACCGCGACGGCCACGACATCGACGTCGTCGGACTCGACGGCGACGGGCTGCGCGCATTCCGCTGGGACAAGATCTCGATGGTCTTCCAGGGGGCGATGAACTCCCTCAACCCGGTCATCTCGGTCCGCGCGCAGATCTTCGACATCTTCGACACCCATCGTCCCGGAATGTCCAAGAAGGCCAAGCAGGAGCGCGCCGAGGAGCTGCTCACGCTCGTCGGTGTCGATCCGGGACGGTTGACGAGCTTCCCGCACGAGCTCTCCGGCGGCATGCGCCAGCGCATGATGATCGCGATGGCGCTGGCACTCGACCCGCAGGTCATGATCATGGACGAGCCCACCACGGCGCTCGACGTGGTCGTGCAGCGCGGCATCATCCGGGAGATCATGCGTCTACGGGAGAAGCTCGGGTTCGCCGTCATCTTCATCACCCACGACCTGCCCATGCTCATCGAGATCAGCGACCGCATCGCCGTCATGCTGCAGGGACGGATCGTCGAGCAGGGCACGGCCGAGGAGATCTACCGCAACCCGCAGCACGAGTACACCCAGCGGCTGCTGTCGAGCTTCCCGTCCCTCACGGGCGAGCGGGGCGACTTCGTCCGCAGCGGCGGCGTGAACCAGGAGGTCATCCGATGAGCGTGGACGGGACGAGGCGTGCGGGCACCCTCGAGGCGAGGAACCTCGTCAAGGACTTCCACCTGCGGTCGGGGTTCCGCACGAGTGTGCTGCACGCGGTGAAGGACGTGTCGTTCACCCTGGAGGCGGGGCGGACCACGGCCCTCGTCGGCGAGTCCGGATCGGGGAAATCCACCATCGCCCGGATGCTGATGAAGCTGGAGACGCCGACCTCGGGGAGCATCCTCCTGGACGGCGAGGAATCCGGCACGCGGGGCTCGGCCCTGGAGCGCTACCGGTCGGACGTGCAGATGGTCTTCCAGGACCCGTTCGCCTCGCTGAATCCCTTCCACACGATCGTGCACCACCTGGAGCGTCCGATCCGGCTGCACCACCCGAAGCTCGACAGCCGCGAGGTGCGGGCGCGGGCGATCGAGCTGCTGGAGCGCGTGCGGCTCACTCCGGGGGAGAGCTTCGCCGAACGGCGCCCGCACGAGCTCTCCGGTGGGCAGCGGCAGCGCGTGGCGATCGCGCGGGCCCTCGCCCCCGGTGCCCGGTTCATCGTGGCGGACGAGCCGGTGTCGATGCTCGACGTGTCGATCCGGCTCGGCGTGCTCAACCTGCTCGCCGAGCTGCAGCGCGAGGAGAACCTCGGCGTCCTCTACATCACACACGATCTGGCGACCGCGCGGCACTTCTCCGACGACATCATGGTGCTCTTCCAGGGCGATGTCGTGGAGCGGGGAACGGCCGACGAGGTGATCCTTAACCCGCAGCACGAGTACACCAAGACGCTCCTGGCGGCGGCACCCGAACCGGAGAACCTCGGCAGGCTCCGTGACGAGGTCAGGGCGGAGCTCGCCCTGGGCTCCTGAGGGGGCGGGGGAGACCGCTAGACTGAACCCACAATCGAAGACAGGCCGAACGACCGACGCGGGAGAGCCCCGGCGCATGCAGCCGGGCACCGAAGGAGCAAGCCTCCCCGCCAATCTCTCAGGTACGCGTACCGCGGAGGTCCGGCCGCTCTGAAAAGCGATCCCGAGCACCGGGGGATCCGCCGACGGTGAAAGCCCTGTGCACGCGCGCGGGCGAAGCTCTCAGGCCCATGACAGAGGGGGAGTTCCCAGGGACGACGTCGTCGTCCCGCCCGACCCAGCCCGGGAGAACTCCATGTCCGACCCCCGCTACACCCCGTTGCGCGAGCGCCATGAGGCGCTCGGCGCCTCCTTCACCGATTTCGGCGGCTGGCAGATGCCGGTGCGCTACACGTCCGACCTCGCCGAACACCACGCGGTGCGGCAGGCGGCGGGCGTCTTCGACATCTCGCACATGGCGGAGTTCACGGTCCGCGGCACCGGTGCCGCGGCGTTCCTCGACTACGCCCTCGCCGGACGGCTGTCCGCGCTCGCGGTCGGCAAGGCGAAGTACTCGCTGCTGCTGACGCCTCAGGGCGGCATCGTCGACGATGTGATCGTCTACCGCCTGGCGGACGACGACTTCCTCATCATCTCCAACGCGGGCAACCGCGAGGCCGTGCGTCAGGCACTCACCGAGCGGGTGGCGGACGCCGACGCGGGCCCCGTGGAGGTCGCGGACGTCTCGGACGACTACGCGCTGATCGCCGTGCAGGGCCCTCGGGCCGAGGAGATCCTCGCGGCGACGGAGGGCATCGCCGACGTCAGCGTCCCGTGGGCGGAGCAGAAGTACTACGCGTGGGCGACCGCGTCTTTCGCGGGGGAGCCGCTGCTCCTCGCCCGCACCGGCTACACCGGAGAGGACGGCTTCGAGCTCCTCGTCCCGGCCGCCCACGCGACCGCGCTGTGGGACGCGGTGCTCGACGCCGGTACTCCGCACGGTCTGGTTCCCGCCAGCCTCGCCGCCCGCGACACGCTCCGGCTGGAGGCCGGCATGCCGCTGTACGGCCATGAGCTCAGCCTCGCCACCGCACCCGCCCAGGCCGGCCTCGGCCGCGTCGTGGTCGCCGCGAAGGAGCGTTTCGTCGGCAAGGACGCGCCGGCGCCCGCCGACGACGCCCGGATCCTCGTCGGCCTGACGGCGGAGGGGCGACGCGCCGGCCGTGCCGGCTACGCGGTCGTCGACGCCGACGGCACCCCGATCGGAGAGATCACCAGCGGCGCCCTGAGCCCGACGCTCGGCCACCCCATCGCGATGGCCTTCGTCGACCCTTCTTCCGCAGAGGAGGGAACCGCAGTATTCCTTGATGTGCGGGGGACCCGCATCCCCGCGACCGTGACCGCCCTGCCTTTCTACCGGAGGACAAAATGACCGACCTCAGCGCACTCCGCTACACCGACGAGCACGAGTGGATCGCCGGTGATGGCGACACCGTCACCATCGGCATCACCGACTACGCCGCCGAGAAGTTGGGGGACGTCGTCTTCGTCGAACTCCCCGCCGTCGGCACCGAGCTGACCGCCGGCTCCGTCGTCGGCGAGATCGAGTCCACCAAGTCGGTCGGGGAGCTCTACGCCCCGGTCGCCGGCACGGTCGTCGAGATCAACGACGCCGTCGTCGACGACCCCTCGCTCGTCAACGCCGAGCCGTTCGAGGGCGGCTGGCTGCTCAAGGTGTCCGTCGCCGCCGGCGCGCTGGACGGACTGCTGGACCGCGACGCCTACGTCGCACTCACGGAGGGCTGATCCGGAAGTGGTTGCATTCGCCGATCGTCACATCGGACCGACCGAGGCCGCCCAGCGCACGATGCTCGACGCGCTCGGTCTCGGCTCCGTCGACAGCGGGACGCTGAGCCCGGTCGAGGAGCTCATGCGTCAGGCCGTCCCCGCCTCGATCTACACGGGACCGGAGGACGCGGTCGCCGACTCCCGCATCCCGGTCGCCGCGTCGGAGACCGAGGCGCTGGCCGAGCTGCGTGCCCTCGCCGGGCGCAACACCGTGAACCGCTCGATGATCGGCCTCGGTTACTACGGCACCGTCACGCCGCAGGTCATCCAGCGCAACGTCCTCGAGAACCCGTCCTGGTACACGGCCTACACGCCGTACCAGCCCGAGATCTCGCAGGGGCGCCTGGAAGCGCTGATCAACTTCCAGACGATGGTGGCCGAGCTCACCGGCCTCACCACCGCGAACGCGTCGATGCTCGACGAGTCCACCGCGGTCGTGGAGGCGATGCTGCTCGCGCGCCGGGCATCGAAGACCGCGTCGAACGTGTTCGCAGTGGACGCGGATGCGCTGCCCCAGACGAAGGCCATGCTCGCGTCCCGCGCCGAGGCGCTCGGCATCGAGCTCGTCACGGTCGACTTCGCGGCGGGGGAGGAGCTCCCCGCCGAGCTCTTCGGCGTCTTCGTGCAGTATCCGGGGGCTTCGGGCCGCGTGTGGGATCCGTCCGCGGTGTTCGACGCCGCGCACGTCGCCGGCGCGCTCGCCGTCGCGGCCGCCGACCTGCTCGCGCTGACGCTCCTCACCGCGCCCGGCACCCTCGGGGCCGACGTGGCCGTGGGCACGACGCAGCGCTTCGGTGTGCCGATGGGCTTCGGTGGCCCGCACGCCGGCTACATGGCCGTGCGCGCAGGCCTGGAGCGGCAGCTGCCCGGACGCCTCGTCGGCGTCTCCGTCGACGCCGAAGGCAAGCCGGCCTACCGCCTCTCGCTGCAGACCCGCGAGCAGCACATCCGCCGCGAGAAGGCGACGTCGAACATCTGCACCGCTCAGGTGCTCCTCGCCGTGATGGCGTCGATGTACGCGGTCTACCACGGCCCGGACGGGCTTCGACAGATCGCCCGCGATGTGACCGCCAAGGCGACCCTGCTGCGCGAGTGGCTCGTCGAGGCCGGCGCCGAGGTCGTCCACGAGCACTTCTTCGACACACTGACCGTGCGCGTCCCCGGCCGGGCGGCGGAGTACGCGGACCAGGCACGGGGCGGCTACGGCATCCTCCTGCGGGTCGCCGACGTCGACACGATCGGCATCGCGGTCGACGAGACGACCACGGTGGCCGAGCTGCACCAGGTCGCGCAGGTCTTCGGAGGGAAGCAGGAGCGCGCCTTCGGCTTCGGCCTCGGCGACGCGGACGCGCTGCCGGACGCCCTCCGCCGCGAGGACGAGTACCTCACGCACCCGGTGTTCCACAGCCACCGCAGCGAGACCGCCATGATGCGGTACCTGAAGAGCCTGTCCGACCGGGACTACGCGCTCGACCGCGGCATGATCCCGCTCGGCTCGTGCACCATGAAGCTCAACGCCGCCACGGAGATGGCCGCCATCACGTGGCCGGAGTTCGCGGGCATCCACCCGTTCGCCCCGGAGGCCGACGTGCGCGGCTACCTGGAGCTCATCGACCAGCTCGAGAGCTGGCTCGCCGAGATCACCGGGTACGACGCGGTGTCGCTGCAGCCGAACGCCGGATCCCAGGGGGAGCTCGCCGGCCTCCTCGCGATCCGCGGCTACCACCGCGCGAACGGCGACGACCACCGCATCGTGTGCCTCATCCCGTCCTCCGCCCACGGCACGAACGCGGCCTCCGCCGTGCTCGCGGGCATGAAGGTCGTCGTGGTGGCGAGCGATGCGCTCGGCAACGTCGACCTGGACGACCTGCGCGCGAAGATCGCCCAGCACGCCGACGACCTGGCGGCGCTGATGATCACGTACCCGTCCACGCACGGCGTGTACGAGGAGCAGGTCGTCGAGATCACCGGGGCGGTGCACGCGGCCGGCGGTCAGGTGTACGTCGACGGCGCGAACCTCAACGCGCTCCTCGGCTACGCCCGGTTCGGCGACCTGGGCGGCGACGTCTCGCACCTCAACCTGCACAAGACGTTCGCCATCCCGCACGGCGGCGGCGGCCCGGGCATCGGTCCGGTCGCGGCGAAGGCGCACCTCGCGCCGCACCTGCCGTCGCACCCGCTCGCGCAGCGCGCCGAGCACTTCGGCGGCCACACGTTCGAGGGCGCCGTGATCTCCGCGGCACCGTACGGCTCCGCGGGTATCCTCCCGATCTCGTGGGCGTACGTGCGCATGATGGGGGCCGAGGGGCTCCGGCGCGCGACCGCCGCGGCGGTCCTGTCGGCGAACTACATCGCCGAGCGCCTCGGCGGCCACTTCCCGGTGCTCTACGCGGGGGAGAACGGTCGGGTCGCGCACGAGTGCATCCTCGACCTGCGTCCGCTCAAGGAGGCCACCGGGATCTCCGTCGACGACGTCGCCAAGCGCCTGATCGACTACGGGTTCCACGCCCCGACCATGTCGTTCCCGGTCGCCGGCACCCTCATGGTGGAGCCCACCGAGTCGGAGGACCTCGACGAGATCGAGCGGTTCATCGAGGCGATGATCATGATCAAGGCCGAGGCGGACGCCGTCGCCGCGGGGCGCTGGCCCGCAGACGACAACCCGCTCGTGCACGCCCCGCACACCGCGGTCTCGCTCATCGCGGGGGAGTGGGCGCACGCCTACACCCGCGAGGAGGCCGCCTATCCGGTGCGCTCGCTGGTGGCGGCGAAGTACTGGCCGCCGGTCCGCCGGATCGACCAGGCGTACGGCGACCGCAACCTCGTCTGCGCCTGCCCGCCGATCGAGGCCTTCGCCTGATACGGACCCGCACGACGAACGGCGTCGCGCCCGCCTCCCGGCGGCGCGGCGCCGTTCGCGTTACGCCATGTTTCCGTCATGTGACAGATGGTCACCACTCAGTAACAGTTCGTTAGCCGAACGTCCTGGACGCGCGACCCCCGGGTTACGCTCAGGTATCCCTGCGCGCTCGATGATGAGCCGCGCAGAATTCCCACGTCCACAGGAGGACAAAAGTGAAGCGCAACAAGATCGCCCTCGCGGGCAGCGCACTGTTCGTGATCGGCGCCCTGACTCTCGCCGGCTGCGCGAGCGGCGGCGGCAACTCGGGAGACGACGGCAGCGGGGCGAAGGCCGACCCGGATGCCATCATCACCACGAACGGCTCCGAGCCCGAGAACCCGCTCATCCCGACCAACACCAACGAGGTCGGCGGCGGCAAGATCCTCGACGAGATCTTCGCCGGGCTCGTCTACTACGACGCCGAGGGCAAGCCGGTCAACGACATGGCCGAGGAGATCGTGACCGAAGACCCGCAGCACCTCACGGTGACGCTGAAGGAGGGGCAGACCTTCTCCGACGGCGAAGAGGTCACGGCCGACAACTTCATCAAGGCGTGGAACTACGGCGCCCAGGCGGAGAACGCGCACCTCTCGAACTACTTCTTCGAGGACATCGAGGGCTTCCAGAACACCGAAGAGGTGTACGGCGCGCAGGGCGACCTGACCGGCCTCGAGCAGGTGGACGACTACACCTTCAAGATCACCCTGAACAAGCCGGCCGCCGACTTCGCGCTGCGCCTCGGCTACTCGGCGTACTACCCGCTGCCTGACGCGGCGTTCGAGGACATGGACGCCTTCGGGGAGAACCCGATCGGCAACGGTCCGTACAAGCTCGACGGCGAGGGCGCCTGGCAGCACGACGTGCAGATCGACCTGGTCCGCAACGACGACTACGAGGGCGGGCGCCAGGCGAAGAACGGCGGTCTCACGATCAAGTTCTACGCGACCCAGGATGCGGCCTACGCGGACCTGCAGGGCAACAAGGTCGACGTCATCGACGTCATCCCCGCCGTCTCGCTGCCCACGTTCCAGGATGACCTCGGCGACCGCGCTGTGAACCAGCCGTCCGCCGTGTTCCAGTCGTTCACGATCGGGCAGTTCCTGCCGCACTTCTCGGGCGAAGAGGGTATCCTCCGCCGCCAGGCCATCTCGATGGCGTTCGACCGCGATCAGATCACCGACAAGATCTTCTTCGGCACCCGCACCACGGCCTCCGACTTCACGTCGCCGGTCATCGACGGCTGGTCGGACTCGATCTCGGGCAATGAGGTCCTGAAGTACGACCCGGAGAAGGCCAAGGAGCTGTGGGCCGAGGCCGACGCGATCTCCCCGTGGGAGGGCGAGTTCAAGATCGCCTACAACACCGACGGCGGCCACCAGGAGTGGGTCGAGGCCGTGACCAACGCGATCTCCAACACGCTGGGCATCGAGGCCTCGGGTGACCCGTACCCGACCTTCTCGGTCATCCGCGAGGAGATCAACAACAACAGCATCAAGACCGCCGCCCGCTCGGGTTGGCAGGCCGACTACCCCGGTCTGTACAACTTCCTCGGCCCGCTCTACGCGACCAACGCCGGTTCGAACGACGGCGACTACTCGAACCCCGAGTTCGACAAGCTGATCGCCGACGGCATCAGCAACACCGACACCGCGGCTCAGGTCGAGGAGTTCACCAAGGCGCAGGAGATCCTCTTCAACGATCTCCCCGCGATCCCGCTGTGGTACTCCAACGTGACCGGTGGCTACGCCGACACGGTGGACAACGTCACCTTCGGCTGGAACTCGGTGCCGCTGTACTACGAGATCACGAAGGCTGCCGAATAGGCCTGACGGAGCTCGCAACCGCGAGGCGGTGACGGTCTTCCGTCACCGCCTCGTCGGGTGCTTCCGTCCTGCCTGTTCGCGACCGCCCGAAAGCGACAGCGGATGCTCAGCTATATCCTCAGACGTCTTCTCCAGGTGATCCCCGTCTTCTTCGGGGCCACTCTGCTCATCTACTTCCTCGTCTTCGCGATGCCGGGAGACCCGATCCTCGCGCTGTTCGGCGACCGTACGCCCAGCGAGGCCCTCGTCAACGCGCTCCGCGAGGAGTACCACCTCAACGATCCGTTCCTGGTGCAGTACTGGTACTACATCACCGGTGTCTTCCAAGGTGATCTCGGCGTGACGTTCTCCGGCCGGCCGGTCTCCGACGTTCTCGTCGACACCCTGCCGGTCACGGGTCGTCTCGCGATCATGGCGATCGGCATCGAGTTCGCCCTCGCGATCTCCGTCGGAACCATCTCGGCGCTGCGCAAGGGGAAGCTCTTCGACACGACGGCCCTGCTCGTCGCGCTCGTGGCCCTCGCCATCCCGATCTTCGTGATGTGCTTCCTTGCGCAGTACTTCCTGGCGATCCAGTGGGGCTGGTTCAGCCCCACGGTCGGCTCCGACAACGACTGGGGCGGCCTGTGGCTCCCCGCGCTCGTCCTCGGGTTCAGCCTGTTCGCCGTCAGCATGCGCCTGATGCGCAGCTCGGTGATCGACACCCTCAACCAGGACTGGGTGCGCACGGCATACAGCAAGGGGCTCTCGCGGCGACGCGTCCTCCCCGTGCACGTGCTGCGCAACTCCCTCATCCCGGTCATCACCAACTCCGCCACGAACTTCGGTGTCCTTCTCGTCGGGGCCACCGTGACCGAGGGGATCTTCAACATCCCCGGTGTCGGCAACACGCTCTATCAGGCGGCGATCCGGGGCGAGGGACCGACCGTGGTCTCCTTCGTGACGGTCTTCGTCATCCTGTACGTGCTGGTGAACCTTGTCATCGACCTGCTCTACGGTCTGCTCGACCCGAGGATCCGCTATGTCTGACCCCACCACGCAGAAGCACTACGTCGCCCCGGTCGAGACCGAGACGATCTCCGTCGACGCCGTCCGCGTCGGCGAGAAGCCCAGCAACCTGTGGCGTGACGCCTGGCGGGACCTGCGCCGTCGTCCGCTGTTCTGGTTCGCCGTGTTCCTCGCCGCCGTGTTCGTGCTGATGTCGTTCTGGCCGACGCTGTTCACACAGGTCAATCCGCGCGTGTGCGAACTGACGTACAGCAACGAGGGCCCCACCGCGGGTCATCCGCTCGGCTACAACTTCCAGGGATGCGACATCTACGCGCGTGTCGTGTGGGGTGCGCAGACCTCGCTCGCCGTCGGACTGATCGCGACCGTGATCTCCGCGGTCCTCGGCCTGATCATGGGAGCGATCGCCGGTTTCTACGGCGGCTGGCTCGATGCCCTCCTCTCCCGCGTGGGCGACATCTTCTTCGCGATCCCGTACATCCTCGCCGCGCTCGTCGTGATGACGGTGCTGTCGGACTACCGGTCGGTGTGGACGCTCGCGCTCGCCATCGGCGGGTTCTCCTGGGCCTCGACGGCGCGCGTCGTGCGTGCCGAGATCCTGCGGGTGCGTCAGGCGGACTTCGTCATGGCATCGCGCGCCCTGGGGCTGTCGCAGTTCAAGACGCTGGTGACCCACGTCGTTCCCAACGGGATCGCACCGCTGCTGGTCGTGTCGACGCTCGGCCTCGCCGCCGCCATCGTGGCCGAGGCGACGCTGTCGTTCCTGGGCGTCGGGCTCGACGGCACCGTCGTCTCCTGGGGCAAGGACATCAGCCAGGCGCAGGCGGCTCTGCGCGTCGCTCCGATGTCCCTCATCTATCCGTCGATCGCGCTCACCCTCGCGGTGCTCGCTTTCGTGAGCCTCGGCGAGCTCATCCGAGACGCCATCGACCCGAAGGCGAGGGCTCGCCGATGAGCGACCGCACCACCCCACAGATCCCATTGCTGAGCGTGCGCGACCTCACCGTCGCGTTCCGCACGCAGGACGGGATGCGCGAGGTCCTGCACGGGATCACGTTCGATGTGATGCCCGGTGAGACCGTGGCCATCGTCGGCGAGTCCGGCTCGGGCAAGTCGACCACGGCGACCGCCATCGTCGACCTGCTCCCGGGCACGGGGACGATCACGGGCGGGTCCATCACGCTGGAGGGACGCCCGCTGACCGGGCTGAGCCGGCGCGACATGGAGGCGGTGCGCGGTCGAGACATCGGCTTCGTCCCGCAGGACCCGATGTCGAGCCTGAACCCCGTGTGGAGCATCGGCTTCCAGGTGAAGGAGGCCGTCCGCGCGAACGGGGTCGCCCAGGGGCGCGCCGCCGCGAAGGCGCGGACGATCGAGGTGCTGCAGCAGGCCGGGCTGGCGGATGCCGAGCGTCGCCTGCACCAGTATCCGCACCAGCTCTCCGGCGGTATGCGCCAGCGGGCGCTGATCGGGATCGGTCTCGCGGCCGACCCGAAGCTCCTCATCGCCGACGAGCCGACCTCGGCTCTCGACGTGACGGTGCAGCGGGTCATCCTCGACCACATGGCGTCGCTCACGCGCGACAAGGGCACCTCGGTGCTGCTGATCACGCACGACCTGGGACTCGCGGCCGAACGCGCCGAGAAGATCATCGTCATGAACGGCGGCAACATCGTCGAGGCGGGCCCCAGCCGGCAGATCCTGGAGAACCCGCAGCACCCGTACACGAAGCGACTGGTCGCTGCAGCGCCCAGCGTCGCCTCGCAGCGGATCCAGGCGGTGGTGGAGGACCGGGGCATCGAGACGCTCGACGACCTGGCCGACATCCCGCCGACGGTCCGCGTGGCCGGCCTGACCAAGGACTACAAGATCCGGCAGGGCAACTTCCGCAGCGAGGCGTTCCGGGCGGTGGACGACGTGTCGTTCGAGATCCCGCGCGGAAAGACGCTGGCCCTCGTCGGCGAGTCGGGTTCGGGGAAGTCCACGGTCGCGAAGATGGTCCTCAAGCTGGAGGAGCCGACGAGCGGGACGATCGAGATCGACGGGCAGGACGTGTCCCACCTGTCGAACGCGCAGTCGTTCGGACTCCGCCGGCGCATGCAGCCGGTGTTCCAGGACCCCTATGGGTCCCTGGATCCGCTGCGGAACATCGGCAACACCATCGCGGAGCCGCTGCAGATCCACGGCGTCGGCGCCCGGGCCTCGCATCGCGCCCGTGTGGAGGAGCTCCTGGAGCAGGTCGCCCTGCCGCAGGCGCTGGCCACGCGCTATCCGAACGAGCTCTCCGGCGGACAGCGTCAGCGCGTCGCGATCGCGCGTGCGCTGGCACTCAAGCCCGACATCATCGTCCTCGACGAGGCGGTGTCGGCGCTCGACGTGCTCGTGCAGGATCAGATCCTGAAGCTCCTCGCCGACCTGCAGTCCGAGCTCGACCTCACCTACCTCTTCATCACGCACGACCTCGCGGTCGTCCGGGTCTCCAGTGACCTGGTCTGCGTCATGGAGAAGGGCAAGGTGGTCGAGCAGGGGACGGTCGACGAGATCTTCGCGAACCCGCAGGAGGAGTACACGGATCGTCTGCTGCAGGCGATCCCGGGTGCGTCGATCCCGCTCGGCGGCCTCTGAGGTGGCGTCTCCCGGACACCCCGAGGGCGCACGGACCTTCCGTGCGCCCTCGGGCACCGTCGTCTTCGTGCTCAGCATCCTGCTCGTGCTGTTCCTGCTGGGCGACACCGTCGTCAACGGCAGCATCGTGCAGGCACTGCTCGTGGCGCCCTGGCTGCTGCTCGGCCTGTGGATCGTGTACGAGACGGCCTTCGTCTCCTTCGTCCGCGTGGATCAGGAGGGGGCCGTGGTGCAGAACCTGCTGCGTCGCACGACCTTCGGCTGGGCGCACGTGCAGGACATCGACATGCGGTGGCAGCTCGAGTTCACGCTGGACGACGGCCGTACCCTGAGCTGCTGGGGCGGACCGGCCAAGGCGCGTCCGCCTCGTCGCTCCCGCGAGGAGGACGCCGAGCCGGAGGTGCCGTCCGCGCTCCGGGTGCTCACGGGCATCCGCGATCTGTGGACCGCGGCTCCCTCGACGGCGGACGCGCCGATCCGACGCAGCTGGGACGGCCCGGCCCTCATCGCCCTCGCGGTGATCGTGTTGTGGGCCGTCGCGGCGCTCGTCGTCGTCAACCTCGGCTGAGCGGGCCTCAGCCGGGAAGACCGAACAGGGCGGGCCAGGTGGCCGCGGCCCAGGGGTAGCCGACGAAGGCCGCCGCGTCGATGAGGAAGTGCGCCACCAGGAACGGCAGTAGCCGACCGGTGCGGTGGTAGAGCCATCCGAAGAGCAGCCCCATCGCGAGGTTGCCGATGAAGGCGCCGGGTCCCTGATAGAGGTGGTACGTCGCGCGGAGCACCGAGGTCGAGACGATGATCGTCCATGGCGACCACCCCAGCTGCCGCAGGCGGGCGAACAGGTACCCGAGCACGACGAACTCCTCCTGCAGCGACGCGCGCGCGGCGGCGAGCAGCAGGATCGGCACGGTCCACCAATGGGCGTCGAGGCCCGCGGGGTTCACGGCGACGAAGAGTCCGAGGGCCCGGCCGCCGAAGTAGAGCGCCAGTCCCGGCACGCCGATCGCGAGGACGAGGAGCGCGCCGCGGCCGATGTCGCCCGCCACCCGGGTGCCGTCGAGTCCCAGCCGCTCGAGGTGGGGGCGGCGGCGCTGCCACAACAGGAAGCAGACGAGGAGCACAGGCACCAGCCCGAAGCCGATCGACAGCCCTTGATAGATGAGGTCGAACACCTCCCGGTCGCTGCGGGAGGGGTTGAGGGTGGCCGTCTGATCCGCGAGGGGCGTGTCGTCCGTGAGTCGATAGGCGAGCTGCACGATCGCGTAGATCGCGGACTGACCGAGACCCAGGGCCAGCACGATGGCGGTCTCCCACCACAGCCGCCCTGAGCCTTCGCGCGGCTCGTCGCTCCGCCTCGGCGCGGTCGAGGACGTCTGCGGGACCGGGGGAGTCGGGTCGGGGAGGGTCACGGGACGATGGTACGACGTGCGTTCAGGAACCCGATCCGCGCGTACGTTATCCTGGAACGTCGGCTTCCCGGCGCAACCCCACACTCTTTGAGGACCCTTGTATGGCGCACGCCCTCCGCTCTGACCTCCGCAACGTCGCAATCGTCGCCCACGTCGACCACGGCAAGACCACGCTCGTCGACGCGATGCTCCGCCAGACGGGCTCCTTCGGCGACCACTCGCACGTGGAGGAGCGCGCGATGGACTCCAACGACCTGGAGCGCGAGAAGGGCATCACGATCCTCGCCAAGAACACGGCGATCACCTACAAGGGCAAGCACGCCGACGGCAAGGAGATCACGATCAACGTGATCGACACCCCCGGCCACGCCGACTTCGGTGGTGAGGTCGAGCGCGGCCTGTCGATGGTCGACGGCGTCGTGCTCCTCGTCGACGCGAGCGAGGGCCCGCTGCCGCAGACCCGCTTCGTGCTGCGCAAGGCGCTCGAGGCCAAGCTCCCCGTCATCCTCCTGGTCAACAAGACCGACCGTCCGGACGCCCGGATCGCCGAGGTCGAGGAGGAGGCGCACGACCTGCTGCTGGGCCTCGCCTCCGACCTGGTCGACGACGTGCCGGACCTCGACGTCGACGCGCTGCTCGACGTGCCGGTGGTCTACGCCTCCGGTCGCGCCGGCGCTGCATCGCGGAACCGTCCCGCCGATGGAGCGCTGCCCGACAACGACGACCTCGAGCCCCTGTTCGAAGCGATCCTCGAGCACGTCCCCGCTCCGGCGTACGACGACGAGGCTCCGCTGCAGGCCTGGGTCACGAACCTCGACTCCAGCCCGTTCCTCGGCCGCCTCGCCCTGCTGCGCGTCTTCAACGGCACGCTCAAGAAGGGCCAGACGGTGGCCTGGGTGCGTGCCGACGGCACCACGAGCAACGCGCGCGTCACCGAGCTGCTCAAGACCCGCGCTCTCGAGCGCTACCCGGCCGAGTCGGCCGGCCCCGGCGACATCGTCGCGATCGCCGGTTTCGAGAACATCACCATCGGCGAGACCATCGCCGACCCGGAGGACGTCCGCCCGCTTCCCGCGATCACGGTCGACGACCCCGCCATCTCGATGACGATCGGCACCAACACCTCGCCCCTCATGGGCAAGGTCAAGGGGCACAAGCTCACGGCGCGCATGGTCAAGGACCGTCTCGACAAGGAGCTCATCGGAAACGTCTCGCTCAAGGTCGTCGACATCGGGCGCCCGGATGCGTGGGAGGTGCAGGGTCGCGGCGAGCTGGCCCTCGCCATCCTCGTCGAGAACATGCGTCGTGAGGGCTTCGAGCTCACCGTGGGCAAGCCGCAGGTGGTCACCAAGAAGATCGACGGCAAGACCTATGAGCCGTTCGAGCACCTGACCATCGACACGCCGGAGGAGCACCTCGGCGCGATCACGCAGCTCCTCGCGAACCGCAAGGGCCGCATGGAGAACATGACCAACCACGGCACCGGCTGGGTGCGCATGGAGTTCATCGTCCCGTCGCGCGGTCTGATCGGCTTCCGCAGCGAGTTCCTCACCACGACCCGCGGCACCGGCATCGCGAACGCGATCTCGCACGGCTACGAGCCGTGGGCCGGTTCCATCACGACGCGCCAGAACGGCTCGATCGTCGCCGACCGCCAGGGTGTCGTCACCCCGTTCGCGATGATCGCCCTGCAGGAGCGCATGTCGTTCTTCGTGCAGCCCACGCAGGAGGTCTACGAGGGCATGGTCATCGGCGAGAACTCCCGCGCCGACGACATGGACGTGAACATCACCAAGGAGAAGAAGCTCACCAACATGCGTGCGGCCAGCTCCGACACGTTCGAGTCGATGACGCCCCCGCGCGTGCTGACCCTCGAGGAGAGCCTCGAGTTCGCCCGTGACGACGAATGCGTCGAGGTCACGCCCGAGGTCGTCCGCATCCGCAAGGTGATCCTCGACCAGACCGTCCGTGGTCGCGAGGCATCGCGCCTCAAGCGTCAGGACGCGAACGCCTGATCGTCTCGCACTCCTCTCGAGAGGGCCCCACGCCGCCGTCTGGCCGCGTGGGGCCCTCTCTCATGAAAATCCCAGGTGAGGGCTAGTTTTCGTTCAGGTTGATGACGCAGACTCGTTCACTTGCGCCCGGGGCGAGCTCCCGATGAGTCCCCTGAAAGGGCGTACGACGACCCGAAAGTCACAGCCTTGCTTCAGAAGACCCGTGCGCTTCGGCGCGCCTCCGACGCGGCAGCCGCTCGCGCCACTGTCACCCGTACACCCCTGATCGCCCTCGGTGCCGCCACGGCCGCGCTCGTCGGCATCACCCTCAGCGTCGGCCTCGCCTCCGCCCCGGCAGCCGGGGCCGAGCGCTCCGACACCGCCTCTGCCGTCACGAGCCAGAACCTGGGCTCCGAGCCGCTCACCCGCATCGCCGACAAGGCCGTCATGACGGTCTCGGACGGAACCGACGCGGTCGCCGCGGCGAAGAGCCTGACCGCGGAGGTCGCCGAGTCGGGCCTCGACGTGAGCGCCGCGGCGCCCGTCGACACCACCGCGCTCGAAGACGACCTGGAGACCCTCGCCGACCGATCCACGCTCCCGCTGGTCCTGATCACCGTGACGGCCGAGCAGGCCGAGGCGGAGACCGAGAAGGTCGTGACCGCCACGGCTGACCTCCAGAAGGCCTTCACTGCCGCGCAGGAGAAGAAGGCGGACGACGACGCGGCCCGCGCGGCCGAGGAGAAGGCGGCGGCTGCGGCGGCTGCGCTCGCCTCCGCGAACACCCCGGACGGCGCTCGGGCCACGGCGCAGCAGATGATGGCGGACCGCTACGGCTGGGGTGGCGACCAGTTCTCCTGCCTGAACTCGCTGTGGAACAAGGAGTCCGGCTGGAATTACAAGGCGTACAACAACGACGGGGGAGCGACCGGCATCCCGCAGGCGCTGCCCGGCAGCAAGATGGCCACGGCGGGCGCCGACTGGCAGACGAACGCCGCCACCCAGATCGCCTGGGGCCTGAAGTACATCGCCGACGCCTACGGCACTCCGTGCAGCGCCTGGGGACACTCCCAGGCCATGAACTGGTACTGAGCCGCAGAGCCGGCTCCTCGCGGAGGATCTGCCCCTAGCCGTCACCCGACACGGGCGCTACCGTGTCAGGGAGACGGCTGGGGGCGTCGCGATTCCGAGGAGGAGTGGTGCTCGATCCCACCGTCTGGCTCGATGTCCCTCAGGAGGTCTCCACGGGCACGCTGCCCGGGTGGGAGCGGGTGGACGAGCTCGTCCGCGAGGCCCACGCCCGGTACGCGGACGAGGTGTCCGGCCAGGTGGCGGACTACATCCCCGTGCTCGCCGCGGTCGATCCGGAGCTCTTCGGGCTCGCGGTGATCGAGGTGGGCGGCGGGATCCACGACGCCGGAGACGCCCTGCACCCGTTCTCCATCCAGTCGATCTCGAAGATGTTCGTCTATGCGCTGGCCATCCAGGAGCACGGCCACGAGCGGGTCCGCGAGATCGTGGGTGTGAACAACACCGGGCTCGCCTTCAACTCGGTCGTGGCGCTGGAGCTCAACGACGGGCATCCGCGAAACCCGATGGTCAACGCCGGGGCGATCGCCACCACGGCGCTCATGCCGGGCGCCACGGCGGTGGAGCAGTGGGAGCGTGTCCGCGAGGGGCTGTCCGCCTTCGCCGGACGCCCCCTGCGCCTGGACGGCGAGGTCTACGCGTCCGAGGCGGGGTCGAACGAGCGCAATCGGGCCCTGGGCTGGTTGCTGCGCAGCTACGGCCGGCTCGCCGGCGACCCCGATGAGATCGTCGACGTCTACACCCGGCAGTGTGCGCTGGCGGTCACCGCGCACGACCTCGCCGTCATGGGGGCCACGCTCGCCGACGGCGGAGTGAACCCGGTGACGGGGGAGCGGGTGGTCTCCGCGGACGTCTGCCGTGACACGCTGGCCGTCGTCGCGGCGAGCGGGCTGTACGAGCGGTCGGGCGACTGGCTGTTCGAGATCGGTCTGCCCGCCAAGTCGGGTGTCGCCGGCGGCCTCGTCGCGGTCTCTCCTGGCAAGGGCGCCGTCGCCGGGTTCTCGCCCCGCCTGGACGAGGCGGGCAACTCGATCCGGTCGCAGATGGCGATCGGACACCTGTCGCGGTCGCTCGGGCTGAACCTCTTCGCCTCCGCGCCCGCGCGTGAGCATGCCGGCGGGGCGGGCGCCTCGTCGTCGGAAGGAGAGCGCTCATGACCCGCACCGCCCCCGCACCCGCGAAGACGTCCTGGCTGCCGATGGTCAGCCTGTTCCTCGCGCAGGTGCTCATGTCCTTCAATGTCGCGGCGCTGCCGATCTCGCTCGGCGGCATGGTGGCCGACTTCGGCGTGCCGCCGACCATCGCGAGCACGACGATCGTGATGTACGGCCTCGCCGTGGCCGCGCTCGTGATGACCGGTGCCAAACTCGGGCAGCGCGTCGGCTGGGTGCTGATCTTCCGCGTCGTCGTCGCGCTCTTCGCCGGGTCCGCCGTGATGATGCTCCTCGCCCCGACCGTCTGGTGGGCCATCGCCGGGCAGGCTGTCGCGGGTGCGGCCGCCGCGATCATCGTCCCCTCGATCGTGGCCCTGATCGCCGAGAACTACCGGGGACCGCAGCAGGCCACCGCGATCGGAGCGATCGGCTCGGCACGCGCGATCTCCGGCGTCAGCGCCTTCCTCATCGGAGGGACGCTCGGCACCCTCGTCGGGTGGCGTCCGCTGTTCGTCATCGTGCTGGCGATCGCCGTGGCGGTCTTCGCCCTGAGCTTCACGCTGCGCGGCGACCGCGGGGACGCGGCGATCCGCATCGATCTCGTCGCCGCCCTCCTCATCGGCGCGGCGATCGTGCTGCTCACCCTCGGGTTCAACAACCTGAACAGCTGGGGAGCACTCGCGGCGGCGCCGTCCGCGCCGTTCTCCGTCCTCGGACTCTCGCCCGCCCCGATCTTCATCGTCCTGGGCATCATCCTGGGCCAGGGGTTCTTCCTGTGGACCCGGCGGCGGATGGCCGAGGGGAAGGTGCCGCTGATCGACCTGACCGTGCTGGGCTCGTCGCGAGAGCGCGCCGCGGTGTACGCCATGTTCATCGTCGTCGCCCTCGAGGCCTGCGTGAACTTCACGGTGCCGCTGTACATCCAGATCGTCCAGGGACGCACGCCGTTCGATACGGCCCTGGCGATGATGCCGTTCAACCTCACGGTGTTCATCACGGCGACGCTCGTCGTGCGCTTCTACAGGCGATACCCGCCGCGGACGATCGGCGTGTTCGGGTTCATCCTCACCACGGCGGCGCTCGTCTGGCTGTCGGTCGTGGTGACGAACAACTGGGAGACGGTGCCGACCATCGCCGGGCTCGTCGTGTTCGGCATCGGCCAGGGCGCCCTCGTCACCCTGGTGTTCAACGTGCTGGTGACGGCGGCGCCGCCCGAGCTCGCCGGCGACGTCGGGTCGCTGCGCGGCACCACGCAGAACCTGGCCTCCGCCGTGGGGACCGCGCTCGCCGGGGCGCTGCTGGTGTCCCTGCTCGCGCTCAACGTCGGCCGCGCGGTCGTGGAGCATCCCGAGCTGCCGCCGTCGCTGGTGTCGCAGGTCGATCTGAACGAGGTGAACTTCATCAGCAACGACGAGCTGCGTGCGGTGCTGGAGACCACGGACGCGACGCCGGAACAGGTCGACGCCGCGGTCGCCGTGAACGAGGAGTCGCGGCTGCGCACGCTCAAGCTCGGCCTTCTGATCCTCGCCGCGGTGAGCGCGCTCGCGATCCTGCCCGCGTCGCGCCTGCCGCAGTACCGACCGCACGAGATCCCCGACCCGTCGCCGACGGGCCCAGGGGAGTGAACCTCAGCGCAGCTCGGAGATGAGGACGGCGCTCGTGCCGGGCTCGACCGCCTCGAAGACGTGCGCGACGTCGCCGGCATAGGTCAGATAGTCGCCGGGGTTCAGCACCACGGCATCGTCGGGGGGACCGACCCGTGCCTGCCCGGCGATGAGGATCACGTGCTCGACCGTGCCCGCGTGGTGGGGGTCGGACCGGCGGGGGTCGCCGGGCTCCGCCTGGATCAGGTAGACGTCTCTCCGGGCACCCGGAGGGCTCGCGGAGAGCAGGGTGGCGCTGTAAGCCGCGGCGGAGGACGGCACGCCCGCGAGGTCGTCGGCGCGGATGAGGGTCGGGGCGTTGGCCTGCTGGTCGACGAGCACCGCGAAGGGCACGCCGAGCGCGACGCCCAGCGCCCACAGCGTCTCCACGCTCGGATTGCCGGCACCGCTCTCGAGCTGCGAGACCGTGGCCTTCGAGATCCCGGCCCGTCGGGCGAGTTCGGAGACGGACAGGTTCGCGGCCTCGCGCTCGCGGCGGAGCGTGCGGGCGATGCGGGTGCGGAGATCCTCCATGCGTTCATCATGGCAAACGATCGTTCGCTTGACTATACGGATCGCCATGTTCAGAATGATGATCGTGTGTTCAGTGAAGCGAACGTCGCGGTGGAGCGGGACCCGGTGACCGCTGAGCGTGAGGTGTGGCGCGAGGCGCTCGGTGTCGTGCTCGCCACGAGCGCCTACGGCATCTCCTTCGGCGCGCTCGCCGTCGCCGCGGGGCTCGACGTCTGGCAGACGTGCGTGCTCAGCCTCCTGATGTTCACCGGGGGATCGCAGTTCGCGTTCGTGGGGGTGTTCGCCGCCGGTGGCCTGGCCGCCCTGCCTTCGGCGATCGCATCGGCGGCACTCCTCGGCGTGCGCAACGTCGCCTACGGGATGCGCATGTCGCCGCTCATCGGGGGCGGACCGGCACGGCGAGCGGCCGCCGCGCACTTCACCATCGACGAGTCCACCGCCGTGGCGATCGCGCAGGACGATCCGCGTCTGCGTCGCGTCGGATTCTGGGTCACGGGCGTCGGGATCTTCCTCGGCTGGAACCTCACCACGCTGGTCGGTGCGCTGGTCGGCGACGTGCTCGGCGACCCGAGGGCCTGGGGGCTGGATGCCGCGGCGGCTGCGGCCTTCCTCGCCCTGCTGTGGCCGCGTCTGCGTGAGCGGCAGGCCGTCGCCGTCGGGATCGCGGCCGCCGTGATCGCGGCAGCCCTCACCCCGTTCCTCATGCCGGGGCTCCCGGTGCTCGTCGCCGCTGTCGTCGCGATCGTCGTCGGGTGGTTCAACTGGCTGGGGACACCGCGTCCCGCGAGCGCCGGCGAAGGCGAGGGGGTCGCATGAGCCTCTGGAGCGCCATCCTCTTCGCCGCCCTGATCTGCCTCGCGCTGAAGGCCGTGGGCTATCTCGTGCCGCCGAAGGTGCTCGAGGCGCCGC
The DNA here is from genome assembly GCF_044543605.1 of Microbacterium sp. NPDC064978. Lineage (NCBI taxonomy): Bacteria > Bacillati > Actinomycetota > Actinomycetes > Micrococcales > Microbacteriaceae > Microbacterium > Microbacterium sp. NPDC064978. The sequence continues at coordinate 887,362 of NZ_JBITWF010000001.1, read as the reverse complement.
GCCCCGCCCGCATCTCCGACCTCCTCACCGTCGCCCTGCTCGCCGCCCTCGTCGCGGTGCAGTCCCTCGGGGACGGGCAGGCGATCACCGTGGACGCCCGCGTGCCCGCCCTGCTCGTCGCGGCGGGACTCCTCTGGCTGCGGCAGTCGTTCCTCGTGGTGGTGGCGTCCGCCGCCCTCGTCGCCGCCCTGCTGCGGCTGTCCGGTCTCGCCGCCTGAGCCGTCGTCTCGCCGGGCACGGCCCGGGTAGGATCGGGGGGTGCGCGGGAAGTGGTTGTCGAGGGTGCTGTCCTGGGTGGCCGCTGCCCTGGTGGGCGGGGTCTACGGCGTCGCGGGAACCATCGCGCACAGCGTCATGTGGGGGCCGATCCCGATCGGCCTGATCGTCGCCGCTGTCGCGTGTGCCGCGATCCTCATCGCCGTGCGGGCGCTCACCCACGACCGGGGGGCCGCGGTCGCCGCCGGTCTCGGGATGCTGGCCATGATCGTACTCATCTCGGGCGTCGGTCCCGGTGGCTCCGTCGTCGTGCAGGACACCCTCGCCGGGCGCATCTGGACCTATCTCGCCGCCGGCATCGTACTGCTCGTCATCGCGTGGCCGTCGTTCTCCCGGCAGCCGGTCCGCCCCGCCACGCCGTCCTCGGAGGAACCCGAGGTCCACGGGTCGTAGACTGAGGGGGTGACGTATGTGATCGCCCTCCCGTGCGTCGATGTCAAGGATCGCGCCTGCATCGACGAGTGCCCCGTTGACTGCATCTACGAGGGCGAACGGTCGCTCTACATCCACCCGGACGAGTGCGTGGACTGCGGGGCGTGCGAGCCGGTGTGCCCCGTCGAGGCGATCTACTACGAGGACGACCTCCCCGACGAGTGGCAGGACTACTACAAGGCCAACGTCGAGTTCTTCGACGAGATCGGCTCGCCCGGCGGCGCCGCCAAGGTCGGCGTCTACCCGTTCGACCACCCGATCATCGCCGCGCTCCCGCCGCAGGGCGAGTAGGCACGCTCCGTGAGCGTCCGCGACCTCGCCGACTACCCCTGGGACGCCGTGGTCCCCTACCGCGAGCGCGCCGCCCGGTACCCGGACGGTCTCGTCGACCTCTCCGTCGGCTCGCCGGTCGATCCCACGCCGGAGGTCGTCCGTCAGGCACTCGCCGAGGCGACCGACGCCCATGCATATCCGCAGACCGTCGGCACCCCCGCGCTCCGGGAGGCGATCGTCGACTGGTACGCCCGCCGCCGCGGCGTCCCGGACCTCCGGGTCGACAACGTGCTGCCGACGATCGGCTCCAAGGAGCTCGTCGCGCTCCTGCCCACGCTGCTGGGGCTCGGTGCCGGAGACATCGTCGTGCATCCCCGCGTCGCCTACCCGACGTACGAGGTCGGCGCGCGGGTGGCGGGGGCGACGCCCCTGGCGGCCGACGACCCGGCGGAGTGGCCGGAGGGCGCGAAGCTCATCTGGATCAACACCCCCGGCAACCCGGACGGCCGCACGTGGACCGTCGACGAGCTCGCCGTGGCCGTGCAGCGGGCGCGGGAGCTGGGCGCCGTGCTGGCGAGCGACGAGTGCTACGCCGAACTGGGATGGGACGGCCCCTGGGCGGACGAGCCCATCCCGTCGGTGCTCGACCCCCGGGTGACCGGCGGCACGCGGGCCAACCTCCTCAGCGTCTATTCGTTGAGCAAGCAGTCCAACCTCGCGGGATACCGCGCGGCCTTCGTCGCCGGATGCGCCCGCGTGGTCGGCGAGCTCCTCACCGCGCGCAAGCATCTCGGCCTCATGCCGCCTGCGCCCGTCCAGCAGGCGATGGTCGTCGCCCTCGGTGACGAGGCGCACGTCGTGGCGCAGAAGGAGCTCTACCGTGAGCGGCGCGCCCTGCTGCTCCCCGCCGTCGAGGCGGCCGGCTTCCGCATCGACGGGTCGCAGGCCGGGCTCTATCTCTGGGCGACGGAGGGACGCGACGCCTGGGAGTCGATGGCGCGTCTCGCCGACCTCGGGATCCTCGCCGGACCAGGGCACTTCTACGGAGCGTCGTCCCCCGAGCATGTGCGGCTGTCGCTGACGGCGCCGACGGACCTCGTCGCCGAGGCGGCTCGGCGTCTGCGCGGAGCGGATCTGTAGGAACCCTCCCTGCTGTGCCGATCCCTTTGGCGGTTGTCACAGTAGGCCTGTGTGACGACTAGGCTGTAAAGGCGATTCGGTCGGCACCCGGCCAGGCGCTCAGCGCCCGAGAGATCGCCAGTTCCGGCTTGATCAAGAACTTGCTGACGCCCGCGACGCCGGGGCGATCAGACAGAAGGAGGAGGTCCGCGTGAGCGCTGCGGCAGACCAGACGGCGAAGCTGACGATCGGCGACACCACCGCCGAATTCCCCCTGGTCCGCGGCACCGCGGGCCACGACAGCATCGACTTCTCGACGCTGACCCGTCAGACCGGCCTCACGGGGCTCGACTACGGCTTCGTCAACACGGCCTCCACCAAGTCGGACATCACGTTCATCGACGGTGACAAGGGCATCCTGCGGTACCGCGGCTATCCGATCGAGCAGCTCGCCGGCAGCACCAGCTACCTCGAGGTCGCCTGGCTGCTCATCTACGGAGAGCTGCCGTCCGCCACGGAGCTGGCCGAGTTCGACGAGAAGATCCGTCGCCACACACTGCTGCACGAAGACCTCAAGCGCTTCTTCTCCGCGCTGCCGCACACCGCGCACCCCATGTCGGTGCTGTCGTCCGCCGTCGCCGCTCTGTCGACGTACTACGAGGGCCAGACCGACCCGCACAACCCCGAGCACGTCGAGCTGAACACCATCCGCATGCTCGCCAAGCTCCCGGTGATCGCCGCCTACGCGCACAAGAAGAGCGTCGGCCAGGCGTTCCTCTACCCGGACAACTCGCTCGGCTTCGTGGAGAACTTCCTGAAGCTGAACTTCGGCGTGAACTCCGAGCCGTACGAGATCAACCCGACGATGGTGAAGGCCCTCGAACTGCTGCTCATCCTGCACGAGGACCACGAGCAGAACGCCTCGACCTCCACCGTCCGTCTCGTCGGCTCGACCGGCGCCAACCAGTTCGCCTCCGTCTCGGCCGGGATCCAGGCCCTGTCCGGACCCCTGCACGGCGGTGCGAACGAGGCGGTCCTCACCATGCTCGGCCAGATCCGCGACTCGGGTCAGAGCGTCTCCCGGTTCGTCGAGCGGGTGAAGAACAAGGAAGAGGGCGTGAAGCTGATGGGCTTCGGGCACCGGGTGTACAAGAACTACGACCCGCGCGCCAAGCTCGTCAAGGAGGCCGCAGACGAGGTGCTGAGCTCGCTCGGCGTCACGGATCCGCTCCTGGACCTCGCGAAGGAGCTCGAGGAGATCGCCCTCGCCGACGACTACTTCCGTGAGCGGCGCCTGTATCCGAACGTCGACTTCTACACCGGCGTGATCTACAAGGCGATGGGATTCCCCACGCGTATGTTCACCGTCCTCTTCGCGATCGGCCGTCTTCCCGGCTGGCTCGCCCAGTGGCGCGAGCTGCAGCTCGACCCGCAGACCAAGATCGGCCGCCCGCAGCAGCTCTACACCGGGTCGCCGGAGCGCGCGTTCCCGACGCGCTGAGCGCTGCGCCGTAGACGCCGAAGGCCCCCTCGCACCGGAGTGCGAGGGGGCCTTCGCTGTTGTCAGGCGCGAGCCGGGATCAGCGTCCCTGGGCTCCACGCGTGCCCTGACGGCCCTGGCCGCCCTGACGCTGCGAGCCCGGCGCGCCGCCCTGGCCCGCGGCGCGGGGACGACGACGGCGGCGGGACGGCGGGGTGGTCGCGGTGCTCCTCTCGCCACCCGCCGGTCGCTGCTTCGCGGAGCGCTGCTGCTGCGGCTGCGGTGGCGCGGGCCGCACGTGCGGTGCCCGCTCCGGGACGAGCTCGGTGACGGCGTCGGTGGTGAGGTTCTCCAGCGGTGCCGTGATCGCGGCCTTGCGCAGGAGATCCTTCACGTCGCGGCGCTGCTCGGGCAGGACGACGGTGACGACGGTGCCGGCCGCGCCGGCCCGAGCCGTGCGTCCGGAACGGTGCAGGTACGCCTTGTGCTCGACGGGCGGGTCGACATGGACGACGAGGTCGACGTTGTCGACGTGCACACCGCGGGCCGCGACGTCGGTCGCGACGAGGACGCGGACGCCGCCGTCCTCAGGAGCGGCGGAGAAGGCGCCGAGGTTGCGCTCGCGCGCGTTCTGGGACAGGTTGCCGTGCAGGTCGACGGCCGGGATGCCGGCGGCGGTGAGCTGCTTGGCGAGCTTCTTCGCCTGGTGCTTGGTGCGCGTGAAGAGGATGCGGCGGCCCGTGCCGGAGGCGAGGTCGCGCACCAGCACGGTCTTGTTCTCCGGGGAGTCGACGACGAGCACCCGGTGGGTCATCTCGCCGACGGGCACGCTCGCCTCGTCGACCTCGTGGCTGACGGCGTTCGTGAGGAACCGGCGGGCGAGGGTGTCGACGCCGCGGTCCAGCGTCGCGCTGAACAGCAGGCGCTGACCGTCGGCGGGGGTCGCCGAGAGGATGCGGGTGACGCCGGGGAGGAAGCCGAGGTCGGCCATGTGGTCGGCCTCGTCGAGCACGGTGACCTCGATCGCGCTGAGACGCACGATCTGCTGCTTCATGAGGTCTTCCAGACGGCCGGGGCAGGCGACGACGATGTCGACGCCGCCCTGCAGCGCCTGCTCCTGCGGACGCTGGCTGACGCCGCCGAACACGGTGGTGACGCGCAGTCCGACGGCCTCGGCCAGGGGGGCGACGGTCGCGGCGATCTGGGTGGCCAGCTCGCGGGTGGGGGCGAGCACGAGGCCGCGCGGCAGGCCGGAGCGGCGCTTGTGGCCGGAGGCAGCCAGGCGGGCGACGAGCGGGAGCGCGAAGGCGATGGTCTTGCCGCTGCCCGTGCGTCCGCGACCGAGGAGGTCACGGCCGGCGAGCGAGTCGGGCAGGGTGTCGCGCTGGATGGCGAACGCCTCGGTCTTTCCGGAGGCGGCGAGAACGGTGGCGAGCTCGGCGGGAACGCCGAGCTCGAGGAAGGAAGACATGCAGAGAACTCCGTCAGCGCACGAGAACGGCGCGGGATAGTGGGGTGAGGTGGGCGAAGACGCAGCGAGTGCGCGTCCGTTCGCCGTGCGAATGGCCAGTTCGGGCTGGAGAGGGGAGCGCGGGCGCTCGCTTCGGTCCTCGGAGACCCCTAGACGACGACGATGCTGACCGGCCGGCGGCGCGGGCAACGACCCCAGTCTACCAGCGGCGACCGGTCGAAGGCTGCAGGTGCGCTGTCAGGCGTGGAGCGCTTCGTTGAGCGTCACGCCGACACCGGCCCGGCGGACGGCCTCGACGGCGCCCGTGAGGGAGTTGCGACGGAAGAGCAGGCCGTCCTCACCCGAGAGATCGGCGCCCTTGACGGTCTTCCGTCCGCCGTCGGCGGTCGCGGGGCCGTCGGCGAGGACGATCTTCGTGCCGGCGGTGACGTAGAGCCCGGCCTCCACGACGCAGTCGTCGCCGAGGGAGATGCCGATGCCGGCGTTCGCGCCGAGCAGCGTGCGGGCGCCGATCGACACACGGTGCGACCCGCCACCGGAGAGCGTGCCCATGATCGAGGCCCCGCCGCCGATGTCGCTGCCGTCGCCGACCACCACGCCCTGCGAGATGCGACCCTCGACCATCGAGGCGCCGAGGGTTCCGGCGTTGAAGTTCACGAAGCCCTCGTGCATGACGGTGGTGCCCGGGGAGAGGTGGGCGCCCAGCCGCACGCGCGAGGCGTCGGCGATGCGCACCCCGGCGGGCTGCACGTAGTCGGTGAGGCGGGGGAACTTGTCCAGACCCTGGATCTGGATCCCGGCGCGCTGGAGCTGCGGGCGCAGGCGCGCCGCATCGGCGGGGAGCAGGGGGCCGGCATTGGTCCAGGCGACGTTCGGCAGATGACCGAAGATGCCGTCCAGGTTGAGGGCGTTCGGCCGCACGAGCAGGTGCGACAGGGCGTGCAGGCGCAGATAGGCGTCCGCCGTGGAGGCCGGAGCCGCGTCCAGATCGATCGTGAGCTCGACGACCGCGATGGTCACGTCGCGCCGCTCGTCCTGGCCCGTCTGCGCGTCGAGCGCGGTGCGGGCGGTGGCGACCTCGTCCGCGGACGGCGCGGACGAGCGGACCTCCGGGTACCACGCGTCGAGGACCGTGCCGTCGCTCGCGGTGGTCGTCAGGCCCAGTCCCCAGACAGATCGTGCGTCGCTCATGCCTCCACGGTATCGCGCCGACGACGGTGTCCCGTCCCGCATGACGGGCATCAGTAGGCTGGGGGCATGGTGCTCGATCTGACCGCGTCCTCCGCCGACATCACCCGCGCGATCTGCGATGTCCCGAGCGTCTCCGGCGATGAGAAGACCCTGGCCGACCTGATCGAGGAGGCCGTGTCCGGTCTGCCGCACCTGGAGGTCATCCGCCACGGCAACACGGTGGTCGCCCGCACGGATCTCGGCCGAGCGCAGCGCGTGGCGATCGCCGGGCACATCGACACCGTGCCCCTCAACGACAACCTGCCCACGCGCGACGTCGAGATCGACGGCGTGCCGCATCTGTGGGGAAGGGGCACCGTCGACATGAAAGCCGGGGTCGCGGTGCAGCTCAAGCTCGCCGCCGAGCTCACCGACCCCGCGATCGACGTGACCTGGATGTGGTACGACAACGAGGAGGTCGCGGCCTCCCTGAACGGCCTCGGGCTTCTCGCCGCGGCACGGCCCGACCTGTTCCAGGCCGACTTCGCCATCCTCGGGGAGCCGTCGAACGGACAGGTCGAGGGTGGGTGCAACGGCACGCTGCGGGCGATCGTGCGGACCACGGGCGTCCGCGCGCACAGTGCCAGGGCCTGGATCGGCGAGAACGCGATCCATCGCGCGGCCCCCATCCTCACTCGGCTGTCCGAGTACCGGGCGCGCGAGGTGATGGTCGAGGGCCTGCTCTACCGGGAGGGGCTCAGCGCGGTCCGCATCGCAGGAGGGGTCGCGGGCAACGTCATCCCGGACGCCTGCGAGGTCGAGGTCAACTACCGCTTCGCGCCGAACAAGTCCGCGGCCGACGCCGAGGCCCACGTCCGGGCGGTCCTCGCCGGATTCGACGTCGAGATCACGGATGCCGCCGAGGGCGCGCGCCCCGGTCTGGACGCCGACATCGCGCGCCGCTTCGTCGCGGCCGTCGGCGCGGAGCCGCAGCCGAAGTACGGGTGGACCGACGTGGCCCGCTTCTCGGCCCTCGGCATCCCGGCCGTGAACTACGGACCCGGCGACCCGCATCTCGCCCATCACGACGAGGAGCGCGTGCCGCTCGCCCAGATCGACGCCGTCGAGCGGGGTCTGCGCGCATGGCTCACGTCGCACTGACGCTCACGCGGCGCTGGGCGCGGATGCCGCTCGCCCTGCGCATCGGCATCGTCTACGTCCTCGCACGGGTCGTGACGACCGGATTCCTCATCGCCGCGGCCTCCCTGTCCACGGTGTTCTCCCGCTTCGGCGACGACGCGGGACTCATCGACTTCGTCCTCGGATGGGATGCGCAGTGGTACTGGCAGGTGGCCGTGCACGGCTATCCCTCGGACCTCCCGCTGACGGACGACGGGCAGGTGGCCGAGAACGCCTGGGCGTTCATGCCGGTGTTCGCGTACGCCGCGAAGGCGTTGGGCTTCGTGCTCGGTTCCTGGGCGGCCGGCGCCCTCGTGCTCTCGCTCGGTGCCGGCTACCTGGCCTGTCTCGCCCTGCATCGGCTGCTCCGCGACCGCGTCGGGAACGCGGCCGCGTTGTGGGCCGTCGTCTTCTTCGCATCCGGTCCGCTCGCCGCCCTGTTCCAGGTCGGATACGCCGAGACGCTCTTCCTGCTGCTGCTGTTCCTCGCCCTGGACGCGACGATCCGGCGGAACTACGCCTGGCTGTACGTGCTGATCCCCGTTCTGGGGTTCACCCGTCCCGGCGTGCTCGCCTTCGCGCTGTACCTCGGCCTGCACGGGATCCTTCGCTGGAGGCACCGCCGCACCGATCCGCTGGGCGCCAGGGAAGTGGTGCACATCGTGGCACTCGGCGCGCTGGCGACGGCCACCGGATTCGCCTGGCAGCTGATCGCGGGCGTCGTGACCGGAGACCCCGGCGCCTACCTCGCCACGGAGCTCGCGTGGCGACGGCACTGGATCGTCGGCGGCGTCGAGGGCTTCGTGCCCTTCGAGGGATGGGTGCAGGCGTCGCACTTCTGGTTCGAGCTGTGGGGTCTGCCGCCGGGATGGGGACCCGTCGCCCTCGTCGTCCTCGTGCTCGCCGCGGCCGCCGCGCTGCTGCTGTCCCCGCAGGTGCGCGCGCTCGGCCCGGATCTGCGTCTCTGGAGCGCGAGCTACCTGCTCTATCTGCTCGCGGTGTTCTTCCCCCAGTCGAGCACCTTCCGCCTCTTGCTGCCGCTCAGCCCGGCGTGGGGAGCGGTCGCGGTCCCGCGCTCCCGTGCCTGGCGGCTCGGCGTGCTCGCGCTGTGCCTGCTGGGTCAGTGGGTCTGGATCTATCACGTGTATGCCCTCGGCAGTACGTTCTGGCAGGTGCCCTGACGACGCGGCGACGCGGATTGTGTCCGGTGACGTCCACGGCGCGGCCGCACCCGATAAACTCGTCCCATACCACCGGAGGAAAGGGAGCCACGATGGCAGCGATGAAGCCGAGGACCGGAGACGGACCCATGGAGGCCGTGAAAGAGGGACGACTCATCATCGTGCGTGTTCCGCTCGAAGGAGGAGGCCGCCTGGTCGTCTCCGTGAACGACGCCGAGGCCAAGGAGCTTCACGACGTGCTCGGTGCCGTCGTGGCCCCGGCCTGATCGAATCTGGTCCGCTGCGGCGGAACCGAGAGGGCGATGGATCCGCGGATCCCTCGCCCTCTTCGCGTGAGCGGCGTCCGATCAGGCGCGGTCGTCGAGGCGGATCAGCTGCAGCAGACCCTCGCCCGCGGGGGAGACGGTCGCCAGCACCGCCGACGACTCCTGGGTCTCCTGCACGAGCGACCGGTAGGCGGATGTGATGTCGTCGCGCTGGACGGGGTCGGCCACGCGGCCCCCGGCGAGGATGCGGGGCACGAGGACCAGGCCGCCCGTGCGGGCGAGGCGGAGGCCGTGCGAGACGTACTCGATGACGTTCTCGGGGTCGGCGTCCACGAGGACGATGTCGTACGACGCCTCGTTCATCCGGGGGAGCACGTCGATCGCGCGACCGGCGATGAACCGGGCACGAGTGGCGGGCACCTTCGCGTCCGCGAACGCCTGGCGGGCGGCGGCGAGGTGCTCGGGCTCGTTGTCGATCGAGGTCAGCACCGCGGTCGGCGCGCCGCGCAGCAGCCAGAGTCCGGAGACGCCGGCGCCGGTGCCGATCTCGACGATGGAGCGGGCGGTGCCTGCGGCGGCGAGCACGGCGATCTGCGAGCCGACGACCGCGCTGATCGGGGCGGCCCCCAGCTCGACGGCGTGGGCGCGAGCGCGGGCGATGGTCTCCGGCTCGACGATGGACTCCCGAAGGAAGCGCGCGTTGGCGTCGTGCTCGCTCATGACCTGCCTCTCCTGCGTGCATGGCTGATGTCTCCAGGGTATTCGCTCACCGCGCGCAGAGCCTGCAGGCGCGGCGGTAGCCTGGTCACATGACGTTCGGCCTCACCTTCGAGAAGCTGCTGCTCATCGGCCTGATCGCCGTGCTGATCATCGGCCCCGAGCGTCTGCCGCGTGCCGCGGAGGGCTTCGCGCGCATCGTGCGCAAGGCCGGTGAATACCTCCGCGACACGAAGTCCCGCGTGCGCGAGGAGATGGGTCCGGAGCTCGACGACGTGGACTGGCGCAAGCTCGACCCGCGGCAGTACGACCCTCGGCGCATCATCCGCGACGCGCTCCTGGAGGAGCCGGAGCCCGCGACCCCCGCGCAGGCCACGGCGACGATCGCGGAGCCGGTGGCCCCGCGCACCGCGCCGCCGACCTTCAGCGCGGAGAACCGTCCGCCGTTCGACACCGAGGCGACCTGAGCCGCCCGGGTCACGAGATCCGCGTCCGCAGCGTCGCCAACTCCTCGTCGCTGAAGAGGGAACGCGGAATGGCGGTGGCGACGGAGGCATCGCGGACTTTGAAGATCACCGCGTCCCGGCCGACGCGCAGGCTCTGGAACGTGCGGTAGGGGATCTCGGAACGGCGGCGATCGCTGCCCAGCTGCAGACGATCCTCGTCGAGCGCGACCCACACCACGCTCTCCACCGGCATCGCGGCGCGCACGGCCCGACGGGCGCTCGAGGTGGTGAGGATCACCGCATACGCTCCCAGAGCGATGGTCACCGCGGGCATCCAGGCGACGAGCGCGCTCACCTCCTCTCCGGCGGCGAGACGGTCGTTGAGGGTGAGGACGGAGAGCACGAGGCCCGCCGCCAGCGCGACCCACATCACGATCGCGACAGGCCTGGTCAGCGCGTAGACGGCCGCGTCTCTGGCCATCCTCCGCAGAAGCCCTTCATCCACGGTCACGGAGCGATGCGGCATCCGTCCATCCTCCCACGCGCCCTCACCCGATCGACATGGGCAGCGTTCGGCCGGCCAGGCCTCGCCCTCGACGCGCGAGCGCCTCCGCCAGCGCGCGGATCGCCCCCGCGGCGGCATCGTCCGGCGCGGAGGTGACGACCGGAACGCCCTCGTCCCCGCCCTGGCGGAGGGCCGGGCTGAGCGGGATGGAGGCCAGCAGCGGCACCGCAGCGTCGGGCACGGACAGGGCCTCCGCGACAGATGCGCCGCCGCCGGCCCCGAAGAGATCGACGACGGTGCCGTCGGGGAGCGTGTATGCGGCCATGTTCTCGACCACGCCGATCACGCGCTGTCCGGTCTGGCGTGCCACGAGCCCGCTGCGGATGGCCACGTCGGAGGCCGCCGCCTGGGGTGTGGTGACCACGAGCACCTCGGCGTGGGGGAGGAGCTGCCCGATCGAGATGGCGATGTCCCCGGTGCCAGGGGGCATGTCGATGAGCAGGACGTCGAGGTCGCCGAAGAAGACGTCGGTGAGGAACTGCGAGACCGTGCGGTGCAGCATCGGTCCGCGCCAGGCCACCACGGACTCCCCGTCGCGCAGGAACATCCCGATCGAGATGGTCTTCACCCCGTGGGCCACCGGCGGCAGCATGAGGTCGTCGATGCGCGTCGGCTGCGTGCCGGAGGGGATCCCGAGCAGTCCGGGGATCGAGAAGCCGTGCACGTCCGCATCCACCAGGCCGACGGCGAGGCCCTGGTCGGCGAGGGCGACCGCGAGGTTCGCGGTGACCGTCGACTTGCCGACGCCGCCCTTCCCGCTGGAGACGAGGATCACGCGGGTGAGCGAGTCGGGCCCGAACGGCATGTGCCGCGCCGGGCGGCCGGCGCGGAGCCGTTCGGTGAGGGCCTTGCGCTCGGCAGGCGTCATCACGCCCACCTCGACCGCGACGTCCGTGATGCCGGGGACCGCGGCGGCGGCGCCGCGCACGTCGCGCTCGATGCGGTCGGCGGCGGGGCATCCGACGATCGTCAGCACGATGCCCACACGCGCCACCCCGTCTTCGACCGTGATGTCGCGCACCATGTCGAGGTCGCCGATCGGTCGCCGCAGCTCCGGGTCGGTCACCGCCGCCACTGCGGCTCTGACGTTCTCGGCCGCGGTCATGAGGCGGCGCCGCCCGCGGACTTCTCCTCGGTGTCGCCCAGCTCTGCCAGCAGGGCACGGAGCTCCTGCCGCAGCACGTCGCGGGTGACCACCTGCGCGTTGCGCTCCTCCAGCGACATCCGCAGTGCGACGATCTCACGGGCCAGGTACTCGGTGTCCGCGAGGTTCCGTTCGGCGCGCTGCCGGTCCTGCTCGATCTGCACGCGGTCGCGGTCGTCCTGGCGGTTCTGCGCGAGGAGGATGAGCGGCGCGGCGTACGACGCCTGCAGCGACAGCATGAGGGTGAGCGCGGTGAAGCCGAGCGCGGCGTCGTCGAAGCGGACCTCGCGCGGCATCAGCGTGTTCCAGCCGATCCAGAGGATGCAGAAGAGACTGAGGATGACGAGGAATGCGGGAGTTCCCATCGCGCGGGCGACCCACTCCGTGAAGCGGCCGAAGCGGTCGCGCGAGGTGGAACGGGGGCGGGTGCTCGTCCGTCCTGGCGCGTCGAGGCGGGCGGCCCGCTCCTTGCGCGCCATCAGTGCGTCTCCGTCACGGGCGGCGCCACGTCGTCGCTGTCGTGGGTGCGCCAGTCGTCCGGCAGCAGGTAGTCGAGGACGTCGTCGATGCTGATCGCGCCGACGAGGCGGTGCGCGGCGTCGATGACCGGCAGCGAGACGAGGTCGTAGCTGGCGAGCATGCGGGCGACCTCGGCCGCGGAGGCGGTGACCGGCACCGGCTCGAGGCTGTCGTCGAGGATGGCGCCGAGACGCTCGTGCGGCGGGTAGCGCAGCATCCGCTGGAAGTGCACGAGCCCGAGCAGGCGGCCGGTGGGGGTCTCGAACGGCGGGAGCGTGACGAACACGGCCGCGGCGAGGGCCGGATGCAGCTCGTGACGGCGGATGAGCGCCAGCGCCTCGGCGACCGTGGCATCGGCGGAGAGGATGATCGGCTCCGGGGTCATCAGACCGCCCGCCGTGTCCGGGCCGTAGCGCAGGAGCATCCGCACGTCCTCCGCCCTCTCCGGCTCCATCCGCTGGAGCAGCTCCTCCAGCTGGGTGGGTGGGAGCTGGGCCAGCAGGTCGGCGGCGTCGTCCGGCTCCATCTGGTCGAGGATGTCGGCCGCGCGCTCCTCGCCGAGGCGGTCGAGGATGTGCACCTGCTCGTCCTCGGGCATCTCCTCGAGGGCGTCGGCGAGGCGGTCGTCGGAGAGCTCCTCCGCCACCTCGATCATCCGCTGCTGCGGGAGGTCGAGGAGCGTGTTGGCGAGGTCGGCGGCGTGCAGCTCGGAGTAGGAGGCGACGAGCTGCTCGGCGGACTGGGACTCGCCCGGCGCCTGTTCCTCGGTCACCTCGCTCCAGGCGGCGAACGTCGTCGGGCCCTTGGCGAACGGCGACGCGCCGGTCTTCGGGCGACGCAGGAAGAGCTGGCTGATCGCCCACTCGCCGAGGCGGTTGGGTTCGATCGCCACGTCCTCGATCACGGCCGTGCCGCTGCCGTCGGTGAGGCTCACCCGTCGGCCCAGCATCTCGGCGAGGACGCGCACCTCGCCGGCGCGCGGGGAGAAGCGGCGGACGTTGATGAGGCCGGTGGTGATGACCTGCCCGGACCGGATGGACGTCACCCGGCCGATCGAGAGGAACACGTGCCGGCGGCCGGGGATCTCCACGACCAGCCCGATGACACGCGGGGCCGCGGTACTTCGATACACGACGACGACATCCCGGACCTTGCCGAGGCGGTCGCCGACGGGATCGAAGACGGCGCACCCTGCCAGGCGCGCGGCGAAAACCCGTTGTGTGCTCACTCGACCAGCGTAGCCCGCGGCGTGCCGGGGCGGCGGCTGCGGCGGTCGCTCGGCCGGCCGCGGGGCACGACGTGGAAGAATAGCCGGATGAGCATGCTGAATCGCCCCGCGAGCGGCACGGACACCGGTGAGATCGTCGCCTCCATGCGCGACTACGAGAGCGCGCAGAAGGCGGTGTCGAAGCTGATCGCCGGAGAGGTACCCGCGCGCGACATCGCGATCGTCGGGCAGAGCGTGCGGACGGTCGAGCGGGTGACCGGACGGCTCGGCTACGCCGCCGCCGCGCGCTCGGGAGCGATCAACGGGGTGCTCATCGGACTCTTCCTGTCGGCGATCCTCGTCCTGGGCAACCCCGAGGTGCCGATCCAGCTGTTCGTCGGCTTCGTCCTCATCGGCGTCGCGGTGGGCATGCTGCTCAGCCTCATCACCTACGCCATCGTGCGCCGCCGCCGGGACTTCGCGAGCGTGACGCAGTTCGCTGCGGATCACTACGAGGTGACCGTGCAGCCCGGCTCGCTGGCGAAGGCGCGGCAGGTCCTCGGCGCGCAGCGGGTCGCCCCCGTGCGTCCTCCGGTGAACCTGGACGAGCCGCCGAAGTACGGCGAGCGGATCCCGCAGGGCGCTCCGGCTCCCGCTCCTGAGCCTGTTCCGGAGCCCGCTCCCGCTCCCGAGCCTGCCCCCGCTCCGGAGCCTGCCCCCGCTCCCGAGCCGGGTCTTCCGCCGCGGCCGGCCGACCCGGAGACGGGCACCCCCGGGTCCGTGCGGTGACCACGGGGGCCACCGCCCTGCGCATCGAGGTCGCTCTGCCCGCCGGGGCGATCACGGTGTCCGCCGAGTGGACGCCGGGTACCCGTGACGACGTCGTCCTGATCGCGCACGGGGCGGGGGCCGCGAAGGACCATCCGTTCCTCGTCGGTTTCGACCGCGCACTCGCGGCGCTCGGGTACTCGACTCTGCGCTTCAACTTCCCGTACATCGAGCAGGGGCGTCGCATGCCCGGTCCTGCCGCCCACGCGGTCGCGACCTGGGAGGCCGCGGTCGCCGAGGCCCGCGCGCGGGCGCCACGATCCGCCGTGTGGGCCACCGGGAAGTCCTACGGCGGCCGCATGGCGTCCATGGCCGTCGCCGAGGGCCTTGCCGTGGACGGCCTCGTCTACCTCGGCTATCCGCTGCATCCGCCGGGCCGCCCGGATAGGCCCCGCATCGCGCACCTGCCATCGATCACCGTCCCGCAGCTCTTCGTGGAGGGCACCGCGGACCCGTTCATCCAGCCGATCGCCCAGCTCGACGAGGCCGTCGCCGGCTGTCAGGACGCGCGGGTGCACTGGATCGAGGGCGGCGGGCACTCCTTCGAGGTGAAGGGGCGGAGGCGTCCGCCGGCGGAGGTCGCTGCGGACCTCGCACCGGTGGTCGACGCCTTCGTCACCGGGCAGCGGGACTGAGCGGGGCCGCCGCCCCGCTCCCGCCCGTCGTCAGCCCTGCAGACGCGCCATCCACGCCTCGACCTCGTCGGCCGTGCGGGGGATGCCCGCGGAGAGATTGACCGGGCCGTCCTCGGTCATCAGGATGTCGTCCTCGATCCGGACGCCGATCCCGCGCAGCTCGGCGGGAACCGTGAGGTCGTCGATCTGGAAGTACAGTCCCGGCTCGATCGTGAAGACCATGCCGGGCGTGAGGATGCCGTCGTAGTACATCTCGCGGCGCGCCTGCGCGCAGTCGTGCACGTCGATGCCGAGATGGTGCGACGTGCCGTGCACCATGTAGCGACGGTGCTGGCCGCCCTTGTCCGCGTCCAGGGCTTCCTCCGCGGTGACGGGGAGGAGGCCCCACTCCGCGGTGCGCTCAGCGATCACGGCCATGGCCGCCGCGTGCACGTCGCGGAAGCGGACGCCGACCTTCGCCGCCGCGAGAGCCGCGTCCGCGGCCTCGCGCACCGTCTCGTAGACCCGGCGCTGCACCTCGGTGAACGTCCCGGACACCGGGAGCGTGCGGGTGATGTCGGCGGTATAGAGGCTGTCGGCCTCCACACCCGCATCGACGAGGATGAGGTCTCCTGGCACGACGGCGCCGTCGTTGCGCGTCCAGTGCAGGTAGCAGGCGTGCGGTCCGGACGCGGCGATCGTGTCATAGCCTTCGCCGTTGCCGTCCTCGCGGGCGCGGCGGTGGAAGACGCCCTCGACGACGCGCTCGCCACGGGCATGTGCCACCGCGGCGGGGAGCTCGCGGATGAGGTCGTCGAAGCCCTGCGCCGTGATCTCCACGGCCCGGCGCATCTCGGCGATCTCGAAGTCGTCCTTGATGAGGCGCAGCTCCGAGACGACACGGGTGAGGGTCTCGTCCTCCTCGAGGACCAGCTCGCCCTCGACCGGGGCGAACTCGTGCAGGTGCGCCGTGGCCAGCTGCAGGTCGGCGGCGACACCGGCGAGCGACGGACGCGGCCCGATCCAGAATTCGCCGACCGTGGCGTCGGCGTAGAACTCCGTCGTGGTGCGGTCGGCGCGCTCGCGGAAGTACAGCGTGACGTCATGCCCGTCGTCGGTCGGCTCGAAGACGAGCACCGAGTCCGGTTCGGCGTCGGACGCCCAGCCGGTGAGGTGCGCGAAGGCGGAGTGCGCGCGGAAGACGTAGTCGGTGTCGTTGCTGCGCTGCTTGAGCGAACCGGCGGGGATCACGAGCCGCTTGCCGGGGAACGCGGCTGAGACGGCAGCGCGGCGGCGCTCGGCGTACGGAGCCTGGGCGCGCGGCGCGGGCAGCGTCTCCGGACGCTCGGCCCACCCGGTGGAGATGGTGTCGAGGAAGCCCTGCGGGAAGGGCTGCTTGCGATTGGTCGAGCTGTTCTCGACGGGGGTTTCGACGGTCTCGTCAGCGATCGTGTCGTTTTCTCCGGTGCTCATCCGTCCAGTCTCTCACCTGGAGGCCGCGCAGCGTGATCAGCCGGCCGGCTCGAGCTGCACGATGAGGGCGCGGTGGTCGCTCCCGCCGGCATCCTCGAGGACGGCAGAGCCGGTGGGGCGCCAGTTGGCGGACGCCATCACGTGATCGATGGGGGCACCGGCGAGGGCGGGGAACGAGCTCGGCCAGGTGCCGGACATCCCGTTGCCGGTCCGGGAGGCGACGTCCCGGCAGTAGCCGATGTCGCCGCCGTCGACGCCGAGGGAGGCCATGTGATCCACGGTGGCGTTGAAGTCTCCGGCGAGGATGAAGTCACCCGCAGGGCACTGGTCGGCGATCCACTGCAGATCGCTCTGCCATTGCTGCATCTCCTCCATGCGCGGCGCGACGGCGTGCACGGCGACGATCGTGGGGCCGTCCCCGTCGATCGGCATGAGCACGGCGCTCGGCACGGATCCGGTGTTGTTGCTTCCGTCCTTGGAGGACTCGATCACGGAGTACTCGCCGAGCTCGGGAGCCACCAGGACCGTGGTCTGCCACGACTGCGGGCCGTCCTCCACGTCCGGGCGGAACTGCACATGGTGCACCCACATCGGATGGCCCTGCTCGCGCAGCATGAGCGCGATCCGCTCGCCGACCTCTTCGGTGGTCTCCGGCAGCGCCACCACGTCGGCCTCCTGCTCGAGGATCTCCCGGGCGATCTGCTCGGCGGAGACGGCCTCACCCGCCGTGTTCCAGGTGAGCACCCGCAGACTCGTGTCCGTCCGCTCAGGCAGGGCCGCCACCCCGAAGCCGCGGGTCGCTCCGATCGCACCCGTCGCCGCAGCACCGAGGAGGGCGACGATCAGGACCGAGGCCGCGAACCCGCGCAGCGGTCGGGCGAGGAGCAGCAGCAGCGCCAGCACCGCGATGACCAGGAACCCGCCGAGCACGAGGCCGCGGGCGGCGACGAGCTGAGCGAACGGGTAGGTCTGCTCGAGGTGGAAGAACTGCGGCCACACCACGATCGCCGACGCGATCGCGAAGAGCACGGTGAGCAGGATCCCCAGGAGACGAAACATCCCCTCCAGCCTAGAAGCGCCGCCTGTGAAGTCCCTGCCTCGCATCGCCGGTCCGTCCACGCGATACGGGTCCGGTTTCCGCGCCACGCGCGTCGACGCTCGGTACGCTCGGAGGATGCCCGTTCCACCCGCCGGTCCTGCCGACCTGCACCTGCACTCCAACCACTCCGACGGCACCGAGTCGCCCGCCGAGGTCATGAGGCAGGCGCATCGGCACGGCGTACGGACCGCCGCGCTCACGGACCACGACCGCACCACGGGCTGGACGGAGGCCGGCGACGCCGCCGTCGCGCTCGGCATGACCTTCCTCCCCGGGATGGAGCTGTCAGCCAAACACGAGTGGCGCAGCGTGCACGTGCTCGGCTATCTCTTCGATCCGGAGGATGCGGCGCTGCGGGCGGAGACCGACCGGATCCGGAACGACCGGATCGGACGAGCGGAGCGCATCGTCCGCAACATCGGCCGCGATTACGACCTGCACTGGGATGACGTCCTCGCCCAGACGACGCTCGACGCGACGGTCGGCCGGCCCCACATCGCGGACGCGCTGGTGGCGCGCGGCATCGTACGCGACCGCGGCGAGGCCTTCGACGGCATCCTCCACCCGCGGGAGGGCTACTACGAGCCGCACTACGCCCCGGACCCGCTGACCGCCGTGAGGCTTCTCACCGAGGCGGGCGGCGTGGCGATCATCGCGCACCCTGTGACGGCGGGCCGTGATCGGATGATGCCGGTGCCGTACATCGAGCGTCTGATCGACGCGGGGCTGGCCGGATTCGAGGTGGACCACCGGGAGAACACCGCCGCCGGCAAGCGGCTGCTGCGCGAACTGGCAGCCCGGCACGACCTCATCGTCACCGGGTCCAGCGATTACCACGGCACCGGAAAACCGAACGTGCCGGGGGAGAACACCACCGCGGCGGACATGGTCGCCCGGATCATCGATCGCGCCTCCGGCTCCGGCCCGCGGCGTCCCTGACCCCGGCGGACTGTCGGCGGTCTCCCGGCATTCTGTCGAGGCGGACCGATACGGTCCGAGGCATGCAACGTGCCACCTCCCTGGAGCGCCGCGTCGACGCGATCGCTCGCCGACTCCTCCGTGCGGTGCCGACATCGGGCTTCCGCGCCGGGCTGGCCGAGTTCCTCGTCTTCGTGCTGAAGCAGGCCTGGGCCTGCGTGTTCGGTGCGGCGCTGCTGGTGGTGATCGTCGCCGCCCGCCTCTGGTACCCCGACGACGCCGCGCTCGCCCGCAACGACGCGCTGACGATCGCGGCCGTGCTCATCCAGGTGGCCATGCTCGTGTTCCGCCTCGAGAGCGGGCGGGAGCTCTGGGTGATCGTGCTCTTCCACATCACCGGCACGGCGATGGAGCTGTTCAAGACCGACGTCGGTTCCTGGGCGTATGCCGCGGACGGCATCCTCCGCATCGGGGGAGTCCCGCTGTTCAGCGGGTTCATGTACGCGGCGGTCGGCTCCTACATGGTGCGCGTGTACCGGCTGTTCGACCTCGGGTTCACCCGCTACCCGCGCCGGTGGTTGACGGCCGTCCTGGCCGCCGCCATCTACGTCAACTTCTTCACCCACCACTGGTGGTGGGATGCCAGGTGGCTGCTCCTCGCCGGGGTGGTGGTGCTGTGGCTGCCCACCGTCATGCACGCCCGCGTATGGCGCCGCACCATCCGGCTGTCGCTCCTCGCGGTCTTCGCCGGGGTGGCGGTGTTCATCTACCTGGCCGAGAACATCGGCACGTGGGCAGGCGCGTGGGCGTATCCCGACCAGGCGGCGGGGTGGCAGCCGGTGTCCCTGAGCAAGCTCAGCTCCTGGTTCCTGCTGATGATCATCTCGGTGGTGCTCGTCGCCTGGGTCTACCCGCCGCAGGTTCCGGCCGACCTCTTGCACGACGAAGGGCGCCCCACGGCAGACCGTGCGGGCGCCCCTCGGACGACGATGACGCGGATCAGGCGCCGGTGACGGGTGCCGCCCCGGTGCCGGAGCCGCCGCGACGACGGCGGCGACGGCGGGCGGGGGCGGGCTTGCCGTCGTGGTGCTCCTTGCCGGCGCCGTCGTGGGTGCCGGCACCCTCGGCGCCGCGGTCGGCGGTCTGCGCGGCGGAACCCTCGCCGGACGACCCTTCGGGCGTGCCCTCCGCGAACGTGGAGCCGACAGACGACGAGCCGGTGCGGCGGCGGCGACGGCGGCGCGTGCCGCCCTCTCCGGTGCCCTCTTCGGCGGCGTCCGCGGCGCGCTCCGGACGACGGGTGCGCTCCGTCTTGACCGCTTCCTTCTTCGGCGCGCTCACGAGCCGCCCCTTCGTCCCCTCGGGGATGTCGAGGTCGGTGTACAGGTGCGGGCTCGACGAGTAGGTCTCGACCGGTTCGGGCTGACCGAACTCGAGCGCGCGGTTGATGAGGGCCCACTTGTGCAGGTCCTCCCAGTCCACGAACGTCACCGCGATCCCGGTCTTGCCCGCGCGGCCCGTGCGTCCCGCGCGGTGGAGGTAGGTCTTCTCCTCGTCGGGGATGGTGTGGTTGATGACGTGGGTGACGTCGTCGACGTCGATACCGCGGGCCGCCA
Source organism: Microbacterium sp. NPDC064978 (assembly GCF_044543605.1). NCBI lineage: Bacteria > Bacillati > Actinomycetota > Actinomycetes > Micrococcales > Microbacteriaceae > Microbacterium > Microbacterium sp. NPDC064978. Next base: position 867,369 of record NZ_JBITWF010000001.1, on the reverse strand, counting down.
CGTCCGTCGCCACGAGGACGTCCTTCTTGCCGGCCTTGAACGCGGCCATGGAGCGCTCACGCTGGTCCTGTCCCATGTCGCCGTGGACGCCGCCCACGTTGAAGCCGCGGTCGCTCAGCTCGTCCACCAGACGCTGCGCTGCGCGCTTCGTGCGCGTGAAGATGACCGTCTTCCCCCGGCCCTCGGCCTGCAGGATGCGAGCGATGACCTCGTCCTTGTCCAGCGAGTGGGCGCGGTAGACGAGGTGCTTGATGTTCGCCTGCGTCAGGCCCTCGTCCGGGTCGTTGGCGCGGATGTGGATCGGGTTGGTCATGAACCGCCGTGCCAGCGCGACGATCGGACCGGGCATGGTCGCGGAGAACAGCTGCGTGTGCCGCACCGCGGGGACCTTCTGGAAGATCTTCTCGATGTCGGCGAGGAAGCCGAGGTCGAGCATCTTGTCGGCCTCGTCGAGCACGACCTCGGTCGCGTTCGAGAGGTCGAGGAGGCGCTGGCCGGCGAGGTCGATGAGACGCCCCGGCGTGCCGACGACGATCTGCGCTCCGGCCTTGAGCTGGTCGATCTGCCCTTCGTACGCCTTGCCGCCGTAGATGGCGACGACGCTGGTGGAGCGGTTGCTCGTGAGCAGATCGATGTCCTCGTAGACCTGCACCGCGAGCTCGCGGGTCGGGACGACGATGAGGGCCTTGACCCCGTGCTCCGGATCCTTCCCGAGGCGCTGCACGACCGGGATGCCGAAGCCGAAGGTCTTGCCGGTACCGGTCTTCGCCTGTCCGATGATGTCCTGCCCCGGGAGCCCGAGGGGGATGGTCTGCTCCTGGATCGGGAAGGCATCGACGATGCCCTTCGCGGCCAGTGCGTCGACGATGTCCTGATCGATGCCGAGTTCGGCGAAAGTTGTCACTGTTGTTCAGATGCCTGTCCGGCGACCATGCGCGATCGCCTCGTAAACGGAGCCACGCCGTCTCGTGTGCCACAGGCGCGGGGCCCCGCTCCGACGGCGGGGACACGCCCAGCCTACCGGAGGGGCGGCTCCGGGCAGGGAGGACGTCTTCTGCCGAGTATTGTGAACGACGTGGCCGACTCGGGAGGAACACCTCGTGGTTAAGTGGTTCTGGCAGCGCGACGCCGCGCCGCGACGCACCCTGGCGCTGCGCAGCCGCGGCGAGCAGAGCGATGCGACGCGTGTCGACTTCGCGGAGCTGGCGCCGGAGCTCGACCGATTCCTCGGCCAGGCGGCCTACCTCCAGCTCGGCTACTTCGAGACGCTGACGCGGCTCATCCGCGCGACTCCCGAGCTGGCCGAGAAGGAGTCGCTGTCCCGGGCCGCCGGTGCGGCGCTCACCAAGCACCGGGGCATCGTCGACATCATCGCGGCGCGCGGTCAGGACCCGACGCAGCTCATGCTCCCGTTCCGCGAGCACCTGGACGCGTTCCGGCGCAAGACCATCGGGGCGCGCCCGCGCGAGACCCTGCTCGCGGTCTACATCACGGCGGGCATGCTCGACGACTTCTATCTCGCGCTCGCTTCGAGCTACGGCGAGACGGGGCGGCGGGTCGCGGAGATCCTGCGCGAGGACGACGCGCGCCACGAGATCGTCGCGATCATCCAGGAGACGATCGAGAGCGACGAGGAGTGGCGCTCGCTGCTGTCCATGTGGGCGCGGCGTCTCGTGGGCGACACGATCCTCGTCTGTCGCGCGGCTCTGCGTCCCGAACTCCTCGCCGTGGAGGAAGCTCGCATCGAGCCGGTGTACACCGAGCTGATGGGGGCGCACGCCCGGCGCATGGACGCGATGGGCCTCGCGTCCTAGCTCAGATCCCGAGCGCGGCTCTCCGCTGCTCGTCGCCGCGTCGACGCGCTGCGGTGAGAGCCGCGGCGGCGAGCGCCGCGACCGCGGCGGCTCCGAGGGTGCTCGCCAGCCACAGCCAGACGCTGTCCTCGCCCACGCCGGACCACTGCAGAGCCGTGTAGACGATCGCCGAGACGGCCGTCGCGATCGCCGGGGCGAGTGCGACGCCGCGCCGTTCGCGACCGCCGATCAGGAAGTGCGCGGCGATGCCGAGCACGCAGGCGCCGACGAGGGCGAGGAGGATGTACATGCGCGGGTCAGGCGACGAAGCCCACGCGACGCGACTCCTCGGTGCCCAGCTCGATGTAGGCGAGGTTCGCGGTCGGCACGATGTAGGAGTTGCCCTTCACGTCGGCGAAGCTCAGGTGCGAGGCGCTCTGCTCGAGCGCGGCGGAGACCTGGGTGCGGACCTCGTCCGCCGTGGCAGCGGTGTCGAAGCTCAGCTCGCGGCCGGTGTTGATGATGCCGATGCGGATTTCCACGGGTGCTCCTTGCAGGTCGTCGGACTCGGCCAACTCTATCGCGCACCGAGCGGGGGAGACCGGCGGCGTCGGTCGTTTCGCCCTGAGCGCACAACCCGCGAGGAGGTTCGCCCTCGACGCCGATGTCCGCGCCTCCCGATAGCGTGGAGGGATGATGTCGGATGCCGCGCAGCGAGCCGTGATCACGGCGCCGCCGACCGCGTCGGGCGTCGTGATCGGTGCCCCCGGCACCGGTAAGACGCGCACGCTCGTCGACCGTGTGGTGCAGCTCCTCGAAGTCGAAGGGCTGCGGCCGGAAGAGGTGCTGGCGCTCACGCCGAGCCGACAGGCGGCCACCGCGCTGCGCGACCGGATCGGCGTGCGCATCGGCCAGGCGACGCCGGGACCGCTGGCCCGGTCGCTCGGGTCGTTCGCGTTCCAGCTCGTCCGCGGCGCGATGGTGAGGGAGGGCGCGGAGCCGCCGGCTCTGCTCACCGGCGCCGATCAGGACCGCATCATCGCCGAACTGCTCGCCGGCGATGCCGAGGACGCCCGCATCGCCTGGCCTCCGGCGCTCAGCGAGCCCGTCCGCGCCTCGAAGGGCTTCCGCTCCGAACTCCGCGCCTTCCTCGCGGAGTGCACGGAGCTGGGGGCGAGCCCGGCCGAACTGCGCGCCACCGGCGATGCGGTGTGGACGGCGGCGGCCGACTTCGTGGAGGAGTACCGCGCGGTGCTCGATGCCCTACGGGCCGCGCACCGCGACGCCGCCGATCTGCTCAGCGAGGCAGCGGGGATCCTCCGCACGGCTGACAGCGCGACCCTCGGGCCGCTGTCGCCCCTGCGGGTGGTGCTCATCGACGACGCCCAGGAGCTGACGCGCGGAGGCATCGGCGTGGTGCAGGCGCTCCTCGACCGGGGCATCGCGGTCCACGCATTCGGCGACCCGGACATCTCCTCCGGTGCCTTCCGCGGAGCCAGCCCCGAGCTGTTCGCGCAACTCGCCGGCGCGCTCACCACCGTGCACGTGCTCGACGGCGCCCACCGTCAGCGCCCGCTGCTGACCGCGTTGACGCGCACGGTGACGCAGGCGATCGGCGTCTCGGGACGCGTCGAGCATCGGCGCGCCCCGGCGCCCACCGCGGGGGACGACAGCGCGGAGGTCTCGACCTTCCTCGCGCCGTCGCCCTACGAGGAGTTCGACCGCATCGCGGGAGTCATGCGCGACTGGCACCTGAGCGCCGGCATCCCGTGGGAGCGGATGGCGGTCATCGCCCACGACACCCGTCAGGTCACAGCCTTGGAGACCGAGCTGGCCGCGCGCGAGATCCCGACGAGGGCCGCCGGGGTGCAGCGCCCGCTCGGGAGCGAGGGGATCGTGCGCGACATCGTCGGCATCGTGCGGCTCGCGCTGACTCCGGACGAGGACCGCACCGTGCAGGCCTGGGAGGAGGCGCTGCGGACGCCGTTCGGTGGAATGGACGCGATCGCGCTCCGTCGGCTGCGCGCGCGGCTCCGCCACCTCGAACTCGGTCAGGGCGGGTCGACTCCCGCGCGCGAGCTGCTGCGCGCGGCGATGTCGGCGCCGGCCACCCTCACGCTCATCGATGCACCGGAGTCGCGGACCGCCGAGCGCTTCGCCGAGACGGTCGCCGGCGTCGCTCGTGCGGCGGCGGAAGGCGAGACGATCCACGACCTCCTGTGGCGCATCTGGGAGCAGGCCAGGGCCGTCGACGGGCGGCGGCTGCAGGTCGCGTGGCGGGAGATCTCGCTGCTGCCGACCGGAGCCGAGACGGCGCGATCGCTGGATGCTCTCGTGGCTCTGTTCGACGCGGCCAAGCGCTTCGTCGAGCGCACACCCGACGAGCGCCCCGAGGTCTTCGTGCGCGACATCCTCGACAGCGAGGTGCCGGAGGACACGCTGTCGTCGCCGGACCGGCCGGGGACGGTCACCCTGCTCACGCCGGCCACCGCGCTCGGCACGGAGTTCGACGCGGTGGTCGTCGCCGGTGTGCAGGACGGCGTCTGGCCCAACGTACGGCTGCGTGGCGGGCTGCTCCAGACCTGGCGGCTCGCCGACGCGCTGACCGCGGCGCGCTCCGGCCTCCCGGCGGAGGTCCCGGGCGTGCTCGACCGGCGTCGGGCGGCGCTCCATGACGAGTTGCGGCTGTTCGTGCGGGCACTCTCGCGGGCGCGCCATCGCCTCCTCATCACCGCGGTGGACGATGACGACCTGTCACCCAGCGCCTTCTTCGGATTCCTTCCCCCTCCGGAGCCGCCGGAGCGTCATGCCTCCGCGGAGCACCCGCTCACGCTGCGCGGGCTGGTCGCGCGGCACCGTCGGGTGCTCACCACGACACACGCCGAACCCGCGAGGCGCGAGGCGGCCGCCCAACTCGCCATCCTCGCCCGGGAGGGCGTGCCGGGAGCGCATCCGCACGACTGGTACGGCGTCACGGCGCCCTCGACAGCGGCGCCGCTGCGCGATCTCGCTGCGAGCGGAGCCCGGGTGTCGCCCTCGGCGGTGGAGTCGTACGAGGAATGCGGGCTCAACTGGGTCGTCTCGGCTCTCGGCGGCGACACCGTCATGCCGCCGACGGCGGGCATCGGCACGATCGTCCACGAGGCGATGGAGCGCGTGCCGGACGGCGACCTCGCGCGCATGCGGGAGATCGTCGAGGAGCATTGGCCGGAGCTCGACTTCGAGACGGCCTGGATCGGGCGCAAGGAGCGTCGTCGCGCCGACCTGTTCGTCGACCGGCTGCACAGCTACCTCGGTGAGGTGACGAGGGACGGCGGGCGCGTCCTCGGCAGCGAGGTGGAGTTCCGGTTCGCCGTCGACGTGTCCGGCGAGACCGCCGAGCCGAGCGTCTACCCGGTGGGGGAGGACCGCGGTCACCGCGCCATCGTGCACGGCTACATCGACCGGGTCGAGGCGTATCCGCCCGGCGCGGGCGAACACGGACCGGCGCGCGGCCGCGGCTGGCAGTCGATGGCCGGTGGGCCGGAGGGGACCACGGTGGTCGTCGACCTCAAGACCGGGAAGACCGATCCGGAGGCGGACGGGGGCGTCGTCGACCATGCCCAGCTCGCGGCCTATCAGATCGCTGTGCAGGAGGGGCTCGTGCCCGGTGCCGCGCCCGGTTCGCTCGGGGGCGCGCGTCTGGTGATCGTCTCGAAGACCCTGGCGAAGAGCGACTACCGCGTCGCGCACCAGCACGCCTTGGACGCCGAGGCCCGGTCGCAGTTCCTGCACCGGGTCGCCGAGGTCGCCCGCGGCATGTCGGCGGCGAGCTTCACCGCACAGGTCGAGGCGCACTGCGCCGACACGCAGCGCCGGGTCCATCCCTGCCGCATCCACACCGTGCCGGCGGTGAGCGCATGACCGCAGGAGCCCCGGACGCCGTGCTCTCGGCGACCGACATCGCCGCCGCGCTCGGACTGCCGACTCCGACGCCCGCGCAGCAGCAGGTGATCGAGGCGCCGCTGGAGCCGGCACTGGTCGTCGCTGGGGCGGGCAGCGGCAAGACGGAGACCATGTCGGCCCGCGTGGTCTGGCTCGTCGCGAACGGGCTCGTCCGCCGGGACGAGGTCCTCGGTCTCACGTTCACCCGCAAGGCGGCGGGGGAGCTCGCGGAGCGCATCGGCGCCCGTCTCGCCGTCGTCGACGAATACGGTCGGCGGGGCCTGCTCCCGCATCTCCCGGAGATCGTCGCCGGAGGGGCACTGCGTCGAGTGGCGGAGGCCGCGCCGGGGCGGCAGCGCGAACTCGTGCGCAGCCATGTCCTCGACGAGCTCGCCCAGCACTACGGCACGGCCGGGGAGCCCGGGGCGCTCCGCACCGCCGACGACCTCCTCATCCGTCCCCGCGTCTCGACCTACAACGCCTTCGCCGACGGCATCGTGCGTGAGCACGCCGCACGCATCGGCCGGGATCCCGATGTGGCGATGCTCAGCCAGGCGGCGTCCTGGATGCTGGCGCGGGAGGTCGTGCTCCGCAGCGATCTGCCGGAGCTGGAGGAGGTCGACTACGCCCTCGGAACAGTCATCGACGCCGTGCAGCGGCTCGCCGGCGCGGCGCTCGACCATCGCGTCGACCTCGCCGAGGCCGAGCGTCTCGCGGCAGCACAGGCCGCGGCGTTCGAGCCCTACCGCTCCCATGCCGATGTCGAGAAGGCGGCGGTCAACCTGCGCACCCTCCCGACTCTGACCAGCCTCGTGCGCGACTACATCGCCGAGAAGGACCGGCGCGGCGTGCTCGACTTCGCCGACCAGGTGTCCGGAGCGTACGACATCGTCGAGTCCGCGCCGGACGTCCGCGCCGAGCTCCGGGAGCAGCACCGGGTCGTCCTCCTCGACGAGTACCAGGACACCTCCGTGATCCAGACGCGCTTCCTCGCGGAGCTGTTCCGCGACACGGCGGTCATGGCCGTCGGCGATCCGCACCAGTCGATCTACGGCTGGCGTGGAGCCAGCGCCGACAACCTCTACGCGTTCCCCCGATCCTTCTCTAGCGCCGGAGAGGTACGCACCTACAGCCTCATGACGAGCTGGCGCAACGACTGGCGGATCCTCGACGTCGCGAACCGGGTGCTGGGGCCCCTGCAGCGCCCCGGACTCGACGTCCCGCCGCTGGAACCGCGGCCCGGCGCCGGGGAGGGTACGGTCGCCGTGCGCTACCCGTTCACCGTCGACGACGAGGCCGCCGAGGTCGCGGCCTGGTTCGCGGAGCGTCGTGCCGCCCACGAGGAGACCTCCGACTCCCCGCACACCGGCGCCATCCTGTTCCGGTCCAAACGCCATATGCAGACCTTCGCCGGCGCGCTCGCCGCGCGAGGCATCCCGCACCGCATCCTTGGACTCGGGGGCCTGCTCGCCACGCCCGAGGTCGTCGACGTGGTCTCGACCCTGCGGGTGGTGCACGACCCGACGGCCGGTTCGGCGCTGATCCGGCTCCTGACGGGCCCGCGCTTCGGCGTCGGGGTGGCGGATATGGCGGCGCTGTACGAGCTGGGACGCGCGCTCGCGGAGCGCGACACCGCCCTCATGCCCCTGCCGGAAGAGGTGCGGGCGCGGCTGCGCTCCTCCCGCGGTGCCGACGAGGCCGTCTCCATCGTGGACGCGGTCGACATCGTGCGCGCGGTCCGCGACGACTATCGCCTGCTGGAGGGCATCACCCCGGAGGGCCGCTCACGGATCCGCGCCGCGGGGGAGATGCTGGAGCGCCTGCGTCGCGCGTCGTCCCAGCCGATCCCGGAACTCATCCGGCTCATCGAGCTGGAGCTGCGATTGGATATCGAGCTCGCCGCCAACGAGACCCGGGGACCCGCGCGGGTCGCAGCCACCCAGCTGCGGGCGTTCGCCGACGAGGTGCGCGCGTTCCTCGCCGCCGACGAGCGCGGCACGATCGGCAGCCTGCTGGCCTGGCTCGACAAGGCGGAGAGCACCGACGAACTCATGCCCCGACCGGAGCCCCCGGAGCCCGGGGTCGTGCAACTGCTCACGATCCACGGGTCGAAGGGCCTGGAGTGGGACGCCGTCGCGGTCGTGCGCCTCGTCGTCGACGAGCTGCCTGGGCGGGTGTCCGACACCTCGGGATGGTTCGGGTTCGGCGTCGTGCCGTTCGCGCTGCGCGGAGACCGCGACGCGCTCCCGCGTTTCGTCTGGGACCCGGAGGAGGCGATGGAGGGCGAGGCCGACCCCGGCAAGCGGCAGAAGCTCGCACAGGCGTCGCTGTCGGGCGGGGCGACGAAAGCGAACCCCCACGGCGGCGCGCTCAAGCGCTTCAAGGACGCCTACCGGGAGTATCAGCGCCAGGAGGAGCGTCGCCTCGCCTACGTGGCGATCACCCGCGCCAAGAGCGACCTGCTGCTGAGCGGCGCCCACTGGGCGGGTCAGAAGGCGCCGCGCACGCCGAGTCCGTACCTCCTGGAGGCCATCGACGTCCTCGGGCTCGACGCGATCCCTCCGGTCGACCCGGACGAGAACCCGTACGACGGTCCCGGCGCCACGCTGCACTGGCCGCTCGACCCGCTCGGCGGACGGCGCCCCGTGGTGAGCGCCGCGGCGGCGGTCGTCGAGGAGGCCCTCCAGGGCGATACCCTCGAGCCGACCGAGGAGTTGCGCCGGCTCCTCGACGAGCGCGCCGCCCGCCAGCGCGGGACGGACGCGGAGGCACCCACGCGAGTGCCCGCCTCCCGGTTCAAGGACTACGTCACGGACTACACCGGGACCCTGTCCTCGCTCGTGCGCCCGATGCCCGAACGCCCGTACCGCCAGACCCGTCTGGGGACCCTGTTCCACGCGTGGGTCGAGCAGCGCTCCGAGCTCGTCGGTGTCGGAACCCGGGTGGACGAGGCGCTCTGGGAGGTCGACGAGGACGAGCCCGAGGACGACGGTGCACCGGGTGCTCCGGCATCCGGTGCCGCTGCGGACGCCGCCGACCTCGCCGCACTGCAGGAGACCTTCGAGCGGAGCGAGTGGGGGCTGTTGCAGCCGCTCGCCGTGGAGATCGAGATCGACTTCGCGCTGGGAGCCGGTCTCCCCGGAGTGCGCCCCGACGCGACGGAAGCCCACATCGTCATCTGCAAGCTCGACGCGGTGTACCGACGCGCCGACCGCGGCGGACGGATCGAGATCGTCGACTGGAAGACCGGGCGGGCGCCACGCACACCGCAGGAGCGCGAGGAGCGCATGCTGCAGCTGGCCCTCTACCGGCTCGCGTACCACCGGCGTTTCGGCGTCCCGCTCGAGGAGATCGACGTGGCGCTGTACTACGTGGCCGACGACCTCGTCATCCGCGGGGACCGCGTCTACTCCGAGGAGGAGCTCTTCCAGCGCTGGAGCGCCGCCCGCGCCGCGCGCTGAGCCTCTTCGGAATCGTCGTCGTCCGCCGAGGGGGAGGAGGGGAAGGAAGTCTCGACCCGTCCGCTTCCGCGCGTCTCGGCGAACGCGTGCGCGACGCCGGAGAGGTCCTCGGTCTCGATGCTCGCCACGGCGGCACGATGTTCCGCGTCGGGCTGCGACGGCGCGCCCGCGGGCTCGCCCGCCCCCGCCACCGACGACCCGGTGCGCGCGGCGTCGAGATCCACGTCGTCCGCCTCCGCCGCCCAGAGCTCTTCCGGGTTGTAGGCATCGGTCTGCATCGAGGTGTCCACCTCGGGAGCGGCCGCCACCGGCACACGGTCGAGCGCGTCCATCGCCGAGTCCACGTCCGAGCGGCGATCACCGGGCACGCCGAGATCGTCGTGGCGCAGGCCGTCGGCGAGAGCCTCCAGCAGCGCGGCCGCGTCCTCCACGATGTCCTCGCGCCGCAGCGCGTCCCCGTGGACGAGCCAGCGGGCGAACTCCAGCTCGGCGAGCAGCCGCGCACGGATCTCGAGACCGGCGTCGGGAGTTCGATCCATCGCACGGGCGTACGCGCCGTGCACGTCGGCCGCGGCGTCGGGCGCGGCCGACAGCCAGGACAGGTCGAGCGCCGGATCGCCGACCGCGAGACCGTGCCAGCCGATCACGCCGGTGACCTCGGGGCCGCGCTCGGGATGATCGTCGAAGAGGAAAGACGTGGCCTGCGCGCCGCCGAGCACGACCGTCGACTCGAAGCGCCAGAGGTCGTCGTCGGCGACGGCCTCCCGCCACCGCACCGTGAGGCGGGCGGGGACGCGTCCCGTGGCTGCGGCGGTGTCGACGAGCCGCTCCAGCTCGGCGCGGCTTTCCTCCGCACTGCGCATCACGAGTCCGGCACCGCGGACGACCGACGTCGGCAGCGCGTGCACGGCGGCGATCGCGGCCCCCATGGACTCCGCGGCGCCGCGTCCGGCGGGAACCATCGACGCCTCGATCTGGAAGCCGGGGAGCAGTTCGGTCACGAGCGCTCGGCCCTCGCCCACCCTCGTCTCGCCGATGTATCCGGGAGCGCGGAACGGGAGCATGGCGCGCGCGCCGTCGGTGAGGGCGCGGAGCGCGAGGGCTTCGGCCGCCAGCTCGCGCGCGGCGTCATCATCGTCCGCCACGCGGATCGCGAGCTCCCGGCCGTCGGCGAGGGAGGCGACGGCGGAGTCGAAGCGCCCGTCGCCGTTCGCGGTGAGCGCCCGGGTGCCCGTGACCTCCGCGCCGGGAAGTGCGGCCGTCACCGCCGCGGCTAGAGTGAATGGAGAGCGTCCCATGCCCCCAGGGTAGGTCGGCTCAGGGGCGGTCCCGCCTCCGCCACGCCCGTGAGAGAGGGAGTCGATGAGCATTCCGCGCCCGTTCTTCGACCGCGCCGCCGAACTCCGCGAGGAGGAGGGCGTGATCGAGCGTCTCCGCGGCCTCGCGGCCTCGCGCGTCATCGTCGTCCGGGAGGGGCGTGTGCGCGTCGCGGCCTCGGCGCTGCTGCGCGTCTCGGCGGACGACGTCACGGACGGGACATGGGCGCTGCTCGGTCGGGAAGCCGACGGCTCCGCGCTCCTGCTCGCCGCGCTGCCGCCGGAGACCGATGCTCTGGACACGGCGCCGGACGAGATCTGGCTCGGCCTCCGCGACCTCGGCGGGCGCCTGGACGCCGGGGAGTCCGAGGTGCTCGTCGCCGCGGTCGCGCTGGCCGGCTGGCTCCGCGACGCCCCGTTCTGCCCCACCTGCGGCGGAGGGACGGAGCTGCGCAACGCGGGCTGGTCGCGGCGGTGCCTGGTCTGCGGCCGCGAGCACTTCCCGCGGACCGACCCCGCGGTGATCGTCGCCGTCGAGAGCGCGGACGGCGAGCGGTTGCTGCTCGGTGCCAATGCGAACTGGGGCGGTCGCATGTACTCCTGCTTCGCCGGTTTCACGGAGGCGGGCGAATCCCTCGAGGCCACCGTGCACCGGGAGATCGAGGAGGAGTCCGGCGTGCGCCTCTCGACGCTGCGCTACATCTCCTCGCAGGCGTGGCCCTTCCCCCGCTCGCTCATGGTCGGGTTCCGCGCCGCGGTCGAAGACGAAGCCGCGGCCAGACCCGACGGCGAGGAGATCATCGACGTGCGCTGGTTCACGCGGGAGGAGATCGGCTCCGCGCTCGCCGGGGACGGTCCCGTCGGGTTGCCGGGACCCGCCTCGATCGCGCGCGCTCTCATCGTCGACTGGTTCGAGGAGCGCCCGTGAGCGCACTCGATGCCCTCGACGAGCGGCAGCGAGCGGCGGCTTCGGTCCTGCGGGGGCCGGTGGCGGTGCTCGCGGGTGCCGGAACCGGGAAGACCAGAGTCATCACGCACCGCATCGCGCACGGGGTGGACACCGGTGCCTACTCGCCGTCCCGGGTGATGGCGGTGACGTTCACCGCGAAGGCCGCCGGTGAGCTCCGCGGACGCCTCCGTGCGCTGGGCGTCGAAGGCGTCGCCGCCCGCACCTTCCACGCGGCCGCGCTCGCCCAGCTCAACTTCTTCTGGCCCACGCTGGCGGGGGCCCCCGCGCCGTCGATCATCGACAACAAGGTGCGCATGCTCGGTCAGGCCGCCGATGCCCTCCGCCTGCGTCCCCGCACGGCGACCCTGCGCGACATCGCCTCGGAGATCGAGTGGCGGAAGGTGTCGATGATCTCGATCGACCGGTACACCGAGCTGGGCCGTCCGATCACCGGGATCGACCCCACCCAGCTCGTGGAGCTGATGCGCGGCTACGAGGCGCTGAAGGACGAGCGTCATCAGCTCGACTTCGAGGACGTGCTGCTCGCCTGTGCGGGGATGCTGGAGACCGAGCCACGGGTCGCAGCCGCCGTTCACGAGCAGTACCGGCACTTCACCGTGGACGAGTTCCAGGACGTGTCGCCGCTCCAGAACCGGCTCCTGGAGCTGTGGCTGGGCGATCGGCACGACATCTGCGTGGTGGGCGACGCCAGCCAGACGATCTACTCGTTCGCGGGGGCGGAGCAGCGGTTCCTCCTCGAGTTCGAGCGGCGGCACCCCGACGCGACGGTCATCCGGCTGGAGACGAACTACCGGTCCCAGGCCCCCATCCTGACGGCGGCGAACGCGCTGATGCACGGTCGCCCCGGGGCGCTGGAGCTGGTCCCCGCGCGGGAGCACTTCACAGCCGAGCCGCCGACGGTCACGGCGTACGACTCGGAGGCGGAGGAGGCCGCAGGGATCGCGGCCGGTGTCGCGGCCCGTATCGCCGACGGCGCCTCCCCGTCCGAGATCGCCGTGCTGTATCGGGCCCATGCGCAGTCCGCGGTGCTCCAGCAGGCGCTCGCCGCCGAGGGGATCGCCACCTCGGTGCTCGGCGGCACGCGATTCTTCGCCATGCCGGAGGTACGCCAGGCGATCCTCGCGCTCCGTGCGGCGGCGGTCGCGCCGACCGAGCACGGATTCCTGCCAGGGGTGCGGCGGGTGCTTCGCGAGCTGGGACTCACCGAGGAGCCGCCGGCCGCCGGGGGAGCTCAGCGCGACGGCTGGGAGGCCCGACGGGCCATCCTGCGGCTCGCGGAGGATGCCGGACCGGAAGCGACCCTGCGATCGTTCAGCGACGAGCTCATGGCCCGCGCGAAGGATCAGCACGAGCCGACGATGCGGACGGTGACACTGTCGACGCTGCATGCGGCCAAGGGCCTCGAATGGCCGCACGTCTACCTCGCGGGGTGGGCGGAGGGGTCGCTGCCCATCTCGTATGCCACGACGTTCGAGGCCGTGGACGAGGAGCGTCGCCTCGCCTACGTCGGGGTCACGCGGGCTGCGCGCACGCTGGAGCTGTCCTGGGCACGATCGGCGGGGCGCGGCGAACGGGCGCCCTCGCGGTTCCTGGCGGAGATGGGGACGACGGGTCGCGGCACAGGCATTCTGCGCGAAACCGCACCGAACGCCACCCGATCGCGCCGTCCGCGCTGATCCGGGCGATGCGGGCGGCCTGGGGGTCCGCGAGGAGACGCGCAGCGACCGCTCCGGCCGCAGCCACCCTGGCGAGTGTGATGCGCCCGGGGTCGCGGCCGACGAGCTGACCGTGGAGCAGCGGCCAGGCAGGGTCCCGAGCGGTGTCCTCGGCATCCCGGCAGGTCAGACACGGCGTGAGCCCCGGCACGACCAGCGGTCCCACGGTGATGCGCGCCGGCTCGACGGCGATCGGCAGGTGCGGGGAGTCCGTGCGCAGGAACGGCGCGAACTGCACGGCGGCCGCCGCACCGGGAACGAGGACGACGGCGACCACCGTCGATGACGGCGCCGAGGTCGTCGCGAGCGACACCCCTTCGTCGGCGAGCGCCTCGCACAGCCGCCCTTCGGCGCGGGTGTCGGTGAGCCCGAGCGTGGACACCCGGGCGGCGAGCGGGCGGGCGGGCTCGTCCTGCAGCGCCGGTTCGACGATGGCCAGCAGCCGTCTGGCCTCCTCCCGCGGCGCTCCCGCGCGGTGCGCGATGACATCGAAGGCGCTGCGTCGGAACCCTCGGCGCATGCGGCTGAGGAGCCGTTCGACCCAGGGCGCGGACGCCGGGACCCGGATGGCGGGATCGTCGCCGACCTGGAGGGTCATCCCGTCGCGCCAGAGCAGCGGGAATGCGGGGTCGAGACGGGTCAGGGTCGTCGGGGTGAGCGGCACCCCTCGATTCTGCGGAGCATCGTGGAGCCGCAGGCCGATTCGGGGGATCGGTGGAGAAGTCGGCGGTCCGTCCGTGGTCGGGGAGGGAGAGTGATCGTCCGTCCCCGACCCGGATGGCCGGACTCAGACCGGGCGCTCGCCCTCCGGAGTGTCGTCGTCGCCGTCGGTGCGCGGATCCGTGTCGCCGTCCTCGGCGGGCGCCTCCGCGGAGAAGTCGTCGCCGTCCAGCAGGCGGGCGAGTGCCTCGTCGAATTCGTCGGCCTCGGGCTGCTCCCCGCGCTCCGCGGCCTGCAGACGCGCGATCAGGGCCGTCGGGTCGTCGATGTCCTCGGCGGTGGGCATGAGGTCCGGGTAGTCCCAGAGGGAGTCCCGGGCGGCGACGCCGACCGCGTCCGTGACCGCCCGCCACATGGCCGAGGCCTCGCGGATGCGTCGCGGTCGGAGCTTGAGCCCGACCAGCGCACCCAGAGCGTCCTCCGCGGGGCCGCCGACGGCACGGCGACGACGGGCCGCCTCGGCGATCCGGCCGCCGTCCGGCAGTCGGGAGGTGGCCTCCGCCGTGACGACGTCGACCCACCCGTCGATCGTCGCGATGAGGTTCTCCAGGCGGGCGAGGGCCTCGCGCTGCGCCTCGGTCTGGGTCGGGAGCAGGGCTCCGCCCTCGATCGCCGCGCGCAGCTCCTCGGGGTTCGAAGGGTCGAGGCGGCTCGCCACGTCCTCCAGGGCATCGACGTCCACCGTCACGCCGCGGGCGAAGTCGGTGATCTGCGCCATCACGTGCAGGTGCAGCCACTTGGCGTGCCGATACAGGCGGGCGTAGGCGAGCTCGCGCGTCGCGACGTAGAGGGCGATCTGGTCTGCCGGGATCTCGAGCCCCTCGCCGAACGCGGTGAGGTTCTGCGGGATCACGGCGGCCGTACCCGCGGGGAGCACCGGGATGCCCACGTCGCCCCCGGAGACGACCTCGAGGGAGAGGTTGCCGAGGACCTGACCGAACTGGGCGGCGAACACCGATCCGCCGAGGCCCCGCATCAAGCGTCCCGCGCCCTGCACCACGCTGCGCATCTCCTCGGGCACCTGGGTGTCGAGGGCGGACGTCAGCGCGTCGGCGATGCTCGTCGAGACGGGGCTGGCGATCTCCTTCCACACCGGAAGGGTCCTCTCGACCCACTCGCCGCGGGTCATCGCCACCGGCGGCTCTGCGAGCTCGGAGATGGTGGTCGCCTCGCTCAGCCAGAGACCTGCGAGTGCGAACGAGTCTGCGAGGGAGGAGCGGGAGCCGTCGCCGATGCCCTGACCCTCGCGGTTGGCGATGTGCAGGGCCTGCCGGAGCGAGTTCTCCCAGGGATCACCGCCGAAGGCGCCCTGGAGTTGCGACATGATCGTCTGCATCATCGCCGGGTCGAAGGCGAAGCCGTCCATCCCCTGGAAGGCGCCGCGCAGCGCCTCGGGGTCGATGTCTCCACCGCCCTGGTTCGAGAGCATCCGTCGCAGGAACTCCTGGAAGTCCTCCGGGTTCGGTTCGTTGTCTGCCATGTCGCTCGCCCTCTCAGCACGTCTGAAGCCGTGGCATCTACGCTAGTCACAGGTTTCAGTGCGCGTCCCCGAAGCGGGCAGATCGCTGTACGCCGCTCGCGAACGACGGAGGATTGCTGTGGAACGACCGCGTGCAGGGAAGCTCGGACTCGGGGTCTGGGCGCTGGTGGTCGCGCTCGCCGCGCTCGCCGTCCTCACCTTCCTGCCCTCGCCGTACGTGATCCAGCGTCCGGGCCCCGTGTACGACACCCTCGGTACCGCGAAGAACGCGGACGGCGAGCAGGTCCCGCTCATCAGCGTCGAGGGGACCGAGACGTACGAGACGGGCGGCACGCTCGACCTGACGACCGTCCAGGTCGTCGGCAACAGGGAGCGCACGCCGAGCTGGTTCGAGCTCGCGCTCGCCTGGACGGACGCCTCGCGCGCCGTCGTGCCGCTGGACGCGGTGTTCCCCGAGGGCGTCACGACCGAGCAGCGCGACGAGCGCAACGCGATGCTCATGGTCGACTCGCAGCACGAGGCGACGGCCGCCGCGCTGAACGAGCTCGGCTACGACACCGGAGCCGAGGTCGTGGTGGTCGACGCGGTCGAGGGCTCTCCTGCCGACGGCCTGCTCGAGGCGGACGACGTGATCACGGCGATCGACGGCACGCCCGTGACCTCGGCGACCGCGCTGCGCGAGGCCATCCAGGAGGCGGGCGGGGATCCGGTCGCGCTCACGGTGCGCCGCGACGGCGCGGAGCAGACGGTCGAGATCACGCCGGAGGAGCAGACCCAGGACGGCACGACGACGTGGCTGATCGGCATCACGCTGCGCACCGATTACGACTTCGAGGTCGATGTCACGATCCAGCTCGACAACGTCGGCGGCCCCAGCGCGGGCATGATGTTCGCCCTCGGGATCATCGACACCCTGACCCCGGGCGAGCTGAACGGCGGCAAGGAGGTGGCGGGCACCGGGACGATCGACGCCGAGGGGACCGTCGGACCGATCGGTGGCATCCGCCAGAAGCTCTACGGCGCCCGTGACGCCGGCGCGGACTACTTCCTCGCACCGGAGGCGAACTGCGACGAGGTCGTGGGGCATGTGCCGGACGGCCTGCAGGTCATCCGCACCGCGACCCTCGACGAATCCCTCGCGGCGCTCGAGGTCATCGCGGAGGACGGCGACGTCGACGCGCTGCCGACCTGCGACGTTCCCGCCACCTGAGCCCGCGCGGTCGTGACCCCGCCGTGACCGGTGTGACAGCCCGCCCACAGCGAGCGGTGCCTAGGATGGAGGGGTGACCTCGACCCCAGCCCAGCCCCCGGCCACGCCTCGAACCTCCCGACGCATCCTCGGAATCTCCCTGGTGATCATCGCCGCGCTCATCGCGGCGTTCTTCGTCTTCGCGTCGCTCTACACCGAATTCCTCTGGTTCGACCAGGTCGGGTTCACCGGCGTGCTCACCACGCAGTGGATCGCGACGGCGGTGATGTTCGTCATCGGCTTCCTCGGCATGGCGGTTCCGCTGTTCGTCGTCATCCAGCTCGCCTACCGGCTCCGTCCGGTCTACGTGCGGCTGAGCTCCCAGCTCGACCGCTACCAGGAGGTCATCGAGCCGCTGCGGCGCCTCACGATGTGGGGCATGCCCATCTTCTTCGGCCTCTTCGCGGGATTCGCGGCGGCCGGCAACTGGAAGACCGTGTGGCTGTGGGCCAACGGCGTCGCCACCGGTGAGGTCGACCCGCAGTTCAAGGTCGACACCGGTTTCTACATGTTCGCGATGCCGTTCTACTCGATCCTCCTCGCGTTCGTCTCGGCGGTCCTGCTGCTGAGCCTTCTCGTCACCGCGCTCGTGTCCTACCTCTATGGCTCCGTGCGCATCGGCCAGGGCGAGCTGCGCATCTCGAAGCCGGCCCGCATCCAGCTCGCGGTCATCGCGGGGCTGTACCTGCTCGTGCAGGCGGCGAGCCTGTGGCTGGACCGCTACAAGACCCTCGTCGAACCGGACGACCGGATCACCGGTGCCGCCTACACGGGCGCCAACGCGACCATCCCCGGCCTCGGCATCCTCGCGATCATCGCCGCCGTCGTCGCCATCCTGTTCTTCATCACGGCCGTCATCGGCCGCTGGCGCTTCCCCCTCGCGGCGACCGCGCTGCTGATCGTGGCCTCGCTGGTCATCGGCATCGGCTACCCGTGGGTGGTCACGACCTTCCAGGTGAAGCCGAACCAGAACGCCTATCAGGCCGAGTACTACCAGCGGAACATCGACGGCACGAAGGAGGCCTACGGCGTCGCCGACCTGGAGACCACGGCCTTCGAGGCTGAGACGGACGCCGAGGCCGGTCAGCTCCGCGCCGACGCGGAGACCACCGCGTCGATCCGCATCATGGACCCGAAGGTCATCCCGCCGACGGTCCGCCAGCTCGAGCAGTACCGCGGTTACTACCAGTTCCAGACGACCATGGACGTCGACCGCTACGAGATCGACGGCGTGAAGCAGGACACGGTCGTCTCTGTCCGCGACCTCGACATGTCGGGTCTGGGCGACGGTGACAACTGGAACAACCGCGTCGCGGTCTACACGCACGGCTATGGTCTCGTCGCCGCGGCCGGAAACCAGCGCACGACGGACGGCGAGCCCGTCTTCCTCGAGCGCGGCATCCCGACCTCGGGCTTCCTGTCCGAGCAGGGCGACTTCGAGCCGCGGGTCTACTTCGGCGAGAATTCCCCGGAGTACTCCATCGTCGGCGCCCCCGAGGGGGCCGACCCGGTCGAGATCGACTACCCGCGGGGCAAGGACGGATCGAGCGAGACGAAGACCACGTTCTCCGGGAACGGCGGACCGAAGATCGGCGACAGCTTCACCAAGCTGCTCTACGCGCTGAAGTTCCAGTCGGAGCAGATCCTCTTCTCCAACCTCGTCAACGACGACTCGCAGATCCTCTACGACCGCGACCCGAAGACCCGCGTGCAGAAGGTCGCGCCGTACCTCGAGCTCGACAGCGACCCGTACCCGAGCGTCGTGGACGGCCGCATCGTCTGGATCGTGGACGGGTACACGACCAGCTCGACGTACCCGTACTCGACGAGCGTGAGCCTGTCCGACGCGATCGCCGACTCGAACGTGCCGACGCCGTCGCTCGCGATCGACGACATCAACTACATCCGCAACTCGGTCAAGGCCACGGTCGACGCCTACGACGGCTCGGTCACGCTGTACGCCTGGGACGAGGAGGACCCGGTCCTGAAGACCTGGCAGAAGGTCTACCCGTCGACC
The DNA here is from genome assembly GCF_044543605.1 of Microbacterium sp. NPDC064978. Taxonomy (NCBI): domain Bacteria; kingdom Bacillati; phylum Actinomycetota; class Actinomycetes; order Micrococcales; family Microbacteriaceae; genus Microbacterium; species Microbacterium sp. NPDC064978. The sequence goes on along the minus strand of NZ_JBITWF010000001.1, from coordinate 848,724 downwards.
CTCAAGCCGATCAGCGAGATGTCCGGCGAGCTCATGAGCCACGTCCGGTACCCGACCGACCTGTTCAAGGTGCAGCGCGACATCCTCGGCATCTACCACGTCGACAAGGCCGGCTCGTTCGCCCAGCAGGACAACCGCTGGCAGACGCCGAACGACCCGCGCAGCGACGCGATGCTGCAGCCGCCGTACTACTTGACCATGCAGATGCCAGGGCAGGAGGAACCGCGGTTCTCGATGTTCTCGACGTTCATCCCCGCCTCCCAGGGCGCGGGCGGCAGCCGCGACGTGCTGATGGGCTACCTGGCCGTCGACTCGGATGCGGGCGCCGAGAAGGGCGTCAAGGCCGAAGGCTACGGGCAGCTGCGCATGCTGGAGATCGACACCGATACCACGGTGCCCGGTCCCGGCCAGGTGCAGAACACCTACAACTCGGACACGGCCGTGGTGCCGCAGCTCAACCTGCTCCAGCAGGGGGAGTCCGAGGTCATCTACGGCAACCTGCTGACCCTGCCCGTCGGTGGCGGTCTGCTCTACGTCCAGCCGGTCTACGTGCAGTCGTCCGAGGGGACGCAGTTGCCGCGTCTGCAGAAGGTGCTCGTCGCCTTCGGTGACCGGGTGGCCTTCGAGAACACCCTCACCGAGGCGCTGGACACGCTGTTCGGCGGCGACTCCGGCGCGACCGGTGGCGATGACGAGGTCGAACCCACCGACCCGGAGGCGACCGATCCCGACACGGGGGAGACGCCGACCACGCCGACGCCGACGGATGAGCAGGCCGACGCCCTGGCGAAGGCGCAGCAGGCGCTCCTCGACCGCCAGGCGGCCCTCACCGAGGGTGACCTGGAGAAGTTCGGCGAGGCGGACAAGCGGCTCACCGCGGCCGTCGAGAAGCTCCTGGAGCTGGAGGCCGCCGCAGAGTAATCTTCCTGCGCACACGGAAGGGCACCCCCCCGGGGTGCCCTTTCGCATTCCCCGCCACTCCCGCGTCTCTGACGCGCGTCCGCCGCATCAGGCGCCCGCGCCGTTTCAGGCGACATCCTGCAGGCCTGCCTGCTGTCGCGCGGGTGCCTGCGTGCGCGCGTGGCGCGCCGGGACAGGCGTTCTCGCGGCAGCAGGCGGGCGCGCGAGGTCAGGCGCCCTCCTGATAGGAAGCCTGATCTGGCGCGAGTGCCTGAGCGGCGGAGGGTTTTGTCCGGGACGAACCGTCGCGCGAGGAGGGGATGGCATGGGAGGGTGGAGGCGAACAGGGAGGTCGCCGTGGCTGAGCGCATCGTTGTAGGAGTGGTGGACACGTCGGCGGGACGACGAGCACTGGAGTGGGCCGCGCAACGCGCACGGTCCCGGAAGGCTACTCTGCTCCTCGCGAGCGTCGTCGGGGGAGCGGTCGGTGCCGTCGGGGAGGGCCCTGTGGTGGATGCGGCGATCGCGGCTGCCCGGAGTCTGCTGGAGGAGCACGCGGAGACGCTGAAGGCCCAGGGCCTGGACGTCGACATCGTCGTGCTCCGCGGCGACCCGGTCCGCCAGCTCGTCTCGACCACCGCGGGCGCGAACCTCCTGGTGATCGGAAGCGACTTCCGACCCGATGACGCGGACAGCCCGCGGCGCGGGGCGCACGGGCTGCGCATCGTCGCCGACTCGTCCTGCCCCGTCGTGGTGATCCCGGACATCGAGGCGGGAGACCGCCGCGGTGTCGTCGTCGGAGTGGACGGGTCGCCGATCTCGGAAGCCGCCGTCGCCTTCGCCGCTGCCGAAGCCGACCGCCTCGGCGAGCCCCTCATCGCGGTGACGGTATGGACGCCCGTGCCCCTTCCGCGCGGAGCGAGGTCGTATCCCGAGCAGTACCTCTCCTCCATGCAGGAGCTGGCCGAAGAGACTCTCGCCGTCGCTCTCGCCGGGCTGCGCCAGACGTATCCGGATCTCGAGCTGCAGCCCCGGGTCGAGCGCGGGTACCCGTCCGAGGTCATCAACCGGGCGGCCGCCACCGCGAGCCTCGCCGTGGTGGGCTCACATGGGCGGGGGGCCGTCGCCCGGTTCCTGCTCGGGTCGATCAGCCACGAGGTCCTCGCGGCGCTCGTCGCGCCCACCGCCGTCGTCCGCTGACCGGCGGGACGGCATCCGCGGCCTAGAGCGGGCTGGTCAGCACCTCGTGAAGCACGCGTCGGCTGTCGTCTCCGCCCGGTCCTGACCCGCTCGAGAGCGTCACCAGGGCTTTCCAGAGCGCCCAGCCGCGAGCCCGTCGCCACGTCGCGGCATCGAGGCCGGCGGCGTCGCGGAATGCGTCACGCGCGTCCCCCTCGAAGTACGTCCACGCCATGACGAGGTCGCAGGCAGGATCGCCGACGCCGCAGGTGCCGAAATCGATCATCGCCGACAGGCTGCCGTCGCTGATGAGGAGGTTCCCGACGGCGACATCGCCGTGGAACCAGACGGGCGAAGACTCCCAGACGCTGCTCGTCGCCGCGAGCCAGACGCTCCGGCAGTTCTCCGTGTCCACGGTGCCGTCCAGCCGCTGCAGCGCGGCGTGGACGTCATCGCTGTAGACGCTCGGATGCGAACCGCGGAAGAACGAGTGCCGGCCGGCGGCCTGCCCCGCGTGCACGGGGAGAGACCTCAGGACGCGGAGGAGGCCCCCGAGATCGACGGCGAGGCGGACACGATCGAGCCCCGCGACGCGGTCGACGGTGTCGCCGTCGAGCCACCGGCGGATGGACCACGGAAACGGATAGCCGCGGCCGGGTTCGCCGAGCGCAACGACGGAGGGAACGGCGACCGGGAGCCGTCCGGCGAGGAACTCGAGCGCTCTGCTCTCCTTCTGCACGGCCGTCGCGTAGGACTCGGCAACGGGAAGGCGAACCGACAGATCCTCACCCAGGCGGAAAGTCCTGTTGTCCCACCCCTGACGCGCCACGGCGCGGACGGGCAGGTGCGCCCAGCGGGGGAACTGCTCTTCGACGAGCTCAGCTACCACGGCTGCATCGATGTCGACTGGTCGGCTCACCCCTCGATACTCCCAGAGGCCGGCTCCCGCCACATGCGAAAGGCCCTCTGGCCTGGGATTTCTCCCGGCCAGAGGGCCTTCCATTTGTTGCGGGGACAGGATTTGAACCTGCGACCTCCGGGTTATGAGCCCGGCGAGCTACCGAACTGCTCCACCCCGCGGCACAAGAGATAACTTATCACGGATCTGGAGAGGCGTCGAATCGAGCGCGGCAGCGACGGGTGCGAGAGGATGGCGTCATGCCTGAGAACGCCGCCGTCCCCGTCGCCGTGTGCCAGTTCGCTCCCACCGATTCGCGCGAGGCCAACAGGGAGCGGATCGCCGAGCTCGCGACGGACGCCGCCCGACTGGGGGCGAAGCTCATCGTGTTCCCGGAGTACTCGAGCTTCTTCGTCGATCCGATGGACGAACGCCTCGCGGCGAATGCGGAGGGTCTCGACGGTGAGTTCGTGACCGGACTGATCGGCCTGGCCGCGGAGCTCGCCGTCGTCATCGTCGCGGGCGTCACGGAGAAGGCCTCGGACGAGGGGCGCGTGCGCAACACGGTCGTCGCCGTGCGCGGCGACGGCATCCTCGCGGTCTACCGCAAGCAGCACCTGTACGACGCGTTCGGGCAGAGCGAGTCGGACTGGGTAGAGCCGGGGGAGATCGGCGAGCCCGCGGTCTTCGAACTCGGAGGTCTACGCTTCGGGCTGATGACCTGTTACGACCTGCGGTTCCCCGAGCTGTCGCGGCGCCTCGCGGTCGCCGGTGCCGACGCGCTCGTGGTGCCGGCGGAATGGGTGCGCGGGCCGCTCAAGGAGCACCACTGGACCACGCTGCTCGCCGCGCGGGCCATCGAGAACACGGTGTTCGTCATCGCCGCCGACCACCCGGCGCCGATCGGCGTGGGGCACTCGCGCATCGTGGACCCGCAGGGCGTCGTCCGCGCGGGGATCGGGCCCGAGCCGGGGCTGGCCATCGGAGTGGTCGACGGAGCGGCCGTCACCAGGGTCCGGGAGACGAACCCCTCGCTGCGTGCACGGCGTTACGACGTGGTCCCGCGCTGACCGACCCGCCTCAGGCGCGCAGACCGGAGAGACGGGCGGCCGCCTCCTCCAGGACATCGACGCGTTTGCACGCCGCGAAGCGGACGAGGCCCGCGTACGCCGGGCGTCGCGCGGGGGACACGAAGGCGGTGAGGGGGATCGCCACGACCCCCGCCAGTTCCGGAAGCGCTCGGCAGAAGGCCGCCGCATCGGCGCCGCCGAGAGCCGTCGCGTCGGCCACCGTGAAGTAGCCGCCCTGTGGGGCATGGACGGTGAAGCCGGCCGCGCGCAGACCGTCGCCGAGGATCGCGTGCTTGCGGGCGAGCAGGGCGGCGGCATCGGCGAAGAACGCATCGTCGAGGCGCAGGCCCACGGCCACGGCGGGCTGGAAAGGCGCGCCGTTGACGTAGGTGAGGTACTGCTTCACCGTCAGCACGGCCGTGATGAGCGCGGCGGGGCCGTGCACCCAGCCGATCTTCCACCCCGTGGTCGAGAAGGTCTTCCCGGCCGAGGAGATGGTCAGCGTCCGCTCCGCAGCGCCGGGCAGCGTGGCGATGGGCACGTGCGGGCCGCGGAAGGTGAGGTGCTCGTAGACCTCGTCGGTGACGATCACGGCCTCGTGCTTCTCGGCCAGACGCACGACCTCTCGGCGGACCACCTCGTCGAAGACCGCTCCCGTGGGGTTGTGCGGGTCGTTGACGAGGATGATCCGCGTCCGATCCGTGACCGCGTCCGCGAGCTGCTGCAGGTCGGGCTGGAAGTCCGGCGCCCGCAGCGGCACGGTCCGGAGCCGAGCGCCCGCGAGTGCGACCGCGGCGGCGTACGAGTCGTAGTAGGGCTCGAAGACGACGACCTCGTCCTCCGGCCCGTCGATGAGCGCGAGCAGGGTCGCCGTCAGCGCCTCGGTCGCCCCGGCCGTCACGATGACCTCGGTGCCCGGGTCGACGGCGAGCCCGTAGAACCGCTGCTGATGCTCGGCGATCGCCTGCAGGAGATCGGGGGAGCCGCGCCCCGGCGGGTACTGGTTGACGCCCTCGGCGATCGCGGCGCGTGCGGCGGTGAGGACCACCTCCGGGCCGTCCTCGTCCGGGAAGCCCTGCCCCAGATTGATGGAGCCGGTTCTGACCGCCGCGGCGGACATCTCTGCGAAGATGGTGGGCGCGACGGTACCGTCCGCGTCGAGCAGGCCGGCACCGGCCGCCGTGCGACGCCATGCGCCGGGGATGACACTCATGAAGAACAGGCTAAGGCCATAGCTGAAACTCAAGCTCGGCATAAGGAACGCACAGGGATGCGGGGCATCCTGGAGGAGCGTTGAAGGAGCACACCATGAACCAGGACAACCCGCAGGACCGCCCGGCACCGGCGTCGGACGACGCCGTGTCGGCCGGACACACCCCCCAGACCCCTCAGACCCCCGAGGCCGCGCCGAGCGCGCCGTCTCCGGCCGCCGACGGCACCCTCACGGGCACCCCGGCCGCTTCCGCCCCGGTCGCCCCGCAGGGCCACCACATGCCGCCGACGTTCGCGTCGCACGCCGCCGGTGCCCCGACTGTGGCACCCGTGCCGCACGGGCTGGCCGCGCCCGGTCCCGCCGCGGCGGGCGTCCCCGGCGCCGCATTCGGCGTCCCGGCGCACGACACCCGGCCGCTCGACGGCACGGTGCCGCCGGCCGAGGGCACCCCGACCGCGACGAAGGAGAAGTCGCGCGGCGGCACCCGCGTCGCGGCGTTCATCGTCGCAGCCGCCCTCGTCGGCGGCGTCGCCGGCTTCGGCGGAGGCGCGCTGCTCACCGGGCTGCAGGACTCCCCGTCCTCCGGCACGGCGCAGGGACCGCAGACCGTCACGGTCAACAACCCCGGCTCGGTCAACGAGACCACCGCGGTCGCGACCGAGGCGCTTCCCTCCGTCGTCACCATCGAGGTGGCCGGGTCGCAGGAGGCCGGCAGCGGCTCGGGCGTCATCATCAGCAAGGACGGCTACGTCCTCACCAACACCCACGTCGTGACCCTCGGCGGCGCGGCGGCTGATCCGACGATCCGCGTCACGACCTCCGACGGCCGCATCTACGAGGCGACCGTGGTCGGCACCGACCCGATCTACGACCTCGCGGTGATCAAGCTCACGGACGCCGAGGGCCTGACTCCGATCGAGTTCGCCGACTCGTCGAAGCTCAACGTCGGCGATACCGCCGTGGCGCTCGGCGCCCCGCTGGGCCTGGCCAACTCGGTCACCACCGGCATCGTGAGCGCGCTGAACCGCAGCATCCAGATCGCCTCCTCCGCGCTGCCCGACTCCTCTTCCGAGGACGCCCCGCAGGAGCAGGCACCGGAGGACGGCCAGGGCGAGGGGCCCTTCCAGTTCGATCTGCCCGGCAACAGCGGGCAGCAGGCCACCGAGTCGATCTCGATCGCCGTGATCCAGACCGACGCGGCGATCAACCACGGCAATTCCGGCGGTGCCCTCGTCAACAGCAAGGGCGAGCTGATCGGCATCAACGTCGCGATCGCGAGCTCGGGCAACTCGGAGGAGTCGGGTTCGATCGGCATCGGCTTCGCCATCCCGTCCAACATCGCCCAGCGCGTCGCCGATGAGATCATCGCCGATGGCGCGGCCACGCACGGCCTCCTGGGTGCCTCGGTCCGCGATGCCTCCGGCGTCGAGGGCGCGACGGTGGCCGGCGCCTACATCGCCGAGGTCACCGACGGGGGCGCCGCCGAGGCCGCCGGTCTCCAGGCCGGTGACGTCGTGACGCGTTTCAACGGCGTCCCGATCACGAGCGCGACCGACCTCACGGCGCAGGTGCGCGCAGCGGCCGCCGACAGCAAGGCCGACGTGACCTACGTCCGCGACGGCAAGGAGAGCGACATCGAGGTGACGCTCGGCACGCTCGCCGGCTGATCCCCACGTCAGAGAAGGACGCCACCTGCGCGATAGGCTCGCCGGGTGGCGTCCTTCTCTTTCGGCACCGGCAACGCGGCCAAGCTGCTCCGGATCCCGCTGTACGCCCTCGGCCGTCTCGGCACCCTTCTCGTGCCGCGCGGTCCGCGCTGGGTCTTCGGGTGCGGCGCCGGCGTCGGGGACGGCGCCCTCGCCCTGCAGCGGTACGCAGCGGAGGCGGGCCATGACACCCTGTGGCTGGCCGGGTCCCCGCGCGAAGCGGCGGACGCCGCGGCCCTCGGTCTGCGGAGCGTGCCACGGGGCGGTCTGCGCGGCTGGTGGGCGACCGCGCGCGCCGGGGTGCTGATCGTGACCCACGGCCTCGGCGACGTGAACCGCTACGGCAACGGCGGCGCGTTCGTGGTGCAGCTCTGGCACGGCATCCCGCTCAAACGCATCGGCCTCGACTCTCCCGCCACGACCCAGGTGCCGGCCGTGCCCGGTGCGCCGGTCCTGCGTCGGCTCGTCGGCTGGATGTACCGGGGTGCCGCGCAGCGCATCCGGGTGCTCCCTGCCGCCTCGCACCGCGCCAGAGCACGCCTCGAGTCCGCGTTCGGGCTGGGCGATGATCGCGTGGTGGTGACCGGGGAGCCGCGCGTCGACGTGCTGTCGAGCGGTTCGCCCGAGGAACGCCGCACCCATGCACGGGGGCTGCTCGCCGAGGCCGTGGGCGCGATCGGCGACACCGACCGGATCGTCCTCTACGCGCCGACCTGGCGCGACGGCGCTCCCGACCCGTCCGTCCCGACGGCTGAGGAATGGGTGCGGATCATCCGGGTGCTCGAATTCCACGACGCCGTCCTCCTCGTGCGCTCCCACCCCCTCGGCGACGGCAGCTACGCGCCGCCGGTGGCGACGACGCGGGTGCGGGCGCTGCCCAGCACGGTCGTCAGCGATGTGACGCCGGTGCTGCCCGCCGTCGACATCCTCATCACGGACTACTCGTCGCTCGCGTACGACGTGGGGCTCCTCGCCCTGCCGGTCGTCTTCCTCGCACCGGATGTCGCCGAGTACGCCCGCACCCGCGGCTTCTACGGCCGCTTCGAGGAGGTCGCCGCGTCCGGCGTCGCCACGGGGTGGGAAGACGCCCTCGTCCGGCTGGCGTCGCTGCTCGGCGATGCGGCCGCGTTCGACGAGGCCGCCGAGCGTTCCGCTACGCTCAGCGCGGAGATGCACGCGTTCCGTGACGGTCAGAACACTCGTCGGGTATACCGGGCGATCCGTGCGCGGGGGGTCCCCGCGCCGAAGGGAGCAGCATGACGACGGCCCGCATCGATGACACGGCACAGGCGCTGGTCATCGCAGGGACCGGGCAGCGTCCGGAGAGCGCCGAGCTCACCGGACCGCGGGCGCGGGTGAAGGCCCGCCTCACCGGTGGGGGGAAGACCTGGAAGGCGACGTTCGCGCTCCGCGCGTCGCGATGGGGCGGTCCGGAGCTGCCTCTGCCGTCCGGGGAGTACGACCTGCGGATCGACGGCGTCGATCCGGCTGAGCTGCGTCTCGCGCCGGTGCTCCTCCCGGGGGTGCGGATCGCCGTCGACGGTGCCGTCGTCCACATCGCGGCGCCCGTGGACCCCGTGTACGACACCGCCGAGGGGCGTTCCACGCTCGAGGAGCGCTACGTGGCGCAGGCAGGCGGCACCGAGAACGCCGTGTTCTTCGAGAGCTTCTACGGCCGGAGCGTCGGCTGCAACCCGCGCGCCATCGATCGGGAGCTCGCACGGCGCGCGCCGGGAGTGCGCCGGTACTGGAGCGTCGTCGACCTGTCGGTCGAGGTGCCGGACGGAGCGATCGCCGTGATCGAGGGCAGCCCGGAATGGTGGCACGCCCGTGGGGCCGCGCGCCTGCTCGTCGTGAACGACTGGCTGCGACGGCGCTTCGCGCGGAAGCCCGGGCAGAAGGTGCTGCAGACCTGGCACGGCACGCCCCTCAAGCGCCTGGCGCTGCACCGCCCCGGGTTCGATCCCCGGCGGATGGCGGCGGTGGTCAAGGAGTCCCGGCGGTGGGACGTGCTGCTCGCGCAGAACACGTACGCCGCGCGGATCCTGCGCAAGGCTTATGCGTTCTTCGGGCGGCCGATCTGGGTCGACGGCTATCCGCGCAACGATGCGCTGCGTACCGGGGACCCGGTCGCCGTCCGCGCGGCGCTCGGCATCGGGGCCGACGAGCGCGTCCTCCTCTACGCCCCGACCTGGCGCGACGACCGGGCGGAGATGGTCGACTTCGTCGATCCCGAACTCCTCGCGCGGCAGACGAACGCCGTCGTGCTGGTGCGCGGCCACTCGCGCACGCTGGGCGAGGGCAGGGATCGTGCCGGCGCCCGGGTGATCGATGTGACGGGCTACCCCGAGACGTCGCAGCTCCTGCTCGCCGCCGACGCCCTCGTCACGGACTACTCCTCCGTCATGTTCGACTTCTCGGTGACCGGCAAGCCGATGTACTTCCTCGTGCCCGACCTCGACCACTACCGCGGTCAGCTCCGCGGCTTCTACTTCGATCTGGCGGAGCGGGCGCCGGGGCCCTTGCTCGGTACGCAGGACGAACTCGTGGCCGCGCTGGAGGATGCGGGGCACCGGGAGAGGTACGCCGAGCGCTATGCCGCCTGGCAGCGGCAGTTCAACACCCTCGACGACGGTCGGGCCGCGCAGCGGGTGGTCGACCGGATCCTCGACCTCGGATTCGTCACGCCGTAGTCGTCGGACGTCAGGGCAGGGGGGTGTTCCGCGTGCCGAGCCGGGACGCGTCCACCGTGTCGCCGGCTCCGCGCAGCACGCCGCCGAGGAAGCCGAGACCCCACGAGAGGTGCATCGTGGGCAGCACGAGGAGCGTCCACAGGCGTTGCCGCACGCCGCCCCCGCCGGGAGCGAGGGCCACGCCGACCACGAGCAGCACGTAGAGCGCGAGCGGGACGTAGACCAGGAACGAGGCGATGAGGGAGGCGGTTCCCGACACCGCACCGGAGAGCTGCAAGGCCCCGAGGACCACGGCGAGTGCGACGAACAGCAGCAGGACCGGCGGCGCGAAGTAACGAAGACCGTTGCGACGACCGAAGCGCCGCACCAGCTCTCCTCGCCAGGCGCCGGTCGCGCGGAACTGCCTGGCCAGGCGCAGCCAGCTCTCGCGGGGCCAGTAGGTCACCGACAGCTCGGGGTCGAACCACACGCGGTGCCCGGCCTGGCGGATGCGCAGGTTCAGCTCCCAGTCCTCGCCGCGGCGGATCGTCTCGTCGAACAGACCGACCTCGTCGAGGACGTCCCGACGGATCACGCCGAGGTAGGCGGACTCCGCCTCTCCTTCCACGCGTCCGCCGTGATACGCCCCGCCGCCGAGGCCGACGGGGGAGTTGTACAGCCGGGCGACGGCCTTCTGGAAGGGCGTCCGGCCCTCGGCGTGCATGACGCCGCCGACGTTGGCGGCCCCCGTGCGCTGCAGGGTCTGCAGGGCCCTGGCCGCGTAGCCGGGAGCGAGCTCGGAGTGGGCATCGACCCGGATGACCGTGGGGTAGCGGCTGGCCCGGATCGCGGCGTTGAGGCCGACCGGGATGTGCACGGCCGGGTTGTCGACGAGACGGATCCGGTCGTCGGCCGCGGCCAGTCGGCGGGCGAGGGCGGTGGTGCCGTCCGATGATGGTCCCAGCGCGAGGATGAGCTCGGCGGGGACGCCGACCTCCTGGGCGAGCACCGATGCGACGGCGTGCTCCAGGTAGGCGCGTTCGTTGAGCACCGGCATCACGAAGGACACCCCGGTGACGGGGGTGGGGGATCCGTTGGCTGGCACACGTCGATCATGTCACGCCGCTCCTGCCGCTCTCTCTCAGGCGGCGTCCGCCTGTCCGCCGCCGCGGATGCCGGGACAGGACGAACTATCCTGGAGGGATGGGTGCACTGTCTGACGCGAAGAAGGCCTACCGTCTCCTGCAGCGGGCGCTCGCTTCGCGCTCGGCGGTGCAGCGCGTCCGCCGCCGGCTGGCGGATCAGGTGCCGTACCCGGCCGAGCACTTCCAGGTCGCGGTGTACTTCGCGGACGGCGCCGTGAACATGTACCAGATGCGGCAGTGGTACCGCCCGCTGGCCGCGCTCGCCGAGCGGTGGCCCGTCGTGGTGCTGGCACGCCAGGCGACCGGCGCGGAGAAGCTCCTCGAGGAGGACGCCCCGCCCGTCGCCTTCGTGCCGAAGGTGCGCGATCTCGAGCGCTTCCTGGCCACGCAGGACATCCGCGTGGTGCTGTACGTGAACCAGAACACCCGCAACTTCCAGATGTTCCGGTACGGCCGCCGGTGGCACGTGTTCATCAACCACGGCGAGTCCGACAAGATGTACATGACCACGAATCAGTACAAGGCCTACGACTACGCCTTCGTCGCCGGTCAGGCGGCGAGGGACCGGCTGTCGCGGACGCTGTGGGACTACGACGTGGAGAGCCGGACGATCGAGATCGGACGCCCCCAGGCGGACCACTACTCCGGCTCGCTCCCGTACACACCGGACGACCGTCTCGTCGTGCTGTACGCGCCGACCTGGGAGGGAGACCGGCCCAGCGCGCACTACGGCTCCATCGCCTCGCACGGCGAGCGCCTCGTGGCGCGACTCCTCGCGACGGGGGAGCACCGCGTCATCTACCGTCCGCACCCGCGAAGCGGTGTCGTCGACGAGGCCTACGGGGCGGCGCACCGGCGCATCATCGCGGCCATCGCCGCCGCGAACGCGGCCGATCCGACCGCCCAGCATGTGTTTGACGACGGTCCGGAGCTCGGATGGCAGCTCGCCGCCGCCGACGTCGCCGTCGTGGACATCTCGGCCATGGTGTACGACCGCCTCGCGGCGGGAAAGCCGCTCATGATCACGCGACCGGTCGACGAGGAGGCCGCCGTCGACACCACCGGCTACCTCTCGGACTGCGAGTGGCTGTCCGCGGAGGCGGCGGACGACATCGTCGCCGAGGTGGAGCGCGTGCGGCAGGACGAGGCGGCCGTCGCGCGGCTGCGGATGTGGGTGCGCCACTACTTCGGCGACACCACCCCCGGTGTCGCGACGCAGAAGTTCCACGCGGCCGTCGACCGTCTCATGGGCGAGTGGGAGCGGTGGCGCGACCGCGAGATCGGCGCCGTCCGCGGTGACGCGGACGATGACGACGACGAAGCCGACGACGAGGACGTATGAGCGGCGACTTCCCGCGCTCCGCCGCGCTCGCACCGCGTCTCGAGGTCGTCGACGCGGCGGGGTCGACGAACGCCGACCTCCGTGGGCATGCGGACGACGCCGACGGCTGGCCGCACCTCTCGGTCCTCCTGACCCGGCACCAGACCGCCGGACGGGGGCGACTGGATCGCCGGTGGGTGGCCCCGGCGGGGTCGGCGCTCGCGGTGAGCATCCTCCTCCGCGATCTGCCCGCCGAACCCGCGGCGCGAGGCTGGATCCCGCTCGCCGCCGGAGCGGCCATGACCGAGGCCGTCGCCGCGCAGCTGCCCGCCGCCACCGTCGCCCTCAAGTGGCCGAACGACGTCCTCGTCGACGGCCGCAAGATCTGCGGCATCCTCGCCGAGGCGACCCCGCACGCTGTCATCGTCGGCGCGGGGGTCAACACGTCCATGACCGCGACGCAGCTTCCGGTGCCCACGGCCACCTCGTTCGCGGTGCACGGCGTGGTCGTCGACGAGGACGAGCTGCTCCGCTCCTACCTCTCGGCGCTCGACGGTCACCTGACCGCGCTCACCGCGGCGGACGACGCGATCGCGAGCGGTCTCCATGCGGCGGTCGCCGCACGGTGCGCGACGGTGGGACAGGCCGTGCGGGTCTCGCTCCCCGGCGGCTCCCTGCTCGACGGCACGGCCGTCGGCATCGACGCCGAGGGACGCCTGCGCGTCGAGGCGGAGGGCACCGTGCACGCGGTCTCGGCCGGCGACGTCGTGCACGTCCGCCCCGCGTGAGGCGGGGACACGCCGCCGCACGGACGGTGTTGTCGGCGATCCCGGGCACAATGGGGGTGTGACCCAGCCCGTGACGCTCGGCGGACGCCCGCTGATGCCGCCGCCCGGCACTCCCGCCGAGGAGTTGCTGATCGCGCGCTTCCGTGGCCACGCGCGTCGGCTCTTCTGGTCGGCGCTCGTGCTCATCGCCGTCTTCGGGGCCACCGCCTACTTCTACGGCAACCTGCCGGCCGGCTTCGAGGACTGGATGCTGCTCGCGGCTGCCGGGACCGTCGTCCTCGTCGCCGTCGTGATCCCCTTCATCGTCTGGTACTCCCGGACGACGACGATCACGACCCGTCGCGTCATCGCCGCCCAGGGCCTGGGCGCGCGCAACCGCCGCGAGATGTCGCACGCACGCGGTTACACGATCGGCGTCCGTCGCGGCCCGCTGCAGCGGATGTGGGGCTGCGGGACCATCACGCTCTCGAACGGCGTGGACGCGCCTCTGCGTCTGGTGAACGTGCCGAACGTCACCCTCGTGCACGAGACCCTCGCCGACCAGATCGAGGTCGGTCAGATCCTGGCCCACCGCGACGCCCAGGCGAGCGGCGACGACTTCGCCTGAGCTCGGCCGACGTGCCCGGTCCGTCCGGGGCGTACCTGCGTTCCCCGGGCGCTCGCGCGTGCGGAAGAATGGGCATGACGAATGGAGGCGGCACATGGCGCTGCGCGTGGGCGTGATCGGCGGAGGACAGCTGGCACGGATGATGATCGCTCCGGCGGTCGAGCTCGGTCTCGATCTGCGGGTGCTCGCCGAAGAGGAGGGTATGGCCGCGGGCCTCGCCGCCACAGCGGTGGGTGACTACCGGGACCTCGAGACCGTGCGTGCCTTCGCCGCCGACGTCGACGTCATCACGTTCGACCACGAGCATGTGCCGCAGGACGTGCTCCGCGCTCTCGTCGCCGAGGGCGTCGCCGTGCACCCCGGCCCGGATGCGCTCCAGTTCGCCCAGGACAAGCTCGTCATGCGCTCCCGGCTGGCGGAGCTCGGCGTGCCGCAGCCCGAGTGGGCTCCGGTCCGCTCCGCTGACGACCTGCAGCGCTTCCTCGACGAGCACGACGGTGCCGCGGTGGTCAAGACGCCGCGGGGCGGGTACGACGGCAAGGGTGTGCGGGTGGTGCGCTCGGGCGCCGAAGCGCAGGACTGGCTCGATGCGCTGCAGGGCTCCGACGCCCTGCTCGTCGAGGAGCTCGTCCCCTTCGTCCGTGAGCTCGCCCAGCAGGTCGCACGCCGACCCGGGGGAGAGATGATCTCGTATCCGGTCGTCGAGACGGTGCAGCGCGACGGCGTCTGCGCCGAGGTGATCGCCCCGGCGCCCGCGGCGACCGAGCGTCTCGCCGAGGTCGCTGAGGACATCGGCCGTCGTATCGCGGAGGGCCTGGGCGTGACCGGGATGCTCGCGGTCGAGCTCTTCGAGACGGACGACGAGCGCATCCTCGTGAACGAGCTCGCCATGCGACCGCACAACAGCGGACATTGGAGCCAGGACGGAGCCGTCACCGGACAGTTCGAGCAGCATCTGCGTGCCGTGGCGGATCTGCCCCTGGGGAACACCCAGCCCCGCGCGGCATGGTCGGTCATGGTGAACATCCTCGGCGGCCCGACGGACGGCACTCTCGGAGACCGTTTCGAGGCGGCGATGACCGCGCACCCCGATGCCAAGATCCACACGTACGGCAAGGCGCCGCGGCCCGGCCGCAAGGTGGGGCACGTGAACGTCGTCGGGGACGACCTCGACGACGCGGTGTACGAGGCCAGGGCCGCCGCAGCGGCCTTCGCCTGAGGATTCCCGCGGCGGCACACGGAAAAGACGTGTGCCGCTCGGGGGTTCTCCCAGCGCGAGACCGTAGCCTGATCTGGTGACCGAGCCACTGCACTCCTCCGCCGCTCCTCTGGTCGGCGTCGTCATGGGATCCGACTCCGACTGGCGCGTCATGAGCGACGCGTCCCAAGCGCTCACCGACTTCGGGATCCCTCACGAGGTCGAGGTGGTCTCGGCCCACCGTACGCCGGACAAGCTCATGTCGTACGCGCGTGAGGCGCGGTCTCGTGGCCTGCGCGTCATCATCGCGGGCGCCGGCGGTGCCGCCCACCTGCCCGGCATGCTCGCATCGATGACGGCGCTCCCGGTCGTCGGCGTCCCCGTGCCGCTCGCGTACCTGGACGGCATGGACTCCCTGCTGTCGATCGTGCAGATGCCCGCGGGTATCCCGGTCGCGACGGTGTCGATCGGCGGCGCGCGCAACGCCGGCCTGCTCGCGGCCCGGATCCTCGCTGCCGCGGACGACGATCTGGCGGACCGCGTCGAGGCCTACGCCGCCGACCTCGAGGCGCAGGTCGAGGAGAAGAACGATCGGCTGAGGGGCTCGCTGTGACCCTTGCGCCCCCGCGCGCGACACGACGTCCGCTCATCGAGACGCGGCCGCTGCGACACCCGGACCCGGCCGATCCGGGCCTCATGTCGAAGCGCGCCTGGTGGCTCGTCGGGCTCAACCTCCTCGTCCCCGGCTCCGCGCAGGTGCTCGCGGGCAATCGCCGCCTGGGCAGGTTCGGACTCGGCGTCACGCTGACGACGTGGGTCCTGGCCGTCGTCGCCCTCGCCCTCGCCCTGTTCGCGCGCCCCGTCTTCCTCTGGCTCACGATCGGCGGCGGCTTCGTCTCGGCGGTACTGCTCACCCTCGTGCAGGTGCTGCTCGTGGGTGTCGTGGTGCTCTGGATCGTCCTCACCTTCGACACGCTCCGGCTCGTCCGTCTGGTCAAGGTCCCCGCGCCGTCGCGCTTCGTCCTCCCGGTCGTCGCCCTCCTCCTGTTGGGGCTGGTCGGCGGCATGACCGGGTACGCGGCCACGGCGGTGGGCTCGGTGCGGGGCAGCGTCGGGGCCATCTTCGGGCAGAGTGGGCCGAGCCTGCCGCCCAGCGACGGCTACTACAACATCCTGCTGCTCGGCGCGGACAGTGGAGACGGTCGCGACTCGATGCGGTTCGACAGCATCTCCGTCGTCTCCGTCAATGCCGAGACCGGCGCGGTCACCATCACCGGCATCCCCCGTGAGCTCCCGCATGCGCCGTTCAGCGACGGCAGCCCGATGCAGGAGCTGTATCCCGACGGCTTCCAGGGACAGGGCTCGTCCACCTGCGGCTGGAACGGCTGGATGAACCATGTGCGCAACGCCGCGGAGGTGTGCCGGGAGGACAAGGGGACCGGGCTCTATCCGGACGCGGACGCCACAGGCTCGGCACCGGGCATCGAGGCGACCAAGGACGCCGCGGAGGGCGTGCTCGGCATCGAGATCCCGTACTACGTGTTCGTCGACATGCACGGCTTCGCCGACCTCGTGGACGCCCTCGGCGGCGTGGACATCACCGTCACCGAGCGCCTCCCCAAGGGCGGTCCGCCTGAGGGGTGGTCCGGGACCGACGTGAACGAGTGGGCGATCGGGTGGATCGAGCCCGGGCAGCAGCACATGGATGGCGACACCGCGCAGTGGTACGCCCGCTCGCGGTACACGACCAGCGACTGGGACCGCATGAAGCGGCAGCGCGAGCTGCAGGAGGCGATCCTCGCCCAGTTCACGCCGCAGACCGTGCTCACGCGTTTCAACGAGGTGGCTGCCGCGGGCACGGCGCTCATCGACACGGATCTTCCGCAGGGCAAGCTGCCGGAGTTCTTCGATCTCATGCTCAAGGCCAAGGAGCAGCCGGTCCAGACGGTCGAACTGACGCCGGAGAACGGTGTCGACGAGTTCGACCCGAACTACGACTTCATCCACGAGCTCATGCAGCAGAAACTGCATCCGCCGACGGAGACCCCTACCCCCGCCCCGTGAGTCCGCGGGGGACGACGCAGCCCACGGGCGATGTTCCCGGGAACATCGCCCGTGGGCCGTCCGGTGCATGACCGGATTCGCCAGACGACGGTGATCGGAGGGGGAGGGATCACCGTCGTCCAGCCGGCCACCGCACAAGGCGGCGACCTGGCTCAGGCGCGCGTGCCGCGCGCGACTCAGGCGCGCTTGCGGCGCGCGGCTCCGACGGCGACGAGGCCACCACCGGCGACCAGAGCGACGGCGGCGCCGCCGACGATCCACGGCGACACCGATCCGCCGGTGAGGGCGAGCTCCGTGCCGCCCGTGAGCGGCAGCTCGGTCCCGGCGGGAGCAGCGGTGCCGGGGTCGTGGTCGCAGCTGGAAGCGGCGGCGTTCCCGTGCGAGACCGTCACCGTGGCGGTGTATGCCCGAGAACCGGCGAAGTCGAGGGCGTAGGCCCCCTGCCCGTCGGAGGGCGGGCGGAACGTGACCCTCAGGCTGCCGTCGGACGCGGCGGTGTTGCCCGAGATGGCGGCGGCGCCGGCGTTCTGCCCCGAGACGGACACTCCGACGGTCTCCGAGGGCTCGAAGTACCCGGCGCCGAAGGCGACGGTCGAGACCTCACAGGTGTCGATGATCGCGTCGCCCACCTTCGCGCCCGGAGGCGAGGGGTAGGAGTCGCTCGGTGCCGCAGAGGCGACGGTCGGCGCGGCCAAGATGAGCGCGCCAGCGGTAAGGCTGATGGCAGCCAGTTTCTTCAGCATGATTTCTCCCCAGAATTTCACGCGGAATCGCCTCCGGACACACCCCTGCGTCCGACTGCGCGAGATCCTCTGCCCCCACGGCAGGTTAACGGACCCCGGTTATTCCCCAGTGAGATGACAGTACCTCATCCGTCGGCGATTGTCACGAGCCGCACTGCAGGGTGTCGCGGGTCAGCTTCGGACCCACGATCAGCGGGGTGTGCTCCACCTCGGTGAGGCGTGCTCCGGCGCCGTCGCCCTGGAACTCCACGGTGATCGTCGTGGAGGCGCCGGGGGCGAGGAGCACCTCGTGCTGCACGACGGAGCGATCGCCGATGGTCGTCGTCTGCACGCCCTCTTCCGAGCCGTCCCGGTCGATGTGCGACGGCAGGGCGCCTTCCGGACCGTAGACGGCGATCAGAGTGCGCACGCTGCCGGCAGGCACGCCGTACACGCCGTCGCCGGTGACGTACGAGGGCAGGGAGGTGGCGGCGTCGGCGGGGGCCGTGTTCGACCACGTGACGCGCACCTGGGTCGTCGGCACCCCTGCGCAGGTGCCCACCGCCGTCACGATGGACGCGCGGGTGTAATAGTCCATCTTCCCGCCGGTGCCGTCGTTCATCAGGACGCCGACCACCGCGGCGTCCTCGTCATCCTGCGGCATGGCGCCGCCGAGCGCGCTGGCGGCGAGGAGCGACTCCTCCGCCTCATGCGCGCTCCAGATCCGGATGCGGCCTTCGCCGGCGGCGTCGGCGAGCGCGCGGACGAGGGCCTGCGGCTCGGCATGGGACAGAGCAGCCGAGAACAGTCCGCCGGCGGCCTGAGCGAAGATCGCGTCCTGAGCCGCGGGATCGGGGATCGCTGCGTAGATCTCGGAGAGGAGCAGGTCGGTCACGGTCTCCGCGGTCGCCGTGAACGGCCCGAAGGACAGGTCTCCGGTGGCCCGCATGAGGTGCGCGGCCACCACGGCGTCCACCGCGATCACCCCGTCGACCTTTCCCCCGTACCGCCCTTCCCACCGGGCGGCGATGGTCTGCCCGGCCTCCCGGAAATCGGGGATGCTGGTGATGTTCTGCAGATAGCGGCCGGGGCGGTCCTCGAAGAGCGCGACGGTGCTGTCGCTGAGCGGGAGCGCCGTGTCCAGCGGGGGGAAGTCGCGCGTCGACGCCTGCCGCTGCAGCGTGACCTTGCCGTTCTCCGCGCGCAGGAGCGCGATCGATCCGATGATGCCGCCCGATGACCGCAGCTCGGCGTTGTTCTGCATCGCGAGCACGTAGGTGCGCGGGCCCTCACCGCCGAGCATGGTCGGCAGCAGAACCGAGGCGCCGTGCAGCGCCCCGACCGCTGTCGCGGCCTGGGTGACGGCCCCGCGCATCTCCCGGACGGCGTCGGCCAGAGGGGGGAGGGTGGCGTCGGCATCGATGCGCCGCGCCCGCTCCTCCGCGGCAGCCAAGGCCGAGCTCGCGGTGCCGAGTGGCTTCTCGACGGTCGCGAAGGGGGCGAGGTCGATCGCCCCGCCCGAGAAGCCGAGGCTCGTGATGTCGACGTCGGCGGCGACGTCGAGCAGCGGACCGAGCGCGTCCGTGGAGACGTCGTCGGCGATCTCGGCGACATCGCTCACCGCGCGGAAGTTGGGCCCGATCCAGGGCAGCACCCCGAAGGCCTGCCAGACCGGGTCCCCGGTCAGCGACCGGGCCGACTCCGCGTTGCGGGAGATGCGGTCGGCGATCGGGGCTGCCCCGTCGAGATCTCCGTCGGCGATGGACTGCTTGAGCTGACTGGTCGCCTTCGCGATCTGCTGCAGGTTGTCGACCGCGCCGATGCCGCGCACCGTGACCCAGCCCAGTGCGAGGACGAGGAGCACGAGGACGAGGCCGACGGTCCACCCGACCCATCGGCGGCGGACGGGAAGGCGACCATCGCTCACCCTGGCATTCAAGCACGGCGAAGCTGCCGGGCGCGCTCCCGATGCTGTGGGAACGCTGAGTAGCGGTGCGGACAGGTGATGCGCTCCTGGGGTCGTCGGCATCCCGCGGCTAGCCTGATCGCATGGGTGCTCGACTGCGTGTTGTTCTGGATCAGCTCGTGCACGTCGTCGACCCCGATCAGGCGGCGGCATCGCGAGATCTCGCCGCCGGGCTCGTCCAGACGGCGCCGCCGAACTGCACGGTCGATGCGATCGTGCCCTCGGGGGCAGAGGTGCCGCTCCGCGGGATCGGAGAAGTGCGCACGCTCGCGGTCGGACGGCGCGAGCTCGCCGCGTCCTGGCAACTCGGTATCGCCCCTGGCGTCGGCGGCGGCCTCATCCACGCGCCGACGCTGCTCGCCCCACTGGTCCGCCACGACCGGGTGCACGACAACGACCAGACCACCGTCACGCTGTGGGACCTGCGGGCCTGGGAGGCGCCGTCTCAGCTGTCGCGCGGCGCCGTCGCCTGGCAACGAGGCATGCTCCGACGTGCCGTGAAACACGCAGATGCCGTGGTCGTTCCGTCCCACTCCATGGCGGAGCGCCTGTCCGGTCTCGCGAAGCTCGGTGACCGCATCCGCGTCATCGCCGGCGCGCCACCTCAGGACCTCCTGCGTCCCGCGGACGTCGCCTCGCGTCGGGACGACCTCGGTGTCCCCGCGGACTACCTCGTCCTCTCCGGGCCGGAGGACGCGCTGGCCGCCGGTTTCCGCGGCGCCGTCGCGGCGAACCTCGACGCCGTGGTGATCGGAGCGGCCGAGGGGGCGGAACCGCGAATCGCCGAGATCGCCGCCGCCGCCGGGCTGCCCGAGCGGCGCGCGCACATCCGGGGGACGCTCGAGGTCTCGGATCGCGCCGCCGTCGTCGCCGGGGCGCGCGTCTTCGTGTCGACCGATGCCGTCTCCGGATGGCCGTGGCGTGCCCTGGAGGCGATGTCGCTCGGCGTCCCCGTGGTCGCCGTGGAGTCCGGGTGTCATCACGACGTCCTCGCCGACGGGGGAGCGGTGGTCAGCGAGAGTGCTCTGCCGGAGGCCGTGGAGGACGCGGCGACGACAGGGAGGGAGCGCCTGCGCGTGCTCGCCGCCGACCGGTCCCGGGCCTTCTCCTGGGCGAGTGCGGCGGAGCGCGTATGGAGTCTGCACGCAGACCTC
This sequence comes from Microbacterium sp. NPDC064978, assembly GCF_044543605.1. Classification (NCBI taxonomy): domain Bacteria; kingdom Bacillati; phylum Actinomycetota; class Actinomycetes; order Micrococcales; family Microbacteriaceae; genus Microbacterium; species Microbacterium sp. NPDC064978. The sequence goes on along the minus strand of NZ_JBITWF010000001.1, from coordinate 828,121 downwards.
TGAACACCTGAACGCCAGCTTCGCATCGGCGCGACACGCCGAGAGCTGATCGCATTTCCGTGGCAACAGTGGCATCATCCCGCAACTTCCGTCACACTGGTCACATGTCTCGACGTGCCCCACGCTCTCGAAACACCACGAAGGTCACCCGCCTTCTCACCTGTTTCCTCGCTGCCTCCGCCCTGGTGATCGGCACGGTGGTCCCCGCCACCGCCGCCTCCGCCGCGACCTCCGTCGCACCGACCGTCGCGCGTACCGCCGCCGATCCCGCGCAGACCGGGCTGGCCAAGACCACTCTGGTCGGGTTCACGCCGGGCAACATCATCAGCGACGCCGTGTTCACCAACAAGAGCACGATGACCGAAGCGCAGATCCAGACCTTCTTCAACAGCAAGGTCTCCCGCTGCCTCGGCGGACGGGACGAGAACAACGAGCCGATCGTCTGTCTCAAGGACTTCCGCATGAACACGGTCACCCGTCCGGGGGACCAGTACTGCAGCGGATACTCCGGTGCTGCGAACGAGTCCGCTGCGCGCATCATCTATCGCGTGGCCCAGGCCTGCAACATCAACCCGCAGGTGCTCATCGTCATGCTCCAGAAGGAGCAGGGGCTCGTGACCCACACCTGGCCGAGCGCCTGGCGGTACCGGATCGCGCTCGGGCAGGGCTGCCCGGACACCGCGCCGTGCGACCCGAACTACATCGGCTTCTTCCACCAGATCTACGGTGCCGCGCGCCAGATGCAGATCTACATGGAGGGCAAGTGGTTCCAGTGGTACGCGCCGGGGCGCACCTGGAACATCCTCTACAACCCCAACAGCTCCTGCGGATCCTCGCCGGTCTACGTCGCGAACAAGGCGACGTCCGCGCTGTACTACTACACGCCGTACCAGCCGAACGCCGCAGCGCTGCGGGCCGGCTACGGAAAGGGTGACGGGTGCTCCGCGTACGGCAACCGGAACTTCTACAACTACTTCACGGACTGGTTCGGCTCGACCCAGAAGCCGGTGGTGGACCCGCTCGGCGACATCCGTCGCCTGCACACCTCGCTCGGCGGGGCGACCGGCGTTCTCGGCGCCGCGAAGACGACTCCGGCCTGTACGGCAACGACCGCGCGGTGCACCGTGACGTACGTCAACGGCATCATCACCTGGACGAAGGCGCTCGGCGCGCGACAGGTCTACGGTGAGGTGTATAAGGAGTACACGGCTCAGGGCGGTCTCGGGGGAAAGCTCGGATACCCGAAGACCACGCCCACGGCTGTCACGGACCCGAACGGCAACGGGACCGCGCAGCAGTTCGACGCCGGGTGGGTTCATTCGTCGGTGGCGGGGACGTTCGCGTCGTCGAATACGATCATGACCGCGTACAGCAAG
>NZ_JBITWF010000001.1:0-826650 GCF_044543605.1 Microbacterium sp. NPDC064978 | reverse complement strand
GCAAGGCGGGATGGTTGCGTGGCAAGCTCGGGTGGCCGGCGGGTGTGGAGACGTGCTCGGCGACGTCGTGTGTGCAGGCGTTCCAGGGCGGCTCGATCGGTTATCAGAAGGGGAAGGCGGCGGTTCCGCTGGTGGGCGTCGAGGCGGACGCGATCGATGTGGTGTTCGCGGCGCAGGGCGGCAGCTCGGGGGCGCTGGGTGCGCCGGTCGGGCAGTTGACGGTGGTGTCGGATCCGCAGGGCAATGGTCTCGTCCGTCAGTTCGCGAACGGGTGGATTCACGCGTCGGCGGCCGGGGCGTTCGTGACGTCGAACGCGTCGATGAAGGAGTACAGCGCGTCGGGGTGGCTGCGGGGGAAGCTGGGATGGCCCACGAGTGCGGAGTCCAAGGTGACGGATCCGAACGGCGACGGGGTCGCGCAGAGCTTCCGGGGTGGGTGGATCCACTCTTCTGCAAAGGGTGCGTTCGCGACCTCGACGCGGATGATGTCGGGATACAGCAAGGCCGGTTGGGTGAGGGGTTCACTCGGATGGCCGGTGAGCGCTGAGGTATGCACGGGCGCTTCGTGTACCCAGGCGTTCGCCGGGGGTGTCCTCTCGTTCACGGGCACCGCTGAGCCGACGAGTGCGGTGGGTGTCTCGGCCGCGGCCATCGCGAAGGTGCGCGCTGATCCGGCCAGCAGTCCGGTCGCGCTCGGCGGAGCTGTCGATCCCGTACCTTCGCTCGTGGCGGACCCGAACGGTGGCGGTATGGCGCAGAAGTTCTCCGGTGGGTGGGTTCATTCGTCGGTGGCGGGGACGTTCGCGTCGTCGAATACGATCATGACCGCGTACAGCAAGGCGGGATGGTTGCGTGGCAAGCTCGGGTGGCCGGCGGGTGTGGAGACGTGCTCGGCGACGTCGTGTGTGCAGGCGTTCCAGGGCGGCTCGATCAGCTATGTGAAAGGCAAGGCGGCGACGGTCGCCTATCGCTGAGGCGCGGCCGTCGCCGCGGGCAGTTCGCGGGGATCGGATAGACTCGAACGCATGAAGGTACTGCTCACAGGAGCTGACGGATTCATCGGATCGCACCTCGCGGAGCAGCTCGTCAGAGATGGTCACGACGTCCGAGCCCTGGTGCTGTACAACTCGTTCGACTCGCGCGGTTGGCTCGATGGCATCGCGGACGAGGTCGCCCAAGAGATCGAGTTCCTGCCTGGTGACGTCCGTGATCCTGCGCTGATGATGTCGGCGGTGAGTGACCGTGATGCGGTCCTGCACCTCGCCGCGCTCATCGCCATCCCCTACTCGTACGCGGCTCCTGACCTGTATGTGCAGACGAACATCCAGGGCACGCTCAACCTGCTCAATGCAGCGCGTGCCGCCGACGTGAGCCGCTTCATCCACACGTCGACCAGCGAGGTCTACGGCACCGCCCGGTACGTGCCGATGGATGAGGGGCACCCGCTGCAGGGGCAGTCGCCGTACTCCGCATCCAAAATCGCGGCGGACCAGATGGTGAACGCGTACCACTCGTCGTTCGGGCTCCCCGCGGTGACGATCCGCCCGTTCAACACCTTCGGGCCGCGGCAGTCCGCCCGCGCCGTGATCCCCACGATCATCAGCCAGCTCGCCGCCGGCAAGCGGGAGGTCCAGCTCGGGGCACTCACTCCGACCCGCGACTTCACCTATGTCCCGGACACGGTCGCCGGATTCACGACGGCGCTGACCAGCACCGCCGGCGTCGGAGAGGTGATCAACCTCGGTGTCGGCTTCGAGGTCTCCATCGGGCAGACGTTCGATCTCATCGCCGAGGTGATGGGCGTCGATGCTGTGGCCACCGAGGATCCCGCGCGGCTGCGCCCGGCGAACTCGGAGGTGGAGCGGCTTTTCTCCGACAACGCGAAGGCGCGCGAGATCCTGGGGTGGGCGCCCCGGTACGACGGTGTGGACGGCTTCCGCGAGGGCCTGCGCGCCACCGCCGAGTGGTTCACCGACCCGGGCAACCTGGCGCGCTACCGCACCGACGCGTACGTCGTATGATCACCCCCGCAGATTTCGTCCGCACGATCCGCCGCGTGGTGGGCGATGAGCCTTTCGTCGGCCTGCACGTCCCCGACATCACCGAGGTCGAGAAGGTACGGGTGCAGGAATGCCTCGACTCGACCTTCGTCTCGAGTGTCGGCGCTTTCGTGACCGAGTTCGAGCGGGGCATCGCCGAGTTCACCGGTGCCCGTCACGCGATCGCGGTGTCCAACGGAACGTCGGCTTTGCAGGTCGCGCTCGAACTGGTCGGAGTCGGCGCGGGCGACGACGTGATCGTCCCGACCCTGTCCTTCGTGGCCACCGCGAACGCGGTCTCGCATGCGGGCGCCCAGCCGTACTTCGTCGACAGCGATGAGATGTCCGCTGGGTTGTCTGTCGATGCCGTCTCGGACGTGCTCCGCTCCGCGCGATCCACGTCCGAGGGCCTGGTGAACGCCGTCACCGGACGACGCATCGCCGCCATCGTGCCGATGCACACGCTCGGCCACCCGATGCGCATCGTCGAGCTCGTCGCGCTCGCGACCGAGTACGGCGTTCCTGTGGTCGAGGATGCCGCCGAGTCGCTCGGCAGCCGGGTCGACGGCGTCCACACAGGCAGGTTCGGCCGGATGGGCATTCTCAGTTTCAACGGGAACAAGATCCTCACGACCGGTGGCGGCGGGATGATCCTCACCGACGACGACGAGCTCGCCCACAGGGCGCGCCACCTCACCACGACGGCGAAGCTGCCGCACCGCTGGGAGTTCGAGCACGACGAGGTCGCGTACAACTACCGGATGCCCAACCTCAACGCCGCCCTCGGCGTCGCGCAGCTCGAACGCCTGCCTCGCTTCCTCGCCGACAAACGCCGGCTGGCGGCTCGCTACCGCTCCGCCTTCGCCGACGTCGATGGCATCGAGTTCCTCGACGAGCCGGAGGGGACCGTGAGCAACTACTGGCTGTGCGCGGTTCGCGTGGACGGCGACATCGCGCGCCGCGATGAGTTCCTCGAGGCGACCAACGACGCCGGCCTGCAGTGCCGGCCGTTCTGGAATCTGCTGCACGCCCAGGCGCCCTATCGTCAGCTGCCCCACGCCCGGGTGCCCGTGGCTGAAGCCCTGCACGCGTCCGTCGTGTGCATTCCGAGTTCGCCGGCGCTGGCAGCGGCATGAGGACGATCGCCGTCGTCACCGGCACCCGTGCGGACTACGGGCTGCTGCGCGGATTGCTCCGGGCGATCGATGACGACCCGCAGCTCGACCTGCGGATCATCGTCACGGGCACTCATCTCACGGATTCCTTCGGGAGGACGGTGTCCGAGATCGAGCGGGACGGGTTCACCGTCGCCGCGGCGGTTCCGATCTGGTCGGGCGACGATAGCGCTCTCGCCGCCGCCGCGGACGTCGGCCGCGCCCTGCCCGAGTATGCGCGGGCGCTGGCGGATATCGGCCCCGACGTGGTCGTGGTGCTGGGGGATCGTCTGGAGGCCTACGCCGTCGCGACGGCCGCGACGATCCTCTCGGTTCCGGTCGCGCACATCCATGGCGGGGAGCTCACCGAGGGGGCGATGGACGACGCACTCCGCCACTCGATCACCAAGATGTCGTACCTGCACTTCACCTCGACACCTGAGCACCGCACGCGGGTCATCCAGCTGGGGGAGGACCCGCGACGGGTCTTCTTCTTCGGCGCGCCGATCGTCGACATCCTGGAGACCTTCGAGCCGATGCCGCGCCGTGACGTCGAGGAACGGTTCGGCATCCGGCTGCCCGAGCCGACGGCGCTCGTCACCTTCCATCCGGCGATCATGGACGTGGCACCGGCCGAGCACCTCGTCGAGGAGCTCCTCGACGGATTGCTCGCGGTGGACGAGCTCCACATCGTCATCACGGGGTCAAACTCGGACATCGGCACGGATGCGGTCCGGGAACGGATCGCGCGCTTCGTGTCCGAACACCCCGAGCGCGTCGACTATGTCGAATCGTTCGGACAGCGCGGCTATCTCAGCGCCATGAGGGCGGCTGCCGTCGTCGCGGGGAACTCGTCCAGCACCGTCTTGGAGGCGCCGGTCCTCGGGACCCCCTCTGTGCTGATCGGCGATCGCCAGAAGGGCCGACCGATCGCCGCGAGCGTGGAGGTGCCAGAGCCCACCGCCGCGGCGATCGCCGCCGCCATCCGCCGGCAGCTCGCCGCCCCGCCTCTCGCCGATCCGGAGAGTCCGTTCGGTCGGCCGGGCTTCGCCGCCCGCACGGCGGCGACGTTGCGAGACGCGGAGATCCCGCGCCCGCCGAAGAAGTCCTTCCACGATCTCGAACAGGGAGATGACCATGGCCGCTGATGTGTTCGTGATCGCAGAGGCGGGGGTGAACCACAACGGTTCGCTCGACGTCGCCAAGGAGCTCGTGGACCTCGCCGCTGACGCGGGGGCGGACGCGGTGAAGTTCCAGACCTTCTCCGCCGATGCGCTCGCGCTCGAGACGGCAGAGCTCGCGGACTATCAGCGGGTGTCCGACCAAGACGCGCGCAGCCAGCATGACCTCCTCCGCGGGCTGGAGCTGAGTCGTGAGGAGTTCCGAGCCCTGCGGACGCACTGTGACGAGCGCGGAATCCGGTTCCTGTCCACGGCCTTCGATCTCGACGGTCTCGACTTCCTCATCGACGAGCTCGGCATCCCTCTCGTGAAGATCGCGTCGGGTGATCTCACCTTCGCCCCGCTCCTGGTCAAAGCGGGCCGAAGCGGGCTGCCGGTGATCCTGTCCACGGGGATGGCCGATCTGGAGGAGATCGCCAGGGCGCTGCGCTTCCTCGCCGCGGGACTGGGGCAGCGTCAGGGTGTGCTTGAGCCCTCGGAGCGCCTCACCGAGAGCGCGCTCGCCAGGGCGTGGGAGGCACGGAACGAGCGCATCCGGTTCGACGAGCACGTGACGATCCTGCACTGCACGACTGAGTACCCGGCAGCGGACGAGCACCTGAACCTGAGAGCGATGCCGACCATCGCGAGCACGTTCGGGCACAGGGTCGGCTACTCCGATCATTCGCTCGGCTCGCTGGCCTCCGTGCTCGCCGTCGGGCTCGGCGCGACCGTCCTCGAGAAGCACTTCACATTCGACGTCGCCGCGGAGGGACCTGATCACGCGGCCTCGCTGGATCCCGACGGCCTGCGCGACTACGTCGCGGCGGTCCGCCGCGTGCCGGCGATGCTCGGATCGCCGGAGAAGCGGGCGCAGAGCGTCGAGGAGGGGAACCGCGCGGTCGTGCGGCGCAGTCTGGTGGCCGCGCGGGACATCCCCTCCGGCGCCGTGATCACGGAGCAGGACCTCGCGTGCTTCCGCCCCGCGACGGGTCGCACCTCCTTCGACTTCTGGGAAGTCGTCGGCGGCTTGGCGTCCCGGGCATACCGACGCGGTGAGCTCATCGATGAGTGAGCTGGTCCTGCTGGGCGGCGGGGGACACGCGAAGTCCGTGCTGGCGGCCGCACGCGCTCTGGGGCTCGGAGTGCGCGGGTATCTCGCGCCGGAGGCCGGAGATCTGGGCGAGGACTGTCCGTACCTCGGCGACGACGACCTGCTCTCGTCGCTCCGCGCGGATGACGTGCTCTTCGTCAACGGGCTGGGCTCGACAGCGTCGACGCGGGCCCGGCGCGCTCTGTATGAGCGGGCCGTCGCATACGGTTTGCGGGCGGCGCAGATCGTCCATCCTCGAGGTTTCGTCGACCCGGGGGCCCGCCTGGCGGCGGGGGTTCAGGTGCTCGCCGCGGCGCTCGTGAACAGCGGGGCCGTCATCGGGGAGAACGTGCTGATCAATTCCGGGGCGATCATCGAGCACGACGTCCTGGCGGACGCCCACGCGCACGTCTCTCCCGGTGCGGTGATCGCCGGCGGTGTCCGGATCGGCGAGGGCGCCCACGTCGGTCTCGGTGCCCGTGTCAGCCAGGGACTCACGCTGGGACCCGGGAGCGTCATCGGTGCCGGCGCCGTCGTGATCAGGGACGTCCCGGCGGGGGCTGTGGTCGCGGGCGTGCCGGCCAGGGTCATCGAATCCGAGAGAAGGGAACCGGCATGAGCTCGAACGCCGACCTGTCCGTGCACCCGGAGACGAGCATCCGCGACGCGCTCTCCCAACTCGACCGGAGCCGACGCCAGGTCGTCTTCGTCGAAGATGACGGAGGGCGACTGGTCGGAGCGGTGAGCGACGGCGACATCCGTCGTGGCCTCCTCGCCGGAGCATCGCTCGAGGACCGTGTCGACCGGGTGATGAACGCGAGCCCGGCCACGGTGCCTCCGACGGCGACTCAGGACGCCGTCGACGAGCTGAAGGCGAGACGCGGCATCCGCGTCGTCGCGGTGGTCGACGACGGGCGCATCGTCGACGTCGTCGGCGAGGGCGAGCGCATCGCCACGCCGCTTCCGACGTCCGTGGTACTCATGGCCGGCGGCCGGGGGCAGCGGCTCTACCCGATCACGAAGGACATCCCGAAGCCTCTCGTCCCCCTGGGCGACAGTCCGATGATCGACATCATCCTCGGCAGGCTCCGCAGTCAGGGGTTCCGCCGCGTGCACGTGTCCGTCAACCACCTCGGGCATCTCATCGAGGAGCATCTCGGCGACGGCAGCGCGCACGGGTTGGACGTCACGTACCTGCACGAGCCGATGCCGCTCGGCACAGCCGGCGCGATCGCCCAGCTGCGCGGCGAGATCACCTCGCCCTTCGTGGTGATGAACTCGGACCTGCTCACCGACGTCGATCTCCGGCGCATGCTCGGCTTCCATCGCGATGCGGGGGCGACCGCCACGATCGGAGCGCGCGAGTACGGCTTCGAGATCCCGTACGGCGTCATCCGCCGTGACGGCCACCGTGTCACCGGGCTCGCCGAGAAGCCGTATCACAGCGAGCTCGTCAGCGCCGGGATCTATGTTCTCGATCCGGACGCCCTGCAACTGCTCGAACAGGACGAGTACTGCGACATGCCGACGCTGTTGTCGCGCCTCATGGAGGTCGATCGTTCGGTCGCCGCCTATGAGATCCGCGAAGAGTGGATCGATGTGGGCAGACCGGAAGATCTCGAACGCGCCAGGGTGGCGTGGGAACGGAGAACCAGATGAGGATCTGCACGATCACCGTGCGCGCCGGTTCGAAGGGAGTCCCGGGGAAGAACCTCCGCATGGTCGCGGGGCGGCCGATGTTCGCTCATTCGGTGGCGCAAGCTGCGGCGACAGGACTCTTCGACGAGGTCGTCGTCTCCAGCGACTCGGAGGAGATCCTTGCTCTCGCCCCGCAGTACGGCGCGACGGGCGTCGTGCGCCGACCCCCGGAGATGGCTACCGACACGGCGGGCAAGGTCCCCGCCATCGCCCACGCCGTGCGCACCACGGAGCAGCGCACCGGTAGGACCTACGACGTGTGCGTGGACCTCGACGCGACCAGTCCGCTCCGCACCTTGGACGACATCCGCACGGCCGTGCGGATGTTCGAGGAATCGGAGGCCGCGTCACTGATCACGGGTGCGGAAGCGCGGCGCAATCCGTACTTCAACCTCGTCGAGGAGCAGCCGGACGGCACCGTCGCCGTGAGCAAGCAGCCCGACGACGCGGTGCTCCGGCGGCAGGACGCGCCGCGGTGCTTCGACATGAACGGCTCCATCTACGTGTGGAAGCGGCAGGCGCTGGTGAAGGACCAGGTCGTCTTCCTGCCGTCGACCATCCTGTACGAGATGCCCGCTGAACGTTCCGTCGACGTGGACAGCGAGTTCGACTTCCGCATCGTCGAGTGGCTGATGGAGCAACGGGAGGATCTGTGACCGCCGATTCGCGCAGCCTCGACGCGCGGACGTCCGATGCGGTACGCCGGTTGCTCGACCTCGAGGACGATGCCCCCGACGTAGTGCGGGAGACGCTGCCCGGAGCATCGGTGCCCTTCTGGGCCCAGGTCCGCATGCGGGTGGCCTGGGCGCTCTCCGCACAGCAGACCGGCAGTGTCGATGTGACACCCGGTACGTGGAACCGATGGAAGCAGGCCCGGCGCATCGCGAGGGCCCAGCTTCCGGACCGCTGGGATGCGCCGCGGCGCGCTCGACGCCACGATGTCTGCTTCTACGTCGGAGGCGGCACGCTGGCCGCCTCGGACGGCACAGCGCTGAACTGGCTCGTCGACGATTTCGCCGGGGCGGCCGGGGATGCGGTGGTGGTGCAGCAGCAACCTCTGCCGTCCCCTCTGGGACGGCCGTCGTTCCGTCCGACGCTGACCATGGATGCCGCGAACGCGCGGGTGACCATGCGGGTGCGCGGCGCGCATCCGTCCGATGCGGTAGGGCGGTCGATAGAGTCGCTGCTCGCCGATTTCGCCCGACGGCTGGGGCAAGAGCCCGGTGCGTTCGCGAAGATCGCGCAACGCGCGGTCCGGGATGAGAACTATCGCCGACCGCAGCTCGACGAACTTCGCCGCCTGATCGACAGGGTCCGTCCGCGCGTCGTCCTCTTCGACAACGGCTCGTACACGTATCACGGCGAATCGGTGGGATTGTTCAAAGACGCGGGCGCGTACGTCGCCGAGCCGCAACACGGCTGGATCGGCCCGTCCCACGCCGCATACAACTACGGGCGGTTGTTCCGGGAGCCTGCGCTCCGCCGAGCGCTGCCGGACGAGGTGCTGACGTTCGGCGATTTCTGGTCCGACTCGATCCGTCATCCCGGGCGGGTGACGGCGATCGGAAAGCCGCATCTCGAGCGGCAGGCCGCATCCGCGCCGGCGTCCCGACGCCCGCAGGTCCTCGTGGTCTCCTCTCGCACTGACCCTGAGCGGACCGATGCGCTCGTCATCGAGCTGCGGGGGCTGCTCGATGACAGCTGGTCGGTCGTCTTCCGTCCGCATCCGGGCGAGCGCTACGAGACCGGGGGGAGGTACCCGCGGCTCTCTGCGCACCCGGGAGTGACGGTTGACGAGCAACCGGACGTCTACGAATCGTTGAAGCAGACGACGGTGGTGGTCGGTGAGGCGAGCACGGTGCTGTTCGAGGCCCGGGCCTTCGGGTGCGAGGTGATCCCGCGGGACAGTGCGTTCGCGGCCGCAGTAATCGGCGATGCGTTCGGGGATCGGGTGCAGGACGCGCGACAGATCGCAGATCGCATCCGCAGCATTGCGGGGCATCGGATGGCGGCGAGGGTCGACGACAGCATCTGGGCAACGCACGCAGTCCAGAACTTCCGAGACTGGCTGGCCGCAAGGCTCGACTCGGAGGACAGTCCGCGTGCAGGAAGCTCCGAACCCGCCTGATCTAGAATGATGGAGTCGCGGCACAGGCCGCCGTGCGTCGAATGAGTGGACTGTGACTGAAACCCGAGATCTCTTCGCTGCCATCCCACGCACCGAGTTCGACACCCCCGGCACGAGCCACGGGCTGATCGATGTGGTGCGCTGGCGGTATCTGCTGAGCCTCCTCGTCCGTACCGGCGTGACGACCCGGTACCGCAACTCCGTGCTGGGCTGGGTGTGGTCGTATGTCCGCCCAGCGGCGCAGTTCCTGGTCTTCTGGGTCGTCCTCGGGATATTCATGAACCTGGACCGTGTCCCGAACTACGCCGTGTACCTCTTCTCTGGCATCGTCGTCATCAACCTCTTCTCCGAGGGGTTCAAGAACGCGACGGGGTCGATCGTCGGGAATGCGGCGCTGGTGCGGAAGGTGTTCCTGCCGAGGCAGCTCTTCGCGGTCTCGGCGGTGCTGGTGTCTTTCGTGCACTTTCTCCCTCAGGTCGGGCTCCTCCTGCTGGTGTGCGCGCTCATGGGCGGATTCGCGCACATGACGGTGCTCGGCGTGCTCGCGGCGATCGCCGGAATGCTCATCGTGATGGTCTTCGCGCTCGGCACCGGTCTCTTCTTCGGAGCAGTGAACGTCAGGTTCCGTGACGCGGAGAACATCGTCGAACTGCTTCTCCTGCTGGCGACGTGGGCGTCGCCAGTGCTCTATGCCTGGACCATGGTGTACGAGGCGGTGGTCGACAAGCTGGGCTGGCCGTCCTGGCTCGTCGAGGCCTACATGCTCAATCCGATCACCCAGGGCGTGGAACTCTTCCACTACGCGTTCTGGCGCCCCGCGAGTCAAGACCTCGTCCAGTCCGCCGGGTACGCCGGTGAGGCGCTGACCCCGATCCCGCCCGACCTCGGCATGAATACGCTGTGGACCGCGCTCATCGCCGTCGGCGCGCTGCTGCTCGGGCAGCTCGTGTTCCGACGCCTGGAAGGAAAGTTCGCACAGGACCTATGAGTGATACCGCGCTCCGTCCGAGCATCATCGTCGAGGGTGTTCGCAAGACGTTCACGCTGAACCATGCGTTCTCGCTGAAGGACACCGTGGTGTCCTGGATCCGGCGCCGGAAGCTGACGTCGACGTTCGAGGCTCTCCAGGGTGTCGACCTCGTTATCCAGGAAGGTGAGTCGGTCGCCATCCTCGGGATGAACGGCTCGGGGAAGTCGACACTGCTCAAGATGATTTCCGGCGTCATGGACCCGGACGCCGGTGAGGTGCTCACCCGAGGACGCGTGGCGGGGCTCATCGAGGTCGGGGCGGGCTTCCATCCCGAGCTCTCCGGCCGAGAGAACGTGTTCTTGAACGCTGCGATCCTCGGGATGAAGAAGCACCAGATAGAGGAGCGCTACGACGAGATCGTGGCGTTCAGTGAGATCGAGGAGTTCATCGATCAGGAGGTCAAGCATTATTCGTCAGGGATGTTCCTCCGCCTGGCGTTCGCCGTGGCGATCCACGTGGAATTGGACGTGCTCCTGATGGATGAGATCCTCTCGGTCGGCGATGTGCCGTTCCGGGAGAAGTGCCGACAGAAGTTCGAAGAGCTCGTGGCTGCAGGCAAGACCCTCGTCGTGGTGAGTCACGACATGGAGATGGTCCGCCAGCTGTGCACGCGGGGCGTGGTCATCAGCAAGGGCAGGGTCGTCTACGACGGCGAGCTCGAGGGCGCCATCGCGCTGGTGGACGCGTGAGCGCCGACTGGCTCGGGCAGATCCCGGCCTTTCTCGTCGCATGCGCGCTGCTGACCCTCCCCGGTCTTCCCTCCGCGTTGCTGCTTCGTCTCCGAGGCGTGACGGCTCTCGGAGGCGCGATCGTCCTGTCGTTGGCGAGCGTCGGTGCGGCCACGCTGTTGGCACCCGTCCTCGGTCTGCGCTGGTCGCTTTTGCCCGTGCTCATCGCGGCGGCAGCAATCATGGTGGTGGCCGCTGCGCTCTGGTTCGTCCGGCGATCGGCCGTCCAGCCGTTGGGTGGGGGTGCCGGCCGGAGTGTATGGCTGGGGGTCGGCGTCGGCGCGCTCGGCTGGATACTGATCTTGATCGTGGGCACGTCGGGTGCGGGACATCCGAGTCAGCTCTTCGACGGCCTGTTCCATCTCAACGCCGTCGAGTTCGTCATGGAGAACGGCGATGCATCGCCGTTCCACATGACCATGGTGATGCCGGGCGTCGCGAGCACGTTCTATCCGACCCTGTGGCATGCGCTGGTCTCTCTGGTCGTACCCTTCAGCTCTGGCATCGTCCCCGCGACGAACGTCATGACGATCGCCGCGATCGCCGTCGTGTGGCCGGTCGCCCTCGCCACGCTGACGAACGTTCTCTTCGCGCGCTATCGCGCCGCGGCGGCGTGGGCTCCGCTGGTCGCATTCGGCTTCAGCGTCTTCCCCCTCGGTTTCCTGAACTGGGGAGTGCTGTATCCCAACCTGATCGGGACGCTTCAGATCCCGCTGTTGCTCGCGTTCGTCGTCCTGGCCTGCCGTCCCGGCCTGACGTGGGGCCAGCGCACCGGTCTCGTCCTGACCGCCATCGCCGCGATGGGCGCGACCGCCCTCGGCCACCCTTCCGCGCTGCTCGGGGCGATCGCTCTGCTGGTGCCGTTCGCCGTCTGGGGCGCTTGGAGGGTGGCGAAGGCAGGGAGCACCCGTACGAGGGTGCTCGTCGTGATCGCGGTCGCCGTCGCAACGGTGGCACTGGTTGCCGTGTGGAGACTCGCCAACGTGACGACTCACGAATGGCTCCCGGGCTCGACCCTCGGCGCGGCCCTCGGCGAGGTCGCCTTCCTCAGCCCCGTCGGTCGGGCGACCGGTCTGCTCGTGGGACCGCTGGCATTCGTCGGGATCTGGACCGTCGCGAAGAGCCGTCGATGGTGGATCCTGGGGAGTTATGGGGTCGCGATCATCCTGTTCCTCGTGTCGACCTCGCTCTCGATTCTCGGGCTCCGAAGCGCGTTGGTGGGAATCTGGTACGACGACACGACTCGCGTGGCAGCGCTTCTCGGAGTGCTGGGCGTGCCGCTGGCAGCACTCGGGGCAGCCGTGGTCTGGAACTGGATCCGGACACAGTGGAAGCAGAGGCGCAGCGTGCGCGCTGTTGCGGTGGTCGTCCTGGGTGTGCTGCTCGCCGCCACACACCTGAGCGCGCTGGTCAACGATCTGCGGTACATGCGCAATGTGAGTTTCCGCTTCGACGCTCATTCGCAGGGGCTCTCCGCGGACGAGGCCGAGCTCTTCGCCGAAGCATCCTCTCTGCTCGGACCGGACGCTCTCGTGCTCGGTGATCCGCTCACCGGCGCGGCACTGCTCTATGCATACACAGGCCACGACGTCGTGTTCCCGCACGTCACCGGGCGATACGACGCCGACGCGTTGCTGCTGGCTCGATCGTTGAACACCGCCTCGACCGAGGTCTGTTCATCGATCGACCGCCTGGGGGTCACGCACGTGCTCGACTTCGGGGACAGGCAGCTCTATGAGAACCACTACGTCACGTACAACGGTCTGCACGACCTCGCCGGGTCCCCGATCCTGACCGAGGTCGCCAGCGTCGGCGACAGTGCTGCGCTCTATCAGGTCACCGGCTGCCCGTAGACCTCAGGGGCGATCGCCCTCGACCGGGTGCTCTCGTGACTCGTGTTCCTCGGCCTCCAGCAGAGCGATCTTGCGCGAGAGTCGTGTCAGCTGACGCTGCTGTTGGGCGTTTCGCCGATACTGCGTGTATACGAATGCGAGGAACATCACGATGAGTCCGTACAGCACGAGATCGGTGCCGCGTCCGACGCCGACGAGCTGAGCGAGCCACGAGAGCCACTGGGGGAAGAGTACCGAGAGCACCGCGACGACAACGAACAGGCCCATCAGGATGCGGCGGATGGCCAGATGGCTGTCGGCGCCGGTGCGCCGCATCATGAAGGCGGCGAGCACGACGATCGCCGCGATGAGAAGGAACTGGATCCACATGGGTCACCTCACCACCAGATCGACGAGGATGTTGACCGAGTTCAGCACACTCTGTCCTTTGGCTTTCGAGTAGTCGGTGTAGAGCAGCTCGACCGGATACTCCCGCCAGGGCAGGCCGGTGCGGCCGAGCTCGAGCACGATCTCTGTGGCGTGCGCCATGCGGTCCTGCTTCAGATCGATCTGCTCGGCGGCGTCGCGGCGGATCACCCGGAGGCCGTTGTGCGCGTCGGTGAGCTTCAGACTGGTGGTGAGGTTCGTCACCCACACTGCGGTCTTCAGCATGACCTTCTTGATCCAGCCGGGGTTGGTCCGGTCGTCGAGGAAGCGCGAGCCGAAGACGATCGCGAGGTCCTCCGCACGCGCTAGCTCGAGCATCCCGAGGGCATCTTCGATACGGTGCTGGCCATCGGCGTCGAAGGTGACGATGTACTCGCACTCCGAGTGGCTGAGCGCGTAGGTGATGCCGGTCTGCAGTGCGGCACCCTGACCCAGGTTGACGGGGTGCTGGACGAGCATCGCTCCGGCCTCCGTGGCGATCCGTGCGGAAGCGTCGCTGGAGCCGTCGTCGACGCAGATGACGTGGGCGAACTCCTGACGCAACTGGGTGATCACACTGCCGATGACGCTGGCTTCGTTGTACAGGGGGATGACGATCCAGGCTCGCCGATCGGGCGTTCGAGGTGAGGGGACGCTCGGGGACATGATTCCATTGTGTCAGGTGTCTTTCCGGTCACCGTGAACCCCGAGCCCGTTGGACGAGATGACGAAACGAAACAGAGTGATCGTCGCGACCCGGCTGTACACCCCGGAGGTGACCGCCGCGAGCTTCCGGATGGAGGCGCTCGTGCAGGCCATGACGACGAGCGCGGACGTGACCGTGCTCACCACCCGGCCGCCAGCCGGCAGCGTCGCGCGCGCTGAGGACACCGCAGCCAGGATCAAACGGATGCCCGTGCTGCGTGACCGCTCCGGCGCGATCCGCGGGTACGTGCAGTACCTGTCGTTCGATATCCCTCTGTTCTTCCGTCTGCTCGTGAACCGTGCCGACGTTATCGTCGCGGAGGCGCCGCCTACCACGGGGTTGGTGGCTGCCGTCGCCGGCATGCTCACCAGGCGACCGGTTGTGTACTACCCGGGGGACGTGTGGTCGGATGCCGTGGCCTCGACGGAGGCGCCAGGACTGGTGGTGCGACTGATGACAGCGGTCGAGCGCTTCGTGCTCCGGCGTTCCGCGCGGTCGATCGCCGTGTCGGCGGAGGTCGCCGAACGTCTGGTCGCGGTCGGTGCGCTGCCCGAGCGCGTCGTCGAGGTGGGCAACGGCATCGACACGGATGTGTTCCGCCCCGATGTGTCACCCGCCGCCGCCGAGCGTCCGTACTTCGTGTACACGGGAACGATGTCGGAGTGGCAGCAGCCCGACGTGTTCGTGCGCGCATTGGCCGAGCTGGACGACGTCGACGTCGATATCCGGTTCTTCGGCCAGGGATCCGTGGAGGCGGAACTGAAGGCGCTGGCGGCCACGCTGGTGCCCGGCCGCGTGCACTTCGGTGGGCTCGTGCCGCCTGCAGGCTCGGCGTCCTGGATCAGGGGAGCGGTGGGTGCGCTCGTGAGCATCGTGCCCGGGATCGGCTACGATTTCGCGCGACCGACGAAGACGTACGCTGCGGCCGCCGTCGGCACCCCCGTGCTCTTCGCGGGGGCGCAGACGGGCGCCGAGGTCGTTCGGGCCGCGGGTCTCGGTGAGGCCAGCGACTTCACGGTCTCCGAGGTCGCGCAGGCGATGCGACGACTCGTCGCCCAGGCACAGGACGGGACGACGGAGCGCGAGCGTCCGCGTCGAGCGCAATGGGCCGTCGACACGGTGTCCTGGAGCACGGTCGGTGGGAAGGCCGCCGATGTCGTGCGGAGCGTGCTTGACGGTCTGCGCGGCCGACGCCGGTAGAATCGCCTGTGGTGCCGCCACGTCCTGGCATCACGCAAGGAGCGCTGTGACCGAATCATCCCGCGTGCGGATCGTCGAATCCGCTGATGTCTCCTCGGATGCCTCCATCGGCGACGGCTCCTCGATCTGGCATCTCGCACAGGTGCGGGAGCAGGCGCAGCTCGGCGAGAACTGCATCATCGGGCGGGGGGCCTACGTCGGCACCGGCGTCGTCATGGGCGACAACTGCAAGGTGCAGAACTACGCGCTCGTCTACGAGCCGGCGCGGCTCGGCGACGGTGTCTTCATCGGGCCGGCCGTGGTCCTCACCAATGACACGTATCCGCGGGCCATCAACCCGGACGGCTCGATCAAGAGCGCGCACGACTGGGAGCCCGTCGGCGTCACGATCGAGACGGGCGCGGCGATCGGTGCCCGGGCGACGTGCGTCGCCCCGGTCACCATCGGCGCGTGGGCGACGGTCGCCGCGGGAGCGGTGGTCGTCAAGGACGTCCCGGCGTATGCACTCGTGGCGGGTGTGCCCGCCAAGCGGATCGGCTGGGTCGGCGAGTCCGGCGTACCGTTGACCGCCGGCGCCGAGGCCGGTGTATGGATTTGCCCGCAGAGCGGCGAACGCTATGCGGAGAACGATGGAACCCTGACCAAGGAGGCAGTGTGAGCGAGTTCATCCCCCCGGCGAAGCCGATCATCGGCGACGAGGAGCGCGAGGCCGTCGACCGGGTGCTCCGCAGCGGCATGGTCGCCCAGGGGCCGGAGGTCGCTGCCTTCGAGGCGGAGTTCGCCGATCACTTCGTGCAGGGGCGTCCGTCTGTCGCCGTCAACAGCGGCACCGCCGGCCTGCACCTCGGGCTGCTGGCTGCGGGCGTCGGTGCGGGCGATGAGGTCATCGTTCCGTCGTTCACATTTGCCGCGACCGGCAACTCCGTCGCACTCACCGGTGGCACGCCGGTCTTCGTCGACATCGAGCCGGAGACCTTCTCCCTCGATCCGTCCGCCGTCGCCGCCGCCATCACCCCGAACACCAAGGGCATCCTGCCCGTGCATCTTTACGGGCACCCGGCCCGCATGCGCGAGCTCGAGGCGCTGGCCGCTGACCGCGGTGTCGCGCTGTATGAAGACGCCGCGCAGGCGCACGGCGCTTCGCTGGACGGCCGCCCTGTCGGCACGTTCGGACAGTTCGCCATGTTCAGCCTCTACCCGACGAAGAACATGACCAGTGGTGAAGGTGGCATGGTCACGGCGGAGAACGCCGGGATCGCCCGGATGCTGAAACTGCTCCGCAACCAGGGCATGGAGCGTCAGTACGAGAACGAGATCGTGGGCTTCAACGCCCGTATGACGGACATCCACGCCGCCATCGGGCGTGTGCAGCTGACGAAGGTCGACGCGTGGACGGCTCAGCGCCAGGCGAACGCCGCGTTCCTGGATGCCGAGCTGCGAGGCGTCGTGACGCCTCCGGTCGCCGAGGGCGCCGTGCACGTCTACCACCAGTACACGATCCGCGTCCCCGAGGACCGTGACGGCTTCGTCGCGGCTCTCAAGGCGGAGCACAATGTGGGCTCGGGCGTCTACTATCCGATACCGAATCACCGCCTGCCGTCGCTCGCACCCTACGCACCGGATCTGGACCTGCCCGAGACCGAGCGCGCCGCCCGCGAGGTGGTGTCGCTGCCGGTGCACCCGTCGCTGTCGCAGGACGACCTCGATCGCATCGTCACCGCGGTGAACACCCTCGCGGGAGCGGGCGCCTGATGGTGTTGCGGGCGGGTCTGCTCGGCGTTGGGATGATGGGACGCCATCACGCGCGCGTCCTGCGTGAGGTGGACGGCGTCGACCTGGTCGCTATCGCCGACCCCGGAGGAGACCCGCACGGTGTCGCCGGCGACCTCAGCATCCTGCCCGACATCGAAGCCCTCATCGATGCGGGCATCGACCTCGCCGTCGTCGCCGTGCCGACGCGTTTCCACGAGGACGCGGCGCTCAAACTGGCCGCCGCGGGAGTGCACACGCTGGTGGAGAAGCCCATCGCGCACAGCATCGAGGCCGGACAGCGCATGGTGGACGCGTTCGAGAGCGCTGGCCTGGTCGGCGCGGTCGGTCACATCGAGCGCTTCAACCCTGCGCTGCAGGAGCTGCGCCGTCGGATCGAGGCCGGTGAGCTCGGTGCGGTCTACCAGGTGGCGACGCGCCGGCAGGGGCCGTTCCCGTCCCGCATCGCCGACGTCGGAGTGGCGAAGGACCTCGCCTCGCACGACGTCGACCTCACGGCCTGGGTCGTGCAGTCCGACTACGAACGCGTGTTCGCGCAGACGGCGTTCAAGAGCGGCAGAGAGCATGAGGACATGATCACGGTCACCGGGCGCACCATGTCGGGTGTCATCGTGAATAACATCGTCAATTGGCTCTCGCCCATGAAGGAGCGGTTGACCGTGGTCACAGGCGAGAAGGGCGCGTTCGTCGCCGACACCTCGACCGGCGATCTCACGTTCTACGCGAATGGCACCATTCCGCTGGAGTGGGAGTCCGTGTCGACGTTCCGTGGCGTGTCCGAGGGCGACGTCACCCGCTACGCCTTCGCGAAGCGGGAACCCCTGCGCGTCGAGCACGAGGCGTTCCGCGACGCGGTCCTGGGAGCCGACAGCGACGTGGTGACGATGGCCCAGGGCTTGCGCACGCTCGCAGTCGTCGAGGCCGCGCTGGAGTCCGCGCGCACGGGCAGCTCGATCACGATCTGAGGCCCGAGGGGTCCGGAGGGATGACGCCGCACGAGCTCCTTCCGGATCTCGGGCTCAGACGATCGCTTCCAGAGCGTCCAGGAACACCCGGCTCTGGGCGTCACGCGTGAACTGCGTGCCCTCGGCGAGCGATGGGGCCTGTACGCGTCCGGTGCGCGACTTCTCCTCGGCCATTGCGTATAGAGCGTCCGCGATCGCCGCGGGGTCATTGCTGACGACGCCGAGCCCGTTGTCGCGTATCAGGTCGCCGGCGGCGCTGTCCTCGAGCCCGGTCATGATGATCGGGCGCGCAGCTCCGATGTACTCGAAGACCTTGCCGCTCAGCACGCCCTTCTCACCGGGGTCGTTCCACAGCAGAAGCAGCAGCGCGTCGGAGTCGGCTTGGATCTGCAGCGACTCCGCGTGACTCACCTTCCCGTGCTGGCGGACGGCGGCATCGAGCCCCAGCGACTCGATGGCGGCAGCGACCTCGGCCGAATGCGGACCGTAGAAGTCGACGGAAATGCGGGTGTCCGGGTGCGCACGCAGCAGCTCCGCAACGCCGCTGAGGAACGGCAGGGGATCGCGTCGTTTAGGGATCACCCAGCCGCAGTAGGCGATGCGCAGTTCGGACGAGGACGGGTGGTACTCGAGATGCGCGAAGTCCTGGGGGTCGTAGCCGTTGGTGACCACGACCGTGGGGACCCCATACGCAGCTTCGAGTTCGTCCGCGAGGGGGGCGCTGACCGTGGTGAGCAAGGCAGCGTCCGACACGTGCCGACGCTCGACAGACGAGTCCAGGCGACGTCGGAGCGCGCCGTACGGGTAGTAGGTGCTGTTGGAGAGCAGGTCACGGTAGTCGACGGCGAGCTTGGCCTCGAAGTGCTTCGCCAGTCTGGAACCGAGCATCAGGGCGCTGAACGGGCCGACGCTGGTCACGACCACGTCAGGGCGCCAGTCCCATGCGGCGGCGTGGCGCCCTGCGGCTTTCGCCCACCGGCCGTAGATGTCCGGCCAGACGAACTTCATCGCGATGGCGTAAGCGACCGACGCGGCACGGTGCCACGGCCGCGGCTTCTTCGGTTTGAGGCTCTGCACGCCGGAGACGGCCTTCATCATCGGGTCCGCCACGCGGTGGATGGTCAGCCCGGCGTGCTCGGGGACGATGAGACCCTCGTCCGCGCCGTCGCGGGTGAGCACACGCACCTCGTGCCCCGCGGAGGCCCAGAACGAGGCGAGCTTCGAGATCCGCACGGCGGCGATCTTGTTCTCGGGCGGGAAGAACGGGCAGATGAGCAGGATTCGCATGTTCCGGGTCTCCTGGGAAGGGCGGACGGGGGAGGGAGCGGACGAAGCTACGGCACAAGTCCGGCGAGCGACGCTTGGAACCGGAAGTCGGGTACCTGCGCGACGACTTCGTCGAAGGTGCCGAAGCCCAGGACGCGACCCTGATCGAGGTAGCAGACCTGGTCGTAGTGCCGGATGGTGGCGAGACGGTGCGCCACGGTGATGAAGGTCACCTTGCCGTGCAGCTCGTTCATCGATTCGACGACTCGGTTCTCGGTGGCCGTGTCGAGCGAGCTCGTTGCTTCGTCCATGACCATCACCAAGGGATCGGTGTAAAGCGCCCTGGCGATCCCGAGTCGCTGTTGCTGCCCTCCGGATACCGAGGAGCCGCGTTCGCCGAGACGCTCCTCGAGTCCGCCGGGACGCTCGGCAATCTCGCTGATGTGCGCTCGTCGAAGAGCCTGGACGACACGGTCGGGATCGTAGTCCTGCTCCCACGTCAGCGCGACGTTCTGCGCCACGGAGCCGTCGAACAGTGCCACCCGCTGCGGCACATACCCCACGCGCTGACGCCACTGATGCAGGACACGGTCCACGGGGTGCACGTCGATCTCGAGAGTTCCCGACGTCGGCACGCTGAGGCCGAGGATGATGTCGATCAGCGTGGACTTCCCGGCGCCCGAAGGACCGACGATAGCGAGGCTGGATCCGAACGGGACGCTCAGATCGAGGTCCTTCAAGACCGGTCCGCGGTCACCGTCGTAGCTGAAGGAGACGTTCCGCAACCGCAGCTCGCGGGGGTGCAGGGGCAGGCTCTCGGAGTCGCTCGGCTCGGTCTGCACGGCCGTGTTCGTCTGCGTGAGCTGTCGGATCACGTCTCTCGCGTAGACCTCGTTCGAGGATGCGGCTGTGAGGCTGGCCTGCACAGCGTTCATCGAGGGGATCATCCGGAATCCGGACGCGGCGAACAGCGATATGGCCACGACAGCCTCCGCAGCGCCGCCGGTCAGGAATGCCGAGGCGCCGATGAGGACGAATCCGCCGATCAGGGCGGCCTCGAAGGCGTAGCGCGGGACGATGGTCATGAACGCGAGGTTCGCCCGCGATCGGGTCGCAACCGCTCGGTTCTTCGAGATGACGCGCCCGGCCTCGTCAAGCTTGCCCCGCAACGTGACCTCTTTCAGCGCCTCCACCATCTCCGTCATCACAGTCGCGACCCGATAGGAGTAGTCACGACTGCGTTGGCCTTCGGATTTCGAACGACGGGAGAGCGTGAGCGAGATGGTTCCGGACACGATCGAGAGGTAGACGAAGGCGATCAGTGCCGTCAGCGGCTGAGCGATCACGAGGATGAGCAGTGCCGCGAGGAACGTGAACAGGTTGCCGGGCACTTGGGAGAGCGCGAGAAGGAATCCGCGGTTCGCGCTGCCCACCGAGGAATCGACCACGCGCGTGAGCTCCGCAGTGCTGATCCGCGAACGGTCCTCCCAGCTTGAGTGGGTGTACGCGGCGAACAACCTGTCGCCGAGGTCCAGCTCGTACCTGGCGAACCGGCGCGTGGCGCGCCAGTGCAGCGTCGCCGCGAGCACTCCCTTGAGGATGAACAGCGCGGCGACGGCGACCACGACCCAGGCCGTGGCCGACTCGGGGAGCGGGCCGAAGAACGGGATCTCGATCGGTTTGTCGGTGACGAAGGTGTTCACCGCGAGGACAATCAGAGCCAGCGCCGCGGTGTCGAGGATCGCGAGCAGGCCTGTGGCGATCGAATACCAGAGATAGAACGGGCGGGCATCGCGCGGAAGCACGCGGAACAGATCGAGCAGTGTCCGCCAGATGCTTCTCATCGGGGTGAGTCTCCTTGCTGTTTCACAGGGCTACGCCGACGCGGGAAACCCTCATGGATCCTACCCGTTGGCATTCGGGCGGATCTGTGGGCGTGCGCAGAGACGCGGAGGCGTCGCTCTTCACCCGTGTGCGAGGATGGACGGCAGCTGAACCGACGGGAGTCCGATGCGCCACGCCGCCGCCAGAGAGCAGGCTTCGGAGACCTGCCTGATCCTCCTCACGAACTGCTTCCCGTTCGCCCCCGGCGAGGAGTTCCTCGAATCGGAGATCGGCCACCTCGCGGCGGCATTCGATCGTGTGCTCCTCATCCCGGTCGTCCGCAGCGTCGGACAGACACGGAGACGGGCGACTCCCGAGAACGTCGAGGTGATCCTCCCCGAAGCCGTCAGCACGGCGAAGGCTGGCATCCGGAGAGCTCTTCGCTATGTGGTCCGGCACCCCGTCAGAGCCGCGGCGGCTTTCGGGCGCGCATTGCGATCCTTCCCCCATCCGCGGCGGATCTTCGTAGACCTCCGTCTCGATCTGCTCGCCTGCACGGTCGCCGACGAGGTGGCAGCACCGGTCCGCGCGCGGCTCGCTCCTGGAACGCGCGCCGTGTTGTACAGCTACTGGATGATGGTGCCGGCGCGGACGGCGGTGCGACTGGCTGACCGGTTGGGCAGTCGGACGGTGCCGGTGATCAGCCGCGCACACGGCTACGACGTGTTCTCCGAGCGTAGCCCTGGCGACTTCCTGCCTCAGCGCGAGCTGCTCCTCTCCAGCGTCTCGGAGGTCTTCACCGCTTCAGAGCACGGGGCGGACTACCTCCGGACGAAGTACCCGGACTACGCCGACCGCATCAAGACTGGCCATCTCGGTGTCGCACCGGCGAGGTCGGCAGGCAACGTGGTGCAACACCCGCTGAAGGTGTACACCTGCGCCTACCTGGTGCCGGTGAAGCGCATCCCGCTGCTCATACAGGCGCTTGCCGTCGCGCAGCGTCGGGGGCTGAAGGTCACCTGGACCCACATCGGCTCAGGGGGCGGGGAGTATGCCGCTGCTGTCGAGAGACAGGCGGGCGAACACCTGGAGTCCGGAACCTTCGAGTTCCTCGGCGACCTCACCAACGACGAAGTCCGCGCGCAGTACACAGCACAGCCGGGCGGTGTGTTCGTCAACGTTTCCGAATCGGAGGGGGTTCCCGTGTCGATCATGGAGGCACTCGCACAGGGGTTCCCCGTGATCGCCACGGACGTCGGGGGCAACAGCGAACTGATCGACGTCGATGGCGGGATGTTCGACGGACTGCTCCCGGCTACGCCGACCGCCGAGGAGATCGCCGACCGACTCGAGCTGCTGACCGCTGCGGAGACGGATGACTACCGACGGTACGTGGAGGCGAGCATCGCGCACTGGAAGCGGGCATGGTCGAGCGACGCGAACTACTCCGCGTTCAGCGCACACCTGCTCGGCGCGGCGCGCGCAATCTGACAGCCTGTCCGCGCGCATCGCCCCACAGCGGCTTGCCTAGGATGGGTGTCGTGAAGATCATGAGTGTCGTGGGCGCGCGCCCGCAGTTCGTCAAGCTCGCCCCCATCGCCCACGCCATGCAGGCTGCCGGCCACGAGCACGTCATCGTGCACACCGGCCAGCACTACGACCCGATGCTCTCGGACGTTTTCTTCCGCGACCTCGGCATCCCCGAGCCGGACGCGCACCTGGGTGTCGGTTCCGCTTCGCACGGTGTTCAGACGGGCGCGATGCTCGCCCAGATGGATGAGGTGCTTGCGCGTTTCGAGCCGGACAGTGTCCTCGTCTACGGCGACACGAATTCCACGCTCGCGGCGGCCATCAGCGCGGTGAAGCTGCACTACCCCGTGGCGCATCTGGAGGCAGGGTTGCGGTCCTTCAACAGGGCGATGCCCGAGGAACACAACCGTGTACTCACCGACCATTCCGCCGATCTCTGCCTCGCACCCACTGAAGTGGCGATGGGGCACCTCGCAGAGGAGGGACTCTCCGCGCGGTCGGTCTTGGTTGGCGACGTCATGACCGACGTGCTGTTCCAGGTTCGTGATGCTGTGATCCGCGAGGGCTCGACCGACGCTGCAGACATCAGTGGTCCGGGGGAGTACTACGTGGCCACCATTCACCGCGCCGAGAACACGGATAGCCCTGAGCGGCTGCGCGAAGTCGTTGCGGCCTTGGCTGCCGCGGACAAACCGGTGATCCTGCTGGCACATCCGCGCGTGCGCGCCAAAGCGGCCGAGCACGGCATCGCCCTCGACGCGGGCGCGTTGCGAACGCGGGATCCACTCGCGTACCCGGAGCTGATCGCCGCGGTTCTCTCGAGCGCCGGCGTCGTGACTGATTCCGGAGGCCTGCAGAAGGAGGCCTTCCTGCTGAGGGTGCCGTGCACCACAGTCCGGCGTGAGACCGAGTGGGTGGAGACGGTCGATCTCGGATGGAATGTGCTGGCGAACTCCGCGGAGGAGATCACCGCCGCACTGACGAGGCCGGCGCCCGAAGCGACCGAGGCGGCCCCGTACGGCGACGGGCATGCCGCGACACGCGCGGTGAACGCGATCGTCGCGGCTTTCGGCGGCTGAGCACTCGGCGCAGGGCGCCAGCGTGGCCATGTGGTTCTGCGATACGATTCGGCCGTGCTTCTGACTATCGGGATCCCCACCTACAACCGCGCCGAGGACGTCAGGAAGACCGTGACGGAGATCCTGGCGCACGAGGATTCTGAACTGGTCGACATCGTCGTCATCGACGACGGGGGAACCGACGACGCCGCTGAGCGCCTGCGCGCAGATCCGGCGGTCGTCGACAGGGTCCGCGTGCTGCGGAACCCGGAGAATCTGGGTTACGCAGGCACCTTTGCGAGGTTGTTCCGCGAGTGCGAGACCGAGTACCTCATGCTCACGGCCGATGACGACCGTGTCCTGATGGAGAACATCCGAGCCCTTGTGGAATACCTGAGCGACCACGCCCCCGTTTTCGTCTCTCCCCAGTTCCTCAGAGATGGGCGAGTTTCCCGGGGACGCTCGTTCACCGGGGCGATCGCCCCCAGGGACTTCCTCGCGGCATCCGCGCACGCGCCGGGCCTGGTGTATCGCGTGGAGGACTGCCTGCCCGCGCTGGGGGAGCTCGCGGAGCGAGCGGAGGCCGAGGAGGTCGACGCCCTCGTATACCCGCAGGTGCACATCGCCATGCGCCTGATGCTGGCTGGCGAACGCTGCACCTGGCTCGCGCTGCCCACCGTCGCCGAAGGTGCGTACCGGCCATCGGGTATCCGGGATGCGGCAGGGGGCCAGTACTGGTCGGTCGAGTCGCGTTGGAAACAGCTGCAGGCATACGACGCTCTTCTCTCCCGGTGGACCGCCGACGATGCGAGCGGGCGGGCGCAGGAGATGCTCACAGCGCAGCGGGACCGCGCCTTCCATGCGATCGCGAGCGCTATCCGCATGGAGCACCCTGACCTCGGCGCCGCGTTCGACGAGGGTGCTCGTCGGCGTTATCAGAGAACCCTGCGAAGCCGCATCCTTGCCGTGCCGATCGTCGGGTGGGTGGTGCGCCAGCGCCGGTCTTTCGCACGCCGATCATGACGGTGCTCCCCCTTCCGAGGGGTCTGTCGCGCGCGGGCATCATCCGCCGAATCGCCCCATAGACTGGACCCCATGCGTATCGCCGTCGTGGCCCTCGGAAAGATCGGGCTTCCCCTCGCCGTCCAGTTCGCCTCCTCCGGTCACGATGTGATCGGTGTCGATGTCAACCAGAAGGCGGTCGACATCATCAACGCCGGGCAGGAGCCGTTCCCCGGTGAGGCCCACCTGGCGGAGAAGCTGCAGGAGCTCGTCCCCTCCGGCCGTCTGCGCGCCACGACCGATTACGCCGAGGCGATCCCGGGAGCCGACGCCGTCGTGCTCGTCGCACCCGTGTTCGTGAACGACGAGACATGGGAGCCGGACTTCCAGTACATGGACTCGGCGACGCGATCGCTCGCCGAGCACCTCACGCCCGGCACCCTGGTGTCGTACGAGACGACGCTGCCCGTGGGGACGACGCGGAACCGGTGGAAGCCCATGATCGAAGAGGGCTCCGGCCTGACGGAGGGCACGGACTTCTTCCTCGCCTACTCGCCGGAGCGCGTGCTCACCGGGCGGGTCTTCGCTGACCTGCGCAAGTACCCGAAGCTCATCGGCGCGCTGTCCGACGAGGGAAACCGTCGCGCCCGCGAGTTCTACGAGTCCGTCCTGCAGTTCGACGAGCGTCCCGACCTCCCTCGCCCCAACGGTGTGTGGGACCTGGGAACGACGGAGGCCTCGGAGATGGCGAAGCTCGCCGAGACGACGTACCGCGACGTGAACATCGGTCTGGCCAACCAGTTCGGTCTGTTCGCCGCTGCACACGGCATCGACGTCTACAAGGTGATCGAGGCCTGCAACTCGCAGCCGTACAGCCACATCCACCGCCCCGGCATCGCCGTCGGCGGACACTGCATCCCGGTCTACCCCCGCCTGTACCTGTCCACCGACCCCGACGCCGACATCGTGCGCGTCGCGCGCCAGCTCAACGCCTCCATGCCGGAGCGCCTGGTGGCGCAGGCGGAAGGCATCCTCGGTGACCTGAGCGGTCTGCGAGCGGTCGTGCTCGGGGCCGCCTATCGCGGCGGCGTCAAGGAGACGGCGTTCTCCGGCGTGTTCCCGACGGTGAAAGCTCTCCAGGACCGCGGCGCGCAGGTCGTGGTGCACGATCCGCTGTACAGCGACGAGGAGCTCGGACGCCTCGGCTTCGACGCGTACGAGTTCGGCGGCGAGGCGGACCTCGTGATCCTGCAGACGGATCACGCCGACTACCGCGAAGTGTCGCCGGCGGACCTGCCGGGGGTCCGGCTGCTCGTCGACGGGCGCAACGCCACGGATGCGGCTCGCTGGGCGGGGACCCCGCGGATCGTGGTGGGCGCTGCGGCCTGATCGGCCCGGTGACCCGACCTCCCAGGCGCGCCCCGATACGATGGGGAACATGGATCTTCTCGTCGTCGGGTCGGGTTTCTTCGGCCTCACCATCGCCGAGCGCGCCGCGGAAGCGGGCCGCACGGTGACCGTCATCGACCGCCGCTCGCACATCGGCGGCAACGCCTACAGCGAGGCGGAGCCCGAGACCGGGATCGAGGTGCATCGCTACGGTGCGCACCTGTTCCACACGTCGAACGCGACGGTGTGGGAGTACGTCAACCGCTTCACGTCGTTCACGAACTACGTGCACCGCGTCTACACGACCCACAAGGGCGTCGTCTTCCCGATGCCGGTGAACCTGGGGACGATCAACCAGTTCTTCCAGGCCGCGTACACGCCGGACCAGGCTCGCGCTCTCGTCAAGGAGCAGGCGGGCGAGTTCGATGCGAAGTCCGCGACGAACTTCGAGGAGAAGGGCATCGCCCTCGTCGGCCGCCCGCTGTTCGAGGCGTTCTTCCGCGACTACACCGCGAAGCAGTGGCAGACGGACCCGCAGAAGCTCTCCGGAGACATCATCAGCCGGCTCCCGGTGCGCTACACCTACGACAACCGGTACTTCAACGACACCTGGGAGGGCCTGCCCACGGACGGCTACACGGCGTGGCTCGAGCGGATGGCCGACCACCCCCGCATCGAGGTGAAGCTGGACGTCGACTACTTCGACGAGTCCCAGCCGCTGAACAAGAAGGCGACCGTCGGTCAGGTCCCGGTGGTCTACACCGGTCCCGTCGACCGCTACTTCGACTACGCCGAGGGGGCGCTGAGCTGGCGCACGCTCGACTTCGAGCAGGAGGTGCTGGACGTCCGCGACTTCCAGGGCACCAGCGT
This sequence comes from Microbacterium sp. NPDC064978, assembly GCF_044543605.1. Classification (NCBI taxonomy): domain Bacteria; kingdom Bacillati; phylum Actinomycetota; class Actinomycetes; order Micrococcales; family Microbacteriaceae; genus Microbacterium; species Microbacterium sp. NPDC064978. Next base: position 799,782 of record NZ_JBITWF010000001.1, on the reverse strand, counting down.
CATGAACTACCCGGACATGGACGTGCCGTACACGCGCATCCACGAGTTCAAGCACTTCCATCCGGAGCGCAAGGACGTCTACGAGTCCGAGAAGACCGTGATCATGCGGGAGTTCTCCCGGTTCGCCGAGCGCGCCGACGAGCCGTACTACCCGGTGAACACCCCGGCCGACCGCGAGGGCCTGCTGGCGTACCGCGAGCTCGCGAAGGGGGAGAAGGACGTCCACTTCGGCGGTCGCCTCGGCACGTACCAGTACCTCGACATGCATATGGCCATCGGGTCGGCGCTGTCGCTCTGGAACAACACTCTCTCCTAGACTCGGAATCGTGAGTCACGCTGCTGTCGGGGCGCCCGGGACGCCCCGGCGCTATCTGCATTCGCTGTGGCTGCTGTCCGCGCGCGACCTCAAGGTCCGGTATGCGACCAGCTTCCTCGGTTACGTGTGGTCGGTTCTCGACCCGCTGGTGATGAGCGCGATCTACTGGTTCGTGTTCACGCAGGTGTTCAGCCGCGACGTCGGCGAGCAGCCGTACATCATCTTCCTCATCAGTGCGCTGCTGCCGTGGGTGTGGTTCAACAGCTCGGTGTCGGACTTCACCCGGGCGTTCAAGAAGGACGCCCGCCTCGTCCGCTCGACGTCGATCCCTCGTTCCATCTGGGTGAACCGCATCGTCCTCAGCAAGGGCATGGAGTTCCTGTTCTCCCTGCCGGTGCTGGTGCTGTTCATCGTCATCAACCTCCTGTTCGAGAGTCATGCCGACCAGGTCGTGCAGATCGGCTGGGGCGTGCTATGGGTGCCGGTGGCCATCCTCATGCAGACCGTGCTGCTCGTCGGGCTCGGCTTGCTCGTCGCTCCGCTGTGCGTGCTCTACACCGACCTCGAGCGCACCACCGCCCTCATTCTGCGTGCGATGTTCTACGCGACACCGATCATCTACAACGTCACGGATCTGCCCGGCATCTTCCAGACCCTCGGCGCCTTCAATCCGCTCGCGGGGATCTTCATGCTGTACCGCATGCCGTTCTTCCCCGATCAGTGGAACCCGTTCACGCTCACCGTCAGCGCCGTGATGTGCCTGCTGATCCTCGCGCTCGGCGTCTGGGCGTTCCGACGTCTCGAGCGCCCCGTCCTGAAGGAGCTGTGATGGACGCCGCTATCGTCGTGCAGAACCTCGGCGTGCGCTTCCGCCGCAACCGTCGCGGGCAGCGGAACTTCAAGGACCTCTTCGCAGGAGCGTCCCGGCGCTCGCGTCCCGGCGAGTTCTGGGCGCTGCGCGACGTCTCCTTCACCGTGCACCCGGGTGAGTCGATCGGCGTGGTCGGTCGGAACGGGCAGGGCAAGTCGACGCTGCTCCGCCTCGTGGCCGGTGTCCTCCTGCCCGATGAGGGCACGGTGAGCGTGAACGGGGGCGTCGCCCCGCTCATCGAGATTACCGGCGGATTCGTCGGCGACCTCACGGTCCGGGAGAACGTCCGCCTGACCGCCGGACTGCACGGCATGTCGAAGGACGAGGTCGCCCGTCGGTACGACGACATCATCGCCTTCGCCGAACTCGCCGGATTCGAGGAGACGCCCTACAAGCACCTCTCGAACGGCATGAAGGTGCGTCTGGCGTTCTCCGTCGTCTCCCAGCTCGATGAACCCATCCTGCTCGTCGACGAGGTGCTCGCGGTCGGCGACAAGGCCTTCAGGGAGAAGTGCTACAAGCGCATCGACGAACTGCTCTCGGACGGCCGCACGCTGTTCTTCGTCAGTCACAACGAGCGCGACCTGCGCCGGTTCTGCACCAGGGGGCTGTACCTGGATCGCGGCACGCTCGCCATGGACGCCCCGATCAAGGACGTCCTGGACCGCTACAACGCGGACTACTCCGTCTGAGACGACGCACCGACCCGGAGTGTCAGAGGCCGACGAGGCCGCGCAGATCTGCCGCGGCGGAGCGTGCATCGGCGATCGCCCCTGACACTCCGGAGCCGCTCTCGATCGCCGCTCGCAGTGCTGCGAGGCGCTGCGCGTAGGTCTCCACGCCGGAGCGCCAGGGGTCCTGGATGGACGACGGCGGCAGTGCGTCGCCCAGGCGCTGCGCGTCCTGCTGGAGCGAATCCACGACAGGAAGCGCGTCCTGGCCGCTCGCTCCCGCGATGATGTCGAGTCCCCGGTCAGCGGAGTTCAGCCACCCGGACACCTTGTCGCGGAAGACCTCGACCGTCGGGTCGCCGACCGGGGGCGCGGTCGTGATCGGAGTCGGGTCCGGGGTCGCGGACGGGGCCGACGTGGCGGTCGGCGTGGGAGCGGACGTCTCGGACGGGCTTGCCGTCGGAGACGGACTCGCGCTGCCGGCGGGCTCGGGGCCACCATCGCGCGGCAACAGGAAGAACAGCAGGACCCCGACGATCGCGAGCGCCGCAACGCTCAGCCCGACGATCAGCCACACCCGGCCGGTGCGCTTCGGCGCGGGGGGAAGCGGGGCCCACCGTACCTCGGGCTGCGGCTCGTCCATGTCAGGCCTCCAGGGGGCTCATCGGCTCCCAGGTGCGATCGCGACCGATGCGGCCGCCGTCCCTGAGCCCGCGGAACAGGTTGCTCGTGCCGCGGACGGTGCGCTCCACGAAGACGAGCCGGATCAGCTCCTTGAAGAACGTCGCCGTCGTCCCGAGACCGAACAGCACGGGGTTGTAGACGCCGTGCACCCGGTAGTACTGCTTGATGAAGGCCCGGTTGCGCATGATGTAGTAACGGTAGGCGTTGCTCGAGGCGTTCATGTGCCGGATGCCCATGTCCCACTGCCGGATCTCGCGGGTGCGGCGCAGCACGAACTCGTCGACGATGACCGCGGTGGTCAGGCGCGAGGCCAGCCACCCGTACATCTGGTCGTCCCAGTAGATGAAGAAGCGGGGGTCGGGGAGGCCGATCTGCTTCACGATCGAGCGGTGGATGAACATCCCCTCGAAGCAGCCGCTGTTCATCTCCTTGTAGCCGGAGGAATCGAAGCCTGCAGGGGCGAAGGGGATCGGGATGCCCATGCGCTCCGCGATGCGGTACTGCCAGTAGAACTCGCTGCCGTCGTAGTCGTAGCGCCGTCCCTGGATGCTCTTGAAGCGCGGTGCCCAGGCGCCCATTCGGGCGAGACCGTCCGGGAGCACCTCGACGTCGTCGTCCATCATCCAGATCCACTGCGCGCCGAGGTCGTACGCCGTGCGCATGCCCTCGCTGAATCCGCCGGACCCGCCGGTGTTGACGTCGAGACGGCGATACACGAGGTCGGTGCCGATGTCGTCTCGGAAGGACTCGACCACGTCGGTCGTATCGTCCGAGGAGGCGTTGTCGATCACGATCACGTGGCCCGGCTTCGGATCCATCGCGGTGATGCTCGTGAGGAGGCCGGTCAGCAGATGCGAGCGGTTGTACGTGACGATGACGATCGCGGCGGAAGAGGGATCGAAGGCAGGAGCCTCGGTGGTCATGCCTTCTCCTCGAAGACCTGCTGCCAGGATTCGGGCGAGACGAGCTCCGGCAGTGCTTCCCGGTACTGACGCTGCAGTTCGGGCCATCGACGTCGCAGCTGAGCGTGCAGACGCACGGTGTCTCGGAGCATGCGGCGGTACTTGGCGCGGTCGCGCGTGTAGATGTTCTTCCCGGAGCCGTCGGCGGCGCTCACGAGCGCGCTGTCGTACAGCGGGACGCGCCACCAGTGTGCGTCACCCTTCCCGAACTCCACCTCCGGCCGAGCGATGTTCGCCGGGTCAGGGCGGTGCACCCAGTGCGAGAGCAGCGTCTTCAGCGTGAAGATCCGCAGTCGCAAGCCGGTCGGACTGTCGAACTCGTTCTTCGGCAGCCGCTTGTAGACCTGTCGTCCGCGGCGCGAGTGCAGCACGCGCGCAGGATCGCGATGGACCACCGTCTCCGGGTATTCCGCGGCCAGGGCGCGTGCGGCCGGCATCGCCGTGGCCAGGTTGCGGCGCATGTGGTCGGGTCCGGAGAGCACGTCGCGGAGGGCGCGATTGCGCAGCGCCACCGGGTAGTACTGCATCATCATGAGGTGCTTCAGATCCACGCGCCGGCTGTGCACGATGAGGCGGCCGCCTCGGGGTGCTCCGGAGTGCAGGAGCCCGGCGACGATCCGGTTGCGGGCGTGGAAGTAGGCCTGCCAGTCGATCGAGTCGTCCTTGTTCACCCAGGAGACGTGCCAGAGCGCGACGCCGGGCATCGACACGGTCGGGAAGCCCGCCTCGCCGGCACGCAGGCAGAACTCGGCGTCGTCCCACTTGATGAAGGCGGGAAGGGACAGCCCGACCTTGCGCACCGCGTCGAGCGGGATGAGGCACATCCACCAGCCGTTGTAGTCGGCGTCCATCCGCATGTGCAGCAGCGGCGACTGGCGCAGGTTGGCGACGCCGAAGTCGTGCGGCATCTTCTCCTGGTAGAGGTTGCGCCACATGAACGGCCCCTCGTCGACAACCTCCGCCCAGCCGTGCAGCTTCGGGCGGTCGAGGAGGTCGAACATGTGTCCGCCGACGAGCACGGGCGTCGTCGCGAACTGACCGAAGACGATGGAGCGCCGCAGGGACTCCGGCTCGATGCGGACGTCGTCGTCCAGCAATTGCACGAAGTCGCTCTCCGGGCGCTGCAGGGACTCGTGCATCGCTCGGGCGAAGCCGCCCGATCCGCCGAGGTTGCCCTGGCGGATGACCTGCAGCGTCTCGCCCAGGCGCTCGGCGACCTCGGCGTAGCCGTCCTGGTCCGCGACGAGCTGCGTGCCCTGGTCGACGAGGAAGATGCGGTCGACGAACTCCAGCGCATCGGGGGAGGAGGCGAGCGCCCTCAGGGTCTCCACGCAGTAGTCGGGCTTGTTGTACGTCGTGATGCCGAGGGAGGCCTTCCCGGTGCGGGCAGGCTCCTGCTCGGTGGTCCACTCCGCGCCCTCGAGCACGGCCGGCTTCTCGTCGGCGACGATGTCGAACCAGATCCAGCCGCCGTCGCTGTACTGGGTGAGGTCGAGGTCGAACGAGGTCGTCGCCTCGCCGGTGACCTCGCGAGTGGCCACGCGCTGGCGGACTCCGCCGCCGTTGGAGCGGTAGACGAGGATGGTCGCCGGCCCCGTGGTCCGTACCGTGAGCTGCACCTCGCGGACGCTCGTCCAGTGCTGCCAGTACGACGCGGGGAAGGCGTTGAAGTAGGTGCCGAGGGAGACGCGCCGACCGGCCACGATCCGGGCGCGGTGCCGTCCCAGGATGTTGCCCAGGTGCGCGCGGCTGGAGACCCGGACCGGTTCCTCCTCGATCACCGACCACGTTTCCGGATCCGCGTACAGCGGGAGAAGATCGGGGTCGCGATCGAGCGGGAAGACGACGTTCTGAAGGACGTGGGCCACAGGGAGGTTCTCCGTTGTTGGTGCCGCGGTCGCTGCCGGAGGGGCAGCGCGCGACTCGACGAGCAGTGAGTAGCCTACCGGTGGTCGCCTGCGGATCTGCGGAGAGCCGACCCCCTGCGCTCGGCGCGTCTGGCTAGACTGGCCGCGATGAAGGTACTGATCACCGGCGGGGCCGGCTACATCGGATCGACCGTGGCGACGGCGTGCATCGAGGCCGGGATCGAGGTCGTGGTGCTCGACGATCTGTCCACCGGGCTGGCGGCCTTCGGGGAGGGACGCCACCTCTACGTCGGCGACATCGCCGACGCCGCCGTCCTCGACCGGCTGCTGAGCGAGCACCCCGACATCGACGCGGTCGTGCACTGCGCCGCGCGCATCGTCGTGCCGGAGTCCGTGGCCGATCCGCTCGGCTACTACGACAGCAACGTCGGCAAGACGATCACGCTCCTCCGGCGCCTCCGCGATGCGGGCATCCCGCGCATCGTGTTCAGCTCCTCCGCCTCGATCTACGCGGGGGAGACGGGCGACGGGGTCGACGAGAGCGGGCGTCTCGCTCCCTCGAGCCCCTATGCGACCACGAAGGCCATGGTCGAGCAGATCCTCTCCGATGCCGCCGCCGCCGGGGACTTCCGGGCCATCGCGCTCCGCTACTTCAACCCGATCGGTGCCGACCCGAAGCTCCGGACCGGACTGCAGAACCCCACGCCGTCGCACGCGCTCGGCAAGATCATGCAGGCGCGCGCGGCCGGTGAGCCTTTCACGATCACCGGCACGGACTGGGCCACCCGTGACGGGTCGGGCCTGCGGGACTACATCCACGTCTGGGATCTCGCGCTCGCACACGTCGCGGCGGTGACCCGTTTCGACGACGTGGCGACGCCGGAGCAGCCGTACCAGGTGATCAACCTCGGCACCGGAGACGGTGTCACGGTCCGGGAACTCGTGCAGGCGTTCGAGCGCGTGACCGGGGCACCGCTGCCTGTGGTCGAGACCGATCGCCGGCCCGGCGACCAGGCCGGGGCCTTCGCGATCGTGGATCGGGCGCGCGAGGTGCTGGGGTGGCGTGCGGAGCGCTCTGTCGACGACGGCGTGCGCGACGCGCTCGCCTGGGCGGAGAAGCTCCCCACCGTCCGCTGACCGCCCGCCGAGCTCACTCCTGTGGGCGCAGGGTGGGAATGGTTCCCGTGTGCGCCGCGTCGATGTTCTCGCGCCACGACCGGGACTGACCGGCGCGCAGGGCGCACAGCGCGAGCATGAACCACCCGGCGCCGACGAGGGTGAAGCTCTCGAACATCGAGTCCACCGCGAGGGCCACGAGCGTGATCGGGGTCCAGGCGTAGACGACCGAGCGGCGGACGCTCGCGACCAGCCAGGAGCGGATCAACGCGATCCCGCCGAGCAGCAGGAACAGCACCAGCCCCGCCGCGCCGAGTTGCAGCAGCACGTCGAAGAAGGCGTTCAGCGCGCTCTGGTGCCGGTCGTCGAGCTGGAAGTTGATGAACGTGAAGGGGTATTCGCCTCGAGCCCAGTCGCCGAACCACCCCCACCCGGTGATGGGCTTCACGGCGACGAAGTCGAGGATCATGTTCCACAGCTCGGCCCGCATGGAGAAGTCGGAGCCGGCGTCGAGCAGCGCGATGATCTGGTGACGCAGGGCGAACGCGACGGTGAGGGCGAGAGCGACCAGGACCCCCAGCGCCCATTGCACCAGGTTCCGACGCGCCGGAGCGGTGTGGCGGACGATGGTGAGCGCGACGGTCACGATCCCCACGGCGACCGCCAGGACGAGCACCGTCGGTGAGGACGACAGGAGCGCCAGGCCGCCGGCCAGGGCGACGGAGACCACGGCGAGCGGGGGGTCGACGGACTGGGTGCGCCACTCGATGACGAATGTGATCAGGGCGAGCACCGCGATGAAGCCGAGCATGTTGCGGCTGCCGAACAGCCCCTGGACCGGACCGCCGGCGGCGAGGTTGCCCTGGATGTCCAGGAACGCGAACGGGAGGTCGAGGAGCACCCCCGAGAGGATCTCCACGCCGAGGGAGACGCCGAGGAGCACGCGCAGGGTGTCGCCGAGTGCGCGGACGGTCTGGAGCGTGTCGCGGATGTGCCCGATGGTGATGGCCAGGAACGCGTACCCGAAGAGCGACAGCCAGCCCAGCACGGTGTCGGAGCGGTCGGTCGTCCACACCAGGCTCACGAGCGCCCACGCGAGGAACGCCAGCAGGGAGGAGGGCGCGATGCGCAGCGGGGACAGCTCCTCCCTGCGCACCCAGAGAATCGCGGCTCCCAGGAGGCACAGGGCGGTGATGACGGTGGCGAGAGTGACCGGCGACGTCATCCGTCCGATGGCGAACGAGCCGAACACGGCGGTCAGTGCCGCGAGCGTGAAGGCCCTGGCCATCTCGGCCGAGCCGAGGAGACGGGCGAGCGGATGCACCGTCACGGCACCCGCCGCGTCGCCGTGCCGCGCTCGAAGACGAGGTCGCGCTCGCCGACGCCCACCAGCGGCACCGACTTGAGCTTGAACGACAGCAGCACTAGGAGCAGCCAGCCCCACAGCATGATCGGCGTGGACTCGGTGAGCCCCTGCACCAGGAGGACGACGGTGTACAGGCTCGGCAGCAGGGTCAGCGGGGAGTACGGGCGGTGGGCATCGAGGTCCCACCGCGGGCGATCGACGGCGAAGAACCAGGAGCGCCACAGCAGGCTGCCGTACGCCACGGCCATCAGCACGAGTCCGAGGACGCCGAGCTGCAGCAGCACGTCCAGCCACATGTTGTGGGCGTGGAACACGGTGATCCCGTGGTCGACGATCCAGCCGTCGAAGGCAGGGTCCGTGGGGACCCACGGGCTGGAGAAGCCGTTGCCGATGACCGGGTGCTCCCCGACGCGTCCCAGGACCGCCGCCCAGATCTTGTTCGAGCGGCCGGTGAGATCGGCGCTGCGGCCGAGGAGACCGAGGAGGGGCTCGCGCAGCAGCCACAGGGCGAGGGCGAGGACTGCGGTGGACCCTATCGCGACGACGTAGATCCGGGTGCGGGCGGTCGGCGACGCTGCACGGCGCATCAGCAGGGCGACGACGAGGACCACGGCGGCTGCACCGGCGCACGCGAGCGCGGTCGCGGACGCGGTGCGGAAGAGGAAGTACGCCGCGAGGATCATCCACAGCGCGAGTGTCGTCCGCCAGCGGGCCTTCGCCGCGAACAGCACGCCGAACGTGATCAGCGCGAACAGCGAGACGATGCCGAGCAGATTCGCGTTGCCGAGGATGCCCTGGATGCGTCCCCCGTCGAAGAGGTTGTCGCGGACCCAGTACCACTGGGGATCGATCTTCCCGGCGGGGATGTCCGCGAAGTTCGGCAGGAGAGGGCCGTGCAGGACCAACGACACCCACAGCTCGAGTGCGAGGGAGAGCCCGAGGATCCACTTGAAGGCGGACGACAGGGCGCGCACGATCTCGTGCCAGGTGAGCACGTGCGCGATGAACAGGCCGTTCACCGTGACGGCGGCCAGGAGCATGCCCGTGGCGACGGTGGGAACCCGCCACTGGGACCAGGCGACGGAGAGGAGGGCGAGCGCGGTGTAGCCGACGGCCGCCCAGGGGAGCCGGCGCCAGCGGAAGGGCTGCGGGCGGTTCCTCGCGAGCATCGGGACGCCGATCGCGAGGGTGGCCGCGCTGAAGAGCGCGAGCACGATCGCGGCGCCGATCTCGCCGAGCAGGTTGTACACCGCCGAGTGCGCGAACGCCACGAAGAGGACGGCGATGACGTATCCGCGCAGCAGGAGGTGCCCCGTGGACTCGCGCTCGGGCGCGGTGGGCAGGGCTGCCACCGGGTGCTTGGTGTACTGGGCCATCGCGACTCAGGCTACCGCGACGTGCCCGGATCCGACCTGTCCGTCGCACCGGGCTCTACGCTGGGGGCATGCTGCGCAGCCTCACCAACGTGCCCCGCGACTATGCCTGGGGATCGCCGTCCCTCCTCGCCGAGCTCGAAGGCCGCACCCCGACGGGTGCGCCGGAGGCCGAGGTCTGGTTCGGCGACCACCCGGGAGATCCCGCCGACCTCGCGGACGGGGGGACGTTGGACACGGTGACGGGCGGCACGCTGCCGTACCTGCTCAAGCTCCTCGCCGCCGCGCGGCCGTTGTCGATCCAGGTGCACCCGACCAGGGAACAGGCCCAGGACGGCTGGGCCAGGGAGAGCGCGCTGCCGCTGGACGACCCGCGGCGGAACTACCGCGACGCCAACCACAAGCCGGAGCTGATCGTCGCCCTGAGCGACCGCTTCGAGTCGCTCAGCGGCCTGCGTCCGATCGCGGACACGCTGCGCCTGCTCGAGGCCCTCGAGGACGGTCCGGGGGTGCGGGCCCTGCGGGAGCGGCTCTCGGGTGACGGCGACCCGCTCGGCGACGCGATCGGGTGGCTGCTCGGTGGAGGAGCGCAGGAGGAGGTCGAGGAGATCATCGGCGCCGTCGCCGCCGCCGGCGCCGCAGGGGAGGAGTTCCCGGCCCTGCGTGCGGTGGCCGCGATCGCCGAGAGCTCGCCGGGTGATCCCGGGGTCGTCGTCGCCCTGCTCATGAACCACCTCGTGCTGCGCCGCAGCGAGGGCGTCTTCCTTCGGGCGGGGCTGCTGCACGCCTATCTCTCCGGCCTCGGTGTCGAGATCATGGCCGCGAGCGACAACGTGCTCCGGGGCGGTCTGACCCCCAAGCGCATCGATGTGCCCGAACTGCTCGCCGTGCTGGACACCACGCCCGGCGAGGTCCCGGTCCTGCGGCCCGCGGGCGACGAAGCCGTGACGACGTACCCGGTGCCCGTGCCCGACTTCGCCCTCCGACGGGTCCGGATCGACGACACGGCGGTCACCCTGGACGTGTCCGGCCCGACCATGGTGCTGGCGACAGCCGGCTCCGTCCGGGTGACGGCGGAGTCGGGAGCGGAAGTCTCCGTCCCGATCGGCACGGTGGCGTTCGCCGACGCCGACGAGCGCTCCCTCACGCTGTCCGGGGCGGGCGAGGTCTTCGTCGCGACCCCCGGCCGCTGAGGGGTCGAGCGCAGGCGCGCGACACGCCGGTGGAAGCTCATGAACCTTCAAGAAACGCTTGAGGGTTTACGATCCGCGACTTGACCCGAGCGAATGACACGGGTGTAATTAGGTGAGCACGGCCCGCCAGGGGGGCGGTTTCTGAAGGGTTGGAGGTCGAGATGACGGGTTACCGTTCCGATGTGCCGGAGAACTGGTTCGTCGATCCGGTCAACCTCGGTGTTCCCGGGGTCCGCCGGTCCGACCCGGACGACGACAACGCCCTTGCCTGGCAGAGCGACGCGCTCTGCTCCCAGACCGACCCCGAGGCCTTCTTCCCGGAGAAGGGCGGCTCCACGCGGGATGCCAAGCGCATCTGCACGGCGTGCGACGTGCGTGGCGAGTGCCTCGAATACGCGCTGGCCAACGATGAGCGCTTCGGCATCTGGGGCGGGCTCTCCGAGCGCGAGCGGCGCAAGCTCAAGCGGCGCGCCAGCTGACGCCTCCACGGCGCGGCTTCGTGGGCGCGCCGGGAGCGGTGCGCTTCCTGGACTGACGCCCCGCATAGGCTGACCACGTCATGCCAGCCCGAGTTCATGCCCTCATCGTCGCGCGCCCCGGCCCCTCCGCCCGCGCCCAGCTCCTCCGCACGCTCGACGCCGTCCGTTCCCAGACGCTCCCGCCCGCGGCCGTCACGCTGATCATCTGCGGCGACGCCACCACAGCACGGGAGAGCGACGCCGTCGCCGCCACCGTCGAGGGCATCATCGAGGCGCGGTCGTCGACCTCGTTCGCCGAGGCCCTCGAGCTGGCGCGTCCACGCGTCCTCGACGGATCGGCGATCTGGATCCTCGCGCAGGACACCGCGCCGCACCCGCGGGCGCTGGAACGGCTCACGGGCATGTTGGAGCGTTCCCCGTCCGCGGCGATCGTCGCTCCGAAGCTCGTGGCCACCGACAACGAGCGCGAGATCGTCTCCCTCGGCGTGAGCATGACCACCTTCGGCCGCTCGGTCGAGCTGGCCGCCGGGGAGCTGGACCAGGGACAGCACGACCGGATGGACGACGCCCTCGGGGCGGACATCCGCGGCCTGCTCATCCGCGGCGAGGTGCGCGACGCGCTGCGGCCGGACCCCGCCCTCGGCGGTGCCGACGAGGGCCTCGACCTCGGCGTCCGCGCGCGGCTCGGAGGCGGGCGTGTGGTCCTCGCCCCGGCTGCGAGGGTCTCCGCGGCCCCGGATGGTCCGGCGGCGCTACCGGCAGGACGAGCCCGGAGGGCATTCGTCACCCGTCTCGCCCAGCTCCATCGGCGCCTCGCCTATGCGCCCGCAGCCGCCGTGCCGCTGCACTGGCTGACCTTCCTGCCGCTCGCGCTGTGGCGTTCCCTCACCCATCTCATCGGCAAGCGGCCCGAGGCGGTGTTCCCGGAGTGGGGCGCGGCTCTCCTCGCGATGATCCGCTTCGGCGCCGTGGCGCGATCGCGCGCCCGTATCCGCTCGTTCCGATCCTCCACCTGGGCGAGCATCGCCCCGTTGCGGGTGACCCCGGCGCAGCTGCGGCGCCGGCTCGACGACGGTCATGGCAGCGAACACGGTGCCGTCAGCGAGCTCCGCTTCTTCTCCGGGGGTGGGGCGTGGGCGGTGCTGGCCGCGCTCGTCGTGAGCATCGCCTCCTTCACCAGCCTCCTCGCCTGGCCGGCGCTGGGGGGCGGGGGCCTCCTGCCCCTGCGCGAGACCGTCGCCGCGCTGTGGCAGGATGCGGCGTGGGGGATGCGCGGGCTCGGCATCGACCTCGTCGGCCCTGCGGACCCGTTCGCCGCGATCGTCGCGGTGCTGGGCTCGCTGTGGCCCGGGGCGCCGTCCTTCGCGATGGTGCTGCTGTGGATCCTCGCACTGCCGCTCGCCGTCCTCGGGGGATGGTTCGCCGCGACCCGCGTCACCGACCGAGCCGGCCTGCGCATCTTCGCCGGCATCGCGTGGGCGCTCGCGCCGACGTTCCTCACCGCACTCGTGGACGGTCGGCCTTCCGCCGTGCTCGTCCACCTGCTGCTCCCGTGGCTGTTCCACTCGGCGGTGGTCGCCCACCGTTCCTGGGGCGCGGCCGGAAGCGCGTCCCTGCTCCTGGCGGCGGTCGTCGCCTGCGCGCCGGTCCTCGCTCCGGCGCTCGCGGTGCTGTGGGTCGTGGCTCTGGGGATCGTGCTGGGAACGGCGCAGTTCCGCGGGGCCGGCCGCCTGCTCTGGCTCCCGCTGCCGACCGCGGCGCTGTTCGCTCCTCTGATCTTCTGGCAGCTCGCCCACGGCACGGCCCTCGGTCTGCTCGCCGATCCCGGACGGACGTGGCTCGGGCCGCAGGCGGCCGCCGACGCCGCCGGTCGCCTGGCGATCGCCGGTGGCTTCCCCACGAGCGATCTGGCAGGGTGGGCGACCGTCCTTCCCGGCACCTGGGCGGCGCTGCTGTGCGCGCCGCTCGCGCTGCTCGCACTGGGATCCGCCGTCTCGCCCCGGTGGCGTGCGGGGATCACCCTGCTGGTCGTCGCGCTCAGCGGACTCGCCACAGCGTTCCTCGCCGTCGGTGTCAGCGTCGCCTCCGCGGGAGCGACCGCGGTCCCGCTCTGGCCGGGCACCGGTCTGAGCCTCGCCTGGATCGGCGTCGTCGGCGCGGCGACGATCACGCTGGACACGGCGCTCACGCTTCCCCGACTGCGCGTGGCCGCCACGGGACTGGCCGCCCTCGCGCTGGTGGTGTGCGCGGTCCCCGCCCTCACCGCGTTCCACGGCGACCGTTCCGCGCTGACCAACGGCCCCGAATCCACGCTGCCCGCCTACGTGCGTGCGCAGGCGGCCGGGGACCGTCCGATCTCCACTCTCATCCTCACGCCGCAGAACGACGGCGGTCTCGCCGTCGAGGTGGTGCGCGGCGCGAGCGAGACCGTGGGAGCGCAGACGACGATGCTCTCCACGGCGGTCGAACCCCAGGGGACGGACCTCGCCGTCCTCGCCGTCGATCTCATCTCCGCGCGCGACTTCGACGCGCCGGCGCAGCTCCTCGCGCAGGGGATCAGCTACGTCCTCCTCGCCGAGGTACCGGGCGAAGGGGATCGCGCACGCACTCTGCGCACGGCCTCCGTCGCGGCGATCGACCAGCGGGCGGGCCTCGTGCAGGCCGGTTCGACGGACCGCGGGGTCCTCTGGCGCCTCGAGGGCGAGCCGGCGGAGCCGGCAGCGCTGAGCGCGACGCAGGAGGGGACCGCCAGGGTCGTGGTGACGCTGCAGCTCCTCGTCGTGCTCGCCGCGCTGCTCCTGTCCATCCCGACGCGCGCGTCGCGTCGGGCCGCCAGAGCGCAGTCGAGGATCGTCGGCAGGGCGCCGGAGGAACCTCTGGTCCTGCCACGCCACGCGGAGGACTCGGTGCCGGACGCGGCCGTCGTGCCGCCGGTCGGTACCGTCGAGGACCCGCAGGACGAACCCGCGCTCGCCGACGAGGCACTCGCCCCGATCGCCGACGCCGAACCCGCTGACGACGGTGCAGACCCCCGCCCGACGGCGGACGGCGAGGAGGACCGGCCGCATGTCTCGTCCGCCGACCACCAGGGAAGCACCAGCTCCGAGGAGGACCACCGATGACGGGCACTCGCGCGTTCCGCGTCGCTGCGACCAGCGCGCGGGTCGTCACCGGCGTCGTGGTCGCCGCCGCCTGTGTGCTGGGCGTCGCGACCGCCGTGCACGCCCCCTGGCCGACCGTCACGCACGAGCCGGCGCAGGAGCGGGTGACCCCGCTCCCCGGAGACAGCGTCCTGGTGTGCGCCGGCGACTTCCGCGCGCTCGGTCGCAACACGGCCGCGCCGTCGGAGATGCGCCGGGCGGCGACCCCCGAGCTCACAGCGGGAGGCACGAACGGCGTCCCGTCGCAGACGGGGCTCGCGGTGCCGGACCTCGTGGACGGGCAGGAGGTGCCGGTGCTCACCGGAGCCGTCGAGGGGCGGTCAGCACCGCTCATCGCCGGCGCCGAGTCGTCGACTCTCGCCGCGGAGGACCTCGCCGGCTTCGCCGCCTCTCCCTGCGGAGTGCCTCGGCTCGAGTCGTGGCTCGTCGGCGGGTCCGTGGGCACCGGAGCCGAGGACGTCGTCCTCCTCGCGAACACAGCCGACGTCCCCGCGACCGTGACGCTCGCGGTCTACGGAACGGCCCGCGGCGGACGGACGGTCATCGTCCCGCCGCGCACGCAGACGGCACTGCCGCTGACGTCCATCGCTGCGGGCAACGACGTCCCCGTCGTCAAGGTGAGTGCGGTCGGAGCGCCCGTCCGCGCCGTTCTGCAGTCGGCGCTGATGCAGGTGCTCGACCCGGTCGGGGCCGACCAGCAAGAAGCGGTGTCGGGCCCGCAGCAGCACGTCGTGCTCCCCGGTGTGCAGGCCTTCGCGGCAGCAGGGGACCAGGGCGACATGACGGTGCTGCGTCTGCTCGCGCCCGGAACGGACGCGCTCGCCGAGGTCCATGTGACCGCCGAGGGCGGTGGCGCCGGTCTGGACGCGTTCACGGTGCCGCTCACCGCCGACGAGCCCGCGCAGGTCTCGCTCAGCGGTCTCGAGCCGGGGACCTACACCGTGGAGATCGAGGCCGATGCCCCCGTCGTCGCCGGGGTGCGGCAGCAGGACGGCTTCGGAGCGGACTCCGATTTCGCGTGGGTCACCCCCGCACCGGAGATAGACGCGGAGGTCGCCTTCGCCGTGCCGTCCGGTCCGTCCCCGCGGCTGCAGCTGGCCAACACGTCCGATGAGGAGACCACCGTTTCCCTCTCGACCATCGACGGGGGCTCGCCGCAGGAGATCGTCATCCCGGCGGGGGAGACCCGTGGCCTCGACGTCGCAGCGGACACGACCTACGTGCTCCGTCCGGAGGGAGAGGTGCACGCCGCCGTCGCGATGACGGCGCCCGGCGCCCTCGCCGTGCTTCCGGTCCCGCCGTCGCCGGGGGTCGAGGCGTCGATCACCGTCTACCCCTGACGGGCGGGGTCAGCGGTCGTGGCCGAGATCCCACGGCTCCCGGCCGACGTACTCCGCCGCCGCACGGAAGACGGCACTCTCGATCGCCATCCGTCGATGCGCGGCGTCGTCGTGTCCCGGCGGGAGCAGCCGCTCGATCGGGATCCGGAAGAGAACGATCCTCCGCTGATCGCGGTCGAGGTGCCAACGCGGCACCTCGCCGTCGGCGTCGTACGTCGGCAGCGCACCGATCTCGAATCGGACGTCCTGGAGTTCCGGCCACGTCCCGCGCAGGAACTCGACCGCTGTGCCCACGGTGAGGTCGAAGCGATCGATGCGGCCGTCCAGCGGGGCAAGCGGCGGCTTCACGACTTCGCTGCGTCCGAGACGACCGTGCCGGCCGTGCCTGGCACCGCGGCGAGCGGCGGCGGCGGGGACGGAACGGCGACGGGGCATGCCGAAAAGTCTAGGCGCTGTGGCGGCTCCCGGCGCGGCAGCCCCGCCGCCGCCGGGAGGCGCCGTACGCTGACGGAGATGGACGGACGACTGTGCTCGAAGGTCGGCTGCGCGCGCGAGGCCGTGGCCACCCTCACGTATGACTACGGCGATCAGATGGCCGCGCTCGGGCCGCTCGGTGCGGCGAACGATCCGCAGGCGCACGACCTCTGTGCGCCGCATGCGGACCGCCTCTCCGTCCCTGCGGGATGGCTGGTCGTCCGCCACGAGGCCCTGCGCGCCTGACCGACGCGACCGGCGAGGTGGTCAGGCGCCCAGACGGCGACCCGTCAGTCGCTCCGCACGTCGATCCGCGTTGTCCAGCGCGCGGCGTTCGCGCTCGCGCCGGAGGACGGTGACGCCGACCAGCACGAGCTCGGGCGGCGCCGCCGGTACGGGGGAGATGAAGGGTGCGGCCTCGGCGAGCAGGTCGCGGGCCACGCGTTCCCGAGCAGCCGGGAGCATGCGCGGGGCGCTCACGAGGAATTGGGAGATGCGGCGGGCGAGCCGATCAGGAAGCCGCGCCACGTCGGCGACCTGCGCCCATGCCGTCAGCGCCGGAGGCAGCGTCGGCGCGAGCGTGACCAGCTGCGGGGTGCGCACCCGCTGGCTGTACGTGCCGGCGACCAGGTCGCCGAGGCGCTGGGAACGCGCCGTGAAGGCCCCGACCAGGACGGCGAGGCCGCCGAAGGTGAGATAGATCTCGAGGACGCCGAGCAGGGCGCGGATGAACGCGTGACGGAACCCGGCCGCTCCGCCGTCCATCCGTACGATCCTGCCGCCGACGGCGAGCTTTCCGAGGCTGCGTCCCTTCAGCGCCACCTCCATCGTGATCGGCAGGATCACGAAGCTGACGACGAGGGAGGCCACGAGGGCGATGCGGTCGGTGGCGGTGTCGAGCACGCCGATGTCGAGAAGCCAGATGCGAAGGAAGATCGACCCGACGAAGACGGCGTAGCCCAGCAGCATGTCGATGACGGCCCCGGCCGCCCGGAGGAGGAACCCCACCGGCTGGACGTCGATCGCGACCGCCTCGCCGGAGAGCACCTCGTCGGAGACGTCGATCTGCGCGGACATGAGTACAGTAAATCAGGTGGATGCCGATGCCCTCACCGATGCGCGCCGGTCCGAATGGGAACGGCTGGACACCCTCAGCCGTGCCCGCCTGGACGGTGCCGGTGTCGACGAGCTCATCGTGCGCTACCGTGCCGCATCGGCCGACCTCGCGGAACTGAAGACGTCGGTCGGGGAGTCCCCGCAGGGCGCCTACCTCTCCACGATCCTCGTGCGTGCGCGGCTCCGGCTCACGGGGGCCGCGGACAGCATCCTCACCCAGACGTCGCGGTTCTTCCGCCTCCAGCTCCCCGCGGCGCTCTACCGCCTGCGTCGGACGACCCTGGTCATCGCGCTCGCCTTCGTGGCGGTCGCCGTCGGCACGGCCGCGTGGATCGCCGGTGACCCGGCGCTCGTCGCCACGCTCGGTCCACCGGACGCCTTGGAGCAGTACGCCGACGAGAGCTTCACCGGGTATTACACCGAGAACCCGGCAGCGGTGTTCATGGGGATGGTCTGGACGAACAATGCCTGGATCGCGATGCAGTGCGTGCTGTTCGGGGTGACCGGCATCTGGCCCGTCTACATGCTCGTGCAGAACGCCATGGGGCTGGGCACGTCGGGGGCGATCATGGCGATCCACGACAAGGCCGACCTCATGGTCCTGTACATCCTTCCCCACGGGATGCTGGAGATGACGTGCATCTTCGTCGCCGCGGCCGCCGGCCTGCACATGTTCTGGGCCTGGGTCGCGCCGGGCCACCGCACCCGCGGCGAGGCGCTCGCGGAGGAGGGCAGGGCGCTGGCCACCGTCGCCCTCGGGCTCGTGTTCGCGCTCTTCCTCTCCGGGCTGGTCGAGGGGTTCGTCACCGGATGGGCACTGCCCTGGCCGGTCAAGATCGGCATCGGTGCCGCGGCCCTCGCGGTCTTCCTCATCTACATGCTCGTGATCGGCAGGCGCGCCTATCGCCGCGGCGAGACCGGTGACCTCGTCGAGTACGAGTCCGGCACGCCGCGGCTCGTGGCGGGCTGAGGCACGGCGACCGCCGTCAGAGCCGCCCCGCCGCCTTGAGCTCGAGGTAGCGGTCGGCGATCCGCGGCGGGAGGTCCTCGGGGTCCGCGGCGATGGCTTCGCCACCGGCGCGGCGGATCGCGTCCGCGACGTTCTCGGCGTCCCGGAGCGTGCGCTCGGCGGCGGCGGCGAGATAAACGTCCTCCCGGGACTCCCGCGCGCGGGTGAGGGCGGCGATGCCGTCGTCCGTGACCGAACCGACCAGCACCGTCATGGCCCGTGAGGCGTCAGGGAAGGCACCGAGGAAGCCCCGTGCCGACTCGGCGGCGTCCTGCGCCGTGAGCACGACGAGAAGAGAAGGACGCGTGGTCAGCGTCCGCACCGCCGCGAAGGCCCCATGCCAATCGGTGTCGACGAGGCGGGCGTGCACCGGAGCCATGGCGTCGGTGAGAGCCGGCAGGAGCGCCGCGCCGTCCACCCCGGTCACCCGTGCCCTGGTCACCCTGTCGTGCATGAGCAGGTGCACGTGGTCGCCTGCCCGTGCCGCGAGCGCGGAGAGCAGGAGCGCGGCCTCCAGCGCCGCGTCGAGTCGTGTGCCGTCGCCCACCCGGGCTGCGGCCGTGCGCCCGGTATCGACGATGAGGACCACATGCCGGTCGCGCTCGGGGCGCCAGGTGCGCAGCATCGTCGTCCCCGCTCGTGCCGTCGCCCGCCAGTCGATGGAGCGGACGTCGTCCCCTCGCACGTACTCGCGCAAAGAGTCGAACTCGGTGCCCTGTCCCCGGACCTGGATGCTGGTGTTCCCATCGAGCTCCCGAAGCCGCGCCAGCCGCGAAGGCAGATGCTTGCGCGAGGAGAAGGCGGGCAGCACACGGATCGCGCCACGGACGGGGTGCAGTGCCTGTCGGCCGGCGAGCCCCAGGGGACCGCGGGAACGAAGCACGACGAAGGCGCTGACGAGCTCGCCACGGCGTCTCGGGCGGAGGGGGATGTCCACGCGCCGCCGTTCCCCGGGCGGAATGCGCAGGTGCTGCCGTTCCGACGGCGCTCCCGCGGTGGGCTGCCACGCGTCGCGGAGCAGGACGTCGAGCGTCCGCGTCCCCCGGTTCTGCACCGCCACGCTGACCGGCACCTGCTCGCCGAGCCGGGCGCGCGACGGGACGCGACGGGTGACGGTCGCCGCGCGCGGGTCGCCGGCCAGGACGACGTCGACGGCCACGAGGAGGAGGCACAGCCCGATCCACCCGCCCAGCACCGCATACGGCGGAAACCCCGCCAGCCCGGTGAGGACCAGCGGCACGATGCCGACGGCGAGGGCGACGGCGAGACGGCCCGAGACGAACACCTAGATCGGCACCCGGGTCTGCTGCACCACGGATGTCAGCACGGCGTCCGCCGACACGCCCTCCATCTGCGCGTCAGGACGGAGCTGGAGACGATGCCGCCAGACCGGGACGAGCATCGTCTGCACGTGGTCCGGCGTCACGGCGGTGGAGGCGTTGAGCCAGGCCCAGGCCTTGGCCGCGGCGAGCAGTCCCGTCGAGGCGCGGGGGCTCGCCCCGAGCTCGACGGAGGGGGAGTGGCGGGTCGCGCGGGCCAGGTCGACCACGTAGCCGAGCACGTCGTCGGTCACCTCGACCCGGGCGGCGGCCCGCTGGGCGGCGCGGATCTCGTCGGCGCCGATCACGGCCTCCACACCCGTGAGCTCGCGCGGCGAGAAGCCCTGGGCATGGCGCCGGAGCACGGACACCTCGGCGTCGCGTTCCGGCATGCCGACGACGAGCTTCATCAGGAAGCGGTCGAGTTGGGCTTCGGGCAGAGAGTAGGTCCCCTCGTGCTCGACGGGGTTCTGCGTCGCGGCGACGAGGAACGGGTCGGGCAGCGCGCGGCTCACGCCGTCCGCGGAGACCTGACGCTCCTCCATCGCCTCCAGGAGCGCCGCCTGGGTCTTCGGGGGCGTGCGGTTGATCTCGTCCGCAAGCAGGATGTGCGTGAACACGGGGCCCGCGCGGAAGTCGAACTCCCCGGTCCTGGCGTCGTAGACGAGGGACCCCGTGACGTCGCCGGGCATCAGGTCGGGCGTGAACTGGACGCGTTTGGTGTCGAGCCCGAGAGCTCGGGCGAACGACCGCACGACCAGGGTCTTCGCCACGCCGGGAACACCCTCCAGCAGCACATGGCCGCGCGCCAGGAGCGACACGAGCAGGCCGGTGACCGTGCCGGCCTGGCCGACCACCGCCTTGTCGACCTCGGTGCGGACGCGGTGCATGGCCTGGCGCAGCGCGGCGTCGTCGGCGGGACTGTTCTCGTCGGTCACGGGGTCTCCTCGGCTTCGGTCGGGAAAGGGGTGTGGGGCGGACGGATGGTCATGTGCCGCTCCGCGGGGACTGCGCGCTCGTCTCCACGGCGGTCTCGAGCTCGTCGAGGCGACGGGCGAGCGCGACGAGGGCGGCGTCGTCGGTGGGCGGAGGTCCCGACAGCAGGCTCTGCAGCGTGCCGCGCGGGATCCGGAGACGGTCGGCGGCGGCGTCGGCGATCTCGTCCGCGTCCGCGTGCACAGCCAACCCGAGTCGTCGGGCCAGTCGCCTCCGGGTGCCCTCCCGCAGCGCGTCCGCGGCGTGCGGGGCGTCCGCGGCCCTGGCCGTCAGTCGCGCACGTCCGTGCATCGTCTCCGACGCGCGGACGGTCACCGGAAGGGTCTCGGCCACGAGCGGGCCGAAACGTCGGCCGCGGGCGAGCGCGACGGCCAGGCCCGCGGCGAGCAGCAGCAGGATCGCCGGGGTGACCCAGTCCGGGGTGAGGCTCCCGAGCGTGTCGGGGGTGGTGCCCTCGATGTCGGTGTCCTCGAACGACGGGACGTACCAGACGACCCGGTCGGTCTGCCCGAGCAGGGCGAGTCCGAGCGCGGCGTTGCCGTCCTCGGCGAGGGCCGCGTTGCTGAACAGCTTCACACCCTCGACCACCGCGCGGTACCCATCCCTCTCGTCGACGAGCACGGCCGCGGCATCGTCCTCGCCGAAGCACCCGGTCACGTCGTCTGCGGGGGAGAAGAGCCGATCAGGGCGGATGGCGCCGACTTCGGCGAACTCGGGGACCGCGCAGGTGGCTGTTCTCGGCGCGGCCGAACCCGACGCGTTCTCGCCGATCGCGAGTTCGGCCAGCAGATGCGTGCCTGTGGAGAGGAAGACGACGCGGTCGGCCGGCGCGAGGAGATCCGCCAGGGCGTCGTCGGAGAGCGTGTAGGGGTTGGTCAGGGCCAGCGTGGTGTCCTCGTCGAGGGCGGCGGCTGCCGCGGCCCGCGAGCGGACGACCTCGACCTCGACTCCCTGGTCCCGCAGCAGCTCGGCCAGGGCCAGGGCGCCGGTGCCGGACCGGCTCTCCGGATCGAGGGTGCCCCGCGCGCCGGGGCCGCTCGCCGCGAGTTGGGAGGCTGCGAGGGCGACCGCGACCACGAGCGCCGCGACGAGGAGCCACCCGAGGAGAGAGGCGGTCCGACGCCGCGGGCGCTCGGCGGTGGTGTCGACGGCGATCTCGTCCGATGCGATCGTCGTCACGCGGGCACCCCCTCGGGGCGGTGGGCGCGGAGGCGCTCGTCCGTCGCGGCGAGGTGCCGGTAGTCGTCCTCCGTAGCGGGATGCCGTAGGTAGCGCACGTCGTCGAAGGACGCGGCGGCCCGCCGCAGGGCGTCCGCCTCGTCGGTGAAGACCGCGCTCGCGGACCGGGCGAGGGACTGCGCCGTCGCTCCGGGCGCCGGATCGATGAGGTCACGCTCGAGCAGGCTGCGGGCGATCGCGCGGTAGCGGAGCACGACCGCGGCGTCCCAATCGCTCTGGCGTGCGCTGCGCTCGGCGTCGGCGCGGAGCTGTGCCGCGCTGCGGTCGTCGGCGGCGCCGAGGAGGTCGCCGTGCGCGCGCCGGATCGCTCTCGAGCGTCGGGGGCGTCCCCACACGATCAGCGCGGTGACCAGAGCCGCGGCGATGAGCACCGTGACCACGATGAGTGCGGTCGGGCCGACGCTCGCCCCGTTCTCCCCGCTGAAGAGATCGGTGAGGAAGCGCATCACGTCGCGGGCGAGGAGGTCGAACCACGTGGGCTTCGCGTCCGCGTACCGCGGATTGGACAGCTCCTCCTCGGCCCAGCGTCGCGCTTCGTCCCCGTCCGGGACGAAGACGTCGTCGAACCGTCGCATCATGACGGCGGGGTGCTGCCCGGCGCCGTCCATCCGGCTGCGTCCTCGGCGGACGGCGGGGCGGGAGGGGCCGGTGCGGGCGGCGGCGGAGGGGCGAACGCGGTCGGCGCGGGAGAGGTCGGGAGAGGACCCGCCGCCCCCGGGAACGGCATCGGCGCCACGGGGGGCCCGCCATACGCCGGAGAGCCGTAGCCCTGGGACATCATCACGTGCTCCGGCACCTGCCGGGGCGGGGGAGCGCTGGTGACCGCACGGGCGGGATCGATCGCGAACGGGTCGCCGAGCTGGTCTTCCGGCACACCGAGGTCGCGGCGCTCCACGTGGGAGAGGAGCGTCTGGTCGAGTCCCTCGTAGCGCATCCGGCAGTCGAGGTAGACGAGCACGCCGCCGGTGCTCTGCACGACGATGGTGATCGCCTGCAGGATCAGCAGCAGCACCTGCGGGGCGAGGAGGGCGAAGACATACGCGATGACGGCGCTCGGCTCGCTGGACCCGGTCGGGGCGATGACCGTCCCGAGGAACGAGGAGAACATGGCGGTCGGGATGCTGACCACCTGCATCGCCAGGCCCATGATGAGGCTGATGAGGAAGGTCACGCCGAACGCGACCCAGAACCGGCCGCGGGTCAGGCGCCACGACCGCACGAACGCCTCCCGGAAGCGGGCCCGCTCCAGCACGAGGATCGACGGGACGAGCAGCAGCTTGGTCGACAGCCAGACCGTGAGCGGGATCGCCGCCAGGGCCAGGAGCACCACGACGAGCACGACGATGCCGATCATCTCCGGGGTGCCCCCGAGACCGCCGGCGATGAGAGCGGCGATGACGGCCGCGACGATCGCGAGGCCGCCGAAGAGCGCGAGCACGGAGAGGGAGGCGAAGCCGGCGAGCCGCCAGAAGGCCGGGGCCATGCGGCGCCACAGCATCCGCAGCGTGGCCTTGACGCCGACCGTCGCGTAGCCGACCTCGGCGGCCACCACCCCCTGCATGATCGCGGTGAACGCGACGGAGGCGAGCCCCACGACGAGGCCGGCGATGAGGTTGATGGCGATCGTGCCGGCGAACACGGCCTCGAAGTCGGGGGAGGAGGGGGAGACCGTCTCCAGCCGGGAGAACGTCGAGAACAGGACGAGCCCCATCACCCCGGCGGTGGCGACGACGACGATGAGCTGGATGACGACGGCGAACCCGAACAGGACCTTCGGGTTGTGCCGCAGCGCCGCGAAGGCCTTGCCCAGCAGCATGCCGAACGTCAGCGGATGAAGGGGGATGATGCCCTTCCGGGGAGCTGGGGTCCACGTCTGGCCGCTCACGGGCCTCCCTCCGTCGTGCGCTCCCATCGTGTCATATCCGGGCACTGAGGCGCAGACCTGCGGAGGGCGGGACTCGGTGCCATAAGGTAACAGTTATGACCTCACGCATCCTTGTGGTCGACGACGACACCGCGCTCGCCGAGATGATCGGCATCGTGCTGCGCACCGAGGGATTCGAGCCGGTGTTCTGCGCGGACGGTGCGCGCGCGGTCGACGAGTGGCGAGCGCAGCGCCCCGACCTGGTGCTCCTGGACCTGATGCTCCCCGGAATGGACGGCATCGAGATCTGCACGCGCATCCGCGCCGAGTCGGGTGTGCCGATCATCATGCTGACGGCGCGCAGCGACACGGCGGACGTCGTCCGCGGCCTCGAGGTCGGCGCCGACGACTACATGGTCAAGCCGTTCAACCCGAAGGAGCTCGTGGCCCGCATCCGCACCCGGCTGCGCCCGACGCCGCAGGCCTCCAGCGAGCAGCTGCGGATCGGCGACCTCACCGTCGACGTGGACGCGCACGAGGTGCGCCGCGGGACGACCCCGATCGCCCTCACGCCGCTCGAGTTCCAGCTTCTCGTGGCCCTCGCCTCCAAGCCGCAGCAGGTGTTCTCCCGCGAGATGCTCCTCGAACAGGTCTGGGGCTACCACTACAAGGCGGACACCCGGCTCGTGAACGTGCACGTGCAGCGGCTGCGGGCGAAGGTCGAGCTCGACCCGGACAACCCCAAGATCGTCATGACGGTCCGCGGCGTCGGCTACCGCGCCGGCAGCGTCACCTAGGGACCCCATGGCCGCGACGACTGCGACCACGGCCGTCGCCGTCCTCCGCGACTGGCGCGGCTGGCCGGACGTGCTGGCGGCGCTGTGGCGGCGCTCACTCCGGTTCCGCACCCTCGCGATCACCCTCGTCGCCACGTCGCTGGCGATCCTCATCACGTGCGTCACGATGGCGCTGGTCATCCAGAACGACCTCTTCGTGTCGCGGAAGAACGTCGCGCTGGAGGATGCCCGCCGAGCGGTGGACCAGGCGCAGTCCCTGCTGGACGTGGCGGAGGTGGGCGATGACCCCGCCGCGCTCACCGATCTGTGGAACGGCATCCCCGACACCCTCTCGCGCACGTCGAGCGCCGACCTGCTCGCCGGCTTCAAGATCCAGGACGGCTCGGGGACGGTCCGGCTCAACGGCTTCACCGCCGGGCTCACGCCGGATCTGCTGAGCCCCGAGCTGCAGGCCAGGGTCCGCGAGTTCGACGACCGGCAGGCCTGGCAGTCCGTCGCCCTGCCCACGGAGGACGGCGGCGTCGTGCCGGGCATCGTCGTGGGGCAGCAGCTCCAGGTGCCGCAGGCCGGGACCTTCGAGATCTACTTCGCCTACGACCTCGCCGACGCCGACCAGACCCTCGTGTTCGTGCAGCGCACCCTCTGGATCGCCGGCATCGGGCTGGTGGCCATCGTCGCGGCCATCTCCTGGATCGTGCTGCGGACCGTGTCCACCCCGATCGTCCAGGCGGCCGAGACGAGTGCGCGGCTCGCGGCGGGCGATCTCGGCGTGCGGCTGGAGGTGCACGGCGAGGACGAGCTCGCGACGCTGGGGCGCTCCTTCAATGCCATGGCCGACAGCATCGAGGCGCAGATCAAGGAGCTCGGCGAGCTCTCCATGGTGCAGCAGCGCTTCGTGTCCGACGTCTCGCACGAGCTCAGGACCCCGCTGACGACGATCCGCCTCGCCGCCGACATGCTCAACGACCAGCGCGACGAGTTCGACCCCACGACCGCCCGCACCGCCGAGCTCCTGCACGCGCAGGTGCAGCGGTTCGACACGCTGCTGGCCGACCTGTTGGAGATCAGTCGGTACGACGCGGGGTCCGTGCAGCTCGAGCTGGAGGCGACGAGTCTCGCCCAACTCGCAGAGGACATCATCGAGCAGATGCGACCTCTTGCGGAAGGGCATGGCACGGAGATCCGCTTGGTGGCGCCCGGCGGCTACTCGCCGGTGGATATGGACCCGCGTCGTGTGCGGCGCGTGCTGCGGAACCTGATCGGCAACGCGATCGAGCATGGAGAAGGGCGTCCGGTCGTCGTCACGGTCGACAGCAACCAGCACGCGGTGGCCGCGGGCGTGCGCGACTTCGGGCTCGGGATGGACCCCGGAGACGCGGAACGCGTGTTCGATCGCTTCTGGCGCGCCGACCCGTCGCGGCAGCGCACCATCGGGGGCACGGGGCTCGGCCTGTCGATCGCCCTCGGCGACGCCACCCTGCACGGCGGCACCCTCGCCGTGTGGTCGGAGCTGGGGGTGGGCTCGCACTTCGTGCTGACCATTCCCCGCCACGACCGGGTGCTGGACGGCCCGAGCCCGATCCCGGTGGAGCCGCAGGAGCCCCTCACAGAACTCGGCGACGCGACGCAGCCGATCTCGATCGCCGAGACCTATTCCGATCTGCTCGACGGGAAGGACCAGTCATGAGCCCGCGCGCGAGGAGCCGATTCGTCCGTGGCGCCGCACTGGCGCTGGTCGCGCTGCTGCTTCCCGCGTGCGCCGGTCTGCCGACGAGCGGCGACGTCGCGGTCGGTCTCCAGCTGGGGGAGTCCCCGGACGACGTCGACGTGCTCCCCGTGGCTTCCGGTCCCGTCGCGGGGGCGGGCCCCGAGGAGATCGTCGAGGGGTTCCTCGAAGCCGGCATCACGACATCGGACAACTGGGCGACGGCTCGGGAGTTCCTGGCGCCTTCTCTGCAGCGCAGCTGGCGACCATCGGCGGGGGTCTCCATCGACGCTGGTCCCGAGGCCCGCACCCTCAGCTCGAACGTCTCCGACGACCAGGTGGAGGACGCTGAGGAGGCCGAGGTGCAGGTCCTCCTCGAGCTGGTCGCCAGCGTGGACGACTCCGGGGCGTACAGCGGTGCCCCCGGCGACTCGAGCGTGCCGTTCGCGCTCGCGAGGGGGGAGGACGGCGAGTGGCGGATCACCGAGGCGCCCGACGGCGTGGTGATCGACCAGAGCCGGTTCCCGAATGTGTTCGAGGGGTACTCGCTGCAGTGGTTCGACGCGCGCTGGTCCCGACTCGTCCCGGATATGCGGTGGTTCCCGCGACGCCAGAGCCCGGCGACGACCGTGACGCAGGCCCTCGTCAGCGGTACTCCGGCGGAGTGGCTCGATCCGGCCGTGCAGACGGCGTTCCCCGCCGACGTCCAACTGGCACAGGACGCGGTGCTCATCACGGGGCAGGCGGCCGAGGTGGCGCTGACCCGACCCGCGGCGAGCCTGGACGAGACCACGCTGGCCCGGATGCGCACCCAGCTGCAGGCCACGCTGAAGGCCGCGGGCGTGAACGTCACGCAGGTGCGTTTCAGCGTCGACGGCCGCGCGCTCGACGCGGGGGTCGTCGATGTCATCAGCACCCCGTCGGAGCCGGGGACGCTCGTGCTGAAGGACGGCAGGTTCGGTCGCATCGTCGGTGACGAGATCGCGTCGATCCCCGGGATCAGCGCGCAGATCCAGGCGGTCACGCAGCCGATCGAGGCGATCGACGTGGCCGCGGACGACGCGACCGCAGCGCTGCAGCTCGACGACGGCCACGTGTACCTCGCGACCGAGAACGGACGCAACGAGCTGGATGCCCGGTCCGGCCTCGTGCAGCCGTCCCTCGACCCCTACGGCTACGTGTGGTCGGTGCCCGCGTCAGCCCCGCAGGCGGTGCTCGCCGTCGGCCCCGATGTGGTCGGACACGAGGTCGCCGGCGCGTGGCCGAACGCCTCGTCCATCTCCGATCTGCGGGTCGCCGCCGACGGCGCCAGGCTCGCGGCTGTCGTCCGGGTCGGCGGCCAGCTCTGGGTGGTCGTCGCGGCGGTCGTCCGGGACGGCGCCGGTGTGCCCACAGAGCTCGGTGAGGTGCGACAGCTGCTCCAGCTCACCGAGCCGTCGACGGGGCTCGTCTGGCTGGGGCCCGATCGGCTGGCCGTGCTCACAGACTCCACGACGCCCCGTCTGATCGTGCAGCCGGTCGGCGGACCGGGCTCGGCCGAGAGTGCACCCAGCAATGCGGCGTCGATCGCCGGTGCCCGCACTCCGGCGGGTGTGCGCATCCTGGACACCTCGGGGCAGCTGTTCGCGCACGCGGGATCGGCGTGGCGGGAGGTGACGGAAGGCGTCTCCGTCCTGGCCACACGAACCGGCGAATGACCTCTCCTGCACGGAACGGCCTCGGCGCCGATCGAGTCCCGCCACAAGGGGATGGCTCTCGGGGGCACGCGCCTGACGGCAGGATCTCGACATGGGGTTCACGACACGGGTGGGCGCGCTCGCCGCGGAGACCGGGGCGCTGCTGCTCGCGGCGAGTTGTGCCGGATGCGACCGGCCCGGCATCGTGCTCTGCGACAGCTGCCGGGTCGCGCTCACCGCGAGGCCGCGCGACGTGCGGACCCCGGGCGGGTTGCGGGTCCGCGCCGCCCTCGACCTGGACGGTCCGGCCGCTTCCTGCATCCGGCGTCTGAAAGGAGCGGGGCAGACCGCGTTGGGACGACCGCTGGGCGCCGCCCTCTCCGTCGTCCTCCTCCCTGCTGTCGGACCGGGAGTCTGGGTGATCCCCGTCCCTACCTCGCGGGCAGCCTTCCGTCGGCGCGGCTACCGCGTGCCTGAGCTCCTCGTCCGGTCCGCCGGTGCGGAGCCGCAGCGCGTCCTCGCTCTCACCCGTCAGGTGCGGGACCAGCGCGAGCTGTCTGCCGTCGCGAGGGCCGACAATCTCCGGGGCGCGATGCGCGCACGCCGACGAGGGCTCGGCGCACCCGCGATCGTGGTGGACGACGTCGTGACCACGGGGGCCACGCTCGACGAGGCCAGCCGCGCCCTCGTCGCCGCCGGATTCGTCGTCGCCGGGGTCGTCGCGCTCGCCGCCACGCCGATGTCGGCCCGATCCGGATGAGGTTCATTGCAGACTCACCGGAGACACAGGGCCTCGGGCCGTGACATCGGCCGCGGGTCGGACTACGGTGGGGTGTCACAAGGCGACCACGGTCCGCCCTTGGCCGGGTGGACCGGGACAAGGAGGCAGCAATGGAAACGAGCATCGTGGGCGTCGGAGTGGGCATCACCGATCGCTTCCGCACCGTCGTCGAAGAGAAGATCGCCAAGATCCAGACACTCGCCGCCAAGGCGCAACGCCTGGACGTGAAGGTCACGCACCGGGTCTACCGCAACGGTCGGGTCCCGGACGAGACGGTCGAGTTGACGCTCGTCGGGAAGGGCCCCGTGGTCCGTGCCGAAGCGGTCGACGGCGACAAGTTCGTGGCGCTCGACCTCGCGATCGACAAGATGACCGAGCAGCTGCGCCGCGCGAAGGAGAAGCGCGTCGACGGACGACAGCATCCGCGAGGCCCGCACTTCGAGAAGGGCAGCGGTTCGCTCGAGGGCATCGACGTGCAGCCCGCCTCCGCCGAGGTGCTGCACGCCGTGGCGACGGGGAGCATCCCCGTGCAGAGCGAGGAGGAGGAGGACTACTCCCCGGTCGTCATCCGCACGAAGAGCTTCGAGGCGGAGTGGATGACGGTGGAGGAGGCCGTCGACCGGATGGAGCTCGTCGGGCACGACTTCTTCCTCTTCGTCGATGCGCGCACCGACCACCCGAGCGTGGTCTACCGCCGCAAGGGCTGGGACTACGGTGTCATCGCCCTCAGCACGCAGGCTCCGCCCGCTGAGGCGCTCGCCTCCTGACAGGACCGGGAACGGCCCGATCCCTGCGGGGATCGGGCCGTTCCCGTGTGAAGCTCGGGGGCGTCAGTCGAAGATGCCGTCCAGGAGGCTGCCGATGACGAGCCCGCCGAGGATACCGGAGGCGAGGTCGCCGCCGCCCATGCCTCCGCCGCGACGGGGGCCGCCGCCCCAGCCCCCGCCCCAGTCCTGATCCTGCGGGCGCGAGGAGTCGATGTCCCGCTGTGCGAGTTGGAGAGCCTCCGCGGCGAGGTGGGCCACCCTGCGGGCCTGCGCCAGGGCCGCCTCGCGCGTCTCCTCGGCGGGCAGGAGAGCCGGCAGGTCGACCCGGAGCCGCTCGGCCTCGGCCAGACGCGTGCGGGCGTCGGCGCCGATCCATCCGCGGTGGCCGGCGATGAGGCCGCGGGCGACGCCGAGCTGCCGGTCGGCGTCGTCCATCGCGTGTTGCACCTGTGCGATGGACGGCAGGGGGTTCTCGGCCCGGTGTCGCGCCGTGGCGATGGCGTGGTCGAGGCCCGCGTTCGCTTCGCGCAGCTGGGAGAGCTCCGCGAACGGATCGTTGGGCTGCCCCGAGGGGGTGAGCGCGGCCAGAGCCGCCTGCAGCCGCGCGACGGCTTCCGCCACGGCGGGCGTGGAAGGAGCGGTCCGCGCGGCGATGAGGTCGTTGCGGGAGTCGGCGATGACCTCGGCCAGCGTCGACTCGGCGCGCAGCGCCTCGATCTCGAAGTCCTCGACGGCATCGAGCAGGGCGCCGGCGCGGCGCGTCGCCTCTGTGGCCGTCTCCAGTGCGAGGTTCGCCTCCTCGTTCTGCTTCGCGGCACGGCGGCGCTCCGAGATGTCGGCGCTGTGGGTGGCGAAGCGGATCAGCTGCTCCGCCTCGGCGGCGCTCGCGGTGATCTGATGCATGGCGGAGTCGGAGTAGCGGGCGGACAGCCGGGACACGGTCTCGTCCGTCTGCGGGATGCGGGCGCTCAGAGCCTCCGCGTCGGCGCGCACCTGCGCGATGATCTCGGGCGCTCGCCGCACCTTCGCGACCGACTCCGCGAGCACGGTGGTCTTCTCGTCGAGCAGGTCCTGGGCCCAGTCGCAGAGCTGCAGGATCCGCGCGTTCCGCGTGCGCAGTTCCTCATCGGTGTCCGGGATCTCGTCGTGGTTGAGCTGGTGGAGCTGGAACGCCTCCCGCAGGTGCGTCCGGACCGACAGCAGCGCGGCCTTGAGGTCGGACGTCAGGGACTCGCCGAGCTCGGCCTCCGCGAAGACGAGCTCGTCGGAGGTGGTGCGGATCCGCTCGTCGGCGGCGACGAGTGCCTGCTCCGCGCGTCGGGCGAGGTCCGCGTCCTGCGCGGCGAGTTCTTCCTGTTCGCGTTTGCGTCTACCCCAAAATCCAGCCATGTGCTGATCCTAGTTTCCCCGGCACCCGCGCGGGCTGAGCATCCGCTCCAGGCGAACGGCCCGCCGCGGAGCTCAGGCGGGCACCGCGACGGCGTCCTCGCCGCCGACGGCCAACGGCGTCGCCTTCGCCGGACGTCCCCTCTTGGGCCGTTCGGTGGTCAGTTCCAGCGCCATCTCGGGGTGCGGGTGCTGCGCGAGCCGGGCCTCCGCCTGATCGAGCCAGCGGAGCTCGGCTTCCGCCGCGCAGATGAGGGAGTCGAGGACGAGCGACCACGCGAGGTCCTCGGGGCTGCCCGCCGCGAGCCCGGGGGAGGGCGTGCGGCGCAGCTCGTCCAGCCGCTGCTGTGAGGCGTCCCGCTGGCTGCGGAGGATGGTCGCGGCATCCACTCCGGGCAGCGTGGCGGCGACCGCGAGTTTCACGGCGAGCTCCTCGCGCGTCGCCGGAGCGCGGAGCACCGGGGCGGCGAGCCAGCGCGCCGCCTCGGCCGAGCCCGCTGCGGTGATGTGCCAGTAGACATGGCCGTGGTCGTCGGCCTCCCCGCGCTGGACGAGGCCGTCGCGCTCGAGTCGCTCCAGGGTGTTGTAGATCTGGCCGACGTTGAGGGGCCAGGTCGACCCGGTCCGGCGGTCGAACTCGTGGCGCAGCTGGTAGCCGTAACAGGGGCCCTGATCGAGGATGGCGAGCAGGCTCTGGCGTACGGACATGGCCGGTCTCCCGAGGATGGTGGATGGAAAGCAGTGCCGAGTATATGCATACCCGGCAATTTCACTGACGCGGCGCGGCGGCCGCCCTTGCAGGCGACGTGGAGGTCACAGCCCGGTAACATGGCAAAGCATGCCTGTCGCTCGCCTCGCGACGACCGGCGAATGACCCAATGACAGGGAGATGACATCCGTGGCGAATCCTCTTGAGAAGCTGCTGCGTGCAGGTGAGGGGCGGATCATCCGCCGTCTGAACCAGGTGGTGAAGGCGGTGAACGCCCTCGAGGAGGACATCTCCCAGCTCACGGACGACGAGCTGCGCAACGAGACCGCCGAGCTGCGCGCCCGGTACGAGAAGGGCGAGACGCTCGACCAGCTCATGCCGGAGGCGTTCGCCGCGGTGCGCGAAGCCGCGAAGCGGACGCTCGGCATGCGCGCGTACGACGTGCAGATCATGGGTGGCGCGGCCCTGCACCTCGGCAACATCGCGGAGATGAAGACCGGTGAGGGCAAGACCCTCGTCGCGACCTTCCCCGCCTACCTGAACGCGATCGCGGGCGAGGGCGTGCACGTCATCACCGTGAACGACTTCCTCGCGAGCTACCAGGCGGAGCTCATGGGTCGTGTCTACCGCGCGCTCGGCATGACGACGGGCATCATCGTGTCCGGGCAGACGCCCGCCGTGCGCCGCGAGCAGTACGCCGCCGACATCACCTACGGGACGAACAACGAGTTCGGCTTCGACTACCTCCGCGACAACATGGCCTGGCGCAAGGAGGACCTCGTCCAGCGCGAGCACTTCTTCGCGATCGTCGACGAGGTGGACTCCATCCTCATCGACGAGGCGCGCACGCCTCTGATCATCTCCGGGCCGTCGTCCGGTGAGGCGAACCGCTGGTTCGCCGAGTTCGCCAAGATCGCGCGCACGCTCGTCGCCGGTGAGGACTACGAGGTCGACGAGAAGAAGCGGACCGTCGGCGTCCTGGAGCCCGGCATCGAGAAGGTCGAGGACTACCTCGGCATCGACAACCTCTACGAGTCGGCCAACACGCCGCTGATCTCGTTCCTGAACAACTCCATCAAGGCGCTCGCGCTCTTCAAGAAGGACACCGACTACGTCGTCATGAACGACGAGGTCATGATCGTCGACGAGCACACCGGCCGCATCCTCGTCGGCCGCCGCTACAACGAGGGCATCCACCAGGCGATCGAGGCGAAGGAGGGCGTGCCGGTCAAGGCCGAGAACCAGACCCTCGCCACCGTCACGCTGCAGAACTACTTCCGCCTCTACGACAAGCTCGCCGGCATGACCGGTACGGCCGAGACCGAGGCCGCCGAGTTCATGTCGACGTACAAGCTCGGCGTCATCCCGATCCCCACGAACAGGCCGATGATCCGCAAGGACCAGCCGGATCTCGTGTACAAGAACGAGGCGGCGAAGTTCGCGCAGGTCGTCGAGGACATCGCGGAGCGCCACGCGAGCGGTCAGCCCGTACTCGTGGGCACCACCAGCGTCGAGAAGAGCGAATACCTGTCGCGGCTGCTCGCGAAGAAGGGCGTCAAGCACGAGGTCCTCAACGCGAAGAACCACGCGCGCGAGGCGGAGATCGTCGCCCGCGCCGGTCGGCTCGGTGCCGTGACGGTCGCGACGAACATGGCCGGTCGAGGCACGGACATCATGCTCGGTGGTAACGCCGAGTTCCTCGCGGTGCAGGAGCTGAAGGCGAAGGGGCTCGACCCGGTGGAGACGCCGGAGGAGTACGAGGTCGCCTGGGACGAGACCTACGAGGCGATGAAGAAGGTCGTCGAGGAGGAGGCCGAGAAGGTCATCGAGGCCGGTGGCCTCTATGTGCTCGGCACCGAGCGCCACGAGTCGCGCCGCATCGACAACCAGCTGCGCGGTCGTTCCGGCCGTCAGGGCGACCCGGGCGAGAGCCGCTTCTACCTGAGCCTCACCGACGACCTCATGCGGCTGTTCCAGTCGGGTGCCGCCGAGGCGATCCTGGCCCGCACGAACTTCCCGGACGATGTGCCGATCGAGTCGGGCCTCGTGTCCCGCGCGATCCGCAGCGCGCAGTCGCAGGTCGAGGCCCGCAACGCCGAGATGCGCAAGAACGTCCTCAAATACGACGACGTCCTCAACCGTCAGCGTGAGGCGATCTACGCCGACCGTCGTCAGATCCTCCAGGGCGACGACATCGCCGACCGGGTGCAGCACTTCATCGAGGACGCGATCAGCGGCGTCGTGCGCGACCACACCGGCGAGGGACACAACGAGAGCTGGGACTTTGACGCCCTCTGGACCGAGCTGAAGACGCTCTACCCGGTGAGCGTCACGATCGACGAGGTCGTCTCCGAGGCCGCAGGCCGCAAGGGCGGCATCACCGCCGAGGGTCTCACGCGCGAGCTGCTCTCGGACGCGAAGATCGCGTATGAGAAGCGCGAGGAGTCGCTCGGCGAGGCCGCGACCCGCGAGCTCGAGCGTCGCGTGGTCCTGCAGGTGCTCGACCGCCGCTGGCGCGACCACCTGTACGAGATGGACTACCTCAAGGACGGCATCGGCCTGCGAGCGATGGCGCAGCGTGACCCGCTCATCGAGTACCAGCGCGAGGGCTACGCGATGTTCCAGTCGATGATGGGCCAGATCAAGGAGGAGTCGGTCGGCTACCTCTACAACCTCGAGGTCGAGGTCCGTCGCGCGGGCGACGCCGAGACCGCGGAGGTCGAGGCGAAGGGCCTCGCCAACGACGGCGGAGAGCAGCGGCTGGAGTACTCGGCCGCCAACGACGCCGGAGAGGTCGAGGTCCGCAACGACCGGGGCCAGGTGCAGCAGGCCGCGACCGACCGGATGCGTCAGGCCGCCGCGCGCGCTCAGGCACCGCAGCCGGCCGAGCCCGAGGAGGCTCCGCGCGGGGCCTTCGGGCAGCGCACGGAGCAGAGCGCCCCGGCCGCGGGCAACCGCGAGCAGCGCCGCGCGCAGAGCAAGAAGAAGAAGTAGCCCCCGGGTGAGAAGGAGGGCCAGTCCGTGCGGATTGGCCCTCCTTTCGTCCCTGTAGGCTTGATCGATGACACCATCGCGCACCTTCGACCAGTCGTCGAAGCTCAAGAACGTCCTGTACGAGATCCGCGGAAACGCCCTCGTCGAGGCGGCGCGACTGGAAGCAGAGGGCCACCGGATCCTCAAGCTGAACACCGGCAATCCGGCGATCTTCGGGTTCGACGCCCCGCATCAGATCGTGCACGACATGCTCGCCGCGCTCCCCACGGCCCACGGCTACAGCGACAGCAAGGGCATCATCTCGGCTCGCCGCGCCGTCGTGAGCCGGTACGAGGAGATCGACGGGTTCCCCCGTTTCGATCCGGACGACGTCTACCTCGGCAACGGCGTCTCCGAGCTGATCACCATGACCATGCAGGCGCTGCTGGACGAGGGGGACGAGGTCCTCATACCCGCCCCCGACTACCCGCTCTGGACGGCCATGACGAGCCTCGCCGGCGGCACCCCCGTGCACTACCTCTGCGACGAGGACGACGACTGGCAGCCCGACCTCGAGGACATCCGGTCGAAGATCACCCCGCGCACCAAAGCGCTCGTGATCATCAACCCGAACAACCCCACCGGCGTGGTCTACTCGCGGCAGGTGCTGGAGGGACTCGTGCAGATCGCGCGGGAGCACCAGCTCCTCATCCTCTCCGACGAGATCTACGACCGGATCCTCTTCGACGACGCGGTGCACATCCCGACGGCGACTCTCGCCCCTGATCTTCTCTGCCTCACCTTCAACGGACTGTCCAAGACCTACCGCGTCGCCGGCTACCGCTCCGGGTGGATGGTCGTCACGGGTCCCCAGGACCATGCCAAGGGGTTCATCGAGGGGATCACCCTGCTGGCGTCGACCCGGCTCTGCCCGAACGTCCCTGCCCAGCATGCCGTGCAGGCGGCGCTGTCCGGAGTCCAGTCGATCGACGCCCTCATCGCCCCGACGGGGCGTCTTCACGAGCAGCGCGACATCGCCTGGGAAGGGTTGGAGGCCATTCCCGGCGTCTCCTGCGTGAAGCCCCAGGGCGCTCTCTACGCGTTCCCCCGACTGGACCCGAACGTGCACGAGATCCGCGATGACGCCAAACTCGTCTACGACCTGCTCGTCTCGGAGCACATCCTCCTCGTGCAGGGCACCGGGTTCAACTGGCCGACGCCTGATCACCTGCGGCTCGTGACCCTGCCAGAGCCGCGAGTGCTGAGCGAAGCCGTCGAGCGCCTCGGGAACTTCCTGTCGAGCTACCGCCAGTAGTCGCCGGAGGGGCGGACGGCTCGAGACCGGCCGCGAGCCGACGGACGGCAGCGACGAGCGCCGACCGCGGCGCGACGTCCGAGATCGGCCGGGCATGGAGGAGAGCCGCGTCGACGGCGCGCCGATCCAGGGGAAGGAAGACGATGTCGGTGAGCCCGGCGAACCGCTCCAGCGTGCGACGGATCTGACTCCGGGCATCGAGGCCGAGGGGGCCGGGACGGACCTGGTTCACGACCACCGTCACCGGCGTCTGACCAACGAGGCGCCGGAGCTCGGCGTGGTCGCGGAGGAATCGGCTGATCCCCAACGGATCCGCTGCCGCCACCGCCACGACCCGGTCCGCCTCGCTCAGCGCTGCGACGGTCGCCGCGTGCCGCCGCGGGCCGACCACGTCGTAGGTCGCCTCCTCGTCCGCGTCGACGGCGGCCGAGACGTCCACGACGGTCTCCTCCGTCCATGTCCGGCAGAGGGAGAGCGTCGCCCGGACCCGCGCATCGGACAGCTCCGGCCAGCGGTTGGGGCGGTTGAGCCCGGCCAGCACATCGACCTCGGCACCTCCGGCTGCGAGGCGGGTGGAGAGGCGGGTCAGTTCCGCCGGATCGAGCGCGCCGGCCTCGGCGCGACGGCAGGCGGCGGCGAGGCCCGGGGCGTCATCGTCCATCCCGAGGAGCAGCGCGAGAGCGGGGGCCACGGTGTCCGCATCGACCAGCGCCGTCCGGCGTCCGCGGCGCGCCAGCTCCACGGCGAGCTGGACGGCGACCGTCGACCGCCCCGGCGCCCCGTGCGGACCCCAGACGGCGATGACCCGGGGCGGAGCCGACGGAGCCGGGGCGACGGGCTGAAGGTCGGCGGACAGTGCCGCCGCGATCTCCCACCCCGCTGCGTCCGCGCGCAGGGGAGGGGCGAGGCCCATCCGTATCGCGGCGCGACCGTCCGCGCCTCCGAGTGTGAGGACGCGGACGCCGGCGCGGTCGCACGTGGACAGCAGTTCGGTGGTCAGCACAGCCCTGCTCGCGGGAACGACGACGGCCTCCACCTCCGGATGCAGACGAGATGTGATCATCGCGGCGGAGGCGGAGGGGATGCTGGCGGCCGAGACGCCCTCCCACTCCAGTTCGGCGACCAGCTCGTCGGCCCGCGGCGCGGCCACCGCGATGAGGACGACGCTCACGACCCTGCCCCGACCGGGACCACGGAGAGTGCCGCACCGCCGGTGACCGCGGCGAGGACCGCGGCGACATCGCTCCGGTCGATCACGATCTCCAGCTCCGCGGTGGTGTCCGCCAGGAGCCCCTCCCGCTCGAGGACGGCACGCACGACGACGTCTCCGACGAGGATGCGGGGCTCGTCATAGGAGCGCCCGTCCTCGCGCAGGGGCGCCTGCCAGATCTCGACCTCGGTTCCGGCCTCCACGTCTTCGGGAAGGCCCACGCTGCTCGCGACGACGACCGTCGTCGTACGGCTGTCCGCTGCCGTCGTCATCGCCGTCCTGGGCACCAGCTCGCCCTCCGACAGCGTCCGGGCCGCGACCTGGCCCGTGTCGAGCTGGCCTGGCCGGACGTACTCGTCGGACACGGCCCCCAGCGCCACATCGACGGTCGCGAAGTCGGAGGCGCGGAGCACTTCTCCGCGGACGATCGTGCGCTGCGCCTGGAGCACCGGCGTCGCCTGGTCCGAGGAGGTGAGCACGAACCAGACGCCGGCCATCGACGCCAGGACGAGCACGATGCCCACCGCGAAGCGGGCATCTCCGCGGAAGCGACGAGGGGAACGGGAGAGCGGGGCCATGGCGATATGGTCACAGAAGCGGCCACCAGGGCCGTCGAGTTATCCACAAGGTCTCGCCACCCCGCACCTCCTCCGCCCTGCGCGCCCAGAATGAGGGCATGACACCCCCACACCCGCACACCCCCCGTTTCCTCGCGCCTGCGCAGGTGGCAGAGCTGCTGAGCATCGATGTGGACGAGGTGATCGCGCTCGTCCACGCCGGAGACCTTCGCGGCGCCCCCCTCGGTGCGCCCGCGCGCTGGCGCATCGAGGAGTCGAGCATCGAGGAGTACCTGGCCGCGCAGGTGGAGGAGGCGCGGCGGATGGCCCTGTGGCGGCAGTCGCAGGCCGCGAGCTTCCCCGAGCTGTGGGGACCCGCCGTGTCACGGCGTCCCTGAGCGTCAGAGAGTCGGAGCTCCCTGCACGCGGATCGCGGCGAGGGCGGCGTACGGCACGATCCGGAAGCCCCGTACCGCGTCGGCCCGGCGGGTGGCGCCGCTGTCGTGCTCGGCGAGATCGAGGTGGTCGGCGGCGGCGCGATCGATGGTCCCGTGGAGATCGTCGCCGACGAGGAGGCGGAGCTGCACCGGAAGACGGCGACGCGCGAGGTCGCGGAGGGCGAACCCCAAGGTCATCCGTTCGCGGAGCGTGGTCGCTCCACCGTTCGTGTCGTCGGCGAGGCTGCCCAGCATCGATCCGTGGTCGAGCGTGAGTCCGAGCACGGATGTCATCGGGATCAGCAGCATGGAGCCCGGCACGCGCGCGCCCTGCGGCACGCGCGAGACGGCGGCGAGCCAGTCCACGCCCAGGGACCGCAG
The DNA here is from genome assembly GCF_044543605.1 of Microbacterium sp. NPDC064978. NCBI lineage: Bacteria > Bacillati > Actinomycetota > Actinomycetes > Micrococcales > Microbacteriaceae > Microbacterium > Microbacterium sp. NPDC064978. The sequence continues at coordinate 761,671 of NZ_JBITWF010000001.1, read as the reverse complement.
GCCGACGGGCAGGTGAGCCCCGTCGACGAGGTGGAGTGTCGCTTCGATGTTCGCGGCGCACAGATGGCGCAATCGAGCGCGCAGGTCGAGTCGAGCGATGCGGAGTCGCTCGGACTCGGCGTCGCGGGCGGCGCGTTCCGCCTCCCACTCCGCGGCGAGCTGTCCTTCCAGGTCGTCGAAGAGGGAATCCCAGTGCACCCGACCGAGCGTAGGGGCGGACATCGTGTCGTCCGAGTTATCCACATCCGCGCGGACGGTCGCCCCGGCCCTCGCCCGAAGCGCGGAATCTACGGGTTGTCCACAGACCTCCTCCTGCGCCGACAGTGCCGTACCGGGAACGTGTTCTACTGACGGCTCGCCGACGCCTCCGAGGGGAGATCGAGATGATGCTGGCCGAGTACTTCGGACCGCAGCCCACTCCGGCCGATGAGCTTCCGGACCCCGTGCTCCTCGTGCGGAGCCTCACCCAGGGGGCTCTCGAGGCCCTCGCCGGAGTGCGGGAGGTGGATCAGCTCGCCCGCTGGTTCAGCGAGGAGGCGTACCGCAGCGTCGTCACCAGGGCCAACCTCGCCGCCCGCGCGCGCAGTGCTCGCGGTGTCGCGCCGACCCGACCCACCTTCGTCATCCGGACGGTGCGGGTGACGCACCCGCGGGACGGCATCGTCGAGGCGGTCGTCGTGGTCGCGGGCCCGGGGCGCACCCGTGCCGTGGCCATCCGACTCGAGGGGCTGGACCGACGGTGGCGCGCGACGTCGCTCGCCATCCTCTGAGGCGGGGGAGCCTAGGCTGGTGAGGTGTCAACCCTCAGTGATCTCGCCCAGGCCCAGGGCCTTCTGACCGACGACGACGTGGAGTGGCTGCACCGGCTCGCCGGTGACGGACAGCTCCTCGCGGACCTCGCCTCCGCCGATATCGTCCTGTGGATCCAGACGGACGACGGCTCGTTCGTCGCCGTCGCTCACGCGCGACCGAGCGGTGCGGCGACGCTCTTCTACCGGGACATCGTCGGGGAGCGGGTGCGCCCGCAGTGGCGCACGCAGGTGCACGGCGCTTTCGAGTCGGCGGAGATCGTCGATTCGTCCTCGCCCGACTGGTTCGAGGAGACACCGACCAGGGTGCGCGCGGTCCCGATCGTGATCGAGCGGCGCGGCGAGGACAAGGCTCCGCGCGTGATCGGGGTGGTGACGCGGCACACCAACCTCGGGGAGGTCCGCACGCCGTCGCGTCAGCAGATCACCTTCGACGAGTGTGCCAACGACCTGTTCCGCATGATCGCGGACGGCAGCTTCCCCGACCCTGCAGCGCCGACATCGCCGCGCCGCGGTGCGCCTCGGGCATCGGACGGTCTCATCCGGATCGACGTGGACGGCATCACGACCTTCGCCAGCCCCAACGCCCTGTCCGCGTTCAATCGGATGGGCTTCGACGACGAGCTGGAGGGCGAGTCCCTGGCCGAGGTGACCACCCGGCTCGTACCGCCGTCCCGCCAGGTGGACGAGTCGCTGCCCGTGGTGGTCACGGGGCGGGCGCCCTGGCGGACCGACATCGAGGCGCGGGGGGTGACGGTCTCCCTCCGTGCCATCCCCCTGAAGGATCACGGCACCCGCATCGGGGCGATCGTGCTCTGCCGCGACGTCTCGGAGCTGCGCCACCAGGAGCAGGAGCTCATCACCAAGGACGCGACGATCCGCGAGATCCACCACCGGGTCAAGAACAATCTGCAGACGGTGGCGTCCCTGCTCCGGATCCAGGCGCGACGCACGCACTCCGACGAGGCGCGGGATGCTCTCACGCAGGCTATGCGCCGCGTCGATGCGATCGCGGTCGTCCACGACACCCTCGCTCAGGGCCTCACGCAGAAGGTCGACTTCGACGAGGTCTTCCATCGTGTCCTCAAGCTCGTCGCCGAGGTGGCGTCGGCTCCCAACACGCGGGCCCGCACGCAGTCGACGGGACACTTCGGCGTGCTCCCGAGCGAATACGCCACGCCGCTCGCCCTCGCCCTGACGGAGGTGGTCACGAACGCGGTGGAGCATGGCCTCGCCGGGCAGGAGGGCGTCGTCACGATCGACGCGAAGCGCACCGAGGACAACCTCCGGGTGACGGTTCGCGATACCGGCCACGGGCTCCCGGAGGGCCGGATCGGTCAGGGCCTCGGCACGCAGATCATCCGCACGCTGATCCAGGGCGAGCTCGGCGGCACGATCGACTGGCGGGGGAGCGAGGGTGAGGGGACCGAGGTGGTCATCGACATCCCGCTGCGCTGGCTCGAGCGCTGACGCCTCGTCGGAACACGCAGAAGCGGCCTGAGACGGTGTCTCAGGCCGCTTCGTGAGTCTCAGGAGGCGCGGCGGGCGCGGGCGGCGCGGCGCTTGAGCGCGCGGCGCTCGTCCTCGGACAGGCCGCCCCAGACGCCCGAGTCCTGGCTCGTCTCCAGGGCGTACTGCAGGCAGATCTCGGTGACCGTGCACGTCGCGCAGACGGTCTTCGCCTTCTCGATCTGGTCGACGGCCGGGCCGGTGTTGCCGACCGGGAAGAACAGTTCGGGGTCGACGGTCAGGCAGGCGGCCTTGTCACGCCAGTCCATGGGGGCTCCTCGGTGTGGATTTCATGAGATGTCGCGATGCGACCTCTCGATTCGGGCGACGGTTCGGGTTCCGCTACCCTGTTGAGATACGGGCGGATGCCCGCTGATTGTGATGCGAACGCGAACGTTCGCCCCACGCCGCTGTGGGAGCACATGACTTTCTCTATTCTGTTACATGAATACCCTGAAATCAAGGGTTTTCTCGTCATTCGATCCCCGGGAGGACCACGTGCGCGCACCGGGAATCGCCCGCGCCGCCGCCGCCGTCCTGGCCGTCGAAGCGGTCGCCCTGCTCGTCTTCGCGGCCATCGAGATGGCGGGACTCGGGGCAGGGGACGCCGCATCGCTGCCGACGGCCATCGCTCTCATCGTCCTGACCCTGATCGGTGCCGCGGCACTGGGAGCCTTCGCCTTCGGCACCCGCGCCGGGCGCTCCTGGGCGCGATCGGGCGGGGTGGTGTTCCAGGTCCTCGCGATCGCCCTGGCGCTCGGCGCCCTCACGCTGCCGCCGATCCCGTGGGTGTTCGTGCTCGGCCTCGGGGTTCCCGCCGTCGCCGGCTTCGCCCTCCTCATCGCGAGCGCACGCCGTGAGGGGACGAGGCGCGAAGCGGAGTGACTCCGCCGCGACGCGTCAGGCGTCGATGCCGAGCTGCTTGCGCAGACGCGCGACGTGGCCGGTGGCCTTCACGTTGTACTGGGCACTCGTGATGATGCCGTCCTCGTCGAGGACGAAGGTCGAGCGGATGACGCCTTCGACGACCTTGCCGTAGTTCATCTTCTCGCCCCAGGCGCCGTACGCCTCGTGCACCGCGTGGTCGGGGTCGCTGAGCAGCGGGAAGGTGAGACCGTCGCGGTCGCGGAAGGCGGCCAGCTTCGCAGGCTCGTCCCTCGAGACGCCGACGACCTGGTACCCGGCGCCCTGGAGCGAAGAGATGCTGTCGCGGAAGTCGCAGGCCTCGGTCGTGCACCCCGGGGTCATCGCCGCGGGGTAGAAGTACAGCACGGTCTTCGTGCCGCGCAGATCGGCCAGCCGGACGGTGTTCCCGTCCTGGTCGAGCAGAGCGAAGTCGGGGGCGGCGGTTCCGGTTTCCAGGCGTTCGGTCACGCCCCCAGCCTACCGTCCGGGCGGCTGCTCCGCCTTGTCGGCGAAGGTCTGCAGCAGCCGCTGCAGCGAGTCCAGCCGCGCCCGCCCCGTCTCGCTCAGCTCGCCGCGCTCCGCTGCCTCGATGAGGGCGCAGTCCGGCGCGTCCGGCAGGTGCGTGCAGCCGCGCGGGCAGTCCTCCGCGATGACGGCGAGCTCGGTGAAGGCGGCGAGGATGTTCGCGGGCTCGACGTGCCCCAGCCCGAAGGAGCGCACGCCGGGGGTGTCGATGACCCAGCCCGTGCCGCCTGGGCCCTCGTAGCGGAGGGACACGGTGGACGAGGAGGTGTGGCGTCCCCGGCCGGTGACCTGGTTCACGTGTCCGGTGGCGCGGCCCGCGGTCGGGACCAGGGCGTTCACGAGGGTCGACTTGCCCACGCCGGAGTGCCCGACGAAGACGGTCGAGTGGCCGATGAGCGCCGCGCCGATCTCGTCGACGGGCATCTCGTCCTGTGCGCTCGTGAAGACGCGGAGGTCGAGGCCGTCGAAGTGCGCGAGGAAGGGGGCCGGGTCGGCGAGATCGGTCTTCGTCACCACGAGGAGGGGGCGGATCCCGGCGTCGAGGGCCGCCACGAGGTAGCGGTCGACCAGGCGGGCACGCGGCTCGGGATCGGCCGCGGCGACGACGATGAGCATCTGGTCCGCGTTCGCCACGATCACCCGTTCGACCTCGTCGGTGTCGTCGGCGCTGCGACGCAGGAGCGAGGTCCGCTCGACGATCCCCACGATCCGCCCGAGCGTGCCCTCGTCTCCCGAGGTGTCGCCGACGACGCGGGCCTGGTCGCCCGTGACGATCGGCGTGCGCCGCAGCTCGCGGGCGCGGGCGGCGGTGATCGTGCGCTCCTGCGGGGTGTCCTCGTCGAGGAGTACGGAGTACCGGCCCCGGTCCACACCCAGGACGCGGCCGACCTGCGCGTCCTCGTGCGCGGGGCGCCGCTTGGTGCGCGGTCGGTTGGCCTTCGGGTTCGGGCGGGTCCGGATGCTGCTCTCGTCGTAGTCCTCGAAGTCGTCCTCGAGGTCGTCGGCGTCGCTCAGCCAGCTCACCCGTCAGCCTCGCAGCATCCGCTCCCAGAGCGTGGTGAACTCCGGGAGGGTCTTGGCGGTGGTGCCGATGTCGTCGATCACGACGTCGGGGACGCGGAGGCCGATGAGCGCGCCGGTCGTCGCCATCCGGTGGTCGTGGTGCGCCGCCCAGGAGCCACCGCGGAGCGGGCCCGGCACGATGCGGATGCCGTCGGGGAGCTCTTCGGCGGTCCCGCCCAGAGCGCGCAGGTTGCCGACGAGCGCCGCGATGCGATCGGTTTCGTGGAGGCGGATGTGGCCGATGCCCCGGATCGTCGTGGGGCCGTCGGCGAAGGCCGCGAGACCCACGAGGGTCGGCGTCAGCTCGCTGGCGGCGGAGAGGTCGAGATCGAGCCCGCGGATGCCGGAACCGGCGCGCACGGTGAGGACCCCGCCGTGACGGCTGACGTGGGCGCCTGCAGCCTGCAGGATCTCGGGCAGCAGCGCCCCGGGCTGGGTCGAGTGCGCCGGCCAGCCGGTGATCGCGACGGAGCCGCCGGTGACGAGCGCGGCCGCGAGGAACGGTGCCGCATTGGAGAGATCCGGCTCGATGGGGATCTCCTTGGCGCGGGGGACCCCGGCCTCCACCAGCCACTCGCCGACCGCGGGGCGTTCGATGCGGATGCCACGGCGGCTGAGGGCCTCGATGGTCATGTCGATGTGCGGCAGGCTCGGCAGCCGCTCGCCGGTGTGCACGAGGTGCAGGCCGACGTCGAAGCGTGGAGCGGCCAGAAGCAGCCCGGACACGAACTGGCTGGAGGCCGACGCGTCGATCTCCACGCGACCGCCGCGGATGTGACCGTGGCCGCGGATGGTGAACGGGAGGGCCCAGGTTCCCTCGTCGTCGATGTCGACGCCGAGGTCGCGCAGGGCGCTGATGAGCCCGCCCATGGGTCGGTGCAGAGCCGTCTCGTGCGCGGTGAGGTGGACGTCCTGCTCGGCGAGGCCGGCCAGCGGCGCGATGAAGCGCATGACGGTCCCGGCCTGGCCGCAGTCGATCGTCGTGCCGCCGCGGAGCTTGCCGGGCGTGATCACGAGGTCGGGACCGAACTCGTGGCCGGCGTCGACCTCCTCGATGCCGACGCCGAGCGCGCGGAGGGCCTCCACCATGCGCTGCGAATCGTCAGAGTGCAGCGGCGCGATCAGGCGGCCGGGGCCGTCCGCGATGGCCGCGATGAGGAGTTCGCGGTTGGTGAGGGACTTGGACCCGGGGATCGTGAGCTCGGCGTGGACCGGGCCGTCGATCGTGGGCGCGGGGTAGGCGCCCTGCACACGGGTGGGGGAATACCTTTTGGCGCTCATCGGTTCTCACCTTAGTAAACGCAACGCCGTCCTCGTGAGAGGCGGCTTCGGTGCGAAGGGAAGAGGATGCCTGCGACGCTGGAACGCGAGGTGATCGACCTCAGCCGCCTAGACTGGCCGGTGATGGACGACACCGCAACCGCAGCCACCGTCGGCGACCCTCGGCGCGAGTTCGAGGAGCAGGCGCTCCCCTTCATGGACCAGCTCTACGCCGCCGCGATGCGCATGACGCGCAATCCCGCGGACGCCGCCGATCTCGTGCAGGAGACCTTCGTCAAGGCCTACGGGTCGTGGTCGACCTTCGCGCAGGGAACGAACCTGAAGGCGTGGCTGTACCGGATCCTCACCAACACGTACATCAACATCTACCGGAAGCGGCAGCGCGAACCGTTCCAGGGCACCATCGACGAGCTCGAGGACTGGCAGCTCGGCGGCGCCGAGTCGACGACGGCCTCGCACAGCCGGTCGGCCGAAGCCGAGGCCATCGACCGCATGCCGGCGTCGGTCGTCAAGGACGCGCTGCAGGCGGTCCCGGAGGACTTCCGTCTCGCGGTGTACCTCGCCGACGTCGAGGGCTTCGCGTACCAGGAGATCGCCGACATCATGAAGACCCCCATCGGCACCGTCATGAGCCGTCTGCACCGTGGCAGGCGGATGCTGCGGGAGCTGCTGGCCGACTACGCCGCGGAGCGGGGAATCGCCGCGGCTGACCCGAGGAGCAAGAAATGAGCGACTGCGGCTGCGACAAGGCCCGTCAGGATCTGGAGGAGTACCTCCGCAACGAGGTGTGCAAGACGGAGCACGCCGAGATCCGCGAGCACCTGGAGAACTGCCCGGCGTGCCGGGACGAGGCTCTGGTGGCGACGACCCTCACCGAGGTCATCGCCCGTGCCTGCAAGGAGACCGCTCCCGAGGAGCTGCGCGACCAGGTGTTCGCCCGGCTGCGCGAGGTCCAGGCCGCACAGCACTGAGGCGCTGCGAGCGCGTGCGGGGCGTCGGAGACCGCCCGTAGGCTGTGTGCATGGCCCTCATCGATGCGCGCGGGATCCCCGCTGACCAGACATCCGTCGACCGCCTCGCGGCACAGGACCTCGACTACCGGGTCCTCGATACGACGGACTCGGCGCGGGTGGCCGCCTTCCAGCGAGCGATGGCGCGCGGGTTCCTCGGCGCCGACCCCTCGGAGGCGGCTCGCGAGGAAGGCGTCGGCACCCTGAGGAGCCGGCGCAACATCGGCGTGTACGAGCCCGACACCCCGGCCGACCGTTTCCCCGTGGCGACCATCGACTCCTGGGTGACTCCGCTGACGATCCCCGGCGGTGAGATCGGCATGTGGGCGATCAGCGGAGTCACGGTGGCCGGCACCCATCGTCGTCGTGGCATCGCGCGGGCGCTGCTGGAGGGGGAGCTGCGCGCCGCCTCCGACGCCGGTCTCCCGGTCGCCGGGCTCACGGTATCCGAGGCGACGATCTACGGACGGTACGGCTTCGGCTCTGCCGTCCCGGTGTCGCGGTTCACCGTCGACGTCCGCCGCGCCGGATGGGCGGGGCCCGGTCCCGCGGGCGGCGTCGAGTACCTCGAGCGCGAAGAGCTCGCGGCCGCGCTGGCGGAGGCGCACGAGCGGGCGCGTATCGCCCGATCGGGGCAGGTCCCCGGATGGCCGGCCCGCTGGGCGGGCATCAGCGGGCTCGCGAGCACAGACACCGACCGGGACCGGGTGCGCGGTATCCGCTATCGCGACGAGTCCGGGCAGGTGCGCGGCGTGATGGCGTTCCACCTCGCCGAGCGCGGGGGCACTTTCCGGTTCGCGCTGCACGTGCGTCTGCTCGTCGGCGAGACGGCGGAGGCGACGGCCGCATTGTGGCGATTCGCGCTGCAGCACGATCTCGTGGACGAGGTGACCGCCGACCTCCGTCCTCTCGACGACCCGCTGCCGTGGCTCGTCGGAGACCCGCGCGGGGTCACCCAGGAGGTGCACGACCACGGTTGGCTCCGCGTCCTGGACGTCCCCGCCGCGCTCACGGCCCGGTCCTACGCCGCGCCCCTGGACACGGTGCTCCGCATCGAGGACGCGCTCGGTTTCGCCGCGGGCACGTGGCGTCTGCGCATCGACGCCGAGGGGCGGGCGCGCGTCGAGGCGGCTCCGGATACCGGGGCGGACCTCGTCCTCGACGTCTCCGCGCTCTCGTCGATCTACGCAGGCAGTATCCGTGTCGCCGCGCTGCACGGTGCGGGCCGGATCGCCGGCGCGCCCGCGGCCGTCGAGGCCCTGGACCGCGCGTTCGTCGCCTTCCCGGCTCCGTCCCTCGACATCTGGTACTGATCCCCGGACGACGAGAAGGGCGCCCCGGCCGAAGCCGGGGCGCCCTTCTCGTCGTCCGAGAGCGGATCAGCCGAGGGTCACCGCCGCGCGGATCAGAGCGGCCTGCTCGGTGGCGTGCACCTTGGACGAGCCCGTCGCCGGAGACGCCGAAGCCGGACGCGACACGGGGCGGAAGGAGCGGTCGCCGGGGACATCCGCGAACGCGAGGGCCAGGAACGGCCAGGCGCCCTGGTTCTCCGGCTCCTCCTGCACCCATACGAGCTCGGCGTTCGGGTACGAGTCTGTGATCTTCTTCAGCTCGTCGATGGGTGTCGGGTAGAGCTGCTCCAGACGCACCAGGGCGATCTCCGGGTTCGGGTTCTTCTCCAGCTCGGCGCGGAGGTCCCAGTGCACCTTGCCGCTGTGCACGAGGACGCGCTTCACGGCGGAACGATCGAGACCGCGGTCGTCGTCGATGACCGGCTCGAACCGACCGCCGGTGAACGCCTCGACCGGGCTCGTCGCTCCCCGCAGGCGCAGCATCGCCTTCGGGGTGAACACGATCAGCGGCTTGCGCGGGCGCGCATAGGCCTGACGGCGCAGCAGGTGGAAGTGCGACGCCGGCGTCGACGGACGCGCCACGATCATGTTGTCCTGTGCGCACAGCTGCAGGAACCGCTCGATGCGTGCGGAGGAGTGGTCCGGCCCCTGACCCTCGTAGCCGTGGGGGAGCAGGAGGGTGACGCTGGACTGCTGACCCCACTTCTGCTCCGCGGCGGAGATGTACTCGTCGATGACCGACTGCGCGCCGTTGACGAAGTCGCCGAACTGCGCCTCCCAGAGCACCAGGGCCTCGGGAGCCTCCACGGAGTAGCCGTACTCGAAGCCGAGTGCGGCGTACTCGCTGAGGAGGGAGTCGTAGACGAAGAAGCGGCCCTGGGCGTCGGACAGATTCGACAGCGGCAGCCACTCCTGGCCGTTCGCCCGGTCATGGAGCGCGGCGTGACGCTGTACGAACGTCCCGCGGCGCGAGTCCTGGCCGGCGAGGCGCACCGGAGTGCCCTCGACGAGAAGCGACCCGAAGGCGAGCAGCTCGCCGAAGCCCCAGTCGATGTTCCCGTTGCGGCTCATGTCGAGACGCTTCTCCAGCAGCTGCTGGATCTTCGGGTGCACGGTGAAGCCCTCGGGCTTGTTCACGAATGCATCGCCGATGAGGCGGATGACCTCCGCGGGGACACCGGTGACCTCGGGGGCTCCGACCTGGTCCTCGACCTGCGGGGCCTCCTCCGGGGCGATCGGGGTGGCTCCGGTCTCGGCGGCGTGCGTCTCGGCGAAGGCGATCTCCAGGCGGTTCTGGAAGTCGGCCTTGGCCTCGTCGTACTCCTCCTCGGTGATGTCACCGCGACCGACGAGCGACTCCGTGTAGAGGCGGCGGACGGAGCGCTTCGCCTGGATGAGGTCGGTCATCAGCGGCTGCGTCATCGAGGGGTCGTCGCCCTCGTTGTGACCGCGTCGGCGGTAGCAGACGAGGTCGATCACGACGTCGCGGTGGAAGCGCTCACGGTACTCGAACGCGAGCTGGGCCACGTGGATGACCGCCTCGGGGTCGTCGCCGTTCACGTGGAACACGGGTGCCTGGATCGTCTTGGCGACGTCGGTGGCGTAGACCGAGGTGCGGGCGTCGCTCGGCGTCGTGGTGAAGCCGACCTGGTTGTTGACGACCACGTGGATCGTGCCGCCGGTGCGGTAGCCGCGCAGCTGCGACATCTGCAGCGTCTCGACGACGACGCCCTGGCCGGCGAAGGCCGCGTCGCCGTGGACGAGGATCGGCAGCCAGGCGAAGGTGCCGATGGGCTTGCGGTCCTGCTTGGCGCGGACGATGCCCTCGAGCACGCCGTCGACCGTCTCCAGGTGCGAGGGGTTGGCGGCCAGGTACACGGGGAGCGAGGAGCCGTCGTCGGCGACGAAGGTGCCCTCGGTGCCGAGGTGGTACTTCACGTCGCCGGAGCCGCGCTGGTTGCCGGGGGTCTGCGTGCCCTCGAACTCGCGGAAGACCTGGCCGTAGGTCTTCCCGGCGATGTTGGTGAGCACGTTCAGGCGGCCGCGGTGGGCCATGCCGATCGCGGCCCCCTCGAGACCGGCGGTGGCCGCGCCCTGGAGGATCTCGTCGAGGAGCGGGATCAGCGACTCGCCGCCCTCGAGGGAGAAGCGCTTCTGACCGACGAACTTCGTCTGCAGGAAGGTCTCGAAGGCCTCGGCCTCGTTGAGCTTGCGCAGCACGCGCAGCTGCTCGTCATGGCCGGGCTTCTGGTACTTGACCTCGACCTTGTCCTGGAACCAGCGGCGCTGCTCCGGGTCCTGGATGTGCATGTACTCGATGCCGAGCGTGCGGCAGTAGGAGTCGCGCAGCACGCCGAGGATGTCGCGGAGCTTCGCGACGCGGCGCCCGCCGAAGCCGCCGGTGACGAATTCGCGGTCGAGATCCCAGAACGTCAGCCCGTGACTCTCGATCTCGAGGTCCGGGTGCGAGCGCTGCCGGTACTCGAGCGGATCGATGTCGGCCATGAGATGACCGCGCACGCGGAAGGAGTTGATGAGCTCCTGCACGCGCGACTGCTTGTCGACGCGCTCGGCGAGGTCGACCGCGATGTCGGGGTTCCAGCGGATGGGCGCGTACGGGATGCGCAGCGCGGCGAAGATGTCGTCGTAGAAGCCGCGCTGGCCGATCAGCAGCTCGTGCACCTTCTTGAGGAACTCGCCGGAGCCGGCGCCCTGGATGACGCGGTGGTCGTAGGTGCTGGTGAGCGTGATCGTCTTGCCGATCGCGAGCTCGTTGAGCGTCTTGTCGCTCGCGCCCTGGAACTCGGCCGGGTACTCGAGGGCACCGGCGCCGATGATGCAGCCCTGGCCCTTCATGAGACGCGGGACCGAGTGGACCGTGCCGATGCCGCCCGGGTTGGTCAGCGAGACCGTGGTGCCCTGGAAGTCGGCGGCGGTGAGCTTGTTGGAGCGTGCGCGGGTGACGAGGTCCTCGTAGGCGGCGAGGTACTCGGTGAAGGTCATGGTGTCGGCGCGCTTGATGCTCGGGACCATGAGGGCGCGGGTGCCGTCCGGCTTGGGCAGGTCGATCGCGATGCCGAGGTTGACGTGCGCGGGGGCGACGACGGACGGCTTGCCGTCGATCTCGGCGTAGAAGACGTTCTGGCTGCGGAACTCGTCGAGGGTGCGGATGAGCGCCCAGCCGATGAGGTGGGTGAAGCTGACCTTGCCGCCGCGGGTGCGGGCCATGTGGTTGTTGATGACGATGCGATTGTCGATCATCAGCTTGGCGGGGACCGTGCGCACGCTCGTCGCGGTGGGGACGGTGAGGGACTCGTCCATGTTCGCGGCGAGGGTCTTCGGCAGACCGCGCAGCGGGGTGACCTTGTCCTCCTCGGAGGGCGGCTGCGCCTCCTTGGATTCCTGCTTCGGCTTCGGCGCCTGGGCGGGGATCGGGGCGGACGCCGCGGGCTTCGCCGTGGTGCGGGCGACGGGCTGCGAGCCGATCACCGGGATGGGCGCGGTCACGGGGTGTGCCGGGGCCGTCGTCGCGGTGGGAGCAGCAGCGCCTCCGCCTGCGGTGGTCTCGGAGTGGTACTTCTCCAGGATGGGCCACCACTCCTTGTCGACCGAGTCGCGGTTCTCCTTGAACTGCTCGTAGAGCTCTTCGACGAGCCAGGAATTGGCTCCGAACCCCCCGTCGCCACCGACGCCGGTCACCTGGTTCGACACGCTCTATCGCCCTCTTTCATCGCTGAAGATCTCCGATGCGGACGCACGACGCAGGATGCGCTCGGGCCCGCACACTCTCGACCACCAAGCCTAACCTGTTTCGACCGGGGAGACGTCGAAGAGAGCGACCCGCGCCGCGCCGATCTGGGTACCGTGGAGGCATGGAGTTCTCAGGTGCGCAGCCGACCGTCGATCTGACCTACTCGGATGTCTTCCTGGTGCCGCGCCGTTCGGCCGTCACCAGTCGGTTGCAGGTCGATCTCGCCCCGCACGACGGCACGCCCGCGACGCTGCCGCTCGTCGCCGCGAACATGAACTCGGTGACAGGGCCGCGCATCGCCGCCGTGCTCGCACGCCGCGGGGCGCTGGGCGTGCTCCCGCAGGACCTGCCGCTCCAGGAGCTCGACGCCGCGATCCGCGACGTGAAGGGGCAGCCGGTGCTCTGGGACACGCCGCTCGTGCTGCCCCCGGAGGCGACCGTCGCCGACGCGCTCCGCCTGCTTCCGGCCGCCGTGGGACACGGGATCGTCGTGGCACACGGGGCGGCGCCGATCGCTGTGGACCGCATCGTCGGCGTCCTTCCGGCGACGCGTCTGGCGACCGCGTTGCCCGATGCACAGCTCGGCGACCTCGTGCACCGGGGGACGCCGTCCATCGACGCGGACGACATCGGCTCCGAGCGTCACGCCTTCGACGTCATCACCGAGGCGGACGTCGAGATCGTCACCGTCGTGCACCACGGCCACCTCGTCGGGACGCTGAGCGCGCGCAGCGCCTTGCGCGCCACCCTGTATCGCCCCGCCGTGGACGCCGACGGCCGCCTCGCGGTGGCCGCGGCGGTCGGCATCAACGGCGATGTGGCGGCCAAGGCGAAGGCGCTCGCGGCCGCCGGCGTGGACGTGCTCGTCGTCGACACCGCGCACGGTCACCAGGAGGGCATGCTCCGGGCGCTGCAGGAGGTCGCGTCCCTCGGCCTCGGGCTCCCGATCGTCGCGGGAAACATCGTCACCGCAGACGGCGTCCGGGATCTCGTCGACGCGGGCGCCTCGATCCTCAAGGTCGGCGTCGGCCCCGGGGCGATGTGCACGACCCGGATGATGACGGCGGTCGGTCGTCCGCAGTTCTCCGCGGTGCTGGAGACCGCCGCGGCCGCCGCCGAGGCCGGAGCGCACGTCTGGGCCGACGGCGGGGTGCGCTACCCCCGCGACGTCGCCCTCGCGCTCGCGGCCGGTGCCGCCTCCGTCATGGTCGGCTCCTGGTTCGCCGGGACGATCGAGGCCCCGGGGGAGCTCCAGCGCGACGCGGACGGGCGGCTGTTCAAAGAGTCGTGGGGGATGGCGTCCACGAAGGCCGTGCAGGCGCGGTTCGGTCGGCTCGACGCGTACGAGCGGGCGCGCAAGGAGCTGTTCGCCGAAGGCATCTCCTCCTCGAAGATCTATCTCGACCCGCTGCGGCCGGGAGTGGAGGACCTGCTCGACATGATCACCTCGGGCGTGCGGTCGTCCTTCACGTACGCCGGTGCTGCGACCGTGCCGGAGTTCCACGAGCGCGCCCTCGTCGGACTGCAGTCCGCGGCGGGATATGAGGAGGGCAAGGCGCTGCCGGTCAGTTGGTGATCGCCTGCCGCGTCCACAGTCCGCTTCTGTAGAATCGAGCGCACTATGGACGACCCTCCCAGTTGCCGAACATCGCCCCACCGTCCCGTTCTCTCCCCGGAGAGGAAGATCTGATGGACTACATCATGTTGGGCGTGGGGCTTCTGCTCACGGTCGGCACCGGCCTCTTCGTGGCGAGCGAGTTCGCCCTCGTGAACCTCGACCGCGCGGATCTGGAGGCGCGGCAGGCGCGCGGGGAGTCCCGCCTCTCCCTGACGATCAGCGCTCTCCGGCACACGTCGACGCATCTCTCGTCTGCACAGCTCGGCATCACGCTGACCACGCTGCTGACGGGATACACGATGGAGCCGGCGCTGTCGAACCTCCTGCGTCCCACGCTGGTCGCCTGGAACATCCCGGAAGCCGCCGTCGCCCCCATCGCGACCGTGGTGGCGATGTTCGTCGCGACGGTGCTCTCGATGATCCTCGGCGAGCTCGTCCCGAAGAACTTCGCGCTGGCGCTGCCCCTGGCCACGGCCAAGCTCGTCGTGCCCTTCCAGATCGCCTTCACGACGGTGTTCAAGCCGGCGGTGGTCGTGCTGAACGGCAGCGCCAACGGCGTGCTGCGCAGCATGGGCATCGAGCCCAAGGAGGAGCTCTCCGGCGCCCGCAGCGCGGAGGAGCTGTCGTCGCTCGTGCGACGGTCGGCGAGCGCCGGAGTTCTGGAGGCCGACACCGCCACGCTGCTGGACCGCACGCTCACCTTCTCCCGGCTCACGGCGGCGGACGTCATGACGGCGCGCCCGAGCATGCACGCGATCGCCGCCGGTGACTCCGTGGACGACGTGATCCAGCTCGCCCGGCGCACGGGCCACAGCCGCTTCCCGGTGTTCGACGAGGACCTCGACGACATCACCGGCGTCGTGCACCTCAAGGCCGCCATCTCGGTGCCGCGGGAGCGTCGCGCCGAGGTGCCCGTCGGCGCTCTCGCGACCGATCCGCTCCGCGTGCCGGAGACCGCGCATGTCGACGCGCTCATCTCGGACCTCCGCGGCCGGGGTTACCAGCTCGCGGTCGTCGTCGACGAGTACGGCGGGACCGCCGGCATCGTGACCCTGGAGGACCTCGTGGAGGAGCTCGTCGGCGAGGTCTCCGACGAGCACGACCGGACGAGGGCCGGGATCATCCGCAACCGCGACGGGGTGACCTTCCCCGGCGAGCTGCGCCCGGACGAGCTGCGCAGCCGCGCGGGCGTCGAGGTGCCGGAGGGCGATGTGTACGACACGGTCGGCGGCTACGTCATGAGCGTTCTGGAGCGTGTGCCTGTCGTCGGAGACGAGGTGCCCCTGGAGAGCGGCACGCTGCAGGTGGTCCGCATGGACGGACGCCGGGTGGATCGGGTGCGCTACGTCCCGAGACCGGATGCCGTCATCATCGAGGGGGTGTCCCTGTGAGCGATTGGGGAGGCCTCGCCTGGCTCGTCGTCCTGCTGGCGGCGAACGCGTTCTTCGTCGGCGCCGAGTTCGCGGTGATCTCCGCGCGGCGCTCGCAGATCGAGCCGAAGGCGGAGCGCGGCTCGCGTCCCGCCAAGACGGCGCTGTACGCCATGGAGCACGCGACGCTCATGCTCGCGACCTCGCAGCTCGGCATCACGATCTGCTCGCTGCTCATCCTGAACGTCTCGGAGCCCGCCATCCACCACCTGCTCGCCGTGCCGCTGCACGCCGTGGGCTGGTCGGATGGTGCGGTGGACGTCGTGTCGTTCACGATCGCGCTGCTCATCGTGTCGTTCCTGCACGTCGTGTTCGGCGAGATGGTGCCGAAGAACCTCGCGTTCTCGATTCCGGACCGGGCCGTGCTGCTCCTGGCGACGCCGCTGGTGTGGGTGTCGAAGGTGTTCATGCCGGTGATCTGGCTGCTGAACGCGGCGGCGAACGGTGTGCTGCGCCTGTTCCGGGTGGAGCCGAAGAACGAGGCGGCGTCGACCTTCACGCTCGATGAGGTGGCGACGATCGTCAGTCAGTCGCGCCGGGAGGGCGTGCTCATGGACACCGCGGGCACGGTGACGGCCGCGGTGGAGTTCACCGACAAGAAGGCGCGCGACGTGGCCGTGCCGCTGAGCGACCTGGTCACACTGCCGCAGACGACCACGCCGGACGACATCGAGAAGGCGGTGGCCCGCTACGGGTTCTCGCGCTACGTGATCGTCGACGACGAGGACGTCCCGATCGGCTACGTCCACCTCAAGGACATCCTGCGGGCCTCCGAGGGACCGGACGCCGAAGCCAAGGTGCTCGAGCCGATCCCCGGCAAGCGCATCCATCACATGGTGCCCGTGCAGGAGGACACCGACCTGGAGGACGCCCTCGCCGTCATGCGACGTGCGGGCCGTCACCTGGCCAAGGTCCGCGACGCGCGGGGGGAGACAACCGCCGTGCTGTTCCTGGAGGACATCCTCGAGGAGCTCGTCGGCGAGGTGCAGGACGCGACCCGTCGCGTCCGCGGTCACTGACGTCGCGACACGCGAAGGCCGCCGGCTCCCACGGGAACCGGCGGCCTTCGTCGTGGGCGTCAGCGCCAGTGCGCCCGCTCGTACTGCGGCGGCCAGGCGACCTCGGCCCCCAGCTCGTGCGCGGCGCGGAGCGCGAAGTGCGGGTCGCGCAGCCACTCCCGTCCGGCGAAGATCGCGTCGGCCGCGCCGTCGGCGAGCACCTGTTCGGCCTGCGCGGCCGCGGTGATGAGGCCGACGGCCGACACCGGGATCCGCCCGCCCTGGCGGACGGTCTCGGCCAGCGGGACCTGGTAACCGGGGGAGACGCTGATGCGCTGGTGCGCGACGAGGCCGCCGCTGGAGACGTCGATGAGGTCGGCGCCGTGCGCGGTCGCCCAGGTGCCGACCGTCGCGGCCTCCTCGGGCGTGAACCCGCCCTCGGCGTGATCGGTCGCCGAGATGCGGACGAACAGCGGCACGTCGTCGCCGGCCGTCTCGCGCACCGCGTCCACGACGCGCAGCAGCAGCCGGGCCCGGTTCTCCAGCGAGCCGCCGTACTCGTCCTCACGGAGGTTGGACAGCGGCGACAGGAACTGGTGCAGGAGGTAGCCGTGGGCGCCGTGGATCTCGATGACGTCGAATCCGGCCTCCCGCGCCCGCCGGGTCGCGGCGGCGAACCCGTCGACCACGCGGTCGATGCCCGCCGCGTCCAGCGCGACCGGCGCGGCGAACCCCTCGTAGGCCACGGCCGACGGTGCGGTGGTCGTCCATCCGCCCTCGGCGGCGGGGACCGTGCCGCGCTCGTCCGCCCACGGCCACCAGGTCGAGGCCTTCCGCCCGGCGTGCGCGAGCTGGATGCCCGCTGCCGCCCCTCGGTCGTGGATCGCCCGGACGATCGGGGCCAGGGCGTCGCGCTGCGCGTCGTCCCACAGCCCGAGGTCGCGGGGAGAGATGCGCCCCTCCGGCACGACGGCCGTGGCTTCGGCCACGATGAGTCCGGCGCCCCCCGAAGCGAACTGCGCGAGGTGGGTGTGGTGCCACTCCTGCGCGACGCCGTCGATGGCGCTGTACATGCACATGGGGGACACCCAGAGGCGGTTGCGGAACGTGGTGGACCGGATGGTCAGCGGGGAGAAGAGAAGACTCACCGTTCGACGGTACCGCCGACGCGGACGGGACAGGGCCGTCGGGCTAACGTGGAGTCATGAGCGACGTGCGCGAGTGGTCCCGCAACGACGCGGCGCGGTTCTTCCGCGCTCCGACCGTCGAGGACGACAAGTACTCGCGGGGCGTCGTGGGGGTGCGCACGGGATCGGCCGCCTACCCCGGCGCCGCGGTGCTCGGCGTCGAAGCCGCCTGGCGCACCGGTGCCGGGTTCGTCCGCTACGTGGGCGCGCCGTCGGCGGTCGCGGCGGTGCTCTCGCGGCGCCCGGAGACCGTCGGCGGGCCGGATGCCGGACGCACGCGGGTCGGTGCCTGGGTGATCGGCTCCGGGACCGACCCGGACGACCGGAGCGCGACGGAGGCGCAGGCACTGCGGGAGATCGTCGGCGGCGACGTCCCCGTGGTCATCGACGCCGGAGCGCTCGATCTGGCGCCGACCGCACGCGCCCCGTTCGTCGCCACGCCGCACGGCCGGGAGTTCGCGCGGCTGCGGGAGCGCATCGGCATCGACGGGGCCTCGGACGATCTCGCAGACGTCCGCGCCGTGTCCGCCGCGATCGACGGCGTGGTGCTGCGCAAGGGCGCGCGCACCGTGCTCGCCGCACCCGACGGCACGCTGATCGCCGTCGAGGCGGGAACGGGCTGGCTCGCGACGGCGGGCACGGGCGACGTGCTCGGCGGGATCGTCGCCGCCGTGATCGCCGCGAATCCGGGCAGCCCGCTCGTCGAGTCCGCTGCGGCGGCCGTCTGGCTGCACGGGCACGCCGCCCGCCTCGCCGCCGCGGCGACCGCGGGCGCGAGCGGCCATCCGATCGTCGCGCTCGACGTCGCGGAGACGCTGCCCCGCGCGGTCGCGGACCTCCTGTCGTGAGGACCTCGACCCGGAGGAGCGCGCTCGCCCTGTGGATCGCCTTCCTCCTCGTCCACCTCATGACCGCGTGGCTGGGCTGGGTCTACCCGAGCCAGCCCATGGGGGACGTCGTGCTCGTGTACGAGCCCTGGGCCACCGCGGCGTGGAGCGGCGGGGAGGTCGTGGGCGTCACGGAGTCCTGGGTGTATCCGCAGCTCGCGCTCCTGCCGATGATGCTCGCGGCCGGGCTCGCCGCACCGTTCCTCCCGCTGCTCGGCGTCTCCGGCGCCTACCTCATCGGCTGGGCACTGCTGGTGACGGCGCTCGACGCCCTGGCGTTCGCCGTCCTCGTCGGGCGCGGACGCGTCCGGGCGCGTCGGACAGCCGCGTGGTTCTGGTGTGCGGCGCTGCTGCTCCTCGGACCCATCGCGCTGTACAGGATCGATGCCGTGACCGTGCCCCTCGCCGTCGTCGCCGGTCTGTGGCTGGTCAGCCGCCCCACCATCGCCGCGGCGCTGCTGACGGTCGGCGCCTGGATCAAGATCTGGCCCGGTGCGCTCCTCCTCGCGGCGGTCGTGGCCGGGAGGGCGCGGCTGCGGATGCTCCTGGCCGCCGCGGGGGTCACCGCCGGTGTGGTGGTGGCGCTCCTGCTGCTCGGCGCCGACACCGAGATCCTCGGCTTCCTCACCGCACAGACCGGCCGGGGGCTCCAGATCGAGGCGGTCGCCGCGACGCCGTTCCTCTGGATGGCCGTGACAGGGGCCGCCCGCATCGAGTACAGCTACGACATCCTCACCTTCCAGATCGTCGCTCCGGGCGCGGAGGTCGTCTCCACGGTCCTCACCCCGCTCCTCGCGCTCGCCGTGGTCGTCGTCGCCGTCGTCGGCGGGGTCAAGGCCGCGCGAGGCGCGTCGTTCGCGCGACTCTTCCCGCCGCTGGCCCTGCTGCTGGTGACGGTGCTCATCGCTCTGAACAAGGTCGGCTCGCCGCAGTTCCAGACCTGGTTGCTGGCGCCCGTGATCCTGTGGCTCGTGCTCGACCGCCGCCGCGCGCAGGCCGCCGCGGCGCTCGTGCTCGCGCTGTGCCTGCTCACCTGTCTCGTGTATCCGCTGAGCTACGACGGGCTGCTGCGGGCCGAAGCCGCCCCGGTCCTGCTGCTCACGATGCGCAACGCGCTGCTCGTCGTCCTCGCCGTCGTGAGCGCCGTCGCGCTCGCGCGGGTCCCCGTCGTCCGCCGTCCCCGAACCCAGGAGTGAACCCATGTTGATCGCCTTCTCCGTCGCCCCCAGCGGCGCGCCCGTCGATGGCGCCGACCGCAGCGATGCCTCCGTGCACGATGCGGTGGCCGCCGCGGTGCGCGTCGTCCGCGCTTCGGGGCTCCCGCACCGCACGACGAGCATGTTCACCGAGATCGAGGGGCCCGACTGGGACACCGTGATGGATGTGGTCAAGCGGGCGACCGAGGCGGTCATGCCGTACGGATCGCGGGTGTCCCTCGTCCTCAAGGCGGACATCCGTCCCGGCTACACGGGGGAGCTCGACGCCAAGGTCGAGCGCCTGGAGGCGGCGATCGAGGAGTCCGACGACCGGTAAGCTGAACCGGTGAATCCCTCGACACCTTCGAGGGGTGCGGCGAAGTGGGCGCTCCTCTCCCTCGCCATCGGCAGCTTCGGCATCGGCATGACCGAGTTCGTCGTCATGGGCCTGTTGCCGAACATCGCCGCCGATCTCCTCCCGTCCGTCTGGGCGTCGAGCCAGGAGGAGGCGCTGAGCCAGGCCGGCTGGCTGATCTCGCTGTACGCGCTCGGCGTAGTCATCGGCGCCCCGACCATCGCCGGCTTCGTCGCCCGCTATCCGCGGCACCGGGTGATGATCGTGCTCGCCCTGGCGTTGACGGTGTTCAATGCGCTCACCGTGGTGCTGCCGACGTTCGAGCTCGTCGGGGTGTCGCGCTTCCTCGCCGGGCTCCCGCACGGTGCGTATTTCGGCATCGGCGCGCTCGTCGCCGCCGACGTGATGGGACCGGGCAACCGTGCCAAGGGCGTCGCGTTCATCCTCACCGGACTCACGGTCGCCAACGTCATCGGGGTGCCGCTGGGTACCTTCCTCGGTCAGGCATGGGGCTGGCGCGCGGCCTTCGCCGTCGTCGCGCTCGTGTTCGCGCTCGCCACCGTCTTCATCGCGCTGTTCGTGCCCGCACACCCGGGGAACCCCGGACGCACGATGCGGGCCGAGCTCGGAGTGTTCCGCATCGGTCAGGTGTGGTTCACGCTCGGCGTCGGGGCGATCGGGTTCGGCGGGTTCTTCGCCGTCTACAGCTACATCGCCCCGCTCGTGACGGAGGTCGCCGGATCGCCGGACTGGGTCGTGCCGATCGTGCTCGTGCTCATGGGGCTCGGCATGACCGGCGGGAACCTCGTCGGCGGTCACCTCGCCGACATCGACCTCCGCCGCACGCTGCTGCTCGGTCTCGCCGCGATGGCGGTCGTGTTCGCTCTGCTCGCCGTGCTCTCGTTCTGGATCGTGAGCCTGAGCCTCGTCGTCGTGCTCGTCGGGTTCGTCTCGTCCGTGCTGAGCCCGACGATCCAGACCCGGCTGATGGACGTGGCCGGCGACAACCAGTCCATCGCGGCGGCCATGAACCACTCCGCCCTGAACATCGGCAACAGCCTCGGCGCCTTCCTCGGCGGCATCGTGATCGCGGTCGGCTGGGGCTTCACGGCGCCGGCGTGGACCGGCGCCGTGCTCGCAGTGGCCGGTCTCCTCATCGCACTGGTGTCCTACCGCGTGGAGGCGCGGCGGGTCGCGCAGACGCCGGTCCTCGCGTCGTAGAGTGACGGGGTGACCACCCCCGACGAGGACCTCCCGCTCGCCGGCACCGTCGTGCTGCTGCGGCCCGCCGCCGACGGCTTCCAGGTGCTGCTGCTGCGCCGTCCGTCGCGAGGCTCGTTCGCAGACGCCTGGGTCTTCCCCGGCGGGAAGGTCGAGCCGGGGGACCGTCAGCCGGGCGCTGCAGAGGTCGACGACGCGCGTCGCGCCGCCGCCAGGGAGACCGCGGAGGAGGTCGGACTGACGGCGCGCGATCTGGTGCCGCTGTCGGAGTGGCGTCCGCCGGCGGAGGCGCCGGTCCGGATCCGCACCTGGTTCTTCCTCGCCCTCGCGCCGGACGCCGAACCGTCGCCGTCCGCCGACGAGGTCGTCGAGCTCGCCTGGGTGTCACCCGCCGAGGCTCTCGCCCGTCACGCGTCAGGAGAGTGGCGACTCTTCCCGCCGACTTGGCTCACACTGCACCGACTCTCCGCCTTCGCCGATGTCGATGCGGCGCTGGCCTCCGGCGGGGCTGTCGAGCTGTTCCAGACACAGGTGCGCGATGAGGGCCGGGCGTTCGGCTGGGCACAGGGGACCCTCCACGCCCACACCCTGCCGTGGCGGTTCGATCCGGTGTGACGCGGCTCAGGCGTCGAGCAGACGCCGTAGGTGCGCGCCGACGGCCTCGGTCTCGATGAGGAAGCCGTCGTGGCCGAAGTCGCTCGTGAGCACCACCGCTTCGCCGTCGAGCACGTTCGCGATGCTCCGCGCGATCCGCTGCTGCCCGTCGACGGGGAAGAGGCGGTCGCTGTCGATGCCGAGGACGAGGGTCTTCGCGGTCACCGCCTTCAGGGCCTCCTCGACGCCGCCGCGGCCGCGACCGACGTCATGCGAGTTCATCGCCTCGACGAGGGTGACGTAGCTGTTCGCATCGAAGCGCCGCGTGAACTTGTTGCCATGGAAGTCGAGGTACGACTCCACCGCGAAGCGCCCGCCGTGGCCGAGCGGCGACACGTCGGACTGCCAGGAGCGCTGGAACCGCTGGTTGAGCTCGATCGGGCTGCGGTAGTTCAGCAGAGCCATGCGGCGGGCGAGGGCGAGGCCGCGATGCGGACCGTCGCCGTCCGCGAGGTCGTAGTACTCGCCGCCCTGGTAGCGCGGGTCCATGCGGATGGTCTCCAGCTGCACGGTGTTGAGCGCGATCTGGTCGGCGGTGGTGACCGGGGGAGAGGAGAGCACCGCGAGCCGCTGCACCCGGTCGGGCTGCGACACGGCCCACTCGAGCGCATGCATGCCGCCCATCGAGCCGCCGATCACCGCCGCCCAGCTGTCGATGCCGAGCGCGTCGGCCAGGCGCACCTGCGCGGCGACCTGGTCGCGGATGGTGAGGTAGGGGAAGCGCGACGCCCACTCGTAGCCGTCCGGGGCGATGCTTGCCGGCCCCGTCGATCCCTGGCAGCCGCCGAGCATGTTCGGCGCGATCACGAACCACTCGTCGGTGTCGAGCGGCGCACCGGGGCCGACGACGTCCTCCCACCAGCCGGCGGTCGGGTGGCCGGCGCCGGCCTCGCCGCGCACATGGCTGTCGCCGGTGAGGGCGTGCAGGACGAGCACCGCGTTGTCGCGGGCGGCGTTCAACTCGCCCCAGCTCTCGTAGGCGAGGCGGATGCCGGGAAGCTGTGCTCCGCTCTCCGCGGTGAAGGCGCCGAACGCGGCGAAGCGGCGGCCGCCGACGGGATCGCCGTCCCGCCAGGCGCCGGTGGCCGGCGGGCGGGCACGGAGCAGCCGGACGTCGGCCTCCGTCACCGGTGCCGACGGCACCGTGTCCTCGGAGGTCGTCTGCCAGTCCATGTCTCCATTCTCGCCTGGCCGGTGGGTCTCGGCCCGCAGGTTACGACACGGGCACGACGAAGGCCCCGAGCCGTGCGGTCCGGGGCCTTCGTGGAGGGCGTGCGGGTCAGGCGCGCGCGGCCTCCGAGACGGCACGCGCGGCGGCGAGCGCCTGGTCCAGATCCGCCTTGAGGTCCTCGATGTTCTCGAGGCCCACGGACAGGCGCACGAGGCCGGGGGTCACACCCGCGGTGAGCTGCTGCTCAGGCGTGAGCTGGGCGTGCGTCGTGGAGGCCGGGTGGATGACGAGCGAGCGCACGTCGCCGATGTTGGCGAGGTGGCTGAACAGGGAGAGGCTGTTGACGAACTCGCGTCCGGCCTCGACACCGCCCTTGAGCTCGAACGACAGCACGGCGCCGACGCCCTTCGGGGCGTACTCGTTCGCCGTGGCGTACCAGGGCGAGGAGGGAAGGCCGGAGTAGTTGACCCCGGCCACGTCGTCGCGGCTGTCCAGCCACTCGGCGATCTCCTGGGCGTTCTGCACGTGGCGCTCGATGCGCAGCGACAGCGTCTCGACACCCTGGATGAGGTTCCACGCGCTCTGCGGGGCGATGGCCGAGCCGAGGTCGCGGAGCAGCTGCACGCGGGCCTTGATGATGTAGGCGAGCGGGTCGCCGACTGCGGCCGTGTAGCTGGCGCCGTGGTACGACGGGTCCGGCTCGGTGAGCCCGGGGAACTTCTCGACGTTCTCCGACCACGCGAACGAACCGCCGTCGATCACGACGCCGCCGATCGTGGTGCCGTGGCCGCCGAGGAACTTCGTGATCGAGTGGACGACGATGTCGGCGCCGTGCTCGAACGGACGGATCAGGTACGGCGTCGCGATGGTGTTGTCGACGATCAGCGGGACGCCGTTCTCGTGGGCGATGTCGGCGACCGTGCGGATGTCGAGCACGTTGATCTGCGGGTTGCCGATCGTCTCCGCGAAGAAGAGCTTCGTGTTCGGACGGACGGCGCGGCGCCACTCCTCCGGGTCGTCCTGGTTCTCGACGAAGGTGACCTCGATGCCGAGCTTGGCCAAGGTGTACTTGAACAGGTTGTAGGTGCCGCCGTAGATCGAGCTCGACGCGACGAAGTGGTCGCCGGCCTGCGCGATGTTGAGGATCGCGAAGGTCGAGGCGGCCTGGCCGCTGGAGAGGACGAGGGCGCCGGTGCCCCCTTCGAGCGCGGCGAGGCGCTGCTCCAGGACGTCCTGGGTCGGGTTCTGGATGCGGGTGTAGATGTTGCCGAACTCGGCGAGCGCGAAGAGGTTCGCGGCGTGGTCGGCGCTGTCGAACACGTAGGACGTGGTCTGGTAGATCGGTGTCGCCCTGGCCTTGGTGACGGGGTCGGGGGCGGCGCCCGAGTGGATCTGCTTGGTCTCGAAACGCCAGGTCTCGGGTGCGGACATGTGTTCCCCCTGGAACGGTCGGAAGGTCGGATGGGCTGGTGCCCTTGCAGCGAGAGTACGGAATATCGCGCCGTGTCAACAGCGACCGGGAAATGTGACGTAACACGGCGTGCGGCCCGGAACGGGCGGAACCCGCGCGGACATCGTACGGTGGAGGACATGGCCAACAGACGTGCAGTGGTGACAGGTGCGAGTTCCGGGATCGGTCAGGCGACGGTGCGGGTGCTGCGGGCGCGGGGGTGGGACGTCGTCGGCGTCGCGCGCCGTGCGGACCGCCTCGCCGCTCTCTCCGCCGAGACAGGGGCGTCGACCATCGCCTGCGACCTGACCGACGACGCCGCGGTGACGGCGCTCGTCGGAGAGCTGGAGCGCACGGGCCCGGTCCACGCCCTCGTCCAGGTCGCGGGCGGCGCGCGGGGGACCGACCGCGTCGAGGACGCCGCGCTCGCCGACTGGCAGTGGATGTACGACGCGAACGTGCTCGCCACGCAGCGCCTCGTGGCGGGGCTGCTGCCGCTGCTGCGTCGCACCGCGGACGCGGACGGTCACGCCGACCTCCTCTTCGTGACCTCGACGGCTGCGCAGACCGCCTACCCGGGTGGTGCGGGGTACAACGCGGCGAAGGCTGCGGAGGCGATGCTCGTCCGGGCGCTGCGACAGGAGCTGAACGGCGAGCCCCTCCGCGTGGCCGAGGTCGCTCCGGGCATGGTGCACACCGAGGAGTTCACGCTGAACCGGCTCGGGGGCGACGCCGTCGCGGCGGAGGCCGTGTACTCGGGCGTCGAGGCGCCCCTCCGCGCCGAGGATGTGGCGGACGTCATCGCCTATGCCCTGGAGGCCCCCGCTCACGTGAACCTCGACCTCATCACGATGCGGCCGGTCGCCCAGTCGGCGCAGCACCTGCTCGCGCGGGGACCGCTGCGGGTCCGGCCCGTCGAGTGACCGGAGGACGTGCCCTCGCCGAGCTCGCGGACGAGGGACTGATCGACGCGGGGTGGGCGGAGGCGCTGGCCCCGGTGCAGGACACCATCACGGCGCTCGGGGAGCGGCTGCGCGCCGAGCAGGCCGCGGGTCACGGGTACCTTCCCGCGGGACCGAACGTGCTGCGGGCCTTCCAGCGACCGCTCGCCGATGTCCGGGTGCTCATCACGGGTCAGGACCCCTACCCGACCCCCGGCCACCCGATCGGGCTGTCGTTCGCCGTCGACCGCGACGTGCGCCCCTTGCCGCGGAGCCTGATGAACATCTACAAGGAGCGCGAAGCGGACCTCGGGCTGTCGCCCGCGCCGCACGGCGACCTCACGGCGTGGAGCGATCAGGGCGTGCTGCTGCTGAACCGCGTCCTGACGGTCCGCCCCGGAGCCGCGGCCTCCCACCGCGGCTGGGGGTGGGAGCAGGTGACGGAGCTCGCGATCCGCACCCTCGTCGCGCGCGACCAGCCGCTCGTCGCGATCCTCTGGGGGCGTGACGCGGCGAACCTTCAGCCTCTCCTCGGTGACACCCCGGTGATCGCCTCGGCGCATCCGTCCCCGCTCTCCGCCAGCCGCGGCTTCTTCGGCTCCCGCCCCTTCTCCCGCGCGAACGCGCTCCTGGAAGAGCTCGGCGGCGCTCCGGTGGACTGGAGGGTGGAGGGTGAGGGGCCCGGCTCCCTAAGCTGAGCCCATGCAGTTCGAGCCCGGGGACCGTCGTCGCGTTCTCCCGCGTCATCTGCGACCGGCCGCCGCGCCGGACACGTTCTCGTACGCGATCCGCCCCGCCAGGGCCGTAGATCTCCCGCACGTGCGCGAGATCTACAACCACTTCGTCAGCAACTCGGCCGTCACTCTGGACGAGCGCCGCAGCAGCATCCCGTACTGGAGAGACAAGTTCGCGCTCCTGGAGCGGCTCGGGCTGCCTTTCCTCGTGGCGGTGTCGCCCTCCGGCGCGATCCTCGGCTATGCCCTCGCGCAGCCGTGGGCCGGGAAGAACGCCTACCGGTACACGGTGGAGGACTCCATCTACCTCGGGCCGGGCGCGGCGGGGAAGGGACTCGGCTCCGCTCTCCTGCAGGCCCTGATCGACGCTTGCGAACAGCGCGGGCTGCGCGAGATGGTCGCCGTCGTCAGCGATCAAGGGGCGGACGCCTCGATCCGGCTGCACGAGAAGCTCGGCTTCGAGGAGGCCGGGCGCATGGGGCGGCTCGGCCGGAAGTTCGGTCGTGACCTGGGCACCGTCTACCTGCGCCGAGCCCTGCGCCCGTCCCGCCCCCGCCGTCGCCTCTCGCTCTTCCCGCGCTGACCCACCCCTTTGTGTGCGCCCCGGCCCCTTGCGGACGCGCGCAACGGGGTGGGAGGCACGCAAGGGGGTGGGTCGACGATCAGGCGTCGGGGATGACGGGGATCGCGGAAAGCAACGTGCGGGTGTAGTCCGCCGATGGGTGCAGAAGGACGTCGCGGGTCGGACCCCGCTCGACGATGCGGCCGTCCTTCATGACGACGACCGTGTCGCAGAGGTTCTGCACCACACCGATGTCATGGGACACGAGCAGCAGCGTGAACTCGTCCGCGACCCGCAGCTCCGTGAGGAGCTCGAGGATCTGCGCGCGCACCGTGACGTCCAGCGCCGACAGTGGTTCGTCGCCGACGAGGATCCGCGGACGATGGACGAGCGCGCGGGCGAGGGCGATCCGCTGCCGCTGCCCGCCGGAGAACTCGTGCGGATAGCGGTCGCCCATCTCGGGGTCGAGGCCGACCTGGGCGATGACCTCTCGTACCCTGGCGCGATGATCTCCGTCGATGCCGAGTGCCCACAGCGGCTCCCGCACGATCTGCCCGGCCGTCATCCGGGGGTCGAGGGAGGCGTAGGGGTCCTGGAAGACGAGTCCGGTCTGCCGGCGCAACCAGTGCAGCGATCGTGCGGAGGCAGTGGCATCGACGGTCCGGCCGTCTACCGACACGCTCCCCGCGGTCGGACGGTCGAGCCCGAGCAGGAGCCGCACGAGGGTCGACTTCCCGGATCCGGACTCGCCGATGATCCCGACGGAGGCGCCCTCGGCGACGTCGAGATCGGTCGGCTCCAGCGCCGTCTGCCGCCGTGTGCGCTCGAACGCCGTCCGTTTCGGCAGGACGAAGTCCCGCCGCAGCCCTCGTGCTTCGATCAGGCTCATGCCGTGCCTCCGTCGGGGCGCCACAGCGTCGCGGTCGCGTCCCGCAGCAGGCCCTGCGTGACCGGCGAGGAGGGCGCGGTCAGCAGCCGCGACACCGGGGCGCTCTCGACGACGCGACCGTGCTCCAGCACCACGCCCGCGGTCGCCACCTGGGACAGCACCGCGAGGTCGTGCGTGATGAACAGCAGCGACATGCCCTCGTCGGCCACGAGCCGGAGCAGCAGCGACAGGATCTCCGCCTGGATCGTCACGTCCAGGGCGGTCGTGGGTTCGTCCGCGATCAGCAGCCGCGGACGGCAGGCGAGGGCCATCGCGATCGCCACGCGCTGCCGCTGACCCCCGGAGAGCTGGTGCGGGTACCGGTCGACGATGGTCTCCGGGTCGGGAAGCCGGACGCGGGCGGCTTCGGCGATCGCCCGGTCGCGCGCCTCGCGCCGCCCGAGGCCCTCGTGGATGCGGATGGATTCCGCGATCTGGCGGCCGACGGTGCGGATCGGGTTGAGCGCGGTCCGCGGCTCCTGGAAGACGATGCCGATGTCGTCGCCGCGCAGTCGGGCGAGATCGCGGTCCGGCATCCCGATCAGCTCGGTGTCGTCCCACCGGATGCTCCCGTGCGCTGTCGCCCCGTCCGGCAGGAGCCCGAGGACGGCGAGCGCGGTGAGGGACTTGCCGGAGCCCGACTCGCCGATCACGCCGAGGCGCGCGCCGTCGGGCACCTGGAACGACACGCCGTCGACGACGCGCCGTCCGTCGATCTCGATGACGAGATCCTCGACCGTCAGACTCATGCGACCACCGCCGGTGTGTGCGTCTCGGCGGCGCGGTGCCGCAGCGTGGGATCCGTGGCCTCGCGGAGCCCGTCGCCGAGCAGGTTGAGGGCGAGCACGGTGAGGGTGATGGTGAGTCCGGGCCAGATCACCGTGAGGGGATGCACACCGATGTAACGCTGCAGATCGGCGAGCAGCAGCCCCCAGCTGGGCTCCACGACCGAAGCGCCGAACCCGAGGTAGGACAGGCCGGCCTCCGCGAGGACGGCCACGGCCATCGACCACGACAGCTGCACGATGAACACCGGCGCCACATTCGGGAGGAGGTGACGGACGAGGTTCTGCGCGGGGGTGAGGCCGGACGCGCGCGCCGCGAGCACGAAGTCGCTCTGCTGTACGCGGCGCAGCTCCGGACGCGTGACCCGCGCGATGTTCACGCCGAACCCGATCCCCACCGCCCAGATCACGACCCAGAGCGAACCGCCCCACACCGACGAGATCATCATCGCGATCAGCAGCACGGGGAAGGCGATGAGGATGTCGACGAGCACGGCCACCGTCTCCCGGACGAGGCGGGTGGTCAGGGCGCCGAGGGCGGCGAGGGCGATGCCCACGAGCGTCGCGACGAGTCCGGCACCCACGCTGACGAACACGGTCGTCCGCGCCCCGGCCATGAGCAGGCTCAGGATGTCGCGACCGGTGTCGTCCGTGCCGAGCAGGTGCGGCCAGCTCGGCGGCAGCCAGCGGTCGCCGATGTTCGAGGCCCGCGGGTCGAACGGCGTCCAGAAGAGCGACACGACGGCCGCCAGCGCGACGACGGCGATGACGATCAGCCCGAAGCGACCGGTCGAGGTCCGCCACAGCCGGGGGAACCAGCGCGCGCTCATGCGGCCTCCCGCTGTCGAGGATCGATCGCCCGGTGCAGCAGATCCACGAGGAAGCCGACCACCAGCACGAAGCCGGTCAGCACGAGCAGCTCGCTCTGCACCTTGACGAGATCCCTGGTGCCGACGTCGGTCACGAGCATGCGGCCGATGCCCGGAAGCGTGAACAACTGCTCGATCACGACCGAGCCGACGATGATCCCGGCGACCTGGAGGCCGAGGACCGTGATGATGGAGAGCCCGACCGCGGGGATGCCGTGCTGGATGAGGGCGCGGGTCTTGGTCAGTCCCTTGGCGGCCGCGGTGCGGACGAAGTCCTGCCCGGCCGCCTGCAGGGTCGCGCTGCGCACGAAGCGCATGAGCATGGCCCCCTCGACGATGCCGATGGTGAGGGCGGGCAGCAGCAGCGCCTCGATCGCCCTGCCCGGCGTGGACCATCCGGTGCGGGGGAAGCCCTGGGGCGGCAGCCAGCCGAGCCACACGGAGAACACCACGATCAGCATCATGCCCGCCCAGACGACGGGCACCGCCGCGAGCGCCTGCGCGCCGACGCTGAGGGCGGTACCGTCGCGATGGCCGCGCCGCAGGGCGGCGAGGATCCCGAAGGGGACGGCGATCAGCACGGCGATCGCCAGCGACATGATCCCGAGCGGGACGGTCACCTGCGCCTTCAGCAGGAGCTCCTCGCCGACGGATGCGCCGGACAGCAACGACGTGCCGAGGTCGCCCCGGAGGATGCCGGCGATCCAGTCGGTGTACTGCTCGAGCAGGGGCTGGTTCAGGCCCAGTGACTCCCGCAGGGCCTCGACCTCGGCGGGCGAGGCCTGCGTGCCGGCGATCAGCTGCGCGACGTCGCCGGGGAAGACCCGCAGCGTGAGGAAGATGAGCGCGCTCGACACGAGGAGCCCCGCGATCAGCAGGGCCCCTCGGACGAGCGCGTAACGCAGCACGGGGAGTCGGCCGTCGTCAGCTCGCCGCGGAGACGGTCACACCCGCGAGGTCGATGCGCGAGTTGATCGAGTCCTCAGGGAAGCCGCTGACGAGCGGGCTCACGGCGGTGATCGTCTGGCCGTTGTAGAGCCAGTCGGCCGCGTGGTCCTCGGAGACGATGCGGGCCGCCTCGGCGAGGAGCTTCGCGGAGGCGTCCGCGTCGACCTCTGCCATCGCCTGCGCGTAGAGGTCCTGCACCTCGGCGTTGTCATAGCCGAAGTAGTAGTCCGGATTGGCGAAGTTGCCGAAGTCCCGCGGCTCGACGTGCAGGACGAAGCTGAGGTCGTAGTCCTTGTTGGTGTAGACGTCCTCGAGCCAGGTCGGGAACTCCACGGAGTCGACCTCGAGGTTCACACCGACCTTGTCGAAGTCCGAGATGAGGACCTTCGGCACGGTGGTGCCGTAGAACGACGGGATCGTCAGGGTGAGGTCGAGATCCTCCTGGCCGGCCTCGGCGAGCAGCTCCTTCGCCCGGTCGGGGTCGTAGGAGATGACGTCGGAGAGGTCCTCGTAGCCGGGGTCGAGCTCGGGGATCGGACCGTACAGCGGGGTGCCGGCGCCGACGGCCTCGATGAGCGCGTCGTGGTCGATCGCCAGGCGCAGAGCCTCTCGCACCCGGACGTCGTCCAGCGGGGCCTTCTTGTTGTTGAAGGCGAGGGTGGCCTTGTCGGTCGTGCGGCCCGTCGTGAGCGTGAAGTCGCCCGAGTCCTCGAGCTGGGGAGCAAGGTTGGGGTCCACAGCGGTGAGCACGTCGACGTCGCCGGCGAGAGCGGCGTTCACTCCGGCCGTGAAGTCGGGGATGTACTGGAACTCGACCTCGGCGACGCCGGCCGGCTCGCCCCAGTACTCGTCGTTGCGGGCGAAGGTGATCGTGCTGCCCTTGTTCCAGCGCGTGAGCGTGAAGGGCCCGGTGCCGTTCTCCGCGGTCTTGAGGTCGGTGGTGTCGCCCTTCTTGAAGACGAGGCCGGCCGGGCCGGTGAGCGAGAAGAGGAAATTCTGGTTCGGCTCCGACAGCACGATCTGGACGGTCGTGGCGTCCGGGGCCGAGATCGAGGCGACGGACGCGAACTCCGCGTTGCCCTGCACCGTCGTGTCGGTGCGGACGGTCTCGTACGACGCCACGACGTCGGCGGAGGTGAGGGGCGAGCCGTCGTGGAAGGTGATGCCGTCGTTGAGGGTGAACGTGTAGGTGAGGCCGTCGTCGGACACCTCGTAGTCCGAGGCGAGCCGCTCGACGATCTCGTTCTCCTGCGTGCGGCTGACCAGTCCTTCGTAGATGTTGTCGATGAGGACCTGCTCGAGAGCGGCGCCGCTGGTGTGCCGGATGTCGAGGTTCGTGGGTTCGAGCACGAGACCGACGTGCAGGGTGGCGTCGGGGTCGGGCTCGCCGCCCGCGGACGGGGCGGGCGCGGCGGAGCCGGAGCAGGCGCTGAGGATCACGGCGGTGGCCGCGAGCGCGGAGATCAGCGCGAGGCGTCGATGACGTCGGAACATGGGTGTTTCCTCTCGGTGCGGCAGGTGCTGTGTGCCGGTGGGACGAGCCTAGGGTCGGGCAGAGGTATGCGGGGCGGGTGCGGAACGGAACGTCATATTCCGGCCGTGACCGCGGAGGCGACGAGTGCCGCGAGGTCACGAGGTGCCGTCTCCTGCACGTTGTGCGTGGCGTCCAGCACCACGACGCGGGCGTCGGGGAGCCGCTGCTGGAACTCCTCCGCATCGGCAGCGCTGACGAAGCCGCGCTCGGCGCGGACGAGCGTGACGGGCGCTGCCACGGCCGCCAGATCATCCCAGCCGGTCTCGTGCAGCACCGAGGGGGCCGCCGCGGTGCCGGGGTCGTGAGCGGCCAGCGCGGCCGCCGCGAGGTGCGCGAAATGGTGCTTCCACTCCACGCGCCCGTCTGCGCGCACGCGCGTGTTGAGGAAGACGCCGCGCTCCGTCTCGGGGCGGGTGCCGCCGAATCCGAGGGCCATCGCCTTGTCGACGAGCTCCGCACGGCTGGCGAAGTCCGTCGGGCCGGCGTAGAACTCGCGCAGGGCGGCGGGGCCGGCGGAGACATCGATGCCGGGGGTGATGTCCACGACGACCAGCGCGGCCACCAGGTCGGGTCGGGCCGCGGCGACAGCGGCGCCGGTGAGACCGCCGAGAGACTGTCCGACGAGCACCTGCGGCCGGGACGTCCATGCGTCCAGCGCGGCGACCACGTCCGCGGCGAGTGTGCGGGGGGAGTAGTCCGCATCGTCACGCCAGGCGGAGTCGCCGTGGCCGGCGAGGTCGATCGCGAGGAGCGGCTGTCCGAGCGCCAGCGCCGTCGTGTCCCACGTGTGGGCGTTCAGCCCCGCGCCGTGCAGGAGCGTGATGCGCGGGGCCTCGGTGCCGAAGCGCAGCGCGCTCACGGACCGGCCGTCGGGAAGGGGGAGGGTCAGTCGCTCCACCGTCGGGAGCGGGACGCCGAGAGCATCGGCCTGTGCGGGAAGATAGGAGAACTCGCTGCTGTCGATCGCCACGCGGCTATTCTGCGCCCCGAATCGCCACCACGGGAAATGCGAGAGCACATCGACAATTCAGAACCGGCATTCGGTGTGCGTTCTGATCAGGTTATGCGCAACATGCTTGTCGATCTGCATTTCGAGCTCCCCTCGGGGTGCCGCTCTCCCGCGCAATCGCCGGAATATCATGGAGGTATGACCGAACAGCGCGTGCACCTGTCCAAGACGGAGCCTGCGGCCTATCAGGCCCTCGACGCCTTCTCGAAGACGGTCGGCACGATCTGTGCCGAGAACGGGATCGACGATCGGCTGAAGGAGATCGTCATGATCCACTGCTCGCAGCTGAACGGGTGCAGCTACTGCACGCGGATCCACGTGGACCGCGCGGTCGCTGCCGGATTGGACGCCGACACGATCAGCCAGATCGCCGTGTGGCGTGAGAGCGGTGTGTTCAGCGATCGCGAGCGTGCCGCGCTCGAGCTGGCCGAGGCCTTCACCTTCATCGCGGAGGATGGCATCTCGGACGAGGTCTACGACCTGGTGGGGAGCGTCTTCACAGAGAAGGAGTACGCCGCGCTGAGCTGGGCGTGCGTGTCGATCAACGCCTTCAACCGCATCGTCATCGCCGGGCGCTACCCGGTGCCCCCGCGCGGCTCTCAGGCGGGCGCGTGACGGTCCTCGACGTCGAGGGCGTGACCAACGTCCGGGACGTCGGCGGGATCCCCGCGGCGGGTGGACGCATCCGCCACGGCGTTCTGCTGCGGTCCGGTCAGCTCTCCACGGCGACGACGAAGGGTGCCGCGCGCCTGCGGTCGGCGGTGCGCCACATCGTCGACCTCCGCGACGGCGAGGAGGTCGCCGCGGAACCGAGCGAGATCGAGGGCCCGGAGACGACCCACCTTCCGCTGTTCCTCGGGTCGGTGCGCTCCTTCTTCGAGTCCGACACGAGTCTCGACGACCTGTACCTGCATCTTCTGGAGGAGAGCGGCGAGCGGCTGGTCGCCGCCGTCCGGGTGATCGCCGCGGGGGAGCCGACGCTGGTCCACTGCACCGTGGGCAAGGACCGCACGGGGGTGACGGTGGCGCTGGCGCTCTCGGCGGTCGGCGCCGACAGGGAAGCCGTCATCGCCGATTACGCTCTCACCGAGTCGCAGTTGCCGGCCGAACGGTCACGGCGCATCGCCGCGTACCTGCGGTCCCAGCATCCCGAGGCGGTGCACGCCGTGGATCTCGCCACCCGCTCACCGGCCGAGGTGATGCGTCGGCTGCTCGCGGAAGTGGACGAACGGTGGGGGTCGGCCGCCGGCTACCTGCACGCGAACGGCATGACGGATGACGAGCTCGCCGCTCTGCGCGATGCGCTCGTCGAGCCCGTGTCGGAGGATGCCGTCGCCGAAGGTTAGGCAAGCCTTCGCTTGGTGTACGATGGGATCACCATGGACACCACGCTCGACACCCGGGGCACGCGTGCGGCACGCCGCGCGGCACGCCGTCGCGCACACCACCTGGTCACCGCCGACGAGCATTCGCTGCTCGACCTCGAGGCGTTCCTCGCGACTCTCCCGCTCTGTGCGTCCGGTCGCATCTTCATCGAGGTTCCCGATGCCTCCGACATCGGCGTGATCCATGCGCCGGGCCGCATGACGGTCACCTGGCTCGCGCGTTCGGCGCGCTCCGGAGCCCCGGGCAGTGGGCGCGGCTGCACCCCGGGTCAGGCGCTGGCCCGAGCCACGTGCGCATGGGCTGACGAGATGCTGCTGGATGACGAGGTCGAGACGCACGTCACACTGCTCGGCGGCTACCTCGGCACGGCCGACATCGTCGAGCACCTCACCGACCGCCTCGGCGTCGCCGCGCACCGCATCCGCGTGCCGGAGCGCTTCGGTCTGCTTCCTGTCGAGAACTGAGTCAGCGGGTGGGGCGCACGTAGTTGCCGTCTTCCAGTCCTGCTTCGATCTCGAAGCGGTTGCGCAGCGGGTCCCGTCCCGCGAACAGGTAGAGCACCGGCATCAGGAAGCCGTAGCGCAACCACTGCTGCTTGTGGACGGCCTCGTGGCGCAGCACCGCGTCGGTCGGCCGCGCGTCGCCGGTGAGGAAGCACCCGCCGACGCAGACGCCGCCGCGGTGGAAGGTCCACCGGGGCATGCCGCGGAAGACCCAGAGTCCGCCGCGCCGTTCGATCGGACCGGTGCTCCACAGCGTGCCCCAGATCCAGCCGACGGCCGTTCCCCAGAGGTAGCCCAGTCGGCTGATCGGCGAGCGCAGCAGGAACGAGGGGATGCGGCGATCCGCCCGGCGCCCGCGGGCGAGGCGTTCCGCCGCGATCCTCTCCCAGCCCGCCCTGGGACTCATGCGACGGCTCCGACGAGGCGCAGGATCGCGCCGAGATCGTCGACCGCGTCGGCGGGCGTACGGGGCGCGAAGCCCGCGATGGTCGCCCCCGCCAAGGGGACGCGGGCCCGCAGTTCTCTGATCGCCGTGCTCAGAGACGTCGGGGTGACGCCGAAGGGGACGGCAGCGGAGACCCCGGTGAAGGTCGCGGGATCGAGGACGTCGACGTCGATGTGGACCCAGACACGCTGGGCGCCCGTGGCCTGCACGGCGTCGGCGAGCGCGCCCGGGTCGTCCAGGTCGGCCACCCCGAGGTCCCGGAGGCGGTCCAGTTCGTCGGTCTCGGCGTCGTCCACGTTCCGGACGCCCACGGTGACGACGCGGTCCCGGGGGATGCCGGGGGAGAGGGCGAGCTGCGGTTCTCCCTCACCGAGGACGGCGCGCAGCGCCATGCCGGAGAACGCACCGGAGGGTGATGTGTCCGGAGTGTGCAGGTCGGCGTGCGCATCGCACCAGACCACCGCGAGGTCGTCGGTGCCTCCGGGGAGCGTGTCGAGTGCGGCGACGGTGATGCTGCAGTCGCCGCCGATCAGCACGGTTCCGGCTCCGAGATGCCCGGCCACGAGCTCCCGGGTCCGCGCGAGCGCGCTG
This sequence comes from Microbacterium sp. NPDC064978, assembly GCF_044543605.1. Classification (NCBI taxonomy): domain Bacteria; kingdom Bacillati; phylum Actinomycetota; class Actinomycetes; order Micrococcales; family Microbacteriaceae; genus Microbacterium; species Microbacterium sp. NPDC064978. The sequence goes on along the minus strand of NZ_JBITWF010000001.1, from coordinate 726,064 downwards.
AGTCGTCGGACGCCCGTGCCCAGCGATTCCCCCGCCTCGACGGGGACGTCGAGGACGGTCGTCGCCGCACGCGGCAGATCGCCCGCGATGGCCGACGCGCCGTCGATGAGGAGCATCGCGCGGGCGGCGGGTGAACCCTGCCACTGCGGCACGACGAGGAAACGCACCATGGAGACCTCCCGGAGACGGAACGGCGGATGCCCGGGCGTGCGCCCGGGCATCCGCGACGGGGTCAGTTGCCTTCGAGCGCCTGCCGCGGCGCGCTGCCGCCGGCCTTCAGCTCGGCGAGGCGCGCCTCGACCTCGGTGAGCTCCCCGAGGTCCTCGAGGCTCTCGAACTGGGCGTCGAGGCTCGAGGCGGCCAGTTCCGCCTTGCCCTGGGCGAGAGCCTCCTGGCGGCGGACCTTGTCCTCGAACCGTCCCAGCTCGCTGGTGGGGTCGAGCACGTTGATCGAGCTGACCGCGTCCTGCACCTTGGTCTGCGCCTCGGCGACCTTGGCGCGGGCGAGGAGCTCGCTGCGCTTGTTCTTGAGCTCGTTGAGCTTGTCCTTCATGCCGTTCAGGCCGCTCTTGAGCTTGTCGACGATCTCGGTCTGAGCCGCGATCTGCGGCTCGGCGCTCGTCGCCTCCCGCTCGGCGCTGATCTGGCGCTGCAGGGCGATCTTCGCGAGGTTGTCGAACTTGTCGGCGTCAGCGCTGTTGCCCGAGCCGCGCATCTCGTCGGCCTTGCGGCTGGCGGCGAGGGCCTTGTTGCCCCACTCGGTGGCCGCCTGCACGTCTTCCTCGTGGTCGCGCTCCAGCAGCCGCAGGTTGCCGATGGTCTCCGCGATGGCGGACTCGGCGTCGGCGATGCTGTTGGTGTAGTCGCGGACGAGCTGGTCGAGCATCTTCTGCGGGTCTTCCGCAGAGTCCAGGAGGGCGTTGATGTTCGCGCGGACGAGGGTGGAGATCCGTCCGAAGATGGACTGCTTGGTCATGCGTGGTTCCTTTCAGAGGGGCGTCTTCGAGAGCTTGGCGTATGTGTCTGTGCGAGGGATCAGAAGCGTCGACCTCCGGACCGTCCTCGTCCGCCACCGCGGGATCCGCCGCCGCCGAACCCGGAGCTGCGGAAGCCGCCCGAGGAGCGCCAGCCGCTGCTGCGCCGCGAGGAGCCGCCGCCCCCGCCGCCGGCGAGCAGTCCGCCGATGATCCCGCCGAGGATGTCCCCGCCGATGCCGGAGCCGGTGGAGCGGGACCCGGAGCCGCCGAAGACTCCGCCCCAGCCGTCGTCCGCGTAGGCGCCGGGGGAGTACGCGCGCAGGTCGGCCTCCGCCGCGGATGTGGCCTCGCGCGCGAGACCGAGGGCGCGCTGCGCCTCGGCGAGGGCGCGCTCCACCTCGGTCGTGCGCAGGGTGAGCGCCTGGGTGAGGGCGGCGTCCGCCGCAGCGAGCCGGGTGCGGGCGGTGGAACCCACCGTCCCCCGACGCGTTTCGATGAAGTCGCGCGCAGCGCGGATCTCCGACCCGGCCTGGGCGAGCGTCTGCTCGAGGAGCTGCTGTGCGCGACGCGCGCGGTCCACGGCTTCCCGCCCCTGGGCGATCGCGCCGTCGATCTGGGCGTTCGCAGCGGTGAGCGCGTCCAGGGCCCGCTGCGGGTTCCGCGGCGTGCCGAGGAGATCCTGGTGCGCCGCCCGCAACTGCGCGGTGACAGCGCCGGACGCGGCGGCCAGAGCGCCGGTCGGATCGGGGAGCTGCGAGGCTGCGGTGACATCGGCCTCCAGCTCCGCCACGAGGGCCTGCGCCTGCGCTTCGATGGCGGACAGCTCGGCGCCGAGGGCGGTGATCGCCTGGACGAGCTGCGCGGCCTGTGCGACCGCCTGTTCGGCGGTGCGGATCGCGAAGGCGGCCTCTCCGCTGCGGCCGGCGGCCAGGGCCTGAGCCGCCGCATCGATCGAGCGATCCGCCAGTGCCGCACGTTCCTGAGCCTGCGCGGGGTTGTCCGCCACGGTGGCCAGCGTGCTCTGGTCGTACGTTCCGGAGAGAGCAGCGAGCGCGGGTGCGGCGGAGGCGAGGAGCGACATCAGTTCGTCCCGCTCTCGACGCACGCGCTCCAGCTCCTGCGGCGCGTTCTCCTGCAGCTTGCGCAGTTCATCGAAGGCCTCGGTGTTGTCGTCGAGGATGTCGTCGATCTCGTCCGCCAGCCGGATGATGCGGATGTGCCACGCGCGCCGGTCGTGGATGGAGTCCTCGATCTCGTCGTCGAGCTTCTGCCGCAGGTCGAACGCCTCGGCGATCTTCGCCTTCGCCTCGTCGACGGCGCGAGAGAACTCCGCGGTCGCGCCCTCGCCGTACTGCGCCACGGCGAATCCCAGCTCCTCCCGGCTCGAGGTGATGGCGTCGTCGGCGCGGACGAGTGCGGCGCCTGCCTGCTGCTCCACCTGCGCATCGGTGAGCGTGGAGAACGGATCGGCGGGGTCCGGGGTCTCCGGCATGGCGCCCCGCTCGCGGATGGCTGCGTTGCGGCGCGAGCGACGGACCAGGGCCACGACGAGCCACATCAGCAGGGCGGCCGCGACCACCCCGACGATGATCAGCGTGACGCGGAGCGCTCCGGCGCCGCCGTCCCCCTGGATCTCGTCCGCGGCCAGTGTGATGGCGCCGACCCAGTCGCCGCTGCCGGCGAGCGGGGCGATGGCGTCCTCGATGGTGGCGAGCTGCCCGTCGCTCAACGATCCGGAGGAGTCCGCGGAGATGTAGAGGCTGCGGCCCTCGACGGCGATCGCCAGCAGGTACTGTTCGGGGCCGAGCCGGTTGTCGTTCGCGACCTGATCGGCCCAGTCGACGCTGTCGCTCGGGTCGGTGAAGTCGTCGACGAGGACGACGAAGAGGTCGGCGGAGGAGTTGTCGGTGAGCTCCTGCAGGCGCGACTCGACCTGTTCCTCCTCGGCGGGGGAGAGGACGTCGGCCTGATCGGTGACGTACCCGGAGTCGAGCGTGAGCGGATCGGTCGCGGACGCCGCCGAGGCGGACAGCGCACCCGTCGCGACCGCGAGGGCCAGAGCACCCAGCGTCAGCCACCGTTTCGTCATCGTGTTCCCTCCGACCGGCAGCCGAGCCCCATGTGTCGAGTCTATGCACTGGGTACGACACGCGACAGCACTCGCGCGCGTCTCGGCGTTCGCCCTCAGCGGAGGCACATACGCTGGAAGGCATGGACGACAGGTACGGATCGGACGTGCTGGCGGCGGGCTGGCGCGAGCGCGGCGCGAAGCCGGTGCCGCAGGTGCCCGCGGAGGTCGATCTCGTGGTCGAGGTCGCGGCGGACGGGTTCTGCGGGGCCGTGACGAAGGTGCAGGGCGGCACCGTGGAGCTCGAGGACCGGCTCGGCCGGCGGCGCCTGTTCCCCCTCGGCGGCGGCTTCCTCATCGACGGAGCTCCGGTCCGCCTCGCCGCCCCGGCGGCGTCCGCGCAGGGACCCCGTCGTACGGCCTCCGGATCTTTCGCGGTGGCGGATCAGCGGGCGCGAACGGCGCTGCCCAGCCGCATCCTCGTCGAGGGGCGGCACGACGCCGAGCTCGTCGAGAAGGTGTGGGGCGCCGACCTGCGCGTCGAGGGCGTCGTCGTCGAGTACCTGCAGGGCGTGGATCTGCTCGACGAGCTCCTCGCCGCTGAGCCCCCGAGTGCGCGACGGCGGTACGGAGTCCTCGTCGACCACCTCGTGCCGGGGTCGAAGGAGTCCCGCATCGCCGAGGCGGTCGCCCGCGGCCCGCACGGCCTGCACGTCCGCATCGTGGGCCACCCGTTCGTGGACGTCTGGCAGTGCGTCACCCCTCGGGCACTCGGCATCGCGGCATGGCCCGAGATCCCGCGCGGCGTCGACTGGAAGACCGGCATCTGCCGCGCGTTCGGCTGGCCGCACGAGACCCAGGCCGACACGGCGAGGGCCTGGCAGCACATCCTGTCGAAGGTGACGACCTACCGCGACCTCGAGCCCGCGCTCCTCGGGCGGGTGGAGGAGTTGATCGACTTCGTCACCGCGCCCGCGGGGTGACCGCGTCCGGCCGCGGGACCGCCGGCGACTACCCTGGATCCATGCCCGAACCGCGTACCTTCCGCGACGAACCGGTGTCCTTCGTGCGTCGGAGCGGCCGGATGTCCGAGGCGCAGGAGCGCGCCTTCACCGATCTCGCCCCGCACTATCTGCTGGATGTCCCGCGCGCGGTGGCATGGACCTCCGTGCACCCCGAGGCGCGGCTGGACGTCGCCGCCGAGTACGGCCGGGAGGCCGATCTCTTCGTCGAGATCGGGTCAGGACAGGGGCACGCCATCGTCGCCGCCGCGTCGAGCCGTCCGCACGACGACTTCCTCGCGGTGGAGGTCTTCCGTGCGGGGCTCGCCCGGACCATGCTCGACGCCGACCGCGCGGGTGCACAGAACCTCCGCGTCGTGGAGGCCAATGCGCCGGAGGTGCTCTCCTCGTACCTGCCGGAGGCAGCGGCGGCCGAGGTGTGGATCTTCTTCCCCGATCCCTGGCACAAGAAGCGCCACACGAAGCGTCGCCTGGTGCGCCCGGGGTTCGGGGACACGGCCGCCAGGGCGCTGCGCGACGGCGGCCTCCTCCGGCTCGCAACCGACTGGGAGGACTACGCACTGCAGATGCGGGAGGTGCTCGACGCCGAGCCTCTGTTCGAGCGGGCCTTCGAGGGCGACTGGGCCGAGCGGTTCGACGGCCGCGTCATGACCGCGTTCGAGCGGAAGGGCCGTGCGAAGGGCCGCGACATCCGCGATCTCGTGTACCGCCGACGGGATCGTGCATGACGGAGGCCTCTCCGAGTGCGCCCATGGGGGTGCGCCTCGTCCCCGCGGCGCTGGTGTGCGCGGCCGCCCCGGCCTTCTTCGTCGTGGCGCTGCCCTGGCTCGGCTGGCTGCTGCTGGCGCTGGGCGTCGGTGCCGCCCTGCTCGTGGAGCGCCGCGGCGAGCCGCTGACCGGGGCCGACGGATCCCGGCGGCCCTCGCTCACCCGTGACCTCTCGCTGATCGCGCTCGGCATGCTCATCGTGAGCGTCATCCCGCTCGCGGCGGAGCTCGACAACCTGGCCATGCTGCGCTTCACCCTCGCGCTCGGCGGTGCGGTGCTCGTGCCGTATCTGCTCTCGCGGTTCGTCTTCCGCGACCGGGCGATCCGGTTCCCCTGGCGGACCGGGCAGCGCTGGGGACTGCTCCACTGGGGCTGGCTCGTCGCGGTGCTGGTGCTCGGCTGGCTGATCCTGCCCTTCTACTTCATCACCAGCGGCGTCTATCAGAACTGGCCCGTGGTGGACACGCCCGATCTCATCGCGCGGCTGTTCGTCGGCGTCGGCGCGGTCGGTATCTGGGATGAGCTGTTCTTCATCTGCACCGTCTTCGCGCTGCTGCGTCGCCATTTCCCCGATGCGCTGGCGAACGTGCTGCAGGCCGTCGTCTTCGTCTCCTTCCTCTGGGAGCTCGGCTACCGGGAGTGGGGGCCGCTGCTGACCATCCCGTTCGCGCTGCTGCAGGGGTTCATCTTCCTCCGCACCCATTCGCTGGCCTACGTCGTCACGGTGCACCTCCTCTTCGATGCGGTGGTCTTCGCCGTCCTCGTCCACGCCCACAACCCCGGGCTCCTGCCGATCTTCCTCGTCTGACGGGGTGACTTCGCGGTCGTCAGCGGTCACACTCGATGCATGACCGAGTGGGTGCTGCACGTCGACATGGATCAGTTCATCGCGGCAGTCGAGGTGCGGCGCCGTCCGGAGCTGGCCGGCCGTCCTGTCATCGTCGGGGGACGCGGTGATCCGACCGAGCGGGCCGTCGTCTCGACAGCGTCGTACGAGGCCCGCGCGTTCGGCATCGGGTCGGGCATGCCCCTGAAGATCGCGGCGCGGAAGGCGCCGGAGGACGCGGTGTTCCTGCCCGTCGATCACGCGGAGTACGAGCGGGCATCGGACGAGGTGATGGCCGCGCTGCGTGCGCTGCCGGACGTGGTGCTCGAGGTGGTGGGATGGGACGAGTGCTTCCTCGGAGTCGCGACCGATGATCCGGAGGGCGTCGCGTGGGCCGCCCAGCGGGCGGTGGAGGAGGCCACCGGCCTGCACTGCTCGGTGGGCATCGGCGACAACAAGGTGCGGGCGAAGATCGCGACCGAGTTCGGCAAACCGCGGGGGGTCTTCCGGCTGACCGCCGACAACTGGTTCGCGGTGATGGGCGACCGGCCGACGCGTGACCTGTGGGGCGTGGGGCCGAAGGTGCAGAAGCGGCTGGCGACCCACGGTATCGCGACGGTGCGCGAGCTGGCGGCCGCGGACGAGGAGACGCTGGTCGCGGAGTTCGGTCCGAAGATGGGGCGGTGGTATCTGGGTCTGGGCTCGGGGCTGGGGCCACGGATCGTCGACGACACCCCGTGGGTGGCCCGGAGCCACAGTCGAGAGACCACGTATCAGCAGAACCTCACGACACGAGACGCGGTACAGGATGCGCTGCGCGAGCTCGCGGGGCACGCGTTCGACGACTGCGCCGTCGAAGGGCGTCCGGTCACCCGGGTGCACCTCAAGGTGCGGTATGCGCCGTTCGAGACGAAGACCTTCGGCCGGAAGCTCCCGGACCCCACGACGGAACGAGAGGACGTGGTCGCGATGGCACTCGCTCTCGGCGAGACCCTCGACGCCGACCGGGAAGTGCGGCTGCTCGGTGTCCGTGCCGAGATGACCATGCCCGACGAGCCGGACGGCGCGGAACGCACCCCCGTGCGCGGTCGCATCTGACTCAGTCGCGGACCATTGCGGCGATCGCGCTCACCTCGATGAGTGCTCCGGGCACGCCGAGGCCCGCCACCCGGGCGGCGGTCACCAGGGGCGGGGCGCCCTCTCTGGCGAGCGTGGCGGCCACGGCGCCGTACGCCGCGCGCAGATCTGCCTCCTGATCGATGAGGATGGTCCAGCTCACGACGTCGTCGAGCGTCGCCCCCGCGGACTCCAATGCGACCCGGGCGTTGTCGAGAGCGCGAAGGGACTGCGCGGCCACGTCGGGGGAGACGACGGCACCGGAGGCATCGACGCCGTTCTGCCCTCCGATGTAGACGGTGGTCGCCCCGGGCGGGACGACAGCGGCGTGACTGAAGGCAGGGCTGCGGACGAGGCCGTCCGGTTGCAGGAAGGTGATGTCCATGCGCAGATCATGCCCGAGGGCACCGACATCGCGCACCCTTGGTCTCACACGGGGTCGGACGGGACGAGCGGTGGTGGGGCCGGGACGCTGGTCACCGTGCCGGTCGTGCCGAGGTTGCCGAGGGCATCGAAGACCGCGATCACGACCGCGGCACTCACCACGGCACCGTGCAGCGGGTGGTGCCAGAACTGCAGCCGCGCGGTCAGCCGGTCTGCGCTCACGCTGACCACGAGTGCCCGCACCCCTTCGTGCCGGTGCACGCCCTCCGCCGTCCGGGCCGCGTCGACGAGCGGCGCGAGCAGATCATCGATCCCGGTCGTCCCGTCCCGCCGGACCCGCACCTCCACCTCGCTGCGCCGGGCGCCATGGGTGGAGTCGTTGACGACGGGATCCGAGAGCAGGCGTGCATTGGGGATGTGGAGGGTGCGCCCGTCGACGGTGTGCAGGATCACCGCGCGGGCGTTGAGCTCGGTCACGGTCCCGGCGATGACCGAATCCAGGGCCTCCACGACGATCTCGTCGCCGATGCGGACCGTCTGCCGTGCCTGCAGCAGCACACCGGCCGCGAAGTTGTCGGCGACGCCGCGGAGGACGAGGATCGCCACGATGCCGAGGATGACGACGATCGCGAGCAGAGGCTGGACGTTGGCGCCGAGCATCGCGAGCGCGATGCCGAAGCCCAGCAGGAGGATGGCGTAGCCGACGAACTGCGCGATCGCCGTCCCGACGGCGGCGGAGATCCCGGGGGCACGCCGGAGCAGGGCTGTGGTGCCCCGGCGTGCGAACCGCGAGATGATCCAGGTCGCGAGGGCGACGAGCAGGGCGAGCAGCAGCTGCCACCAGTCGATGTCGGTGGGCAGCAGATCCTGCAGGTCCATGCCGCGGGCTCCTCGCGATGGTGGGGGTCGGCCGCGGCCTACTGCAGCGCCTTCGCCTTGATGAGGGAGTACTCGTCCGGCGTGATGGTGCCGGCGTCGAGGAGTGCCTTGGCCTTCGCGATCTCCTCGCTCGGACTGCTGCCGGCGACCTGCTGGATGTAGGCGTTCGCGGCCTCCTGTGCCCGACGCGCCTCGGCGCTGCTGCGTTCGGCCATGCCGTTGCCGCGGGCGATGAGGTAGACGAGGGCGGTGAGGAACGGCACGAAGATCAGGAAGAGGATCCACACGGCCTTCCACCAGCCGCTCAGCTTGTGATCGCGGAACAGGTCTCCGATGATCGCGAACAGAGCGAAGAGGTACGCGGTGAAGGCGAAGATCCACAGGAACCACCAGATGATGTCCCAGAACGATGCCCAAAATCCCATGACTGCTCCTTTCTCGGTGCCGCCGTCGCCGGGGCACGCTCGGAACATACCGGCGGCCGTGACCCTCCGCACCGGTTCCGTGGGGAGTTCACCCGGGTGACTCGGGTCCGCGACGCGTCCTCGGCCGGACGCCGCCGGAGCGTCGGCAGTACGCTTCCCTCGACGGCGGAGGGAGCCCCGATGAGCGCAGTGCGCAGACCGTCCTGGCTGCTGAGCACTCTGGACGGCTACCAGCGCCGGTGGATCGTGCGGGACGTCCTCGCCGGCCTCTCCGCGGGTGCGGTGGTGGTGCCGCAGGCCATGGCCTACGCGACGATCGCCGACCTCCCGGTGCAGGTCGGCCTCTACACGTGCATCGTGCCGATGCTCGTCTACGCTCTTCTGGGCGGCAGCAGGGCGATGAGTGTCTCGACGACCTCGACCATCGCCACCCTCACCGCGACGACGCTGGTCTCGGCGGGCGTCGCTGCGGGGTCGGACGACGCTCTCGGCGCGCTCATGATGCTCACCCTCCTGGTGGGGGCGGTGCTGCTGCTCGCGCGGGCGTGCCGCCTGGGCTCGCTCGTCGAGAACATCAGCGGAGCCACCGTGCTCGGACTGAAGATCGGGGTCGGGGCGACGGTGGCCGTGGGCCAGCTGCCGAAGCTCCTCGGAGAGTCGTTCGACTTCTCCGGCCACGGCTTCCTCCGGTCCCTGGTCGCCGTGGGAGGGGCGTTCGACAGCGTCAACGTGCCCACGCTGCTCCTCTCGACCGGATCCATCGCCACCCTCCTGCTCCTCAAGCGCTTCGCTCCGCGGGTGCCGGGCACCCTCGTCGTCGTCGCGGCCGGCATGCTGCTCGTCGGGGTCGGCGGGATCGATGAACTCGGGGTCGACCTCATCGCCCCGGTGGCCGGTGGTCTGCCCGTTCCGGGCATCCCTGACCTGTCCGAGGCCGCGGCCCTCGTGCCGGGAGCGCTCGCCATCGCCGTCATGGCCTTCCTCGAGTCCGCTGCCGTCGCGCGCAGCCTGCGCCAGGCGACGGAGCCGCAGATCGACAGCGACCAGGAGCTCTTCGCGACCGGGGCGGCGAACACCGTCGGCGCATTCTTCGCGGCCATGCCCGCAGCAGGCGGATTCTCGCAGAGCGCGGTCAACCAGGGAGCCGGCGCCCGCTCCCAGCTGGCGACGCTGACGACGGTCGCGCTGGCCGTCCTGGTCGCGCTCTTCCTCGCTCCTGTGCTCAGCCTGCTGCCGGAGGCGACGCTGGCCGCCATGGTCTTCACGGCGGTGGCCGGACTCATCAACATCCCCGAGCTCGTGCGGTGGGCGCGCATCAGCAGAGTGGACTTCTGGGTCGCGACCGCGGTCGCGGCGATCGGCCTCACGGCGGGACTCCTTCCTGCGGTGGCCGTCGGGGTCGTGGTGACCCTCGTCCTCGTCTTGCGGGAGCTCAACATCCCCCGGGTCCGGGTCGTGGGGCGGAGGGGGAGTGCTCTCGGTCTGGAACCGGAACGGGGGCTGTACACCGCGAACGCGCTCGCCAACCAGCGGCTCATCGTCCAGACGGTCGCGGCTCAGGCCGAGCCGGTGCGGACGCTCGTGCTCGGGCTGCCGCAGCAGGTGGTGATGTCCATCACCGTGCTCGACACCCTGGAGGCGCTCGACCGGGAGCTGGCTCAACTCGGTGTGCAGCTCCACCTCGCGGCTCTGCCGGAGGAGGCGTCCGTCGTCGCGGCGCGGACCCCTTGGTACGCCGGGCTGGTGGAGGCGGGCCGCGTGCACCCTGCCGTCGATGTCGGGCTCCGGGCCGCGGCGGACCGGGAGGAGCGCGGGGGCGTTCACCCGGGTGAAGTGCCCGACGAGCGGTGACGCGCGGTCATCGCCTGCCTAGGCTGACGGCACGAGGGATCCGTGGGGCGATCGATACCGGGGAGAGCATGCCCGACCGCAGCCGGAACCGGAGAGCGAGACGATGATGGCGGCGCGCGGGGGACTGACGTGGCGGTGGTCGCGGTTCGGTCTCGGCGTCCTGTACGCCGTGCCTCCGATCGCGGTCGCACCGTTCGACCCCGCTCTCGCGCTGGCGCTGAGCATCGGGGTCCTGCCCGCGGCCGTCATCGGACTGCCCCCGCGGCGGCGGGCCCGCTCGGCGATCCCGGTGCTGGGGGCGCTGGTGGCGCTGGGGCTCCTGCTCGGCGCCACCCTCTCCCTCGTACCGATCTTCGCCGTGCTCGCCCTGGCCGTGCTGGCGGTGCTGGCCAGCATGCTCGCCGCGCGGGAGCGCGCCGGACAGCTCGCTCTGACCCTTGTCCTGCCCATGGTCGGGATCGGTCTGAGCTTCCCCCTGTCTTCGACGACGCTCCTTCTGGCGGGCGCGATCGTCACGGGTTCGATCTACGCGTGGCTCATCGCGCTTCTGTGGCCGGAGCACGGGGCGGGTGCGCGGGCCCCGGCGGCCATGCCCAAGGGGCGAGCCCTGCTGATCTACGGGATTCTCCTGGGCGCCGCCGCGGGGACGGCGGCCGCCATCGGCTTCGCGACCGGGGTCGAGCACGTGGGCTGGGCGACGGGCGCCGTGCTGCTCGTGATGCGTCCCGTGCGCGGGCAGCTCGTCCTCCGCAGCGTCGGTCGGGCGGCGTCGGTGCTCATCGGAGCGCTGGCGGCCGCCGGTTTCGCGTTGCTGTCTCCGAGTGGTGCGGTGATCGGCCTCGCGATCGGCGTCGTGCTGGGGTGTCTCGGCGCGGTCCAGGAGAGCCGGTGGTATGTCGCCCCCGCCTTCACGACCTTCCTCGTCCTGACCCTGCTGCTGTCGACATCGGCCGAGTCGCCGACCGCGCGCTTCCTGGAGCGGGACCCTCGAGACGTTCCTGGGCGTGGCCCTCGCGCTGTTCTTCGGGGCGCTGGTGCCGGCGTTGTTGGCGATCCGACGGCCGGTGCGCGCCGGAGTCACCGAGTGAGCCCGGTCCGCGATACCTCTTGCGGGACCGCTCCCACCTTGCAATAGACTGCCCGCGAGGGGGAGCAAGATCGAAATCGGGGGGTTTCGAGTGCTGCACGATGTACGGAGGGCGGGAACGGACGAGAGTCCCCTACCCGCTGCGGTGAAGGGCGAGGTCCGTCGAGAGCGCCTGCTCTCGCGATTGACGGCCGCGATGGACGGGCCGTGGACGCTCACGCTCGTGAGCGCGCCGGCAGGATCAGGCAAGACCAGGCTGCTGTTGCAGTGGGCGCAGGATCTCCGCGCCGATGCGGAGATCGCGCTCGTCTGGGTGTCGCTGGAGCGCGGGGAGGCGGACCTGCCGCTCGTGCGTGCGGCCCTCGAGCGGATCGACGATCCCGGGTTGCAGGACGCGCTGTCCCAGGTGTCCTCCCTGCGGTCCGCGGCCACGGCGCGGGCGCTCGCCCGGGCCCTCAGCGAGGCGAGGGGGCGCATCGTCATCGTCGTCGACGACGTGCACCGTGTGGAGGACGAGGAGACCGCGCAGCTGATCTCGACGTTCGTGCAGAACGCCCCGGGCAACGTGCACGTGGTGCTCTCCGGACGAGGGACGAGAGCCATCCCTCTGGCGCGTCGACGCATCGCGGGGGTGGCACTCGAACTGGACGCCCGCGCGCTCGCGTTCGACCCGACCGAGGTCAGGGCGTTCTTCCGCACGCGGGGTATCCGGCTCTCCCAGGGGGAGATCAGCTCCGTGCTCTCCCGAACCGAGGGATGGGCGACCGGCCTGCAGCTCATGATGCTCGACGCCGCGGGGGCGCAGACCGTGCTCTCCCGTCCGCTCCGCGGAGACGCCCCCGAAGTCGCGGACTACTTCGTCGAGGAGGTCCTCGGCGACCTGGACGGCGAGCTCCGGACTTTCCTGGAGGCGACGGCGGTCGTGGAGACCTTCACCGCCGAACTCGCCGCAGTGCTCTCGGAAGCCGGGGTCGTGACGGCCCTGATCGACCGGCTGCTCCGCCTCACCGTGCTCGCGGGACCCGACGCCGCGGACCCGCCCCGCTACCACTATCCGCCACTGCTGCGGGAGTTCCTCCTCGGCCGGCTGCGGGAAGGCGGCCCCGACCGAGAGGAGCAGCTCCACCGTCGGGCGGCGGACTGGTTCGCCGCGCGACGGGAGCCTCTCCTCGCCTTGCGGCACGCGGTCCGCGGTGGGGAGACGGCCTGCACGACCGGCGTCCTGCGGCGCTGTGGGATGCAGCTCGTGCTGGACGGCCGCGCGGACGCGGTGCGGCAGGTGATGGCGGAGCTGCCGGCTGCCCTGCGATCGGTGCCGACGGTGCGGATGCTGATCGCCGCGGCGGAGTTGTCCTGCGGGGACCCGTCGGCCGCCGTGATCGTGCCGTCCGTCGACGCGGGGGAGTCCGACGTCGACCGTCGGTGGCGGCACGGGATCGAACTCCACACCGCGTTGCGCCGGGGCGGGATCGCCGAGGCGCTCGACGGGGCGGGCGCCGCCCTCCGCGGCCTCAGCGGAGAGGAGCAGCTCGACACCTACGCCCTCCTGGAGGCCGCGACGGCGGAGCTCTACATCGGACGGCTGGATCAGGCGGAGGCGACCGCGCGACTCGCGGGGGATCTCGCGCGAGCGATCGGGGCGCGCGCGGCGGAGCTTCAGGCCGAAGCTGTCCTCGCCACCAGCGTGCTGTTCCGCGGGAGGCTCCGCGACGCCATCGTCGCGGGAGCCGCTCTCGAGCACCGCTGGCACGAGTTCGACGAGCCGGACAATCCCTTCTTCGAGGTGACGCGGGTCTGGCGTTTCTGGGCACCCTACGAGGGCATGCAGACCATCGACGAGGCGCAGACCCTGCACACGGCGGCGCGGGTGATCGCCGACGGCGGAGAGACCGCGATCGCGCGGGGCCTGCAGGGGATGCGCGGGCTGCTCGAGGCGGACCGGTCCGCGGATCCCCGCGAGGCGGCCGTGCGGCTCCTGGACACCCTGACCCCCCGTGATGATCTGCCGCTTCCGCCGCACTGGTACGCCATGATGGCGCCCTTCGCCGTCCATGCCTTCGACCGGCTGGGGGAGCCGACGCTCCGCGACCGTTTCATCACCGACATGGAGGACGCGCTCGGGGATACGGGGGATGTGCTCGTGCTCCGCGCGATCGCCGCCGTGCACGACCGCCGGGACGGCATCGCCCGGGGTGCGCTGGCGTCGGTGCTGGAGGGGGCGACCCCGTGTCTGCTTCCTGCGTCGATGATCGACGCGTGGCTGGTGGAAGCCGAGCTCGACGTGCACGACGGGGAGCCGGATCGGGCGCAGTTGGCGCTCGCGACCGCCCTCGCCCTCGCGGAGCCGGAGGACCATGTGCGCCGCATCGCCGAAGCGGGACCCGTCGTGTCGCGGCTGCTCGCGGCCCGGGCGACGGTCGGGGCGCGCACGCACTTCGCCGATCGGGTGCGAGAGCGGCTCGCCGCCGCCGGGGTCCTCGTCGAGGAGGAGCTGACGCAGCGCGAGCGCATCGTGCTGAGCGCCTTGAGTCGCAACGCCACGCTGCGCCAGATCGCACAGCAGGAGTACATCTCGCCGAACACGGTGAAGACGCACGTGCGCAACATCTATCGCAAGCTGGGCGTCCCGGACCGCGACGGGGTGACGGCGGCCGCCCAGGCCCTCGGACTGCTCTGAGGGCCGGGGCGGCCGCCGGGCCGTCAGTCGCGGGCCATGGCGGCCGCCAGGTGCGCCTCCAGGTCGAGATAGGCGTCGTCGGCGATGTCGAACACGACCTGGGCGATGCTCCCGCCGCGGAAGTCGAATCCGTATCCGTACAGGGACGACACGGGGTCGGCGCTGTCCCGTCCGATCGTCAGGCCCTCCCCGCAGAGCGAGAAGTGACCGAGGACCGTGCGGATCTGCTTCTCGTCGACCTTCTCCTCGTCGATGTAGAGCCGCGCGGGCCCGACGCCCTCCCGGTACTCGCCCATGCCCTCCTTGACGAAGTCGACCCCGATGATGTGCTTCCCGGAGGTGGGGGCGGGGCCGGAGATGCGGTCCTCCGGCGGGATCCCGAGGAAGTTGTAGACGTAATGGATCTGACCGTCCTTGACCACCAGAGCGTGGCCGCCGAACCGGGAGCCGTGCGCGAAGATGACGCCCTCGGTGTCGGGCGTGAAATCGACCTCCGCCGCGATCTTGAAGGAGACGCCGTGGGTGTTCGCCGCCGACCGCTCCGGCACCTCGCTGGTCCCCGGATAGTAGACGAACCGGCCGGAGGGCGGCGCGGGCTGATGGAACTCCATCGCCACGAAGGTCTCGAAGTCCTTCGGGTTCCCGATGATCTGGAGGTCGTTCAGCGGGAGCACCGCGTTGGCCTTCGCCTCTTCCATCCAGAGCGCCTTGAGCTCCTCGAGCTTGTCCGGGTGCTCCGCGGCGAGGTTGACGGCCTCGGCGCGGTCGACGTCGGTGTGGTACAGCTCCCATTCGTCCTCGTCGAAGTGCCCCGTGCCGCTGATCGGGCCGTGGACGGTGACGGCCTTCCAGCCGTGGTGCCAGATGCCGCGCTGCCCGAACATCTCGTAGTACTGCGTCTCCTTCTCCGTGGGTGCCTCCGGCGCCGCGTCGAACGAGTACGCCATCGAGACGCCGGACAACGGCGTCTGCTCGATGCCGTTGTACACCTCTGGGAACTCGACGCCGCAGGCCTCGAGGATCGTCGGCACGATGTCAGTGGAGTGGTGGTACTGATGACGGACCTCTCCACGCGCGCTGATGCCGGCCGGCCAGTGGATCACCAACGGATCGCAGACGCCGCCCTGGTAGGTATAGCGCTTGAACATCTTGTAGGGCGTCGAGAAGGCGGCGGCCCAGCCCGTCGGGTAGTGGTTGTAGGTGTCGGGGGAGCCGAGCTTGTCGACCATGCGCAGGTTCTCGGCCTCGTCGTCCGGGTACCCGCCGAAGATCTTGCCCTCGTTGACCGAGCCGTTCGGGCTGCCCTCTCCGGAGGCGCCGTTGTCGGCGCAGTAGATGATGAGGGTGTTGTCCAGCTGTCCCGACTCCTCGAGGTAGTCGACGATACGGCCGACCTGGGCATCGGTGTACTCGCTGAATCCGGCGTAGACCTCGGCCATGCGCGAGAACATCGCCTTCTCCTCGGCATCCAGGGAGTCCCACGGGCGTACTTCGTCGGCGGCCGAGAACGAGCCTTCCGGCATCGGGTTGAGCGGGGTGAGCTCGGTGCCCTCCGGGACGATGCCCTTCTCGATCATCCGGGCCAGTACCCACGCGCGGTACGCCTCGTAGCCGTCGTCGAACATGCCCTTGTACTTGTCGATGTACTCCTGCGGGGCGTGGTGCGGGGCGTGGTTCGCGCCGGGGCAGAACCAGAGGTACCAGGGCTTGTCCGGCTCCGTCTGCTTGACGTCGCGGATCATCGACAGCGCCTGATCGGCGAGGTCCTTCGACAGGTGGTAGCCGTCTTCGGGGAGGGCGGGCTGGTCGATGTAGTGGTTGTCCTCGGCGAGGGAGGGATACCAGTTGTTGGTCTCACCGCCGATGAAGCCGTAGAAGCGGTCGTAGCCCTGCGCCAGCGGCCAGTGCTTCTTGGAGGCGCCGGCCGTCCACTCGTCGATCGGGACGTTGTGATTCTTGCCCACCCAGAACGTCGACCAGCCGGCGTCGCGCAGGACGTGGGCCATGGTCGTGTTCGAGTCGGGGATGTGGGAGTTGTATCCGGGGAACCCCGTGGACGACTCCGAGATCGTCGCGAAGCCGTTCAGGTGGTGGTTGCGCCCGGTGAGGAACGTCGAGCGGGTCGGCGAGCAGAGCGCCGTCGTGTGCCACTGGGAGTAGGTCAGACCGTTCTGCGCCAGGCGATCCATGGTCGGCATGTTGATGCGTCCGCCGTACGGGGACCACGCCGCCATGCCGGTGTCGTCGTACAGGACGACGAGAACGTTGGGTGCTCCCTCTCGTGGCTTCGCCGGGAGGAAGGCCTCCCAGTCGGCCTCCGAATCGCGGACGTCGAGTTCGATCCTGCCCTGGAAGTCACGGGCCATGTCCATCTCCTTCATCTCTGCCGAACCGCCTTTCCCCGCACAGTACTGCCGCGCCGGCGCCGTGGTCACGGATGCGAGCCGCGTTCATCCGGGTGATCTCCTCGGCCAGCCGGACGCTGTGCTCAGAAGCTGCCGATGCCCTTGCCGATCATGGACACGCCGATGACGAGCAGCAGCACGGCCATGATGACCGCGTTCTCGGCGGCGAGCCAACCGCGCAGGGCGTCGAGCGGCGCGCGAAGTCGTGCGGCGGCGACGAGATAGCCGATGACGGGAACGAGGACCGTCGATGCCCCGATCAGCGTGAAGACGGCGATCACGAGGATCGTGGAGCCCCCGTCCAGCGACGCGCTGCCGATGTCGACGCCGGCGCCGGCCGCCAGGAGGAGGTTCTTCGGGTTCACCGCCGACAGCAGGAGCCCGAGACCGAGGGCGGTGCCGAACGACATCGTGTCGATCGCCTTCATCCATGACGGCAGGGCCGCGGGCTGCCCCGCTTTCGGGCGTTTGCGCCACTGACCGACGGCCAGGACCAGCAGCAGGAGGCCGAGGATGAGCTGGATGACGCCGCGGATCGGCCGGGAGGCGTCAGGATCCTCCTCCGGAAGCACGGCGGAGAGCAGGGTGAAGACGGTGACCGCGGCGACGATGCCCACGATCCATCCCAGGAGGAACCCGATGCTCGTGACCCGCGCCTTCGGGGACAGGAGCATGAGGATCGCGGCGATGATCGGCACGGGGCTGATCGCGACACCCACGGCGAGGGGGAGGATCTCCCCGATGACGGCATCCATTCAGCTGCCCTTCCTGTGCGGAGCCGGCGAGGCGGCATCGGTCGGCGAGAGGTCGGTGATCGCCGCGCGGTTGGTCGCGTAGACGGTCTCCCGGTCGAGGAGGCCCAGGGTGCGGAGGCGGCGGAGAGTGTTCGGACGGACGCGGCTGAAGGCCAGCGAGATCGACTGGGTGTCGAGCCACTCCCGGAGCGCCTGGAAGGCCTCGGCTCCGGTGACGTCGACGTCCGTGACGGCTTCCATGTCGATCACGACATGCTGGACGGCGGAGGGGCCCGCGGTGCGGACCGCGTCCTTCACGGCCGCGGAGAACACAGCGCCGTTCGCGAAGAACAGCGGGGCCGCGAGCCGGACGACGATGACCCCCGGTGCGGTGGTCGTGCCGGCGGCAGCATCCTCCAACAGGGATTCCCCGGGGTCGCCCGAGGTTTCCAGCACGTCGATCGCCGGATGGGAGGCGCGTTGCGCGAGATTGATGAGGGCGAGCACGAAGGCCACGACGATTCCCGCGATCGACCCGACGAACAGTGTCACGAGGAAGCAGACGGCACCGATGACGAACTCGAACCGATCCAGCCGCCACAGCCGGATGAAGTCGCGGATGCCGAGGAGTGGGATGATCGCCACGCCGACGATGGCGCCGATCGCCGGGGAGGGGATGTCGGCGAGGAGCGCGGTGCCGAAGAGCAGCAGCAGGAGCGTCCCGACCGCGAGCACGAGCGCGGGGAGCTGCGTGCGCGAGCCCGCCTGGTCCATCGCGGCGGTGCGCGAGGTCGAGGACCCGACCGCGAAGCTGCCCTGAGCGCCGGCCGCGACGTTCGCGACGCCGAACGCCAGCAGATCGCGGTTGGCGTGGAACGGGTAGCGGTGCTTCTCGGAGTACGAGCGCGACACGAGCAGGCCCTCCGCCGTGGTCACGAGGGTCAGGGCGATCGCGGAGGGGATGAGGGCGAGCCACAGCGACCAGTCGATGACCGGCCAGGTGAGCGCGGGAGGGCCGGCGGGGACCTCGCCGAGCACATCCACGCCCCGTCCGTCGAGGCCGGTGAGGACGACCACGACGGTCGTCGCGACGAGCACGATCAGCGCCCAGGGGACGGCGCGGAGGTAGCGCTGTCCGACGAGTAGCACCGCGACGGAGACGGCGGCGAGGAGCACGGACCAGCCATTGAGCGAGGGGAGACCTGTGACCAGCGCGACGACCTTGTCCACGAACTCCGCACCGGAGTCGATCTTCACGCCGAGCATCTTCGCGATCTGGCTGACCATGATGTCCAGGGCCAGGCCTCCGACGAAGCCGACGAGGATCGGCTTGGACAGGAAATTCGCCAGGAACCCGAGCTTGAAGACGGCGAGCAGCAGGAACATCCCGCCGCAGAGGATCGCCTGGGCGAGGGCGAGGGTGGCGTAGTCGGCGCTCCCGGCGACCGCGAGCCCGCCGATGGAGGAGGCCACCAGCGCGGCGGCGGCGGCATCGGGGGAGGCGACCAGCTGACGCGACGACACCACGAGCGCATAGACGACGGTCGGGATGATCAGCGCGTACAGTCCGGCGGTGGCGGGGAGCCCCGCGATCTGCGCGTATCCGATGTTGAGGGGGATGGCGATCGCCAGAAGGGTGACTCCCGCGGTGAGCTCGGTCGCGAGGTTGCGTCGGGTCAGGCCCGCGAGCGGACGCGGCATCCGGTCTCCCTTCCCGCCCGATGGATGGTTCCGGCTTCAATATGGCATCGACGGCAGCCGACGACCAGAGGGTCGGAGAGCCTCGCCCTGGTGATTTCGGATGAACGTGTCGCCCGCGCCGCGTCAGCGTCGTCGGAATCGGCGTCGGGTGGGCACCGCGGAGGGCTCAGGGGTCGGAGCCGGCGCCGGGAGGGCGGTGCGGTCGCCGCTCACCCAGCGCACCCACGTGGAGCCCGGGTCGCCCTCCAGGACGAGGGCGCGCACGAGCAGGGTGAGCGGGATGGAGAGGATGGCGCCAAGCGGCCCGATCACGAAGGTCCAGAAGATCACGGAGAAGAAGCTCAGCGTGAGGCTCAGGTCGACGGCGTCGCTGACGAACTTGGGCTGGACGAGCACCTGGAGCACGACGTTGACCACGCAGTACACGGCGATGACGCCGAGCAGCAGCGGCCAGCCGCCCACCACGAAGGCGAGGATCGCGGGCGGGATGAGTCCCAGCACGAAGCCGATGTTCGGGATGAAGTTCGTCACGAAAGCGAGGATCGCCCAGACGACCGGGGCGGGAACGCCCATCCACCAGAGCGCGAGGCCGTCGATGATCGCCACGACGGCGCCGAACGCGGCATTGACGACGTAGTACCGGCGGACCCCCGTCTGCAGGCGGGCGATGCGCTGCAGCGCCGGGCCGTGCGTGGCGCCGAAGAGTGCAGGTGCCGTCCGGTAGCGAGCGGCATCCGCCGCGAGGAAGATGATGTAGGCGCAGGCGAAGAACAGGGCGGTGGCGACTCCGAGCACCGCGCTGCCCAGGCTCCCCGCCACACCGAGCAGGGTCTCGGGGTCGAGGACCGAGGCTGCGGCATCCGCCGCCTCCTGATCGAGTCCGAGGGACTGCAACCAGGCGACGATCTGATCGGCGGCGCGCACCAGCCCGTCCTGAGACGCGAGGTCGCCGACCAGACGGGCGAACTGGGTGCCGGCGAGCCACAGCAGCGCCGCCATCGCCAGCAGGATCACGTAGGCGAGCACGATCACGGCGGTCGTCCCCACCCAGGCGGGCCGACCGGGGCGCTGGAACGGACGGCGGATCGGTTCGCAGATCACCACGATGACGATCGCGAGGGCCAAGGGACCGAAGACCTCACGCGCCAGCGAGACGCCGGCGAGGACGATCGCGCTCGCCGCCAGGATCAGCAAGGTCCGCAAGGCGGGCGAGGACGCGCGGTCTGCCGCGGGGCCGGAAGGAGTCGGGAGCGAGGTCACGCGGCCAGCGTAGTCCCCGGCACTTTCATCCGGGTGATTGCGGGCCCACCCCCTGGAAGGGCGCTCGGGCCCGTGGTTTCGTGTTGCCATGCCGCCTCCCGTACGTTCCACGAGGCCGGGACCGGCGATGCGTTTCCGGCCGCCCGCCCCGCCCATCGGCGTCCTGCCGCGGGAACGCGTGACCGCAGCGATCACGGCGGCCGTGGAGGCCGACGGGGTGACGGTTCTCAGCGCGCCCAGCGGCTACGGCAAGACGACGGCGGTCATGGCCTGGGCGGTGGCGCGCGACGACGTCGCCTGGCTCACGCTGAGCGCCTCGGACGACGATCCCGCGCTGCTGACGTCCGGGGTGGTGAATGCGCTGGCGCTCGCCGCCGAGCGCACGGGGCGCGCGTTCGCCGTCCGCCGCGATATCGAGGATCCGATGCGCGCCTACCGGCAGATCTGCGCGGCGCTTCAGGACGCCGAGCATCCGATGCACCTCATCGTGGACGACGCACACCGTGCCGGCGAGTCCTGGCGGGAGGGACTTCTCGGCCTCCTCGCCGATCAGCCTCCGGACGGACTGCACCTCGTCCTCGTCGGGACCACGTTGATCGAGGTCACCCTGTCCCGCCATCGACTCATGCATCCCGGATCGTTCGTCGGCGTGGAGACGCTCCGGTTCTCGACGGACGAGATCCGTCGTCTGCTGCGGTCGGTGCCCCGAGGTCTCGATGCGACCGCCGTGCGAGAGGAGACCGGCGGGTGGCCCATAGCGGTACGGCTCGTCCTCGTGGGAGGTGCGCTGCCGTCGACGGCCGCGTCCACGGCCGCGTCGTTCCTCGGCGAGTACGTCCGCGAGCACGTGCTGGACGCGTTGCCGCCCGCGCTCGCCGACTTCGTGCTCGACGGCACCGCCTGCGCGGAACTCACCCCGGAGACCGCCGCACTCGTGACGGCGAGGGAGGACGCCGCCGACCTCCTGGAGAGCTGCGTCCGACTCGGCCTCTTCCTGGACCGGTTCGACGGCCCGAACGGCCCGACGTACCGGTGGCACCCCGCGTTCGCGCGTCGGTGCGCCGACCTCGCGCGGACGGATGCCGGCCGTTTCGCCACCGTGCACCGCCGGGCCGCCCGTGCTCTGGAGCACACGGATCCGATCGCCGCCGTGACGCACGCGCGGCGCGCCGGGGATCGCGCCGGTGCCAGGGCCATCCTCCTCCGGCACTGGTTGGGCCTCGTGGTCGGCTCCTCGGCCGGGGACGTGGAGCGGACGGCGACGACTCTCCTGCGCGACAACCCGGACGATCCGCACCTGCTGCTCGTGCTAGCCGGGGCCAGCGATGTCCTCGGGGACCATCGTGTCGCCCGGGAGCTGTGCCGACGGGCCGAGGCCATCCTCGACCGCACGCCGGGGGAGGCCGCCCCTGCCGTCCTCCTCATCGTCCGCCTGCTGCTCGCGGAGTCGTCCGTCGAGGTGGCGGTGTCCGGTCCCGAGATCCGCGCGCTGCTCGATGCCGAGGACGACAGGATGTACGGCGGTCGGGTGGCGCTCAACCACCTGCTGGGGTGGACCGCGCTGCGCAGTCGCGAATCGCCGGACCTCGCGATCGAGTACTTCTCTGCGGCGGCGCGCGAGGCGCAGGAAGCGGGCGACCGGGAGCTCACGTCCCGCGCTGTCGGACATCTCGCCTATGGCCTCGCCACCTCCGGTCGGCTCACGGAGGCCGCGACCGTGCTCGCCGAGGCCGAGAGCACCCGCGAGACTCTTCTTCCGCGGAACACCTTCGCGCGCGGCAGCGCCATGGCCGCCGCGGGGTGGGTCGCGTACTGGTCCGGCGAGGCGGAGGAGGCGGTCCGGATCTTCGACGCGGCACGGGAGGAAGCCGCATCCGGCCGCGACCTCGCCGGGCATGCACGCATGATGGGCGCCTATTCGGCCGCGCTCACAGGAGACCCCGCGATATGTCGCCGGGCGGCCATCGGCGTGCAGGAACTCCCCATCGACGTCGTGCAGGGGGTGGCGTGGCCGGCGTTCCGAGAGTCGTCGGTGGCCCTGCTCGAAGAGGCGGTGGGGCGGAGGGAGCGCGCACTGCGCATCGCGAAGAAGTACGCGAGCGGTACCGACCTCCCGCGCGTGGGCGTCGCCCTGTCCGGAATCCTGCGTCGCGCCGAGGATCACGCTGCGGCGCTGGAGATGCTGCGATCGTTGCGGGGCGCCTCCGAGCTGTCGTACGTCAAGGCCGCCACCTTGATCACCGCGGCTGCGCTGCGGAGGGCGACCGGCCACCAGGAGGACGCGCATGACCTGTGCGAGGCCGCACTCGCCGTCGCGTCCGCGGAGAACCTCGTCGTGCTCTTCGGTCCGCGGGAGGTCGCGGTGCGCCGGCTGCTGCAGGCGCATGTGCATCACGGCACGCAGTTCGAGGAGTTCATCGAGACATGCCTCGCCGTCGACGCGGTCGGATCCGTGACCGATCGGCTGTCGGAGCGGGAACGCGACGTCTTCCACCAGATGCAGACGGCGCGCACGCTACCGGAGATCGCGCAGGAACTCTCCGTGTCGGTCAACACGGTGAAGACGCATCAACGCGCGATCTACCGCAAGCTCGGGGTGTCGTCCCGGCGGGAGGCCGTCCACGCCATGGTGTGAGCGGTGAGCCGTCTCACGACGCTGCGCCCAGGGTCGCCGTCAGGGCGGCGTTCGCGACCGCGGAGGGGATCGCCTGCGTCGCCAGGATCCGATCGCCGCCGTCCTCGACCTCGCGGACGAACCGGACGTCCCAGCACTGTTCGACGAGGATCACGGCGGCGACCGAGCCGACGGGGACCCAGGGGAGGAAGTGTCCGACGTCTTCGACGCAGATGAGTCCGGGCGCATACAGGCGGAGACCGGCGAGCGCGAAGTCGTCGCCGTCGATCTCCGTGATGCGGTGTGCGTCGGCGTCCCGCCGCACCACGAGGAAGTCCAGCACGCGCAGGGTGCCTGCTTCGACCTGCCGCAGGAGTGGCTCGAGAACCGGTGGTCCCGGGTGCTCGCGGCGGAGCTCGATCACGACGAACGCGACGTCGCCCAGCACCCGGCTTCTCATGACCGCCCTCGATCCTCCATCACTCCGTCCTTGATGGTGACAGCCGCGCGAGAGCCCGAGTACCCCCTCTCACCCGGAGCGGGTGAGAGGGGGTACGCGCCCCACGGTCGCGGTGCCATCCTGTTGCCGGACGAAGGGTGGCGACATGAAGGAGTTCCGATTCGGGCCCGTCGAGTTCTACCTCGTGGGCTTCGACGGCGACCGGCCGGACCCGGCGACGTTCGGGGCGCTGACCGACCTCGTGTCGAGCGGTGTCGTGCGCGTGCTGGACTTCGTGCTGGTGACGAGGACGGCGGACGGGGAGCTCGACATCCTCGAACTGGACGAGGGCGACGGGTCCCCGGCGCTCGGCGGGCTCGAGCCGATCGTCGCCGGACTCGCGAGTGAGGACGACGTCCTCGCTCTGGCGGAGGTCGTGCCACCGGGACGATCCGCGGCCGTGGTGGTCCTGGAACTCCTGTTCGCCCGGACCCTGGCCCAGGATGTCGCCGCCGCGGGAGGCCAGGTGCTGCGCACCGAGCGCATTCCGGCTCCCGTCGTGAACGCGGTGATGGACATCCTCGAACAGGAAGGTGAATGACATGCCCTTGCGGAGATTCGGCCGGCCGGGGCTCATCGGTCTCGCCGCACGGACCGCGGTGGTCGCCGGAACGGCGACCGCGGTGCAGGGAGCCGCCATGCGGCACCAGGAGCGCCGCGCGCAGAGCGAGTACGAGCAGCAGCAGTATGAGGCCGCCCAGCAACAGGCCCAGAGGGACGACGCGGCCCGCACCGCGGCTGCGCAGTATGCGCCGCCGGCGTCCCCGCCGCCCGCACCGGCGGACGACCTGATCGCCAAGCTGCAGGAGCTCGGGTCGCTGAAGGCCTCCGGTGTGCTGACGGAGGAGGAGTTCACCGCGGCGAAGCAGAAGCTGCTGGGCTGAGCGCCCGCGACGATCGAGACGAGGCGCCCATGAGCGAGATCGACGATCTGCGGGAACGATTGCGCGCGCTGGAGCAGGAGAACGAGGAGCTGCGTCGCCCTCGACGTCGGGTCTCGGCCCGGAGCATCATCGCCGGGATCGTGCTCGTCGTCGCAGTGCTCCTCGCACCGATCGCGGCGATGGGGACGTGGGCGCGGCTGCAGCTCGTCGATGCGGATCGGTTCGTCGCGACGTTCGCTCCACTGGCCCAGGACCCGGACGTCCAGGACTTCGTCGCCGATCAGGTGACGACCGCCATCGATGAGCAGGTCGACCTGGATGCGGTGGTCGGAGAGCTCTTCGATGGGCTGCGCGCCCTCGATCTGCCGCCCCGTGCCACAGCCGCCCTCGGGCTCCTGGAAGCACCGGCCGCGTCCGGGCTGTCGTCGCTGATCGACGGTGTCGTGCACGAGGTGGTGTCGTCGCCGCAGTTCGCCGACATCTGGGCGGAGTCGCTGCGCTTCACGCATGAGCGTGCCGTCGCGATCCTCCAGGACGACCCGGGCACCGCACTGCAGCTGAGCGACGACGGCGTGCTCTCGGTGGACGTGGGGGCGGTCGTGGAACGCGTCAAGGAGGCTCTCGCCGAGCGTGGGGCCGGCGTGGCCGACCTCATCCCCGTGATCGATCGCACCATCCCGGTGGTGCAGGCGGACGCCCTCGCGTTGGTGCGCACGGTCTACCAGATCGCGGTGGCCGCAGGGTTCTGGTTGCCCTGGGTCGTGCTCGGCCTCGTCGTGCTCGGCGTGCTGCTGGCGGTGGACCGGCCGCGCGCGCTGTTCTGGATGAGCGCGGGCTTCGCCGTCGTCTTCCTGCTCCTCGCCGCGGGGATGGGGATCGGACGCGGGTTCTTCGTCAGCGCCGTCAGTCCGTCGATCATGACGGCTGCGGCGGCCGAATCCCTCTTCGATCAGCTCACGGCGCTCCTCGGGTCCACCATCGTCGCCCTCGCTCTCGTCGGCGTGCTCATCGCGCTCTGGGCCTGGCTGGCCGGATCGAGCCGCAGCGCCTCGACGGTGCGCGGTGCGACCGAGAGCGGCTTCGGGGCGCTGCGCGAGGCGGCGGAGGTTCGGGGGATATCCACGGGACGATTCGGGCGGGCGGTCGACCGCTATCGGGGCGCGATCCTCATCGCGGGGATGGCGATCGGTGTGCTCATCCTCGGGGCGACGCGCCCTGTGACCTTCGGTGCCGTGGTCGGCGTGGCGATCGGCGTCCTCGTGCTGACGGTCCTCGTGGAACTGCTGCGCCGTCCGGACTCCGCAGCGGATGAGACGGACGAGCCGGTCGAGGATGACGCCACTGAGATCACCCTTCCCGGGTGAGAACCGTTGTCCACACGGACGCCGGCTCGGAAGACTCGTGCCGAGGAGCGCGGACGCGCCCTGAACGAAGGAGAGACGATGTCGGAATTCAACGCAGACTTCTCGGGCGAGATCACGCTGGACGTCCGCGACTCCCGTCCCGACTGGTCGCCGTACGAGCTGCGGAAGGCGCCGGACGGAGCACCGAACGTCCTCGTCGTGCTCTACGACGACACCGGGCTCGCCTCCTGGTCGCCGTACGGCGGTCGCATCGCGATGCCGACCATGGATCGTCTGGCCGCCGGGGGCCTCACCTACACGCAGTGGCACACCACGGCGCTGTGCTCGCCGACGCGGTCCACCATGCTCACGGGGCGCAACCACCACGTCAATCGCGCCGGCGTGATCATGGAGGGCACCAACGGCTTCCCGGGCTTCGCGGGACGGCTCCCGGCGGAGTGCGCGACGATCGGGCAGGTGCTGCAGGAGAACGGCTACAGCACGTTCTGGCTCGGCAAAGACCACAACGTCCCGGAGGAGGACATCGCGCCGGGAGGCAGCCGCTCGATGTGGCCGCTGCAGCTCGGGTTCGACCGGTTCTACGGCTTCCTCGGTGGCGAGACGAACAACTGGTACCCCGATCTCGTCGAGGACAACCACTTCATCGAGCAGCCGTACCGCCCCGAGGACGGGTATCACCTGTCGAAGGATCTCGCCGACCAGGCGCTCGCGATGATCCGGAACCAGCAGGCTTCGAACCCCTCGAAGCCCTGGTACATGTGGTTCTGTCCCGGCGCGAACCACGCTCCGCACCACGCGCCGCAGGAGTACATCGACAAGTACAAGGGTGCTTTCGACGACGGCTACGACGCCTATCGCGAGTGGGTGCTCGCCCGCATGATCGAGAAGGGCGTGCTGCCGGAGGGCACGCGGCTGACGCCGCTCAATCCGCTGCCGGAGGACGCGGCGAACCCGGCCGACCACGTGCGCCCCTGGGCGGAGCTGAACGACGACGAGCGGAGGCTGTTCGCCCGCATGGCGGAGGTGTTCGCGGGCTTCTCCGAGTACACGGATGCCCAGGTCGGTCGGATCGTGGACTACCTGGAGGAGACGGGGCAGCTGGACAACACGATCATCTTCTACTGCGCCGACAACGGCGCCTCGGGAGAGGGATCACCGGACGGCTCCGTGAACGAGAACAAGTTCTTCAACGGCTACCCCGACGATCTCGCCGAGAACCTCGCGATGATCGACACCCTCGGCTCCGCGGACACCTACAACCACTATCCGACCGGGTGGGCGGCCGCGTTCTCCACGCCGTTCCAGATGTTCAAGCGCTATTCCCAGTACTCCGGCGGCACCTGCGACCCGATGGTCGTGCACTGGCCGAAGGGGATCGCGGCGAAGGGGGAGCTGCGCCACCAGTACCACCACTCGGTGGACGTCGTGGCGACAGTGCTCGACGTCATCGGCATCGAGATGCCGGAGTCCTACCGTGGGGTGCCGCAGAGACCGCTCGACGGCGTCTCGATGAAGTCGTCCTTCGACGCGGCGCCGGACGGTCCGACGCAGAAGACGGTGCAGTACTACTCGATGCTCGGCACGAGGGGCATCTGGAAGGACGGCTGGAAGGCCGCCGCCGTACACGCGCCGCTGAGCGGCAAGGGCCACTTCGACGACGACGTCTGGGAGCTGTATCACGTGGCGGAGGACCGTTCCGAGTCGAACGACCTCGCCGCGACCCACCCGGAGAAGCTGCAGGAGCTCATCACCGCATGGTTCGCCGAGGCGGAGGCGAACTTCGCCCTTCCGCTCGATGACCGCTCCGCTCGCGAGATCCTGACGGTCCCGCGGCCCCAGGCCGAGGCGCCCCGGGATCGGTATGTGTACTTCCCCGGCACCGCGGCGGTACCGGAGAGCGTCGCGGTGAACGTCCGAGGGCGCTCCTACAAGATCATCGCCGACGTCGTGCTCGACGAGGGTGCCGAGGGCGTGCTCTTCGCGCACGGCTCGCGCTTCGGCGGGCACTCGCTGTTCCTCAAGGACAACAGGCTCGTCTACGTGTACAACTTCCTCGGCATCCCGCCGGAGCAGTCGTTCACCTCGGACGAGCTCACCCCCGGCCCGCATACCCTCGGCGTGGAGTTCGTCCGCGAGGGGGCGGGGGAGCACGGCGAGTCCGTCGGCACGACCACGCTGTACGTCGACGATCGCGCGGTGGCGTCCGGTCCGATGCGGGCGCAGGTCGGGAAGTTCACGCTCTGCGGCGACGGACTCTGCGTCGGGTGGGACAGCGCCGACCCGGTGAGCGCGCAGTACCGCAACCCGTTCCCGTTCACCGGCGGCAAGCTCCTGGGCGTGGCGGTGGACGTGAGCACGGAGCAGTATCTCGATATGGAACTCGAGGCAGCGGCGATGCTGTCGCGCGAGTGATCGACCGGAGCGGGCCGAGGCCTAGCATGAGGGCATGACGGCGATGATCGAGGTCCCCGGCGGCACGCTCCTCATGGGGTCGGACGAGTTCTACCCGGAGGAGGGGCCCGTCCACGAGCGGCGCGTGGAGCCGTTCACGCTGGACGAGCATCCCGTGACCAATCGCCAGTACGCGGCCTTCATCGAGGACACCGGCTACGTCACGATCGCCGAGCGGCCGATGGACCCTGCCGACTACCCAGGCGTGCACCCGGACGACCTCGTCCCCGGGGCCATGGTCTTCACGCCGACACGCGGTCCCGTCGACCTTCGCGACTGGCGTCAGTGGTGGCGGTGGGAGCCCGGGGCGTCCTGGCGGCACCCCTTCGGGCCGACCTCGTCGATCGATGACCGTCTCGATCATCCGGTCGTGCAGGTCGCGTACCCCGATGCCGTCGCCTACGCCGCGTGGGCCGGCAGGCGCCTGCCCACCGAGGCGGAGTGGGAATGGGCGGCGCGCGGTGGCCTCGTCGGTGCCCGCTTCGCCTGGGGGGAGGACACGAAGCCGGACGGCACCCTCATGGCGGATACCTGGCAGGGTGCCTTCCCGTACCGGAACGATGGCGCCGACGGGTGGATCGGCACCGCTCCGGTGGCCTCGTTCCCCGCCAACGGCTACGGCCTGCACGACATGATCGGCAACGTGTGGGAATGGACGGCGGACTATTGGACGCACCGACATGTACCGCCGGGAGCCGTGGGCGTCGAGGCCGGACATCGCGCGAGCCTGCTGTCCTCCGAGCCCGGGTCGCCCATCCCGCGCCGCGTGCTCAAGGGCGGTTCGCACCTCTGCGCTCCGGAGTACTGCCTCCGCTACCGCCCTGCGGCGCGATCGGCGCAGGCAGAGGACACCGCCATGACCCACATCGGCTTCCGCTGCGCCCTCTGACCGCCCGGCACTGCCGGACTCAGGCCGGGTCGGGGAACACGGACGCCCAGTCGTCCTTGACGCTGACCACGGTGTAGCCGCGGTCGTCGGCTGCGCGCAGGGCCTTCTCGGCTCCCGTGTCGTAGGGGGTGTCGTCGCGGCCCGCGTCGTCGTGATGGATCAGCAGCGCGAGTCCGCGGCGAGGGCCGCCGTGCGCGAAGTCGAGCATGGGCATGTCCCCGTTGGAGTTGCCGGCGGCGAGCAGCGGACGCCGACCGATCCGGCTCCAGATCCGCACCGGTTTCTCCGGACCGTCGTCGAAGAACGCCAGGGCGGACGAGTAGCGGACGCTGGCATCCTTCTCGTCGTAGGTGAGCCCGAGCGCCGAGCCGATCACGCGCTCAGGAGGGACGCCGTAGTTCGCCTGGGTCATCGGCCGCATGAAGTCGCGCTCGCCGCCGGAGACGATGTAGCAGGTGAAGCCATGGGCTTCGAGGTAGCGCAGCAGCTCCACCATCGGCGTGTACACGGAATCCGCGTACGGGCGACCGAGGATCGGGTGCTGCGCGGAGCGGTAGAACTCCGTGACCGAACGGGCGTAGTCCTCCACGCTGACACCGTCGGTCAGCCCCAGGAGCGCCTGGATGATGACACCGAGGTCGGAGTCGTCGCCGGCGTAGTGCTTGTCGATCGCGGTGCCGAGCCAGGCGAGGTCACCGGTCACCGCCGCGCGGTACGGCTGGTTCTCGGCGAGGGACGGGTCGCGGGTGGCCGCCTCGCGCCAGCGCTCGACCACGTAGTGCAGCTGGGTGGGCATGGGCTTCTCCGACCACAGTGTGCCGTCGTTGTCGAACACGGCGATCCGTTCTTCGACGGGGACGGCCTCCGGGCCTGTGGTCGCGGCGGCGACGAACGCCTCGATGGCGCGGCGCGTGGTGGTGTCCCGCCAGGATGACAGGGGAGTGGAGTCCATGACCGCGATCCTCCCAGGCGCGGCGTCGGATGCCGAGCGTCCCTCACCCGGAGCGGACGAGTCCCGTTGCCGCCCGGGCGTGCGGGAATACCCGCGGAGGGTATAAGGTTGTGCCGAAGGAGTACCCCAGGGGGGTATTCCGAGGAAAGGAAAGCATGATGAGCACGAGCGAGTACCAGGTCACCGGAATGACGTGCGGCCACTGCGAGATGGCGATCCGCGACGAGGTGTCGCGCATCCCCGGTGTCGAGGGTATCGATGTCAGCGCGCAGAGCGGGAGACTCGTGGTGCGCAGCTCCGCCCCCGTCGACGACACGGCCGTGCTGGCCGCCGTGGACGAGGCGGGCTACCAGGCGGTACGGTCCTGATGGACACCCCATCCGCGACCAGCGTGGAGCTGGAGATCGGCGGCATGACCTGCGCGTCGTGCGCGATGCGGATCGAGAAGAAGCTCAATCGTCTCGACGGCGTCACCGCCACCGTGAACTACGCGACCGAGAAGGCGAGCGTCACGGTGCCGGCGGGCGTCGACACCGCCCTGCTCATCGCCGAGGTCGAGAAGACCGGCTACACCGCCGTCGTCCCTGCGCCTCCCGCGCCGGAGGGTGCGCAGCCCGACGGAGAGCAGCCGGATCCGGAGCTCACCGCGCTGCGGCAGCGGCTGATCGCCGCCGTCGTGCTCACCGTCCCGGTCATCGCGATGGCGATGATCCCGGCGCTCCAGTTCACGTACTGGCAGTGGCTGTCGCTCGCGCTCGCGGGACCTGTGATCGTGTGGGCGGCCTGGCCGTTCCACAAGGCGGCCTGGATCAACCTCCGGCACGGAGCGGCCACGATGGACACGCTCATCTCGATGGGCACGCTCGCCGCGCTGCTGTGGTCGCTGTACGCGCTCTTCTTCGGCACCGCCGGGGTGCCAGGTATGACGCACCCGTTCGAGCTGACCGTGGCGCCCAGCGACGGTGCTGCCAACATCTACCTCGAGGTCGGAGCCGGGGTGACCACGTTCATCCTCGCCGGGCGCTACTTCGAGAAGCGCTCGAAGCGGCAGGCCGGTGCGGCGCTCCGCGCGCTGCTGGAACTCGGCGCGAAGGAGGTCGCCGTGCTCCGCGACGGCGTCGAGACGCGGATCCCGACGAGCGAGCTGCGGGTCGGGGACCAGTTCGTCGTGCGTCCAGGGGAGAAGATCGCCACCGACGGTGTCGTGGTCGGCGGCACGTCCGCGGTCGACGCCTCCATGCTCACCGGTGAGTCGGTGCCCGTGGAGGTCGGCGCGGGCGATGCCGTCACCGGAGCCACCGTGAACGCCGGCGGACGGCTGGTGGTCCGTGCGACCCGGGTCGGCGCCGACACCCAGCTCGCGCAGATGGCGCGGCTGGTAGAGGACGCGCAGACCGGGAAGGCCGAGGTCCAGAGGCTCGCGGACAAGGTCTCCGGGATCTTCGTGCCGATCGTGATCGTCATCGCCCTCGGCACGCTGGTGGCCTGGTTGGCGGCCGGATTCCCTGCGTCCGCCGCGTTCACCGCCGCGGTCGCGGTGCTCATCATCGCCTGCCCCTGCGCGCTGGGTCTGGCCACGCCGACCGCCCTGCTCGTCGGCACCGGTCGCGGCGCCCAGATGGGCATCCTCATCAAGGGCCCCGAGGTGCTGGAGTCGACCAGGAAGGTCGACACGATCGTGCTCGACAAGACGGGGACGGTCACCTCCGGTCGCATGACGCTGACCGCGGTGCACACCGACGACGGGGTGGAGCGCGAGGAGCTGCTGCGGCTGGCCGGCGCCCTCGAAGACGCCTCCGAGCACCCGATCGCTCAGGCTGTGGCGGCCGCGGCCACCCGCGAACTCGGCGCCCTGCCGGCCGTCGAGGAGTTCGGGAACATCGAGGGCAAGGGTGTCCAGGGCATCGTGGACGGTCACGCCGTCGTCGTGGGACGCACCTCGCTGCTCGCCGACTGGTCGCAGCACCTGTCCGCAGGGCTGAGAGCGGCCACGACCGAGGCGGAGGCTCAGGGCACGACCGCGATCGCGGTGGGCTGGGATGGCCGGGCCCGCGGAGTGCTCGTCGTCGCCGATACGGTCAAGGCCACGAGTGCGGAGGCGGTGGCGCAGCTCCGCGCACTGGGGCTGACCCCCGTCCTGCTCACCGGTGACAACCGCGTGGTGGCGGAGCAGATCGCACGCGAGGTCGGGATCACCGAGGTGATCGCCGAGGTGCTGCCCCAGGGCAAGGTCGACGTCGTGCGCCGGCTTCAGGACGAGGGCAAGGTCGTCGCGATGGTCGGGGACGGCGTGAACGACGCGGCGGCCCTCGCGCAGGCGGACCTCGGGATGGCGATGGGGACCGGAACCGACGCGGCGATCGAGGCGAGCGACATCACCCTCGTCCGCGGCGACCTCCGCAGTGCCGCCGACGCGATCCGCCTGTCCCGCCGCACGCTCGGCACGATCAAGGGCAACCTGTTCTGGGCCTTCGCCTACAACGTCGCGGCGATCCCGCTCGCGGCGCTCGGCCTGCTCAACCCCATGCTCGCCGGTGCGGCGATGGCGTTCTCCAGCGTCTTCGTCGTCGGCAACAGCCTCCGCCTGCGGTCCTTCCGCAGCAGGGCGGTGGACACCCCGTGAACGAACGACAGAGGAGCACCGACATGTCCGATTCCCCCGCAGGATCCTGCTGCAGCGTCCCGCGCCAGAGCGGCGTCTCCGCCGACGGGCGCACCGACCTGCTCGCCGTGCCGGCCGAGGGCATGGCCGAATGCCCGGTGATGGCCGGAACACCCGTGGTGATCGCGACCGCCGAGGCCGCGGGCCTGTACCGCGACCACGAGGGCACGCGCTACTACTTCTGCTGCGCGGGCTGCGGGCCGGCGTTCGACGCCGATCCCGCGAAGTACAC
The DNA here is from genome assembly GCF_044543605.1 of Microbacterium sp. NPDC064978. NCBI lineage: Bacteria > Bacillati > Actinomycetota > Actinomycetes > Micrococcales > Microbacteriaceae > Microbacterium > Microbacterium sp. NPDC064978. The sequence goes on along the minus strand of NZ_JBITWF010000001.1, from coordinate 693,337 downwards.
CAGGGCGGCCTGAGCCCCCATCCGTGCGGGGCCGCGACAGAACCGGCCCCGCACGGCATCATCGACGTTGGAGGGAAGACATGAGCACCTCGCACCACGACCATTCCGCGCACGGCCACCCCGCGGCAGCCGGGACCGGGACGCAGACGAGCCACTCCGGACACGCGGACCACACCGCGCACGGAGACCACACGGACCACGCAGGACACACCGGGCACACCGGGCACACCGGACACGAGGGACACGGAGGTCACGGGGGCCATGGCGGTCATGGCGACCACGTCGCCCAGTTCCGGCGGCTGTTCTGGATCATGCTCGTCCTCGCGGTCCCCACCGTGCTGCTCTCGGGCATGTTCGCGATGATCCTCGGCTACCCGCTCCCCGACATCCCGGGCCTGGCATGGGTGTCGCCGGTCCTCGGCACCGTCATGTACGTGTGGGGAGGGAAGCCGTTCCTCATCGGCGCTGCCAGCGAGATCCGTGCGCGCAAGCCCGGGATGATGCTGCTCATCGGTCTCGCGATCACCGTGGCGTTCGTCGCCTCGTGGGGAGCGAGCCTCGGCCTCCTGCACCACGAGCTCGACTTCTGGTGGGAGCTCGCCCTGCTGATCGTCATCATGCTGCTGGGGCACTGGATCGAGATGCGGTCGCTCGCACAGACCACCTCCGCCCTCGACTCGCTGGCCGCCCTCCTGCCGGACGAGGCGGAGCGCGTCGAGGGCGATCAGGTCGTGCGCGTCTCTCCCTCGGACCTCCGCGTGGGAGACGTCGTGGTGGTGCGCCCCGGCGGCAGCATCCCCGCGGACGGTCGCATCGTCGACGGCCGCGCCTCGATGGACGAGTCCATGGTGACGGGGGAGTCCCGTACGGTCACCCGTGTGACCGGCGACCCCGTGACCGCGGGCACCGTCGCCACCGACTCCGGGCTGCGCGTGGAGATCACCGCGACCGGCGACGACACGACGCTCGCGGGGATCCAGCGGCTCGTCACGGAAGCGCAGAACTCCTCGTCTCGCGCGCAGCGCCTCGCCGACACGGCCGCGGGTTGGCTGTTCTGGTTCGCGTTGGGTGCCGCCGTGATCACCGCCGTCGTGTGGAGCGCCGTCGGTCTGCCGGATGACGCCGTGATCCGCACGATCACCGTCCTCGTGATCGCCTGCCCGCACGCACTGGGACTGGCCATCCCGCTCGTCGTGTCGATCGCGACCGAGCGTGCGGCGCGCGGCGGCGTCCTCGTGAAGGACCGGCTCGCCCTGGAGAGCATGCGCACCGTCGACACCGTGCTGTTCGACAAGACCGGCACCCTGACCAAGGGCGAGCCCGTCGTGTCCGAGGTGTCGGTGGCCGGCGCGGAGACCGCGGACGAGGTGCTGGCGCTCGCCGCGGCCGCCGAGGCCGACAGCGAGCATCCGCTGGCGAAGGCCATCGTGCGCGCTGCGCGCGACAAGGAGCTCCCGGTGCCGGCCAGCCGCGACTTCTCGTCTTCTCCTGCGGTCGGTGTGACCGCCACGGTGGACGGAGCCGTGATCCGGGTCGGCGGCCCGCATCTGCTCACGGAGGAGGACGCCCAGGAGCTCCCCGTCGCGGAGGGCTGGCGTGCAGACGGTGCGATCATCCTGCACGTGCTGCGTGACGGCCGGGTCGTCGGGGCGCTCAAGCTCGCGGACGAGGTGCGTCCGGAGTCGCGGGACGCGGTCGATGCGTTGCATGCGCTCGGCGTCCAGGTCGTGATGATCACCGGTGACGCGGAGGCCGTCGCGCACACCGTCGCGGCGGACCTCGGCATCGACCGCGTGTTCGCCGGCGTCCGGCCGGAGGACAAGGCGGCGAAGGTGCAGGAGTTGCAGCGCGAGGGCCGCAAGGTCGCGATGGTGGGAGACGGCGTGAACGATGCGCCCGCCCTCGCCCAGGCCGACGTGGGTCTCGCGATCGGCGCAGGGACCGACGTGGCGATCGCGTCCGCGGGGGTCATCCTCGCGGGCGACGACCCCCGCGCCGTGCTGTCGGTCATCGAGCTGTCCCGTGCCTCCTACCGGAAGATGAAGCAGAACCTCTGGTGGGCGGCGGGGTACAACCTGCTCTCCGTGCCGCTCGCCGCGGGGGTGCTCGCGCCGATCGGCTTCGTGCTGCCGATGTCCGTGGGTGCGGTGCTGATGTCGCTGTCGACGATCGTGGTGGCCCTCAACGCGCAGCTGCTGCGGCGGCTCGACCTCCGTCCGGAGGTCGTCACCGCAGAGATCCTGCAGCGCTGAGCCTCACACGCCGCCGTCTCGGTCCCGGCTCAGTGCCGGCGGCCGAGGCGGCGGAGAGCGCGGACGCCCAGGACCGCCGTCAGCACCCAGGGCCCGACGACGATGATCGGGTCGAGCCACGTGTGCCGGAGATCGATGCGGCCTCGTCCGAACCGTGATGCGAGCGGACGGTGACGGGGCTCCGCGAGGACGCCGGTCTGGGTGATCGGATCGTCCGGTCGCCGGGTCACCAGGGAGCGGGCGTGCGCCGTCACGGCGTCCACACGGTCTCCCAGGACGAGCAGCAGCCAGCGGGTGTTCTTCGTCTCGCTGAACCGGTCGTAGGCCACGCGCCGGATGGCTCCGGACACGCCGTGCAGCGGCTGCGCGGTGCCCCAGACCGGGGGCAGCATGCCGTGTTCGATCGAGCGCTCGCGGCCGCGGTCGGGGCCCTGACGCTCCGGGAGGTCCCAATGGGCGCCCGTGTCGCCGACATCGTCCACCTGCTGCCAGGTGCGGCGGTGCTCCGGGGCGAGGTCGGCGCCCCAGCCCGGGATCCGGGCGCGCAGCTCGTCGGGGGTCGGCGCGGGGACGGGTCGAGATCCTTCGTACGGCATGGTCATTCCTCTCCGACGACGATGAGCGGCTTGATGCAGTCGTCGAGCTTGGACGAGAACACGTGGTAGGCCTCGGCGATGTGCTCCAGGGGGAAGCGATGGGTGAGCAGCTCGGACGGGCGGATGTGCCCCGCCTGGATGTGTTCGAGCAGTCGCGGCCACTGCCTCTTCACGGGAGCCTGATTGCCGCGCACAGTGAGTCCCTTGTTGACGATGTCCCCGAGACGGACGGAGGTGACCAGCGGCCCGTAAGCCCCGAGGATCGAGACCGTCCCTCCCTTGCGCGCGCTGTCGATGGCCCAGTTCAGGGCGACGGGGGAGCCGCCCTGCAGCTTCAGTTTCGCGCCGGTCACGTGCTGGACGACGCTGCCGTCCGCCTCCGCGCCGACCGCGTCGATCACCACGTCGGCGCCGAGGTAGCCGGTCGCCTTCTTTAGGGCGAGGACGATGTCACCGACCTCGTGGAGGTGCATCGTCTCGGCGAAGGCGAACTGCCTGGCCTTCTCGAGCCGGTAGTCGAGATGGTCGACGACGATGACGCCTCCCGCGCCGAGGAACCAGGCCGAGCGCGCGGCGGCGAGGCCGACGGGACCGGCGCCGAACACGACCACCGTGTCCCCTTCGGTGATGTCACCCTGCTGAGCACCGAAGTAGCCCGTGGAGAACGCGTCGGTGAGCAGCAGCGCATCCTCCGAGGCGAGCCACTCCGGGATCACCGACGGGCCGACATCGGCGAACGGCACACGGACGCGCTCGGCCTGCCCGCCGTCGTACCCGCCTGTCGTGTGCGAGTAGCCGTAGATCCCGCCGACGGCGGTCGCGTTCGGGTTCACGTTGTGGCAGTTCGAGAAGAGGCCTCGGCGGCAGAAATAGCAGGAGCCGCAGTAGATGTTGAAGGGCACCATCACCCGGTCGCCAGGACGCAGCGTCTCCACCGAGGAGCCCACCTCCTCCACCACCCCGACGATCTCGTGACCGAAGGTGTGCCCGATGCGGGTGTCGGGCATCATGCCGTGGAAGAGGTGGAGATCCGATCCGCAGACGGCAGCCCTCGTGACCCGCACGATGGCGTCGTTCGGATGCTGGATCGCCGGATCGGGTTTCTCCTCGACCCGGATCTTGTACGGTCCGCGGTAGGTCATCGCCTTCATCGGGTGCTCCTTCGCTGCGTCGGGGTGACCGACGCTAAGCACCGCCTCGAGGATCACTCAGGGCGTTGACGAACGGCGCAGGAGAGCGTAGGAGCGCGTGCTCACCTCTCGGGGAGGGCCCCGGTCTCCGCACGCGCACGACGGCTGCGGGCCGCGAGCACCAGGCCACCGAGGACAGCGGCGAGGAGCGAGCCGACGAGGACGCCGATCTTCACGTGATCGTCCGCGACGCTGCTGCTGCCGTACGCGAGTTCTCCCACCAGCAGCGAGACCGTGAACCCGATGCCCGCGAGCAGGGACATGCCCGCGAGATCCGGCCAGCGCAGCGACTCATCGAGGCGCAGGGTCGGCACGCGACTCAACAGGAAGGTCGTGAGCAGGATGCCGATGGGCTTCCCGAGCACGAGCCCCACGATGATCCCGATCGTGATCGGATCGGTCAGCGCCGAGACGAGGCCGTCCATGCCGCCGATCTCGACCCCGGCCGCGAAGAACGCGAACACCGGCACGGCGACGAGGGTCGCTACGATGCCCCAGCGGTCGGCGAAGTGCGCGGCGAGCCCGTCGTACACCGGTGCACCGTCGCCGTCCGTTCCGGTGCGCACCCGCGCGCGGTCCGTCGGGCGCACCGGCACCATGAAGCCGAGCAGCACGCCGGCGACCGTCGCGTGCACCCCCGAGGCGTGCACGAATGCCCACACGGCGAGAGCGAGGGGGAGCAGGATCCACCAGGATCGGATGCCGTTCTGCACGGCGAGCGCGAAGCCTGCGAGGGGGAGGAGCGCGAGGATCAGCCAGGGGAAGCTGATGGTCTCGGTGTAGAAGGTGGCGATGATCGTGATGGCGATCAGGTCGTCGATGATCGCGAGGGTCAGCAGGAACACCCGCAGGGCCGGCGGGAGGAAGCGGCCGACCACGGCGAGCACGGCGATCGCGAACGCGATGTCCGTGGCCGTGGGGATCGCCCACCCGCGCAGCACGTCGGCGCCCGAGGCCGCGTTGATCGCGACGAACAGCAGGGCAGGGACGACCACGCCGCCGACCGCGGCGGCGATCGGAAGCGCGGCACGGCGCGGATCGCGCAGGCGCCCGGCCACGAACTCCTCCTTCAGTTCCAGACCGACGACGAAGAAGAACACCGCGAGGAGGCCGTCGGCGGCCCAGGCACCGACACTGAGCTCGAGGTGCCACTCCGGGATACCGAAGCGGAAGTCCCTGATCGCCTCGTACCACGGGGCGGCGGGGGAGTTGGCGAGGATCAGGGCGGCGAGCGTGGCGGTCAGCAGCAGACCGCCGCCGAGCACGTCGCTGCGGGCGGTGGAGCGGATGCCGCGCCAGAGCTCATGCGGCGCGAGACGGAAACGGGCAGGGGACGGCGAAGAAGACACAGGGATACCTCACGGCAGATGGATGGGTGACGCGATGTCGCCGCACCCGTCCGGGTGCGGCCTATCCCTGTGGCGGCGGGCAGCCCGCGATCTCGCCGTGCGAGAGGGTGCCCCAGACGCTCGTCCACCCGTTCGTGCCGGGGTGCAGGACCACGCGCATCCACTCCGTCATCGGCGTCGCGGACGACAGACGGCGCGGAGCGCGCGTCGAACCGGCGATGAGGAGGGAGGGCACGGATCCAGGCTACCGGTCCGTGCGTCGGGGCTGCTGACGGGACCCTGGGCGCACGAGAAGAGGGACCGTCCGTCTGGACGATCCCTCTTGTCTCAAGTGAAGTATCCGATCCAATTGCCCAGGCCTCAGCAAGCAGATCGGTTGGTTCGATTACCCGCGGTCGCCTTCAGCTCATCCAACACGGGCATCGCATCAGACGGGTACCTGCTGCGCGAGCGAACCGCATTCAGGGTGAAATTACGATTTGACGAGCTGATGCGCGCGTTGGTGAGAAACTTCGAACAAGTCGCCTATGTCCCGAAGAGTGATCTCTTGAGCGGCTAGCTGTTTGGCCAACGCTCGAGCTCGCTCATTCGCTTCGCGCTCTTTCCTCTCGGCCTCCGCGCGTTCGATCTTGATGTCTTCGAGGATCTGCGTGACGTGCTCTACAGTCCCGATGCGCTCAGCTTTGACGTGAATTCCGAATGAATCGAGTGGAATATCGAGGGTGACGGCGATGTACTCTTTTGCCATTTGATGCGCTTCCTTGATCGTGCGGGCTTGCGTGAGCCCATCGATCTCGGGGATGGCGACCATCCACCATTTTCCCTCACGGCTGACGATGACCTCATAGCTCTTCACTTGGTGGCCTCCTCAATTGCCTTGTTGATCTGGCGAACAACGCCGGGAGAGATCGTCTTGTGCCCGTCCGGGACGCTGATGCTGGTGTTTTCCTTTGCCCAGACGGTGTGCGACCCAACCGTTCGGACCGCGGTGAACCCGGCGGCCCGTAGTGCCTTGACCATCTTCCGGGTGGGTTGCTCGCTGACCATGAGTATAGTCTACCCAGGGTAGACAGTGGCATCAAGGGAGCCTAGACAGGCGATGGGTGGCTGCGGTTTCTTCGGCTACCCGCTCAGCCCTCTCTTGAACGCGCGCGAAGAATACGCCTGGAGTCACCCCGAGAACCTCGAGCAGATCAAAGACAGTCTGCACTCGAATCGGCCTCCCGCCAGTGACCGCCCTGAACAGAGTGGTGTAGTCGACGCCAAGTTCCGCAGCGACGTTTCGGATACTGCGCCCGGCTCCCGCGATCTCGGCCCTTAGCTGCACAGTGGTCGCGGCGGCGTAGTTGATCCCCATGCTCGCATCGTAGATGCCGCTCAATTGCGTGTCATCTAGAGAAGCGGATGCCTGACGCCACAGCGATCATCGGAACCGTGACGCCCGGTACTCGCAGTCGAAACCGAGACCCGAAGCGCCCCAACCGACACCCACCCCATCCGCGGCCCAACGCCACATCAGTGAAGTCCGCTACTGGACGCTCCTCCACCGCCGGGCGATCCATTCAAGGAATCGAAGCTGGCCCGGTGACGGCGCGGATGGTGAGAGAGCGGATCGGCAAAACGGTTCCGCGGACGGCTGAAACGTGCCGCCTGAGCGCGAAACGCCGAAAAAAACGTGGCCACCTCGAAAATCGAGGTGGCCACAGTTTTGGCTACTGCGAGCCGGGGTTTCCCCAGCTCTCCCAGTGTTTTCTAGTGCCCCCGACAGGAGTCGAACCTGCGACCTACGGTACCGGAAACCGGCGCTCTATCCACTGAGCTACGGAGGCGTACCGATCGACAATATCACTCGTCGGGGGTGGTCTCCGACCCACCGGCCTCCGTGACCGGCGCGGCGCGCAGTTCGTCGAGCGCTGCGGTCAGCTTCTCCGCGAGGTAGCGGTGGCCATCGGTGGACGGATGCTTGTGCCCGACCTCCACGTCGATGACGGCGAGATAGTTCTCGTCGGTGATCCAGTCCCGCTCGATCGGGGAGATGTACCACCAGCCGCGGGCCGAGGCGAGAGCCGCGAGGTCCCGGTCGATCCGTGCCGTCTGCGCCCCGACCGGGAGCTCGTGCGGCGCGGGCCCGAGCACGACGATCGCCGCCTCCGGGTAGCGCGCCGTCAGCGCGTCCCATGCGGCGGTCACGGCGTCGCGATAGCCGGCCTCGCCCTGCGCCCGGTCGTTGATGGAGCCCTGGATGATGACGAGATCCGGGTCGAGGGCCGGGTCCAGTGCCGCGATGCGCTCGCCGAAGGTGGGGCCGTCGATGCCGGGCTTGAGGTAGCCGCTGCCCCGGACGCCGTCCACGATGGTCGTGCCGCGCAGGAGGTCGGCGAGCACGTACGCATACCCCAGGGTGGGGTCGGAGGCGGCCGAGCCGTAGGTCCAGGAATCACCGAAGACGAGGATGGTCGGCTCCTCCGGGAGCGCGAGCGGCGCGGGAGCGATCACCGCGATGGACTCGTCTCCGGCTGCCGCGCCGACGGGGAGGGACGACGGCGCCGGAACCCAGGGGCGCCAGACTCCGAGGACCCCCGCGGCGACGGCGACGAGAAGAGCGGTGGCGACGCCCGCGATGCGCAGTCGACGAGAGGCGGCGGGGGCGTTCATGGCATGAGAGTAGATCACGGAACGCGGAACGCAAACTCTTCGCGACGAGGGGCGGCGGAGAGGGGCGGCGCGCCCCCGTAAACTGGGGAGTCTATGAATCCTGAAACGCTCGCCCACGCCCTCCTCGCCGTCCTCGCCCCCATCGCCGAGGAACGACGTCCGGGCGAGCCGTTCGACCACTCCGCCGCCGACATCGTGCTGGAGCGCCCGCGCAACCGCGACCACGGCGACTGGGCCTCGAACATCGCCATGCGCCTGGCCAAGCCCTTCGGCACGAACCCGCGTGAGCTCGCCCAGCAGATCGCCGACGGACTGGTCGATGTGGACGGCATCGCGAGCGTGGAGGTCGCCGGTCCGGGCTTCCTCAACATCCGTCTCGACGCCGCCGCCGCCGGTGCGCTCGCGAAGGTCATCGTCGACGCCGGTCCCGCCTACGGGACGAACTCCTCGCAGGAGGGCGTCAGCGTGAACGTCGAGTTCGTCTCGGCCAACCCCACCGGTCCTCTCCACATCGCGCACACGCGCTGGGCGGCCCTCGGCGACGCGATCGTGCGCCTGCTCCTCGCGAGCGGCGCCCGCGCGGTGCGTGAGTACTACATCAACGACGCGGGCGTGCAGATGGACCGCTTCGCCGCGTCCGTGCTGGCCGCGGCCAAGGGGGAGCCCACGCCGGAGGGCGGCTACCCGGGGCAGTACATCGCGACGCTCGCCGGTCGCGTGCTCGAAGCGCGTCCCGACCTGCTCGATCTCCCGGAGGAGGAGCAGCTCACGGTCGCCCGCGAGCTCGGCTACGAGTACCAGCTCGCGGAGATCAAGAACTCGCTCGAGCGCTTCAACGTGCCGTTCGACGTGTGGTTCTCCGAGCGCACCCTCCACGCGAAGGACGCCTCGGGGTCGAGCCTGATCGACCAGGCCGTCGACCGTCTGCGCGAGCAGGGTCACGTGTTCGACGAGGACGGCGCCGTCTGGGTGCGCACGACGGACTTCGGCGATGACAAGGACCGTGTGATCCGCCGCTCGAACGGCGAGTACACGTACTTCGCCGCCGACGCCGCCTACTACCTGAACAAGGGCGACCGCGGCTTCCGCGACAAGATCTACCTTCTGGGCGCCGACCACCACGGCTACGTGCACCGTCTCAAGGCGGTCGCGGGGGCGGCGGGGGACGACCCCGCGAAGAACATCCAGGTGCTGATCGGCCAGATGGTCTCGATCAACGGCGCCCGCCTCAGCAAGCGTGCGGGCAACATCATCGAGATGGACGACCTGCTCGACTGGCTCGGCACGGACGCGCTGCGCTACTCGCTGGAGCGCTCGCCCGCCGACTCGCCGCTCGACCTCGACCCGGAGCTGCTGCAGAAGCGCACGAACGACAACCCGGTGTTCTACGTCCAGTACGCACACGCCCGTACCCACAACGTCGCGCGCAACGCCGCCGACTCCGGCGTCGACCGCTCCGTCTTCGCCCCGGAGACGCTCACGCACGAGACCGAGGCGGCGCTGCTGGGCGCGCTCCAGGAGTTCCCCCGCATCGTGGCGTTCGCGGCCGAGGTGCGCGAGCCGCACCGCGTCGCGCGCTATCTGGAGGAGCTCGCCGGCCTGTACCACCGCTGGTACGACAACTGCCGGGTGATCCCGCTGAGCGAGGCCCCGGTGGAGGACGTGCACCGCACGCGCCTGTGGCTGAACGATGCCGCCGGCCAGGTCTTCCGCAACGGACTCGACCTGCTCGGCGTGTCCGCGCCCGAGCGCATGTAGGAGCGCCATGAGCGACGACAACCACACCCTCCCGTATCCGAAGCCCTCGGACGAGCACCCGACGCTCGTGGTCCCGGACGCGGCGGACGGTCGGGGCGGCGCCGCACGTCGTCGCCGGCGGTGGCCGTGGGTCGTGCTCATCGTCGTGGTCGTGCTCGCCGCCCTCGTGGTCGCGGCCGAGTTCGTCGCCCGTGCGGTGCTGCCCGGTGTCGTCCGATCGATCGTCATCGAGCAGCTCGACCTCCCTGCCGACCAGCAGCTGGACGTCGAGACCGAGGGGATCCTCCTCCCACAGCTCCTCGCCGGTCGTCTCGACACCCTGCGCCTGTCGACGGAGGCCGTCACGCTGCAGGGCATCACCGGTGCCGCCGACGTCACGGCGACGGGCGTTCCGCTGCGGGGCGGCGACCTCGACGGCGCGGACGGCACCATCCGCATCGACCAGGAGCAGTTCACCGCTCTGCTCGCCGACTCGGAACTCCCTGTCGACACCGTGGAGTTCGTGGCGCCGAACGCGACCCTCGGCGGCTCGTTCGACGTGCTCGGCACCGCGGTGCCGGTATCCGTGACCCTGACCCCCGGGGCTGTCGAGGGCGACCTCGAACTCACTCCGGTGGCGGCGAGCATCGGCGGCGTCGACATCGATCTCGATCGTGTGGGCTCGTCCCTCGGATCCCTCGGCGAGGGGATCACCGAACCGCGGCGCGTCTGCATCGCGGACCAGCTGCCGGCCGGCCTCACCCTGACGGGAATCGAGATCGTCGACGACCAGGCCGTGATCGACATCGACGTGGACGGGGCGATCGTCACGGACGAGACGCTCCAGGAGAAGGGGACCTGCGACCGCTGAGCGGTCACGCACCGGTCAGGTGGCCAGGCGCTCCTCCAGACGCGCGGCGAGCTCCGCCGGCCGTTGCAGGGGGATGCCGTGTCCGCACCCCTCGGCGACCTCGAGGGTGCTGCGGGGATGCACCCGGTCCAGCAGCGCGGCGGAGCGGCGCATCATCGGCTTCTCCTCCGCACCGACCAGGATCAGGGCGGTGCCGGGATGCGCGCGCCACGCGGGCGGAGGCGTGAAACGGAGGTTCTCCTCTACCGCGCGCAGCAGGGTCGTGCGCGAGATGGCCGCGGAGGTCTCCAGATAGCGGGGGAGCAGCGCGTCGGGGATGAACAGCTCGCGGGCCTGAAGGCGGGCGAAGCGCTCGTTCCTGGCGAGCCCTGCCGTGAGGCGGAGCAGCGCGAGGGTCGGGCCGACGGCGCGCAGCGGTTCCGCCTGAGCGCTGATGACCACGGCGTCGGCGACGAGGTCCGGTCGTCGTGCCGCGAGCAGGACGGCGAGCTGGGCGCCGAGGGAGAACCCGACGACGGTCGCCGGTTGCGTCTCCTGCTCCAGCAGCGGGACGAGCGCCGCGACCGTCTCCTCGTGCGACACGTAGTCCGCTGTCGCGCTGCCACCGTGTCCCGGAAGATCCGGGAGGATGACCCGCCGTGCGGGGTCGAGGTGACTGCGCAGCGGCTCCCACATCCAGCCGGCGACCCCGCCCCCGTGCAGCAGGAGGAGGGGAGGGGTTCCTGCGGAGCCTGTCGTCTCGTGATGCATGTCACTCCGTCTCGAAGCTCGCGGCCATGCGGCCGACCGTGTCGATGGCGCTCTCCAGCGTCGCGCGATCGAGGGGCCCCAGGGTGCGGGCCGCGGAGAGCAGGCCGAGCGTGGCACTGGACAACGCGAGAGCCAGGGCCTCGGGCTCCACGTCCGGCACGATCCGGCCCTGCTCCTGTAGCTCACGGATCCCGGCGACGACCTGTTCGTGACGCATCCGGTACCGGGCGGGTGGCTGCGCGGCGACGTGCGCACCGAGCACTCCCGCGTCGTCGAGGAACGCGGCCGTCATGAGCTCGTCGCCGAGCAGGGCAGCAGCTGTGGCGCGGTAGAGGGCACTGAGCGAGGGCTGCGGTCCTGCGGTACGGGCGGCCGCATCGGCGATCCGAGACGTGCCGCGCTGGAGCAGCGCGTCGAGGATGTCGCGCTTCGCCGCGAACTCCAGGTAGACCGCGCCCTTGCCGATGCCGGCCGCGCGTGCGATCGCGGCGACGCTCATGGCATCGAACCCGTCGGTCAGCACCATCCGCTCCGCGGCATCGAGGATGCGAGCGCGCCGGTCGGGCACGAGCGGCCTAGGCATCGGAGCCTCTGGCGAACCAGTTCCGGAGGGCGGGGATCACGAGGTCGGGGCGGTCGCGTTGCACCCAGTGTCCGGCTCCGGGTGCCACCAGGAGCCGGCCGGCCGGCAGCGCGTCCGCCGCCTCCTCGATCCTCCGAAGAGGGACGCCGGAGTCCCGGTCGCCGTGCACGAGCAGGACAGGGACGCGGATCTCGGCGAGCCGGTCACGGTAGTCGGTGCGGAGTCGCAGCGGTCGCACCTGATCCCTCTGCCAGTCGCCGAACGTCGTGAGGCCGGAGCCGTTCGCGGCCTCGGCGAGCACCGCATCGACGAGGGCGGGCGTGCGGGCCCCCGGGGAGCGGACGAGATCCTGAAGGCCGCGCGTCATCGCCTTACGGTCGCGCGCGTAGGCGCGTGTCATGGCGCCGAGCAGCCCCGAACGCAGGAGCAGGAATGTCGACAGGTGCGAGAGGGCACCGAGGCGTCCGTCCGTCAGCCGTGGCATCAGCCCGTAGCTGCCGAGGAGGGCGGCGGAGAGCGCAGCGTCGGGGCGGTCGAGGAGGTGGCCCAACGCCAACCCGGCACCCAGGGAGAGTCCGCCGACGACGTAGGCCTGCAGGTCGAGGGCATCGACGAGGTCGCCGACGTACTGCACCAGGCGCTTCTGCGTCAGCGGCGCTTCGAGGCGCGGACTGCGCCCGAACCCGGGGTGGTCCGGTGCGACGACGCGGTGTCCGGCGGCCGCCAACGCCGGTCCGACCTCGCCCCAGGAGAGTTCTGCACTGTCGGCGCCGCCGCCGTGCAGAAGGAGCGCGGGCGGCTGCGTCTCCGCCGCGGGGCACCATTCCGCGACCGACACCCGCGCGCCGGGAACGGTCACGGTGCGCCGTCGTGGTGCGGGCATGCGTCCCCTCTCGTTGTGACCACCGTATCGGTTCCGGTCACAACGAGGAAGGTCACTTCTTCTCGGCGGTGCCGTTCTCCTCGGCCGCCGCACGCTGGGCGTCACGCAGCTCGGCTGTGGCGATCTTGACGTCGACCTCGGCGCGCTGCAGTCGCCGCTGGACGAACGTCCGTGCGCCGAACCGTTCGTGCAGGCGGTCCCCGCGCTCCTCCTCGGCCGTGACGATGTAGGCGCACGAGACGAGGATGACCTGGGTGGACAGCTGGAGCCAGATCAGCAGCGCGAGGAGCGAGGCGAACGAGGCGAGCAGGGGGTTGCTCGTCGCACCGCCGACGAAGAGCCCGGAGAGCTGCTGCAGCACGATCAGGCCGAAGGCTCCGAGGAAGGCGCCGCTCCACAACGACCGCGCAGCGGGTCGGACGCCGGACAGCAGGAGGAAGGCGCCCACGATCAGAGCCGCGTCGAGGATGAACACCACGAGGAGCGACAGGATCCGGACCGTCCAGGCGAGCAGAGGCGAATCCGACGGCACCCCGAGCAGGTCGCCGATCCAGGTCACCCCGAGCTGTCCGATGAAGGTGATCCCGGCGGCGAGCACGAACGCGAGGCCGATGCCGATGCCGAGAAGCAGGTTGCGGACGATGACCCAGATCCACAGGATGTCCGCCTGGATCGTGCCGGCGATGGTCCGGATGGCCGTGCGGAGCGAGCCGATGGCGCCGAGCGCGGCACCGACCAGCGCGACGAGGGAGATGATGCCGGCGATCGAGAACGACGCCGGAGTCCGGAGGTCCTTCGTATCGATGACACCGCCCTCGCCGATGAGCCCGGGGACCGCGGACTGCACGGCGTCGATGATCGCGCGCCAGGCCTCCGGGTTTCCGGAGAGCCAGAGGGCCGCGAGGGAGAAGCCGAGGAGCACGCCGGCGAAGACGCTGAACAGGGCCCGGTAGGTCACGCTGTCGGCGAGCATCGGACCGCGGCGCTCGGAGTACAGCAGCACCGCCCTGACCGGGCGCCGGGCCAGGGCCCAAGCGATCACCGGTCCCGTGATGCGGGCGACGAGTCCCGGTCGGGCCGGGGCTGCGGAACGGTTCTCGGAGTCTCGCGTGTCGGTGTCTGCCACGCCCCCACCCTATGAGCCGCTCGGCACCCCTCCCCAGGGGGTTGACGCGGCGTGTCACCATGACCAGGCGGGGACAGGGGGTGCCCTAGAATCGGGGCAACTCGATGTGCGCCTCCGCCCGAGATCCGTCCCACGATTGGTGTTCCGTGCTCGACTCTGCCGCCACGCTCGCTCCGGATTGGCTCGTCGTCCCCGACGACCCGAACGATCTCGCGGTCGGGGTCTGGCCGTCCTCCACGGAGCGCGACGAGGACGGAGCCCTCGTGCTGGCGGGTGTGACGGCGCCGGAGCTCGTCCGGGCCTACGGCACGCCGCTCCTCGTGCTCGACGAAGACGAGGTGCGCCGCCGCGCCAGGGCCTTCCGCGACGCTTTCGACCGCGCCGCCTCCGCCCACGGCACGACCGCGCAGGTGTACTACGCGGGCAAGGCGTTCCTGTGCACGACGGTCGCCCGGTGGGTCGTCGACGAGGGGCTCCGCATCGACGTGTGCACCGGCGGCGAGCTCGAAGTCGCCCTCGCCGCGGGGGTCGCTCCGGCCTCGCTCGGCTTCCACGGCAACAACAAGTCGGTCGCCGAGCTCGAGCGCGCGGTCGCCCTCGGCGTGGGGACGATCGTCGTCGACAGCGCGATCGAGATCGAGCGCCTGGCCGCCATCACCGCCCGCACCGACGCCGTGCAGCGCGTCATGGTCCGGGTCATCAGCGGCGTCCACGCCGAGACCCACGACTTCCTCGCCACGGCGCACGAGGACCAGAAGTTCGGCTTCCCGCTCGCCGAGGCGGAGGTCGCCGTGGCACGGATCCGCGAGATCCCCGGGCTGGAGTTCGCCGGACTGCACTGCCACATCGGCTCCCAGATCTTCGGCGTGGCCGGCTTCCGCGAGTCGGCCTCCCGCGTGCTCGAACTGCACGCCGCCCTCCTCGAGGACGGCCCCGTGCCGCAGCTGAACCTCGGCGGCGGGTTCGGCATCGCCTACACCCGCATCGACGACCCCACCCCCATCGACGAGCTCGCCGGCGGCATCGTCGCGGCGGTGGCCGAGGGCTGCGCGGCGCGCGGCATCCCCGTGCCGGCGCTGTCGTTCGAGCCCGGGCGTGCGATCGTCGGCACCGCGGGCGTGACGCTCTACGAGGTCGGCACGACGAAGGACGTCACGGTCGCCTCGGGGGCGACCCGGCGTTACGTCAGCGTCGACGGCGGGATGAGTGACAACGCCCGCACGGCCCTCTACGGCGCCAGCTACTCCGCCCGCCTGGCCTCGCGCGCGGGCACGGGCGACCCGCAGTTGAGCCGGGTGGTCGGCAAGCACTGCGAGTCCGGCGACATCGTCGTCGATCACGAATATCTGCCCGGCGACGTCACCCCGGGGGACCTGCTCGCGGTGCCCGCGACGGGCGCGTACTGCGCCTCTCTCGCGAGCAACTACAACCACGTCCCGCGGCCGCCGATCGTGGCGGTGCGCGAGGGCCGCTCGCGGGTGATCGTCCGCGGCGAGACCGTCCACGACCTGCTGGCCCGCGACGCGGGCATCGACGGGGCGCACGCCCCCGAGGGAGCACGATGACCCACCCCAGAAGGAGCACCCATGACTGACTACAGACGACTTCGCGTGGCGCTGCTGGGCGCCGGAGCCGTCGGCTCCCAGGTGGCGGCCCTCCTGCTCCGCCACGGCGACGAGCTGGCCGACCGCGCGGGTGCCGCGCTGGAGCTGGCGGGCATCGCGGTGCGAAACCTCGACGCGCCCCGCGACGTCGAGCTGCCGAAGGAGCTCTTCACGACCGATGCCGAGTCGCTCATCCTCGGCGCCGACATCGTGATCGAGCTGATCGGCGGGATCGAGCCCGCCCGCACGAACATCCTCCAGGCCATCGGCTCCGGCGCCGACGTGGTCACCGCCAACAAGGCGCTGCTGGCGACCCACGGGCCGGAGCTGTTCGAGGCCGCGGATCGCGTGGGCGCATCGGTGTACTACGAGGCGGCGGCCGCCGGCGCCATCCCGATCATCCGTCCGCTGCGCGACTCGCTCGCCGGCGACCGCGTCGTGCGCATCATGGGGATCGTCAACGGCACCACGAACTACATCCTCGACCGGATGGACACCGAGGGCGCCGACTTCGCCGACGTGCTCGCCGACGCGCAGCGCCTGGGGTATGCGGAGGCCGACCCCACCGCCGACGTCGAGGGCTACGACGCCGCGCAGAAGGCCGCGATCCTCGCCAGCCTCGCCTTCCACACCGCGGTGCCGCTGGAGGCGGTGCATCGGGAGGGCATCACCTCGATCACCGCGTCGATGATCGAGGAGGCCCGCGCGGCTGGCTTCGTCATCAAGCTGCTCGCCGTCTGCGAGCGGATCGAGGCGAACGGCGCCGAGTCCATCTCGGTGCGGGTCTACCCGGCCCTCGTCCCCGTGTCCCACCCGCTCGCCTCCGTGCACGGTGCCAACAACGCCGTCTTCGTCGAGGCGGAGGCCGCCGGCTCTCTCATGTTCTACGGGGCGGGCGCCGGCGGTGTGCAGACGGCCTCGGCCGTCCTCGGCGACGTCGTCTCCGCTGCGCGTCGGCATATCGCGGGCGGCGTCGGCGTGGGCGAGTCCACCCGGGCGAATCTCCCCGTCGTGCCCATCGGCCACGTCACCACGCGGTACCAGATCACCCTCGAGGTCTCCGACGCCCCCGGCGTGCTCGCGACCGTGGCGGGCATCCTCAGCGACGGCGGAGTGTCCGTCGCGACCGTCGTCCAGACCGTCGAGGGCGAGGACGAGCCGACCGCTCGCCTCATCATCGGCACGCACCGTGCGACCGAGCAGGCCCTCAGCGACACGGTGGACGTGCTGGCCGACAGCGATGTCGTCGCCCGCGTGGTGTCCGTCCTCCGGGTGGAAGGCGAGTGACCACGGTGACGGCTACGGCTCCCGCTCCCGAGGAGCACGGCGCCCGCATCGGCCGCACGGTCGAGGTGACGGTGCCGGCGACGAGCGCCAATCTCGGCCCCGGCTTCGACACGCTCGGCCTGGCCCTGAGCATCTACGACCGTCTCGAGGTGACCGCTCTGCCGGAGGGGGAGCTCGAGATCGAGGTCTCCGGTTCGGGCGCCGCCGACATCCCCCGGGATGCGTCCAACCTCATCGTCCAGACGATCGCCTACGTCTTCGCGGATGTCGGCAGGCCGATGCCCGGCCTCCGCATCGTGGCCGAGAACGCGGTCCCGCACGGCCGCGGCCTGGGGTCCTCCGGTGCGGCCGTCGCGGCCGGCGTGCTCGCGGCGAAGGGGCTGCTGGCCGGCGACGTCGACCTCTCCGACACCGATCTGCTGCGCCTCGCGACCGAGCTGGAGGGCCACCCGGACAACGTGGCGCCCGCGCTGTTCGGCGGGCTCACGATCGCGTGGATGGGGGAGCGGGGTCCGCAGCACAAGAAGCTCCTCGTGCATCGGGGCGTCTCGCCCCTGGTCCTCGTCCCCGCGTACACGATGTCGACCTCGCAGGCCCGCTCGCTGCAGCCGCCGCACGTCTCCACGGCCGACGCCGTGTTCAACGTGTCCCGGTCGGCTCTGCTCATCGCGGCGCTGATGCAGAGCCCGGAGCTGCTGCTGGACGCGACCGCCGACCGCCTGCACCAGGACTACCGCGCCGGCGCCATGCCCGAGACGCAGCGCCTCGTGCAGGCGCTGCGGGCCGCCGGATTCGCGGCCGTCGTCTCCGGGGCCGGCCCCAGTGTGCTCGTCCTCGCGGACGGTCCGGGCAGTCGTCTGGACGCCGTGGAGCTGGCCAACCGGGTGACCGACACCCCGTGGGAGGCGCTCCTGCTCGCCGTCGACGTCCGTGGTGGTACAGTGGGGGATCGAGCGGAGGGCTCCACGTAGCATTCGTGAATCTGGCCCCATTGCATCTCTTGCAAGACCCGCACGCAAAACCCCTGAGGCCCAAGTGCCGAGGCTGGCTGACGCCGAGCGTCAGCCCGTGCGATCGTGCGCAGCACCCGTTGTGCGCGTTCACGCTCATTTCCCATGACCTATAAGGGAGTACTCGTGGAGAACCTCTCCGAGACCCAGAACGATCAGGCGGCTCCGACCGCCGACGCCCCCGTCGCCGCGCAGGCGACCGAGTCCGCTCCGGCCAAGAAGCGCGCGCCGCGCCGGGCGAGCACCGCGACGGCCGCTGCCAAGGCCGCCAAGGCGGAGGAGTCCGGCACCGCCGATGCTCCCGCCGCTGCCGGCGACTCCGCCGAGGGGGCAGAAGCCGCGCCCAAGGCGAAGGCTCCGCGCCGCACCCGCGCGAAGAAGGCGGACGCCGAGGCCCCCGCCGAGACCGCCGCCGCCGAGCCGGCGCCTGCTGCCGAGGCCGCCGAGGCGCCGGCCGAGGCCCCGAAGTCCGGACGCGGCCGTCGCACGAAGAAGGCGGACGCCGAGGCCCCCGAGGCGAAGACCGAGAAGGCCGAGGCGGCACCGGCCGACGGCGCGACCGAGACGGCCGACGCGGGCACCGCCCAGGGCGGCCGCACCAAGAACGACGCGGCGAAGAACGAGCCGAAGAACGACGGCGCTGCCGCGAAGAACGAGGCCGAGGCGGACGCCCCCGCGAAGGACGCGTCCGGCGAGGGAGACAACGGCGACGAGCAGGGTGGTCGAGGCCGCAGCCGCAACCGCAACCGCAACCGCGGCCGCGGGCAGGGCGGCGGTCAGGAGCAGGCGCAGAACGCACCGGCCGACGACGACCAGTCCGGCAACGGCAACGGGCGCAACCGTCAGCGCAACAAGCGTCGCGGTGCCGGCCCGGTCGACGAGTTCGAGACCGAGATCACCGAGGACGACGTCCTCATCCCGATCGCCGGCATCCTCGACGTGCTCGACAACTACGCCTTCGTGCGCACCACCGGCTACCTCGCCGGGCCCAGCGACGTCTACGTCTCGCTCGGCCAGGTCAAGAAGTACAACCTCCGCAAGGGCGACGCGGTCGTCGGCTCCATCAAGCAGCCGCGCGAAGGCGAGCAGCAGGGCCGCCAGAAGTACAACGCCCTCGTCAAGGTCGACTCCATCAACGGCCTCTCGGTCGACGACGCGGCCACCCGCGTGGAGTTCGGCAAGCTCACGCCGCTCTACCCGCAGGAGCGTCTGCGCCTGGAGACGGCTCCGGAGAAGCTGACGCAGCGCATCATCGACCTCGTCGCACCGATCGGCAAGGGCCAGCGCGGCCTGATCGTCGCGCCCCCCAAGGCCGGCAAGACGATCGTCCTGCAGCAGATCGCCAACGCGATCGCGCAGAACAACCCCGAGGTGCACCTCATGGTCGTGCTCGTCGACGAGCGCCCCGAAGAGGTCACCGACATGGAGCGCACGGTGAAGGGCGAGGTCATCGCCTCCACCTTCGACCGGCCAGCCGAAGACCACACGACGGTCGCCGAGCTCGCGATCGAGCGCGCCAAGCGCCTCGTCGAGCTGGGCCGCGACGTGGTCGTGCTGCTCGACTCGATCACCCGCCTCGGACGCGCGTACAACCTGGCCGCTCCGGCGTCCGGCCGCGTCCTCACCGGTGGCGTCGACGCATCCGCGCTCTACCCGCCGAAGCGCTTCTTCGGTGCCGCCCGCAACATCGAGAACGGCGGATCCCTCACGATCCTCGCCACCGCGCTCGTCGAGACCGGCTCCAAGATGGACGAGGTCATCTTCGAGGAGTTCAAGGGCACCGGCAACAGCGAGCTGCGCCTGTCCCGCCAGCTCGCCGACAAGCGCATCTTCCCGGCGGTGGACGTGAACGCGTCCAGCACCCGCCGCGAGGAGATGCTCCTCTCCGCCGACGAGGTCAAGATCACCTGGAAGCTGCGCCGCGCTCTCGCCGGCCTCGACCCGCAGCAGGCGCTGGAGGTCGTGCTCGGCAAGCTCAAGGAGACCCACTCCAACGTGGAGTTCCTCGTTCAGATGCAGAAGTCGATCCCGACGCTGCCCTCGGGCGCCCACGGGCACGACAACAACATCCGCTGAGGCCCGACGTGTTCGAGTCCGTCCAGACTCTGATCGACGAGCATCGCCGGGTCCAGGAGGAGCTCTCCGACCCGGCGGTGCACGCCGACGCGGCCCGCGCCAAGCGTGTCAACCGTCGGTACGCCGAGCTGTCACGCATCGTCGCGGCGCACGAGGCGTGGACGGGCGCCGTCGATGATCTGGAGGCGGCACGCGAGCTCGCCAGGGAGGACGAGGCGTTCGCCGCCGAGGTCCCCGCGCTGGAGGAGGGCGTGCAGACCGCGCAGGAGCGCCTCCGACGACTCCTCATCCCGCGCGACCCCGACGACGCCCGCGACGTGATCATGGAGATCAAGGCGGGGGAGGGCGGCGCCGAGTCGGCGTTGTTCGCGGCGGACCTGCTGCGCATGTACGTGCAGTACGCCGCGTCCAAGGGGTGGAAGACCGAGCTGCTCGAGCGCAACGAGTCCGACCTCGGCGGCTACAAGGACGTCCAGGTCGCCATCAAAGGCTCTTCGTCCGACCCTGCACAGGGCGTCTGGGCGCACCTGAAGTACGAGGGCGGCGTGCACCGCGTGCAGCGGGTGCCGGCCACGGAGTCGCAGGGACGCATCCACACGTCCACGACCGGCGTGCTCGTGTTCCCCGAGGTGGACGAGCCCGAGGAGATCCAGATCGATCAGAACGATCTGAAGATCGACGTGTTCCGTTCATCGGGCCCCGGCGGCCAGTCGGTGAACACCACCGACTCCGCGGTCCGGATCACCCACGTGCCGACCGGCATCGTCGTGTCTATGCAGAACGAGAAGTCGCAGTTGCAGAACCGCGAGGCCGCGATGCGCGTGCTGCGCGCCCGACTGCTCGCCAAGCAGCAGGAGGAGCTCGACGCGGCCGCCTCCGACGCGCGCAAGTCGCAGATCCGCGGCATGGACCGCTCGGAGCGCATCCGTACCTACAACTTCCCGGAGAACCGGATCGCGGATCACCGGACCGGGTTCAAGGCGTACAACCTCGATCAGGTCATGGACGGTGCGCTCGACCCCATCATCGAGAGCGCCATCGCCGCCGACGAAGAAGCACGCCTCGCCGCCGTGGGCTCCGAGGGCTGAGCGGCCGCCCACCGCGTCACGTGCGCGTCGCGTACCGGTGCTCGGGCCGTCCGGTCGATCCGTACCGCAACCGCACCTCGACGATCGTCCGTGCGGCGAGAGCCGCGAGGTGCCGTTGCGCGGTGGCCCGTGAGATGCCGACCCGCTCGGCGACCTCCGCGGCCGAGGACTCGCCGTCTCCGAGCGCTGCGAGCACGCGCTGCTCGGTGGCCGAGCGCGATAGGGACACCGGCTCACCGCCGCCGTGCAGGATCGCGAGCGCCCGGTCCACGTCCTCCTGCGTGAGGGGACGCTCGCCCGCGAGCAGGTTGCGATAGCGCAGGTACCGGTCGAGGAGGCCGGTCAGTCCGCGACGGTCGAACGGTTTCACGAGATAGCCGATCGCGCCGGCCCGCAGGGCTCGTCGCACGGTGGGCGCGTCGTCCGCGGCGGAGATGAGGATCGCGTCCACCCCGACCTCGCGGACGAGTCCGATGCCGTCGCCGTCGGGGAGGTAGACGTCGGCGAGCAGCAGGTCGGGGCGTGTCGAGCGCACGAGGTCGCGAGCCTCGCCACAGGAGCGCGCGGTTCCGGTCACGGTGTATCCGGGATGGTCGTCCACGACCGCCCGATGCAGGTCGGCCACCCGGAAGTCGTCGTCGAGGATGAGCGCACGCAGCGGTTCCGTCACAGGTCCTCCTTCGAGAGATGCGGAGTGGGGTCGACGGCATCTCCGATGCGGGCGGCGAACACCGCGCCGTGGCCGGTGCCGCCGGGGTCGATGATCCAGAGGTCGCCGCCGCTCCGGCGGGCGATCTCCGTGGCCAGGGGCAGGCCGATACCGTGCCCGTGCACGCGATCCTCGCTTCCCGCGTCGTCGGCGGGCGCTCGGAGGTCGGGCTCCCGGATACCGGTGCCGGAGTCGGAGACGGTGACGACGAGCGCGCCGCCGTCGCTCAGCGCGGAGACCTCGACCCACCGCGGGTCCCTCGTGCCCGTGACGGCGGCGGCGATCGCGTTGTCGACGAGATTGCCGAGCACGCTCGCCACGTCCTCCACCCGACGCACGGTGCCGATCAGCTGCGTGTCCTCCGCGATCCGCAGGGCGACGCCCCGTTCGGCGGCCTCCACGCCCTTGGCTCCCAGGAAGGCGTGCAGGAACGGATCGCCCACGAGGTCGAGGCCGGCGACGGGGAACGACACGGGACCACGGCTCACCAGCTCGTCGAGGAAGGCGCGCGCGTCGGCGACACGGCCGGCGTCGATGAGGCCCGCAGCCACGTGCAGGCGGTTGGCGAACTCGTGGCGCTGGACGCGCAGTGCTGAGGTCATCGTGCGCACGGCCTCCAGCCGCTCGGTCAGCGCGATGAGGTCGGTGCGGTCGCGCACGATCAGCACGTCACCGAGTTCCTGCCCGTCGCGCCGCACCGCGCTCGACTCGAGATAGAGCACCCGGTCGCCGACGACCGCCTCCGCACGCTCGCGGGCTCCCGTGGCCGTGTCCCGTACGACGGGTGGCAGCGGGAGCTCGCCCACGCGGCGGCCGACCGGGTCGTGGAGCCCGAGGAGCCGATCCGCCGCGGCATTGCTCACCCGCACGACACCGTCCTGATCGACCGCGAGCACGCCGTCGCCGACACCGTTCAGCACCGCCGTCTGGTTCTGCACGAGGGCGACCAGCTCCTCGGGCTGCACGCCGAGGGTCAACCGCTCCCAGCGGCGGCGGAGGAGAAGGAAGGTCGCGAGCGCGAGCGCGAGCGCGCCGGCGGCCGTCAGCCCGATCGCGGCGAGCACGGGCGGGAGGTCGTCGAAGACCCCGGTGCGCTCGAACCCGACGCTGATCTCGCCGACCGGCGTGCCGGTATCGTCCCGCACCGGCACCTTCGCGCGTGCCGACTCGCCGAGCGTGCCGGTCTGCCAGTCGACCACCTCGTGGCCCGCCAGCACCTCGGCGAACGGGGTGCTCACCACTTCGCCGATCCGCGACGGCAGGGGGTGGGCGAGGCGGATGCCGTGGTCGTCCGTGATCACCACGAACAGAGCCCCGGTGCGCGCCATGACGGCGGCGGAGATCTGCTGCAGCTCCCCGTCGCGCAGCGCCGCCGCATCCGGCTCGTCGTCCGACGCGGAGATGGCGGTCACCGTCTCCCGCACCTGCGCGTCCTCCGCCAGGGTCCTGGCGATGCCGAGTGCCGTCGACTCCGCCTCGGCGCGCAGCTGCTGGACCGCGAGCGCGAGATACACGCCCGTGCACAGCGTCACGACGAGGGCGACGGCGGCGAGATGCAGCAACAGGGCGCGGGTCGCGAACCGGACCCGCTTCTCCGTGGACATCGTCACCTCGCTCCCGACGCGCAATATGCGCAGAAGTCACGGTACGCGCACAACAGCCGGGAATGCGGCATACCGCGCTCCGCGTCTCCGGATTGCCTAGCCTCGTCAGGATCCGTCAGCGATGACGGAGCGACGACGAAGGAGTCACGCATGTTCCACGCATCGACCGCGCTGATCGCTGCCGCCGAGGAGGCACCCACCTACGACGTGGCCTTCGTGCCGCCGGAGGGGGTGCTCGTCATCCTCGGCTTCACGATGGTCCTCGTGTTCATGACGCTGATCATGACCAAGCGCCTCACGCCCATGGTGGCGCTGATCCTGGTGCCCACCGTCTTCGGGCTGTTCGCGGGGGCGGGTCTCGGCCTGGGCGACATGATCCTCGACTCGATCGGCACCATGGCGCCCACGGCGGCGCTGCTGATGTTCGCCATCATGTTCTTCGGCATCATGATCGACGTCGGCCTCTTCGACCCGCTCATCCGGTTGATCACGCGGTTGCTCGGCGATGACCCGGCGAAGGTGGTGCTCGGGACCGCGATCCTCGCCGGCGCCGTGTCCCTCGACGGCGACGGCTCGACGACCTTCATCATCACGACCTCCGCGATGCTGCCCATCTACCTGCGCCTCGGCATGAGCCCCGTCGTCCTCACCTGCGTCGCCGGCCTCATGAACGGCACGCTCAACATCGTCCCCTGGGGCGGACCGACCGTGCGCGCCGCGACCGCGCTCGGCGTGCAGCCGACGGAGATCTTCGTGCCGATGCTTCCCGCGCTGGGCGCGGGCATCGTCGTGACGCTCGGCTTCGCCTGGCTGCTCGGCCTGGGGGAGCGGCGTCGTCTGGGGCGGATCGATGCGGACGGGCGGCTCACCGGAGCCGACGGCGGTGTGCTCGCCTCTGTGCCCCGCATCTTCCGCGGCGCCGAGCTCAAGCCGGGCGCGCGCGCCTCGCTGCGCACCGGCAACCTCGTCGTCGTCGCCGGCGGGCACGCCCCGGTCGCGGCCGGGAGCGTCGACCCCGCGGACACGGCGATGGCCGACACCATGCTCGATCCGGCCCGCCCCACCCTGCGCCCGCGGCTGATCTGGTTCAACCTCCTGCTGACCGTCGCCGTCATGGTGCTCCTTGTCGTCGACATCCTTCCGCTGCCCTACGTGTTCATGGTCGGGGCCGGCGTCGCCCTCGTCGTCAACTTCCGCGGCATCAAGGATCAGGCGGCGGAGATCGTCGCGCACGCCCCGAGCATCGTCGGCGTCGTATCGATGGTCATCGCGGCCGGCGTCCTCGTGGGAGTCCTCTCCGGCACCGGAATGGTCGACGCGATGGCGACCTGGATCACCACCGTGCTGCCACCCGCGCTCGGACCGTTCCTCGCCCCGATCACGGGTGTGCTGTCCATCCCGTTCACGTTCTTCATGTCGAACGACGCCTTCTACTTCGGCATCCTCCCCGTGCTCGCACAGAGCGCCGCGAACTTCGGCATCGATCCGGTCGAGATGGCCAGAGCCTCGATCACCGGGCAGCCGGTGCACCTGCAGAGTCCGCTGGTCCCCGCGATCCTGCTGCTGGTCTCGCTCGCCGGGGTGAACCTCGGAGACCACCACCGGAAGGTGCTGTGGCGCGCGGTCATCGTGTCGCTCGTGATGCTGGGGATCGGCATCCTGGTCGGCGCCGTCCCGTTCTTCGTCGCGCAGTGACGAAGGTCGCCGGCCGCGGGGCGAGCGTCAGATGGAGTAGTCCGGGGCGGTCAGCAGGGCCCTGGTGTCCTCTCCGGCGGTCCGCTGGCGCGGCTTCGCGGGAACGCCGACGAGCACGCTGTCGGCGGGTGCGTCCTTGGTGACCACGGCGTTGGCGCCCACGACGGAACGGGCTCCGACCGTGACGGCGCCGAGGATCTTCGCCCCTGCGCCCACGGCGACGCCGTCCTGCAGGGTGGGGTGCCGCTTGCCGATGTCCCGTGTCCGGCCCCCGAGCGTCACGCCGTGGTACATCAGCACGTCATCGCCGATCTCCGCTGTCTCGCCGATGACGACGCCCATGCCGTGGTCGATGAAGAAGCGCCGGCCGATCCGGGCTCCGGGGTGGATCTCGACGCCGGTCAGCCACCGGGAGATCTGCGACCCGGCGCGCGCGAGGAGCCGGAGGCGCCGCCGCCACAGCGCGTGCGAGACGCGGTGCGCCCAGATCGCGTGCAGGCCGGGGTAGAGCAGTGCCACTTCGATCGCCGTGCGCGCGGCCGGATCGCGAAGGCGCGCGGCGGCGATGTCCTCGCGCATTCGCCCGATCATGCCCATCGACGACCTCAGTCCTCGCGCAGGTCCTCGAACAGGGCGGTGGAGAGGTACCGCTCGCCGGTGTCCGGGATGATCACAACGATGGTCTTGCCGGCGTTCTCCGGGCGCGCGGCGACGGTCAGGGCCGCCGACACGGCGGCACCGGAGGACATGCCGACCAGCAGACCCTCCTTCGCCGCGAGCTCGCGGGCCACGCGCAGCGAGTCCT
This sequence comes from Microbacterium sp. NPDC064978, assembly GCF_044543605.1. Classification (NCBI taxonomy): domain Bacteria; kingdom Bacillati; phylum Actinomycetota; class Actinomycetes; order Micrococcales; family Microbacteriaceae; genus Microbacterium; species Microbacterium sp. NPDC064978. The sequence goes on along the minus strand of NZ_JBITWF010000001.1, from coordinate 667,467 downwards.
CGAACTCCGCCGTGATGATCTCGTCGAGCACCTCGCGGTCGAGCACGTCGGGCACGAAGTTCGGGCCGATGCCCTGGATCTTGTGCGGTCCGGGGTGCCCCTCGGTCAGGACGGGGGAGTCCTTGGGCTCCACGGCGATGACCCGGACCTCGGGCTTCGCCGCCTTCAGCGCCTGCCCGGTGCCGGTGACGGTGCCGCCCGTGCCGACGCCGGCGATGAAGATGTCGACCGCGCCGTCGGTGTCCCGGAGGATCTCCTGCGCCGTGGTCTCGCGGTGGATCTGCGGGTTCGCCGCGTTCTCGAACTGGCGGATCCAGACGGCGCCAGGGGTCTCGTCGACGATCCGCTTGACCTCCTCGATGGCCCCCTTCATGCCCTTGGTGGGGTCGGTGAGGACGATCTCCGCGCCGAAGGCCTTGAGCAGCACACGGCGCTCCTTCGACATCGAGGCGGGCATGGTGAGGATGACGCGGTAGCCGCGGGCGGCGCCGACCATGGCGAGGGCGATACCGGTGTTGCCGCTCGTCGACTCCACGATGGTGCCGCCGGGGGAGAGCTCGCCGGCGGCCTCGGCCGCGTTGATCATGGCGATGCCGATGCGGTCCTTCACGCTCGACGCCGGGTTGTAGTACTCGAGCTTCGCGAGCACGGTGGCGCCGAGGCCCTCGGTCACGCGGTTGAGGCGGACGAGCGGGGTGTTCCCGAAAGCGGTGGTGATGTCGGGGTGGATTCCGGACATGGGGGAGCCTTCCTGTGCGGGTGCGCTGCCGCTCCAGCCTAGGCGAGCGCGATGGGGCACGGGGCATTGTGACGGCTGCGCACTCTACGCTGGAGCCATGCCCGACCTCTCCCTCGCTGCGGCCGTGCGCGCCGCGGCGCAGCGTCTCGCCGACGCCGGCGTGCCCGACCCCCTCGTCGACGCCGAGCTGCTCGCCGGACACGTCCGAGGACAGCGCCGCGGGGAGGTGCAGGCGGCCATCGTCCGGGGCGACAGGCTCGACGACGACGACGCGACCGCCTTGGACGCGCTCGTCGCCCGACGCGCAGGCCGTGAGCCCCTGCAGCATCTCACCGGCACCGCACCGTTCCGGCATCTGGAGCTCGCGGTGGGCCCTGGTGTCTTCGTCCCCCGGCCCGAGACGGAGACCGTGGCGCAGTATGCGATCGACGCCCTTCTGGGATCGGGCGATCCGTCCCCCATCGGCGTCGATCTCGGCACGGGCAGCGGGGCGATCGCGCTCGCGATGGCGACCGAGGTGCCGCACGCCCGGGTGTACGCCGCGGAGATCTCCCCGGAGGCCCATGTCTGGGCCCGTCGCAACGTCGAGGGTGTCGAGAACCTCACGCTCGTGCTGTCCGATCTCGCCGATGCCTTCCCCGAACTGGACGGCACAGCCGCGGTCGTCATCTCGAACCCTCCGTACGTCCCCGCTCAGGCGATCCCGCGCGACCCCGAGGTCCGGCTGTTCGACCCCGCCCTCGCGCTCTACGGCGGAGAGGACGGGCTGGACGTCGTCCGTGTGCTCAGCACCAGGGCTCTGCGTCTGCTGCGGCCGGGGGGCACGCTGGTGATCGAGCACGGAGAACTGCAGGGCTCCCCGATCCGCGAGCTGCTCACGGCTGACGGATGGCGGGCCGCAGCCACCCATCGCGATCTGACGCTGCGCGACCGCGCCACCACCGCCGTCCGCCCCTGATCAGCAGACGTCGAGCTCGTCCCGAACCCGCCCCGCGTAGAATCGAACCGTCATGTCCCCCATCTTCGACTGCAGCGACGAGGCGCAGCTGCTCGCCGGGATGCGCAATGCGCGCCAGGCGATCGGCCGCGGCGACCTCATCGTCATCCCCACCGACACCGTCTACGGCGTCGCCGCCGACGCCTTCTCGCCGCCTGCGGTGCAGCGCCTCCTGGACGCCAAGGGTCGCGGCCGCAATCAGCCGCCGCCCGTGCTCGTCGGCACGAAGGAGACGCTGACGGCCCTCGCGGAGGCTGTTCCGGAGCCCGTCCAGCGTCTCGTCGACGCGTTCTGGCCCGGGGGGCTCACGATCGTGCTGCCGGCGCAGCCCTCGCTGGTGTGGGATCTGGGGGAGACCAAGGGCACGGTCGCCGTCCGCATGCCGGAGGGGCGGGTGGTGCTCGAGCTGCTGGCCGAGACCGGACCGCTCGCGGTGTCCAGTGCCAACCTCACCGGCAAGGCGGCAGCGATCTCCGCGCTCGACGCGGAGAAGATGCTGGGCGACAGCGTCGCGGTGTATCTGGACGACGGCATGAGCAAGGACGGCGTCGCGTCCACGATCATCGATGCGACCTCGCTCGTCCGCCGCGCGGGTGACGCCGAGCAGGGCGTCGTCCGGATCCTGCGGGACGGCGTCGTGACCAGGGAGCAGCTGCGCGAGGTCCTGGGCGACCTGCTCGAGCCGGACCCGCAGGACGAGGATTCGTGAAGCAGTACCTCTTCACGATCATCGTCACCGCCGCGATCACCTTCGTGCTGACCTGGGCGGTGTGGCGGCTGAGCCTCCGCTTCAAGCTGTATCCCGGCATCCGCGAACGCGACGTGCACACCACGCCCACGCCCCGACTCGGCGGCGTCGCGATCTTCCTCGGCATCGTCGCCGCCTTCGCGGTCTCGGCCGCCAACCCGTTCTTCCAGAGCATCTGGACGCCGCCGCAGACCATGTGGTCGATCCTCGCGGCCGCTCTGCTCATCGCCGTGATCGGGGTCATGGACGACCTCTGGGACATCGACTGGATGATCAAGCTGGGCGCGCAGTTCCTCGCCGCCGGCATCATCACGGTGGGCGGCGGCCTGCAGATCCTCTCCCTGCCGTTCGGCGATCTGATCGTCGTGTCGAGCTGGCTGAGCATCACGATCACCATGTTCGCGATCGTGATCGTCATGAACGCCGTGAACTTCATCGACGGTCTCGACGGTCTCGTCGCCGGCGTCTGCCTGATCTCGAACGGCGTCTTCTTCGCGTACTCGTACATCTTCACGCGGGACTCGGGGGCGTCGAGCTACTTCAACCTCTCCACGTTCCTCGCCGCGGTCCTCATCGGCGCCTGCCTCGGTTTCCTCCCGCTGAACTGGAGCCCGGCGAAGCTCTTCATGGGCGACTCCGGTGCTCTCGTGATCGGTCTGCTCATGGCAACCTCGGCCATCGCGATCACCGGGCAGATGGATCCGTCCGCCCTGGACCCGGAGCGCCTGGGGCGTTCGCAGCTGGTCGGCGCCTTCCTGCCCATCCTGCTCCCGTTGCTGGTCGTGCTCCTCCCGCTGCTGGACTTCGGCCTCGCCGTGCTGCGTCGGATGAGCGCGGGGCGATCGCCGTTCTCGCCGGACCGCAAGCACCTGCATCACCGGATGCTCGACCTCGGCCACCGCGACCGCGACGCGGTCCTGATCTTCTACGCCTGGACGGCCGTCATCTCCCTCGCCGTCCTCCTGATGTACGTCGGCGCCCGAGAGGACTGGCCCGGCCAGTACCTTCCGGGTGTCGCGTTCGGGGTCGTCGGCATCGCCGCATGCCTCGTCATCACCCTGAGTCCCACCCGCCGACGCAAGACCGCCGCGGGCGTCGCGCCCGACCCGATCCCCCTGGAGCCCCGATGAGCCCGAGCCCCGTTTCCAGCACCCCGATCCTGCGTCGCACCCTCGTCTGGTCGGCGGTGGCCACCGTCGTGCTGGCGCTCGTCGCCGGCGGGATCGGCTTCGCCGTCGCGCAGGGGGAGGGGCTGGTCAGCGGTCTCCTCGGTGTCCTCCTCGCCGCGCTGTTCCTCGGGATCACCGGGCTGAGCATCCTCATCGCCAACCGGTGGTACGGCGATCCGCTGTACGTGCAGCTCTTCTTCGCGATCGTGCTGGGCGGGTGGCTGCTGAAGCTCGGGGTCTTCGTCGTCGTGATGATCCTGCTCGCCGGACAGCCGTGGATCGAGCCGATGGTGTTCTTCCTGTCGATCGTCGCGGGGGTGCTCATGTCCCTCATCATCGACGTCGTCGTTCTCACCCAGATGCGGCTGCCCAACGTCAGCGACACCACGCTCCCCACCGAGGTGCCGGAGGACCGCGCCCCCGGAGCGGTGAACGATGCCTCCGACGGCCCTGCGGACGCGGCCCCGCGGTCTTAGGGCACCCTTGGATTCTGATAGTGTTGAGGAGTGCCCGCCGCTCGCCCGCGAGCGCTTGCGCTGTGTAGCACACCGACCATCGTCGCCCCGGTTCTGACCGGTGCCCCGAAGCTGGAGCCCGCGCTGTTTAATCTTGCTGCGACCCTGACCCCCCGACTCGCGTCCTCTGATGGCGAGTTCCATGGCCCTTCGATCGATGAGTTCTTCCCGGAGATCCTCTTCCACGTCGGACCCATCCCGGTCAACCGGATCCACCTGATCCAGTTGCTCTCGGTGATCGCCGTCGTCCTGATCCTCTGGCTCGGCACCCGCCGCATGAAGGTCGTGCCCGGCCGGTTCCAGAGCCTCGTCGAGATGGGCCTCGGCTTCGTCCGCGGCGGCATCGCGCACGACCTGCTCGGCCGCAAGGACGGCGACCGCTTCCTGCCGATCCTCACCACGATCTTCTTCATGGTGCTGTTCATGAACGTGACGGGCATCATCCCGTTCCTGAACATGCCGGGAACGGCCATCATCGCGGTGCCGCTCACGCTCGCCGTGGTCAGCTACGTCACGTTCATCTACGCCGGCATCAAGAAGAGCCCGAAGAACTTCTTCAAGAACGCGCTCTTCCCGTCCGGCGTGCCGTGGCCGGTCTACTTCATCGTCACGCCGATCGAGCTCATCTCGACGTTCATCATCCGCCCGGTGACCCTCACCCTGCGACTGCTGATGAACCTCGTCGTCGGCCACATGATCCTGGTCCTCTGCTTCGCGGCGACCCAGTTCTTCTTCTTCACCGCGGGCGGCGGCTGGGCTGCCCTCGGTATCGGAACCCTCGCCTTCGGCGGTGCCTTCACTCTCTTCGAGATCCTGGTCGCCGTCCTGCAGGCCTACGTCTTCACCGTCCTCACCGCGGTCTACATCCAGCTCGCGGTCGCAGAAGAGCACTGAGCGGGCGGGCAACAGCCCTCCCACCCAACGAAAGGAAAAACCCGTGGACGCAACTACGGTTCTCGCTGAAATCAACGGCCACCTCGCGGCGGTCGGCTACGGCCTCGCGGCCATCGGCCCGGCCATCGGTGTGGGCATCGTGGTCGGCAAGACCATCGAGGGCGTCGCCCGTCAGCCCGAGCTGGCCGGTCGCCTGCAGGTCCTCATGTGGATCGGTATCGCCTTCACCGAGGCGCTTGCGTTCGTCGGCATCGCCGTCGGATTCATCCCCTTCCCGTAATCCCCACCGACTTCTGAAGGAGACAGGATGCTGAACGCTCTTGTCACGAACCTCGCGGCTGAGGGTGAGGCGGCGAACAACCCGCTGATCCCCGCGTGGTACGACATCATCTGGTCGGGCTTCTGGTTCCTCATCATCCTCGCCGTCGTGTGGAAGGTCGCCCTTCCTCGTCTGACGAAGATGCTCGACGAGCGGTCCGCCGCCATCGAGGGCAACATCGCCAAGGCCGATGAGGCGCAGAAGCAGGCGGAAGCGGCTCTCGAGGAGTACACCCGACAGCTGGCCGAGGCACGCACCGAGGCCGGTGAGATCCGTGAGGCCGCCCGTGAGGACGGCAAGAAGATCATCGCCGAGGCGAAGGAGACCGCAGCCAGCGAGGCCGCGCGTCTGACCGCCACCGCGCACACGCAGATCGAGGCAGAGCGCCAGACGGCTCTCGTCTCCCTGCGCAGCGAGGTCGGCTCGCTCGCTCTGGACCTCGCCGGCGGCGTGGTCGGCGAGACGCTCTCCGACGACGCCCGCGCGGCCGCCGTGGTCGACCGCTTCCTCGCCGATCTCGAAGCATCCGACCTTCGACAGGCTCAGGTCCCGGGCGGGCAGTCGTAATGGGCAGCGCGACCGCTCAGGCACTCGCGGCATCCACTCAGACGCTTGCCGCAGCGAAGGACGTCACCCTCGAGACCGCGCGCGAGCTGTTCGCGGCCGCGCGGGCCGTGGGCGAATCGTCTCAGCTGAGCGGCGCGCTGGCTGACCCCTCGGCTCCGACCTCGGCGCGGCAGAACGTCGTGTCCGCGGTGTTCGGGCAGTACGGCTCCGCGGCGCAGGATGTCCTGCGCACCGCTGTCGCCGAACGCTGGTCGAACGCCTCCGAGCTGATCGACGGTCTCGAGGAGCTCGCGATCCGGGCGGCGACCATCGCCGAGCCCGGCGCGGACATCGAGGGCGAGCTCTTCGGCTTCTCGCGGGTGATCGCGGCGAACCCGGAGCTCGAGCTCGCGCTCGGCAGCCGGCTCGGGGGAGAGGACGCCAAGGCCGCCCTGGTCGAGCGTCTCTTCGTCGATGCCTCCGCCAGCGCTCCGACGGCCCTCATCGTCACGTCCCTCGTGCGTCAGCCGCGCGAGCGCCGGGTGCGGCAGCTGCTGAGCCGGGCGATGCGTATCGTCTCGAACCAGCGCGGTCGCCTCGTGGCCACGGTGCACACGGCGACCGAGCTCAGCGACGCGCAGCGCACGCGACTCGGCCAGACGCTCTCGCAGCGATACGGCGGCCAGGTGTCCCTCAACGTCGTCATCGACCCCAGCGTCGTCGGAGGCCTGCGCGTGCAGATCGCCGATGACGTCATCGACGGCAGCATCTCCGCACGACTCGCCGACCTTCGCCAGAAGCTCGCGGGCTAACACGACTTCGCGCGGGGAACCGCGCACCCAGATACAAAGGGAAGACAATGGCAGAACTATCGATCAGCCCCGACGTCATCCGTGACGCGCTGAAGGATTTCGCCGCCGCGTACGAGCCCACCGGGGCCGCGGCGACCGAGGTCGGCACCGTCATCGACGCCGCCGACGGCATCGCTCACGTCGAGGGACTTCCCGGCGTGATGGCGAACGAGCTCGTGACCTTCGCCGACGGCACCAAGGGTCTCGCGCTGAACCTCGACGAGCACGAGATCGGTGTCGTCGTCCTCGGCGACTTCACCGGCATCGAGGCCGGTCAGGAAGTCACCCGCACGGGTGAGGTCCTCTCCGTCCCGGTCGGCGACGGCTACCTCGGCCGCGTCGTCGACCCGCTCGGCAACCCGATCGACGGCCTCGGCGCGATCGCGACCGAGGGTGTCCGCGAGCTCGAGCTCCAGGCCCCCGGCGTCATGCAGCGCAAGTCGGTGCACGAGCCGATGCAGACCGGCATCAAGGCGATCGACGCGATGATCCCGGTCGGCCGCGGCCAGCGCCAGCTCATCATCGGCGACCGCCAGACCGGCAAGACGGCCATCGCGATCGACACGATCATCAACCAGAAGGCCAACTGGGAGTCCGGCGACGTCAACAAGCAGGTCCGCTGCATCTACGTCGCCATCGGTCAGAAGGGCTCGACCATCGCTTCGGTGAAGGGCGCGCTCGAGGAGGCCGGCGCTCTGGAGTACACCACCATCGTGGCGGCTCCGGCGTCCGACCCCGCCGGCTTCAAGTACCTCGCTCCGTACACCGGTTCGGCCATCGGCCAGCACTGGATGTACGGCGGCAAGCACGTCCTCATCATCTTCGACGACCTGTCGAAGCAGGCCGAGGCCTACCGTGCCGTCTCCCTGCTGCTGCGCCGCCCGCCGGGCCGCGAGGCCTACCCTGGCGACGTCTTCTACCTGCACTCCCGTCTGCTCGAGCGGTGCGCGAAGCTGTCCGACGAGCTCGGTGCGGGTTCGATGACCGGTCTTCCGATCATCGAGACCAAGGCGAACGACGTCTCGGCGTACATCCCGACCAACGTGATCTCGATCACCGACGGCCAGATCTTCCTGCAGTCCGACCTCTTCAACGCCAACCAGCGTCCCGCGGTCGACGTGGGTATCTCGGTGTCGCGTGTCGGTGGTGACGCTCAGGTGAAGTCGATCAAGAAGGTCTCCGGAACGTTGAAGCTGGAGCTGGCGCAGTACCGCTCGCTCGAGGCGTTCGCGATGTTCGCATCGGACCTCGACGCCGCTTCGCGTCGTCAGCTCTCGCGCGGTGCCCGTCTGACCGAGCTGCTCAAGCAGCCGCAGTACTCGCCGTACCCGGTGGAGGAGCAGGTCGTCTCGATCTGGGCCGGCACCAACGGCAAGCTCGACTCGATCGAGGTCGAGGACGTGCTGCGGTTCGAGCGCGAGCTGCTCGACTACCTGCGTCGCAACACGAAGGTGCTCGACACGCTGCGGGAGACCAACGTGCTGGACGACGCCACCGTCGCCGAGCTCGACAAGCAGACCGACAACTTCCTCCTGGAGTTCCAGGGCGGCAAGGGCCACGCCATCGGCGCCCCTGGCCACGAGGAGCACGCTGCGGCCGAGGCCGAGGACGTCAACCAGGAGAAGATCGTCAAGGGTCGTCGCGCGTAACCGCGTGAGGTACTGATTCATGGGCGCTCAACTCAGGGTCTACAAGCAGAAGATCTCTTCTGCTCAGACGACCAAGAAGATCACGAAGGCGATGGAACTCATCGCGGCTTCGCGCATCCAGAAGGCGATGGCACGCGTCAAGGCGTCCACCCCCTTCGCGCGGGCCGTGACGAGGGCCGTGTCCGCCGTCGCGACGCACTCGAACGTCGACCACCCGCTCACCCGCGAGCCCGAGACGATCCGCCGCTCCGCGGTCGTGATCTTCTCGTCGGACCGCGGTCTCGCCGGAGCCTTCAACTCGCAGATCCTCCGTGAGGGTCTCGAGGTGGCGGAGCTCCTGCGCGAGCAGGGCAAGGAGCCGGTGTTCTACCTCGTGGGCCGCAAGGCCGTCGGGTACTTCCAGTTCCGTCGCATCGAGGCCGCTGCAGAGTGGACCGGCGACACCGACACCCCCTCGTTCCACACGGCGGAGGAGATCTCGCAGACGCTTCTCGAGGCCTTCAACCGTGGCGGCGAGGACGGCGGCGTCGACGAGATCCACCTCGTGTACAACCGCTTCGTCAGCATGATGACGCAGTCGCCGGAGTCCGTGCGCCTGCTGCCGCTGGAGATCGCGGAGGCCGACGACTCGGAGGCGGGCAGCACCGTCTACCCGCTGTACGAGTTCGAGCCCGACGCCGAGACGGTGCTCGACGCGATCCTGCCGGTGTACATCCAGAGCCGCGTCTTCAACGCCCTTCTGCAGTCGTCCGCCGCCAAGCAGGCCGCGACGCAGAAGGCGATGAAGTCGGCCAGCGACAACGCCGACAAGCTCATCACCGACTACACCCGCCTGCGCAACAACGCGCGTCAGGCCGAGATCACCCAGCAGATCGCCGAGATCGTCGGTGGCGCCGACGCTCTCGCATCGAGCTGACAGACCCTCAGGAAAGAGACGAAGAAATGACCACCACCGCCACGGCTGAGCAGCCGGCGACCGCGGTCGTCGGGCGCGTCGCCCGCGTCAACGGTCCGGTTGTCGACATCGAGTTCCCGCACGACTCGATCCCCGACATCTACAACGCCCTGAAGACCACCATCGTGATGGGCGAGGAGTCCACCGAGATCACGCTCGAGGTCGCGCAGCACCTCGGCGACGACCTGGTCCGCGCCATCGCCCTGAAGCCGACCGACGGCATCGTCCGCGGCCAGGAGGTGCGCGACACCGGTGAGGCCATCTCGGTCCCCGTCGGCGACGTGACCAAGGGCAAGGTCTTCAACGTGATCGGCGAGGTGCTGAACCTCGAGCCCGGCGAGACCATCGAGGTCACCGAGCGCTGGCCCATCCACCGCAAGGCCCCGAACTTCGACCAGCTCGAGTCGAAGACGCAGATGTTCGAGACGGGCATCAAGTCGATCGACCTCCTCACCCCGTACGTGCTGGGTGGCAAGATCGGTCTCTTCGGTGGCGCCGGTGTCGGCAAGACCGTCCTCATCCAGGAGATGATCCAGCGCGTCGCGCAGGACCACGGTGGTGTGTCGGTGTTCGCCGGTGTCGGTGAGCGCACCCGTGAGGGCAACGACCTCATCCACGAGATGGAGGAGGCGGGCGTCTTCGACAAGACCGCCCTCGTCTTCGGCCAGATGGACGAGCCGCCGGGGACGCGTCTGCGCGTCGCCCTGTCGGCTCTGACGATGGCGGAGTACTTCCGTGACGTGCAGAAGCAGGACGTGCTGCTCTTCATCGACAACATCTTCCGCTTCACGCAGGCCGGTTCCGAGGTCTCCACGCTGCTGGGCCGCATGCCCTCCGCCGTGGGTTACCAGCCGAACCTCGCCGACGAGATGGGCCTCCTGCAGGAGCGCATCACCTCGACGCGCGGTCACTCGATCACCTCGCTGCAGGCGATCTACGTGCCGGCCGACGACTACACCGACCCGGCCCCGGCCACGACCTTCGCGCACCTCGACGCGACGACCGAGCTCTCCCGTGAGATCGCGTCGAAGGGTCTGTACCCGGCCATCGACCCGCTGACCTCGACGTCGCGCATCATGGACCCCCGCTACTTGGGCGAGGACCACTACCGCGTGGCCACGACGGTGAAGCAGATCCTCCAGAAGAACAAGGAGCTGCAGGAGATCATCGCCATCCTCGGTGTCGACGAGCTCTCCGAGGAAGACAAGATCGTCGTGTCGCGTGCACGTCGCATCCAGCAGTTCCTCTCGCAGAACACCTACATGGCGAAGAAGTTCACGGGCGTCGAGGGCTCGACCGTGCCGCTGAAGGAGACCATCGAGTCGTTCGATGCGATCACCCGGGGTGACTTCGACCACGTCGCCGAGCAGGCCTTCTTCAACGTCGGTGGCATCGCCGACGTGGAGGAGCGCTGGGCGCAGATCCAGAAGGAGAACGCCTGACCATGGCGCTGCATGTCAGCCTCGTCTCCGCCGACGCGGAGGTCTGGACGGGAGAGGCGAGCCTCGTCGTCGCCAAGACCGTCGAGGGCGAGATCGGCTTCATGTCCGGTCACGAGCCGGTGCTGGCCATCCTCGCCGAGGGTCAGGTCCGGATCACCCAGACGGATGGCGCCAAGGTGCTGGCGAACGCGCAGGACGGCTTCCTCTCCATGGAGGGCGACGTCCTGACGATCGTGGCCGGCAACGCGGCACTCATCTCCTGACAGTCCTGTACATCGCGTCCGCCTCGACACCCGCCCGGGTGTCGAGGCGGACGCGTCTCTTTCCCCTGAGGTCCCATGAAGATCCTGCTTCCGCCGTCCGAGACCAAGCGCGAGGGCGGTGACGGCGGTCCGCTGGATGTGCCCGCGCTGGCACTCCCGGACCTCACACCGCAGCGGACCGCCGTGATCGACGCTCTCGTGGCTCTCGCCGCCGATGAGGACGCGAGCCGGCGCGTGCTGAAGCTGAGCGATCGGCAGCGGGGGGACATCGCGCACAACCGTGTCGTGAGGAGCGCGCCCACGATGCCCGCGGTGGACCGCTACACCGGTGTGCTCTTCGACGCCCTCGACGCGGCGTCGCTCTCGACCGCCTCCCGTCGCTGGCTGGACGCCCACGTGTGGATTCACAGCGCTCCGTTCGGCCCGGTCGCGGCCCTGGACGCGATCCCGACCTATCGCCTGGCAGCCGGCACCACGCTTCCGGGGATGCCGCCGCTGCGTCGCCACTGGGCCGATCCGACGGCGGCGGCGATCGCGGCCGATGCCCCGGCTTTCGTGCTCGATCTGCGCAGCGAGGCGTACGCGGCACTCGGACCCGTGCCGGCCGGGGTGCCGTCCGTGTACGTGCGGGTCGTCACGGCGCAGGGGAGGGCGCTGAACCACTTCAACAAGAAGTCCAAGGGGCTGCTCGTCCGGGCACTTGCCGAGGACCGGCCGCGTCTCGGCTCGCTCCGTGGGCTGCACCGGTGGGCACAGGCGCACGACGTCATTCTGCGGGACGGCGCCGCACCGGGGGAGATCGAGCTGGTCGTCGCCGACTGACGGTCCCGAGGCCGGCGAATCGCCCCCGGCGGTCGTTGCCGCCCCCTGGGCGCACCGCTACCATGTCCAATGCGAGGCGGGGAGTCTCGTGGCGGGGGACGAGAGCCGTCTCCCCTGACCAGAGAATGTGAGCCTCATGGGTTACGACGACTACGGAGCGGGCTATCTCGGCCTGCTCTTCGCCTACTTCTTCGTCATTCTGCTGATCGCGGTCGCCGGGTACGTCCTGGTGTCGCTCTTCTACATGAAGATCTTCCAGAAGGCCGGCGTGCAGGGCAACTGGCGTGCCTGGGTGCCCGTCTACAACATGATGATCTTCTTCAAGCTCGGTGACCTGAGCCCGTGGCTCGTCCTGTACGGCATCGCCGGCACGGCCCTGCTGAGCTGGATCGGCATCGGCTTCCTGTTCTCGCTCGCGCTCTCGGTGCTCTCGGTCATCGCCGCGTGGCGCGTGGGCCTCAAGCTCCAGAAGGACGCCGTCTGGGTCGTCCTCTACGTCTTCCTCTCCATCGTCTGGCTCGGTATCAACGCGTTCGACAAGTCGCGCTGGAACCCGAACATCCAGCCGGCCTCCTGGGCGGGTAACGGCTTCCTCGGCGACCGCACGGTGTGGGACGGCATTCCCGTCCAGCCGGCAGCGGCCGCCCCGCAGCAGGGCTACGGTGCGCCGCAGGGATACGGGGCACCGCAGGGCTACGGCACCCCGCCGCAGGGCTACGCGCCGCCGACGCAGGCGTACACGCCGCCTGCGGCACCCGGCTACGCGCCGCCCGCCGGCCCCGCCGCCCCGGCGACGGGTGCGCCGATCCCTCCGGTGCCGCCCACCACGCCTCCTGCGCCTCCCGCGGCTCCGCCCACCACGCCTCCGGCCCCGCCGGCGGCTCCTCCTGCGGCCCCTCCGGCTCCGCCGACCACGCCGAACGATCCCACGCAGCCGCCTGCGTGACGACGTGAGGAGAACCCCCGGTCCTCGGATCGGGGGTTCTTCGCGTGCGTGGCTCCTCCGTGTCCCCACATGCCGCTAACGTGGAGACATGGACTCGTCGCAGCGGAGGGAAGTCGTCCCTCCTCCCGTCGCCCCGCGCCCCGTCCACCGCCATTCCGGTGCGGTCCCGAGGAGCGAGTTCCACTACGATGTGTGAGTATCCTGCGCCCGCCCCATCCGCCGCAGGTCCATCGGAGGCAGTTCGTGGCTGAGACCAAGACGCACACCCTCACGGTTGCGCATCGTCCGTTGCGGCTGTCCTGGGCCGGCGTCACCGACCAGGGGCGCCGCCGGGAGACGAATCAGGACGCCCTCCTCGCCGAGTACCCGCTCTTCATCGTCGCGGACGGCATGGGAGGTCATGCCGGCGGCGAGATCGCCAGCCAGAGCACGGTCGCGCGCCTGCGGGCGATGGTCGATGCCGACGACGTCACCCCCTCCGCGATCGAGAAGGCTCTCGCGCTCGCGGTGGACGACATCGCCGAGCACCCGGACACCACCGACGAGGGGACCGGCACCACGCTCACCGGCGTCTACCTGGACGAACAGGGAGACGAGCCGCACTGGGTGGCGCTGAACATCGGTGACTCGCGCGTGTACCTGCTGCGCGACGACCGGCTGCTGCAGGTCACGACCGATCACTCCGTCGTGCAGGAGCTCATCACCGCCGGCAAGCTCAGTCCCGAAGAGGCGGAGGGCCACCCGTACAGCAACGTGATCACCCGCGCGGTCGGTGCGAGCGAGCTCACGGCGCCGGACTACGTCACCATCGACGTGCGGCCGGGCGACCGTTTCGTCATCTGCTCCGACGGTCTCACGAAGGAGCTCACGGACTACGGCATCCAGCACTTCCTCCGCGCTCATGCCGACCCCGCGGAGAGCGTCGACGCGATGCTCGCGGCGGCCCTCGACAACGGAGGGCGCGACAACGTCACCGTGATCGTGCTGCAGGTCGACGATCCCGAGGATCCTTCCTCCCCACCCGCGGACTCGGGGGAGTAGCGCTCCGTCCCCTGTGGAGAGGCCCTATCCGCCCCGGTGGTGGGCTCCACTGGAGGCATGCACTCCTCGCCCCTGGTCCTCCCGTCCGCCATGGCGCCGGCCCGGCGGCGCCCGCTTCCCGTCATCGCCGCCGTCGTCCCCGTGGGAGTCGGTCTGGCTCTCTGGTTCACGACCGGTGCGGTGCATGCGCTCTGGTTCGCGGCTCTCGGGCCGCTGATGCTGGGCGCGTCGCTCCTCGACGCAGCCCGCGGACGTCGTCGCGAACGGCGAGCCGAGGCGCTCCGGATGGACGCCGCATGGGCAGAGGTCGAAGCGCAGCTGCACCGCCGCCACGCGGAGGAGCGCGCAGACGAGGAACGTCGGCACCCGGATGCCGCCTCGTGTCTGCGCAGCCGCCCGTTGCAGGATGCCCGGCCGCCCGACCACGACACTCCGCTCGTCGTGGGACGCGGATTCCGGGTCAGCACCGTGCGCTGCGAGGGCGGTGACGACGAGCGCGCCGCTGCGTTCCGCCGCCGGTGCGGTGTCCTGGAAGACGCGCCGCGGGTCGTCCTCCTCGGTCGAGGAGTATGCCTGCGGGGCCCGCAGCCGCTCGCCAGGGCCGCCGCACGTGCGCTCGTCGTCCAGCTCTGTCTCCGCTTCTCCCCGAGTGTGCTCTCCCTCGTCGGCGACCCGGCGCGGGACGGGGCGCTGGCGGGCTTCCCGCACATGCAGCAGGCGCGACGCGGTGGTTTCCGGCTTGCCCTCGCAGAGGAGGCCGCATCGGCCGCGAGCGCCGATGCGGTGATCTGGACCCTGCCGACCGGTGCGGACGTTCCTGACGGCATCACGACGGTGGTCGACATCGTGGAACCCGGTGCGGCGACTCTGCGCACCCCGGACGGCGAGGACGGGGTGGACGTCGAGTACCTGTCGTCGGCGCAGGCGACGGCGGCCGCCGAGCTGTGCGGCGGGAAAGGGTCCGCGACGGAGGCGACCGGGGCGGCGGTGGCGCTCCGGGACCTTCCGCAGCCACCGGTGGGCCCAGGCCTCCTCGTGGCGCTCGGTCGCGGAGCACACGATGCCCCGGTGATGGCCGACATCGTCGAGGACGGCCCGCACGCGATCGTGACGGGGATGACGGGGACAGGCAAGAGCGAACTCCTCATCACATGGGTCGCCGCCGTCTGCGCGGGGTACGGGCCGGAGCGGGTGAGTGTCCTCCTCGCGGACTTCAAAGGAGGGACGGCCTTCGATCGCCTGCGTGAGCTGCCGCAGGTCGTCGGCGTCCTCACGGACCTCGACGAGACGGAGGCGCGGCGCGGCGTCGCCAGCCTGGCCGCAGAGATGCGCCGCCGTGAGGGTGCCCTCGCGGCGGCGCAGGCGCGCGACGTGCGTGACACCGACCTTCCCCGACTCCTGATCGTCGTCGACGAGTTCGCCGCCCTGCTGCAGGAGCACACAGAGCTGGCGGCGGTGTTCACCGACGTCGCGGCGCGGGGGCGCGCCCTGGGCATGCACCTGGTCCTCGGCACGCAGCGCGCCGCCGGGGTCATTCGCGATGCGCTCGCGACGAACTGCCCGCTGCGGCTGAGCCTGCGCGTCGCCGAGACTTCTGACAGCAGGGCGATGCTCGGCACCTCCGGCGCAGCCGAGCTTCCCGGCGGAGCGGAGGGCCGAGGCCGTGCGCTCCTCCGTCGCCCGCAGGACGACGAGCCGCTGCCGGTGCGCATCGCCCTCACCGATGACGACGTCATCCGACGGATCGCGCAGCGATGGGCGGGAGCGCCGACGTCTCCACCTCCGTGGCGACCCGCTCTCCCGACGCGCCTGCCGCTCGACGCGCTGCTGACCGCTCGGGCAGGGTCCGCGCCTTCGGAAGCCGGGCCCTGCCTGGTGCTCGGACGCGCTGACGAGCCCGAGAATCAGGCGCAGCCGCTGGAGGTTCTGCATCCTGGCCGCGACCGCGGGCTCGTGGTCCTCGGCGCCCCGGGAACGGGGCGGACGACAGCCTTGCGTGTGATCGCGGCGCAGCATCGCCACAGCGCGTGGTTCCCGGATGATCCCGAAGCGGCCGTCGACCTGCTCGCCGCGTGGGTCGCGGGCGGCACGGCGCCACCCGACGTCGTGCTCGCGGATGATCTCGATCTGCTCCACGCGCGCCTGCCTCTCGACGTCGGCCACGAGTTCGTCCAGCGGTGGGAGCAGCTGGTGCGATCATCGGCCACCGTCACCTGGGTGCTCGCGGCCGGTCGGGCGACGGGTCCGCTGGCACGCGTGCTGGAGGCACTCCCGCGTCGGGCCCTGCTGCGGATGCCGACACGCGTCGAGCACATCGCCGCGGGCGGCGAGGTCGCTCACTTCCGACGCGATCGTCCGCCGGGGAGGGCCGTGTGCGGAGAGCGGGAGATGCAGTTCGCCTGGGTCGAGGGTCCCGGGGTGGAGTCGCGCTCCGGAGAGCTGCGGGGGAGCACGCCGGTGTGGGTGCCGCAGGCGGAGATCACGGCGTTGGTCACCCCGGGCGTCGTCGGCGTCGTCGCGGCGTTGGCGGCCGCGCATCCCGACTGCGACGTACAGGCGGTGGGTCCGGAGGTGAGCGGAACGGGGCGACCGCTCGTGCTGGTGGGCGATGCCGAGAACTGGCAGCGTCAGTGGGCACTGTGGCAGCGGGTGCGATCGCAGGGGGAGGTGCTCATCCGGGCGGAGCGGCCCGGCGAGCTCCGCCAGCTCGTCGGCATCCGCGCTCAGCCGCCGTACGCGCGACCGGACGCCGGGCGGGCCTGGTCCGTGATCGGAGACCGCCCTCCCCGGCGGGTGGTCCTCCCGGCGCTGGACCGGCGATGACGGTCAGCGGCACGGGGACGACGAGGTCGGGTCAGATGCCCGCACCCGGACGGATCGCGCCGACGTTCGCGCCGCCTCCGAGCACCGTGAGCGGCAGGGAGTCGGCCAGTCCGGTCACGTCGGCGTCGCTGAGCCCGCCCGCGCGTGCCAGCAGCGTGGCGGCCACGATCGTGGACGCGCGTGCGCCGCCGTCGAGCATCTTCAGCGCCACCGTGGTCCCGTTCGGGGCGACCATCACCATGACACCCTCCGCGCCGCCCTTGGCGAAGACCCCGAGCCGTTCGATCGCGATCGTGTCAGGGCGCCCGGGGCCGTCGATGGTCCAGGGGTTCTCGCGCACCGCCTTCACCAACGAGCCCGCCACGCGGTGCAGCGCAAAGGGGGAGCGCTCGGAGGCGGTTCCGATGCGGTGGATCGCGCGGGCCAGTCCGGTGAGGCTGAGCGCGTACACGGGGGCACCGCAGCCGTCGATCGCGGTGTGGGCCATCTTCTCGCCGGTCAGCCGGGCGATCACATCGCGGATGTGCGCCTGGAGCGGATGCGAGGGGTCGAGGTAGCCGTCGGTCGGCCAGCCCGTCGCGACGCAGGCGCGGAGCATCGCGGCGTGCTTGCCCGAGCAGTTCATGCGGATGCGCGCCTCCTGGCCGTGCTCGCGCACCATCTCATCGCGGGTCGCGGAGTCGCTCGGCCAGGCGGGAGGACACGCGAGGTCGTCCTCGTTGAGGCCGCCCGCGGTGAGCATCTCGCGCACGACCTCGGCGTGCCGATCGGTGCCGGAATGGCTCGCCGTCGACAGCGCCAGCTGCTCGCCCTCGAGTACCGCACCGGCGGTGAGGCAGGCGACCGCCTGCAGGGGCTTCAGGCTGGAACGGGGGAGGATCAGCGCATCCGCATTCCCGTGCCGCGCGACCACCTCACCCTCGGGCGAGAGCACCACGGCCGCCCCGGCGTGACGCGACTCGATGAAGCCGCTCCGCTCCACGACGGCGAGCTCGACGGAATCCTGAACGGTGAGAGTCTCCAGCACCCGACAACTCTACCGGCGGGTCCGGCCCAGCCTGGTCGGGTGCCGAGTCGGCGCCGTGTCGGCCGCACCTGGCAGACTGAGCGCATGCCAGAGCAGACGACTCCGCGGTCCCTCGGCGAGCACCGCTACGCCCTCACCTCCACCTGGACCGGCAACACCGGATCCGGCACGAGCGGCTACCGGGACTACCGCCGCGATGTCACGATCGAAGTCGCGGGCAAGCCCGAGCTGCTCGCCTCCTCCGACAAGCCGTTCCGCGGCGATCCGGCGCGGTGGAATCCGGAGGATCTGCTGCTGGCCTCGCTCTCCGAGTGCCATCTCCTGTCGTACCTGCACGCCTGCGTGACGGCCGGAGTGGTGGTCGTGTCCTACCGGGACACCGCGAGCGGCCTGATGCGCGAGAACGGCGCCGGCGGCGGTTCCTTCGTCGAGGTGCTGCTGCGCCCGGAGGTCGTCGTCGCCGAGGCCTCGATGATCGAGGCGGCCGAGCGCGCGCACGCTCAGGCGAACGAGTGGTGCTTCATCGCCAACTCGGTCAACTTCCCCGTCCGGCACGAAGCGACGGTGACGGCCGCCGGCTGAACGGACTCCTCAGCGGCGTTCGTGCGGGAGCGCCTGCTTGATCTTCTCGATCGTGTTCTGAGCCGGCGCCTCGTTGTAGGTGCCCGCGAGCTCCTGTCCGGAGAGCGCGTGGATCGCGGCCATGATCTCGTCGGTCGCGAGCCGGCGCGCGCGGCCGCTCGTGGCCGGTCCGTGCGGCGACAGATCCAGGGGCTCGCCGAAGCGCACGGTGATCCGCTCGGACAGCGTGGGCATCTTGGCGCCGACCGGCATCACCTTGTCGGTACCGATAAGTCCCACGGGGACGACGGGTGCTCCCGTCTGCAGAGCGAGGAAGGCCACGCCCGTGCGGCCCTTGTACAACCGGCCGTCGGTGGAGCGGGTGCCCTCAGGGTAGAGCGCGACGGCGAGGCCCTCGTCGAGGAGCTGACGCTGCAGGTCTAGGGCGTCCAGCGCCGCCTGGCCGGCGCCGCGGCGGACCGGGATCGCACCGATCGCCTCGAAGAACGTCTTGGACGCCCAGCCCTTCATGCCGGTGCCCTCGAAGTAGCTCGACTTGGCGAGGAAGTGCACGGGACGCGGAGCCGCCACCGGGATGGCGATGGAGTCGATGAACGACAGGTGGTTGCTGGCGAAGATCACCGGGCCGGTGGTGGGGACGTGCTCACGTCCTTCGATACGCGGCCGGTAGACGAGCCGGGCGAGCGGGGCGATGAGGCTGCGGCCGAGCGTGTAGGTGAAGCCGGCGTGCCGGGGCTTCGGGGAGTCCTCTGAGGGGGTTTCGGGGTCCACGGACTGCTCAGAGCTCATCAGAGCAGGCTACTCCCGGATCCATGCCGACGTGGGAATGAAGACTCGCGCCGCCGCTTCCCAGCGCGAGCAAAGGGCGATGAGGCAGGATGGAAGCTCCCGCCCGCGATCGTGAGGTCTTCCTGTGCGCACCCGTCCGCTGCTCGTCCTGTCCACCGTCGCTGCGGCGACCCTGCTGCTGGCGGGATGCTCCGGGAACGGCGATCCGCAGAGCACCTCCTCTCCGGACGCCTCCGGGTCGAGCCAGTGCCTCGTGAACGCGAAGGCCGGCGACACCTCGGACGCCATCGAGGTGGACGGCGAAGGTCTCGACGCCAAGATCACGGTTCCCGCCGATGCGGAGTTCGCGAACGTCGAGCGGACCGTCGTGTCTGAGGGCGAGGGAGACGACCTCGCGGCGAACGACCTCGTCTCCGTCCAGTATCAGATCGTCGATGCCGCCAGCGGCGACGTGGTCGACTCGTCGGCGCGCGGCGAGGACGGCACGCTCCCCGTGCTCCTCGACCCGAACCAGTCGTCGCTGTTCGTCGCCGCGCTCGAGTGCGAGCCGGTCGGATCCCGCGTCGTCCTCGCCATCCCCGGCAGCGCGCTCGGTGAGGGGCAGAGCAACATCGTCGTCTACGCGGAGGCCGTCGACCGGCTCCCCGAGGTCGCCTCCGGCAAGGAGGTCGAGCCGACCGCCGGCATGCCCGAGGTCGAGCTCGACGACGATGGCAAGCCGTCCGTCACGATCCCGGACGGCGATGCGCCGACCGAGACGAAGGTCTCCGTCCTCAAGCAGGGCGACGGCGCAACGGTGGCGTCCGGCGACCTCGTCGTGGTCCAGTACCTCGGGGTGAAGTGGTCCGACGGCGAAGAGTTCGACTCCAGCTGGAGCCGCGATGCGGCCCCCGCCCAGTTCCAGACGACCGGAGTCGTCGCCGGGTTCCAGAAGGCGCTCGAGGGTCAGAAGGTCGGTTCGCAGGTTCTCGTCGTCATGCCGCCGTCCGATGGCTACGGCGCGAGCGAGGGGCACGAGCTGCAGGACGAGAGCCTCGTGTTCGTCGTCGACATCCTCGCCACGACTCCGGTCCAGCCGCAGCAGTAGCCGCGGCCCGGGAGAGCCGGCGGCGTGTCCTAGGCTGGCGTCATGCGTCGCGTCATCATCCTCGGCTCCACCGGTTCCATCGGCACGCAGGCGCTGGATGTGATCCGCGCCGATCCGCGACGCTTCGAGCTCGTCGGTCTCGCCGCGGGGTCGAACGCCACGATGGTGGCCGAGCAGGCGGCGCAGTTCCAGGTGGAGCACACGGCTCTCGGCGCGGTCGAGGCGGAGCAGCTGGTCCGCGACGTCGAAGCCGATGTGGTGCTGAACGCCATCACCGGCTCGATCGGTCTCGGCTCGACGCTCGCTGCGCTGGAGGAGGGGCGGACCCTCGCGCTGGCGAACAAGGAGTCGCTGATCGTCGGCGGTGATCTCGTGCTCGCCGCCGCGGCACCCGGGCAGATCGTCCCCGTGGACTCCGAGCACTCCGCGCTCGCCCAGGCCCTGCGCTCCGGCACACACGATGAGATCCGCCGTCTGGTGGTCACGGCCTCGGGTGGCCCGTTCCGCGGCAGGTCGCGCGACGAGCTCACCGGAGTGACCCCGGAACAGGCGCTGGCGCATCCGACGTGGAACATGGGTCGCACGGTCACCACGAATTCGGCGACCCTGGTCAACAAGGGGCTTGAGGTCATCGAGGCGCACCTGCTGTTCGACGTGCCCTACGACGACATCGACGTCGTCGTGCACCCGCAGTCGATCGTCCACTCCATGGTGGAGTTCGTCGACGGCTCGACCATCGCGCAGGCCTCGCCGCCGGACATGCGTCTGCCGATCTCGCTGGGCCTGGACTGGCCGCACCGCGTGGGCGGTGTGGGCCGTCCGCTGGACTGGACCACGGCGACGTCCTGGACCTTCGAGCCGCTCGACGACGACGCCTTCCCCGCGGTGGCGCTCGCAAAGGCCGTCGGGCGCGCCGGAGGCACTTTCCCCGCCGTCTACAACGCCGCCAACGAGCAGGCCGTGGACGCGTTCCACGAAGGGCGCCTGCCGTTCCTCGGCATCGTCGACACCGTGCAGCGGGTCGTCGACGCGCACGACGCTCCGGACGCGTTGACCGTGGAATCGCTCGCGGCGGCCGAGGACTGGGCGCGGCGGAAGGCCGACCAGCTCATCGCCGCCGTCTGACGCGGCGCGGGCTCAGTCCTCGTCCGGGTACGGCACGGGCCAGCGCGGCTCCGGCACCGGCCAGCCGGCGGCCTTCAACGCACGCCGGGAGAGCTCGCGGGCCGAGTACGGCGTCCGCACCCCTCGGATGTCGCGGTAGTCCTGGTGCCCGGGGCCGGCCCAGAGGATCGCGTCGCCGTCGCCGACGAGTCCGACGGCGGCCACGATCGCGGCCTCCGGCGGGGAGTACTCGTGGATCTCGGCGTCGGGACGGGCGCGACGCGCGCCCTCGACGAGCGTTGCGCGGATCGACGCCGGGTCTTCGAATCGCGGGTGGTGATCCGTCACGACGAGGATGTCGCTGCCCTCCACCGCGGTGCGGGCCATGTCGAAGCGCTTGCTGGCGTCCCGGTCCCCGTCGGCCCCGAAGAGCATGAGCACCTTGCCGGGAGTCACCCGCCGCACGGCGGCCAGGGTCTTCTCGAAGGCGTCAGGCGAGTGGCCGAAGTCGACGAAGACGGCCGGCCCCCGCGCGCCTGAGACGAGCTGCGTGCGCCCTGGCAGGTAGGCGTGGATGCCGCCGTCGCGCTGCAGGGCCTCGACGATCCGCTCCCAGGCATAGCCGCCCTCGAGCAGCATGACGATCGCGAGCGCCGCGTTCGCGGCCATGTGGGGGCCGATCACCGGGACGGTCGTGGTGAGCGTGCCAGCCGGTCCCGTCATCGTGAACGTCGTTCCGGTCGTCCGCTCGTCGTCGATGACGACCACCCAGTCCGCTCGCGATGCCTGATCGGCGTCGGCGGCGATGGAGGGCGTCCCGACGGTGATAACGGGGATCTCGGAGCGCTCCACGACCAGGGCCCCGGAGGAGGAGTCGAGGCACACGACGCCGCGGACGGCGCGATCGGGCCGGAAGAGCGGCAGCTTCGCCTCGAAGTACTCCTCCATGTCGGCGTAGTCGTCGAGGTGGTCGTGGCTGAGGTTCGTGAATCCCGCGACGTCGAACCGGATGCCGTCGACACGGTGCCGGGAGAGGGCCTGGGCGCTGACCTCGACCGCGACGGCCTCGACCTCGCGCTCCCGCATCAGCGCGAGCAGGGCGTGCATCTCCGACGCCTCAGGGGTGGTGAGCCGCGAGACGATGACCTCGCCCGCGATGTGTCGTTCGGCCGTGGAGGAGAGCCCGGTGACGACGCCCATCTGTTCGAGGATGCCCTCGAGGAGGTGCGAGACGCT
The DNA here is from genome assembly GCF_044543605.1 of Microbacterium sp. NPDC064978. Taxonomy (NCBI): domain Bacteria; kingdom Bacillati; phylum Actinomycetota; class Actinomycetes; order Micrococcales; family Microbacteriaceae; genus Microbacterium; species Microbacterium sp. NPDC064978. The sequence continues at coordinate 644,923 of NZ_JBITWF010000001.1, read as the reverse complement.
CGTCTTGCCGTTCGTCCCGGTGGTCGCGAAGAGGAGGGGAAGCGGGTCCTCCGCTCCCGTGCCGTACACCCAGGCGCTCAGCGCGCCGAGCACGCCGCGGGGGTCGTCGACGATGAGGATCGGGAGGCCGGCGTCCGCGGCGATGTCGGCGCCCGCCTGGTCCGTGATCACGGCGACCGCCCCCTTCTCGGCAGCGGTCTTGGCGAAGTCCGCGCCGTGGCGGTTCACGCCGCGGATCGCGACGAACGCCTCGCCGGGACGCAGGTCCGCCGTGGCGAGGGTGATGCCACTGAGAGCGACGCCCTCCACGTCGCCGCGCACGGAGCGGGCGAATCGGGAGGCGAGTTCGGACAGCTCGCGCCGGGGCGGGTTCGCGGGGCGGAGCACGGGGGGCAGGGTCGGCTGTTGTTCCATCGACATGTCGTCTCCATGTTCTCATGACGGCGGTGTCGGCCCGGGCGGGTCGGTCCGCCGCGCGCCGGAGCCGGGCGCGGCGGACCCGGGGCTCAGGCGCGGCGGCGGAACGCGAGCACGGCGACCACGAGAGCCGCGACACCGGCCAGGAGGCCGCCGGCGCCCAGCGCGATACCCAGGGCGTCGTCGCCGGCATCGGCCGTCGCGGGCTGCGGTACGGTGCTCGTGCCGTGACCGCCCTCGGCGTTGTCCGTCACCGTCACGACGGGAGCGGGGGAGTCGAGGTCGTGCGGGTCCTCGCCCTTCTCGGCGAGCTGCGTCCACTCCGTCGCCCCGTCGACGCACTGCTGGACCACCGGGAAGGCGAGCGTCTCTGGCGTGTCCTCATCCAGTCCCACCGACATGCTCACGGCGCCGCGGAGGTCGGTCGGCACGGGCGTGAGGGCGGTGTAGGTGACCGCGCTCACGAGACCGTCGTCGCCGCGTTCCACCTGGATGCTCCAGTCGCCGTCGAGCGTCGGGGCGACGGAGGCGAGGCCCTCCGGCATGGTGACGCGCAGGGCTGTGGTGGGCGAGGTGCCGCACCCGTGCGAGAAGGAGAAGGTCAGCACGCCGTGGTCACCGGCGGCGAGCTCGTCCGGGCTGACGGTGACGTGGGCGCCGGCCATCGCCGGGACGGCGAGGGCGAGGGCGAGTCCGCCGATGATGCCGGTGGCTCCGAGGAGGGCGCGGCGCGGACGGCGGGGGCGGATGGTGGGGTTCGACATGGGGTCTCCAGATGCTCGTGTGGGGGCGCGCGGGAACAGCGCGGCCCGAAGGGGCCGTCTCTCGAGGACGGCAGGGTCGGCGGGGCGGCTCAGCCGCCGACGGGCACCGGCGGACCGCGCCGCGACACCACCACGGTCATCGCGGCATCGAGCGGAGAGCGGAGAGCGGAGCGCAGCGGACGCGGCGGTGCGGGAGGCGCGGAGGTGGGAGTCGCCGCGCGCCGGAGCGCGGCCTGGAACCAGCGGGCGATCGCGCGCAACACGCTCTCGCCGTGCCACAGCAGCAGCGTGGTCAGCACCGCGCAGGCGAGGTGCGCCGACAGCATCAGCGTGTCCGGGCCGGGAGCCGGGGACAGCGGTGCGAGCGCGCCCAGGTCGAGGTGATGCGCGTGCGTGCCGATGACGGACGCGCCCCCCGCTGTGGGCGCACCCAGAAGCTGGAAGAGCAGGTGGAACGCGGCCTGCGCCAGGAGCACGGCCACGGCGACCCGTGCGCGTGACGGCCGACCGCCGGCCACCGCGGCGGAGAGCGGGACGAAGAGCACCGCGACGGCGGCGATGAGCAGGGGGTGCGGAGCGGCGCCGCCGGCGAGCGTGTGCGACACGGCTGCGAGGAGCGTGGCGATCGCGGACACGGCGGCGGCGCGGAGGAAGCGCAGCTGCCGGGACGTCATCCCGCCAGCCTAGCCATGCTGTGCGAGCCGGGCGGATTCCTAGGCGGTGGGCAGTAGCGTGGGCACGTGGAATTCCTGCTCTATCTGGGCGGCATCGTGTTCATGCTGATCGGCCTCGGGCTCTCGATCGGTCTGCACGAGGTCGGTCACCTCGTCCCTGCGAAGCTCTTCGGCGTGCGTGTCGGCCAGTACATGATCGGCTTCGGGCCGCGCCTGTGGTCGAAGCGGATCGGCGAGACGGAGTACGGCTTCAAGCTCCTGCCTCTCGGCGGCTTCATCTCGATGTCGGGGATGTACCCGTCGTCGAAGGACAGCGGACCCGCGTCCGGCGCGTTCCGCACGCTCATCCAGGATGCGCGCTCGGCCAACGACGAGACGATCGCCGAGGGCGCCGAGGATCGGGTCTTCTACAAGCTGCCGGTCTGGAAGCGCGTGATCGTCATGCTCGGCGGACCGCTCATGAACCTCGTGCTGGCCGTGGTCATCTTCACCGTCCTCGTCAGCGGAATCGGCGTGCAGCAGGGCACCACGACGGTCGCGGCGGTGAACGAATGCGTGGTCCCGGCCTCATCGTCGGCGACCGAATGCGGTGCCGACGATCCGGAGTCTCCGGCGGCGGCGGCCGACGTGCAGCCCGGGGACGTCCTCGTGTCGATCGACGGGACACCGGTGGAGACCTTCGCCGAGGCGACTGCGATCGTGCAGGCCTCGCCGGGGCAGCCCCTCGACCTCGTCGTGCGCCGGGACGGCACGGAGCAGACGCTCACCCTCACGCCGATCGCCGCGGAGCGCACCATCACGGATCCGAGCGGGCAGCCGGTGCTCGACGACGACGGCGAACCCGTCGTGAAGGAGGTCGGCTACGCGGGCATGATCGCGCAGATGGGCTACGTGCAGCAGCCGCTCACCGCCGGACCGCAGATGGCGGCGGACACGGTCGCCCGGGTCGGCTCGCTGATCGTCACGCTGCCCGTGCGGCTGTGGGACGTGGGTGTGTCGTTGGTGACGGGTGGGGAACGCGATCCGAACGGGCCGCTGAGCGTCGTCGGTGTCGGGCGTCTGGCGGGCGAGGTGGCCGCGACGGACGCGCCGGTGCTCAACCGCTTCGCCGTGCTGCTCGGCCTCCTCGGGTCGCTCAACGTCGCGCTCTTCGTGTTCAACCTCATCCCGCTGCTGCCCCTCGACGGCGGACACATCGTCGTCGCGCTCTGGGAAGGGATCAAGCGGGCGTGGGCGAAGCTCTTCCGGCGGCCGCCGCCGGCTCCGGTCGACGCCACGAAACTCGTCCCGCTAACCGTCGTCGTCGCGACGCTGCTGATCGCGATGGGAGCTCTGCTGTTGGTGGCCGACCTCTTCAACCCGGTCAAGCTGCTGGGCTGAGCGACCGGGACGCACTCAGCGCAGGGCGTGCGCGACCAGACGCTCCAGCGTGCGGATGCCGTCGCGGGACAGGATCGACTCGAGGTGGCCCTGCACCGATGCGAACCCGTCGCCCCGGAGGGCGTAGACGTCGCCGGTCGCCGGATCCGCCGACACCTCGGCCGCGCCGACGGTCAGCGTCCCCGGGTCCACCCGCGCTGTGAACGTGTTGTAGAACCCGATCGACGCGTCCTCGCCGAAGATCGGCACGGCCTTCTGCAGCCCCTGATGCGGAGCGTCGAGGGGCGTCAGCGCGATCCCCATCCGGTCCGCCAGGATCTGGTGGCTCAGGCAGACCGCGAGCAGCGGGGCATGCGCCTGCAGGCGGGCCGCCACGACCTCGCGCATCCGGGCGATGCGCGGGCTCGCGTCGTCTCGGGGGTCGCCGGGGCCGGGGCCGGCGACGACGAGATCGGCCGTCTCGACCGCCTCGTCGTCCACGTCGTCCCAGGACGCGATGGTCACGTCAAGCCCGAGGTGCCGCAGCTGATGCGCGAGCATCGTCGTGAAGCGGTCCTCGGCGTCGACCACGAGGGCGGAGCGGCCGGAGAACGGCCCCGTGAAGTCCTCACCCTGCGGGTTCAGCCAGAACTCGGCGAGGCGGGCGTTGCGCGAGGAGAGGAGCGCGGCGACGTCCGGGTCGTCGGCGAGACGCCGGGGCTCACCGGGGGCGTCGGCGTCGCTGCGGGCTTCCGCCACACGGTCCCGGTCGATCGCGCCGATGGCGCCGAGCACACCCGCTGCCTTGCCGTGGGTCTCGGAGACCTCGCCGTGCGGGTCGGAGTGGCGGACGAGGGTGGCGCCGACGGGAACGCTCAGCTCGCCGTCCTGCAGATACACCGTGCGGATGAGGATCGGCGCGTCGAGGTCGTGGCCGCCGTCGGCGTTGGGGGTGAAGAGCGCGGCGACGCCGGAGTAGTAGCCCCGCGGCTTGCGCTCGTGCCGCCGGATCACGGCGCAGGCGTTCTGCATGGGGGAGCCGGTGACGGTGGGGGCGAACATCGTCTCGCGGAGGATGTCCCGGGGGTCCAGAGCGCTCCGGCCGCGCAGCATGTACTCCGTGTGCGTCAGCCGCGACATCTCCTTCAGATGCGGGCCCGTGATGCGTCCGCCGTCGGCACAGACGGCGCTCATCATCTTGAGCTCCTCGTCCACGACCATGAACAGCTCCTCGGTCTCCTTGGTCGAGGCCAGGAAGTCGGTCAGCGTCTCCTTCGTCGCGCCGCCCGCCGGATGCCGGAAGGTCCCCGAGATGGGGTTCATGGTGACGACGCCACCGCGGGCCACGACGTGTGCCTCCGGGCTCGCCCCCACCGCGATGTGGCGGGGGGTGAACACCGCGAACGTCCAGTAGGCCCCGCGCTCATGGGCGAGCAGAGCCCGGAACCAGGTGAGGGCCGCCTGCCGTTCGTCCGCCTCGACGGTCGCCGTGAAGTCGCGACGGATGACGAAGTTCGCCCCCTCGCCGCGGCCGATCTCGTCGGCGATCACGGTCTCGACGATGGCGGCGTACTCCTCGTCGGCGATGTCGAAGCCCTCGTCGCGCAGCGGGATCGGCGCGGTGGGAAGCGCATCGAGCACAGCCGCGGTCGGCAGATGGAGGTGCTCGTCCACGACGATGCAGCGCAGCGGTGCCCCGTCGTCCTGCGCGACGAACCCGCGCTCTCGGACCTGCCGGTAGGGGACGAGGGCGAAGACCTCCCGGGGCTCTCCCTCGGACGTCAGAGGGATGTCGGAGAGCAGCTCGACGTCGGTCACGGCGCCGGTGAGCAGCTCCACGGTGTCCGCGCCGTCACGGGCGATCAGCACGAAGGACGCGGTGGGATCGGCGCTGAGCTCGTCGAGGCGAGAGAGGGTCATCGATGTCTCCTGTGCGAGGGCTCCGGCTCGGCGCAACGAAAAGACCGCCCCGGAGGCGGTCTGGATTCGAGGGAACGCGAACACACCGCCTAGGAGGCGGGCCACCAGGTGATGTGCGCGATCATGGGGCGAAACTACCACACCCGCCGCATCCAGCCCTTCCGCATCCTGGCGGCGTAGGCTGGGATCGTGCCAGCAGTGAATCTTGGGATGCCGAAGGTCCCCGAAGTCCTCGCCCCGCGTCGCAAGTCCCGTCAGATCAAGGTGGGCAAGGTGCTTGTCGGCGGCGATGCGCCCGTCAGCGTGCAGTCGATGACGACGACGAAGACCACCGACATCAACGGGACTCTGCAGCAGATCGCGGAACTCACCGCCTCCGGCTGCGAGATCGTCCGCGTCGCCGTGCCGTCGCAGGACGACGCGGATGTGCTGCACATCATCGCGAAGAAGAGCCAGATCCCGGTCATCGCGGACATCCACTTCCAGCCGAAGTACGTCTTCCAGGCGATCGACGCCGGCTGCGCCGCCGTGCGGGTCAACCCGGGCAACATCCGCAAGTTCGACGACCAGGTCGGCGAGATCGCCAAGGCAGCGAAGGACGCGGGTGTCTCGCTCCGTATCGGCGTCAACGCGGGCTCCCTCGACCGTCGCCTGCTCGAGAAGTACGGCAAGGCCACGCCGGAGGCCCTCGTCGAGAGCGCTGTCTGGGAGGCGTCGCTGTGCGAGGAGCACGACTTCCACGACTTCAAGATCTCGGTGAAGCACAACGACCCCGTCGTGATGGTCAAGGCCTACCGCCAGCTCGCCGAGCGGGGCGACTGGCCGCTGCACCTCGGTGTGACCGAGGCGGGACCGGCCTTCCAGGGCACGATCAAGAGCGCGACCGCCTTCGGCATCCTGCTGGGGGAGGGCATCGGCGACACCATCCGCGTCTCGCTGTCCGCGCCGCCGGCCGAGGAGGTCAAGGTCGGTCACCAGATCCTCCAGTCCCTCAACCTCCGGGAGCGCAAGCTCGAGATCGTCTCGTGCCCCTCGTGCGGTCGGGCTCAGGTCGACGTCTACACGCTCGCGGAAGACGTCACCGAGGGGCTCAAGGAGATGACGGTGCCGCTGCGCGTCGCCGTCATGGGCTGCGTCGTGAACGGCCCGGGTGAGGCACGCGAGGCCGACCTCGGTGTCGCGTCCGGCAACGGCAAGGGCCAGATCTTCGTCAAGGGCGAGGTCATCAAGACCGTCCCGGAGGCTGACATCGTCGCCACCCTCATAGAGGAGGCGAACCGCATCGCCGCCGAGATGGGCCCGGACGCTCCGCTCGGCACCGCCCAGGTCGTCACGGCCTGACTCGAGGAGCGCCCGTGTCCGACTTCCTGTTGCCCGCGCCCGTCCAGACGATGATCGACGCGATCAATGCCGGAGACACCGAGGCCTTCGTCGCCGCGTTCACCGCGGACGGCTTCGTGAGCGACTGGGGCACCGTGAAAGCCGGTGCCGACGGGGTGCGCGGCTGGGCGGACAGCGACGCGATCGGCGCCGGGGCACGGATGACCGTGCTCTCCGCCACCACGGACGGCGACATGACGCGCATCCGCTTCGGGTGGAGCAGTCGCGTCTTCAACGGCGAGTCCGATGGGATCTTCGTCGTCGACGGCGACCGGCTCGCCAGCTTCACGATCCCACCGTCCCACTGACACCCCGTGCCTGATCGGCACCATCGTTCCGTCGTCTCTCCGAGGAGCCCCATGACCACGCCCACGATCGTCACCTTCCCGGACGGCAGCCTCCGCGGAGACGCCGTCGTGACCCGCGTGGCGGACGACGCCGACGGAGCCGTGGTCGTCGTCGACGCCACGCCGTTCCACCCCGTCGATCACACCTGGCCCGATCAGCCCGGCGATACCGGCGAGATCTCCGGCGAGGACGGAGCCGTCCACGTGACCGAGGCGCTCATGGCGGCCGTGTCGGATGATGGTGCGTTCGCGGTGGGGAGTGCGATCCCCGTCAAGCGCGGGACCGAGGGGTGGACCTGGCTGGTGGGCCAGCGGCTCGATGGTGCCGCGCCCGCCTGGCTCGCGGAGGGGACGCGCGTGGCCCTCTCGGTCGACGAGGCGCACCGTGCCGGCCTCAGCCGCGGTCACACCGCGTGCCATCTCGCCTCCCTCGCCCTCGATATCGCCGTCTCGGACCTTTGGCGCAAGGACCCGGGGGAGGATGCGCTGGGAAACCCGGACTTCGAGGGACGGGCGAACCAGTCCAGCCGCATCCACGAGGACGGCGCCGTCGACGAGTACCGCCTGGGCAAGAGCCTGCGCCGCGCGGGATTCGACACCGAGACGTTCGCGGCGACGCTGTCCGACCGCGAGCACCGCATCAACGCGCAGCTCGCCGCCTGGGTCGCCTCGGCTGCCGCCAGCCGCATCGAGGTGGACGGACCGACGATCGTGGACCGGCGGCGCTGGCACTGCGAGCTCCCGGAGGGCGAGGCCGTCATCCTCTGTGGCGGCACCCACGTCCGTTCCCTCGCGGAATTCGCCGCCATCACGGTGACCCTGGACCTGTCCGACCCTCAGCTGCTCGTGATGACGACGACTGCGACCCCCGCCTCCTGAGCCCTCGCGTCAGGCGATCACGCGAGGACAGGCGCCAGCCGCCGGTGTCGCCTGCTGTCGCGTGACTGCCTGTGAACGAGTGAGGTCAGCGCACGAACCCCGCCTGCACTCGACCACCCGCCATCGTCAGCTCCTCATCGACCCGCGCCGCGAAGCCGGGGAAGTCTCCAGCGAGCAGCGGAGTGCTGAGCTGGTCCGCGCGCTCGGGGCTCCACGCGCGCAGACGTCGGGGGAGCCACTTCCCGGATCCGATCCACTGCCCGCTGGCCAGCAGCATCAGCTCGGCCATGCGCTCGAACAGCAGGCCGGCGACGACGCGCTGCTCGAGAGGGTCCGTCGCGTCCTGGAGGTCGTCGAGGAGATCGGTGATCACGTACCGCCGGATCCGCGACTCCGTCTTGCCCAGGACGGGGCCGGCGGCGAGCACCGCACCCCACCGGGCCCGCAGGTCGTCGAGCCCGGGTCCGGAGCGCACCGGCACGCCCTCCAGGAGCATGTGCACGATGACGGGTCGATGCTGTGCGATGCCGCGGTGGGCCCATGTCTCGAACCCTTCCACCGTGTAGGCGAACACCTCGAGGATCTCGCCCTCGAACTCGCAGGTGAGGGCTTCGCTCTGCTGGGCGCGATCGGTGAAGAGGTCATCGTCGATGAGCAGGAGGTCGATGTCGCTCGTGCGCGTGCGCTGGCCGCGGGCCGTGCTCCCCGCGACGATCGCGATGCGTGCGCGCGGATACCGCGCGGCGATGAAGCGCCCGACGCGTTCGACCTGATCCATCTCGTCAGGTTATCCGGCGGCTCAGGCGACGATTCGTCGGCGCAGTGCGCGGAAGAAGCCCTGGATGGCGAGTTCTCGCTCCTCTGAGCGGAGCTGCTGCCAGACCTCGAGCTGATCGCGCCGCTTCTCGAGGTCTGCGGGGAAGGGACCGTCGCCGGAGTCCCACACCAGGAACGCGAGGATCATCTGCACTTCCCACGCTGCCGCCATCGGAGTGCTCAGGAAGGAGTTCGGGGCGAACGGGCTCACGCTCACCGCGCTCTGCAGCGGGAGAAGGCTGGACGCGTGCAGGCCTCGATGCGTATCGCCGGTGCGGGCGGCGATGCCGTCGTCGAGGATCGCCAGGATCCGCTGCCGCTGCGCTTCCATCGCGGCGAGGGCGCGGTTGCGCCAGGCGAGACAGGCGGCCACCGCGACGAGGCCCACGGAGAAGGAACCCGCGACCTCGAGCTGGGGGCTCAGGAACCAGCACGTGTATGCCACGAAGATCACTGCCGCTGCGGTCATCGCCGTGTAGGCCCGTCCTGCCCGATGCAGGTCTGCGGTCGGGGCCGTCGAGAGGACCGGGGGAGTCAGCATCAGGGCCATCCATCCCCACAAGGCGGCGAGCACGGCGGTCGTGGCGAGCAGCAGGAGAAGCTGGGGGTCCCGGCCGATCGTCGGTGTCAGCGCCGCCGCACCCGCTCCGATCGCCAGCAGCAGCGAGAACGCGACGGACAGCCCCAGCACCGCGGCACTGATCCGGTGCCGGGCCTTCCGGGCGAACCGGGTCACGCGACTGTAGCCGTTCGCGGTCAGAAGCGTGACCAGCAGGATGACGGTCGCCATCGAGCATCCGATCCCGATGCCGATGCGGAGGGACATGTCGTTCGCGGTCGCAGCCGGCGCCACCGTGAACGCAGTGGCCGCTCCGAGGGAGAGGAAGACCGCCAGGCACAGGCGGAAGAACCACCAGGGGGCGGAGCGCCACGAGGACACCGGGACTTCCACGAAGGAGGAAGCCAGCGCGAAGAGGTCGAGCGATGGGCGCGTCACGGATTCGACCGGCAGGGAAGGCATGGAGCGAGTATGCCGACCGGCACCGACATGCTCACGAGCGGCGCCGACGACTGTCTCCCCTCGGGCTGATGGCTGTGCAGGATCAGGCGAACGCGGGAGTGCAGGCGGTCGTGCCCGGGAGCGCCTGATTCGGCGTCCTCGCCTGATCTGGCGGGCTCAGAGGGCGAGCTCGATCTCACCCGTCCCGATGTCCACGCGCACGACGCGCACCTGCACCACATCGCCGGGCTTGGTGTCGGGGGTCACCGACGCGGTCGTGGTCACTGCAGGGTCCGCGATCTGGACGGCGGCACGCTCGCCCCGGAGCTCGATCACCGTGGCCTCGATGGCCTGTCCTACGAGCGGAGTGAGCAGCGCGGCCTCGACGCGGTTCACGGTGTCCGCGTCCAACTGCGACGCCCGCCGACCCGATTCCTGCATGAGCGCGGGGAGCTCTCCGAGGGAGGAGCGGACCCATCCCGGCACCGGCTGCCCGGTCGACACGGCGAGGCAGATGGCGAGCACCCAGCGGTCGACCAGTCGGCGCAGGGGTGCGGTCGCGTGCGCGTACGGTGCTCCGATCGCGGCCTGCACGGCGTCGGCGGGTGGTTCGCCGTCGAACACGAGGTACCCCGCGCCGCGGAACAGCGAGGCGGCGGCCTCCAGCACGGGGAGCGTCATCGGGTCGGAGCGGTCGAGGCCGCGGAGGTACTCGCCGTAGGTGCCGTCGGTCCACGGCCGCCCGAGTGCCTCCGTCTGGTGCCGGAAGGCAGTGAAGGCCGCCTCGTCGGGTTCCGGCATCGTGCGGAGGATGCCGACGCCCGCGTCGATCATGAGCGCGGCGGCCGCCATCCCCGTCATGAGCGACAGCTGCGCGTTCCACTCCTCGACGGGCAGCGGGCTGCGGCGCTCGATCGCGTAGAAGCCGTCGTCGGTGCGCACGACCTCCTCGTCCGGCATGTTCAGGCTGGCGCCACCGCGGCGGCGCTCCTGCTCCAGACGGAGGGAGCCGATCTCCGGCAGCAGGGCCGCGTGACCGCCGTCGCCCCGGTCGAGCGCCTCCTGGGTGGAGGCGTAGTCGAGCTGGGCCCGGGAACGGATGAGGGCGCGCTCCAACCGGAAGTCGATCACGGATCCAGCCGCATCCAGGTGGAACGTCCACACCAGGGCGGAGCGGTCGACGTCGGGGAGTAGGGAGGCACGGTCCTCGCTCAGCACGGGTGGGTGCAGCGGGATCGAGCCGTCCGCGGCGTACAGGGTCTGTCCGCGCCGGCGGGCCTCCGCGTCCACGGCACCACCGGGGGTGACGAAACCCGGCACGTCCGCGATCGCGTAACGCACCCGATAGCCGTCGCCGTCCTGTTCCAGGTGGAACGCCTGGTCGAGGTCGCGGGCACCGGCCGGATCGAGGGTCGCGAACGGCACATCCGTGAGGTCGAGGTCGGGGAGAGTCGCCGTGGCGGCTTCCGCCTCCGCGAGTACGTCGGCGGGGAACTCCGTCGACGCGTCCAGATCCTCCCGAAGGGCCGAGAGCGCCGCGGCGAGCTCGGTCTGGGCGGCGGAGGGGGCGACATGCGAGCGGCGCTGGGGCATGCTGCCAGCCTAGGTCGACCGCCGCAGGGAACCCGGGCATCCGGCCCGCGTGCCCGCACCGGCCGCTAGCGTGGGGACATGACCACTGCTGCCAAGGCCCAGACCCTCGTCGGACTCTACGACGCCCCGGAGATCCTCCGCGTGGTGAACGTGTGGGACGTCGTCTCCGCGCGTGCCGTCGCCGCACTGCCGGAGACCACGGCGATCGCGACCGCCGGTCACGGCATCGCGGCGTCGTTCGGCTACGACGACGGGGACACCCCGCGCGACGTCATGATCGACATGGTCGGACGGATCGCCGCGGCCGTGTCCGTTCCCGTCACCGCCGACCTGGACGACGGATACGGGGACGCCGGGGAGACCACCCGCCTCGCGATCGCGGCCGGCGTCGTCGGCGCGAACGTCGAGGACCGCCTCAAGCCGCTCGACGAATCGGTCGCCGTCGTCGAGTCCATCGTGAAGGCTGCGGAGGCCGAGGGCGTGCCCTTCGCTCTGAACGCCCGCACCGATGCGTTCGTGCGTGCCGGGTCGCGGCCCGTGGAGCAGAGCATCGCGGATGCCATCCAGCGCGGCCGCGCCTTCCTCGACGCCGGTGCCACCGCGGTGTTCGTCCCCGGCATCCTCGATGCGAACGTCACGCGACAGCTGGTCGAGGGCATCGGGGAGCGCAAGGTCAGCGTGATCGGGATCCCCGGGGCGCTCGCCGCATCCGAGTACGAGAAGCTCGGCGTGGCCCGCATCTCCTACGGTCCGCTGCCGCAGCGGGTCGCGCTGACCGCGCTGCAGGAGCTCGCCGAGAGCCTCTACCGCGGCGGCGTCGTGCCGCAGGGGCTGCCGGCCCTCAACTGAGCGACGAGGCGGGTGACCGCGGCTCACTACACTTGAGCCGTGGTCACTCGTCTTTCGAACTTCTTCCTCCGTACGCTCCGCGAAGATCCTGCCGGTGCCGAGGTCGCCAGTCACAAGCTGCTGATCCGCGCCGGGTACATCCGACCGCAGGCAGCAGGCATCTTCGCGTGGCTGCCTCTCGGGCTGCGCGTCAAGGCGAAGATCGAGACCGTCATCCGCGAGGAGATGGCCGCCGCCGGTGCCCAGGAGGTGCACTTCCCCGCACTGATGCCGCGCGAGGCGTACGAGGCGACCGGGCGCTGGGACGAGTACGGCGACCTGCTGTTCCGCCTCCAGGACCGTAAGGGCGGCGATTACCTCCTGGCGCCGACGCACGAGGAGGCCTTCACGCTGCTGGTGAAGGACCTGTACTCGTCGTACAAGGATCTGCCGCTGACGATCTTCCAGATCCAGGACAAGTACCGCGACGAGGCCCGGCCGCGCGCCGGTCTCCTCCGCGGGCGCGAGTTCACGATGAAGGACGCCTACTCCTTCGACGCCTCGGACGAGGGGCTGGACGTGAGCTACCAGGCGCAGCGGGACGCCTACGAGCGCATCTTCCAGCGGCTGGGCCTCGAGTACGCGATCGTGCAGGCCGACGCCGGCGCGATGGGCGGTTCGCGGAGCGAGGAGTTCCTGCACCCGACGCCCGTCGGGGAGGACACCTTCGTCCGCAGCGCCGGGGGGTACGCGGCCAACGTCGAGGCCTTCAGCACGCCCGTGCCCGCTCCGGTCCCGTTCGACGCCGATGGCGCTCCGGTGATCTTCGATTCGCCCGACACGCCCACCATCGAGACCCTCGTCGCGCACTGCAACCGGGAGCTCGACGGCGAGTACACCGCCGCCGACACGCTCAAGAACGTCGTGCTCGCCCTGAAGCACCTCGACGGCACCCGTGAGCTCGTGATCGTCGGCATCCCCGGCGACCGCGAGGTGGACGAGAAGCGTGCCGAGGTGGCCTTCGCCCCTGCCGAGGTGGAGACCGCGACCGCGGACGACTTCGAGAACAACCCGCTCCTGGTGAAGGGGTACATCGGTCCCTGGTCGCCTACGGGTGCGGTGCTCGGCGAGGAGTCCGCCACGGGCATCCGCTACCTCGTCGACCCCCGCGTGAGCGAGGGCACGAGCTGGGTCACCGGCGCGAACATCGACCAGAAGCACGCGCACTCGGTCGTCGCCGGGCGCGACTTCGAGGCGGACGGCATCGTGGAGATCGCGAACGTGCGCGCCGGCGACCCGGCGCCCGACGGCTCCGGTCCGGTCGAGCTCGCCCGCGGCATGGAGATCGGTCACGTCTTCCAGCTCGGGCGGAAGTACGCGGAGGCGCTCGGCCTGAAGGTCCTCAACGAGAACGGCAAGCTCGTCACGGTCACCATGGGGTCGTACGGCATCGGCGTGACGCGGATCCTGGCGATCATCGCCGAGCTCAACAACGACGACAAGGGCCTCATCTGGCCGGCCTCGGTCGCGCCGTTCGACGTGCAGGTCGTCGCCGCGGGCCGTGACCAGGTCGCCTTCGACGTCGCGGAGGGCCTGTCCGCGCAGCTGGAGGCGGCCGGCCTCGACGTGCTCTACGACGACCGCCCGAAGGTGTCGCCCGGGGTCAAGTTCGGCGATGCCGAGCTCGTCGGCGTCCCGAAGATCGTCATCGTCGGCCGGGGAGCCGCCGACGGGCAGGTGGAGTTCTGGGACCGTCGGACGGGCGAGCGTGAGGCCGTCTCGGTCGCCGAAGCGGTGGAGCGGGTCTCCGCCGCGCGCTGAGCCGGCGCTCGGAGCGGGCCGCTCAGCAGGTGATGCGGCCGTGGTTCATGATGTCGTCGTCCGGGGTGTCTCGGGTCACCAGCGCCTTGAGCGCCCCGGCGGCCATCGCGACCTTGCCCTTCGCGGGCTCCCAGAACTCGGCGACGACCGGAGTGACCTTGAGCAGCGCGATGCCCGGGGTCCCCAGGCCGTCCTCGAACCAGATGTCGAGGGAGGGGGAGTAGAGCTCCTCCATCTTCGCGCGGTCGTGGACGATCTCCGCGGTGCCGGCGACCGACACGTAGCGCATCCCCTTGGCGTCGCAGTAGGCCAGCCCCACGTCGTGATGACGACGGGCCTCCTCGACCTTCTCGGTGTCCTCCGCCGTGAAGAACCAGATGGCGCCGGCATCGTCCATCTGCCTGGTCGACATGGGGCGGCTGACGAGGTTCCCGTCCGGATCGGTGGTCGTGAGCATGGTGAAGTCGATGTCCTCCACGAGTTCGGCGACGCGGGCGAGGGCTTCGGGACCGGTGATCTCTGTCATGTCGCCATGGTGACGCCTTCCCCGGCGGCGGGCACGGGTGTTGACACCGCTCCTCCTCCGTGCTCCGGAGCCCCGGGGTACGGTCCCTCGGCGTTGCGTCCCGCCGACCGGATGCCGCGTGGGACGCTGGGGGCATGACCGAGGAACCGCTGCCGGCAGCCCTGAGCGACGAGATCAACCGTGTGCTGGACGAGGCGGGTGTGGCCACGGACCGTCGCCTCGTGATGCGGATGCTCCGCACCGCGCTGCTGCTGGGGGAGGACGGCACCGACCGCCTCGACCTCAAGATCGCCTCCGCCGCCCTGGCCGAGATGCGGGACGCGTTCCGCCTGTTCGCGCCCTTCCGCGGGGTGCCGAAGGTGACGGTGTTCGGGTCCGCCCGCACCCTCCACGACGACCCGCTGTACCTGCAGGCGCGTGATGTCGCCGCGGCCCTCGCGAGCGACGGCTGGATGGTGGTCACGGGCGCCGGGCCGGGGATCATGCAGGCCGCGGCCGAAGGAGCCGGGCCCGCGCTGTCGCTCGGTGTCTCCATCCGTCTCCCCTTCGAGGAGAAGGCGAACAGCCTGGTCGCGGGAAGCGATCAGGTCGTCGCGATGAAGTACTTCTTCACCCGCAAGCTCATGCTCATCAAGGAGTCGAGCGGCTTCATCTGCCTCCCCGGCGGATTCGGCACGCTGGATGAGATGTTCGAGCTGCTCACCCTCCAGCAGACGGGCAAGGCCGAGCCCACGCCGATCGTGCTGCTCGACGAGAAGGGCGGATCGTTCTGGCAGGGCATGCGGCGCTTCGTCGACGAGCACCTCGCGCCGATGGGGGTGATCTCCCCCGGTGACTTCGATCGGGTCGTCGTCACCGATTCCGTGGAGGAGGCTCGCGCCGAGATCACGGGGTTCTGGCGCAACTACGATTCGCTGCGGTGGGTCGGCGACACCCTGGTGCTGCGCCTCAAGGCCGAGCCGACAGACGCCGAGATCGAGGAGCTCAACGCCGGCTTCGCAGGGCTGCTGTCCACCGGGCGCATCGAGCGCACGGCTCCGCGGTCCCCGGAGGTCGCCGACGACGACCGGCTCGACCTCCCGCGCCTCGCCCTGCACCTGAATCAGCGTCAGGTGGGCAATCTCTTCCGCCTGATCGGGGCTCTCAACGCGCTCCCGTCCGCGCCGAAGGTCTGACCCCGCGACGCATCCCACGACGCAACAGGCTCCCACGCGGAATCAGGCTGTTCCCGCGGTGGGCGCCTGCTGCCGCGCGAATGCCTGTGCCCGGGCGCGGATGGCCCGGGGGCGCGGCACACGGTATCGTGGTACGGATGTCGCGCGTGCATTCGGGCGCGACGAGAGCTGAATAGGGAGGCCGTCATGGACATCGAACTGAGTCTGCTGCGAGGGATCGAGAAGGAGAAGGCGATCCCGTTCGACGAGCTCGTCGCGATCATCGAGCAGGCGATCCTGACCGCGTACTCCAAGCACGTCTCGCCCGAGGGCGCCGCGCCGGAGGGCGTCCGCGTGCACCTCGACCGCAAGACCGGCCACGTCGCCGTCCTCCAGGTCGTCCGCGACGACGAGGGTGCGATCATCGGCGAAGAGGAGGCGACGCCGGACGACTTCGGTCGCATCGCCGCGTTCGCCGCCAAGCAGGTCATCAGCCAGCGCCTCCGGGACATCGCCGACGACGCCGTCCTCGGCGAGTTCAAGGGCAAGGAGGGCGACATCGTCGCCGGCGTGATCCAGCAGGGGCCCAACCCGCGCATGATCCACGTCGACCTCGGCTCCGTCGAGGCGATCCTCCCGCCCGAGGAGCAGGTGCCCGGCGAGGAGTACACGCACGGGTCCCGTCTGCGCGTCTACGTCACCAGCGTCGCCAAGGGGCTCAAGGGTCCGCAGATCACTGTGTCGCGCACGCACCCCGGCCTCGTCCGCAAGCTCTTCGCCCTCGAGGTGCCGGAGATCGCCGCCGGACTCGTCGAGATCGTCGCGCTCGCGCGTGAGGCGGGCCACCGCACCAAGATCGCGGTGAAGGCCAACGACCCGGCGATCAACGCCAAGGGGGCGTGCATCGGTGAGATGGGGCGCCGTGTGCGAGCCGTCACGGAGGAGCTGGCGGGGGAGAAGATCGACATCGTCGACTACGACGCCGACCTGCCGACGTTCGTGGCGCACGCGCTGTCGCCCGCCAAGGTCACGAGCTCGTTCGTCCTCGACGCGAGCACCAAGGCCGTCCGCGCCCTCGTGCCCGACTACCAGCTGTCGCTCGCGATCGGCAAGGAGGGTCAGAACGCGCGTCTGGCCGCCAAGCTCACGGGTGCGAAGATCGACATCCAGCCGGACAGCGTCCTCGACTGATCCCGGTCCGTCCTCGACGCCACGCCCGGTGGCGGCGAGGACGGACGGAACGCAGGTGTAAGATGGAACCCGTACGAACGTGCGTCGGTTGCCGCACGCGTGCTCCCCGCTCCACTCTGCTCAGGGTGGTTGCCCAGAACGACACTCTCATCCCCGATGAGCGTGCTGTCCTGCCGGGGCGCGGCGCGTGGGTGCATCCGACACCCGAGTGCATGGAAGCCGCTCTGCGGCGTCGAGCTTTCGGAAGAGCACTGCGTGTGACCACTCAGCTGGACACACGGACCTTCGAACAGCACCCACCAAGAAACAAAGGCTGAACAGCTATGGAAACAAAGTGAACGGCTCGAAATGAGACCCGTCCGCGACTAGTGGTCTGCCCTGTCTGGGCAGACCGACCCAGACAGGAGAATTGTGGCTGGTAAACCACGCGTACATGAGATCGCCGCCGAACTCGGCGTCGACAGCAAGGTCGCACTTGCGAAGCTCAAGGAACTCGGCGAGTTCGTGAAGAGCCCGTCCTCGACGGTCGAGCCCCCGGTGGCGCGCAAGCTGCGCGCCGCGATCGAGGCCGACCCGTCCCTCAAGGCCGGGTCCGAGCCCGCTGCGGCGAAGCCCGCCGCAAAGCCGGCACCGAAGTCCTCGGCGCCCACCCCTGGCCCGAAGCCCGGACCCAAGCCGGGTCCTGCGGCTCCGGCCGCCCCGGCACCGGCGCCCGCCCCCGAGGCGGAGAAGGCTCCGGCACCGTCGGCGCCCGCGAAGCCCGCGGCTCCGGCCCCGGCCGCGCCGTCCTCCGGTGACGGCAACGCGCCGAAGCCCGGCGCGCCCCGTCCCGGCAACAACCCGTTCTCGTCCGCTCAGGGCATGGGCCAGCGTCCCGCCGGCCCTCGTCCCGGCAACAACCCCTTCGCCTCGGCGCAGGGGATGGGCCAGCGGCCGACCCCCGGCAACATCCCGCGTCCGCAGGCGCCGCGCCCCGGTGCTCCGCGCCCGGGTGCCCCGCGTCCCGGCTCGCCGCGTCCCGGTGCTCCCCGCGGCGGCCAGGGTGGTCGTCCCGGTGCTCCGTTCCAGCAGCGTACGGGCGGTCCCGGTCGCCCCGGCGGCGGTGGCGGTCCCGGTGCGGGTCCCCGTCCCGGTGGCGGTTTCGCCGGTCGTCCGGGTGGCGGCGGTGGCCGTGGCCGTGGTCCCGGTGGTGGTACCGCCGGTGCCTTCGGTAAGGGCGGCGGCAAGAGCAAGCAGCGCAAGTCGCGGCGGGCGAAGCGGCAAGAGTTCGAGATGCGGAGCGCCCCGGTCGTCGGTGGCGTCAACGTCACCCGCGGCAACGGGGAGATCATCCGCATGCGTCGCGGTGCGTCCATCGCGGACTTCGCCGACAAGATCGAGGCCCTGACCGGCTACACGGTGCAGCCGGGCACCCTCGTCACGATCCTCTTCAACCTCGGCGAGATGGCCACGGCCACCGAGTCGCTGGATGAGGCCACGTTCGAGGTCCTCGGTGAGGAGCTGGGCTACAAGGTCCAGATGGTCTCGCCCGAGGACGAGGACAAGGAGCTCCTCGAGGGCTTCGGTCTCGACCTCGAGAAGGAGCTGGAGGAGGAGAGCGAGGACGACCTCGAGATCCGTCCCCCGGTCGTCACCGTCATGGGTCACGTCGACCACGGTAAGACGCGCCTCCTCGACGCGATCCGTCAGACCAACGTCATCGAGGGTGAGGCCGGCGGCATCACCCAGCACATCGGTGCTTACCAGGTCTGGACCGAGCACGACGGCATCGAGCGGGCGATCACGTTCATCGACACCCCGGGTCACGAGGCGTTCACCGCCATGCGTGCCCGTGGTGCGCAGGTCACCGACCTCGCGATCCTCGTGGTCGCGGCCGACGACGGCATCATGCCGCAGACGGTCGAGGCGCTGAACCACGCCCAGGCGGCGAACGTGCCGATCGTGGTCGCGGTGAACAAGGTCGACAAGCCGGAGGCCAACCCGGCCAAGGTGCGTCAGCAGCTCACCGAATACGGTCTGGTGGCCGAGGAGTACGGCGGCGACGTCATGTTCGTCGACGTGTCGGCCCGTGCCAACACCGGCATCCAGGAGCTCCTGGACGCGGTGCTGCTCACGGCGGACGCCGGTCTCGACCTGACTGCCAACCCGAACAAGGCCGCTCGCGGTGTCGCCATCGAGGCGAAGCTCGACAAGGGCCGCGGTTCGGTCGCGACGGTGCTGATCCAGTCCGGAACCCTCCGGGTCGGCGATGCGATCGTGGCGGGCACCGCCTACGGCCGCGTCCGCGCGATGATCGACGAGAACGGCGAGGTCGTCGAGGCGGCTGCGCCGTCCCGACCGGTCCAGGTGCAGGGTCTGAACTCCGTGCCGCGCGCCGGCGACGTCTTCATCGTCACCGAGGAAGACCGCATGGCGCGTCAGATCGCGGAGAAGCGCGAAGCCGTCGAGCGCAACGCCCAGCTGGCCAAGGCCCGCAAGCGCATCTCGCTCGAGGACTTCACCCGTGCTCTCGAAGAGGGCAAGGTCGAGTCGCTCAACCTCATCATCAAGGGTGACGTCTCCGGTGCCGTCGAGGCGCTGGAGGAGTCCCTCCTCAAGATCGAGGTCGACGATTCGGTGCAGCTGCGCATCATCCACCGCGGTGTCGGTGCGATCACCGAGTCCGACGTGAACCTGGCGACGATCGACAACGCGATCATCGTGGGCTTCAACGTCCGCCCCGACACGAAGGCGCGCGAGCGTGCTCAGCGTGAGGGCGTGGACATCCGCTTCTACTCCGTCATCTACAACGCGATCGACGAGATCGAGAGCTCGCTCAAGGGCATGCTCAAGCCGGAGTACGAAGAGGTCCAGTCGGGTGTCGCCGAGATCCGCGAGGTGTTCCGCTCCTCGAAGTTCGGCAACATCGCCGGTGTCATCGTGCGGTCCGGGACGATCACGCGCAACGCGAAGGCCCGTGTCATCCGAGACGGCGTCGTCATCGCCGATGGCCTCGCCATCGAGTCGCTGCGCCGGTTCAAGGACGACGTCACCGAGGTGCGGACGGACTACGAGGCCGGTATCGGCCTCGGCAAGTACAACGACATCCAGATCGGCGACGAGATCGAGACGACCGAGATGGTGGAGAAGCCGCGCGGCTGACCCGCACGGCTCCGGCGGCTGCCTCCTCCTCCCATGACGGGGGAGGGGGCAGCCGCCTCCGCGGTTCGCTGGGAACCGCGATGCACAGAGGTGGGAGAAGGAACAATGGCTGGTGAACGACAGGCCCGACTCGCGGATCGCATCCGCGTGATCCTCGCCGAGCGCTTGGAGAAGGGGCTGCGCGACCCGCGTCTCGGCTTCGTGACCATCACCGACGTCCGCGTGAGCGGCGACCTGCAGCACGCTTCCGTGTTCTACACGGTGCTCGGTACGGAAGAGGAGCGCCTCGCCAGCGGCGCCGCGCTCACGTCCGCGACCGGAATGCTGCGCAGCGAGGTCGGTCGACAGCTCAGCACGCGACTCGTCCCCACGCTCGAGTTCATCCCGGACGCCCTCCCGGAGAACGCGGATCACATCACCGCCCTGCTCCGTGAGGCGCAGGAGCGGGACGCGGAGGTCGCCAAGCTGGCCTCTTCCGCGACCCACGCCGGTGAGGCCGACCCCTACCGTGCGGACGACGACGAGGACTGATCCCGTCTGATACCCTCAGGTCCGCGGCGGGACAACCGGTGGATCTGGGGGATCGACATCGAGTCTCGGAACGCGCCTGCGGGGTCGTCCGTCGCGCCCGGCGACGTCGAGGCGCTGCTGGACGAGCTTCGGGCTCGGGAGCTCGCGTGCGCCCCGCACGTGGCCGCGCGGCTCGTCGCCGCGCTTCCGGAGGACCCGGCTGCCGTCATGGCGGTGGCGGCCCGCCTCACACCGGAGCAGCGGCGAGGTCTCGGCCGGCTGCCGTGGCCGCTGCCGTCCGCCGCCGATGCCGTCCCTCTCGGCATGCTGTCGACCCCGGACCGGCTGCTGCTGCTCACCGTGGCGTTGACGTTCGAGGATGACCTCGATCCGGTCCTCGCGGTGGACGGGCGCGGCGTGGAGGAGGTGCGGGCGAGCGGCGCCTCGCCTTACCTGGTGATCCACGCGGGACGCGTCCGGTTCGCCGATCCCCGGATGGAGACGCGAGTGCACGCGACCGCGTCGGCGGCTGAGGTCGCGCATACGCACGCGCGCCTCGCCGCGGTCGCCGTCCGGCGGCGAGATCGGGTGGCTGCGGCCTGGCATCGCGCCCGTGGAGGCGCCGCCCGCGATCGTCTGTCCGCGGCGGCGTTGACGGCGGGTGCCCGCGCCGCGGCCGCAGAGGGACGCACGGAACGCGTGCTGCTGCTCGCCGCCGAGGCCGCGAAGCACGCGGCCGGCGACATCGGCGAGGAAGCGCGAATGCTCGCCGGGTGCGCGGCGCTCGCATGCGGTCATGCGGCGGATGCCGAGGAATGGTTGGGAAGCCTCGTCTGCGGTGCCGCCGAGCACCGTCGGGGGCGAGCGCTCGGACCGTTCCTCGTCGCCCGCACGTTCCGGTACGGAGCGGTGCCGGCCGTCGATCCGCAGCGGCTCGCTCCGCTGCGTACGGCGGACGGCGACTCCTGGGCGCGGTCCGCGGCGCTCCTGGCGATCCTGTGCGCGGAGCGCGGCGACCGCAGGGCGGGGCGCCGCTGGCTCGCCGAGGTCCGTGACGGGGCCTCGCGCGTCGGCGGGGACGGCCTCCTGCGGGACGCGGTCGAGACGCTGTGCGGCCTCCTCGCCGGGGAGGTCGTCACGGGTGACGTGCCAGGAATCGGCGGGCTGCTGGGCGCCGTGTCGGGGGCTCTGCATGCCGCGTGCGGCGGCGACATCGACGAGGGCCTGCGGCTGCTGCAGACCGCGGATCTCCCCGGGGTGGGGGAGCGCGATCCGATGATCCCCGGTTTCGAGCACAGCCCACTGGGCCGGGCCTACCGGGCCGTCACCGAGGTGCTGCTTCTGGTCTGGCGGGGAGACATCGGTCGCGCCAGGCTGCTGCTGCGGCAGGCAGCGGTCGAGCTCCCCGTCGCGATCCCGTTCGCGGGACTCGGCGTGGTGCTGGCTCGGCGGCTCGATCTGGCGGTCCTCGGCGCTTTCAGCCCGATCGCCAGGGCTCTCACCGCCGTGCTCCCTCGGGCCGCAGACATGGACGTACTGGTGGACCGCGCTGTCGAGGCGTTCCTGAACGGCTCCTTCGAGGCGGCCGCCGGTGCGATCGGGCTGTGGCGGGATCGCG
Organism: Microbacterium sp. NPDC064978; assembly: GCF_044543605.1. Lineage (NCBI taxonomy): Bacteria > Bacillati > Actinomycetota > Actinomycetes > Micrococcales > Microbacteriaceae > Microbacterium > Microbacterium sp. NPDC064978. The sequence goes on along the minus strand of NZ_JBITWF010000001.1, from coordinate 622,985 downwards.
GGGAGCCGCAGGCGCGCTTCGCGGTGCCGGGGGTGGAGGAGGTCGTGCTCGTCCCCGAGGCCGGACGGGCGTCACCGGCGGTGCGCCCACCGGAGACGGAGTTCGCCGACGCCCTGCGTCACGCCGTCGCGGCGTCCGGCGACGGTGCCTGGCGCACGGAGCAGGAGACCCTGCGAGAGGCGGCACGACGGCTTCGGTCGCCCTTCGCCCGCGGCCGTGTCGAGACGCTGTTGGGGGTCAGGTCCGGGCTGCACGGGGATCCGATCGCGTCCCGCAGTCACCTCGCGCAGGCCGAGATACTGTTCGAGGCCGCCGGGGCGAGCGCGTGGGGGCGTGCCGTCCGCCGGCGTCTGCAGCGGCTGGAGACCGACCCGCCCGTCATGGGCGGCGCGCATCTCCCCGTGTGCCGGAGCGCCTGGGCGCAGCGGCTGACGTCGCGGGAGCTGGAGGTCGCGATGCTCGCCGTCGAAGGCACGGGGAACCGCGCGATCGCGGAGCGCCTGTCGGTGTCGATCCGGACGGTCGAGGTGCATCTCGGACGCGTGTTCGCGAAGCTGCACGTGCGCAATCGTGTCGAGCTGACCGTATTGGCGCACCGGACCGAGCAGTACCTCTGAGCCGCGCTCACCGCGGCAGCGAGAGTCCCTCCCCGTCCGCTTCCGCGAGTCCGTCTGCGATCAGGGAATCGATCGCCCGATCCCGCTGATGCAGGTCGGGCCATGCCGGGAGGACCGCCGCGAGGGGAACCGGCTCGGGGGCCGCGTCGCGCAGGAGCCGGAGCACGGCGCCGCGGGCCTGCCGGTCCGACCCCTCGAACGTGGCCTGTCGCCGTCGCTCGTCTCCGGTATCGGGTCGGCCGGCTGCGAGCCACGCGCAGGTGTCAGCCAGCGGGCAGCGCTCGCACCGGGGCGCGCGCGACGTGCAGATCGTCGCGCCGAGTTCCATCGCCGCGGCGTTGAGGACGCTCGCCTCAGTCACCCCCTCGGGAAGCAGGGAGGACATGAGAGCGAGGTCGCGGCGGGATGGTGGCCCCGGTTGTGCCCGTCCATCGACGGCTCGTGCCAGGACGCGCCGTGTATTGGTGTCGACGACGGGATGTCGGTCGCCGTACGCGAAGACGGCCACGGCACGGGCGGTGTAGTCGCCGATGCCGGAGAGGGCGAGGAGGGCGTCGACGTCGCGCGGCACGACGCCTCCGTGCCGTTCGACCACCTCGATGGCGGCCCGGTGCAGCCACAGGGCCCGCCGCGGATAGCCGAGGTTCGCCCACTGGTGCACGACGTCCGCCGTGGACGCTGTCGCCATCGCGCGGGGCGTGGGCCACCGTGTCAGCCACGCGTCGAGATGCGGGATCACCCGGGTCACGGGCGTCTGCTGCAGCATGAACTCACTCACCAGGACGCCCCAGGCGCCGAACGTCGCATGGAAGTCCGGCCGGCGCCACGGGAGGTCGCGCGCCGCCTCGGCGTACCAGCCGAGCAGGGGCGTCAACGTCGCAGGGGACGGTGCGGGCGCGGCCATCCCTCCAGCCTAGGCGAGCGGTCGCCGCTCTCGGCCTCGGTAGGCTGGAGGGATGGCGACCCCCGGTATCCTCCTCGTCGACAAGCCCGGCGGGCTGACCAGTCACGACGTGGTCGCCCGCACCCGACGGGCCTTCGGGACCCGCAAGGTCGGCCACGCCGGGACTCTCGACCCGATGGCCACGGGGCTGCTCGTCATCGGCATCGAGGGTGCGACCCGCCTCCTCACGTACATCGTGGGCGCCGACAAGACCTACGAGGCGACCATCCGGCTCGGTGCCGTCACCTCCACGGATGACGCGGAGGGCGAGATCCTCCACACTGCGGACCCCGCCGCTCTCGTCGCGGTCGAGGACGCGGCGATCGATGCCGGGGTGGCCGCGCTGACGGGCGCGATCTCCCAGGTCCCGAGCGCGGTGTCGGCGATCAAGGTCGACGGTCGTCGCGCGTACGACCGGGTCCGTGCGGGGGAGGAGGTCGTCCTCGAGCCGCGGGAGGTCGTCGTCTCCCGGTTCGATGTCCTCGCCCGTCGCCGCGACGACCACGCCCTCGACCTCGATGTCGTCGTGGACTGCTCGTCCGGCACCTACATCCGCTCGCTCGCCCGCGACCTGGGCGCTGCCCTCGGCGTCGGCGGCCACCTGACGGCGCTCCGCCGCACCCGCGTCGGCCCGTTCGACGTGCGCGACGCGGTGTCGATCGACGCGCTCGACACCGCTCCCGTGCTCACCCCCGGCCAGGCCGCCGCTCGCGTCCTCCCCGTCCTCCCCGTCACGGCGGACGAGGCCCGCGATCTGCGCCACGGCAAGCGTCTGGCGGGGCAGGCGGTGCGCCTGGACGGTCCGCTCGCCGCGGCCATCGAGGACGACGGCGCGCTGGTGGGGATCGTCGAGAAGCGCGGCGCCGATGTGAAGAGTGCCATGAACATGCCGGAGGTCTCCCGATGATCCTGTGGTTCACGATCGTGGAGATCGTCGTCGCCGTCGCCGCCGGGCTCTTCTGCCTCGGTGCCGGGTTCGCCGGTCGGCGCCCCAGCGACTTCTCGGTGGGCGCACTCGCGCTCGTCGAGCTGCTGCTGCTCGTGCAGGTCGTGGTCGCCATCGTCGCGCCCCTCGCGGGGAATCCGCCGACCGGGGACCTGCTGGAGTTCTGGGTGTATCTCGTCTCGGCGGCTCTGCTCCCGATCGGTGCGGTGCTCTGGGCCCTCATGGAGCGCAGCCGGTGGAGCACTGTCGTTCTCGGCGTGGCCGCCCTCGCTATCGCGATCATGCTGTGGCGCATGCAGGTCATCTGGACGATCCAGGTCGCCTGAGCGCGGGCCGGGAGCGGACGCCGGGCGGCTCACCCGGCTCTAGGATGGAATGCGCTATGAGCTCCACCGCCCCCTCCACCCGGATGACCGGTATCGGTCGTGTCCTGGTGATCGTCTACGCCGTGATGGCGCTGGCGGCCACCGGGCGCAGCTTCGTGCAGATCGTCCGTCGATTCGACGAGGCCCCGCTGGCCTACACGCTGTCTGCGCTCGCCGCGGTCGTGTACGTCCTGGCGACGCTCGCACTCGTCTTCGCGCGGCGTCGGGGCTGGTACACCGTCGCGTGGGTCGCGATCGTGTTCGAGCTCACCGGCGTCCTGGTCGTCGGCGTCCTCAGCCTCGTCCTCCCCGAGCTCTTCCAGCACGAGACCGTGTGGTCGCTGTTCGGGCGCGGTTACCTCTTCATCCCTCTCGTCCTCCCGGTCTTCGGGATCTGGTGGCTCCGCACGCACCGGCCCGTCGAGGCCACGCGTCCGGTCGAGGTCGCCGCGTGATCGTGTTCCGGAATCCGGACGAGGTCCCGGACGGCTACGGCCCCAGCGCCGTCGCCATCGGGAAGTTCGACGGCGTGCACGAGGGGCACCGGGCGGTCATCCGCCGTCTGGAGGAGGCCGCCGCAGCCTCGGGGAGCCGTGCCGTCGCGGTGACGTTCGACCGCAACCCGCTCGCCGTGATCCGTCCGGACCGGTGCCCCGAGAACGTCGTGACCGTCGACCGCAAGCTGGAACTCCTCAGCGAGCTCGGCCTCGACGCGACGCTCGTGCTCACGTTCGACGAGACGCTCGCCGCCCGCAGCGCCGAGGACTTCGTCGTCGACATCCTCGTCGGCGCGCTGCACGTGTCCACCGTGCTCGTCGGTGCCGACTTCCGCTTCGGGCACCGGGGTGCAGGAACGCCCGAGCTGCTGCGCGCACTCGGCCCCCGCTACGGCTTCACGGTCGAGGTCGTGGACGACGTCTACCTTCCGGGTTCCAGCCGACGGGTCTCGTCGAGCTGGATCCGCGAGCTGTTGATGGCGGGGGATGTCGCCGAGGCCACTCGCGCGCTCGGACGGTATCCCGACGTGCGCGGCGTCGTGGTCCACGGTCTGAAGCGCGGACGCGAGCTCGGCTTCCCGACCGCGAACCTCTCCACGATCGTCGACGCGTTCGTGCCCGCCGACGGCGTCTACGCCGGATGGCTCGTCGACCACGACACGGGGATCCGGCATCCGTCGGCGATCTCGGTGGGAACGAACCCCACCTTCGACGACGTGCTCGTGCGTCAGGTCGAGGCCCATGTGCTGGGGGAGACCGGTCTCGACCTCTACGGTCATGACGTGACGGTCGAGTTCGTCGAGCGGCTGCGCGGCATGGTCGCGTTCGAGGGCATCGAGAAGCTGATGACGCAGATGGCCGCCGACGTCGCGCAGGCCGCGGCCATCCTCGACGAACCCGTGTAACACGGCGGCACCCTGCTTCCGCGGCCGGGGGCCGGGATGGCATAGAATGGCATCAGGCTCCCACCGGTCCCGCACGTATCGCGTGCTCCGGCGGGAACACCGATCCACAGTCCGCACGGTCCTGGCTCACGCCACACGCGGACGACGAGAACGGCTCACGGCTCCCTGAGGGAGCCGGAGCCCTTCAGGCTCAGGAGGAGCATGCCGACCACGGCAACCGCCGCCCCGCGGCGCAAGAAGACGTCCCGTCGCGATGACGAGGCACCCCTCATCCCGATCCTCGCGCGCAAGGTGCGCGAGATCGAGGCGAAGTCCCAGCGCGGCAAGCTGGGCCCCACGAACCGCACGAAGTTCCAGGTGATCGCGTTCCTGGTGCGCGAGGAGCGCGCCAGGGTCAAGGCCGACACCGAGATCACCGATGCGGCCCGCGCCGAGCTGCTCAAGCGGCTCGACGGCGTCGCGACGATCCTCGCGAAGACGGCCGCTCGGGACACCTCGCTCATCCAGCTGCTCGAGGCCGACCAGGCCACCTCGCCGGTCGCCAAGCGGATGCGTCGCGACTGGCTGCTCGAGTCCGGTGCCGAGCTTCCCCCCGAGGAGCTCATCATCGCCGACCCCGCGCCCGTACAGGTGTCGGTGGTGCCGGCGGCCATCGCGGAGCGTCAGGTCACCCCGCCGTCGGTCGAGGCCCGCCAGCTCGCCAACCCTTTCCTGGCGCCCGACCTGACGCCGCGTCCGGCCAGCACGCCGCGCCGCCGTCTCGACGGCTGGGAGCTCATGGGGCCGCTGTACAAGGCATTCGAGACGGGTGCGGGCGGTGCCGCGGCGTCGATGGAGCTTCCCCCGGCCCCCGAGTTCGATCACCTCTCGCCCAAGGGCCGCGAGATCATGGTGCACCAGTCGCGCTTCCTCGAGGCCGTCCGCGCCGGGCACCGCAGCTTCCTGCTCGCCGACGAGCCGGGCCTCGGCAAGACGGCGCAGTCGGTGCTCGCGGCCTCCGTCGCCGGCGCCTATCCGCTGCTGGTCGTCGTGCCCAACGTCGTGAAGATGAACTGGGCGCGCGAGGTCGAGCGGTGGACGCCGCAGCGTCGTGCCACGGTCATCCAGGGCGACGGCGATGACATCGACGCCTTCGCCGACGTGTTCATCGTGAACTACGAGATCCTCGACCGTCACATGTCGTGGCTGGCGTCGATCGGCCTGCGCGGCATGGTCGTCGATGAGGCGCACTTCATCAAGAACCTCTCGTCGCAGCGCTCGCAGAACGTGCTCTCGCTCGCCGCGCAAGTGCGCGAGCGCACGCCGGGGCACGATCCGCTCATGCTCGCGCTCACCGGTACCCCGCTCATCAACGACGTCGAGGACTTCGACGCCATCTGGCGTTTCCTCGGCTGGACGAACGGCGAGAAGCCCGGACCGGAGCTCATGGAGAAGCTCGACGCGACGGGACTGACGCCTGCCGACAAGGCCTTCTACCCGGAGGCCCGCGACGCGGTGATCTCGATGGGCATCGTGCGACGGAAGAAGAAGGACGTCGCCGCCGATCTGCCCGACAAGCTGATCGCCGATCTGCCCGTGCAGCTCGACGACGAGTTCGGCCGCAGCATCCGCCAGGCCGAGCGCGAGCTGGGGGAGCGGCTGGCCGCCCGTTACCGTCGCATCATCGAGGCACGCGGCGACCGCGGCCTCGCCCCGGGCGAGATCGACGACGACATCGTCCGTCTCGTCGCGCAGAACGAGCTCGAGGAGTCGAAGGCTGCCGGCACCGGGGGAGACAACGTCTTCACGATGGTGCGCCGCATCGGTCAGGCGAAGGCTCTCCTCGCGGCGGACTACGCCGCGCAGCTGCAGCGTTCGGTCGGCAAGGTCGTGTTCTTCGCGAAGCACATCGACGTCATGGACCAGGCGGAGGCGCACTTCGCTTCTGCCGGCATCCGCGCGGTGTCCATCCGCGGTGACCAGACGAACACAGCACGGCAGCAGGCCATCGACGACTTCAACGGCGACCCCGAGGTCGGCATCGCGGTGTGCTCGCTCACGGCGGCCGGCGTCGGCCTCAACCTGCAGGCGGCGTCGAACGTCGTGCTCGCGGAGCTGTCGTGGACCGCGGCCGAGCAGACGCAGGCCATCGACCGCGTGCACCGCATCGGACAGGACGAGCCCGTCACGGCGTGGCGGATCATCGCCGCCCACACGATCGACACGAAGATCGCGGAGCTCATCGACCAGAAGCAGGGGCTCGCGGCCCGCGCGCTGGACGGCGAGGCGACGGAGGAGACCGCCAGCGAGTCGGTGCAGCTGGCCGCGCTGATGCATCTTCTGCGCGAGGCTCTCGGCGGCCGCTGAGCGAGCGTCAAGAACAAGAGTTCTTAACGCTGCTGCAGGCGGAAGTTCCTGTCGCGGCGCGAACTTCGTCGGCATCGGTCGCTGCGGCCGTCAAGATCGCGGGTTTTCGACGCGCTCGAATGGCCACGCGAGGGGGCGGCGCGCTAGTGTCGATCGCAGGCACTGTCGCCTCACCCCCATCCCTCGACCTCCGAAGGCAGCAGCATGAAAATCGGCATCCTGACGAGCGGCGGCGACTGCCCCGGACTCAACGCGGTCATCCGCGGCATCGTGCTCAAGGGCACCACGACCTACGACCTCGAGTTCGTCGGCATCCGCGACGGATGGCGCGGCGTCGTCGAGGGCGACTTCATGCCCCTGACCCGGCACGAGGTGAAGGGCCTGTCCAAGGTGGGTGGCACGATCCTCGGCACCAGCCGCACCAACCCGTACGAGGGGGAGCGCGGCGGTGCGGAGAACATCGCGAAGACGCTCTACGGCCACAAGATCGACGGCATCGTCGCGATCGGCGGCGAAGGCACCCTCGCGGCGGCGGACCGTCTCGCCAAGGACGGCATCAAGGTGCTCGGCGTTCCGAAGACGATCGACAACGACCTCCGGGCCACGGATTACTCCTTCGGCTTCGACACCGCCGTGAACATCGCCACGGACGCCATGGACCGGCTCCGCACCACGGGTGACTCCCACCAGCGCTGCATGGTCGCCGAGGTCATGGGTCGTCACGTCGGCTGGATCGCGCTGCATGCCGGGATGGCCGCCGGGGCCCACGTCATCTGCATCCCCGAGGTGCCGATGTCGCTGGACGAGATCACCGCTCTCGTCACGAGCGCCCACGATCGCGGTCGTGCACCGCTCGTCGTCGTCTCCGAGGGCTTCAAGCTCGCCGGCATGGACGAGGCCTACAGCGACAAGGGCCTGGACGCGTTCAACCGACCGCGGCTGGGCGGCATCGGCGACCTGCTCGCCCCCGAGATCGAGCGGATCACGGGCATCGAGACCCGCGCCACGATCCTCGGCCACATCCAGCGCGGCGGCTCGCCGTCGGCGTTCGACCGCGTCCTCGCGACCCGCCTCGGCCTGCACGCCGCAGACGCCATCGTTGACGGCGCCTGGGGGCAGATGGTCGCGATGCAGGGCACCGACATCGTCCGCGTCCCGTTCGCTGATGCTCTCGGCGAGCTGAACACGGTGCCGCGCTACCGCTACGACGAGGCCGCCGCCCTCTTCGGCTGACCTCCGCCCGGCTTCAGGCTCTCGCGCCGCTTCAGGCATCTTGCTGTCTTTCTCGCCTGAACTCCCGTGAGGGCCTGTGCTTGTGTTCGGTCCGCTATCCGCGACCCGTCGCTCGATGGTCTGCGCGATGGAGCCCCTGCGCGAGCGCGGCCAGGACGGTGTCCTCGACATGACGGTCATCGACCATGACCTGGTGATAGTCGAAGCGGAGGACGGTGTAGCCGCGGAGTGCGAGCCTTGCGTCGGCAGCGAGGTCGCGTCGCCGGTCGCCCGCGGCGCTGTGGTGGCGGAAGCCGTCGATCTGGATGGCGAGCCGTTCGCCGATCACACCGTCGAGCGGATGGCCGTCGACCCACACCTGCTGTCGCACGTCAATGCCGACCGCGCGCATCCGTTCGACGAAGACCGTCTCGGGACCGGAGTCCGACCGGCCGCGGACGGTTCGAGCGAGGCGGTTCGCGGCATCGCACCGCCACCGGACGCGTGCGAGGGTGTCCAGTTCCACGGCCCCGTGGCGGACGGCGGACTCCCAGATCGCGCGGGCCTCGATCAACGGCCGGCATCGCGCGACGTGGAACAGGACGCCTAGGACAGGATCGACCGCCGCCCGCGGATGCACCGGAACGGGCCCCTGTGCGCAGTGCACCTGGACGCCGACGCGATCGAATCGAGAGGCGGTGCGGGGGAGGGCGACGTGCACCTCCGCGGCCCCGACATCCCACCATCCGGCGAGGGCCGCCGCGCTCACGCAGGTGACCCTCCCGCCCACGGATGCTGCGGCCCTGCGCCGTGGATCGACCTCAGGGACGAGCAGCCACGACCGGCGCACGCGCTCGAGCGTCCCTTCCCGCACCGCCCGACGCATCTGGTACTCGGTGAAGCCCGCCTCCCGCACGCGCGACGAATGCGCGGATCCTCCCTGCTCCCGGACCCAGCTCTCCACCCGTGTGCGTGTCACCCCTCCACCCTGCGGGCTCCCGCTGCCGCGCTTCACCACGCCACCGCGGATGGGGAGGCGCTTCCCGGAACTCTCTGCCTGTGCAGGAGCAGTGCTCGGTCGTCGATACAGGCCTCCACGCGAGCTCATGCCAGGACAGGCATGGGCGCCTGATGCCCCGCGGGAGCCTGTGCCGGCGTCGCGCCCCGCCAGCACAGGCGTGCGCGCGAGTTCAGGCCAGGTCGGCGCGCAGGCGCCTGATGTCGCGCGAGTGCCTGATGTCGCGGGTCAGGCGAGGTGGAGGGTGTCGAGGAGCCAGGCGATCTCGAACGCCCGCTCGCGCCAGGAGTTGTACCGTCCGCTCACGCCCCCGTGCCCCGCGACCATCTCGCACTTCAGCAGCACGTCCTTCGCGCTGGCCTCCCGCAGCCGGGCGACCCACTTCGCCGGCTCGACGTAGAGCACCCGGGTGTCGTTCAGCGAGGTCACCGCGAGGATCCGCGGATACTCCACGCCGTCGCGCACGTTCTCGTACGGCGTGTACGACTTCATGTACGCGTAGACCTCGGGGTCGTGCAGCGGGTCGCCCCATTCGTCCCACTCGATCACGGTGAGGGGGAGCGACGGGTCGAGGATCGTCGTCAGCGCGTCGACGAACGGCACACCCGCGAGGATGCCGGCGAAGAGCTCCGGGGCGAGGTTGGCGACCGCGCCCATCAGCAGACCCCCGGCACTGCCGCCCTCCGCGACGAGCTGGGCCGGGGTGGTCGTCCCCTCGTCGACGAGGTGCCGGGCGCAGGCGACGAAGTCCGTGAAGGTGTTCCGCTTGTGCAGGAGCTTGCCGTCTTCGTACCACTGCCGACCCATCTCGCCGCCTCCGCGCACATGCGCCACGGCGAAGACGACTCCGCGGTCCAGCTCCGAGAGCCGTGCGACCGAGAAGCCCGGGTCGATGGAGTGCTCGTACGAGCCGTAGCCGTAGAGGTGGACGGGACGCGTGGTCGCACCGGGCTCGCCGAAGGAGCGCTTCCACACGAGGGAGATCGGCACGCGGGTGCCGTCCTCCGCGGTGGCCCACTCCCGACGCTGTCCGTAGTCGGCGGGGTCGTAGCCGCCGAGCACCGTCACCTGCTTGCGCAACACGAGTTCCCGCGTCGCGAGGTCGAGCTCGTACACCGTGCCCGGCGTGACGAACGACGTGTACCCGAGTCGCAGGAAGGGGGAGTGCCACTCCGGGTTGCCGCTGACCCCCGCGGAGTAGAGGGGCTCGTCGAACCGCAGCTCCTCCACCGTGTCGGTCGCGTAGTCCAGGAGGCCCACGCGCTCGAGGCCCTCGCTGCGATACTCCACCGTGGCGAAGTCGCGGAAGGCGTCCACTCCGAGCAGTCGCCGTCCTGGCTGATGGGCGACGACGACGCGGCGCTCGCCCTGCGGGTCGTCCGCCGCTACGGAGACGAGTTCGAAGTCCAGGGCGTCGTCGTTGTGCAGGATGAGGAGCCGGTCCTCACCGTCCACCACCGCGTGCTCGAGCGAGTACTCCACGCCTTCGCGCCGCGGCCACACCGTGCGCGGCTCCGCGGTGATGTCGCCGGCGAGGTCGACGAGGTACTCCTCGCTCGTGATGCTGGAGCCCACACCGATCACGAGGTAGCGCCGGCTCCGCGTGATCCCGGCGCCGAGCCAGAACTTCTCGTCGGGCTCGTGGAAGAGCGTGATGTCGTCCGACACCGGGGTCCCGAGCCGGTGCAGCCACAGGGTGTCGGGGCGCCACGCATCGTCGCGGGTCGTGTAGAGGACCCCGGTGCCGTCCGGGGTGAAGAACGCGCCTCCGGTGTTCGGGATCTCATCGTCCAGGGTGAGGCCCGTCTCCAGATCGCGGACGCGGACCGTATAGAGCTCGTCGCCCTCGAAGTCCGTCGACCACAGCAGCTTCGTCGCGTCGTCGGAGGTGTCGAACGCGCCGAGGGAGAAGAACTCGTGCCCCTCCGCCTCGACGTTGCCGTCCAGCAGCACCACCTCACCGGGGACGGGCACCCCCGGCTCGAGACGCGGCGGCGTCCAATCGCCCTCGGCGGCGGCGGCGCGACAGTGGATGCCGTACTGCGCGCCTTCCTCGGTGCGGCTGTAGTACCACCAGTCTCCACGCCGTGTCGGCACCGAGAGGTCGGTCTCCTGAACCCGTCCCTTGATCTCCTGGAACAGCGTCTCGCGGAGCGCGGCGAGGTGCGCGGTCTCGGCCTCGGTGTGCGCGTTCTCCGCCTCCAGGTGTGCGATGACCTCGGGGGAGTCCTTGGCGCGCAGCCACTCGTACGGGTCGTCGACCGTGTCGCCGTGATGCGTGCGGAGGGTGGAACGGCGGGCGGCGATCGGGGCGTCAGTCACCGTCCCACGCTATCCCAGGTCGAGTTGACCGGCACGGGGGACGGTGGCAGGATTTACCGGGGCCGGTAAACGGAAGTCAAACCCACGGTGAACTCTTCGTTCGTCACGTCGATCCCGTCGACATCTCCCTCTTCCTCAAGACCGAAAGCGAACGGTGGAAACCGCAGCCCTCATCGTCGTGCTCGTCATCGCGCTGGCACTCTTCTTCGATTTCACGAACGGGTTTCACGACACCGCGAACGCGATGGCCACGCCCATCGCGACCGGAGCGCTCAAGCCCAAGACAGCGGTCCTCCTGGCCGCTCTCCTCAACCTCGTCGGCGCCTTCCTGTCGACCGAGGTGTCCAAGACCATCTCCGGCGGCATCATCCAGGAGGATGCGATCATCGCCGCGGGAGCGGAGCTGTTCCTCTCGTTGATCTTCGCCGGGCTCATCGGCGCCATCACCTGGAACATGCTGACGTGGCTGCTCGGCCTGCCGTCGAGCTCGTCCCACGCGCTCTTCGGCGGACTGATCGGCGCGACGCTCGTCGGCGCCGGTCTCGGCGGCATCGACTTCGGCGCCGTGCTGTCGAAGATCGTCCTCCCCGCCCTCATCGCCCCCATCACGGCCGGCATCATCGCGTACGTCGCGACGAAGATCGCCTACTCGGTCACTCGTCGCTACGACGGCAAGCCGGACGGACGGGACGGATTCCGCTGGGGTCAGATCTTCACGTCCTCCCTCGTCGCCCTCGCACACGGCACGAATGACGCGCAGAAGACGATGGGCGTCATCACGCTCGCCATGATCACCGTCGGCTGGCAGTCCGGTGCGCACCACGAGCCCGAGCTCTGGGTCATCATCGCCTGTGCGTTCACGATCGCCCTCGGCACGTACCTCGGCGGCTGGCGCATCATCCGCACGCTGGGCAAGGGCCTGACCGACGTCAAGCCGGCTCAGGGCTTCGCGGCGGAGAGCTCGACGGCCGCGACGATCCTCGCCTCCAGCGCCCTCGGCTTCGCCCTCTCCACCACCCAGGTGGCCTCGGGATCGGTCATCGGATCGGGCCTCGGTCGCCGCGGGTCCACGGTCCGCTGGCGGACGGCAGGTCGCATCGGCGTCGGCTGGCTGCTGACCCTGCCCGCGGCCGGAGGCGTCGGCGCCCTGGCGGCACTGCTCGTCGTGTGGCTCGGCCCGTGGGGCGTGGCCATCGACGCCGTCCTCGCGGTGGCAATCATCCTCGGGCTGTACATGCGCTCTCGGCGCAACGCCGTCACGCCGGCCAACGCCATGAGCGACGTCGCCGAATCCCACCTCGCCGTCGAGGTTCCCGATACCCCGCCGCCCACGCGTCGCCAGCAGCGCATCGCCCAGGCGAAGGCGGAGGCGAAGGCCCGTGCCGAGGCCAAGGAGAAGGCGAAGGCCGAGGCGAAGGACAAGGCGAAGAAGAAGGCCAAGGCCAAGGCGGACGCGAAGGCCGCGAAGACCGGCAGCGCCTCGTCGTCCGACGCGTCGCAGAACGGGGACTCGGCATGAACGTCACGATCGACTGGATCGCCTTCCTGCAGGTGTTCGCCGCCGCGCTCATCGGCGCCGCCGCCATCGTCACCTTCTACGCCCTGGGCCTGCGTCTGCTCGTGCGCAGCGGGCGGGCGCCCGTCGTGAGCCCCGCGGAGTTCACCGACGCCATCACGGTGATCTCGGAGAAGGAGCTCAAGCGGGCCGCCAAGCAGGCGGCGAAGGCAGCGAAGAAGAGTCCGCTCACCGAAGGGCAGAAGACCCTCGCGCTTGTGGGCGCCTACGGCTGCTTCGTGCTGTGCGCCGCCGCGGTCATCGCCGGCATCCTCCTGATCGTCATCGGCCACTGAGTCCGCAGTGCGCCGGGCGCGTCGGTGACCGGCCGTAGGCTGAGGACATGTCCGCAGCGAAGGGAACACCACCGGTCTTCGGTCGGTACGCCCCCGCCTCCCACGTCCTGATCCATGTGAGCGATCCGCACTTCCTCGCCGGAGGTGCGGCGCTGGGGGGACGGTACGACGTCGAGCGCACGTTCGCGCGGACGCTGGAGGCGATCCGCGCCGTGCATCCCGCTCCCGCCGCGATCGTCGTCACCGGGGACCTCGCAGACCTCGGCGAGCCGGATGCGTACCGCCGGCTGCGTGCGGCGATCGAGCCGGTCGCGGCCGAACTGGGCGCTCCCGTGGTCTGGGTCGCGGGCAACCATGACGAGCGCCCGGTGCTGCGCGAGGTCCTCCTCGATGCCGAGCCCACGGAAGAGCCGGTCACCGGGGTGTGGGATCTCGACGGGCTGCGTCTGGTGGCCCTCGACACGAGCGTTCCCGGGTGGCATCACGGCGACCTCGACCCGGCGCAGCTCGCGTGGCTCGCCGAGGTCCTCGCCGAGCCGGCGCCGCACGGCACGCTCCTGGCGATGCACCACCCGCCGCTGCCCAGCCATCTGCCGCTGTTCGACATCCTCGAGCTGCGGCATCAGGACGAGCTGGCCGCCGTCATCCGGGGCACCGACGTCCGCGGCATCCTCGCCGGTCACCTGCACTACTCCTCGCACGGGCTGTTCGCCGGCGTCCCGGTGAGCGTGGCGTCCGCCACCTGCTACACGATGAACGTCGCGCGCCCCGCGTCTGAGGTGAACGGCATGGACGCCGCCCAGGCGTTCCAGCTCGTGCACGTGCGGCCGGAGACCCTCACGCACACCGTCGTCCCGGTGGTCGATGCGCCGACCGGCGACTACTTCTCCGAGGAGTGGGTCGCCCGTATGGCGGCGCTGACGCCGGAAGGGCGCCTGGAGGCGTTCTCCAGAAAACCCCCGCGGGGACCGGCGTAGACTGGACGCATCCCCCGACCTTTCCGTTCGCCACGACCCACGAGGATGTGACATGGCTTCTGCCGCGCCCGCCAATACCCGTACCGAGACCGATTCGCTGGGGAGCATGGAGATTCCCGCCGAGGCGTACTGGGGGATCCACACCGCCCGCGCCGACGCGAACTTCCCGATCACGAAGCGCCCCATCTCGGTGTACCCCGAACTGGTGATCGCGCTCGCGATGGTGAAGCAGGCCAGCGCGAGGGCCAACAAGGAGATCGGGGTCCTCGACGCCGAGCGCGCCGACCTCATCGACCGCGCGGCGCAGCGCGTCATCGACGGCGAGTTCCACGATCAGTTCACCGTCGGCGTCATCCAGGGTGGTGCCGGCACCTCGACGAACATGAACGCGAACGAGGTCATCACCAACATCGCGCTCGAGATGGCCGGACGCGAGAAGGGCGACTACGCCTTCCTCTCTCCGATCGACCACACGAACCGCAGCCAGTCGACCAACGACGTCTACCCGACGGCGGTCAAGATCGGCCTGTCGCTGACGCTGCGCTCGCTGCTCGACGAACTGGACGCCCTGCGCGTGGCGTTCCTCGGCAAGGCGGGGGAGTTCCACGACATCCTCAAGGTCGGCCGGACCCAGCTCCAGGACGCGGTGCCCATGACGCTCGGCCAGGAGTTCCATGGCTTCGCCACGACCCTGGGCGAGGATCACAGCCGCCTCACCGAGAACGCCTCGCTCATGTTCGAGATCAACATGGGCGCGACCGCCATCGGCACCGGCATCACCACCCACCCCGACTACGCGCCGGCCGTGCTGAAGCACCTGCGCGAGATCACGGGGCTCGACCTCGAGACGGCCACCGACCTCGTCGAGTCCACGAGCGACACGGGCGCCTTCATGTCGTTCTCGTCGTCGCTCAAGCGCAACGCCATCAAGCTCTCGAAGATCTGCAACGACCTGCGGCTGCTGTCGTCCGGTCCGCAGGCGGGCCTCGGCGAGATCAACCTGCCCGCACGGCAGGCCGGTTCCAGCATCATGCCCGGGAAGGTCAACCCGGTGATCCCGGAGGTCGTGAACCAGGTGGCCTTCGCGGTCGTCGGCGCCGACATGACGGTGACCATGGCCGTCGAGGGCGGGCAGCTCCAGCTCAACGCCTTCGAGCCCGTCATCGCGCACTCGATCTTCCAGTCGATCACCTGGATGCGTCAGGCCATGTGGACGCTGCGCGTGAACTGCGTCGAGGGCATCACCGCCAACCGCGACCGTCTGGGCGCGATGGTCGGCGCGTCGGTCGGCGTCATCACGGCGCTCACGCCCTTCATCGGCTACGCGGCGGCCGCGGCTCTGGCCAAGACGGCTCTGCTGACCAACCGCAACGTCGCCGACCTGGTGGTCGAGGCCGGACTCATGTCCCGCGACGAGGTGACCAAGCAGCTCTCTCCTGCCCGCCTGTCGGGCCTGGAGGCGGTCACCGCGGCCATCCCGATCGTCACCCCGGACGACCTCATCCAGATCTGAGCGTCGACCGGATACGGGAAGGGGACGGGAGCTCGCAGCTCCCGTCCCCTTCGTCGCGTCCGAGTCAGTCGAGGATGCGGCAGTGCGTCGTGAGCTCGCCGATCCCGTCGATGCCGACCGTGACGGTCGAGCGGTCGCGGAGGAAGATCTGCGGGTCGCGGGAGTAGCCGGCGCCACCCGGGCTGCCCGTCGAGATCAGGGTGCCGGGCAGCAGCGTGAGCGACTGGGAGAGGTGCGCGATGAGCTTCGCCACCGAACGCACCATCTGGTCGGTGCTGGCGTCCTGCACGGTGTGCCCGTCGACGACGGTCCAGATGTGGAGGTCCTGCGGGTCGGCGATCTCGTCGGCGGTCACCGCGAACGGGCCGGTGGGGGTGAAGCCGTCGAACGACTTGCAACGGGACCACTGCGCCTCGGAGAACTGGATGTTCCGGGCGGTGATGTCGTTGACCACGGTGTAACCCCAGACGTGCGCGAGGGCGTCCGCCTCCGGGACGTCCTTCGCGGGGGTGCCGATGAGCACGCCCAGCTCGGCCTCGTAGTCGACGGCCTCGCTGAGGCTCCGCGGCCAGGAGGTGGTCTGATCGTGACCGGTGAGCGAGTTGGGCCACAGGGTGAACACGGTCGGCGCGGCGTCGGTCTTGAGGCCGAGCTCGCTGGAGTGGGCGGCATAGTTAAGCCCGACGGCGAGCACCGCCGGCGGCGCGATGACCGCGGAGGCGAAACCCCAGTCGGTCAGCGGGTGGCGCGGGGCCGTGCCGTCGCGGAGGGCGGCGCGGAGCTCGTCGAGTCCGGCGTCCCCTCGCTCGATCAGCTGCTGCAGGGTGGCAGGCGCGTCGGACAGGAGATCGGAGACGAGGATGGCGTCCGAGCCCTCCACCACGGCGAGAACCGCACGGGAGGAGTCTGGACGGCGCAGGTGAGCGAACCGCATGGTTCTACGCTACCGGGTGCCTGCGGCCGGTCGGGTGGAGGAAGCCCCCAGAGCCCGGCGCGCAAGCTTGTGCCCCATAAGCTTTGACCATGACCTTCGGAGGACCGTCCGACCCCCAGCAGCCCGCCCGATACACGCCCCCGGCGGGGACACCACCACAGCCCTCGGCGTACTCCGCCGCGCAGTACGCGCAATCGCCCTACCTGCCGCCGTCCTACGGACAGCAGCCGGGCTATGCGTCGGCTCTCGCGCAACCCACGCCCTACACACCGCCGGCGCCGGTCGCGCCGTCGCCCGCGGAGTCGCTGCCGGCTCTCCCGGTGCCGAACAAGAAGGGCCGCACGATCTCGCTGTGGCTCTTCGGCTTCCTCGGCTTCCTGCTGCTCGCACTCATCGGCTACTTCGGCTGGGCCCTCGGCCCGACCGCCTCGGTGATCGGGCTCGTCCTGGCTGTGATCCCGCTCACGATCGTCTTCCTCGGCGTGCGCATGATCGACCGTTGGGAGCCCGAGCCCAAGCGCCTCGTCGCGTTCGCCATCGCCTGGGGTGCGGTCGCCGCCGTCGGCCTCACGCTCCTCGTCGACATCGGGCTCACGATGCTGCTGGGCATCCGCTCCGAGGAGTTCTCGGCGGTGGTCCAGGCCCCCATCGTCGAGGAGTTCTGGAAGGGCCTCGGGGTCTTCCTCATCTTCCTGCTCGCGCGGCGGTCCTTCGACGGGCCGGTCGACGGCGTCGTCTACGGGGCGCTCGTCGGTGCAGGCTTCGCGTTCACCGAGAACATCCAGTACTTCGCCATCAGCCTCATCGAGGGCGGCGGAGAGCAGCTCGGCGTCACGTTCATCGTGCGGGCGGTGCTGTCGCCGTTCGCGCACGCGATGTTCACCTCGCTGACCGGATTCGCGATCGGCCTCGTGGCCCGCCGGCACGCCTCCGCCGGAGCGGCCGCCGGGGCCGGCCTGCTCGGCATGGTCGGGGCGATCCTCCTGCACGCGCTGTGGAACGGATCGGCCACATTCGCGGACTTCTTCGGCCTCTACTTCACCCTGCAGGTGCCGCTGTTCATCGGCTTCATCCTCGGGATCATCGCCTTGCGCAGGGAGGAGGCGCGGCTCACCCGGGCCCGCCTGGCCGAGTATGCGGCCGCCGGCTGGTTCACGCCGGAGGAGGTCACGATGCTGGCCACGCCGGCCGGGCGCAAGGTGGGGCTCGCCTGGGCCGCGCAGCTGCGCGGCGACCGCCGGCCGCTGATGCGCGAATTCATCAAGGATGCGACGGCTCTGGCCGCGGTCCGTCAGCGGGCGATCACCGGACGAGACCCGCTCGCCGTCGAGGACGAGCGTGCCCTGTTGATCCGGACCAGGGCGGCACGCGCCGCGCTGCTGGCCTACTGAGCGGCGCCCCGGCAGACAGACTCAGCGCCCGGTGCTGCGGCGATGCCTGCATGTCTCCCGGGCGCTGAGTTGATCTGCCACCAGGGTGCACCCGCGTCCCGCGAACTGTCAAGAGCCCCGAGGGACTTCGGAGCGGAGTCCCTCGGCGAGGTGTTCGCTGTGAGCAGGTACCGTCGCGTTGACCGGCCGCGCGACGGTCGGGTTGGATGGAGCCATGACTGATCGCACAAAGCCCGAGTTCGACGCCCCGACCGGCCCTGCCCCCGCAGAACTGGTCATCCGCGACATCATCGAGGGTGACGGCGCCGAGGCCAAGCCCGGCGACACCGTGACCGTCCACTACGCCGGTGTGGAGTTCGAGTCCGGCGAGGAGTTCGACTCGTCGTGGGGTCGCGGGGAGACCATCCAGTTCCCGCTCCGCGGCCTGATCCAGGGCTGGCAGGACGGCATCCCCGGAATGAAGGTCGGTGGCCGCCGCGAGCTGATCATCCCGCCGCACCTCGCGTACGGCCCGGCCGGGGGAGGACACTTCCTCTCCGGCAAGACGCTGATCTTCATCATCGATCTCGTCGCCGTCGGCTGACTTCGTCGCTCCGAAGCGCCCTGCACCCCGTGGTGCGGGGCGCTTCTGCATGTCGAGACATTTCTGTTCGTCACGGGAATACATGCGAGTGAATGTATGTTGTCGGAAGGGTGCCGCGGACGATCGCGGTGCCATCCCTTCGCCGCCGCCGCGGCCGACGTCTCCTGAGGAGCAATCATGAGCAGCATCGACATCCCCGGTTACCGCCCCGGCACCTGGGTCCTCGACCCGTCCCACAGCGAGGTGACGTTCAGCGTCCGCCACATGATGATCTCGAAGGTGCGCGGCACCTTCGGTGTGAAGAGCGCGACGCTCGTGGCTCCGGAGAACCCCCTCGAAGCCAAGGTCGAGGCCTCCGTCGACGTGACCTCCGTCGACACCAAGGACGAGGGTCGCGACCAGCACCTCCGCTCCGCCGACTTCTTCGACACCGAGAACTTCCCGACCATGGAGTTCGTCTCGACCGGCGCCCGCGTCGAGGGCGGCGACTTCCTCGTCGACGGCGACCTCACCATCCGCGGCATCACGAAGCCGGTCACCTTCGAACTCGACTTCGGCGGCTTCGGCAGCGACCCGTGGGGCAACTACAAGGCCGGCGCCTCCGCCAAGACCGTCATCAACCGCGAGGACTTCGGCCTCACCTGGAACGCCGCGCTGGAGACCGGCGGCGTGCTCGTCGGCAAGGACGTCACGATCACGCTCGACCTCCAGGGTGCGCTGCAGCAGGACTGACGCGCAGACCCTGTGAACCCCGGGCCCGTCAGGGCTCGGGGTTCTCTGCGTCGTAGTCGCGGAAACGAGGATGCCGCCGGGCGAGGACCGCGACGAGGGCGATCACGATGATCCCTCCGAGCAGCGGCGGGAACCACAGTGACGTCAGCGTCGCGAGCGTCCCGGCGTAGAGGGCGCCGACGCGGGGGCCACCGGTCACCACCACGACGAACAGGCCCTGCAGGCGTCCGCGCATGGCGTCCGGCACCGCCGCCTGCATCATGGTGTTGCGGTAGATCGAGCTGACGTTGTCCGACGCGCCGGAGAGGGCCAGCGCCACGCAGGCGGCGACGATCAGTGCGACGTGCGGCCGGTCCTCTCCGGCAGGCGTCGGGGAGAACGCGCCGGCCAGGAGAACGAGACCGAACAGCGCGATGGCGGCGCCGTAGGCCTCCACCGCGCGGGCGATGCCGCGGCCGTGCCACCGGTACTGCACCACGCGCCCGGAGAACAGGCTCGAGGAGAAGGTGCCGACGGCGACCGCCGCCGTGAGGATGCCGGTGGTGAAGGCCCCGCCGCCGAGGATGACCGTGCCGAGTGCCGGGAAGAGCACGAGCGGCTGTCCGAACGTCATCGCGATGATGTCCATCACGTACTGCATGCGGATGTTGCCCGCCCGGCGGAGGAAGCGCCAGCCGTCGACGAGCGAGGCGAGGCCGGGACGCACGATGTCGCCTTCAGGGCGCAGGGCAGGGAGCGTCCACAGGCCGAGGAACATCGACAGCATGAGCACGACGTCGATCGTGTACGTCCAGCCGTATCCGGTGAGCGCCACGAGGAGCCCGGCGAGGGCCGGACCCGCCATGACCGTGAGCCCGAACGCGACGCCGTTGAGCGCGGACGCGGCCGCGAGCATGCTGCGGGGGATCAGGCGGGGGACGATCGCGGTCCGCGTGGCCATGCCGACGGAGTTCGCCGCCGAGTTCACGATGCTCAGCGCGTACAGCCACCAGATCGTCTCCGTGCCGGTCCAGGTGAGCGCCTCGAGCAGCCCCGTGGAGGCGAAGGTCACCGTGGCGGCGATGAGCGCGACCCGCCGCCGGTCGAACGCGTCGGCGAGCATCCCGCCGTAGAGGCCGGCGAGGATCATCGGGAGGAGGCCCGCGACGGCGATCATCGAGACGGCGAACGTGCTCGCGGTCAGATCGAACACATGCAGCATCACGGTCACGATGGTGAGCTGACCGCCGATGCCGGCGAGTGTCGAGCCGATCCACATCCGGGCGAAGGCCGGGCTCGCCTTCAGCGGAGTCAGGTCGATCAGATGGCCGCGTCGGGAGCTCACAGGGCGGTCTTCTTCTGCACATCCCGAGCCTAGTTGACCCCACGCGCCTCGTCCCCGGCGCCGTGTCCCGCCGTGGTCGTCCGGGCTGGTAGACTCGTCAGGTTGCCGTTCGATCGGCCGCGGATAAAGAGAGCTCACGCATCAGGCGTCGGGCGCCGCGCAACAAGCAGAGAGGGGATCGAATCTATGGCACTGGAAGCAGACGTCAAGAAGGCGATCATCGAAGAGTACGCGACGCACCCCGGTGACACCGGATCCCCCGAGGTGCAGGCCGCGATGCTGACGCAGCGCATCAAGGACCTCACCGAGCACCTGAAGGAGCACAAGCACGACCACCACTCGCGTCGTGGTCTGTTCCTGCTCGTGGGTCAGCGCCGTCGTCTGCTCGGCTACCTCCAGAGCGTCGACATCGAGCGTTACCGCTCGCTGATCGCACGCCTTGGTCTTCGCCGATAAGGCACCACGGACCCCGCGTTCAATCGCGCAGAACATTCTTGAGAAGGCCGCCCCACGGTGTGGGGCGGCCTTCGTCATGTCCGGACTTGTCCTGGCCATCACTTTCCGGTAGGAAAGTTCTAGAGCTTTCCACCAGGAAAGTCGGGGAGGCCACGATGGAGCAGAAACCGATCGCTGGTCAGGACCCTCTGGCCCCGCCGGACTCCGAGACCGCCAGTCAGTACCTGGCAGCGGCCCAGGCGGCGGTCGAGCGCCGCGATCGCGCGGTCGACCGGCGTGCCCTCGCGCGGCTGGAGATCGGCAACGCGGTGGTGACGGCCGCCTACCTCGTCGCCTTCGCACTCGTTCTCCGGCGCGGCGATGTGCTGGCGTCGCAGATCGTCCTGTTCACCTTCCTCGTGTGGGGGCAGTTGTCCAGCGGGATGGCGCAGCGCACCGGGCTGCAGTGGCGGATGACGCGTTCACGATTGCCGTTCCTGCTCGGAGGGGGAGCGGTTCTCATCGGCGCACTCGTGGTGTTCGGCTTCGCCGCCCTGGACACGCGGCTCCCCGAAGCCGTGGTACTCCTTCCCGCCGCCGTGGTGCTCGTCGGCATCGGGGGGCACGGAGTCGTGCAGCTCCTCCGAGCGTCGAACGACTCGCACCGTTCCCGCCCGGGTCCCGTCGCTCTTAAGGGCCCACGTCGTTGGGGCACCGCCCTGGTCGGCATCGCGATCGGAGTGCTGACCATGCTGGCGGGATCGCCGGACGATGTGCTGCGAAGCGCGATCTCGCTGCTCGTGATGCTCTGCCTGGTGGCGTGGATAGCGGTCTCGACCTCGGAGGTCGGGCTGCCGGCGATCGGCGCGTCGTGGCGGTGGCCGCATGTGCTCGTCTTCTTGCTCGCCGCGTGCGTTCCGGTGACCCTCGTCTTGGGTGCGGGAGTGCTCGGCGATGCGGGGTGGGCCGGAGTCTGGGGTGGGGTTGCCGTGATCGTGTGCTTCGCGGTGGTCACCTGCATCCCGGGACGTGCGGAACGTGACTGACTCCCATGCCGTCCCGCACCCGCGAACGCGGTTGGATGACAACTTCGCGTCCCCGATCCGCTTCTCGCTCATGGCGGGCTTGGGAGACGGGATGGAACTCGACTTCGCGGCGCTGCGCGAGATGCTGCAGTGTGGCGACTCGCCCCTGAGCAAGGCGATCACCCATCTGCAGGCGGCGGGATACGTGACCGCGCGCAAGGGGACCGTCGGCGGGCGCTCGCGCACGTGGGTGCGGTCGACGAGCACGGGCCGAGACGCCTTCGCAGCGCACCTCCAGGCGCTGCGGGAGATCGTCGCCCTGGGCGGCAAGACGTCGTTCTGAGACCCCGTCAGGCGGTGGCACCCACGAGATCAGGGTGGTGGATGGCCGCCACGTCGGGGTGTGCGCGCAGTCGGGACTTCATGGCGTTCTCGCCGTAGGTCGCGTGGATCGGATTGCTCGGGTCCTCGGTGACTCCGGTCGCCTCGGCGGCGAGGTCGGCAGGGAGCTCGAGCAACGGGAGCTGCTGATCGAGCGCCGGGTTGAAGAAGAACGGAATCGAGATGCGCTCCTCCGGCGCCCGTGGCGAGATCACCCGGTGGTTCGTCGCCTTGAGGTAGCCGCCGGTGGCGTACTCGAGCAGCTCGCCGATGTTGACGACGAAGGCGCCCGGCACCGGGGGAGCCGACACCCACTCGCCGTCACGCTCGACCTGGAGTCCGCCCTTGCCCGGCTCCACCCAGAGCAGCGTCAGCACGCCGGAATCCTTGTGCGCACCGACGCCCTGCTGCGGTTCCGGCTCGTTCGTTCCCGGGTATCGCACGATCTTGATCAGGGTGGACGGATCGCGGAACGGCTCGTCGAAGTAGTTCTCCTCCGCCCCGAGGGTGAGGGCCCAGGCCCGCAGGAGCTTGCGGGCGATCTCCGTGAGGGTGTCGTGCCACTCCGTGACGACCTCCTTCAACTCCGGCTGCGCTGCGGGCCAGAGGTTCGGTCCGGTGAGGCGGTTGAAGGCGGGTCCCCCTTCGACCGGCTCCCGTTCGGGGCCGATGTCGATCTGCTCGCGCCAGTCGACCTTGCCCTGCGTCCGCTCCCCGCCGACCCGGGTGTAGCCGCGGAAGTGCGGGCTGTTGACGTTCTCGATCGCGAGCTTGTCCTCCTCCGGCAGAGCGAAGAAGTCGAGGGCGGCCTGATGCAGCCGCGCTTCCAGTTCGGGAGAGATGCCGGTGCCGGTCAGGTAGAAGAAGCCGACATCGTGCGTGGCCGCGCGGAGGTCGTCGCGGAAACGCGCCGCGGCCTCGGGGCCGTCGTCGAGCTGGGACAGGTCGAGGATGGGGAGCGAGAGTTCAGCCATGGACCGAGGCTATGTCGCGGATGAGGCCCGAGGATGCTCTGTTGCATTCCATTACTTCGGTGGCCGGTGTCGGGCGGGCGCCGATCACGGTGCTAGAGTCTCGTCGGTAAGGGATGCCTTACCTCAGTCGCCTGCCAGAGAGTGTCTCCCGTGCTCGCCACCTTCCTCATCGGACTCCGCGAGGGTCTCGAAGCCGCGCTCGTCGTCGGCATCCTCGTCGCTTACCTCCGCCGTCTCGGTCGCCGTGACGCGCTGCCGAAGATGTGGGCCGGGGTCGGCCTTGCGGTCGCCCTCGCTCTGGGCATCGGCGCGATCCTCACCTTCGGGGCCTACGAACTCACGTTCCAGGCGCAGGAGCTGATCGGCGGCGGGCTGTCCCTCGTCGCGGTGGCGATGGTGACGTGGATGATCTTCTGGATGCAGCGTGCCGGCCGCACCATGAAGGCGACCCTCGAGGGGGGCATCGACCGCGCGCTGACGGTGGGCGGTCTCTGGGCGCTCATCGCGATCGGCTTCGTCTCCGTCGCCCGGGAGGGGATCGAGACCACGCTGCTGCTGTGGTCGATGGTGCAGTCCTTCGGTGATGCCCCCTCGGCCCTCCTCGGCGCGCTCCTGGGACTCTCCGTGGCCGTCCTGCTCGGCTGGCTCATCTCCCGCGGGGCGCTGCGCCTGGACCTGCGGCGGTTCTTCGCCTGGACGGGTGGCTTCCTCGTGATCGTCGCGGCCGGTGTCCTCGCCTACGCCCTGATGGATCTGCAGGAGGCGGGAGCACTTCCCGGTCCCTTCACCGCCGCCGCTCCGCTCGACCCGGTCACCGGCGCCGTCGCCGTGGGCGCGGCCGGCTTCCCGTTCGGCTGGGCGTTCGACGTGTCGGCGGCGATCGCTCCCGGCGGCGCGCTGGCCTCCGTCCTGCAGGCCACGGTCGGCTTCATGCCCGCCATGACCTGGCTGCAGGTGCTCGCCTGGGGCCTCTACATCCTGGTCGTGGGTGGGCTCTACCTCCGCGGCCTCCGCTCGGCACGCCCTTCGACGCGCGGCGCCTCCGCCGCCACCCCGACGTCCTCCCTCACACAGCAAGGAGCAGCATGATCACCTCGCACCGGGTCCTCGCCGCGGCAGCCGCCGCGGGCACCGCCGTCCTCCTCCTCAGCGGCTGCGTCGCGAAGAGCGATGCCCAGGCGACGGCGGCGTTCGACGTCTCATCCACCGCCACGGACTGCGCCGTCTCCGCGTCCACCGCGAAGAGCGGGACGCTGACGTTCGATGTGAAGAACGACACCGACCAGGTCTCCGAGTTCTACCTGCTGGCCGAGGACGGTCTGCGGATCGTCGGCGAGGTCGAGAACATCGCCCCGGCTGCGTCCCGCACCCTCACGGTGGTCGCCCAGCCGGGCGAGTACTTCACGCTCTGCAAGCCGGGCATGGTCGGCGACGGTGTCGGCCGGGCCTCGTTCACGGTGACCGGAGACCGCGTGGCGGTGGACGGCCCCGACGCCGAGCAGAAGCAGAAGGCCGTCGATCTCTACGGGGCGTTCGTGAAGGATCAGGTCGGGCAGCTCGTGCCGGCCGTGGAAGACCTCGTGGCCGCCTACGAGTCCGGCGACGACGAGACCGCCCGCACGCTCTTCCCACAGACGAGGGCGTTCTACGAGCGCATCGAGCCCGTCGCCGAGGCGCTCGGGGACCTCGACCCGCGGATCGACTATCGAGAGGTCGATGCGGTGGCCGAGGGCCTGGATTGGACCGGCTTCCACCGCATCGAGAAGGACCTCTGGGTGCCGGCGAAGGACGCGCTGAACGCCGACGGAGAGACCCCGGCATGGCAGGACTGGGCGCCGTCCACGCCCGCGGAGCGCGCCGATTACGGCGACCTGCTCCTGGCCGACGTGCAGGAGCTGTACGACTACGTGCACTCGGACGACTTCACCACCGCACTGGACGACCAGGGGATCGGCGGCATCTCCAACGGCGCGATCGCCCTGCTCGACGAGGTGGCCACCGGCAAGATCTCCGGCGAGGAGGACTGGTGGTCCGGCACGGATCTCTTCGACTTCGCCGCGAACGTCGAGGGCTCCAAGATGGCCTTCTCGCTGGTGCAGGACTTCGCCGCGGCGCAGGGAGACGACGGCGAGGCCCTCGTCTCCGAGATCGAGACCGGATACACCGCCCTCGAGGAGTCCCTCACCGCGCACGGCTCGCTCGCAGAGGGCTTCGTGGGGTACGGCGAGCTGACCGAAGCGGACAAGCGGGAGTTCACCGATCTCATCAACGCCCTGGCGGAGCCGCTCTCGCAGCTCACCGGCACGGTGCTCGACTGACGACGGTGCACGGGCAGGCATGGACGTGAACGAGTCGGAACCGGAGGCCCACGAGGCATCAGCGGGGGTGCCTACTGCGCCCTCCGGCGGCGGTCTCAGCCGCCGCGGGCTGCTCGGGCTGGCCGTCGGCGGCGGGGTCGCGGGCCTGGCCGTCGGCCTCGGGGCCGGGACGGCCGGCGGCGTGGCGCTCGGACGCGCACGAGCCGCGGAAGACGCCGAGTCGCGGTACGAGTTCTTCGGCGCGCACCAGGCGGGCATCACGACGCCCGTGCAGGACCACCTGCACTTCGCGAGCTTCGACATGATGCCCCGCACCGACCGGGACGACCTCATCTCCCTGTTGCAGGACTGGTCGTACGCCGCGGCACGGATGACGCAGGGCCTGGAGGTGAGTGCGAGCGGCGCGGTGAACGGTCCCGCCGAAGCGCCCCCGGATGACACGGGGGAGGCGCTGGGGCTCCCCGCCGCGGGCCTGACCCTCACGTTCGGGTTCGGTCCTGGACTGTTCGAGAACGAGGACGGCGATCGCTACGGTCTCGCCGCCCAGCGGCCACCCGGTCTCGAGCGGCTTCCGGCCTTCCTCGGGGACGACCTCGATCCCGAGGCGTCGCACGGCGACCTGTGCATCCAGGCCTGTGCCGACGACCCCCAGGTCGCGGTTCACGCGATCCGCAACCTCAGCCGCATCGCGTTCGGGCGGGCGCGCCTGCGCTGGTCGCAGCTCGGATTCGGTAAGACCTCTCGCACCACGGCCGGCCAGGCGACGCCGCGCAACCTCTTCGGCTTCAAGGACGGCACGGCCAACATCCTCGCCGACGACGCCACGGCGCTCGCGGACCACGTCTGGGTCTCGACCGACGACGAGCCGTCCTGGATGGCCGGCGGTTCGTACCTCGTCGCGCGGAAGATCGCCATGCTCATCGAGACCTGGGACCGGGTGCGGCTGGCCGAGCAGGACACGATCATCGGACGGGACAAGGGCGTGGGGGCGCCGCTCTCCGGCGGTGACGAGTTCACGGCCCCGGACTTCCGCGGCACGAAGATCGATGCGAACAGTCACGTCCGGCTCGCGCATCCCGAGCAGAACGACGGCATCCGCATCCTGCGCCGTGGGTACAACTACGTCGACGGCAACAACGCCCTCGGGCGACTCGACGCCGGGCTGTTCTTCCTGTCCTACCAGCGTGATCCCGCCCAGTTCATCAGCCTGCAGCGCCGACTGTCGACCGACCGTCTCAACGAGTACATCCGTCACGTGGGCTCAGGCATGTGGGCGATCCCGCCGGGCGCGCGACCGGGTTCGCACGTGGGGGCGGAGCTGTTCGCCTGAGCAGGACTCAGCCGGCGGCGACGTCTTCGAGGGCGGCGACGGCGTCCGCGGCGAACGCATCCGCTCCGGCGTGATCGTGAGCGGTCACCGTCACCACCGCGTCGCCGAGGAACAGCAGCAGCTGGCCGTGGGCCCCGTGCAGCCGCCACGCCCGCCCCGGACCCTGCCAGCCCGCGAGCGCATAGCGGTCGTAGCCCGGGTTGACGCCCGCGACGACGCCGTCCTCGTGCATGGCGTCGATCCACTCCGGGGCGACCAGTCGACGACCCTGCCAGGAGCCGCGATCGCGGATGAGCAGCCCCAGGCGCGCGACCTCCTCGGTGCGGAGCGGCAGGCCGCCACCCGCCTCGATGCGTCCGTTCGGGCATCGCGACCAGACCACGTCCTCGATGCCGAGCGGGGCGAAGAGGCGCGTCGAGAGGTAGTCGCCGATGTCGCCCACGCGGGTCGCGAGGGCGGTCATCGCGGTATAGGTGCTCGCGTTGGAGTACTGGAACACACGCCCGCGCGAGGGCCGTCGCAGGAACTCGCGGGCCAGATCCGGCCAGTCCGTCATCAGCGTCTCGGACCACGGAAGGTCGATGCCGCTCGACATCGACAGCAGGTGACGCAGGGTGACCTGAGCGACACCGTCGCCGAGCTCGTGGTCCGGGAGGAGGGTGGCGACGGTGTCGTCCAGGCGGATCAGTCCGTCGGCGGCGGCGATGGCCGTGGCCAGCACGCAGACGCCCTTCGCGATCGAGTGCACGTCCTCCCGGACGTCGGGTGCCCAGCGGTGACCTGCGGTGTCCTCGCCGATGCGCACGTGGAGCCCGTGCGCGGCGAACCCCTGGGAGTCGGCGATGGCGACGAGCCGGTCCCGGACCTCGGACGCGGGGTGGGCGGCTGTCATCGCGGACGCCGGGATCCGGTCGGATCGTTGCGGCGGCCTTCCCGCGACGCGAGCTCGGGATCGGTGAACAGCCACCGCGGCCGCGGCTCCACGAGCGGACGGAACACCCGCCGCACGGGCGTGGTCGCGAGCAGCAGTGCGAGGACCACCGAGAGCGCCGTGACCGCAGGGAGCCAGAACCAGGTCGGCTCGAGGTCACGCAGCACGCCGCTCTCCCGGAACGGGTAGAGCACGAACGAGTGCAGCAGATAGACGTACATCGTGTACTGGCCGAAGGTGGTCCACCAGTAGGACCCGCGGGGGATGAGGACGAAGAACGCGGCGCAGAGGACGACGGCGAGGAGCAGGAGCGCGAAACGGATGCCGCCGGCCCACCACTGGTCCCCGACGAGGTCGGAGTAGGAGGCCTCGTAGAACAGCCAATGCCGCAGATCGGTGGCCTGCCAGACGGGGAGCCAGTTCCACGCAGCCCACCCGGCGGTGCCGAGGACGGCGACGGCGGTGATCCGGACCCACCACGGGCGGAAGTCGAGGAGACGCAGGCGGTCGACGATGTTCCGCTCCCTGAGCCACCAGCCGAGGGCGAAGAAGGGCAGCAGGCCCAGGGTGCGCGAGAGCGAGAAGGTGCTGTCGACGTTCGGGAGATAGCCCGCGCCGACGGAGATGACCACCGTCCACAGCAACGGCCAGCGCAGCAGGGCGAGGTAGGGGAGGACGAGGCGGAAGATCCCGAGCGCGAGCAGGAACCAGAGCGTCCAGCTGGGCTGCGTCGGGTTCGGGGTGGTCTCTCCCTCCACGAGCCACTTGGTGAGCGTCCAGAGCGCCTCGAAGATGACGTAGGGGAGGATGATGTCGGTGATGACGCGGGCCATCTGCGTCCGGGTGGGGGAGCCCGACTTGGAGAAGTAGCCCGAGATGATGGCGAACGCCGGCATGTGGAAGGCGTACAGCGCCAGGTAGAGGGCGAAGGCGATGTCCGAGTCGTAGATGAGGCGCTGGATCGCGTGCCCCAGGACCACGAGGACGATGCAGGCGTACCGCGCGTTGTCCCAGAAGGGCACGCGTCGGCGTTTGCGGTCGACCGGCCCTGTGCTGGGCCCCGTCGTCCCGACTCCGGTGGTGCTCATTCTCCGAGGCTACCGGCCGGGAATAAAGTTGCCCTGCACGCGTTGACCCAATTACATTCAAATGAATAGAACCGGATGTCGAGCATCCGATTCGGAGAACACGGAGCAATCATGAGCGAGCAGTCAGGCGCGCAGGCGATGCAGTTCGGCATCATGTCGGTCAGCGACATCACCCGCGACCCCACCACGGGAGTCACCCCCAGCGAGCAGGAGCGGATCAAGGCGACGCTGGCCATCGCGACGCATGCCGAGGAGGTCGGACTCGACGTCTTCGCGATCGGCGAGCACCACAACCCGCCGTTCTGGTCGTCCAGTCCCACCACGTTCCTCGCCGCGCTCGCCGCACAGACCGAGCGGCTCATCGTCTCGACCTCGACGACGCTGATCACGACGAACGACCCGGTGCGCATCGCGGAGGAGTACGCGATGCTGCAGCACGTCTCGGACGGCCGCATGGACCTCATGCTCGGTCGCGGCAACACCGGCCCGGTGTACCCCTGGTTCGGCCAGGACATCCGCCAGGGGCTTCCGCTGGCGATCGAGAACTACGCGCTCCTGCACAAGCTGTGGCGCGAGGACGTCGTGGACTGGGAGGGCAAGTTCCGCACCCCGCTGCAGGGCTTCACCTCGACCCCGCGTCCCCTCGACGGCATCGCGCCGTTCGTGTGGCACGGCTCCATCCGCACACCCGAGATCGCCGAGCAGGCCGCCTACTACGGTGACGGGTTCTTCGCGAACAACATCTTCTGGCCGAAGGAGCACTACCAGCGCCTCATCGAGCTGTACCGTCAGCGCTTCGAGCACTACGGTCACGGCACGCGGGAGCAGGCGATCGTCGGTCTCGGCGGCCAGGTGTTCATGGCGGCGAAGTCGCAGGACGCGGTGAACCAGTTCCGCCCGTACTTCGACAACGCCCCGGTCTACGGTCTCGGTCCCAGCATGGAGGACTTCACCGAGATGACCCCGCTCACCGTGGGATCGCCGCAGCAGGTGATCGACCGCTATGCGGCGATGCGGGAGCACTACGGCGACTACCAGCGTCAGCTGTTCCTCATCGACCACGCCGGCCTGCCTCTGAAGACGGTGCTCGAGCAGCTGGACATCCTCGGTTCCGAGGTCGTGCCGGTGCTCCGCAAGGAGCTGGCGAAGGACCGCCCGTCCACGGTGCCCGACGCGCCGACCCACGCCGCGCGCGTGCAGGCGACCTACGGAGACGGACCCACCCGGCAGGCGCGTCCCGGCGCGAACCGCGGCGACAACCTCACCGGGGACTCGCCCTACCAGGACACGCCGGCTCCCGCGGGAGCCGCGTTCGGACTCGGCCGGAAGGAGGCCTGACATGACCACGCGTCGCATCGCCGTCGTCTCGGCGGGTCTCTCCAACCCGTCGTCCACCCGGATGCTCGCCGACCGACTGGCAGCGGAGACCGTGAAGGCGCTCGCGGAGCGCGACATCGAGGCCACGGTCGACGTGATCGAGCTGCGCGACCACGCGCATGACATCACGAACAACATGCTGACCGGCTTCGCGCCGCCTGCACTCGAGACGGCGATCAACACCGTCGTCTCGGCCGACGCGCTGATCGCGGTGACGCCGATCTTCTCCACGAGCTACTCCGGGTTGTTCAAGTCGTTCATCGATGTGCTCGACCCGGACGCGCTCACGGGGAAGCCCGTGCTGATCGGGGCGAACGCGGGGACACCGCGGCACTCGCTCGCGATCGACTACGCGATCCGTCCGCTGTTCGCCTACCTGCACGCCGAGGCCGTCTCCACAGGGGTCTTCGCGGCGTCGAGCGACTGGGGCGGCGCCGGAGACGATGTCGCACCGTTGGCGAAGCGCGTCGAGAAGGGGGCGAGGGAACTCGCCGAGGCGGTCGCGCGCCGGGAGGCTGCCACCGTCGTCGACCCTTTCGATCCCGCGACCTACCTGGGTGAGGGGCGCTCGTTCGGCCACATGCTCGGCGGTCTCGCCGGAGAGTGACAGGGAGCCTCTCGAGAGTGACATGCCCCGTGCCTTTCGGCGCGGGGCATGTCCGTGTCTGCGGAGAGGGATGCGGGAGCCGTGGACCGGCTCCCGCATCCGCACGGTCAACCGCTCTTGCGTCGGAACTCGCGCCGCGTCTGCGGGGCGTTGGCGGCGTGCACGGCGGAATCGCCGTCGAGGTGGGCCTCGCCCTGCCGGTGGTGCGCGTTCTTCTTCTCGAGCGCTTCCTTGAACTTGCGCTTCATGTCCTCCGAGGAGGAGCCGGCGCCTTCTTCGGTGCTCATGCTCCCGAGCCTAGGGCACGGCAGGAGCAGCGGCGAGTGTCACCGCTCCCGCCCTCGCGTGAGCCGGTCGACCCCGAGCCCGAGACCGACGGCCAGGGCGACCGACACCGGGACCGCGACGAGGGGGCCGCCGGGCAGCACCGCGGCGACGAGCGCGCCGATCGCGGCCTGGTATGCCGCCCACCCGGTCGCGGCGAGCGTCACGAGAGCCAGATAGCGGGGCGGGTGGATCCGGGAGGCGCCCGCCACGAGGTTCACGGCGAGCCGGGCGAACGGGACGAAACGAGCGGTGAACAGCACCGTGGCCGTGCCGCGGTCCAGCCGGTCGCGTGCCCAGCCGAGGGCCTGCTGCATGCGGCGGCCTCTCATCCAGCCCCAGCGCTCGGTGCCGACGACGCACCCGATCAGATAGCAGCAGGCGTCACCGAGCGCTGCCGCCCCCGCCGCGCAGAGCACCACCGCCCAGAGCGCGGGCGTTCCGGTCGTCATCGCGACCGCGCCGAGGGCTGTCACGGCGATCTCCCCGGGGACGACGACGAAGAACGCGTCCCCGAGCACGAGCAGGCTCATCGCGGCCAGGCTCCAGGGACCGGCGAGGACGTCAGCGAGCAGGTCTGTCGACACCCCGCCACCCTGCCCCGAGACGGTGAACGGGAACCAACGCGCGGATAGCCGGTGACCCGTGATCCAGCATCCGGTGAACATCCGGTGCTCGACGCCGGTTTCTCGCAGCGGGGGCGAGGTGCACCGTCATCCTGAGGGGGTGAGAGTCGCGATCGTCACCGAGTCCTTCCTTCCGCACATGAACGGCGTGACCGGATCCGTGATGCAGATCCTCCGCCATCTGGAGCGCCGAGGGCACGAGGCCTGTGTGCTCGCTCCCGCCGCCACGGGCATCCCGGAGCGGTTGCACGGTGCCCCCGTCACGGCGATCCGCAGCGTGCCGCTCCCCGGATACCGGGATGTCCGCGTCGGCGCGGCGACGACCCGTCGGATCGGAACGGAGCTCGGCCGCTTCCGCCCCGATGTCGTCCACCTCGCGTCGCCGTTCGCCCTCGGGTGGCGCGGGCTGCTCGCCGCAGAACGCGGCGGCATCGGGACGGTCGCGGCCTACCAGACCGATGTGGCCGCATACACGGAGAGGTATCGCGTCGCCGCGACGACCGGTATGGCCCACGCCCATATCGCACGGCTCCACCGGCGAGCGACCCTCACACTCACGCCGTCCTCCGAATCCGCGCACCAGCTGGGTCACCTCGGCGTCGACCGACTCCGATCCTGGGGGAGAGGGGTGGACGCGGAGCGCTTCCACCCCTCCCGGCGCAGCGACGCGCTCCGAGCGGAATGGGGAGCGGAGATCGTCATCGGCTACGTCGGACGCCTCGCCGCCGAGAAGCAGGTGGAGGATCTCGCCGCGCTGCACGGCATCCCCGGCGCCCGTCTGGTCATCGTCGGCGACGGGCCACGGCGGGACCGGCTGCAGGAACAGCTTCCCGACGCTCTGTTCCTCGGGAGGCTCGACGGGGATGCGCTCGCCACCGCGCTGGCCTCCTTCGACGTGTTCGTGCATCCGGGAGAGAGCGAGACGTTCGGCCAGACGCTGCAGGAGGCCCACGCGAGCGGGGTGCCCGTGGTCGCCACCGGTCGCGGAGGGCCGCTCGATCTGGTGAGGGCCGGCGTGGACGGCTGGCTCTACCGCCCCGGGGACCTCGCCGACCTCCGCCGACGCGTGACCGCTCTCGCCGGGGACGAGCAGACCCGCCGAGCGTTCGGGCAAGCGGGCTGGAGCGCTGTGCAGGGACGAAGCTGGGAGCACCTCGGGGATCAGCTCCTGGGGCACTTCGAGGAGGCGCGGGCGCTGCACGCCGTGGACAGCCGTCTGCGCGCTCGCCGCCTCGTCCGACCGGAACCCGCCGCGCCCGCCCCGTCGCGACGGTGGCGGCGGGTGGTCGCGCTCGGCGACTCCTTGACCGAGGGACTGTGCGACCCCGGGCCGGACGGTGCTCTCCGCGGGTGGGCGGACCGGCTCGCCCTGCTCCTCGCCGCGCGGGGCGGCCTCCACTACGCCAACCTCGCGGTCCGCTCGAAGCGCGTGGCCGACGTGTGCGGCCCGCAACTGGAGCGCGCACTGGAGCTCCGACCCGATCTGGTCACCGTGCTGGTGGGCGCCAACGATCTCGTGAAGCACCGTGCCGCCGTGCCGGCGCTCGCCGCGAGTCTGGAGGCCGCCGTGCGGAGAGTGCGCGCGACCGGGGCCGACGTGGTCCTGGTCACCCCGTTCCTCCCGGACCGACGCGCGGCGGCGCTGTACACCCGGCGCTTCTCCGCCTTCGCCACGGCCCTCGCGGGGATCGCTGCGCGGACCGGTGCGATCCTCATCGACACGGATCTGCATCCGGTGCTGGCGGAGCGGCAGCACTGGGGCGAGGACCTGGTGCACCTCAGCAGTCGCGGACACCGCTTCCTCGCCTATCGGGTCGCCGAGGTGCTCGGGGTGCCGCACGCGGACGCGCTCGGACTGCTGGATGCGGCCCTGCACGAGAACGAGCCGATCGGCCGCGCGGCCTGGTGGCGGCGGCACGCGCTGCCGTGGGTGTGGCGGCGACTCCACGGCCGTGCCGCGGGAGACGGCCGTCGGGCGAAGCACGACGACTACGTCTACGTGGGACGCTCCTCCGTCGAGCGTGACGCCAGCGTGGTCTGAGGGACGGCAGCCCTCAGCGTCGCCCCATCCCGCGGTACGTCCAACCGGCGGCTCGCCAGGCGGCGGCGTCCAGACAGTTCCGTCCGTCGATCACGATCCGGCCCCGCACGAGGCCGCCGGCGTGCTGCGGACTGAGCTCGCGGCGGTACTCGTCCCACTCCGTGACGACGACGACAGCGTCCGCGTCCCGCAGGGCCTCGTCCCTGGACGACGTGTATCCGAGCTGCGGATGCCGCGCACGGGCGTTCTCGATCGCCGCCGGGTCCGTCACCACGACATCCGCGCCGAGTCCGCGCAGCCGCACGGCCACCTCCAGCGCGGGAGAATCGCGGACGTCGTCGCTGAAGGGTTTGAAGGCCGCGCCGAGCACGGCGATCCTCCGCCCGAAGACCAGGCCGTCCAGGGCATCGACGACCAGACGCACGGCGCGATCACGCCGGCGGAGATTGATGGCGTCCACCTCGTGCAGGAAGGCGACGGCCTCGCCGCGGCCGAGCTCCTCGGCGCGGGCGGCGAACGCGCGGATGTCCTTCGGGAGGCAGCCGCCTCCGAACCCGATCCCGGAGCCGAGATAGCGGCGGCCGATGCGTGAGTCGTGGCCGAGGGCTTCGGCGAGGAGGGTGACGTCGGCACCGGCCGCTTCGGCGACCTCGGCCATGGCGTTGATGAAGGAGATCTTCGTCGCGAGGAAAGCGTTGGCGGCACCCTTGACGAGCTCCGCGGTGGCGAGGTCCGTGACCAGGAACGGGGAGCCCGCATCGATCGCCGCGGCGTATACGCGGCGGAGCAGGTCGACGGCGGCGGCACCCTCCGGGGTGTCATCGGCCCCCACCACCAGGCGGTCGGGGGTGAGCGTGTCGTGGACGGCCCAGCCTTCCCGGAGGAACTCGGGGTTCCAGGCGAGCGTCGCCCCGGTCTGCTCGATCCGACGGGCGAGGCGCGCGGCCGTGCCCACGGGGACCGTCGACTTCCCGGCCACCACCGCGCCCGGCCGCAGATGGGGGAGCAGCCCGTCGATCGCCGCGTCGATGTAGCGGAGGTCGGCCGCGGGACCGGAGGCGGACTGCGGGGTGCCGACGGCGAGGAAGTGCACATCCGCCCCGGAAGCGGCCGCGGCATCCGAGGCGAAGCGCAACCGCCCGGATCGCAGCCCCGCGTCGAGGAGCTCGTCGAGGCCCGGCTCGAAGAAGGGCGCGGCGCCTGCGGCGAGGTCGGCCACCTTGCGCTCGTCCACGTCGATGCCCACGACGTCGTGACCGAGCGAGGCCATCGCCGCAGCGTGCACCGCTCCCAGATACCCGCAACCGATCACTGACATCCGCATGCGCCCAGCACAGCCGACCCGTCCCTCGCCCCGGCGGACGGGCGGTGAACGTCGGGTGACCGTGCGGTGTCGTGACCGAACCGCGTGGGGAACCCTCGGGACTGAGGGCGCACGCTGGTAGTGTGGTCGAGGGTGACCCCGGTCATCCGACAATTTCACATCGACTCATGGAGCGATCGGCGGAGAAGCTGGTCCCCTGTGGTGGGTTCCTCGGCACACGTCGGGTGGCTTTCTACTGGTGGCCAGCGCAGGCGAGATTCGCGGGAGTGCCCGCGCGCCCGAACCCTTCCGTTCCGCTCCTTTGAACATGCTCGCGCGTCACACGGATTCGCGAGTCTAAACAAAGAAGGAGAGACCTCTTGGAAGGTCCTGAAATCACCGCCACCGAGGCCGTTCTCGACAACGGCCGCTTCGGCACCCGCACCATCCGCTTCGAGACCGGCCGCCTCGCGCAGCAGGCTCAGGGTGCCGTCGCCGCCTACCTGGACGGCGAGACCATGCTGCTCTCGGCCACGAGCGCGGGCAAGCACCCGCGTGAGGGCTTCGACTTCTTCCCGCTGACGGTCGACGTCGAGGAGCGCTCCTACGCCGCCGGCAAGATCCCCGGCTCGTTCTTCCGTCGTGAGGGTCGTCCCTCCACCGAGGCGATCCTGGTCTGCCGTCTGATCGACCGTCCGCTGCGTCCGTCGTTCGTCGACGGTCTGCGCAACGAGGTCCAGATCGTCATCACGGTCCTCTCGATCGCCCCGGGTGAGTTCTACGACGCCCTCGCGATCAACGCCGCCTCCGCGTCGACGCAGATCTCGGGTCTGCCGTTCTCGGGCCCCGTCGCCGGTGTGCGCCTCGCGTTCATCCCCGGTCACGGCCAGCACGAGGACCAGTGGGTCGCGTTCCCGACCGCCGAGCAGGTCTCCGAGGCCGTGTTCGACCTGATCGTCGCCGGTCGCGTGGTCACCAAGGCCGACGGCTCCGAAGACGTCGCGATCATGATGGTCGAGGCCGAGGCGACCGAGGGCAGCTGGAACCTGATCAAGGCCGGCGCCACCAAGCCCGACGAGACCATCGTGGCCCAGGGCCTCGAGGCCTCGAAGCCGTTCATCGCCCAGCTCGTCAAGGCGCAGGCCGAGCTCGCCGCCACCGCGTCGAAGGAGCCGGGCGTCTACCCGGTCTTCCCCGCGTACAGCGACGAGGTCTACGACTTCGTGTCCGAGCGTGCCTTCGCCGAGCTGAGCGACGTGTACCAGATCGCCGACAAGACCGAGCGTCAGAACGCCGACGACGCGATCAAGGACCGCGTCAAGGCCGAGCTCATCGAGGCCACCGAGGCGGGCTCGCTCCCGGCTGCGGCACCGCTGGAGTTCTCCGCGGCGTACAAGTCCGTCACGAAGAAGATCGTCCGCGGTCGCATCCTCACCGAGGGCACCCGCATCGACGGCCGCGGCCTGGCGGACATCCGTCCGCTCGACGCCGAGGTGCAGGTCATCCCGCGCGTGCACGGTTCGGCGATCTTCCAGCGCGGCGAGACCCAGATCCTGGGCGTCACCACGCTGAACATGCTCAAGATGGAGCAGCAGATCGACTCGCTGTCGCCCACGACGAGCAAGCGCTACATGCACCACTACAACTTCCCGCCCTACTCGACCGGTGAGACCGGCCGCGTGGGTTCGCCGAAGCGTCGCGAGATCGGGCACGGCTTCCTCGCCGAGCGCGCGCTCGTGCCGGTGCTGCCGAGCCGCGAGGAGTTCCCGTACGCGATCCGTCAGGTGTCCGAGGCGCTCAGCTCCAACGGCTCCACGTCGATGGGTTCGGTGTGCGCCTCGACCCTGTCGCTGCTGAACGCGGGTGTGCCGCTGCGCGCTCCCGTCGCCGGCATCGCGATGGGTCTGGTCTCCGACGACGTGAACGGCGAGACCCGTTACGCGGCGCTGACCGACATCCTGGGTGCCGAGGACGCGCTGGGTGACATGGACTTCAAGGTCGCCGGTACCAGCGAGTTCGTCACCGCCATCCAGCTCGACACGAAGCTCGACGGCATCCCGTCGTCGGTGCTCGCGGGCGCGCTGACCCAGGCCAAGGATGCTCGTCTGACCATCCTCAACGTCCTCAACGCCGCGATCGACGCGCCCGACGAGATGGCGCCCACCGCGCCGCGCGTCATCAGCGTCCAGATCCCGGTCGACAAGATCGGTGAGCTGATCGGCCCGAAGGGCAAGACGATCAACGCGATCCAGGACGAGACCGGTGCGCAGATCTCCATCGAGGAGGACGGCACCGTCTACATCGGCGCGACCGACGGCCCCTCGGCCGAGGCCGCCCGCGCCCAGGTCAACGCGATCGCCAACCCGACCAACCCGGAGGTCGGCGAGCAGTTCCTCGGCACCGTCGTGAAGATCGCCACCTTCGGCGCCTTCATCTCGCTGCTGCCGGGCAAGGACGGCCTGCTGCACGTCACCGAGGTGCGCAAGCTCGCCGGTGGCAAGCGTGTGGAGAACGTCGAGGACGTGCTCTCCGTCGGCCAGAAGATCCTCGTCAAGATCACGAAGATCGACGACCGCGGCAAGCTGTCGCTCGAGCCCGTGCTCGACGACGCACCCGCCGCGGACGAGGCTCCGGCCGAGGACGCCGCCGCCGAGTAGGACACGGTCGACACGGAACCCGGGTCCCTCCGTCGGGAGGGGCCCGGGTTCCGTCGTCTGATCCGTGATCGAAACGTTATGGGAAGTTTGCGCGCCGTTCCCCGGATTGGCCGGGACGCTCGCGCACGTCGCATACCCTCGAAGTACGCACCGGGGGGTGCCGGAGAAGCAGTGATGTCGATCGGTCCAGCCGATCGCAGCGGGGGTGAGAGTATGCGGTTGTTCGGCGTAGGCGCAGGTCCCGACGCGGAACGCGTCGCGCTCGAGCACGAGGATCATCCCTCCGCCCCGATCCCCATCGTCGGCCCCGGTGTGGGGGAGTCCATCCGCACCGCCATCGGCGAGACCGGATACGAGACGTTCCCGTTGATGCTCGGCGCCGCGGAGTTCGGGTGGAACGTCGATCTCGAGACGAGCCACGGCATCCTCGATCGCTACGTGGAGTTCGGCGGCAACGCCATCCATACGGCGGACGGATTCTCCGGCGGTCGGAGCGAGCACATCCTCGGGCAGTGGCTGCGGTCGCGCGACCAACGGGAGCGCGTCGTCCTCAGCGTCCGCATCGGAGCGCATGCCGACAACCCCGGTCTGGGGTCGGTCAACCTCGTCCGCGCCGTCGAGGGGTCGCTCACCCGGCTCGGCGTCGAGCGCATCGACGTGCTGTACCTGGACGCCACGCTGGATGCGACCACCAACCTCGAAGACACGCTGGCCACGGTCGAGTGGCTCGTCGAGGCCGGGAAGATCGGCGCGCTCGGCGCGTACGGCTTCACCCCGGAGCGGCTGGTGGAGGCCCGCATCCTCGCGTCCGCAGGGTACCCGCGGATCACTGTGATCGACACGCCCTACAACCTCGTGCGGCGGCAGCCGTTCGAAGGCGATCTGCGGCTCGTGGCCGGCGCGCAGAACCTCGCGGTCACGCCCTCCCATGCGCTGGAGCACGGGTTCCTGTCCGGGCGCCACCGCACCAAGGCGCTCGCGTCACGAGGCGTCCGCGGAGAGCAGTTGCGAGGGAATCTCAACCGCCGCGGTACGAAGGTGCTGCGCGCGCTGGATCAGGTGGCCGCCGAACTGGCAGTGCCGGTGGCCGCTGTGTCCATCGCCTGGCTGCTCGCGCAGCGCACGGTCGCCGCGCCGATCGTGAACACATTCGCGACCGACCATGTCGACGAGCTCATGCAGGGCGCCGGTGTGACGCTGTCCCGGGCGCAGGTGGCCGACCTCACCCGCGCGGGCGCCTGAGCTTCCGCTGCCCGTGACATAGGGTGGAAGAGGAAGACCGGCGAATGCTGGCGATGAGGCGAGCGAGCGAGTTGTGACGCACTACATATATCTGGTCAGACACGGTGAACATCAGGATGCCGAGCACGGTCTCGCCGACGGACCCCTTTCGCCGCGCGGCCAGCGGCAGGCGGAGCTGATCGCGGATCGGCTGTCCGGGCTCCCGCTCGACGCCGTGTGGCATTCGCCGCTGCTCCGCGCGGCCGAGACGGCGAGATCGATCGCCGGTCGCCTCCCGTCCGTGGACCCCGCGCCGTCCGCTCTGCTGTTCGACTGCGTGCCCACGGGGATGACAGAGGAGACCCCGGCGGTGTTCGAACCGTTCTTCGGCTCGGTGACCGAAGCCGAGATCGAGGCCGGTCGCGCCCAGATGTCCGACGCCGTCAACGAGTTCCTCGTGCGGAAGACCGGAGACGTGCACGAGGTGCTCATCACACACAACTTCGTGATCTCGTGGTTCGTGCGCGAGGTGCTCGCCGCACCCGACTGGCGGTGGATGACGCTGAACCAGTCGCACTGCGGACTGACGGTGATCGCCCAGAAGCAGGGTCGGCCGTGGACCCTGCTCACGCACAACGACACCGGCCACCTGCCGATGGAGTTGCGGACGGGGATTCCCGACGCGCTGTTGGTGTGATCACCGTATCCGCGCGCCGTGGCCTCCGCTCGACGCCCGGAAAATAGACTGGACGCATGACCACGAAGGTAGCCCTCGTCGGCGGGACCGGAAAGCTCGGAACGATCATCGGCGCGGTGATCGGCGAGCTGGAAGGCTTCGAGGTGAGCCGGGTGCTGACATCGGCGAGTGACCTCTCGGAGCTCGCGGGAGCGGACCTCGTGATCGACGCGTCCACTCCGCAGATCAGCATCGATGTGGTCCGCACCGCCGTCGAGCACGGCCTCAACATCCTCGTCGCCACCTCCGGCTGGTCGGCCGAGCGGATCGCGCTCGTGCGGCCGCTGGTCGAGGCCGCTGACACCGGAGCGGTCTTCATCCCCAACTTCTCCCTCGGCTCCGTGCTCGGTTCGGCCCTCGCCGCGGCCGCCGCGCCCTACTTCGGCTCCGCGGAGATCGTCGAGGCGCATCGGGAGACCAAGGTCGACTCCCCGAGCGGTACCGCCGTCCGCACGGCGGAGTTGATCGCCGCCGCGAGGGCGTCCCAAGGCCCCGTCAGCGCCCCGCATGCGGATCAGCGCGCGCGGGGTCAGCAGGTCGGCAGCGTGCCCATCCACTCCCTCCGGCGGCCCGGGGTGATCGCGAAACAGGAGGTGATCCTGTCCGGACCGGGGGAGTCGCTCACGTTCACGCATGACACCACCGACCCGGCGCTGGCCTACGCGCCGGGGATCCGGCTGGCTGTGCCGTATGCGGCCACCGCGTCCGGAGTCGTGGTCGGTCTGGAGAACATGCTCGACATCGGCATCCGCTCGTGATGTCGCGGATCGGGGTCGCACTGATGGCGGCGGCCCTCCTGCTGTACCTCGCGGTCGCGGGCTGGCTCGCGGTCATGTT
The DNA here is from genome assembly GCF_044543605.1 of Microbacterium sp. NPDC064978. Classification (NCBI taxonomy): domain Bacteria; kingdom Bacillati; phylum Actinomycetota; class Actinomycetes; order Micrococcales; family Microbacteriaceae; genus Microbacterium; species Microbacterium sp. NPDC064978. The sequence goes on along the minus strand of NZ_JBITWF010000001.1, from coordinate 582,298 downwards.
CCTGGCCGTCGGGACGCCGGTCTCCATCGGGATGGGCGTCACCCTCCTCGTGCTCGCCCCCGTCGGCGGATGGGCCCTGGTTCGCGAGATGCTCTTCGGTTTCGGAGCGGATCGTCTGGGGCGTCTGCTCGACGCCGAAGGCGGAATGCCGCCGGTCGAGACCGAGCTCACGCCCAGTGGCCGCATCGCCAGGAAGGACGCGGACGCGCTCGTCGCGCGCTACACGGCGGAAGCGGAGGCGGCACCCACGGACTGGCGTGCGCGCTACCGGCTCGGCGTCGTGCAGGATGCCGCGGGGCGCAGGAAGGACGCCAGGGCGAGCATCCGGCAGGCGATCAGCCTGTCCCGCGCCTGACGTCCACGGAGCTCAGGCGAGCGTCGCCTCGAGGGTGATCTCGATGCCTGCGAGAGCCTGGGACACCGGGCACCCGGTCTTGGCGCCCTCGGCGATCTCCTGGAACTTCTCCGGAGTCAGACCCGGAACCGTGGCGTTGACGTTGAGGTGGCTGCCGGTGATGCCGACGCCTGGCTTGAAAGTGACCGAGGCGCTGGTGTCGACGCGCTCCGGCGGGGTGCCGTTCTCGGCGAGGGCGTGCGAGAGCGCCATGCTGAAGCAGGAGGCGTGGGCCGCGGCGATGAGCTCTTCCGGCGTCGTGGTGGTGTCGCTGCCCTCGCTGCGGGACTTCCAGTCGATCGGGAACGTCCCCAGATGCGAGGAGGAGAAGGCGACCGTGCCGGAACCCTCCATGAGCGATCCGGTCCAGGTGGCGGCGGCTTCACTGGTGACGGGCATGGTTCCTCCGGTTCTGACGCCACCGGGGGAGCGGCGTCGCTTGGTCGCCAGCCTACCGAGCGACCCGGCCGTCGGAAACCGGGATCACGCGGTGCGGCGCGTTCTCCCGGTCAGCCCGACGCGCTGCAGCAGGAGGTAGAGCTGGCAGCCGAGACAGAATGCGAACACGGCGTTGAGGAAAGCGGCGAGGAACGCTGCGGCGGTGGCGATCGGAAGGGCCCACGGCACGCCGGCGAGGTGGAGCAGGAGGCCGAGCCCCACCACGACGAGGCCCACGCCTTGGGCGAACCGCGGGGGGCGGGGATCCTCCAGTTCGACGGGCGGCGCCAGGCGCGGACGGACGAGGCGGCGGTAGAGCACGCCCCACGGTGCGGTGGCCGGCGAGACCACTCCCCAGAGGAACAGCAGCGCGATCAGCGTCGCAAGGAGGAAGCCCGGGTCGAGCACGCGCGCGACGGGCCCCGCAGTGGAGACCGCCCAGCCGCCTCCTCCGATGAACGCGAACTCCGACGACGCCGTGAGCGCGAACCAGCGATCGGGGGTCCGCGCGGTGGAGATCCCGATGAGGGCGAAGAACGTCGCGACGGCGAGCAGGAGTGCGGTGATCCCGGCTGCGAAGCGGGGTCCGCGCGGATCGATTCCGGGGGGAGGGGTCATGATCTGCTCCAGGCGGGGTCTCGGACGGCGGCGAGGGCGTGGGTCAGGCTCTCGCGAGCGGGTATGCCCGCGAACCGCGCCCGGACGCACCCGGTGGCGTCGAGGACGAAGGTGGTCGGTGTCTGCAGCACACGGTAACGCGCCGAGAGATCCGGACGGTGCGTGAGATCGATCTCGAGGTGAGCAAGGCCGGCATCCACGGACGCGTAGGAGCCGAGAAGACGACGCACCTGGGGGCAGCGGGCGCATGTCTCCGTACTGAACTGCACGAGCGTCGCGGTGGCACCCAGCGCCGCGCCCTCCGCGTCGGCGGGATCGAACCGCAGGCCGCCGCCATCCCGGCGGCGGCCCTCTCTCCCGCGGAGCGCGAGGCCGACCACGGTGGCGAGTACCAGAAGCGCGGCCAGGGCGGCGAACGCGAGCACGGGGGACATAACCAGAGGCTAGAGCCGCGGCCGCAGAAGCGCCGCGATGTTTCGGTAGGTGACGAGAGCATCGCGCCGATGACACCGCCTTCGGGGCGACCGGGGCGGGTATCCTGACAACCATGAGCGCCGCTGTCCCGACTCCGTACGAAGACCTGCTCCGCGACGTGCTCGAGACGGGCACGCACAAGAGCGATCGCACAGGGACCGGGACCACGAGCGTGTTCGGGCGGCAGATCCGCTTCGATCTCGCGGAGGGCTTCCCCCTCATCACCACGAAGCGCGTCCACTTCAAGTCCATCGCGTACGAGCTGCTCTGGTTCCTGCGCGGCGATTCCAATGTCCGCTGGCTGCAGGAGAACGGCGTCTCGATCTGGGACGAGTGGGCGGACGAGGACGGCGACCTCGGCCCGGTGTACGGCGTCCAGTGGCGGTCCTGGCCGACTCCCGACGGCGGCAGCATCGATCAGCTGGCCGAGGTCATCGAGCAGATCCGGCGGTCACCGGACTCGCGGCGCCTTCTCGTGTCCGCCTGGAACCCCGCGGACATCCCGGACATGGCCCTCGCACCGTGCCACGCGCTGTTCCAGTTCTACGTCGCCGACGGCAAGCTCTCCTGTCAGCTCTACCAGCGCAGCGCGGACATGTTCCTCGGCGTGCCCTTCAACATCGCCTCCTACGCGTTGCTGACGATGATGATCGCGCAGCAGGTGGGGCTGGAGCCGGGCGACTTCGTCTGGACCGGCGGGGACTGCCACGTCTACGACAACCACGTCGAGCAGGTGCGCGAGCAGCTCACGCGAGAGGCCTACCCGTACCCGACGCTGCGATTCGCGCGGAAGCCGGACTCGATCTTCGACTACCGGTTCGAGGACTTCGTCGTCGAGGACTACCAGCACCACGCACCGATCCGGGCGGCGGTGGCGGTATGACCTGGGTGGGACTCATCTGGGCCGAGGCCGCCGGAGGCGTCATCGGTGCTGAGGGCGGTATGCCCTGGTATGTGCCGGAGGACCTGGCGCACTTCAAGGAGACCACGCAGGGCGCACCTGTCGTCATGGGACGGAAGACCTGGGATTCGCTGCCGGAACGGTTCCGGCCGCTCCCCGGGCGCGACAACATCGTCGTGACCCGCCAGCAGGACTGGGCGGCCGACGGCGCCCGCCGTGCGGCCACGGTGTCCGAGGCCGTCCGCGGCCAGGAGAAGGTGTGGATCATCGGCGGGGCGGAGATCTTCCGTCAGGTGATCGCCGACGCTGACCGGCTTGAGGTCACCGAGCTCGACCTCGAGGTCGCCGGCGACACGTTCGCTCCGCCCAAGACCGGATGGCGCGTAGTGGATGAGGGGGAGTGGCAGACCTCCCGCACCGGTATCCGGTATCGCTTCCTGAGGTACGAGCGCTGATGCCCACCGCACTGATCACCGGAGCCAGCGCGGGGCTGGGAGCCGAGTTCGCCCGTCAGCTGGCTCGTCGGCGCGCCGATCTCGTGCTCGTGGCACGCTCGGAGGAGTCGTTGTCGGCTCTTGCGACGGAGCTGCGCGGCGAGTGGGGAGTGGCCGTCGAGGTGCTGCCGGCCGACCTGTCCGAGGAGGACGGCGTCGAACGCGTCGCGGCACGGCTCCGCGACCGGGACGACCCGATCGACCTGCTCGTGAACAACGCCGGCTTCGGGCTGCCGCTGCAGTTCGCCGACAATGACATCGAGGACGAGGTGCGGCATCTGCGCCTGCACGTCGAGGCCTCCATGCGCCTCATGCACGCGGCCCTGCAGACCATGCGGGGGCGGGGCGGCCGGATCATCAACGTCGCCTCGGTCGCAGGTTTCATCTCTCGATCGACGTACTCCGCGTGCAAGGCCTGGCTCATCGACTTCAGCCGCTGGGCGAACACGGCCTACGGTCCGGACGGCGTGAGCGTCACCGCGCTCTGCCCCGGCTTCACGCACACGTCGTTCCACGAGCGGATGGGTCTCGCGGTCGGCGAGGAGGGCGTGCCGTCGTTCCTGTGGCTCGATGCCCGAGACGTCGTGCGCGAAGGCCTCCGGGACGCCGCGCGCGGGAAGTCCGTGTCCATCCCCTCGCTGCGTTACAAGGCCGTCGTCGCCGTGACGAAGGTGCTGCCCCGATCCCTCACCGCGGCGGTCGCGCGTCGGGGTCGGGTCTGACGGTTCCCGTCACCGTCCGCGGCAGCGGCATCCGACCCGATACGCTGGACGCATGACGCACTCGGGCAACCCTTTCGGACAGGTTCTCGTCGCGCTCGTCACTCCGATGACGGCCGACGGCGAAGTCGACTGGCCCGCCGTCGAGAAGCACATCGATGACGTGATCACCGCAGGCGCGGACGGCATCGTCGTGACGGGAACGACCGGCGAGACCTCGACCCTGACGGACCCCGAGAAGCTCAAGCTCGTCGAGGTCGGGAAGTCCGTCTCCGCCGGCCGGGCGAAGATCATCACGGGCGGCGGATCGAACGAGACCGCGCACGCCATCGAGCTGTACAAGGCCAGCGAGAAGGCCGGCGCCGACGGCATCATGATCGTCACGCCGTACTACAACAAGCCGACGCAGGCCGGCATCCTCACCCACTTCCGGCTCGTCGCCGACGCGACCGATCTGCCGGTCATCCTGTACGACATCCCCGGGCGCACCGGTGTGCCGATCAAGTACGAGACGATCCTCCGGCTCGCCAAGCACCCGAACATCCTCGCGGTGAAGGACGCCAAGGGCGACTTCTCCGAGGTGAGCCGCGTGCTCAACCAGACCGACCTCATGTACTTCTCCGGTGACGATGCGAACGTGCTGCCGCACCTGTCGATCGGCGCGACCGGCCTCATCGGCGTGACCGCGAACGTGGCGTCCGCGCCCTACCGCACGATCATCGACGCCGTGAATCGCGGCGACCTCGCCACGGCGACTGCGGAGCACAAGCGCCTGGAGCCGCTGGTCCGCGCTGTCATGACGCACGTCCCCGGCACCGTCGCCGCGAAGTACATCCTGCACGGGCTGGGTCGCATCTCCAGCCCGCGCGTCCGCCTTCCCCTCGTCGGCCCGGAAGAGTGGGAGGCCGCCCTCATCGAGGACGAGCTCGACCTCGTCAGCGGCGTGCCGGGGGCGGACTTCTCGAACTTCCGGCCCGACCGCAACGCGGCCGCGGGCGGCGCCCTGCCGAAGGTGCACGGCACGACGCGCTGAGCCGCGTCACCATGAACGAACGGACGCGTGGAGTGTCCGACTGAGGAGACAGCATGTCCATTCCCCTGGCCGAACCGTCCGCTCTCGACGAAGGGACGCTCCGGGTCATCCCGATCGGCGGCCTGGGGGAGATCGGTCGCAACATGACCATGTTCGAGTACGACGGGAAGATCCTGATCGTCGACTGCGGCGTGCTCTTCCCGGAGGAGCACCAGCCGGGGGTCGACCTGATCCTCCCGGACTTCGAGCCGATCCGTGAGCGCCTCGATGACATCGTCGGCGTGGTGCTCACACACGGTCACGAGGACCACATCGGTGCCGTGCCCTACCTCCTGCGTCTGAAGAGCGACATCCCCCTGATCGGCTCCGGGCTCACGCTCGCGCTGGTCGAGGCGAAGCTCAAGGAGCACCGCATCAAGGCCTTCACCCTCACCGTGAAGGAGGGTCAGGAGGAGCGGGTCGGTCCGTTCGACCTGGAGTTCGTCGCGGTCAACCACTCCATCCCGGACGCCTTGGCGGTGGCCATCCGCACCCCTGCCGGCATGGTCCTCGCCACCGGCGACTTCAAGATGGACCAGCTGCCGCTGGACGGTCGGATCACCGACCTGCGCGCGTTCGCCCGCCTCGGGGAAGAGGGCGTCGACCTGTTCCTCGTCGACTCGACCAACGCCGACGTTCCCGGTTTCACCCCGACGGAACGCTCCATCGGTCCCGTGCTCGACCAGGTCATCGCGAAGGCGCCGCGTCGCGTCATCGTCGCGAGCTTCTCCAGCCACGTCCATCGCGTGCAGCAGGTGATCGATGCCGCACACGCCAACGGGCGCCGCGTCGCGTTCCTCGGACGCAGCATGGTGCGGAACATGACGATCGCCGAGCAGCTCGGCTATCTGAAGGTGCCGTCAGGCGTGCTGATCGACTTCAAGAAGGCACGCGACCTCCCGGACGAGCAGATCGTCTACATGTCGACAGGGTCGCAGGGCGAGCCGATGGCCGTGCTGAGCCGGATGGCGAACATGGACCACGCGATCGAGATCAGCGAGGGCGACACCGTCATTCTCGCCTCCAGCCTCATCCCGGGCAACGAGAACGCGGTCTACCGCGTCATCGACGGCTTGACCAAGCTCGGCGCCAACGTCGTGCACAAGGCGAACGCGAAGGTGCATGTCTCCGGACACGCCGCCGCGGGTGAGCTCATCTACTGCTACAACATCCTCAAGCCGAAGAACGTCCTGCCGGTCCACGGCGAGTACCGGCACCTCATCGCCAATGCCAAGCTTGCACAGGACACCGGGGTGCCGGAGGACAACACGATCATCGCCTCGAACGGCACCGTGATCGACCTCAAGGGCGGCATCGCGAAGGTCGCGGGCCAGCTCGACCTCGGCTTCGTCTACGTCGACGGCTCGACCGTCGGCGAGATCACCGATGCCGACCTCAAGGACCGCCGCATCCTCGGAGAAGAGGGCTTCATCTCGGTCATCGTCGTCGTGGATGCCACGACCGGACGCATCATCTCGGGTCCCGAGATCCACGCCCGAGGTGTGGCGGAGGACGACGCGGTCTTCGACGACGTCGCGCCGAAGATCGTCGCCGCGCTCAAGGAGGCGTCGGGCAACGGGGTGCGTGACACGCATGCGCTGTCCCAGGTCGTCCGCCGGACGATCGGTCGTTGGGTGAACCAGAAGCTGCGCCGCCGTCCGATGATCGTGCCTCTCGTCATCGAGGCCTGACCCTCCGATACGGCGTGCTGTCGCGCGCCGTATCGGCGAATTCCGCGTGGTGACGCGGAGATGTCGGTCGCGGGTCGTACCGTGGAGGCATGGCCAGGAGCAGCACCAAGACCGAGCGCGCCTCGACGAGCGCGCCGTCGCGCCCCAAGCGGCAGGCGGCTCCCAAGGCGCAGCCCGCCCCCAAGAAGTACATCGATGAGGCGGACAAGCCGTCTGTCGCCGCGCGCGCCTGGACCGGGCTCGCGCACGGCGTCGGGGGACTCTTCCGCGCATTCGGACCGGAGACGCTGCAGAAGGACGACCGGAGGGACGGATTCCCGTTGCTCCTGGTCATCCTGGCGGCCCTCGGCGCCGTCAACGAGTGGTTCTTCATCGGCAACGAGGTCGCGTCGAACATCAGTGCCTACTCCGTGGGCCTCTTCGTGGGCCGCGTGGCATTCATCATGCCCGTGCTTCTGCTGCTCTTGGCGGGCTGGCTGTTCCGGCACCCGTCGTCGGTGCACGACAACGGCCGCATCGGGATCGGCTTCGGCATGTTCGTCCTCGCCCTCGCGGGGATCTTCCACGTCGCCGGTCCCCGTCCCCACCCCAACCAGGGCATGCCCGCGCTGAGCGAGTCCGGCGGTCTGCTCGGCTGGCTTGTGGGGCAGCCGCTCACGTACCTCACCGACATCCCCGCCTACATCGTCCTCGGGCTCCTCGCCGCCCTCAGCATCCTGATCCTCACGAAGACACCGCCGAACCGCATCGGTGCGCGGCTCGGAGACCTCTACGCCTGGATGTTCGACGCCGAGCGCCCGGAGAAGCCGGCGAAGGACGCCTCGGCCACGGTCGACGAGGCCGACAAGGTCGACGACCCCGACGTGCTGCCCTGGTGGCGGCGCAACAAGACCGGCCGCGAGGAAGATCCTGACGAGGGCACGCTCGCGTCCGACGACATCACGGCGCTCCTGTCCACCACGGAGGCCACCCCGGCGTACGACCAGGCGGTGACGGTGGCGAACCCGTACGATGCCGCGACCGAGGTGCTGAGCGACGTCCGCTCCGTCACCGACACGCTCGCGGAGCAGCAGACGACCGCGCTGCTGGACGATGAGTCCGACACCGGCGAGATGCCGGAGCTCCCCGGGCTCGACGGGTTCGGCACTGAGGGACCCGGCGACCGCGGTCCGCAGGCGCCGGTGGCCCCGTACATCCTCCCGTCGCCGGGAGTGCTGTCCGAGGGTCCGCCCTCGGTCGCGCGGTCCGAGGCGAACGACCGCATCGTCGAGCAGATCACCAGCGTCCTGGACCAGTTCAAGGTCGATGCCAAGGTCACCGGCTTCTCCCGCGGCCCGACGGTCACGCAGTACGAGGTGGAGGTCGGCCACGGCGTCAAGGTCGAGAAGATCCTGCAGCTGAGCAACAACTTCGCCTATGCCGTCGCCTCCAACGACGTGCGCATCCTCTCGCCGATCCCCGGCAAGAGTGCGATCGGCATCGAGATCCCGAACACCGACCGCGAGACGGTCGCCCTCGGCGACGTGCTGCGCTCGGGTGCAGCGCAGAAGAGCACGCACCCGCTCACGATCGGCGTCGGCAAGGACGTGGGCGGCAACTTCGTCGTCGCCAACCTCGCGAAGATGCCGCACCTCCTGGTGGCGGGCTCGACGGGGTCCGGTAAGTCGAGCTTCGTGAACTCGATGATCACGAGCCTCCTCATGCGGGCCCGCCCCTCCGACGTGCGCATGGTCCTCATCGACCCGAAGCGCGTGGAGCTCACCAGCTACGCGGGTGTCCCGCACCTGATCACCCCCATCATCACGAACCCGAAGAAGGCCGCAGAGGCGCTGCAGTGGGTCGTGAAGGAGATGGACATGCGGTACGACGACCTCGCGTCGTTCGGCTTCCGCCACATCGACGACTTCAACCGCGCCGTGCGAGCGGGGGAGGTGGAGGTGCCCCCGGGCAGCGAGCGCGTGCTCAAGCCGTACCCGTACCTCCTCGTCGTGGTCGACGAGCTCGCGGACCTCATGATGGTCGCGCCGCGGGACGTCGAGGACTCGATCGTCCGCATCACGCAGCTCGCCCGTGCCTCCGGCATCCACCTGGTGCTCGCCACGCAGCGCCCGAGCGTCGACGTGGTCACCGGCCTCATCAAGGCGAACGTGCCGTCCCGCCTCGCGTTCGCGGTGACGAGCGTCACGGACAGCCGCGTGATCCTCGACAGCCCCGGCGCCGACAAGCTCATCGGCCAGGGTGATGCCCTGTTCTCGCCTATGGGATCGTCGAAGCCGTTCCGCCTGCAGGGCGCGTGGGTCGACGAGAAGGAGATCGACGCGGTCGTCAAGCACGTCACGCGTCAGGCGCGTCCCGAGTACCGCGCGGACGTCCAGGAGGCGATGGAGCCGGCGAAGAAGAAGGAGGTCGACGAGGACATCGGCGACGACCTCGAGCTCCTGCTCGCGGCGGCCGAGCTCATCGTCTCCTCGCAGTTCGGATCCACGTCCATGCTCCAGCGCAAGCTGCGGGTCGGGTTCGCCAAGGCCGGACGCCTGATGGATCTCCTCGAGTCGCGAGAGGTCGTCGGCCCCTCGGAGGGGTCGAAGGCCCGGGATGTGCTCGCGACCCCCGAGCAGCTGCCGCAGGTCATGGCGAAGCTCCGTGGCGAGGACGTGCCATCGGCTCCCGCGGCACCGGCTGCGCCCACCGCCGCGGCGTCACCGGCCGAACGCGATCCGCTGGAGGCGCAGTACGACGGCCTGCCGGTCGTCGAAGCGGAGGGCGACGAAGACGCCTGGGGCCTGACGGGACGCGACTGATGGCGATTCCCCGACAGCTCCCCAACGCGATCACCGTGGCGCGCATCCCGCTCGCCGTGGTGTTCTTCGTCCTCCTGCTCGTCGGCGGGACATACGGTCTCACCGACCTCACCGTGCGCTGGATCGCCGCCGTCCTCTTCATCGTGGCCATCTCCACCGACTGGGTCGACGGCTATCTCGCCCGCCGGTACGACATCGTCAGCGACTTCGGGAAGCTGTGGGATCCGATCGCGGACAAGCTCCTCACCGGCGCGGGATTCGTAGGGCTGGCGATCCTCGGCGAGGTCTCCTGGTGGATCGTCGCGGTCATCCTCGTCCGCGAGTGGGGGATCACCATCCATCGCCTGGTCGTCGCGAGCGAGCACGTGGTGGCGGCCGCCTGGATGGGCAAGATCAAGACAGCGTTCCAGGGCGTCGCTCTCGGGTGGGCCCTCCTGCCGTTGCATGTGTTCATCGGTCTCGGGCCCTGGACCGTCGTGACCACCGTCCTGATGGTCATCGTTCTGGTGCTCACCGTGGTCAGCGGCATCGACTACATCGTCGCGCAGGTCCGCGGCGCCCGTCAGAGCCGATGAGCGGTACGACGCCGACCGAGGCGCTGACCGCTCTGCGGGGGCGGGGCTGGACGCTCGGCGTCGCGGAGTCCCTCACCGGCGGGGCGGTGTCTGCGGCGCTCGTCGCGGTCCCCGGCGCCTCGGCGGTGCTTCTCGGCGGCGTCGTAGCCTACGCGACCCCGGTCAAGCACACCCTGCTCGCGGTCGATGCCGAGCTTCTGGAACGATACGGGCCGGTGCACGCGGAGGTCGCGCGGCAGATGGCCGCCGGTGTGCGAGAGGCTGTCGCGGTCGACGGGCGTCCTGCCGACGTCGGAGTGTCCACCACCGGGATCGCGGGACCGGAGTCTCCGGACGGCCAGCCTGTGGGTACCGTCCACATCGGAGTGGTGACGCCGACCGTGAGCCGCACCGAACAGTTCCGCTTCGGAGGCGACCGCGACGCGGTGCGGGCGCAGACGGTCGCGGCCGTCCTCGACGTGATGGCCGCCGCACTGCGGGAATAGGGACGTGCAGCGTCATGTTGATACGGATGTGCTCACATTCAAACCACAGAGTGCAAGGGTAGATTCTGTGCAAGCCAGGAGGACTAGACTGGCCGTCTCTTCGGGGGAGACCCCGATCCATGAACTGCGGAGGAGGTTCCGATGATTCTTGTACGACAGGAGATCGGCGACGTGCTGAGGGACTTCCGTCTGCAGAAGGGGCGGACGCTCCGCCAGGTCGCGAGCAAGGCTTCGGTCGCTCTCGGTTACCTCAGTGAGGTCGAGCGCGGTCAGAAGGAGGCCTCGAGCGAGATCCTCGCCTCGGTGGCGGAGGCGCTCGACGTCCCCATCTCCACGATCATGCGCGAGGTCGGGGACCGCATCTCGGTCCTCGAGGGTATCCAGGTCTTCCCGGACGTCGTTCCGGACGACCTGGTCGCGTCCGTGGAACCCGAGCTCTCGCTCCGCTGAGTCCCGGAGATCCCCTCTATGCGACGCAGTGAGTTCCTGCGCGCCGTCGACGCCGAGTTCCATGGCCGAGCATCGTCTCTGGTGAACGACCTGGTGCTGTCCGGGATGGACGGGCGCACGGCGCTCGAAGCGCTGGACGCCGGGGTGCCGCCGCGGGACATCTGGTTGGCGCTCTGCGCGGACATGGACGTCCCGGAGTCGCGCCGCCACGGCGTCGGGCGCCTGGAGCCGCGAGGGCGATGACGGTCACGTCTCGGTGTGCGGATGTCCGACACGCCGATCCCGGCGTGGTGTCGAAAATCTGTTCGAAGCGGGCGTAGTCTTCTGCACAAGTGGTCAGACGGATCTGATCCCCACGATCCCCGGCTCCTGCGACCGAATGTCGGAGGCCCGCCGTACCGTGAGGGCCAGGCTGAAAAGCCATACGCCTTGTCGGAGAGTTCCTTCCAGCCGGAAGAGCCGCGACAGCCTACAGGCGGCAGCACACGCGCAGAAGGAGCACACCATGCCATCACCCGCCGACCGCGAGAAGTCTCTCGAGACAGCCCTCGCTCAGATCGACCGCCAGTTCGGAAAGGGCTCGGTCATGCGGCTGGGCAGCGATGAGCGCGCCCCTGTGGCCGTCATCCCCACCGGCTCCATCGCTCTTGACGTCGCTCTCGGCGTCGGAGGTCTGCCGCGTGGACGCATCGTCGAGATCTACGGCCCGGAGTCCTCGGGTAAGACGACGCTGACGCTGCACGCCATCGCGAACGCCCAGCGGGCCGGCGGCATTGCGGCGTTCATCGACGCCGAGCACGCCCTCGACCCCGACTACGCCGCGAAGCTCGGCGTCGACATCGACGCCCTTCTCGTCTCGCAGCCCGACACGGGTGAGCAGGCGCTGGAGATCGCCGACATGCTGGTGCGCTCCGGAGCCATCGACCTCATCGTCATCGACTCGGTGGCAGCGCTCGTGCCCCGTGCCGAGATCGAGGGCGAGATGGGTGACTCGCACGTGGGTCTGCAGGCGCGACTCATGTCGCAGGCCCTTCGTAAGCTCACCGGTGGGCTGAACCAGACCAACACCACCATGATCTTCATCAACCAGCTGCGCGAGAAGATCGGCGTCTTCTTCGGTTCTCCCGAGACCACCGCCGGTGGTAAGGCGCTGAAGTTCTACGCGTCGGTCCGCATGGACATCCGTCGTATCGAGACGCTGAAGGACGGAACCGACGCCGTCGGAAACCGCACCAGGGTCAAGGTGGTGAAGAACAAGATGGCCCCGCCCTTCAAGCAGGCGGAGTTCGACATCCTCTACGGCGTCGGCATCTCCCGCGAGGGCAGCCTGATCGACTTCGGCGTCGAGCACGGCATCGTCAAGAAGTCCGGGTCGTGGTACACCTACGACGGCGATCAGCTGGGCCAGGGCAAGGAGAACGCGCGGACGTTCCTGCTCAACAACGCGGACATCGCGTTGGCGATCGAGAGCCAGATCAAGCAGAAGCTCGGTATCGGCGGCCCGGCCGCGGCTCCGGGTGCTGATGAACTGGCCGAGCGTCGCCCGGCCTGATGAGTGACCAGCGTGGGGGCGATTCCGAGCGGATCGCCCCCATCATCCCTCTCTTCGGCGGCCCCGCGCGTGCCGAGCGCCCGGCGGATGACGGTGCGAGCGCCGCGTCGCCCGGTTGGCACGGCCGGTCGGCGCCGTCTACGGACGCTGCGGGACTCTGGCGGTCGACCTGGGACGATCCCGCGACAGCGGGGAAGCGGACTGCTGACGACGACGGTTCTCCCAGCGCACGTCATCCCGCACGCGGGACCGCGGGTGCGAAGAAGACCAGGCTGCGTGCAGTGGGTGACACGTCCCGGTCGGACGGTGGGGGAGAGGCCGGCGAGAGCGCGCCCTCCGCGGAGGAGGTCCGCACCACGGCGGAGGAGTCGTTGGTGCGGAAGCTCCGTACGCGATCGCTGTCCGTCTCCGAAGCGCGGCTGGTGCTGAAGGGCCATGGGCTCGCCGCAGACGCGATCGAAGACGTCATCGACGACTTCATGCGGCGAGGCTATCTCGACGATGCGGTACTCGCCGAGCTCCTCGTCACGGCCGGGGTCGAGCGCAAGGGTCAGGGCCGGGTCGCGCTGTCCCGGGCGCTGGCACAGCGGGGCATCCCTCGCGAGGTCATCGATGCCGCTCTCGACGAGCTCCCGGACGATGACGCGGAGCGGGCGCTGGAGTTCGCACGGACCAAAGCACGCTCGATGAGCCGCCTCGATCCCGACGCGGCACTACGGCGATTGGTCGGGCAGCTGTCGCGCCGCGGATACGCCGGTTCCGTCGCCATGAACGCCGCGAAGACGGCGCTGCGGGAGGCGTCTTTCGGTAGCGGCGTCTCCGGCGTCCGGTTCGTGGATTCCGACTGACAGCCGCACGCGGTCGCCTCTCGGTGACGCTCGTACAATGGGAACATCATGACTATCCCCCGCAGCGAACCGACGATCATCAGCGCGTCGTCAGCGGCCGTCGACGATGACGGGCGCCAGCGATCGTACGAAGTGCGCACGTTCGGTTGTCAGATGAACGTGCACGACTCCGAGCGCCTGTCAGGGTCTCTGGAGAGTGCCGGCTACATCCGTGCCGACGCCGGGACCGAGGCCGACGTGGTGATCATCAACACCTGCGCCGTGCGGGACAACGCTGCCGGCAAACTCTACGGAACGCTCGGCCATCTGGCCGCCGTGAAGCGGCGCAAGGCCGGTATGCAGATCGCGGTCGGCGGCTGCCTCGCGCAGATGGACAAGCAGGCCGTGCTCGACAAGGCGCCCTGGGTCGACGTGGTCTTCGGTACCCACAACATGGGCTCCTTGCCCGGTCTGCTCGAGCGCGCCCGTCACAACGGCGACGCGGAGCTCGAGATCCTCGAATCACTCGAGGTGTTCCCCTCGACGCTTCCCACCAAGCGCGACTCCGCGCACAGCGGCTGGGTGTCGATCTCCGTCGGCTGCAACAACACCTGCACGTTCTGCATCGTCCCCAGTCTCCGCGGCAAGGAGAAGGACCGTCGACCGGGCGACATCCTCAACGAGATCCGTCTTCTCGTCGAGGACGGCGCCATCGAGGTCACACTCCTCGGGCAGAACGTCAACTCCTACGGGGTGGAGTTCGGGGATCGTCAGGCGTTCGGCAAGCTTCTCCGTGCCGCCGGTGAGATCGAGGGCCTCGAGCGCATCCGCTTCACGAGCCCGCACCCCGCTGCCTTCACCGACGACGTGATCGACGCGATGGCGGAGACCCCCGCGGTCATGCCGCAGCTCCACATGCCGCTGCAGTCCGGAAGCGATCGGATCCTCAAGGCGATGCGGCGCTCGTACCGCAGCGAGCGCTTCCTCGGCATCCTGGACCGCGTTCGGGAACGCATCCCGCACGCGGCCATCACGACCGACATCATCGTGGGCTTCCCCGGCGAGACCGAGGAAGACTTCGAGGACACGATGCGCGTCGTCGAGCAGTCCCGATTCTCCGGAGCCTTCACCTTCCAGTACTCGATCCGCGAAGGGACCCCCGCGGCCACCATGCCGGATCAGGTGCCCAAGGAGGTCGTGCAGGCCCGCTACGACCGGCTGATCGCGCTCCAGGAGCGCATCTCGTTGGAGGAGAACCAGAAGCAGGTCGGCCGGGAGGTCGAGGTGCTCGTCTCCACGGGTGAAGGCAAGAAGGACACGGAGACCCGTCGACTGACCGGACGAGCTCAGGACAACCGGCTCGTGCACTTCGAGGTGACCCCGGGTTCGGAGCTGCCGCGTCCGGGTGACGTCGTCACCGTGAGGGTGACCCACGCCGCACCGTTCCACCTCCTCGCCGACGATCCGACCGGCGCGCCGCTGCGCATCCGCCGTACGCGCGGTGGAGATGCCTGGGATCGGGGACAGGCGGAGTCGTGCGCCGTGCCGGCTCCGAGCGACGGGGCACCGCGCGCCGTCTCCCTCGGCCTGCCGACTCTCCGCGTCGGAGTGTGACCACACCTCGGCTCTGGGCCGTCGTCGGCGCGACAGGCACCGGGAAGAGCGATCTGGCGCTCGATCTCGCCGAGGAGCTCCGGCGTCGCGGCAACCCGGCGGAGATCGTCAACGCGGATGCGATGCAGCTCTACCGCGGCATGGACATCGGAACGGCCAAGCTGCCCGTCTCCGAACGACGCGGCATTCCGCACCATCTCTTCGACGTGCGAGAGGTGACGCAGGATGCCGCTGTGGCCTGGTATCAACCGCTCGCACGCGAGGCCGTGCAGAGGATTCACGCGGGGGGCGGCGACGCGATCCTCGTCGGCGGATCCGGACTCTACGTGTCCAGTGTCGTCTACGAGTTCCACTTCCCGCCTCGAGACCCCGTGATCCGCGAGCGTCTCGAGCAGGAGCTGGATCGGGATGGCGTCGATGCCCTCCTCCAGCGGCTGCGTGCGCGCGATCCGGAAGCCGCAGCCCGGGTGGACCCGCGCAACGGCAGACGAGTGATCCGTGCTCTCGAAGTCGTCGAACAGGGGAGCGCGACGCACGGCGCGACACTGCCCGAGAAGCCGACGCTCTGGCATCCGCGCACCCGGCTGATCGGTCTGCACGTGGATCGCTCCGATCTCGTCGCCCGACTGGATGCTCGTGTCCGGCGGATGTGGGAGCACGGCCTCGTGGCCGAGGTCGCGCGGCTGCGCGACGAGGGTCTGGAGCGCGGGACGACGGCTCCCCGGGCCATCGGGTACGCGCAGGCGCTCGCACAGCTGGAGGGACGCTCCACCGCCGAGGAAGCGATCGCGGAGACGCAGGCACTCACCCGGCGCTACGCGCGTCGTCAGGTGTCGTGGTTCAAGCGCTACCCGGAACTCGAATGGATGGCGCCGCCGGTGGCCGTCGCCGACCTGCTGGCGGCCTGACCTGATGTCGGTGGCCCGTGCGACGATGCGCGCATGGCCACTCATTACTTCACCGCGTCCAGCCTTGACGGGTACATCGCCACGACGGAGCATTCGTTGGATTGGCTTCTGACGCAGGACATCGACATGGAAGGTCCCATGGCCTATCCGGCGTTCGAGAAGAGTATCGGGGCGCTCGTGATGGGGTCATCGACGTACGAATGGGTCATGCGCCACGAGGAGGGCCGGTGGGCGTATGAGCAGCCCACGTGGGTGCTCTCGCATCGTGAGCTCGCCGTGCCGACCGGGGCGGACGTCCGTGTGACGAGCGCGGCGATCCCCGACGTCCATGCCGCGATGCACGAGGCGGCGGAAGGAAAGGACCTCTGGGTCGTCGGCGGGGGAGACGTGGCAGGACAGTTCGCAGACGCGGGCCTCCTGGACGAGGTCTGGGTCCAATACGCCCCGGTGACCCTCGGGGGCGGTGCCCCACTGTTGCCCCGGCGTCTCGACCTGGATCTGATCGAGGTCGCCCGCAACCGCAGCTTCCTCTGCGGGCGTTACCGCGTCGCGGGGCGGAGCGCCGGCTCGACGGCTCCCTAGACTGGTCCCATGGTCGCATTCACCAAGGGGCACGGTACCGGCAACGACTTCATCATCATCGCCGACCCCGACGGCCAGCTGGAGCTGACCGCGGAGCAGGTCGCGGTGCTCTGCGATCGCCATTTCGGCATCGGGGCCGACGGCGTTCTCCGAGTCGTGCGTTCGTCCGCGATCGCGGAGGGGGCAGCGGCCCTGGCGGAGGAGCCGGATGCCGAGTGGTTCATGGACTACCGCAACGCGGACGGCTCGGTCGCCGAGATGTGCGGCAACGGGATCCGAGTCTTCGCGCACTACCTCGTGCGCTCCGGTCTCGCCGACATCGAGGCCGGCAGTACTCTCCCCATCGGCACCAGGGCTGGCGTCCGTGACGTCACGCGCGGCGTGAGCGGTTACCAGGTCGACCTGGGCGCGTGGCGCCTGTCGGGCGTCGACCCGCTGGTGCGCGCGGACGGGCTGACCGTGACCCGGCCCGGACTGGGCATCGACGTCGGGAACCCGCACGTCGTGGTGGCGCTCGCCTCCGACGCCGAGCTCGGCCTGCTGGAACTCACGCGCGCGCCCGAGTTGGAACCGGCTCCGCCCGCCGGGGCGAACGTCGAGTTCGTGGTGCCCGGCGAGCCCCTCGTGCGCGACGGCGTCGGCCACGTGCGGATGCGTGTGTTCGAACGCGGCGTCGGCGAGACCCTGAGCTGCGGCACGGGCGTGGCCGCCACCGCACTCGCCGTGCGCTACTGGGCCGGTGCCCAGGCGCCTGACAACTGGAAGGTCGAGGTTCCGGGTGGCACGCTCGGAGTCCGGATGTTCCCCGCCGAGGACGGGGAGCACGTCGCGCTGTCCGGACCTGCTCAGCTCGTCTACCAGGGCGAAGTCGATCTGGTCTGAGGGGTGAGGGGGGCTCAGACGACGTCGATCGGTTCCGTCGGCGGCGTCCCGTGCTTCCTCACCTTGAGGATGCGGTAGCCCTTGCCCGTCGCCGTGCGGAAGACGCTGAAACCGGGGTGGAAGGTCGCAGCGATCCAGCGCTGCAGAGAGTCGGCGCCGAGATTGCGCTGGACGACGAGCCACGCGTCGCTGCGTTCGTCGAGCCGCGGGATCCACTTCTCCAGCAGCCCGTGCAGTTCGTTCTTCCCGACGCGGATCGGCGGATTGGACCGGATCGTGCGGAAGGTCACGTCGTCGGGAACATCTTCGGGCAGGGAGGCGTTGATATTGGTGAGGCCAAGGGCAGCCGCGTTGCGACGTACGAGATCCAAGGCCCGCTCGTTCACGTCCACCGCCCAGACGGTCGCGTGCGGCGAGGCCAGTGCCATCGACAGGGAGATCGGCCCCCACCCGCTCCCGAGGTCGAGAAGATGACCTCCGGGAGGAACGGGAGGCATGTTGGCGAGGAGCACTGCGGTGCCGGCGTCGAGTCGATCCGGGCTGAAGACACCACCCGCGGTGGTCACTTCGAGCTCACGGCCTGCAAGGGATACGCGGATCTTGCGCAGGTTCTCGGGGCTAGCCGGGGCCGCAGTGAAATAGTGGTCGGACCCCATACGGTGAGCGTACCGGACAGCGCGGGCTAAGGTTAAGGCTCGCGAGGAAACCAGAGACAGGAACGGATGACGGAGACGAAGACACCCTCCACCGACGACCAGACGGTCGACCGCGTGCTGGCGAACGCAGAGAAGCGCTCCGAGGTGCGCACGTTCGGCGCCGCGCAGGCACTCCAGGACGAAGCGACGGCCGCGCATTCGACGGCCGACGGCGAACAGTGGGACCTCGAAGATCGGCACGCGCTGCGGCGCGTGGGTGGTCTGTCCACCGAACTCGAGGACGTCACCGAGGTCGAGTACCGCCAGCTCCGGCTGGAGAACGTCGTGCTCGTCGGGGTGTACCCGCAGGGTGCCCAGGAGGACGCGGAGAATTCGCTGCGCGAACTCGCGGCGCTCGCGGAGACAGCGGGCGCGGTCGTGCTCGACGGCGTGCTGCAGCGCCGCCCGCACCCGGATGCCGCCACCTACCTCGGGCGAGGCAAGGCCCAGGAGCTGAAGGACATCGTCGCGGCGGTCGGCGCCGACACGGTCATCGCCGACACCGAGCTGGCGCCCAGCCAGCGACGAGCGCTCGAGGACGTCGTGAAGGTCAAGGTGATCGACCGGACCACTGTGATCCTCGACATCTTCAGCCAGCATGCCAAAAGCCGGGAGGGCAAGGCCCAGGTCGAGCTCGCACAGCTCGAGTACCTGCTGCCGCGCCTGCGTGGTTGGGGTGAATCGATGAGCCGTCAGGCCGGTGGACAGGTCGGCGCCGGCGGCGCCGGTATGGGTTCGCGCGGTCCTGGTGAGACGAAGATCGAGCTCGACCGTCGACGCATCCGGACGAAGATGGCGCTGCTGCGCAAGCAGATCCGCGACTTCGCCCCGGCGCGTGAGGCGAAGCGCGCCGAGCGCAAGCGGAACACGATCCCGTCTGTCGCCATCGCCGGATACACGAACGCCGGAAAGTCCAGTCTGCTCAATGCGCTGACGAGCGCGGGCGTCCTCGTGGAGAACGCGCTGTTCGCCACCCTCGACGCGACCGTGCGGCGCTCGGAGACCGAGGACGGCCGCGTGTACACGCTGACCGACACCGTCGGCTTCGTGCGCAACCTGCCGCACCAGCTCGTCGAAGCCTTCCGTTCGACGCTGGAGGAGGTCGGGGACGCAGACGTCGTCCTCCACGTGGTCGACGGCTCGCACCCCGATCCGGCCGGACAGCTGCAGACCGTGCGTGACGTGATGGGCGACGTCGGTGTGCGTGACATGCCGGAGCTCGTCGTCTTCAACAAGGCCGATCTGATCCCCGAAGACGAGCGGCTGGTTCTCCGCGGACTGGAGCCGCGGGCGCACTTCGTGTCGTCGCGGTCGGGTGAGGGCATCGCCGAACTCCGTGCAGCGATCGAGGAGGCCCTGCCGAAGCCCGCGGTCGAGCTCCACGCCGTGATCCCTTACGACCGTGGAGACCTTGTCGCCGCGATCCACGAGACCGGGATGCTGCTGTCGGTCGAGCACGAGGAGGCGGGTACCGCCGTCCACGCGCACGTGTCGGAGCGCCTCGCCGCCGACCTCGCCCCCTTCGTCGTCGCCGACTGAGGGCGCGGGTCAGCGAGCGAGGAACCGCGCCTCGACGGTTGCCGTGAGCACGATATCCTGCGGCTCGTACTCCATGGCCGGGGCGGCATCGGCCGCGAAGGCGACGGCGCCGCGTGCCTTCCCGAGCGGAGCGCCCGGCGCCGGCGTCGTGGAGGAGAGCAGGCCGGTGTCAGCGATCTCCACGGGAGTCACCTGGGCGAGACCGAGAGCAGCGGCGTAGGCCTCGGCCCTCGTCACGGCCACGCCGACGGCCTGTGCGGCGACCTCTCGTTCCACGCGGACGCGGGTCTCCGGGGTGAGATGCCAGTCGACCCAACCGATCTCGACACCGTCCCACGCGGAGATGTCGGAGATCCAGAGGGAAAGCTCCGAGGCCTCCGCGAAGGTCGCGGTCACGTCGATGCTCGCGTAGTACACCGGGGCGAGACGCTTCCCCTCGGCGTTCCACGGGCGCTCGGCACGCACCGAGAGTCGCGTGCTGCTCCAGTCGAGGGCGGTGCCGGCATCCACACGTCCCACGATGCTGCTGCGGACGGGTTCGGTCAGACGCAGGACGTGGTCGACGACGGTCGCGCGCTCCGGACCCTCTGCGCGAACCGTGACGCGGATGGTCGCCCGTTCCGGCGACAGACGCGCCTCGTGTTCGCCGCGGACGGTGACTGTCACATCGCTCATGGGCCGACTCTACGCGACCGGCATCGGCGGCGGGGAATGGCGGCCGAGGCGCGAACGTTGTAGTCTGAGATGCTCGGGTGCTCGTCGCCCGGGAGTGACAATTCCACAGTGTGACAGCGGCTCCTTCGAGAGAAGGACCACGGGGCTGATCGGTTTCGACAGCGCCTGTGAATCCACGAGAAGCGGGCCGAGGATGCAGAGTTATCTCGTAAACGCTCTCTGCAAAACAATAGTTGCCGAAACCAAGCGCAACGACTTCGCCCTCGCTGCCTAAGCGAGCCCGATAGTCCGTCAGACCGTATGTGATTCCGATACGGATCCTGGCGTCATCTAGGAATCTTGCTGCGTGACGGCGTCTGGACGTCACGTGGGACTCTTCCCAGGCTGGGCTCGTCGACTTAGGTGTCTGTGACAAAGGTCGGAGCCGAGCAGAACGCTTCCACAGACTGCGCCCGGAGAAGGCGTGGAGACTCAGCGTTGGACGGGGGTTCGATTCCCCCCAGCTCCACCAGGTCGCTGTCACCAGAAAGAAGCCCCGGTGGCTCGGACTCTCGTCCGGGACACCGGGGCTTCTCCTATGAGGTCACCCAGCGGACGCCGTCGGCGTCCGGACGGAAGCGGTGCGCGGCGTCCGTCTCCAGCTCCTCCATGAGCGGGACGATGACGCTCCACAGCGCCCAGTGCTCTGATGTCCCCTCTCCGCCCTGGACACGACCCTCCCACCGCGCGGCATTCGGAAGCGCCACGCGCATGCCGAATCGCGAGCCGGCGGGGTCGGCCACCTGAGCAGTCAACGATCCGGCATCGACCGTCACCTCCGTCAGCTGGAATCCCGAGGGCACGAGGATCGTTCCCCGCGCCCTGGCCCACGCCTCGCGGACTGCTGCCACCAGCGGCTCCGCAACGACATCAATCGTCATGAGAAGTCCTTCCGATCATGAGCGCCGGGCGATGATCGGCGTGACCGGCCATCGACGCTCGCACCTCTCGTATCTCGCACGAGTCCCCTGATCCGGCCAGAGTATCGACGTATGCCAGGAGCCGTCTGTCCCCTCTTCGGGGGACGTCACTCAGCGGTGGGCGCTCATACAGACATGCTCGCGCTCAGATCCCGGCGGCCATGAACTCCAGAGGACCTGACTGCCTCTGGTGACGGATGGAACGCGGGCCTACGATTCGCACATGGGGTTCATCATGTACGACGGCACGAGCCAGCTCCACATCGAAGACCGAGCGCTCGCGCACCTCAAGGTCGTGATCGCGACGAAGCTCCGACGCAACGAGAGCTTCACGGTGTCCTGGACGCACCCCGAGGGAGAGGCCTACGGTCGCTCTACGATCTGGCTGCATCCGGCGATCCCGTTGCGCTTCACGTTCGAAGGTCGGGAGCCGCCGAAGCTGAATCCGCAGTGGATCGAGGATCTGATGCAGTCGGCCAACTCGACTGGGGGGATCCACCTCGTCGACGAGATCGTCCAGGGGTCGACGCCCGGACGAGACGACAGGAGCCCCGCCTCGTCATGAGGCGGGGCTCCTGTGTTCGACAGGCTCAGTGCGAGCGGTCCGGATCCTCCGCGAGGACGTCGTCCCCGTCATCGTCGGACCCATCCGTGGGCGGAACCGTTCGCGGCTCGCCCTTGTTGTCCTCGGCGCCGAGGTTGTCGTTCTCCTCCGGGCCGGGGGAGGGCTCGGTGCTGATGTCGTTGCGGTCGCTGTCGTTAGCCATGCGCGTTCCTTTCCTCGACGAATACCTCCAGCATGCTCTCTTGGCAGCGCCGAGCCCAGACGCTTGACAACGTCGTCGGGATGGTGCGCTGCTCAGTCCCGGCCTTCGACCAGCAGCAGCCCCTGTTTGGTGTCGGCGACCTTCACCCAGCCGTCGCCGAAGAGGTACGTCATGCCGTAGCCGTCCTCGTCGGTGCTCATCGCATACTGAGGGTCCTCGGTGACGTAGACGCCCTGGGCGCTCTCCTCGCTCCGCCAGCCCTCGTCCTCGAGGCCCTCCCGCGCCCGTTCGGCGTCGGCGGGGGAGAGCGCAGACCAGCCGTACATCTGACCGTGATCGGACGGGACGGTGAAGTCCGCCCAGAAGCACAGGAGTCCCTCCGAGAGCTCGACGCCGCCGACGCGGAATTCCCGCGGCTCGGCGGTCCACCCGGCTTCGGTGAGGGCGGCGACCGTGCCCTCCGAGATCATCGACTCGCACGTCAACTCATCCGTGGCCGCCGGCGTCGCCCCCTCGTCACCCGCGGCGGACGTGGGCTCCTGCGAGGGCGACGGGTCGGGGGCGCCGTCGTCGGTACACGCCGTGAGGAGCGCCCCGATCAGTACGAGGCCGGTCAGAGCCGCGAGTCGTCGGGGGTTCATGGTGCCTCGGGGTATCAGTCGTGCAGAAGGCGGAGGAAGTCATCGTGAAGGATGCCGTTGGTGGCGAGTGTCGAGCGCGCCGAGATCGTCTCGGAACCGTCGAAAGCCGTCATGCGCCCACCCGCCTCGGTGACAATGGCCACGGCGGCGGCGATGTCGTATTCCTTCACATCGAACTCGGCGACGGCTTCCAATCGTCCCTCCGCCAGGAGCATGTACGCATAGACATCGCCGTACGCCCGATCGCGCCAGACGTGCTCGCTCAGACGCAGCAGGGCGTCCAGCTGCCCGGCGTCGCGCCACTGGGCGATGCTCTGGAAACTCACGCTGGCCTCATGCAGCGCCGAGACGGAGGAGGTGGCGAGGCGTCGCTCCGTGCGGTCATCGACGGTCCAGGCGCCGTGTCCCGTCGCCGCCCACCACCGTCGACCGAGCGCCGGCATGCTGACCACGCCGACCCGTGGCACACCGTCGATCGCGAGAGCGATCATCGTGCCCCACAGCGGGACGCCCCGGAGGAAGTTCGCCGTGCCGTCGATCGGATCGATGATCCACTGCCGGACGGTGCTGCCCTGGGCGCCGAACTCCTCGCCGAAGATGCCGTCGTCGGGACGTTCCTCCTCGAGGAGTCGGCGGATCGCGCGCTCCGTGGCGAGGTCGGCGTCGGTCACGTGGGAGTGATCCGCCTTCGTGGAGATCTCCAGATCCGCAGCGTCGAACCGGGGGAGCGACTGCGCGTCCGCGGCGTCGGCGAGGCGAAGGGCGAGCTGGAGATCGGCGCGCAGGTCAGCGGCGTCGGAAGTGGCGGTCACGCTCTCAGAATAGTCGCCGTCATCGACGCAGCCGCAGAGACCATCGGCCAGGATCGGCGGGCGAAACGCCCGAGCCACGCCCGGGTCGCCGTGGATTTCGTCTCGGCGCCAACCGCTGGTAATGTAATTCCTCGGTCGGGGTTATCCCGGGCCACGCACCTCTAGCTCAATCGGCAGAGCAACTGACTCTTAATCAGTGGGTTCAGGGTTCAAGTCCCTGGGGGTGCACACCGCCTTCATCTACTCCCGCAAGGGCAAAGCCCCCATCCAGCTTCGGCTCGGATGGGGGCCTTTTTGCGTTCCGTGGCTACTTATTGGCTACTTTCGATGGACTCGCTCGCCTGCAGGCTGAACAGGTCGTCGAGCACCTGCGTCGCCGGACCCTGCCGGGTCGGCATGATGTAGTGCTGCTCCGTCGTGCGCTCCGACGCGTGGCCGAGCTGATCGCCGGCGGCGCGCGAGCCGAGCGCGCGCTGCAGCGTCGTGGCGACGAGCTTGCGGAACGCGCGCGGCGTCGTGCCGGCATACTCCGTACCCTTGAGCGCCTCGCGCCACCGCGCGCGGAAGTTCGACGGCTGCCAGAACGTCCCCGTCGTCGACGGGAAGACGAACTCGGACTCGCGGATGCGGCGGGAGAGCATCCGGACGACGGCGGCCGGCAGGATCAGAGTGCGCGCCGAGTCGTCCGTCTTCGGGAGCTCCTGCACGAACACCTTCCCCTCCTCGTCGACGGCGACCGTGCGACGGATCGTCACCGTGCAGTCGACCAGGTCGACGTCGTCCCACTTGAGCGCAAGCAGCTCGCCGGTGCGGATGCCGGTGCCAATGAGCATGTCGCACGCCTCGAGCAGGCGAGTGATCTTCGGGCGCCCGCGGCCATCGAGCGTGTTGTCCCACTCGTAGAAGCGCGTCCGGATACCGATGACCTGCGCCTTGTCCGGCGCGATCGGACGCGTGCGCTTCGCCGATACCGCCGCGGTCGCCGCGACCGGGTTGCTCTTCATCGCGCCGTGGCGGACCGCGAGAGCGAACATGCCCTTGAGGACGACCCGCGCCGTCGTGGCGGTGCCGCTCCCCGAGGAGAGGGTGAGCGCTTTGAGGTACCGATCGATGCGGGGGACCGTCGCCTCGAAGAGCCGGACGCCGCCGAGCTCCGGGACGATGTGACCGTCGAGCGACACCCGGTAGGTGCGGAGCGTGCCCGGCTTGAGCCCGGCGGCCGCCTTCTCGGCGTACCACTGCTTCGCGAGTGCGCGCAGCGGCGATTCCGGGGTCAGGAGCTCGTCGTCGTCGATGACTCCGATGCGCTCGCGGATCGCGGCCTTGAGGTTGTTCTCGGCCGCGGTCTTTGTCTTCCCGGTGCGCATCATCCGCTGCCGCTGACCGCTGCTGTCGCGGTAGTAGGTGATCGCTGCGGGCTTCCCGTTCCGGAGCTCGTGGCGGATCTTTCCCCACGTCTCGAGGGGGAGTGGAGGCCTAGGCATGGTGCTTCCTTCCCAAATGTCTGCGTCCCGACCTAGTATCGAACATACGTTCTAATCGCGGGGGGATGTGTCGAGTGGAAGTGGTGATAGATTCCCCCATACCCCCAGGGGCTATAGCCCCGACTGACATGCCCCGAAGGTGCCCCACAATGACTGTCTGCGCTCCCACCCGTCCCTGCGCTTCGAAGTGCCCTCTGTTCCGTCCGGGCAAGGAGTGCCCGACGATTTCGGACCTGCAGGAGGCGTGCGACATGGTGGGCATCACTCTGGCTAGCGTTCTGAGTCGGCCCGCTCTTGCACTCGCGTGAAGAACGTGCCGATGTCTAGGCCTATGTAGTCGAGGATCGCGTAGACGGTGATGAGCTTGATCGGCCGCTTCCCGGTGACCCACCTGTAGAAGGTGGTGTAGTCCTGGTCGAGGGCGGCGGCCACGCTGCGGATGCTCTTGTTTGCTGCGGTGATCTCTGCCTTGAGCTGCGCTGCGGTGGCGGTTTCGAAGGCGCTGGTTGTCCCCATGGGGGCAATGATATCGCCAGAATCGCCAACATTGGGTAGCAACTCTCTTGCTCTTGTAGGCAATATACAACGCTTTCAAGACAACTTTGTAGCACTCTCGATGTATCAAATGCTTGCATGTTGCCTCTGTGGCGCTTACAGTTGCGTTTATGAGCAAGACGCACCAAGTCGAAGACCTCGCCAGTCGCATCCTCCGGCTCATCAAAGACGATGACCGGGACATGATGTGGCTCTCGGACAAGTCCACCATCCCGTACTCCACCCTCCGCTCCAAGCTCCTCTACAAGCCCGAGCGACTCACCGCCGGAGACCTCTTCCTCATCGCCGGCGCCCTCAACATCACCGCCGCCGAGCTCATCACCGCCGAGCCCGCCGCAGAGCTGGTGTCGCTGTGACCACGCAGACCGATAAGCCCGAGTTCCTCCTCCCGCAGGAGGTCGCCGACCTCCTCCGCGTCGAGCTCGACACCCTCGCGAAGTGGCGCTGGAAGCAGATCGGACCGCCGTTCATCAAGATCGGCCGCATGGTCCGGTACCCGCGGGTCGGGGTCGAAGCTCTCCTGCAGCCCGCCGACACCGCCGAGGAGTCCTGATGATCGACTCCCTCCCGATCGAGTTCGCGCTTCCCGCCGCCATCGTCGCCGCGGCCCTCTACTTCGTGCTCGAGTTCCGAGCCTCCCGAACCACCCACTCTGACGGGCCCAACGACCGCCCGGGTCGCTAATCCGGGTCGCCGCGTTCCCTGTCGCATGCGACAGGGCCGGTACTCAGTGCGCTCTCCGCGAGGGGTTCTGCACGCGTTCTATCTCAACTCCACAGCGCTACACGCACAGCGAGCATGACCCTCACGTCGAGACGACGACGGGGAAGAGCAGCGCATGCCGAAGTCAGACCGCCGAATCCCGAGAGGGGCAAGACAGGCGGTCGCGAACGGGGATGATGCTAGGTCGCGTCGTGGCCCCGTAGCGAACGTGACGCACGCCTGAGTGCTGAACAACCGCGGGTGACTCATCGAAGGGAAGCCCACAGACATTCCGACCGGCGACGAGATATCGCCGGCGCCCGAACCAGGCAGTACACCGTGGGCCAGTCCACGGCGGGCACGCAGAACTACTGCACACAGAAAGGAATACCCATGACCGAGGCAATCGTGTGGGGAGTCGTCTGGCTCATTCTCACCTTCGGAATCGCGTGGCTCATCTACGCAGTCTTCGCGCTGGGCGGCATCGGGCTCGCATCCGCCGCCGAGAAGCTCTGGATCGCCCCCATCGGCGTCGCCATCGGCGTCATCGGTGCGATCGCCTGGTTCATCTTCGGCGCAGTTCAGGTCGTGCTGCAGATCATCAGCGTCGTCCGCTTCGCCACGGGCGGCTGACCATGTGGCTCCTCATAGCCCTCTGGGCGGCCGCGGTGTGGATGACGTTCAGCGCGTTCGCGGTCGTCAGCCAGATCGGCAAGCCCCGAGCGCCGATCACGCCCGGAACCGCGATCTTCTCTCTCATCGTGACGGCGGCCATCGTCGTCGCGCTCGTCGCAGCAGCGATCCAACTCCAATAGCACCACTACTCACAACCGAAGGAACAGCGAGCCCGGGCGAGGTGAAACCGCCCGGGCTCGCTCGGTCGAAGGGAGCGCTCATGCGCACAGGGAATGCCAGCAGTACGCGGGGCGGAGGCGAAGGCGATGCGTAGCGACATGCTGCGGCAGCCCGCGAAGTGCCTCGACCGCGAGTTCCGGGCGCTCGGCGCGGAACGCATCGCGAAGAACTCGGACGGTGTCAGCTACCGCTTCCCCGACGGCGGCACCTTCATCGTGCGGCCCGGCCTCACCCCGGGGAAGGGCATGAAGATGCTCGAAGCCGTGCAGCGTCGCTACGGCACGCCGCGGGAGCGCTCGAGGTCCAACCCCCTCCGGAGCGCCGTCGCGCGCGATGGCCACCCCGAGATCGACGCGGAGCGCCTGGTGATGTCGCACCACGCCACCGGCCGACTGCACCTGATGAGGCAGCAGGCACGCCTCGACCCGATCGAGGTCACCGACGCGCTCCGCTTCCCCGAACGCATCCTCTTCTCACCCATCCACGAGTCGTGGCTCTGGGTCAGAGGCCGCGTCATCATCGCGGCCGCCGCGACCGAGGACGGCATGACGCTCGTCCGCACGATCCTGTGGGCCACCGAAGACCTGTGGGAGCAGAACCCCCGACCCAAGGAGACGCCGTGAGCGATCGCTGGAACCCGCGCGTCCGTGACGCGTGTCCCATCTGCCGCGGGTGGGGCTTCTACTCCACCTCGAAAGACCCGGACGAAGAGTCCGACTGCCTCGCCTGCGGAGGGACAGGAACCCGCGTGACGTGGCCAACCTGCGACGTCGTCCCGGGAAACGCAGCAGCTTGGTGGCGGAAAGCGACCTGTGGCTGCGAAATCAACGTCTGCTGGGGCCACCGGCGGATGCAGATCGAAGCAGGCTCATTCCACTGCGGTACGCACAATCGGAGCGCGCAGTGGTTCCTCGAAAAGGAGCTCCGTTCATGAAGACCAACGCCCTCGCACACACCGGAGACCCCGACGTCTCCCACATCGCGGCGATCAGCCTCTCCGGCACCAACACCGAGAAAGTCATGCACGCCATCGTCGACCTGCTCGAAGAGCTCGGGCCGCAGACGCCAGCCGAACTCGAGCACGTCTACCTTCACCGCCGCATGGTGAACGACTGGCCCAGGATCGCGTTCTACAGCGTCCACAAGCGGGTGTCGCAGATGAAGAAGCACATCGGCGTGATCCGCGGCACCGGCGTCCGATCCGGCGGCGCCGAGCGCGTCGACCTCGCGACCGAACCGCTCAAGGCGCACGCCCAGATCACCGCCCACATGCAGGGCGACGACTCGTGACCCGCATGCGCAGCGGATGGGTAGGCGAACGCTCGGCGTCGCAGCCGGCCGTTGGCGACCGGCTGCGGTCGGTGCTCCACCAGAGCAGCGGCACGACATTCCACCCCGCCGAGCGCATCACCCGTATCGACCACAACCACCCCGGCGTGACGACCTACTTCCTCGCCTGCGCCGCCACCGTCCTCGCGCCCCAGGGCGCCCGCATCTTCTGGGAAGACCAATGAACCCTCTTGACCTCATGCTCTGGGCGCTCGCCGCCGTCATCGCCATCGCCTGCTTCGTCCTCATCGTCCTGCTGCTCAGTGCATTGGTGCGCGGCCTCTTCCGGAAGCGGCCTCCGCAGAAGAGCGCGAACACGTTCATCATCGAGGGCACGAACGCGAACGACGTGTCTGCGAACGTCGAGAAGAACGGGCGCCGCTTGGGAGAGCAGCGGTGACCGGCGACGCCGTGGAGTTCCCTCCACCTGTCCCCGCGCCGCGGACCGCCAGCACGCCTCTGCCCATGCGGCGGCCGCGGATGACGAAAGCGAACCTGATCGCCAACCTCGCCGCGGCCGCCGTCTGCCTCGTCATCATCGCCTGCGGCGCCTACTACGTGATCGCGGGGATGCCGTGAAGACCGACCTCCGCAAGCTCACCACCGCCGAGTTGCGCGCCGTGCGCGACGACCGCTCCGCCATCACCGACGAGGTCTACCGGATCATCGATCAGCCGCTCAACGGATTCGAGCTGCGGATCAAGGTCTACGCCTTCCTGTCCGGGATCACCGCGGACGCATTCACGGAGACCCTCAACCGGCTCCCGTCCGCCACCACCGAGGAGACCAGCCCGTGATCGAGTACCGCGACAACGAAGCGGGGGAGTGGAAGGTGAGCCGGTTCCACTGGCTCCCCGACGACATCGACTGGCTCAACTCCCTCGTGGGGTGGCCCATGTACCGACGGAACGGAGACGCAGCATGAACGTGTTCGCAGCCAGCAACGGAGTGAAGGTGATCCCGCACGACACCTCGATCGGCGTCCGCCTCTCGGTTCGTGACGAAGACCCGGCCGAGACTCCTGGGGCACTCCGCAGTTCGATCGAGGCCTATCTCGATCCGCGGCAGGCGGATGCCTTGCGTGAGTTCTACGACTTCGCGAGCGCACAGACGTGGCAGGCGAAGCGCGACGAGGAGCTGGGGCGCTGGCGGTGGCCGGAGAATCCCGACTACGTTGCACTCCCTCGACCACGGGACGGCGTTCGCGTTGTCTCGGAGAGCACTGGACAGACTTTGGATGCCCAGCGCGATCAGTACGTCGGGACCGAGCCCACGCTGTTCGGTGCGGCCAACGCGTACTTCGTGGCGCACCCTCCGCGGGAGCCCTGGCATGACGCTCGCCCCGGTGAGGTCTGGGTGATCCAGGAGACCGACATGGAACCGACCGCCGCGCGCGTTGGCATGGTCAACGAGCGGATGCAGTTCGAACCGGTGGACAACATCGCCAGGCACATCGACGTCGAAGATCCACTCATCGTCGAGGCCCGCCGCATCTGGCCGGAGGGCGGCGAGTGAGCGCCATGGAGTACACGGGCCTCGTCCGCGGCCTCGACGAAACGGTCTATCACGCGCTCCCCGGGCTCAGCTCCACGGGCGCGAAGAAGCTGCTCCGGTCGCCGGCGCACTTCCAGCACTACGTCAGCCAGCCGCACGAGCCGAAGCCCGAGTTTGACCTCGGGTCCGCGGTGCACTCTCGGGTGCTCGGTGTGGGCGCGCAGATCGCGATCTACCCCGACGGCACCGGCGACGAGACGTTCAAGTTCGAGGGCGAGGAGCTCACCACCGTCCTGTCGAAGGTCGGCGCGCTCGGCACGAAGGCGGCCAAGGCGTTCGAGGCCGACGCGCGCGCCAAGGGCCTGATCCCCGTGAAGCGGGAGAAGGGTGCCCAGGTGCAGCGGATGGCGGAATCGGTCCTCGCCGATCCGACGGTTCGGAAGCTGCTCGAGACCGGCGACCCCGAGGTCTCCATGTTCGCGGACGACCCGGAAACCGGGTTGCCGATGCGCGGCCGGCTCGACTGGCTCGGGCGCCGCATCGCCGACCTCAAGACGACGTCGGGAGACGCGTCGGAGGAGGGCTTCGAGAAGGACGCGTTTCGGCTCGGCTACGACGTGCAGTTCGGGCACTACGAGTGGCTCTACAACCTCATCACCGGCGACACGCTCCCGTACCTGTTCATCGTGGTCGAGTCAGCGGCGCCGTACCTCACGGGCGTCTTTCGGCTCGGCGACGACGAGATCCTCATGGCCCGTCGCCGGGCCAAGGAAGCCCGCATCCGGTACGCGCGGGGCATCGAAACGGGGGAGTGGCCGGGGTACAAGACCCGAGGCGGCG
Organism: Microbacterium sp. NPDC064978; assembly: GCF_044543605.1. Lineage (NCBI taxonomy): Bacteria > Bacillati > Actinomycetota > Actinomycetes > Micrococcales > Microbacteriaceae > Microbacterium > Microbacterium sp. NPDC064978. The sequence continues at coordinate 551,474 of NZ_JBITWF010000001.1, read as the reverse complement.
GTCCGATCGGCATCCTCCGGGCGCCGGTGTGGAACGTGAACCAGTACATCGACGAGTTCGAAGGATCGACAGCATGACCACCACCGCCGACGACATCGACATGCCCGAGGACACCCGCCGGTCGCGACTGCAGCGGCCGCCGAAGTCGGAGAACGTCGACGACTTCACCAGCGCGGCGCAGCGCATCGAGGCGTTCTGGGAGAAGCACCCGGACGGCAGCATCCTCCCGGAGGTCGAGTCGCGGGAGCTGCGCACCGCAGAGGGCGTCCCGTACATGGTGCACACCGTCCGCGCCTACGTGCGGAAGGAAGCCTCGTCGGAGCAGCCCGACGCCGTCGCACACGCCACCCGCGGGGAGAACGACCCCGACGAGGTCACCCGCCAGTTCGCGCAGGAGGTCGCCGAGACATCGGCGATCTCGCGTGCGATCAGGAACCTCGGCATCCTCGCGACGCCCCAGGCGCAGGCGGCGCCCGGGCGGCCGCGTGTCGGTGCCCCGCAGAGCGACGTGGAGATCGGGTCCGCGGTGACCGCGGCGCGGGAGCGCGCCGAGCTCTCCCAGGCGGGCCTCGCCGCCGCGATGTCGGAGCGCGGCGTCAACTGGGCGCAGAGCACCGTCTACTCGATCGAGAAGGGGAAGCGGCCGCTGCGCTACAACGAGGGCCAGCACCTCGCCGAGCTGATCCAGTTCGGAGCGGACACATGAATCCGTTCGTGCGGCACGGCCCCGATGGGTACTGGTACGTGGACGCCTCTCGCGACCACGCGGCTCCCTACCGGGGCACCGCGTGGGCCGGCTACGACACCTGGCGAGAGGCGTGGGACGCCGCGGTCGTCGCGCGCCTCCACGCGCCGACGTGAGCGGCGCGTTCACGCCGAGGGTCCGCTGGATCATCATCGGCCGCGACAGCGACGAGCACGGCACCCCGCGGTGCCAGTGGTGCGGTCGCCCGGTTCGCATCGAGCCCGGCGAGTACAGCATCCAGCACGTCCGCGCTCGCGGCATGGGCGGCTCCCGGCTCGCGGACACCGGCCAGCCGCAGAACGGCACCCTCGTGCACGGCACCGGCACCACCGGGTGCCACGGCTACATCGAGTCCCACCCGGTCGAAGCGGCCGAGCGCGGCTTCCGCATCCGGCAGACGCAGAACCCCGCGACGACGCCGATGACCCTGTGGGACGGGCGCCGCGTCATCAGAAACCCGGACGGCACCCTCACGCCGGCCGCATGACCACCCGGGGATGCCCGGAGAAGGGCATCCCCGCATGGTCGACATCAAACGCACCCTGCAGGCGAAGGAATTACGCGAGGCCGTGTTCAGCGATCCGGATCTCCCGGAACCGCTGCGACTGTTCGCGCTCGCCGGCATCCACCTCTGGGAGACGGCGCCTGAGCGGCAGGCCGTGAAGGAGTTCCGCCGAGAGAGCTGGCCCTACCGGGCGCTTCGGCTCATGGGGCGCACGGGCACGGTCGAGGAGCTCACCCCGGGGCTGCGTCGCATGCTCTACGACGACATCCCGAAGTACCGCCCCGACATGAAGGTGCAGGCGAAGTGCCTCGGCACGATGCTCCGCCCGGCGGGTGCGCCGTGCGCCCGCGAACCACGGATGCGGACGATGCTCGTGAACCCGATGACCGGCGAACGCACTCCGGTCGGCGCGTGCAAGGACGAGCGCCACCAGGCGCAGGCGAACGCGATCCTCCGCGCCGCGAGGCAGGCGTGGGAAGACAACGGGTCACCCGAGCCGAAGCCGAACAGCGGCGGGCGCCTCCGCCGCCACTTCGCCGGGAACATCGACGAGCTCTACGCATGGGCAGACCGCTACTACACCCGCGGGACCACCGTCCCCGAACCACCACCGCAGAACCTCGCGGGAATCGTCAGCCTCGCTGACCGCCGCAACAGGAAGGACACGTGATGCGAATCCTCACCGTTCGCCAGCCGTGGGCATGGGCGATCATCCACGGCGGGAAGGACGTCGAGAACCGGAGCACGAACATCGCGGGCGACTACCGCGGCCCCGTCCTCATCCACGCCGCGAAGGCATACGCCGACGACTGGCAGTCGCAGGTGCTCGCCGATCTGATGAACCGCCACCCCGGCGTGCACGACGAACCGCAACCCTGGCATGACCACGCGGGCGAGATCATCGGCGTCGTCGACCTCGTCGATGTGCATGTCGCCCGCGCCACCGCGTCCGGCGTTCTGGTCGACTACGCCGAGCACACGAAGGCCGGGGAGCTCTGCTCGCCGTGGGCACAACCGGACGTGCATCACCTGGTGCTGGCGAACAGTCGGGCGCTCGTCGAGCCGATCCCGTACACCGGCGCGCTCGGCCTCCGGGACCTCGCAGTCCGCGACCCAGAGGTCGTGCTCAACATCACCCGACAGCTCGGAGGCTCGTCGTGACCGACGCAGAACAGCAGATGGCCGCCGTCATGGCGAACCTCGAAGCTACGAATGACATGGCCGATCAGCTTGACCGGCTCAAGACGAGCCTCGAAGGGCGCGGGTGGTCGACGCCGGCGGCCGAGACGGCATCCCTCACGATCACCAACACCCTTCTGCAGCTCGCGGCGATCGGACGGCACTGATGTCGTTCCCCGCTCAGTACAACGGCACCTGCGCCGCCGACTGCGGCTACCGCATCCACGAGGGCGACGAGATCGAGCGCGACGAGGACGGCAGGTTCCGCCACGTCGGCTGCGTCCCGAAGCCCGACCCCACCACCCTCGGACCGAAAGAGGTCGTCTGCGGCATCTGCTGGCTGGTGAAGCCGTGCCGGTGCGACGACGACTGAGGAAGGACACGACCTGATGGAGATCCGAAGGAAGTCCGGCGCGGCGTTCTCGCTTCCGATCCCTCTTGACGCGATGCAGACCATCCACGAGTGCATCGAGCGCGTCTACGGGACGGGCGAGACGCGCATGTGGATGCAGGGCAACCAGATGCAGATCGTCGAGCCGGAGGGCGGGTGGGGGCCGCGGAAGCGCGGCCGCGGCGCTCTGCCGTCCGCGTCGAACGATCAGATGCGTCTCAAGTACCTCGATCTGACCGACGGCAAGGCCACCCTCACGATCGAGGACACCCAGTACACCGTGCTCGTCGTCTCGGAGATCGCACGCATGTGGTTCGAGGCCGTCGGCGGCGTGAACTACGTCGAGACGAAGCTCACGGTCGCGGACCGCCCCGATCCGGAGTTCGTCTTCACCATGCAGCGCGTCGACGGTCTCACCCCGGCGGACAAGGTGGCGGCGGCCGAGACCCGCGTTGCCGAGCTGGAAGCCGAACTCGCCCGGCACAGAGGGCAGCCGTGATGGCTCGCGGCTACGTCACGCCGATGCCCACGCGCGGCGGAATTCGGTGGCGCGCACGGGCCGTCTCGCAAGGCGTCACCGTCTGGGCGGACGACGGGTGGGCATCGCTGTCGGAGGCGATGCAGGTCACCGCGTCCATCGTCAGTGCGTTCAAGACGACGGATCGGCTCGGGCAGCTCCACCGCCCCTGGTCGGTCATCGTCGACGAGGCGGCCGCCGACCTATGAACACAGGAAGGGAGCCGTGATGGCTCAGAAACCCCGCACCCCGGTGCACTTCCCGCGGATGAAGGTCCGCGGACGCCGAAACAAGGCGAAGCTCTCCGCGCGGCGGAAGCACCGCACCGTCTTCCCCCACGTCGCACTCGTGCTCAGCCCTGACCGGCGCTCCGCGAGCGCCGTGGTTCTCGCCTCATGGCAGCCCGGATGCCAGCGCCTCGAAATCGAAAGGGTCGTCGATGGATACGGGCGGTCCGTCCCCGGCACCCGACCAAGCACGGTCGTCCGGCCGGCAGACGAACCGCGTCCGGAGCCGACCTTCTCTGCGCGCATTCGGTTCAAGGATGGGCTCAGTCACGACCTCTGGGACTCGCTCTTCGGGAGGGATCGCGATGGCGAAGGATGAGCGCCTCTACATGACGTTCCCGAACGACTTCCACCGGCACCCGAAGCTGCGCAACCAGCCGGCCGAGGTGAAGTGGGCGTTCGTGGAAATGAACGGCGAGGCGCGTATCGCGGACAACGACGGACGGTTCAGCGCCGAGGACGCCGAGTTCCTCTGGACACCAGAGATCCTCGAAGCACTCACCGGCTCTCACCCCACTCGCCCCCTCGTCATCCGAGACGGCACGGACTACGTCATCCGCGAGTACGCGAAGCACCAGCAGACCCGCGCGGACCGTGAGGCGCTCAGCAGTAAGCGGGCGGAAGCGGGGCGCAGGGGCGGGCTTGCCAAGGCCCAAGCAAGTGCTAGCAAACGCCAAGCCGAATCTGACAACGAGAAGCACAGTCAGAGTCAGAGTCAGAGTCAGAGTCACCAGACTTCTACTCACCTCTCAGAGAGTCCGTCACGAGATACACGCGCGAGCGACGCGACGGACGATCAATCTGGCACCTACCGAAGCACGCTGGCGAGCCAGTACGGGATCGACGTCATGCGCATCCGCGCGCACATCGAGGACAAGCTCGGCTTGACCCTCGCCCCCGAGGACACCGTCAACGTGTCCGTCTGGATTCTGAACAAGATCCAGCAGCCTCCGCGCGCGCCGACGAAGTACGTGCTCGCCGCCATCACCCGCTCGCCCGCCGAGGTGCAGCAGTACATCCACGAATCCGCGCTCGTCTGAGCCAACAGCAGGAGACACACCATGGCCACTGGCTACACCGCCCCCATCAAGGACAACCAGCCGATCACGTTCGCGGAGTTCGCACTCCGCTGCTCGCGCGCGATGGGCGTGGCGATCATGCAGCGCGACGAGCCGCTCGAAGCTGAGCTCCGCGAGCTGACCCTGCAGCCGCACTACTCCGAACGCGTGGAGAGCACGCGTGAGGCGCTGCAGGCCGCGCTCGACCGCTCCGTGGAGGAGTGGGCGGCGATCCAGGAGGCCGAGGCCGCCGAGATGGCGGCGGTCCGTGAGGCGTACATCACCGAGAAGGAGGCGCTGCGTGCCCGGTACACGGCCATGCTGCGGCAGGTGCGCGCGTGGACGCCGCCCACGCCGGAACACATCGGGCTCCGGGCGTTCATGATCGAGCAGCTCGAGCAGTCGATCGCGTTCGACTGCGGCGACTGGGAGCCGTCTCGTCCCGTCGCCGAATCCGTCGATCTGTACTCGCAGCGGAAGATCGGTGAGCTGACGAGGCAGCACGCGGACGCGGTCAAGCAGCTCGGCGAGGAGCGCGGGCGCGTCGCCAGCCAGAACGCCTGGGTCCGGGCGTTGCGCGAGTCCCTGACACGGCCATGAAGTCCGCCGACCTCGCGTTCGCCGAGTTCCTCGACTACTGCTGCGGCCGGTACGCGCGCTCCCTGCCGTACCGGCGCCGCCTCGAACTCGAGCGGCCGCTGCCACCCCCACACCCGAACACCGAGCACCTCCTCCCGCGGAGGCGCGACACCAACACGAGGAGGAGCGCGTGAGCGCCGACATCCTGTCCGACCCCACCCACCCGCACGGCACATCCGAGGGCTACCGCCTCGGATGCCGCGGGAGCCACTGCCCAGCACCGATCACCTGCCGCGAGTTCCACGTCCGCTACCAGGGCGACTACACGTTCCGGAAGCAGGTCGACGCGGGTGCCAGCGCGGCCGACATCATCGCCAGCGACCAGGAGCGCGCGGCGCAGGACGCGGAAGCCGAACGAAAGGCCCGCCGAGCTCGCGGCGGACCCCGAGCCGGCGCCACCGTCGGCGACCGCCGCGGCGCCGCCAACCGCGCCCGAGCGGGCGAGAGCGCGCTCATCTCGCGCGACACCCTCCGCGCCCTCCTCAAGGAGGGCCTCACCGACCGGCAGATCGCCGACCGGCTCGGCTTCGAGCGCCGCCAGGTCACCGGCACCCGCAACGCCGCCGGCCTCCCACGGAACCCCGACCGGAACCGGCGCCCCGTCCCCACCGAAGCCCCCGCCACCGCGGGGGCTTCGTCGTCCTAGGAGAACGATGACACCGTCAGCCATCACGCTCGACGCAGCGAACGACCTGGCCCTCACCAACGCGTTCGTCGCCGGGCACCAGACCTCGAAGCACAAGGGCTATGCCCAGCCGTCGGTGCCCTGGAACGGGCTCACCGTCACGGACCTGTTCTGCGGCGCGGGCGGCTCGTCCTCCGGGCTCGTCGAGGCCGGGTACAAGGTCATGATCGCGGCGAACCACTGGGAGCTCGCGATCGCGTCGCACCAGGTCAACCACCCGGAGACGGACCACTCGCAGGCCGACATCAGCCAGGTCGACCCGCGCTACTTCCCGACGACCGACATCCTGTGGGCGTCGCCCGAGTGCACGAACCACTCCATCGCGAAGGGCGTGAAGCGCCAGCGCGCGATGAACGAGGCGCTCTTCGAGCTCGACGGCACCCGCCCCCTCGTCGACGAGGCCGCGAACCGGTCCCGCGCGACGATGTGGGACGTGCCCCGGTTCGCCGAGCACCACCGCTACAAGGCCATCATCATCGAGAACGTCGTCGACGCCGCGAAGTGGGTGATGTTCCCCGCCTGGCTGCAGGCGATGGAGCTGCTCGGCTACCGGCACCAGATCGTGTGGCTGAACTCGATGCACGCGCAGGTCGGCGGCCTGCCGGCGCCACAGTCCCGCGACCGCATGTACGTCGTGTTCTGGCGGTCGGACCTCGCGTCGAAGAAGCGCCCGGCGCCCGCGATCGGGAAGTGGACGCGCCCCGAGGCCGTCTGCCTCGAGCACGGCCTCGTCCGCGCGGTGCAGGTCTTCAAGAAGGAGGAGCCGTGGGGCCGGTACCGGGCGCAGTACCTCTACCGGTGCCCCGAGTGCTACGGGGTCGTGGAGCCCGGATGGCTGCCGGCGGCGTCGATCATCGACTGGTCGATCCCGGCGCCGCGGATCGGAGACCGGGAGAAGCCGCTCGCCGAGAAGACCCGGGAGCGCATCCGCCGTGGCATCGAGCGGTACTGGTCTCCGATCGTCGCCAAGGCTGCGGGGAACACGTACGACGGCGTCACCACAGGGTCGAACTACCTCCGGGTGTCCGAGCTCGACGCGCCTATGCCGGTGCAGACCGGCAGCGCTGAGCATGGCCTCGCGATCCCGCCACTGCTCATGACGAACAACCACACGAACCGGGCGCGGACCGTCGATGAGGAGCTTCCCACGGTGACCACCGCGACGAACCATGCGCTCATTGTCAACAACCTCTCGGGAGCCGACGACTCGCGGTCTCGACCCATCTCGGAGGTGCTGCCGTCGCTCGTCGCCGGTGGGAACCACGCGTCGTTGCTCGTGCCCGTCGAGGGTCGCGAGGGCAAGAGCGCCGCATCCGCCGCGGACCCGCTGCGCACCCAGTCGACTCGGAACGAGACGGGGCTGCTCGTGCCGTACTACAGCAAGGGCACAGCGCGCACTACCGATGACCCCATGGGTACGGTGACCACCGTCGACAGTGCCGGTCTCGTCGTGCCGCTGCGGAACCACGGCGTCGCGAAGCCAGCATCGCACCCGATCGACACGGTCAGCGCCGAAGGCAACCACCACGCCCTCGTCATGCGGAACAACCTCGGCGGCGCCGAGATGTCGACGCCCGTGACCGAGCCGATCCGCACGCTCACGACCGGCGGTCACCAGTCGCTCATCGGCGCGCCCGAGCCGATCAGTCTCGACGTCGACGACGCCGGGTTCCGCATGCTCGAACCGCACGAGATCCAGGCGGGCATGGGCTTCGCCCGTGACTACCACCTGCTCGGGTCGAAGCGGGACAAGGTCAAGCAGGCCGGGAACGCGGTCACGCCGCCGTCGGCGCGCGACCTCGGGCACGCGGTGGCCGAGTTCATCAACGGGGCGATCGCAGCATGATGCTCGCCGATCTCGAAAGGACATCAGGATGACCGGATTCATCGGCATCGACTGGTCGCTCACCGGATGCGGTGTCGCGGCCTACATCGACGGGGAGTGGGATCGGTGCACGATCGCCACGAAGCCCGACGATGGCACCCCGGAGGGCTACCTCGATCGGGTCGAAGGGATCGCGGCGAAGATCGCGGCCTGGGCGGACCCCGCTGAGGGTGATGTCTGGGCGATCGAAGGGCCGTCGCTCGGCGCGAAGGGCTCCTCAGTCGACCGGATGTTCGGCGGCTGGTGGCTCACCATGAACGCCCTCCGCGAGCACCACCAGGCGCCGTGGGTGTTCGCCCCGTCCAGCTTGAAGAAGCTCGCCACCGGCCGGGGCAACGCGGCGAAGGACGAGGTGCTGCTCGCCACGGCGAAGCGTCTCCCCGAGGCCGACGTGCGGAACAACAACGAGGCCGACGCCGCTTGGGCGGCGATCGGCGCATCCATCCTGCGGGGTCAGCCGATCATCGAGCTCCCCGCGGCCCACACGAAGGGCCTCACTCGGACCCTGAAAGGAAAGTCATGACCGCCTGGCCCACGACCATGAAGGTCGGCCCGATCGGCGAATGGCCGACGGCGTTGACGCCGAACAGGCAGCCGTCGAAGTTCAGCGCGACGCTCTCCGACTCGCTCACGCTGCTCGACCGGGAGATCTACCACCTCGTCGACACGAAGGCGCAGCAGGACTCCGCGGAGCTGCTCATCGCGATCCCGCCCGGCGCGTTCCGCAACGACGGTCGACCATACGCCAACGCGAAGGCCGAGCACCCGGGCGTGATCTTCTCGATCGACTCGAAGTTCGGGCACCTCTCCTACCCCTGCGACACGTTCACGGTGTGGCAGGACAACCTCCGTGCGATCGCTCTCGCGCTCGAAGCGCTCCGCAAGGTCGACCGCTACGGCGTCACCAAGCGGGGAGAGCAGTACCGCGGCTTCCTCGCGATCGAAGCGGCGGCCGCGCCGGCAGGGTTCGCCACGGCGGACGCGGCGTGGGGGTACCTCGAATCGCTCGTGGACGGATGGGCGTTCCGAGACGAGCCCGCACGTCTGCTGCGGGGCGCCCAGCGGGTGACCCATCCCGACCACGGCGGCAACCCCGCGAAGTTCCAACGCGTCTCGCTCGCCGAGGCCAAGCTCCGAGAGGAAGGACTGCTATGACCACCCCCATGAAGTTCCGAAAGAAGCCCGTCGAGATTGAAGCCATGCAGATGGCTCCCGACACCAGACCCGCCTACTCGGCGGACGGCGACAACGACGAGTACCACGCGATCAGCTCAGCCATGAACGAGCACAACCGTGCGGTCGCCGTATGGATGGTCGAGAACGGATACCTCGCCAATCCCGACGGAGAAGACGTGTCGGAGTGGCCCGAGTCAGAGACGCACGTCGTCGACGGCGAGCTCTGCGGTCTTCCGGAGTTCGGCGTCAACTACATCGACATCGTGACTCTCGAGGGCGAGATGGAAGGCAGGCCGGGCGACTACATCATCCGCGGGGTTCAAGGCGAGTTCTACCCCTGCAAGCCCGACATCTTCGCTGAGACGTATGAGCCGGTACTCGCACCCGAGCTCTCCGCGTCCGAGCGGGCCGAAGTCGACCGGTTCAACATCCACGAAGAGGACGAGCGCGGGGGTGTCTGGTGACGGTCCGGCGCGAAGAGCGCCTCACCGTCTCGTCGCGCGACGACGACGCCCTGTCGATCGCCGAAGCGATCTCGGAGATACCGGCGGGTGCTCGCCTCGTCGAGGTCGAGCTCAGCGCGGCGCACGAGAACGCCATGGGACACCGGTACGGCCCCCGCCCGGTCACGTTCATCTTCAAGCGAGAGGCCACCGATGCCTGACGAGCACGACATCTGCATCACCAACCACGAGTCCATGAGGGCGATCCACCGAGCGGATCGCCCTTTCCCTTGCCGCCGGCGGGGCATGACGCCCGCAGGGGAGCGCATCCCCGAGGCGCACTTCGCCGAGTGCGAGAACCAGGCGTGCCGGGGCTGCATTCCGCGCTCCGCGCAGCACGGCTACCTCTGTGGTGTCTGCTACCGGCGCGTCGTCGACGCGCTCGGCCGCCTGGCTTGGCTGATCGCTCACCTGCGGTCGATCGAGAAGCCCGCGCAGGCGATCGGGGAGCGCGTCGACACCTCGATGGAGAAGTCGATCCTCATGCCGGACCCGTGGATCGCCGCCGACGAGCTCATGGTCGCTCTCGGCGCCCGGGTGATCCCGTCGACGGCGTCCATCGATGAGGCGATCCGCCTCGCGCACGACGCCGTCGCGGTCGACGTCGACGCGTGGGTGAACACCCTCGACGGGGCGACGTCGGCCGTGATCCTCCTCAAGCGGATGGGCGTCGCGCTGCGCCGCTGGCCCGACTCGGAGGCGCAGTTGCGAGCGATCCCGTACCTGCAGTGCCCGAACTGCTCCCACCCGCACCTGTGGCGCGCGGCCCCGGAGCGCGTCGGCGACGAGCTCCGCGTCGTCTGCGGCACACCGGACTGCGGGTACGAGGTCGCGTGGGAGACGTGGGTGAAGCAGTACGCGCCCGCGTTCGCAGCGATCGAAGCCGACATGAAGCGCCGCGAGAAGGCGGCCAAGAAGGAGAAGCAGGATGCCTGACGACGGGTGTGAGCTCCTCGGGTGCGACGACGTCCTGACCTACGAGGACGAAGACACCCGGCAGTTCGAGTGCCGCAGGTGCGGCGCGGAGTGGTGGGAGGACGTCGATGCCTGAGCGGGTGCAGCTCTCCCGCCGGCGCGGGTACCGGAAGCCGGACAACACAGTCGTCGTCGCCCGACCCTCGAAGTGGGGCAACCCCTTCCGGGTCGTCAACGGCGACCGCGCCCGTGCCGTCGAGCTCTTCGAGCGATCCGCAATCGGATTCGGGACGTTCCACCCCGACCTCATCCGCGCCGAGCTCGCCGGGAAGAACCTCGCGTGCTGGTGCCCGCTCCCGGCGCCTGGCGAACCCGACATCTGCCACGCCGCCATACTGCTCGAAATTGCATCCCAGGGGCATCACTGATGCCCGCGAAGCTGAGCATCGAGACGGGGACCAGGTTCGGGCGCTGGACGGCGCATCAGGAAGCCGGGCGGGACAGGCACGGCGCGGTGCTGATCGCGTGCATGTGCGACTGCGGTCGGGAACGAGACGTCAAGGCATCGGCATTAGTGCGCGGCGTATCGACGTCGTGTGGGTGCGCGTCCGCTGATGCTCTCGTGACTCACGGGATGTCGAAGTCGCCGCTATACGGGGTGTGGCGCGGCATGCTCGACCGCACCGGAAACCCGGGCCACGCCGAATGGTCGAACTACGGCGGACGCGGAATCACCGTCTGTGCGCGGTGGCACCGATTCGAGCTCTTCGCGTCCGACATGGCTTCGGGCTATCGCAAGGGCGTCCAGCTCGACCGGATCGACAACAACGGCGACTACTCGCCATCGAACTGCCGCTGGGTGTCGCACCAAGCGAACCAGAGGAACAAGCGCACCAACCACCGGATCGAGTGGCGAGGTCGAGAACTCATCGCTCAGGAATGGGCCGAGCTGCTCGGGATCAACGCGAACACGATCATCTACCGCCTGCGACGCGGATGGAGCGTCGAGCGAGCACTATCCACTGGCGCAAGCGCCGCAGGACTGTTGGCGATCGCCAACCAGGAAGGACAGACCAATGACCAATGATCGAGTGACCGAAGCGAGCGAATGGGCGCAGCTCGAAGGCGCTCCCGACGGCTGGCAGTGCCGGCGCGTCGGGCGCGCCGTCGAGTTCCGCAACCTCAACGCGCGGGACTGGCGCGGACGCCGGGTCTTCCCGGAGGCGCACGCCCCGTCCGACGACGAGCGGCGCTGGGCCGAGTACCGTGACGCCGCTCCCGAGAACAACACCCCGGATCAGCGGCGCGCGTTCTTCGCGGCTCTCCGTCGTTCCGAGGTACCGGAGCCGAGCGTCGACGTCGTATGCATCTGCGGATCGACCCGGTTCCGCGCGGAGATTGAGGCTGCGAATCGTGACCTCACCCTCAGCGGTGCCGTCGTCGTCACTCCGGGTGTCTTCGCACACTCCGGCGACGCGATCACAGAGGAGCAGAAGATCGCGCTCGACGCCCTGCACCTTCGGAAGATCGACATCGCCGCAAGAGTCCTCGTTGTCAACCCCGGCAAGTACATCGGGGAGTCGACGGCCCGTGAGATCGAATACGCGCACCGCACCGGGAAGCCGGTGGACTACACGCACCCACCGATGGGCTGCGAGCACGAAGACATGAACTGCCCCACGGCCGCATGCGTCGAGCTGTACCCGCCTTACCGAGAGGACATGGGCCGATGATCACCATCAACTACTGCCCTGAGCACGGTGACCTCCTGGCACGTCCCGGAGACGGTGCGGATACCCGCAGTTACCGTTGCCGCGAAGCGCATCACATCGACGAGATTCATGCTGGCTTCCGTCGTTCCGAGGTACCGGAGCCGAGCACCGAGCATGAATGCGATCAGTGCGGGGAGGTGTTCAGCGAGCACTCGTGCAAGCCGATTCCGTCCTGCATCCATCTGCCTGCGTCGATTGGGGAGAGCGCGCTACAGAGTGAACCGTCCGACGCGGTTGTCCTCGCCGCTCTGAACGCGGAGGACAATTTGCGCGCCGTTCAGGGGGGATACAAGCCCAGCCCGGAACCTGAGCCGCTTTCAGCGTGGCGTGCTCACGACATCGAGCGGATGCGTGGCGTTGTGCTTGCCGCTCTGCGTGCTGCTTCCGGAGTGCCGGAGCCGAGCGCCGAGGAGCGGGACTTGATCGATACGGCGAATCAGATGCGCAAGCAGACTTCGAGCGGCATCAAGCCCGGCAGCCTGATCGGTCTGTGGCTGCGCACCGCTTCTGCGCTTGAGGCTCGCATCAATCGGTCATCGGAGCCACAGGGCGAACCGTCCGTGAACCGTGTTTGGCCGGCGACCCTGGTGGGCGCTGTCGAGAGCGAGGACGCCCAGACCATCCAGAGACTTCGCGGCCAGATCGAGGAGGCGCGCATGGCGTGGTGGTCGGCAACCGAGCAGGGCGACAACGGCCTGGTCTACACGGACAAGATCGAAGACGCGATGGACGACATTTGGTCGGCGATCGGGCACGCCGATTGGGAGCCGGGTGCTGCTGGGGGTGCGCGATGAGCCGCCCCAAGGTCACCGGCGAAACGCCGAAGCACGCTGCTGGGAAGTGCCACTGGACTGAGGCAGGGAAGCTTGCGTGCCTCAGCCCCGCGGTCGCGCACTTCCTGATCGGCACCCCGCCGACCGACTGGTGCACTTGGGCGTGCCCGGAGCATGTCGACCTGGCGCGCGAGCTGCCGGAGGTGTTCGACGAGCACCCGGCGGACTACACGTGTCTCGCAGCGGCGGGGCGCGGGCAGTGGATCTACTCGACCCCCGAGCGAGTCGGGTGGTGCGAACCAGACAACGCGGAGGAGAACCACCTCCTGACTCGCGAGGTCGAGCTCTCGGCCGCTGGGGGTGCGCGATGAGCAGGGAAGTGAACGATGCTCTGATCGACCGGATCGTCGCTGCGGTCGCGGGCGCTGGTGTGAGCCGGGCGATAGTCGAACACGACTGGCCCGAGTGCCACAAGGCGAAGTGCCAGGCGCGCCACGGCGACCCGGACACGGCGATGTGGCACATGAAGCACCAGATCATCGAGGCCGTGAAGCTCGAACTCAGGTACGAGGCCACCACCCGCCCCGACGTGGCTGTGGACGGAGACACACCTGAGGAGGCCGCAGCGCTCACGCTCGGCGTTCTCCTCCACCGGTACCGCCCCGAAGTGTCCGGAACGTACGCGAAGGCCGCGCAGCTCATCGTGGACGCCTACCCGGAGATCGTTCCGGCGTTGGCTGGGGGTGCGCGATGAGCCGCCCCAAGGTCACCGGCGAAACGCCGAAGCACGCTGCTGGGAAGTGCCACTGGACTGAGGCAGGGAAGCTTGCGTGCCTCAGCCCCGCGGTCGCGCACTTCCTGATCGGCACCCCGCCGACCGACTGGTGCACTTGGGCGTGCCCGGAGCATGTCGACCTGGCGCGCGAGCTGCCGGAGGTGTTCGACGAGCACCCGGCGGACTACACGTGTCTCGCAGCGGCGGGGCGCGGGCAGTGGATCTACTCGACCCCCGAGCGAGTCGGGTGGTGCGAACCAGACAACGCGGAGGAGAACCACCTCCTGACTCGCGAGGTCGAGCTCTCGGCCGCTGGGGGTGCGCGATGAGCGGCCAGACGTACTTCGAGCGTGATGAGGAACGCATCGCGCGAGCAGTCGTCCGCGGCGACTGCGCCGAGCCGGGACCGTGGGCCACCGTCTGCACAGAAGACCCGAGGCATCGCTACTCGCACTACGACGCGCACGACGACTCGCCATGGCAGGACGACTGGCGCGAGAACGGACCCGACGAAGACGAGGAAGGAGAGAGCCGTGGCTGAGACGGCATGGGAGCCGCACTACCGCTGGTGGGTGTGCGAGAGGACGAGCGATGGCGGGTGGCTGGCGGTTCGCAAGACGCGGTGGCGGTGGTTCGCTCGATCGCTGGCGAGGCGGAAGGTACGACGCGGCTTCCGAGTGAAGGTGGAGGACAGGGGATGACCGACTACACACCGACCACCGAGGAGGTTAGCGCTGCGTGTTCGCGCTACATGAGCAGTGAAGACTTCGCTCGTTGGCTGGTTGCTCATGATGCCGAGGTGCGGGCAGGGGGCGGCATCCGTTTGCGGGAGTTCCACAACGACGGCGTGTGGCGAGATGACACGGGCACGATCTGGGTTCAGCAGGCCGAGCTCGTTGACGCGGTGCGGGCTGGTGTCGTAGCCGAGGAACCGGGAAGCGAGTACGGCGTCAAGTTCGACTGGAAGCCCGAGCCCTCCTACGTCGGGTCATATGAAAATTGCCGCTACTTCATGGATCAGCCCAATGATTCTCTCGAAAAGCATGCCTATCCCGACGACACGAAGACGCTCCTGCGTCGTCGTAAGGCTGGCCCGTGGGTGCCGGTGAAGCAGGAAGGAGCCGACGGTGGCTGACGAGCGGCCCTGCGGCAACGCGCACGTCCACGGCCGCCACTCGTGGGAGGAGGGGGAGCCGGCCGCGAAGTGGAACGTCTGCCGCGGCGTGGAGGCCGCGGTCCTCGACGACCGGTCGCCCGTCCTCGCGGACGTGACCGGCATGACGTTCCCGTACCTCTGCACCCGATGCAACCACCCCCACGACGCCAGCCAGCTCACCGGCTGGCACCGCTACCTCGACTGCACCGCCTGGCGCTGCCCGGCCTGCGGTTCCCTCATCGACGACCGCCCCGTGGCATGGGGTGGGTCAGCGATCCCACTCGACCAGGAAGGACGAGAGAGACGATGACCGACCAACCCGTGCGCCGCCAGGCGATGATCCTCGACTTCCCGGACGGACATCGCGAGTACAGCCCCGAGGTCGAGGTGATCCCGGGGAAGAGTGTCGGCGACTTCACCCTGAATCCCATCGTGCCGTTCCGGCGCATCCCCGAAGGAGAGAAGAACCATGAGCACTGACACGCTCGAGAAACCGGACACCGTCACCACCGACGCCGGCGACCACGACCTGTTCTCCCACTACGCCCGGAAGGACGACATCGAGAGGTCGATGTTCGAGGGTGTCGAGATCACCGCGCTCTGCGGGAAGAAGTGGCGGCCGTCCCGCGACTTCACGAAGTTCCCCGTCTGCGGGACGTGCAAGACCATCCTGGAAGGAATCCCGGAGTGACCACCCGAGCCGACTACATCCGCTCCGACGAGCTCGCCGACGCCGCCGTCCGAGTCAGCGACCTCCCGAAACTGTTCGGCGTCAGCCGCTCAACCATCGACGGATGGATCGCGAAGGACGCCATCCACACGTTCGAGCACCCCATCTCGGAGGCGACGGGGCGGCCGCCACTCGCCGTGCGCTTCGGCGATCTCCCCATCGACAAACCGGGCACGACACGGTGGCACGCGAAGAGAAACCGGAAGAACCCCTGATAGAGTCTCTATGGTTGGACTCGTCCATACCCCACACCCTCGCCCTCGGCGGGGGTTTCGTCGTTAAGACCCTCCTCCTGGCATCCCTCGGTTGACCCATCGCGGTCCCGGTCGGCTCAGTCGTAGGCGGCGAGCGACGAACGCCCCGAAGAGCCGGACACCACCGCCGGAGCGCACCAACTGGCGTGCATAGGGGCAACAACTGAACAGACCCGAGCCAGTTCGGCTGCGGCGGGTCGCACGGCCCTGTAGCTCAGCGGGAGCGCCCACCTGTCAAGTGGGAGGCCGGGAGTTCGATTCTCCCCGGGGTCGCGAGAGGTGCGGGTCTTTCGACAACTTCGGGTGCGCGGTACCCAGCCCGCCCAGGCACCCCGAGCCGGTCCCGCACCTCCCAAGACGCAACTTCCCTTCGACCCCCCCGGCGGTGCAACATGCGCGTCATCCTCGGCATCGCCTGCGGCCTCACCGCCAGCATCCTCGCCTACGTCCTGTGGCGCCCGACGCTCGCGTGGACGCTCACCCGCGTCCCACCCTCCACGCATCCCGACTGCCACCCCCGCTTCCGGACCTGGCACCTCGGCATCGAGACCCTCGAGGAGCCCCGTTGAGCACCGCAGCTCGCAAGGCGCGCAAGCGCGCTGGCACCGCCTACGTGAAGGCACGCAAGAAGCCCACCCGGCGCTTCGACGAGCCCCGCGGCCTCGGCCTCATCACGGGCCCCGAGATCATGGTCCGCATCCTCGCCCGGAGGTCGAAGTGACGATCGCAACACCGCCGCCGACGATCGAGTACACCTGCCGCGAGTGCGGGACGTCGTGGAACTCCCCGTCGGCCGCCGGCGAGTGCGAAATCATGGACATCGCCGAAGCACGGCAGGCGCGGCGCGAGAAGGGCTGACCCGCCGTGGCCTGGTCGACCAGCAACCGGAAGTCGCAACTTCCCGACGACTGGCCCCAGATCTGCAAGTTCATCCTGAAACGCGATCGCAACCGATGCCAGCACATCCGATTCGACACGGAACGGAAGTGCCTGCAATACGCAAATCAGGTCGATCACAAGGATCAGTCGCGGTCGTGGGATCACTCCCCGTCGAACCTGCAATCCCTGTGCGAGTACCACCACCGCGTGAAGAGCTCGTCGGAGGGCGGCACGGCCGCCTCAGCGCGCCGGAAGGCTGCAAAGAAGCGCCGGCACCCGGGACTGCTCCCGTAGCTGCAACTAGCCCCGGTCGAGGTCCGTGCGAGCGCCGCGGCCGGGACGGTTCGCCCACCACGCGTCGATCGTCTCCTCCGACCATCCGCCGATCGGTCCGATCCGAACGTCCGGGTCCGGCATCTTGCCCTGCGCCGCATAGTGGCGGATCGTGCCCGCCGCCAGCCCAAAGCGCGCTGCAACTTCGGCGGGGCCAAGATACTGCACGGTCATGCCTGCAATTGTCCCATGAGCTGTAGAATCGGCCATGGTTCCTTCCCTTCGGTTGGATTCCGCGCCCCGGCTCTGTTTCACCCTCCATCGGAGGTCGAGCCGGGGCATCTTCATGTCACCAGTCCTGCAATTCCCCAGGGTCCGTGACATCGAACAGTGCAACTTCCCCCTCGACCGGCGTCCGCCGCTCTCCCTGCGGCCAGCGCACGCCCGCGAGGGGCTGCAACTTCGGGTCGAAGTCCCGCTCCCGCTCCGGCGGTTCGAGCAGGCCATCCGACCCTGCAACTTCGCTCACCGCCGCGACCGCGCCGCGAGCCGCGACAGCACCCGCCGCGCGTGCTCCACCTGATCCGGCCGACGGTCCCGGTACACCCCGGCGTCGAGCATCCGCAGCTCGAACCGCGGGCGCAACTTCCACCCGCCGATCCGATTCTGACGACGGATCTCGACGAGGATCGGGTTCGGCTCCGTGTTCGTGCTGACGGCGAGCTCCTGCGATGCGAACATGCTGCAACTTCCCTTCGATACCCTCCCCGGCTGTCTCACCTGCCGGGCGCTGCAATCTGCAACCGTGCGCGTCCCGGCCACGACGCCGGCGCCGCCTACGCGGAACGCGCGAACCTGCAACTAGAACACCTGACCCCACGCCGCGTCCGCTGCAACTTCGACGACCGCGGGCACCTCGTCCGCCCACTCCGTGAACGGCGCAACGTCCGGCGTCGTCCCGTTCGCGATGATCGTGTGTACCTGCTGCCGGGACAGCCCGACCGCCCGCGCAATGGCTACCTTCGTCGCACCCTTCGACGCCGCGTCAAGGATGAGCGCGTCACGCTCCAACGTCAGCCGCCGCAGCATGTCGAGCTGGTCGAGAGCCCTATCCGCCGAGTCCTCCCACGCGACCTGCTCCCGCTCCTCAGCGGCGCGCTCCCGCCACTGGGAGAACGTCACCCGCTCCGTACCCCAATGCTCAATCCACCACTGCCGGAACTCAGACGTGACGATGCCGCGGACCATGTGCGCCGCGCCGTAAAACGCCGCCTGCTCCGTCGTGAACCCGCGCGCCGCCGCCTTCGCAAGGTACGCGTTCGCGCGGGGCGTGTTCTGGAACAGGTACGTGACGCCGCCGGCGTGATCGTAGAACCGTGCAAGTTCGCCCGCCACGTAGTCCGCCCACGCCGCGAAGTCGTCCCGATAGATGCTCATGGTGTTCCCTTCGGTGCCCGGGTGTTTCACTTCCCGGGATCGTGCAATGAGGTGCCGTGCCTGTCAGCCGGCCGGCGTCAGCGCGTACCCGCGGCCGTCGATCCAAACGGCGTCCTCGCCGCCGACCTCGCCGGCGCTGAAATCGTCACTCATGACGTAGTCGGCCGCGTTCGGGTGCCCATCCCACTCCGGCCGCGGAATGAGCCGCGAACGGCGCTCAACGGTCGCGGACGGGTCGCGCTCAATGTCGCCGGCGTACTCCGTGAGTACGTCGCCGTCCAGCGCCGCAGAGTAGGGCGTGAATCCGTCTTCCCAGTCGAAATAGCGCATTGCCTGTTCCCTTCGTCGTCCCCACTGTCTCACCGGTGGGGTTGTCCCGTGCCGCGGTCGTGAGCCGCCGACGCCTACGCGTAGCACGGGGGAGCGGTTCAGTCGCGGATGACGTGCGACACCCGCCCGGCGCGGGTGAGCGCGAACGTGTGTTCGTCTTCGCGGTACTCGGGGTTCTCGATCCCGTAGACCAGGCTCGCGTTGTCTGAGATCCGGACCGTGACAAGTGCGTGCTCTGTTGCAGGGAACACGAGCCCAGTCTCCTGACCATCACTCCCACGGAGAGGGGTTTCGTCGCGGTGCCCTGTGTCGAGGACGATGGACATAATCGGGTTGCCGTACACCGTGTGGCCGTGGCGGATGACGCGGGTAACGCGTCCGGTGATCGTGTTCTGTGCGGACATGGTTCCTATCCCTTCGGTAAGCCCGGTGTTTCACTTCCGGGTGCGTCCGTGTCTCGGTCGTGAACCGTCGCCGCCTACGCGGGGACACGGGATTCCTCAGCCCTGAACGTCTGCGCCCGTCGCTCCCTCAACCCAGCACACGCCGCGCCCGTCCAGTGCTTCCCAGCACGGCAACACGGGAAGGAACGCCTGCGCCTCTGCCAGCGTGGGGAAGTACACGGTGACGCCGACCGGCAACGGCGGCTCAACACAGCCCGTGTCCGTGTCGTCCTCGCACTCACGCGGCGCCGCCTGCTCCGCGCCCTCGACCACGGGAGCGACAACGGGAGCATCCGGGGCAACGGCATCCGCGGCAACGGGAGCCGACGACTCGACCGCGCCCGGCTCCGCGCCGACCGTGCCGGCGTCATCCGTGCCGAGCTGCTGCGCCGGCGTCGCCTCACCGGTGACGACCGTAGCCGGCTCATCCGCGGGGACCGTGCCCGCGTCCGTCGCTGCGATGCACGCCATGAGCGCGATACCCGCGGCGAGTCCGCCGAGTCCCGCAAGGCCGAGCTTCTGTGTTCCACGCATGGTGTCTGTTCCCTTCGGTTGTGGTGTGCCGGTGTTTCACTTCCGACACCACTGACTATACACACACCCGTGTGTCATGTCTACCCCCAGTCCACACCCACCCACAGGCACGCCCACGGCACACATTCCCACCCCCCAGCCGGACCCGACACACGCCCACCGTCCAGCCAGCCGACACCGACCCGCCGCACACGACACCGCGCATGTGTCAACCCACCTGACACCCCGGGGCCACCACCCCCCGCCCCCCACCTCGCCCCGCCCGCAAGCGTTCTGCCTCTCGCGGTGCGCGCGAGTCTGGGGGGTCATGATGCGGCCCCGGTCGCGCCGAATGGAGACCGATGCCCGACCTCGTCGAAGCCACCTGGCCGGATGCCGATGTCGCGTGGCAGGGCGTCTTCGAGGGCGACCTCCGCTGGTCGATCTCCCACGGCGTCCACGTCTTCGTCTTCAACGACGTCGAGGCGCTTCGACGGGCGTGCGGCGACGCGGAGGCGGGCGCGCACTCCATCACATACCGGAAGCCGGACTCCGCCGGCGTCGGCGCGATCGTCATGCTCGCTCAGCCGGTCACGCTGTCGGCCATCGTCCACGAGGTCACGCACGTCGGCCTGTTCTGGGCGCGTGGCACGACTCGGCGGAAGCAGCGCGCGTTCAACTTCCTCAACCACCACACCGAGTACCTGCCGGAGCTCATCAGTAACCTCTCGTCGGTGCTCTGGTTCTCGCTCCCGCAAGACCTGCTCGAGCCTCTCGGCGTCGAGCCCGCAGATTCCGACTGACCCCACTTCATCACCGTCTGGTGACCGTTTCGGTCGCCGGCTTCCGTTTCGGGAGAGGGAACACCATGCCTGGCAAGGGACCGGCGCCGTCCGAACGGCGCTCACGAGCTCGCGACAACAAGACCCGCGACATCATCCGCTCCGACGGCCGCATCGGCGGTTGGGACTTGCCCGACGACGTGCTCCCGATCCTCCCCGACGACGAGCAGGTCGACCCGGACCGCGTTCTTCGCGAGCAGTGGAATCCTGCAACCGTCCGCTGGTGGAACAACTGGCGGGAGTCGCCACAGGCCGCGAAGATGGTCTCCGCTCCTGACTGGGACTACATGCTCGACACGGCCCTGCTGCATCACCAGATGTGGGAGAGCGGTGGGAAGAACTCTGAGCGTGCCGCTGAGATCCGTATTCGGGTCGCGAACTTCGGTGCGACGCCCGCTGACCGTCTGCGTCTACGCGTCGAGATCGAAGTCCCGGAGGAATATCCCGTGGGGAACGCGAAGAGTTCGAATGTCACGAGCATCGACGACCGCCGCAAGCGGATAGCGGGGGAGTGAACGGTGCCCCGGCGTCTGATTCGCGCGAAGGGGCACGACAGGAACAGGTCGCTCGGCTGGCTGGCCGTGTGGTGGATCGAGACGTTCGTCGTCCACGGCCGCGGTGGCGGCACGGGCATGCCGATCAAGTACGGCGACGAGTACACCGGCTTCATCGTCGACTGCTACGGTCTCGACGCTGCCGGGAAGCGGTTCTACAACTCCGCGTTCTTCTCGCGCCCGAAGGGCACTGACAAGTCCGGTGTCGCCGCGGCGCTCGTGCTGTTCGAGGCGTTCGGACCCTGCCGGTTCGCTGGCTGGGCGAAGGGCGGCGAGACCTACGAGTTCCTCGGCCAGACGTACACGTACCTCAAGGGCGAGCCGATGGGCAAACCGATCAAGTCCCCGACCGTCAAGATCATGGCGACGGAAGAGGGCCAGACCGGCAACGTCTACGACAACGTTTACTACAACCTGACCGACGAGAACGCGCCCCTCTACGCGCTGAAAGCCGTCTACGGAGTCGACGCGGGCAAGACGCGCGTCCTCATCCCGCACAACGGTGGCCAGATCACGCCGTCCACCGCCGGCGCCGCGTCGAAGGACGGTGGGCTCGAGACCTTCGCGGTCTTCGACGAGACCCACCTCTACGAGACGCCCACGCTCCGCGCGATGTACGACACCGTCGTCCGCAACCTGTCCAAGCGCCGCAAGGAAGGCACGTGGTTCATCGAGACCACGACGATGTACGAGCCCGGCGCCGAATCGGTCGCCGAGGACACGTACTTCCTCGCCGACCAGATCGAGGAGAAGAAGGCGCGCAGGCCGCGTCTCCTCTTCGATCACCGGTGGGCTGACGTCGAGTCCCTGGACAAGATCAAGGTGCCGGACCCGACTAAGCGCGGCGGCCAGCGGCTCGAGACGGAGGAGGAGTACCTCGCCCGACTCACCGACGCGTTCTACGAGGCGTTCGGCGACGCGATCGCGTGGAACGACCCCGAGGGCATGCTGGACGACCTGTTCGACCCGCGGCGGTCCGAGGAAGACACCATCCGGTACTTCTTCAACGCGGTCGTCGCGGGGAAGCACTCGTGGCTCAAGCTCGTCGAGTGGTCGCGGATCAGCCTGCAGGCGCGGCTCGCCGAGGCGAAGGAAGCCGGCACCAAGCTCGGGTTCCGTCCGCCGGCGCGCGGCGACAAGATCGCGCTCGGGTTCGACGGATCGCTCAACTCGGACGCGACCGTGCTCATCGCATGCCGCATCGACGACGGCTACGTCTTCCCGATCGGAATCTGGGAAGCGCCCGACTCGAAGGAAGCGAAGCACTGGACGGTCGACCATCAAGAGGTCGAAGCCGTGCTGGACGAGACCTTCAAGAAGTTCAAGGTCGTCGCGTTCCTCGCCGACCCGCCTCACTGGCGCGACTACGTCGACCGGTGGGAGACGAAGTACGGTCCCGACCTGCTCGTCAAGGCGTCCGAGGCGAAGCCGATCACGTTCGAGACGAACCAGCACACCGTGATGGCGAAGGTCGTCGAGCGCACCGAGACCGCGATCAAGTCCGGGGAGCTCTTCCACGGGAACCACAAGGTGCTCACTCGGCACGTGCTCAACGCGTCCCGGTGGAAGCGCTCAGCGGGTGACGTCATCGGCAAGGACCGCAAGGGCTCGATGAAGAAGATGGACGCTGCCGTCGGCATGTGCCTCGCGGTGGAAGGCCGCGCGCGGTACAGGAAGCAGTTCAAGAAGCGGACGGGCACGGCTCGCCGAGTCCGGTAACCCCGGGGAAACGAGGTGGAGAGTGCTCACCGAAGCGAACATCCCGGACACCGACGACTGGTGGCTCATGCGCCTGGCGAATCGCCTCGGCACGGGCCTCCCGCGGATGGAGAAGCTGCGCTCGTACCGTGACGGCGACGCCCTGCTTCCCGCCGACTCGTGGGACGCCGCGACGAGCGAGCAGTACCTCCGCTTCATGCGGCGATCGCGACTCCACGTCGCGGAGACGCTGCGGGACGCGCGCACCGACCGACAGGAGGTGATCGCGTTCCGCACGTCCGCCGCCGGCGACGAGAACGGCGACCTGGTCGCTCAGGCGATCTGGGACCGCTCGCGCATGGCCATGCAGTCGGTGCCGCTGTTCAACGACCTCGGCGACTACGGCCGCGCGTACATCATCACCGCGCCGGACTCGAACGGGAAAGCGCTCTGGCAGATCGAGAACGAGTGGACGACGATCAGCGAGCAAGACCCGCGGTTCCCGTGGGTCACGCGCGCTGCGATCATCGTCGGCTACAACTCGATCCTGCGGACCGAGGAAGTGACGCTCTTCCGGCCCGGCTACTACCGAGTCGCGTACCGGTCGACGAACGTCCCCACGCTCCCTGCCGATGGCACGACGTGGACGGTCACGTCCGACTGGTCGTGGGTCTCCGAGCCGATCCGGACGGGAGCGATCGACGAGTGCATCGTCACGCAGCTCGCGACCCCCGACGGCGCCGGCATCTACGAGAAGCACCTCGACACGCTCGACCGGATCAACGAGATCACGCTGAACGCCCTCACCCTCATCGTCATGCAGTCCTTCCGGCAGCGCGCCGTGATGGCTGACCTCGACGAGGTCTACCCCGAGGATCACCCCAAGGCGGGGCAGGAGATCGACTACGACGAGGTGTTCCGCACCGGCCCCGCGGCCCTGTGGACCCTCCCGTCCTCCGCGAAGATGTGGGAGTCCGCAGCGACCGACGTGCGACCGATCTACGAGGCGCGCAAGGACGAGCTGAAAGACCTCTGCACGATCACCCGCACGCCGATGAGCCTGTTCGACTCGTCGAACGCGAACCAGTCGGCGCTCGGCTCGCAGATCAGCCACCAGCCGCTCGTGAACGCGGTAAACCGCATGAACCGGGTCGCGGGCGTCTCGCTGGCTCAGGCCATGTCCCAGTCGCTTCGCATCGAGGGGCAGGACACCCGGTCCGAGTTCACGAAGATCGAGGTCGAGTGGGCGAAGGTCAACCCGGCCACCCTCGCCGAGAAGGCGGAAGCCGCACCGAAGTTCAAGGGCGGTGGCGCCACGCAGGCGTTCATCGACGCCGAGGTGTTCGAGATGACGCCGCAGCAACGGCGGCAGGCCGAGACCGACCGCGCCGACGAGGCGTTCAACGCGGCCCTCGCGATCGCGCCGGCGACCCGCCAGGCGGTGAGCACGACAGGAGCGAACGATGGCGAATGAGGATCTCAAGTACGAGCACCTCGTCGCCACCTACGCCGCGCAGCAGGAGTCGATCGTCGAGGCGCTGCTGAGAGCTCTTCTGCAGATATGGCTCCCCTTCGTGTGGTGGGGTCGACCCGATATGGTGAACGCTGCAGCCGCAGCGTCCGCCGTCCAGGTCGACGCCGCCACACGGCGGGCACGCCGCACCGCCCGCGCGTTCATGCTCCGCCAGCTCGAGCTCGTCGACGCGCTCCCGGACGAGCTCCCGCCGATCGAGGACACCTACGAGCGCGGCGGAACGTCCATCGTCGAGGTCTACAAGCGACCCGCCCGGCAACTCGAGCACCGCATCCGCGAGCGCTTCCGCAACCCCACCACGGAGACCGTCGACTGGCCCGACCGGGTGCCCGACGAGGTCTGGAAGACGTTCGAGGATCGGCTGACGTCGATCGTCAACGACGACATCGCCGCGGTCACCCGCGACGAGGCGCAGAAGGTGATGGCGGCCTCCCCGAAGGTCATCGGCTACCGCCGAGTAATCCACCCGGAGTTCTCCAAGACGGGAACCTGCGGGCTCTGCATCGTCGCTGCCTCGCGCTTCTACTCGAAGTCCGAGCTCATGCCGCTCCACGACCTGTGCAAGTGCACGATCTCGCCCCTGACGAAGGACCGCGACCTCGGGCTGCGCCTCAACGAGGCCGACCTCGCGCGCATCTACGCGGCCGCCGGCTCCAACTACGCCGACGACCTCAAGCGCATCACGGTCCAGGTGCGGGAGCACGGCGAGCTCGGTCCGATCCTCACGCGCAAGGGCGACGCATTCCGCAGCCTCGCGAAGGTCAACCGCGACTCGAAGCGGAAGCAGTTCACCCCCTACGCGCGCATGACCGCCGACGACCAGCGAAGGATGTGGGAGTCGCAGCTCGCGACCTCCGAAAGCGGCCTCCGCATCCTCCTCGACGCGCGCGACAACGGCACCAACCTCGTCGACATCACCGGCAAGGGGGAGACCCCCATCCCGGTGAAGGACATCGACAAGGCGATCGCCTGGTACCGCTCGCTCATCGCACGGGCCGAGTCGAACCTCGCCTGACACAGACCCCCCACCTCGATCCGGGGCGGGTTCCACCTTCCGATCCGGAGGACTCATCACCATGCTCACCCACCAGCCCATCCGTATCCTCGGCCCGCAGTTCGCGCCCGCATGGCACCGTCCGTGGTTCCGCTACATCGACCCCGTTCCGGGCGCCGAAGCGGGCACGCAGACGCCGCCGGCGCCGGGGGCTTCCGCGCCGAAGGAGGAGAACCTCGGGTTTCCCAAGGACACCCCCCTCGACCAGATGAAGCCCGAAGAGCGCGAGGCGTACTGGAAGAACCAGTCCAAGGTGCAGCAGCGCATCGCCGAGGCGGAGAAGCGACGGGCGAGCGCATACGAGCAGTTCGGCACGGTCGAAGACCTGCAGAACGCGGCCAACGCCGCCGAGCAGGCCCGCCAGGCCGCGCTCAGCGACGCCGACCGCGCGCTCGAGCAGGCGAAGACCTCGGCCAAGGCCGAAGGATTCGCCGAGGGCACGAGCAAGGTGCTCGGGTCCGCCGTGAAGGGATGGCTCATCGCGCTCACCAAGGGCGCGAGCGAGACCGTCGAAGCCGCAACCTCCCGCGTGGAGGGTGCGATCGAGTTCGCCGATTTGACGAAGTTCGTCGGCGACAACGGAGAACTGGACGCCGCCAAGGTCCAGACGTTCGCGCAGTCCCTCGGTTCGGCGGACAGCAACGGCACCCAGTCGGGAGCGGCATGGGGACAGCGGTTCCACAGCGACCACGCTGACCGCATCCCTCCTGCACCCGGTGCGACCGGTTCGGTCGCGTCGATGGAGCAGGCCGCCTACGACGCCATGAAGCCCAAGACCACCGCCTAAAGGAGGCACTGATGTCTGATTTCCAGATCAAGTCTCGTGCGACCGGCGCGAAGCAGGACACCCGCTGGCGCGCGTCGGCGCACGGTGAAGACGCTGCGCGCCCCGGTCAGCTCGACGTGTCCGCGTTCACCGCGGGGACGCACTACAACATCCCCGGCCAGGACAAGAACGTGATCCCCTCGGGGGTCGCGGTCGCCCTGCTCGCCAACGGCCTGTACGGGCCGTACAGCGCGACGGCTGGCGCCGACGACAGCGACCCGCGTCGCACGCTCGCCGGCTACGTCGACGACAACGAGGGCGTGTCCCTCGGCGACAACCCCGCGACGGCCAAGCCGACGTTCGCCCGCCTCGTGCACGGCATCGTCAAGCCCTCGCTCCTGCCCATCGCTGCTCAGCGCACGACCGTGAAGACGGCCAAGTCGAGCGGCTCGTTCACCTACGTGGAGGACTGACCCATGGCGTTCAGCAAGAACCACCGCACCCCCGCGCAGCTCACCGCGTTCGCCCGCGCTGCGTTCCGCCTCCACGTCGAGTCCTTCGAGACCGCCGACATGCTCCCGCTCGAGGCCTCGCCGACGCTGACCTACTCGGTCAACATCGGTCAGTCCGTGCTCCCGGCCGCGGCCTCGTACCGCAGCTTCAGCACCGAGTCCGAGGTCGGCACGCTCGAGGGCGGCCAGACCGCCGACGGCAAGCTGCCCCCGATCTCGATCCGGACGCCCGTCGATGAGCACCAGCAGCTCGTGCTGATGAACATGGACGACGCGATCGGCGAAGCGTTCGAGAAGCGCGCCCGCCGCAACGCGCAGGCCGTCGGTTCGCGCTTCGTGCTCGGCCAGGTCGAGGCGCTCGTCTCCGGCAAGGTGACGATCCAGGAGCGCGGGCTCAGCGTCATCGTGGACTTCGGCCGCAAGGCCGCGCAGACCGGCACCGCGCCGACCCTGTGGAACGCCGCCGGCGCCGACCCGATCTCCGACCTCGACGGCATGCGTGCCGTCATGGGCAAGGGCATCTCGTCCATCGTCATGCCGCGCACGATCCTCGCGCTGCTGCAGACGAACGTGGAGATCATCAAGCTCGTCGTCCAGCGCGGGGACAACCTCCCCACCCGCGTCAGCGAGACGGACGTCCGCTCGCTGCTGCGCGAGTGGGGCTACGGCGAGGTCCGCGTCAACGAGCAGACGATCGTGAACCGCGCCGGCGTCGAGCAGCCGCTCTTCCCGACCGACCGCATCTCGATGCTGTCGGGCTCGCAGTTCGGCTCGACGCTCACCGGCATCACCGCTGAGTCGCTGTCGCAGGACAACGGCATCTCGCGGGCCGAGGCCGCCGGCGTGTTCTCCGGCGCGACCCACACGCACGACCCCGAGGGGTACAACGTGCTCGTCTCCGCGATCGGCCTGCCGATCCTGCAGGCGCCCGACAACACCGCGTCCCTCAAGGTCGCGTAACCCCACCCGGTCACTGCGGGGCGGCTCCTTCCCGGGGCCGCCCCGCACCCGTAAGGAGAAGGTCTGCCATGAGCAACACGAAGCGAATCCTCAACGGTCACGTCGCCCGCATCATCGGTGGCGTGCTCGTCACCGCCGGCCCCGGAGACGCGGCGCCCGACTGGGTGACGAACCCGGCACTCATCGACGCGCCGAGCGCAGAGCCCGCCAGCACCGACGCCAGCCAGCCCCCGGCGCCCGCCCCGTCGGCGTCGAAGCCCGCACCGTCGGACGAGAACACGGACGACCTGTCCGGCCTCGGCATCAAGGAGCTGCGCGACCTCGCCGAGGCGACCGGCGTCGCGAAGAGCGGAAGCAAGTCGGAGATCGCCGACCGCATCCGCGCGAAGCGGTCCGAAGCGAAGCCCCAGGGCGACGCCGGAGCCGCTGACGACGAGGCGACGGACCGCGACGCACTCGTCACCAAGGCAACCGACCTCGGCATCGAAGACGCCGAGAACCTGACCGACGACGAGCTCAACGCCGCGATCGAGTCGCTGGGGGAGTGACCACATGACGACGCTCCCCGAAGTCTCGCCCGACGAGATCCCCAAGCACTCGACGGTGGACGTCTCCGACCTCGCCAATGGGTACCTCAAGGGCAAGCTCGGCGAGGTCGTCGACTCGATCAAGAGTCGATGGGGGAGCGTCGTCGCCGCCCGCCTGGAATCCGGTGTCCTCACCCTGCGCCTCTACAACGCCGTCGTCGTCCGAGTCGCTGCCCGCGTCTTCGGCAACGAAGAGGGCTACAAGGAGGAGCACGAGGGCCAGTACGGCTTCCAGCGTGAGTCGCTCGCGGCATCCGGCTACATCTGGTTCAGCGACATCGACGAGCGCGACCTCACCGGTCGCGTCGCGCCGAAGCGCGGCGGCCGCGCCGGCACCGCGACGCTGAGCAGACAGAAGGGGTGGCCCTGATGTCGCTCCTCGGCCGCCGAGCTCCTCACACCGTCCAGGTCCAGAAGCGGAAGATGGTCCGCAACGAGCGCGGCCAACGCGAGTACGTGCCCGACGGAGCGCCGATCACGGTGCGCTGCATGGTCGAACCTGTGCGCGACTGGTCATCGTCCGAGGAAGTCGAGACGCTCGGCCTGCAGGTGGTCGACCTCGCGATCGTCCGCTCCCGCCAGTGGCCCGGAGACATCAACTCCTACGTCCTCTTCAACGGTGCCGAGTACGAGACGGTCGGCGCACCTCAGAGCCATTCCGTCTCGAAGCGCACGGGGCACCACCGAGTCACGATCAAGTGGCTCCGCGACCTGTAGGAGGCCCGGATGTCCTACGTCGACCCTCGCGCCGGTTCCATGGCCGCGCAGATCGCAGGCCAGAGCCGCGAGATGGACGTCGTCGCGCAGCGCGGCCTCCGCGCCGTGCGCTCGGTTGCCGCGTCGCACCGCCTCACCGGCGACTACCTCAGCAAGACATTCGTGGCGACCGTCCCCTCGGTGCAGCCATCGAAAGTCGGCCCCATCGACGACCGCCTCATCGTCGCCGACGACAAGGCGGCCGTGTCGATCGAGTACGGCCACCTCGTGCGCTTCAAGAACGCCCGCCGCGTGAAGTTCGTGCCGGGCCAGCACATCATGAGCAAAGCGCTCCGGGCGGTGAGCTGATGGGCCTCCTCCTCGACAACGACGGCCTGTTCCAGACGCTCGTGCGGGAGATCGCGCCCGCCCACTCCGACGTGGCCGCCGACCTCGACGTCGGCACCTTCGCCGCACTGCCCCTCGTCACGCACTACTCGCTCGCGTCGCAAGACGGGAACGGGCGCGACCTGTGGACGGTGACGCTCACCCTCAGCGTCTTCGACGACCCCCACACCGCCTTCGCCCTCGCCGACACGCTCTACACCGGCGTGCACGCCTGGGACGAGCTGCCCACGGCCGGATTCGTCGCGGGCATCGGCGCCGTCGAGTCCATCCTCAACGAGATCTCTGCATTCTCCCGGGTCGGCGGAGAAGCGCAGATGGAAGCCAAGTCCGCGATCCAGCTCACCGGCTCGTGGCAGCTCGCCGTCCGCAAGTTCTAGTCCTTCTGCGCCCCTCGGGGCGGGTCTGCAACCCCAACACCCAGGAGGAACCGTGTCTGTCGACGCAACCACACTCGTAATCCCCGGGCACGGAACTGTCTTCCACGCCCCCGTCAACACCGTCCCGCCGGCGACGCCGCTCGAGGCGTTCAACCTGCAGACCGACGGCCCGTCGCCGTGGAAGAACCTCGGTCACACGTCGAAGCAGAACACCATCGCCTTCACCAAGGAGGGCGGTGAGAAGGAGTCGATCGACACCTTCCTCGCCGACGCCGTGCGCACCACGACCAGCTCGGTCACCTGGGGCGTCACCGTCGCCGCGCTGCAGTTCGACGGCGCCACGCTCGACCTCGCCTTCAACGGCGAATTCGACCCGGCGACCGGCGGCTACACCGTCGCCACGCCGAAGCCGCTCTCGACCGCCCTGTTCCTGTACTTCCAGGACTCCACCGGGTCGGTCGGGTTCTGGATTCCGAACACGGAGGTGTCGCTCGGCGACGCTCCGTCGGTCGACACGGCGCAGTTCCTCGAGCTGCCGCTCTCCGTCTCGATCCTGTCGGCGGCCAACTCCGCGATCCCCGCGGTCGAGGGTCGCGCCGGCGTCTTCCAGATCTTCAAGACCGGGCTCGCGGCTCCCACGCCGTAACCCCCTACCCGTCCCCCTGGGTGCAGTGCCGCAGACCCGCCCAGGGGGACGTCTTCCTCACCAGGTCTGCACCGCACGAAAGAGGTCTGCAATGACGACTCCCACGAAGCCGCAGGATCGGAAGTCTCCGGCCCGCAGCAAGGCACCGAAGCCCTCCGAGGTGATCGAGGCCGAACAGGACGCCGAAGAGCTCCGCCGCGAGCTGCTCGGCGACATGCCGCCGCTCCGCGAGCCGCACCGGTTCCGCCTCGGACACCGCAACGCGTTCACGAACCTCACGCTCGACGCCGCGAAGTCCGGTGCCTTCGATGGCAACGGCGACGGCGAGGGCATGCTCGAGTTCGACATGACGAAGCCCGAGGACATCGAGCGGTACCAGAAGTTCGCCGCCTTCGTCGAGTCGATCGACGAGTGGGCCGAGACCATCGCCGAGGACAAGGACGCCTACGCCGCCTGGTCCGAGGGGAAGACCGAAGAGCACTTCGTCGCCCTCTACATGCACTACCGGGACGAACTGGGGAAATCGCGCAGCTCCGAGAGCTGATCGACGAACTCGACACTCAAGGAGCGCTGCGCGCAGACCTTGCCCAGTTCTACCACGGGCTCAACATCGACGACGTGTGGGCGGGCAAGGTCTCTGCCCACCACGTCGTCATCCTCGCCGAGCACCTCGTGCTCAACCCGCACTCGCGCGTATACGCCCTCCGGGGTGGCTCGCCTGAGCTGCAGGGGTGGGACGCCGCGACCGTCGTCGCGGTCCGCACCCACAACCTCATCGCCTCGCTGATCCAGGGACTCGCCGGGAAGAAAGACCCCGGCATGTTCATCGACTATCCGGGCGCCGAGGAACAGGAGACGACCGTGCAGCCGCGAACCATCGCGGAGCTGCTCAGCGGGTCGCTCGACAACTTCATCAAAGAGTAGGGGTGACACGGATGGCAGGTATCAACCCCGGGCGTAACGCAGGTCGCCTGTCCATCCGTGTCGTCCCGAACACCAACGAGTTCCGCCGCGACCTCAAGCGCCGCCTCGACCTCATCGAGAAGAGCACGTCGATGACCCTGCGCGTGAACCGCGCCCGCCTCGACAGCCGCCGCATCAAGGAGGACATCCGCCAGCAGCTCAACAGCCTCGGCGACCTCGACGGCGGCGTCCGGTTCAAGGCGACGCCCGATGTGCAGGACATGAAGGACATCGTCGCGCCCGTGCGGCTCACGATGGACCGCCTGACCGTGAACCGTCTGCGCCGCGACATCGACAAGACCCTCCGCGACATCGAGGTCAAGATGACCCCGTCGATGGAGGACCGTCGACTCCGCCAGCAGCTCGACGGGCTGAGCGCCGAGTTCCACGACCTCTCGGGCCGCCTCGCCCGGGACATCCTCTCGCCCGAGGACGCCGAGAAGCTGCGCCTTCGTCTCAACGACATCAAGGACCACATCGACCACGTCGCGCGCGATCGCGAGACGCGCATCGAGGCCAACCCGTTCACCGCGTGGGCGTCCGCCCGTCTCGCCTGGCTCACCCGTCCCCGAACGGTCGAGATCTTCGCGAAGGTCTCCAAGGCGTCCGTGGTCTCCGCCCTGACCACGCTGTCCGCCCTGTCCGGCGCCCGGCTGTCGTGGAAGTGGATCGACGATCTCGCGACGTCGATGAAGAACCTCGACAAGAACCTCCCGTCGATCATCGGGTGGACCACGAGCATCACCTCCCTGGTGGGTGCGATCTTCGCCGCCACCAGTGGGCTCGTCGGCATCGGCCAGGGGCTCTTCTCGATCCTGCCGGCGTTCCTGGTCGTCCCCGGTCTCATCCTCAACGCCGTCGGTTCGCTGACGGCGCTGATCGTCGCGCTCCGCAACACCGGAACCGAGCTCGCCGACCTCAAGGACGACATGTCCGAGCTCGGCGGGATCATCAACGACGCGTTCTGGGGCCAGGCTCGGCAGCCGATCCTCGACCTGGTCAACGACCTCATGCCGCAGCTCCGGACCTCGTTCCGCGAGCTCTCCACCGGCATCGGCCAGTTCACCGGGGAACTCGCGAAGGCATTCGGCGAGGAGCTCGGCGACGGCGGCCTCGAGAAGATCTTCTCCGGCATCGCCGAAGGCTGGCGCATCCTCTCCACGGGCGCGCCCGCGTTCGCCGGCGCCATGACGTCGCTCTCGCAGGTCGCGGCGAAGTACACGCCCCGCCTCGCGCAGTGGTTCGTCCGGCAGGCCAACACCTTCGACCACTGGCTCGAAGCCGTCTCCACCGACGGTCGTCTCGACGGCTGGATGGAGAACGCGATCCGGTCGATGTACGACCTGTGGGACGCGACCACCGGCATCGCCGGCGTCTTCGAGGGACTCTGGCGCGCCGCCGACTCCGCAGGCTCGAAGGGGCTGGCTGGGTTCGCCGACATGATGCAGCAGTGGGACCGCATCGTCAACGGCGCGGACTTCCAGCGCGGACTCACCGCCGTGTTCCGCGGCGCGAGCGTCGCGATGACCGCGTTCGGCGACGGCGTCACCGCAGTCGGTCGGCTGATCCTCGGAATCGACCGCTCCATCGAGAAGTTCATCGGCTCCGCCGGTACCTTCCTCGGCGGGCTCATCGAGGGCGCAGCGAACGCGCTCAACCAGCCAGCCGTCGACAAGGGCCTGCTCGACCTGTCGAACGGGCTCGTCCGCGCGCTCGAGGGCATCCTCCCTCACCTGCCGACGATCGCCTCGACCTTCGGGAGCTTTCTGGGGCTGCTCGGCGACCTCGCGGGGACGCTCCTGCCTACCGCGGTGGGTGTGCTCGCAGAGCTCATGCCCGCGGTCGACCGGCTGATCTCCCAGATCAGGGATTCCGGCGTCCTCGAGACCCTCGGAGACGCCGTCATCCAGATCGCGGAGCAGCTCGGCCCGACCCTGGACGACTTCGTCGAGGCAGCGGGTCCGGTGCTGATCGACGCCATCGTCGCTCTCGCCGAAGCGCTGGTCGACATCCTTCCCGTGCTCACGTCGCTCATCGAGACCCTCGGCGAGTGGATCTCCGCCCTCGGCGAGTGGTCCCGCGCCAACGGGGACTTCTTCGACGGCGTGCGCGAGTTCATGGGCTGGGACATGGACTCCTCCGGCGCGCTGCAGCAGCTCAACAAGCTCGGCCAGTTCAAGCCGAAGGACGACGGCAACCCGTTCACCGTCGAGGTGTCCTTCGACTTCGACCGGTACTGGAACGACAACCGCATGACCGTCTCCGAGAAGGCGCGGGGCATGGCGAAGGTCTTCATGGACGAGTACGAACGCGTACTCGCCACCGAGGGCCAGGGCGCCGCCGATGCGCTGGTCGACGAGATGCGCAACATCGAGGGCATCCCGCCCGAGGTGATCGCGAAGATCAACGAGCAGTTGCAGCAGGGCTTCGCCCTCCCGGACCTCAGCGCGACGGAGATCTCGAAGCTCGAGACGGTCGTCGACAAGGTCAAGAAGGCGTTCAAGGAGGGCGGCGCCGAGGGCGCGACGGAGATGTGGAACGAGCTGCTCGGCAGCTACTCCGCGTATCCGCTGAACGACAACGTGCGCGCGTGGGCGGAGTCGGAGTTCAAGGACTTCGGCTTCGAGCTCCCGGACCCGAAGTTCGCCCCCAGCGCGGCCGACACCGCGGCGTCCGAGGCAACACGCATCGCGGAGCGCATCCGGAAGTCGTTCACCGACGGCAAGGGCAGCAAGGCGTGGATGGGTGAGTTCTGGTCCGTCGACCTTGGCACTCGCCGTCAGATCATGGAGGAGCTCGGAGACCTCGCCGACGAAGCGAGTGAGGCCCTCGACCTCAACCGGAACGGACGTGGGGGCGGAGGCGGCGGCCGCGGGGGAGTGAGTTTCTCCCGGCAGCTCGCGGACGGCATCCAGCTCGGCATGCCCGAGCTCGATCGCTCGATGAAGTCCATCCAGGACTCCGTCAAGCGAGGGATGGCCGGCTCCGAGACGTGGCTCACGCCGAGCGGCACCGCCATGATGGGCGGCCTCAAGGCCGGGATCGACGGCGTCACGCCGACGATCTCGACCGACTTCTCCAACCTCGGCGGGGTCTTCCGCGGCGCAATGTCGGCGGCAGGCTCGTGGCTGATCCCCACGGGCGCGGCCACCATGGGCGGAATGCGCGCCGGCGCGCTCTCTGGACGCTCCGGCGTCGTCGGGGCGTTCAGCGGGCTCCGCGGCTCCATCGGATCGGTGCTCGCCGGTGCGGACGGCTGGTTCTACAGCGTGGGCGCCGCCCTCATGCGGGGCATCGCCCGCGGCATCAGCGACAACAGCGGCGCGGTCTCCCGATCGGCCGCCGCAGCCGTTGACCGCGCCGTCGTCGCAGCGAAGGCCGCAGGAGAGATCAAGTCGCCGTCGCGCCGCACGAATCGAGAGATCGGTCTCCCTCTCATCCAGGGCGTGGCGCTCGGCATCACGAAGGGCGCCGCCGGCGTCCGCAAGTCGATGGTCGACGCCATCGACTTCGACGGGATCTCCACGGCGACTGGGCTGGGCGGCACCGCTGGCACCGCGCGTGCAAGCGGTGACACCTACCAGTTCTACGGGGTCACGACAGACACCGCCGCGTCGGAAATCGGCTCGGTGATCGAGCAGACGAAGCGGCGCCGGTTCAACCGGACCGGGGCACTCAGGAAGGCGGTGGTGCGGTAATGGCGCCATACATCCTGAGTGTCCCGGCACCGCTTCCCGCTCCCGTCGAGTCGGCGTGGCAGTCGCTCTCGCTGGTCTGGGTCGGGTGGGACGGGTCTGAGTGGGATCTCAACTCGCGGGAGCAGGGCGCGATGCTCTTCCGCCGCGGAGTCGAGGGCCTGCACAACCCGTCCATCACCCGCCACACGTCGACGTCGCGGGGCGTGCCGGGTAACCGGCTCCGCGGGTGGCGAGCCGAAGCCCGAGCGGTGTTCTGGCCGATCTACCTGTGGGGCGACGACTCGGAAGAGTGGCGCACCCGGCATAACGCCTTCTTCCGCAGCATCCACCCGGACCGCGAAGGAAAGTGGCTGGTCACGGCGGGCACCGAGACGCGCACCCTCCGCCTCACGGGCACCTTCGACGAGCCGCACCAGTACGACATCGACCCGCAGCTCCACGGCTGGGCGCAGTACGGGGTGACGCTCGAGGCGGCGCAGCCGTTCTGGGAGGGATCACCGGTCGTATGCGGCCCTTGGCAGGCGGCGAATCCTGTCGACTTCTTCGGCGACGGCGGCCCGCCCTTCCACATCTCCTCACAGTCGTCCTTCGACGCCGCAGCGGTGACCAACCCTGGCGACATCGAGACGTGGGGGAAGTGGACGGCCGTCGGCCCGTTGACGGATGTTGAGCTCGGCGTCGACGGAGCGGTCATCGACCTGCCGTTCGCGATCCCGGACGGCAAGACCCTCATCATCGACACCAGCCCACGCAATCAGACGGCAACGCTCGGCGACACGGTCGCAGACCCGGCGGACTTCGTCGGCGAAGACGTGACCGAGGAGCTCGGCCTGCAGAACTACGCCTCCGTGCCGGACGGCGCCGGAGTGCCGCTGCACATCGCCGCGACGGGCGCCGGATCGATCCAGTTCGAGATCACGCCGCTGTACTTCCGTGCGTTCTGAGAGGAGAGCCATGGAGACCGGCCTCAAGTTCGTCATCTACGACAAGACCAACAAGTTCCGTCGGTCATTCAGCGAGGTCGAGGCATCGGCCGCCTTCGTCGCCAACGGCATCTCCACCGCCGAGTTCACACTCGACGACAACGACAGCGCGCTCGACGGGATCGTCACGAAGGGCGCCCGGTGCGCCGTCTGGTTCCGCGGTGTGGAGCGCTTCCGCGGACGGATCGCGGAGACTCCGGGCACGGGCCCAGCGGGCGTGGTGACACCTCGCGTGGAGGGAGACCTCCGGAAGCTCTGGGACTGGCAGGGGTGGCCGCTGACGACCGCGCCCATCACTGCGCAGACGCAGGCGTACCGGAACTACTCCGGGGCGACGGAGACGATCTTCAAGACCGCGCTGCAGGAGAACCTCACGCGTCTCGGCGTCCCGTGGACGGTCGCACCGTCCCAGGGCCGCGGTTCCGTGATCCCGTCCTCCAAGGCGATCGCGGTCCGCTTCCATCCGCTCGCCGACAAAGTCCTCGAGCCGCTCGCGGCCGACGGGCTCGTCGTCGTCCTCAGCTACCACCCCCAGACGGGGGCGGTCACGGTCGACGTCCGGCCCGGCAAGACGGTGCCCGGCACCCTGACGATCGACTCCGGCGTCCTGGACTCGTTCCAGTTCACCACGGTCGCCCCGACAGCCACGCGCGCCGTCGTCGGCGGCCGGCAGGAGGGCGAGGACCGCGAGCTCAAGCAGTACATCGACGCAGCGCGGGAGCTCGACTGGGGCGACATCATCGAGGTCTTCGTCGACGCCCGCAACACCGAAGTCGGCGTGGACATCCTCCCGGAGGCGGTCGAAGCCGTCGCCGAGGGTGCGCCGGCCGTCGGCATCACGGTCGACGCCGTCGAGTCAGACGTCTTCCGCTACGGCAAGACGTTCGTCGAGGGCGACTTCGTCAACCTCAACGTCGGCCCGCTGCACACCCGCGAGCAGATCACCTCGGTCGAGGTCGTCGAGAACTCCAAGGGCGGCGTCATCGTGACGCCCCGAATCGGCCAGGCAGACGCCGAGCCGACCACAGAAGCAGCACTCGGCGCCGCAGTCGCGAAACTCGCGCGCGGTCAGCGCGATCAGGGGAGAAGGTAACCATGGCAATCACGAGTGTGGGCTACACCGGCACCGTCGGCGATGTTGATTGGGCGAAGCTCGTCCCGCGCGCCGGCGGCGTCACGCAGGGCGTCGACGACTTCGCCGCGCTGCGAGTGTCCATCTCCGCCGGCACCCGCGAGGTGGCGATCGCGGGCGGAATCGCATGGGCGTGCGGCGTGATGGCCGCGTCTTCCGGAGCCGAAGCCCTGACGCTCGCGTCGGTGCCGTCGGGCGTCCGCTGGGACCTCATCGTGCTCCGGTACAACTGGGCGACACGCATCACCAGCCTCGCCGTCGTCCCAGGCGGCTCCGCCAAGCAGATCCCCGCGCGTCAGAACATCCCGGGGACCGTGTACGAGCAGCCGATCGCCCTGTGCCGCGTCAACGCGGGCCAGCCGGCCGTGCAGGAAGTCATCGACCTGCGGTGCGTCCCCAGCGACAACGGGCTGATCGCATTCGATGACCTCGCGCTGTCGTACCTGACCCGAATCGGCACACAGGTGCGAATCGGCGACGTGCTGTGGACGCGCACGGTTACCGCCACCGGGTCGCCACGGTGGGCGTCGACAGACGTGACCGACACCGGCTGGGTGAACGTCCCTCTCGGTCCGAAGTGGGATGCCGTCAGCGGCTATCCCACACGCGTACGCCGGATCGGTCCGCTCGCGCACCTTCGCGGAGCCGTGACCGCGAAGTCCGGCGCGTCGTACGAGAACTTGGCGACTGTCCCGTCGCTGTTCCGGCCGTCCGCGAGCATCCCACTCGGAGCGACGGTGACGCAGTCAAAGGCATACGGCGAGCTGTTCGTGAATGCGAACGGCCTCGTCTGGATTTCAGACCTCTACCGGTACGGGTCGAACCCTGTCGGAAACGTCGTGATGCTTCACGGCACCTGGCCGGTGGGCTGAGAGAGGAAAAGACAATGGCTGACGACTACTTCGACCCGAAGATCGCCCTCAACCCTGAAACCGGCAACGTGGTCCCCGGCGCGCAGGCGCAGATCTTCGCCATGCAGGACACTGCGGCCGAGTTCCCGCTCGAGATCACGGACCTCGCCGACGTGCCGCTCGCGTACCTGATCGCCTCGCCGACCGGCGTCTACCCGGCTTTCAAGGTGGTCAGCGGCGAGACCGACGTGTACGCGAAGTCGGGTCCGATCATGACCCCGATCACGTCCAAGGAGGGGTCGCGCGGCGAGCCCGGCGAGCCCGGCCCCGCAGGTGAAGGCCTGCCTGACGCGACGAGCCTCCCGGACGGATACGTCCCGGTGGTCGCTTCCGGCACCTGGACCGCGGCGCCCGGAGGCACCGGCGGTGGAGGCGGCGGTGGGACCGGCTCCCTGCTCGAGGTCTACTGGGTCGACGGTGTCGGCTGGCCGACCCTGCCGGCCGTCGCCCCTCCTGGCATCAAGTCGCGCTGGTTCATTGGTGGCCCCACCGAGTACACCGGCGTGACGTGGGAAGGCGTGCGCGACATCTACGTGGCGCCGGGGGTGTGACCGATGCCGAACCCGATCCCGGGTGTGATCTACCAGCGCACCCACCCCGATCCCCTCTGGTACGCCAAGGGCCGTCCCACTCTGGGCGAGAAGCCGAAGGGCACCGCCGACTGGACTGAGGATGCACCCCCTTGGGTCTACAGCTCCACACGCGAGTTCACGTCCCGCTGGCCCGTCGGCACGAAGATCGTGGACATCCAGACCGGTTCGTCCGACTTCTACACCAACCTGCAGAACACGGTCAACGCCGCAGGCGGCCGCGTCGTCGTCCGTCTCGGCGCGGGCGTCTACCGGCTCAACCAGTTCCGCCTCGCGGGCTCGTCCGGGATCGCGACCTACGCGTTCGGGATCTTCTTCCCGAACCTGCAGGGACTGCTCGGCCAGGGCGCGGACAAGACGTTCGTGCAGATGGACGCGAACAGCATGACCCAGGCGCAGCTCAACGAGCTCGCGACGAAGACCAAGGCGTCGTTCTCCCCGAACCAGATGGGCTTCGCCCGCTTCGACGGGACGGCCGCGTCGCCCGTGCTCATCGCGGGCCTGACGATGCGCGCCGCGGACCAGCAGAACATCACGGCGATGGCGTCGGACCTCAGCGACCTGTACCGGCCGCAGCCCGCGCCGCATCAGGGCCTCGTGCTCTACAACCAGTCGCCGGGGATCATCTCGCACGTCCGGTTCCAGGGCGCGGGCCGCGCGCTCAACTCGCAGCCGCCATTCGAGCACGCATGTGCCAACTCCCAGCGCGGGAACGTGCTGTGGGTGCGCTGCGAGTTCGACGGGCGCCGGTCGCCGGACCTTGACCCGGCGCGGCCGCGGCGGTGCGCACCGATCATGCTCAACAACGAGGTGTCGTCGACGCTCGAGGACTGCTGGCTGCACCACTCGAACGTGTCCCGCTACGCGGCGAACGACGAGAACTCGACGTCCACGACGCCGGTCGGGGAGTACACCCTCACGCGGTGCAAGGTCGAGCAGATCACGAACACGCAGAACCGCGACCCCGCCATCAACGGGGGCGCGTCGCTCGGCGGGTACGAGAACGCGACGCTCTGTG
Organism: Microbacterium sp. NPDC064978; assembly: GCF_044543605.1. Classification (NCBI taxonomy): domain Bacteria; kingdom Bacillati; phylum Actinomycetota; class Actinomycetes; order Micrococcales; family Microbacteriaceae; genus Microbacterium; species Microbacterium sp. NPDC064978. The sequence continues at coordinate 511,725 of NZ_JBITWF010000001.1, read as the reverse complement.
GCTGGGAGTCCTGCAACGGGACGATCACGCTCAACGACTGCATGCTCGTCCAGGACAACCCGAACTCGAGCTCGCAGTCGCCCATGCACCTGCAGTTCACCTCGGTCGGGAACCGGAACCCGAAGGGCGGTCGCCTGCGCGTCAACGGCGGCACCTTCCGCCACACGCAGCACCCGCAGATCGACGGCTACCTCACGTTCCGGATCTCCCCGGCGACGTACTGGTGGATCGACGGCGTCGGCAACACGCTCGACGTCCGATCGAAGACCGGCGACAAGCTCGCGCCGTACATCGTCACGACCGCGTGGCCGCCGACCGCATCCGCGCTCAAGGCCGCCGGCGTCGACCCGGCAACCCACTTCCTCGTCAGATCCAACTAGGAGCACATCATGCAGTTCAAGAACGGATTCGAGGCGGGCGCCAACAACACGGCGATCACCGCGGCGAACAGCGGAGGCGGGACCGACAACGCGTTCGGCGTCTTCGGTGCCGGAGCGAAGTTCTCCAACGTCCGGGCGCACTCGGGGTCGCTGTCGTGTGAGTTCACGGACTCCGCGACGGCGACCTACGGGGCGATCTCGTACGGCGCCGAGACGCTCATCGCGATGCGGGGGTCCTACTGGTTCACCAACCCCAACAGCGGCGGCGAGTTCAACCTCGCCGGACTCTACGACGCCGCCGGCAACAGCATCGCGATCTTCCGCCTCACCGCGACCAACGTGCTCCGTCTGTACGTCTCCGGCGGCGGCGGCTCGAACGCATGGGCACCGTCGACCACGATGCCGACCGGGCAGTGGGTCCGATTCGAGCTCCTCGTCGAGCAGGGCACGACCGCGACCGGCGGACGTATGCGCGCGGCCATCTTCGCGAACAACGCGACCACGCCGCTCGCCGACTCCGGCTGGCTCGAGAACGTGAACCTCGGCGGCGGCACGGTCGCAATCACCCGCACCCGCTTCGGAAAGGGCGCCCCCAACTCGAACGCCTCGGGCGTCTTCATGGACGACCTGCTCATGCACACCGGTGCGGACTACGCGTCGTTCCCGACGAGCATCGGCAACGAGCCCCCGAGCGTGTCGGCAGGCGGCGACCAGACGGTTGCCGGCGGCTCGACGGTCCTGCTCGCCGGGACGGCATCCGACCCTGGCGGGTCTGTGGCGTCCACCGCGTGGAGCTTCGTCGCCGCCGAGTCGACCGGCACCCCGACGCTCAGCGGAGGGAACACCCTCACTCCGTCTTTCGTCGCCGGCGCCGCGCCGCAGCTCTACACGCTGCAGCTCACGGCGACCGACAACCTCGGGGCATCGAGCACGGACACCGTCGAGATTCGCGTCCCGGCTTCCGGAGCCGCTGACGCTCGCCCGCTTCCCTTCGCCGCGACGAAGTCCGGCGCGTGGACGCGTAACGGCGGCACGAGCGACGGTGCCGCGCTGGCGGACGAGTCGAACACGACCTACCTCGAGTCCGACGCCGTCTCGGGCGCCGAGCAGAGCATCCGGTTCCGCCTCGCACCGTCCACCGCTCGCGCCACCGGCAAGGTCCAGGTCACTCTCGGCATGGACTCCGGTGTCGGCAACTGGCAGATCCGTCTCTTCGAGGGGACCACTCTCCGGCAGGCATGGACGCAGGCAGGTGTCCCGGCAACTCCCACCGCCTACGAGTTCACCCTCCTCCCCGCGACGATCTCCGCGATCACGGACTGGTCGAACCTCAGCCTCGAGCTGGGGGTGACTTCCTAGATGGGCGGCCGGGCCTACCGTGCCGGCCTGACCACGCCTGTTACCCCGCCGGCCGGGCGGGCGTATCGGGCTGGCATGGTCGGCACGGCACCGCCGGACGCCCCGAAGGGCCGCGTGTACCGGGCCGCCGCTTCCGGCACCGCGCCGGCGACGCGCGTCGGGCGGGTGTTCCGCGCCGCGATGGCTGGCACCGCGTCCGTCATCATCAACGCGTTCCTCGAGCGCACCGTCGAACCGATGTCGACCGTTTCGGTCACCGCGGTCCTGTCCACGGGGCTGCCAGCAGACAGCTACTCGTGGCGCCAGGTCTCCGGCCCCGCGGTCGCATTCGCCGGGTCCGGAGCCACGCGCTCGTTCGTCGCGCCGTCGTCGATGGCGGGGACGACGGTCGTGATCGGCGTCCGCGCGACCGTCGGCGGGACGACGTCCGAGGAACGCACCCTCACCGTCAAGGTTCTGCCGCAGATCGTGTGGATGCGGACCAACGACGACCCCGTGTGGCGTGGCGCCAAGATCACGCTCTGACCCCCAAGGAGGAACCATGGGCGGGACTCTCAAGAAGGTCGATATCGGCCTGGGGCGCGGATGGCTCGCCCCGAAGCCAGCAGCATCCCTCGCGCGGATCGACGCCGAGCTCATCCGTCTCCGCGGCCGCCCGGCCGACATCAACGAGGCCGGGCGGTCGCCCGAGCAGGCCAACGCGAACCGCGCGCGCTGGCTCGCGTACGAGCTCTTCCTCAAGGGCGGCCCATGGGCACCGAAGGCTCCGTACGCACTGGGAGCGGACGAGTCCGTCCACTGCCAGGGCGGCGCTGCCGACTCTGACGACTGGTACGACGCGCGCGCCGCGGCCGTGTGGCGCGATCACGGCTGGCGGCAGACCGCGCGCTACCCCGGCAACAAGGCGAAGGACGAGCCCTGGCACGGCGAGCACTTCGAGCACCTCGACAACCACCGCAACGACCCGGCACCCACTGGCGCCAAGACGAAGGAGGAGGACGCCATGTTCCCCACGATTCTGGTCAACAAGGCCAACCCGAGCGGCACGTTCTACCTGTACGACCTCCGCACGCAGAAGGTGATCCGCCCGATCACCCGCGAGGAGAACGCGGCCTTCCGTGTCGCGGAGAAGACGGGCGCCGCGGTCTACATCATCGCGTCAGCGGCCGACTTCAAGAAGGCCGGCGGGAAGTAGGGCGGTGGACCGCTGGCCGATTTCACCCAAGGTGCGGCACCGGTACGAAGCGATCATCCGCATCATCGACCTGTTCGCGTACTTCGCCGTGTTCATCGGAGGCGTGTACGCCCTCGTCGGTACCCCGAACTCGATCGTCGATGAGCTCGCCGGATGGGAATGGCTGATCCTCCTCTGGGCTTTCCTGTTGCTCGTCGGCGGCGCGGCGGGGTTCCTGGGTAGGTTCCTTCGCTGGTGGATGATCGAGGTTCCCGCCACGGTCCTCGCGACGTTCGGCATCGGCATCTACTTCATCGTCCTCGGAAGGTTCGCCTTCGCCTCGATCACCTCGGCCGTCGCAGTAGCTCTCGTCTGCGTCGCGATGCTCGTTATGGTCCGGCGCTACGCGGAGCTGCAGATCTTCGCTACCGAACCGGGCACGGACTTCCGAACTCGAGTCGCCGCTGCTCTGCGCCGGCGCACTCCTGACGTCGTCAGACGACACCGGTAGGCGAGGGGCAGCGCATGGAGGAATTCAACTGGGTTGCGCTGGCCGTCGCCGTCTTCGGCGGTGGCGGCGTCGGCATCGCAATCCGCGAGATCGTCGGCGTCGTCACCCTCGCCCGTCAGGGCGTTTCCGGCAAAGAGGACAAGCGCAAGTCCGACATCGTCGCGCAGCGAGACCATGCGCTCAAGCTGCAGGCCGAGGCCGAAGCCGGTGAGCGCGCCGCCGACGAGCGCGCGGACCGTGAAGCCGATCACCGCAGGCAGTGGCAGGAGGAAGCAAGCCGCCTGCGCCTCATCATCATCGAGCTCGGCGCCGACCCCGGCCCGAGGCTCATCATCCCGACGCCCCATGGAGGAGCATTATGAGCACTGACCCCATCGTCCCCGCGGCCGTTCGGCTCGCGGCCAAGCGCGCCTTCGTGCGCACCACGTACCAGGCGTACGCCGCCACGCTCGCCGCCGGCATCTCGGTGACCGTCGTCCTCGGCATCGTCACCGGCCAGATCGACGTCGTCGCGACGGCGGTCCAGTTCGGCGTCGCCCTCGCCGCCCCGCCCCTCGCCGGGCTCGTGGCGTGGCTCAACGTGACGTCCAACGGCATCCCGAAGGACTACGTCGACGTCGCCCTCGTCGAGCAGGCATTCGCCACCGACGAGGACGCGCGCGATCGCGTCCAGACCGCGGTGCAGCGCGTCAGCCTGCGTCGCGACCGTCGCTGACGCCGTCCTCCCTCCACGCGAGCTCTGCCCGCACTAGATCCAACATTCGTTCCACCAAACCGGCCGGCATGTCTTCCATCTCCTATCAGGAGAGGGCATGCCGGCCTTCTGATACAAGGAGGCCGCTATGCGCGTTCCCATGCCCTTCACCCGTACCAACGACCGCTCCGAGGGCCTGACCCTCGGCCTGTCGTTCCTCGCGAGCCTGTTCTTCTGGCTCTGACCGGCTGACCCGAAACGCCCCCACTCCACCGCCTATGCGCGGGGAGTGGGGGCGTTTCGGCGTTCCTGCTCCGGGCCGCCGGTGCCCGTGGTGTCGTGCGCGCCGCGCCGCCGCGCTTCCGCGCCAGCAGTGAGCCCGGCGGCGAGGTCGAGGGGGAGCGCGCGTAGCGCCGTCGTCAGCGCGCGCGTGTGCTCGTCGTCGTAGAACGCGATCCACGACCCGACCTCGAACGCGAGCAGTTCGTCGCGGGCGCCCGCCGTGGCGAGCAGCTCGTCGATCACGGGCCGTGGGTCGGCCGTGTACCGGTTCCTGGACAGGATGCACCCGAGTTCGATCGAGAGCTTGACGTCGGGGTGGACCCCTCGCGATGGCATGGCCGTCTCCGTTCTCCGGCCGAGATCTCGATCGTACGTCCCGCCGGCGACGTCGCGCAGCGTTGTCCGCCCCAACCGGCCGCGCTATCCTTCGGCCATGGGAAGACGACAGCGAATCCTCACCGGCTGCGCGGACTGCGGGAAGTGCACGACGAGCCGCGTGGGCGTCGGGGTCCGCAACACGGGGCGCGTCGGCGCGGCCGTGGCGACCGCCGGCGTCTCAGAGATCGCCATGGCCTTCTCCGGCACCTGCAACACCTGCGGGCACCAGATGTCGCTCCACGATCGCCCCGGCACTCAGAGCGCGATGGGGCGACTGATCGGCGCCGCGGTGGCGCCCCACGACGGCGCCGACGGCCGCCCGTTCCCCCCGTCCTTCTACGAGGGGCGCGAGACACCGGTGGCGACGGCGGCGAGGGGACCGGTCGTCGCCACCGGCCCCAAGGCCGGCTGGTACTCAGACCCGGACGGCACGCCCAACCTGCGCTGGTGGGACGGCCGGGCGTGGAGCGACCACCGGAAGTAGCGAAGGGGCCGAAAATGGCTACTTAGTGGCTACTTTCAATCCATCCAATGACGGGAATCCCGCGGAATCCCGGGGAATGTCAGTCCATGTGGCCGAACAACGGCGACGGAACATTTTGGCAGGTCAGGCCACAAGAATCCACGTCAGGCCATCCCTCACCTTCTAACAGTGGGTTCAGGGTTCAAGTCCCTGGGGGTGCACGGAACAAGCCTCAGAGATCTCGCCATCTCCGAGGCTTTTTCTTTTGTCTGTACGAACGAGACGCTCGCTGCATCCGCGGTCGCGTCCATGCCGGCCGCCAGGGTGCTCTTAGCGGGATCGAAACCGCACCTCTGCAGGCTCGCGCAGGAGCCTTTTCGAGCCCGCACGGAGCGTGCGGGTCGACCTGCGCGAGGGGGGAAACGCGCGCTCGGGTGGGCGGTTCGCGCGTCAGGCGCGACGGACGGACAGCAACTGCCAGCCCTCGGGCACTTTGGCCTCGATGCCTGCCATGTCGTCGGCCTCGATCTGCTCGACGCCGTCGATGCGATGGAACGTTCCCGTCGCCTCCATCTTCGCCTCGCCCTTGAGCATGCGCACCGGGGCGGACGTGAGCGCGTAGCCCGGCTCGCGATGAGCATCGAGCTGCGTGTGGACGTCTTCGAGGGATGTCCCGGTGACGTCGACAGTCATGGATCCTCGGGGGCGGATGAGAGCGACGAGCATCGGTCCAGTCTACGAGCGGGCCGTGCTCCTCAGAGATCCCAGTCGAGCGTCGAACGGGCGTCGATGGGGGCATCCTGCCCCGTGTCCTCGCGGATGAGGTAGACGACCACCCGGGATTGGGCGGTGATGAGCACGCTCGTCAGCGCATCGCCCGTCGCCAAGTCGACGAAGGTCGGTTGCGAGCGGGCGGCCGCTTCGATCCGAGACATGAGGTCCGCGACGTCCGTGCTGCGAGGCAGGAGGAAGTCGTGCCCATCGATCTCGATGTGCGTCGTCGTCATTCCCGTATGGTTCCCCATGGCTCCACGATACGAAGGGACAGGACCGATACGAAGGGGGGTTGAACCCGCTCCGTCGGCGTGTTAGGAGCGCGTGAGAGCGCTCTCGCGCTCGTCCGGCTGCTGCTGCTCCGCGGGCTCGGGGACGAGATACAGCCCGCTCGGGGCGTTCGCCGTGAATGCGAGAGCCTCGATCCAGGCGCGGTTCACGCTGGGCTGCCGGCTGCCGTGGTACTTGTACACGAGCGAGCTGCCGGCATGGATCCAGACCGTCGTCCGGCCGCCGCCCATGCTGACGTCGTCCTTCCACGTGAAGCCGAAGGGCTCGCCACGGCGGAGCTTCGCGGTCATGACCAGCTGGATGTGAGTGAGAGCGCGGTCTTCGATATCGACCTTGACGCTGTTCTCGTAGATGAACTTGCCCATTGCAAGATTCCCTTCTCGCCACGGGAACCTGTGCCAAGAGGCGCGGACGCGATGACCGCTGGTGTGGGGTGTGCTCAGCGTTTCACACTTCTGCCCGTTCTCCTACCCGACCGGGGTGTCGTGCGTCGTCGCGTGTCTCCCCGTTTCAGGCCACCGGATCGAGAAGCGTGGGATCGGACGGGTCGACGGTGCGGGTGTTGCTCACCTTGCGGTCCACGACGTGGCCGCGGAGCGTCGCCGCGACGTCGGCGGAGGTGTGATCGAGCATTGCCAGCGTGTCCAACTTGGTCTGCCCGGTGAGCTTCTCCGGTGTGAGCCAGGCGTCCCACGTGTCGGGGGTCAGGAAGGCGGGCATCCGGTCGTGCACCTCGCCGCCGGCGTCGCGCGCCTCCCTGGTGACGACGACGAAGCAGCGCACCTTCTCGCCCTCGTGCTCCATCGACCAGGTGAGGCCGGCGGCGGCGAGCAGGCCGTCCCCGTGGAGGAGATGCGGCGTCTTGTGCCCCTTCTCACCTGTCCACTCGAAGTACCCGCGCATCGGGACGAGGCAGCGGGCCGCAGAAAACGCCGGCGCCCAGAATCCGGCGGCGAGCTTCTCCATCCGTGCATTGATCAGCGGGGCGCGCTGGGGACGGTTGGGGGGACTCTGCCAGTCCCACCGCACGAGTTCGAGGATGCGGCCCTCACCCCGGTCCCGGACGATGGGGGCGCTCTCGGTGGGCGCGATCGAGTAGGCGCCGTGCCAGGACTTCCACCAGTCCTCCGGTCGGCCGCCCTCGGCGACGAACTCCCGGATCAGCTCGTCCGTCGTCGCGTCGTTCGCGAATCGTCCGCACATGTCGTCGCCTCCCTGTCGTCGGTCACCCGACCGCGGCCGGTATCGCCTCCATCATGGGGCATGGGGCGGACATCCGGTCAGACGACCTCGATCACCGTGCCGGCGGTGAGGCTCGACAGCTGGGCGAAGGTCAGCGGCATGACGGTGTGCGGATGGCCCGCCGCGGCCCAGATCGCGTCGTGCTGCTGCAGGGCGCGGTCGATGAAGGTGGGGAGGGGTGCGGGATGGCCGACGGGCGCCACTCCGCCGATCGCCTGTCCTGTGGCCTCACGGACGACGGCGGGTGGCGCCATGGCCACCGCACGCGCCCCGATGCTCCGCGCGAGAACGGCGAGATCCGCCCGGTGCCCGCCGCTGGTCATGACGAGGACGGGGCGGCCGTCGGCGAGGAAGACGAGACTGTTGGCGATCGCGGCGACGTCGCAGTCGATGGCGGCGGCCGCCTCCGCAGCGGTGCGTGCCGAGTCCGGCAGGACCCGGATCTCGGTCTCGACACCGGCCGCAAGGAGGTGCTCCTGCACCCGTCGGCTGCGCTCGGGGAGGGAAGAGGGGTCGCTCATGCCCCCACGGTAGTCGAGCGTGTCAGCCGGCGTCACCGACGAGGATCGCCGCCGCGTCCTCCGCGGTCGCGTCGGCAGGTTCGTCGTCGATGTGCGCGAGGACCTTCCGGCCGAGGAGGATCGTCAGTGCTGCCAGAAGGACGGCGGCGGCGGCGAAGAGGTACGGCACGGTCGCGCTGAACAGGTGCCACAGGAGCGCCGCGATCGGCGGGGCCATCGCGCCGCCGAGGAAGCGGACCGCGGAGTAGGCCGAGGAGGCGACGGAGCGGGGGAGGTCGGTCGCCTCCATCACGGCTTCGGTCAGCACGGTGTTCATGACGCCGAGGAGCAGGCCGCCCACGATGATGCACACGACGAGAGCGGCAGGTTCGGCGACCACCAGCCCCGCGACGACGAGGTCGACGGCGAGCAGCGGCAGCACGGTGAGGATGACGTGGGTCCTCGGCATCCGGCGCATCAGCACGGGCGCGACCCACACGCTGGTGACCGCGAGCGCGACGCCCCAGCCGAAGAACGTCAGGCCGATGCCCATGGCCCCGAAGCCCAGGGGGAACGGCGAGAACGCCAGCAGCACGAAGAAGCCGATGTTGTAGAACAGGGCGGCCACGGCGAGGATCGCGAGAGCGGGACGGCGCAGAGCGGTGAAGGGGGCGGAGAACTTCACGGGGGTGCGCTTCTCGCCCGGCCCTCGCAGCAGCACCAGGACGGCGATGAACGCGATGGCCATCAGGGCGACGACGCCGAAGAACGGTCCGCGCCAGCTCTGCTCGCCGAGGATGCCGCCGAGCAGCGGGCCCACGGCGATGCCGAGCCCGAGAGCAGCCTCGTACAGCACGATCGCCGCGCTGCTGCCGCCGGATGCCGCGCCGACGATGGTGGCCAGCGCGGTCGAGATGAACAGCGCGTTGCCCAGACCCCAGCCGGCCCGGAATCCGATGACGGCGTCGACGCTGCCGCTGATCGCGCAGAGGAAGGCGAACACCACGATCAGTCCGAGTCCGACCAGCAGCGTGGCCTTAGCGCCGATCCGGCTGGAGATCCAGCTCGTGACGAGCATCGCGAGGCCGGTGACCAGGAGGTAGCTGGTGAAGAGGAGCTCCGTCTCGACCGGCGTCGCTTCGAGGGACTCCGCGATCGCCGGGAGGATCGGATCGACGAGGCCGATGCCCATGAAGGCGACGACGCACGCGAAGGCGACGGCCCACACCTGGGCGGGCTGCTTCCAGACCGACGGGGTGCGGGATGCGGGGGCGGTGTTCAACGGATCTCTCCTGTCCGGTCTGCGGAGGTGCGGGCGGCGAGGATCTCTGCCGCACGGGTGAGGGCGTGCCAGTCATCGTCGTCGAGGTCGGCGAACCGCGGCGCGATCGTCTCCCGGAACTCGGAGCGCCAGGCAGTCAGGGCCGCCGTCCCGTCCCGGGTCACGGCGACGACGGTGGCACGGGAGTCGTCGGCATCGGGGGAGCGATGCACGAGACCCTCGCGTTCGAGCGTGCCGAGCAGCCGGGTCATCCCGGGCTGCGTGGTGCGAGCTGCTGCGGCGAGCTCGCCGACACGGCGGGGACCGGACTGATCGAGCAGGCTGAGCACCCGCCACTGCGCCGCGGGGGCGTCGTTCCCTGCGTCCTGGGCGGCGATGCGGCCCAGCGCGTACCCCGACAGGACGAGTGACGGGATGACCTCGGAGCGATTCATACCAGAAAGTATATACCTACTGATATGTATCGAGGTCACCGCCGGGCGTGGGCGATCCTCGCCGAGAGCTGATGGGCGTGGGCGAGGAGGGTCCGGCCCAGCTCGGCCTGACGCTCCGGGCCGAAGCGGAAGGCGACGCCGGTGAGGCTGAGCGCCCATTCCGGGCGCCCTGCACGGTCGAACACCGCCGCGCCGAGGCCCCAGCTCCCCTCGACGATCAGGCCGGGGTTGACGGCGAACCCGCGTTCCTTCGTCTCGGCGAGGCGCTCCCGCAGCGGGCGCTCGCCATGAGCACGTCCCCAGTTCTCGACGAGCTCAGGATGGCGCTCCAGATAGGCATCCACATCATGGTCGGGGAGGAACGCGAGGATCGCGAGGCCGGCGCTCGCCACTCCGAGCGGGAAGCGCACCCCCTCGCTCAGCACGAAGGAGCGGATGGGGAACGAGCCCTCCTCGCGCAGCAGGCAGACCGTCTCGTCCGCGCGTCGGACGGAGAAGAAGGCGCTCTCCTCGGTCTTCACGGCGAGCGACCGCACGATGTCCCGGGCCAGGGCAGTCACGTCGTATCGAGCGGCGGCCACGGATCCCATGAGGAAAAGCTCGGGTCCCGGCATCCAGCGGCTGCTGTCGCCGTCCCGGTCCACGAGCCCCTCCACGCGCAGGGCGCTGAGCAGGCGATGAGTCGTGGGGCGGGAGAGACCGGCGCTGCCGGCGAGTTCCTGCAGGGTGGCGCCGTCGGTGCCGGCGGCTGTCACCAGTCGCAGGAGCCGCGCCGCCCGCGCGACAGCCTGAGCGCCGGGGACGGGGTTCGTCGCAGTGTCCACATCGTGGACGCTAGTGGCGCGGGCGTCCACATCGCAAGAGGGCGCTGGCCGTGACTCCGCCGGGGCGGGAGGCTGGTGGGGACACGGAACCGAAGGAGCAGACGTGATCGACAAGCAGTGGGAATCCGCGGAGGCCGCCGTCGCCGACATCCCGGACGGCGCTTCGCTCGCCGTCGGAGGCTTCGGACTCTCCGGGAACCCGATCGCGCTCATCGAAGCGCTCCTCGCGCAGGGCACGACCGACCTGAGCGTGGTGAGCAATAACTGCGGGGTGGACGACTGGGGGCTCGGCGTGCTGCTCGCCGCGCAGCGCATCCGCAAGATGACCTCGTCGTACGTGGGGGAGAACAAGGAGTTCGAGCGGCAGTTCCTGTCCGGGGAGCTCGAGCTGGAGCTGACGCCGCAGGGCACGCTCGCCGAGAAGCTGCGAGCGGGAGGATCCGGGATCGCCGCGTTCTACACCCAGACGGGCGTCGGCACCCAGGTGGCCGACGGGGGCCTGCCTCGCCGGTATCACCCCGACGGATCGATCGCGGTGGGCTCACCGCCCAAGGACGTGCGCACGTTCGCGGTGCACGGCGAGCCCCGCGAGTTCGTGCTGGAGGAGGCCATCACCACCGACTTCGCCCTGGTGCATGCGGCGCGCGGCGACCGGCACGGCAACCTCGTGTTCCGGAAGGCAGCCCGGAACTTCAACCCGCTCGCCGCGATGGCCGGACGCGTGTGCATCGCGCAGGTGGAGCGGCTCGTGGAACCGGGGGAGCTGGATCCGGACACGATCCACCTGCCCGGGGTCTTCGTGCACCGGATCGTCGAGGTCGGCGAGGACATCCCCAAGCGCATCGAGCGGCGGACCGTCGCCGCGGAAGGAGCCTGACATGGCGCTCACCAGAGATCAGATGGCCGCGCGCGCTACGGTCGAGCTCCCGGACGGCGCGTACGTGAACCTCGGCATCGGCCTGCCTACGCTCGTCCCGAACCACGTCCCGTCCGACGTGACCGTGGTGCTGCAGTCGGAGAACGGCATCCTCGGGGTCGGGCCCTACCCGCGGGAGGACGAGGTCGACGCGGATCTCATCAACGCGGGGAAGGAGACGGTGACCACGCTCCCCGGAGCGGCGTTCTTCGACTCCGCCCTCAGCTTCGGCATGATCCGCGGCGGGAAGATCGATGCCGCCATCCTCGGGGCGATGCAGGTCTCCGCCTCCGGCGACCTCGCGAACTGGATGATCCCGGGCAAGATGGTCAAGGGCCCCGGGGGCGCCATGGACCTCGTGCACGGCGCCGGACGGGTGATCGTGCTGATGGAGCACGTCGCCAAGGACGGCTCGGCGAAGATCGTCGACGCCTGCACGCTGCCGCTGACCGGCCGCGGCGTCGTGGACCGGATCATCACGGACCTCGCGGTGATCGACGTGACGCGGGAGGGCCTCCTGCTGGTCGAGGTCGCGCCCGATGTCACGGTGCAGCAGGTACGGGAGGCCACGGAGCCGCCCCTCCGCCTCGCCCCGGAACTGGAGAACGGAAGGACCGAGCAATGAGTGAGAACGATGTCGTCATCGTCGCCGCGGCGCGCACCCCGCAGGGCCGGCTGAAAGGACAGCTCGCCGCCTTCACCGCGCCGCAGCTCGGATCGTTCGCGATCCGCGGCGCCCTGGAGCAGGGGGGAGTGGATCCGGCAGACGTCGACGCGGTGATCGTGGGACAGGTGCTCGCCGCCGGATCCGGGCAGAACGCCGCCCGTCAGGCGGCGATCGGCGCAGGGATCGGCTGGGACGTGCCCGCGCACTCCGTGAACAAGGTGTGCCTGTCCGGGCTCACCGCGGTGATCGACGCGGCGCGCATGATCCGGACCGGGGACGCCGAGGTGGTCGTCGCCGCCGGCATGGAGTCCATGACCCGCGCGCCGCACCTGCTCATGGGATCGCGCGACGGCTGGACCTACGGCACCGTCGAGGTCCTCGACCACATGGCCTACGACGGGCTGACGGACGCCTACGACCGGGAGAGCATGGGCGCGTCGACGGAACGGCACAACGCGCGATACGAGCTCACCAGAGAGATGCAGGACCAGGTGGCGGCGCTCTCGCATCAGCGGGCCGCCGCCGCCCAGGAGAGCGGGGTGCTGGATGCGGAGATCGTCGCCGTCGAGGTGCCGCAGCGCCGGGGCGAGCCCGTGCGGGTGACCCGAGACGAGGGGGTGCGCCCCGAGACCACGGTGGAGACCCTCGCGGGACTGCGTGCCGCCTTCGCCGAGGGTGGGTCGATCACCGCAGGCAACTCGTCCCAGATCTCGGACGGCGCCTCCGCCGTCGTCGTCACGACGCGCGGGACGGCCGAGGCCAAAGGCTGGCCGGTGCTCGTGACCGTCGGGGCGAGCGGCCAGACCGCCGGCCCGGACAACTCGCTCCAGGCGCAGCCGGCGCGGGCGATCGAGCAGGCGTGCCGGAAACAGGGCATCACGCCGCAGGATCTGGATCTCGTGGAGATCAACGAGGCGTTCGGGGCCGTGGTCGCCCGCTCGCAGACCGAGCTCGGGCTGCACGGCGACATCGTCAACGTGCACGGCGGCGGCATCGCGATCGGTCATCCGATCGGCGCCTCCGGCAACCGTCTCGTGGTGCACGTCGCGCACGAGCTGGCCCGCCGGGGTGGCGGAACCGCGGCGGTCGGCCTGTGCGGCGGCGGCGGTCAGGGCGAGGCGCTGATCCTCACCCGTTGACGCGGGAGGCGCGGGGGTGCGTCAGGACCGCTTGTCCTGGGCGTGCCCCTGCGCATCGGCGAGGGCCTTCTGCGAACGGAACTGCAGACGCTGCGCCTTCTTGGACTTCTTCACCGACTGCGGGGAGTCGGCATCCACCGGCACGCCGTGGCGTTCGCGGCGCATGTCGACGACCGCGCCGACCGCGAGCGCCATCGTGATGCCCCAGCTCACCCATGACAGGAGCGAGCGCCAGGTGATGGGTTCATTGCGGGTGCCGCGCAGCAGCGAGATCCCAGCCGAGATCGCGGCGACGAGTCCGGTGCTGAAGAGGTAGCGCATGCCCCTACGGTACCCGCAGCCGGGGCACGGGGGCCGGAGCCTTGACAAGCCGGGGGAGAGGCTGGCAGGGCGTCCGTCCAGGGCCACCGGATATCATGGGAGGGTCGCGGTTCACCCGCGGCCGCAGAAACCGTGTATCTACCGGCCGTCGGCGTCTCCGGCGGACAGCGGCGGCACCCGACACGCGTCATCGACGCGCGAGAGCCATGACACACACCAGCACCACGCCTGACACCGCCGAGCCGAGCCTCTTCCGCCTCGCCGGCCTGCCGTACTTCCTCATCGCGTTCATCGCGCGACTGCCGTTCGCCATGATGGTGGTCGGCGTCCTCACCGTCGTCGTGTCGGCGCGGGGGTCGCTCTCCCTCGGCGGACTCACTTCGGCTGCGGTCGGTCTCGGTACCGCCTGCTTCGGACCGCTCCTGGGCGCCGCCGCCGACCGCTTCGGTCAGCGCACGGTCCTCCTCGCGCTCGCCGTGGGCAACGCGGCGATGCTCCTGCTCTTCACGGCGGTCGTCTACGGCCCGGCCGCTGACGGGTTCGTGCTCCTCGCCGCGATCGGCATCGGCGCGACCGCGCCCCAGGTGGCGCCGCTCTCGCGCTCCCGGCTGGTGACGATCATCGGCGAGCGGATGCCCGCGGAGCGCCGCGCGCGGACCGTCTCCGGCACGATGGCGTACGAGTCGGCCGCGGACGAGACCGTCTTCGTCTTCGGGCCCTTCCTCGTGGGTGTGCTCGCCTCGGCGCTCGCGCCGTGGGCCCCGCTGGTCGGGGCCGCCGCGCTGACCCTGGTGTTCGTCGGAGCCTTCGCCCTGCACCCGAGCGGGCGGCACGTCTCCCAGGACCGCACCGACGACGGTCGGGCACCGTCCGCCGTGTCCGAGCTGTTCCGTCCGCAGCTCCTCATCGTCGTCCTCGGCATCCTCGGTGTCGGGATCTTCTTCGGCACCATGCTCACCTCGCTCACCTCGTTCATGGCCGACCTCGGAGCCCCGGAGCAGGCGGGGCTCCTGTACGGCGTGATGGGCGTCGGCTCCGCGGTGCTCGCCCTCGGCGTCGCCTGGCTCCCCGTCCGGTTCTCCCTGCGCGCGCGCTGGCTCGTGTTCTCGGGGATCCTGCTCGCCGGATCGCTGCTCCTCGGCATCGTCGACTCCCCGGCGGGCATGATGCTGGCCCTGGCCATCATGGGCATCGGCATCGGTCCGACCCTCGTCACCCAGTACAGCTTCGGAGCCGCTCGAAGCCCCCGTGGCCGGTCGGCGACGGTGATGGCGATGCTCGGCTCCGGCGTGATCGTCGGTCAGTCGATCGGCGCCGCGGTGGCGGGGGAGATCGCGGAGAGCCTCGGCACCTCCGCTGCGCTCGTCCTCCCGATGATCGCGGCCGGCATCGCGTTCGCGGCGGGCCTCGGGAACTGGGCTCTCAGCGGTGTGCACCGCGCGGCGTCCGCTGTCAAGGCCTGAGGGAGGACCGGCGGTCGGCGCGCATCCTCGATAGGTTGGAAGCTACTGGACCGAGGAGTGCCCCTGTGACCGCTGCTGATTTCGTCGTCGTCGCCAACCGCCTCCCGGTGGACCGGGTCGTGGGCCCCGACGGTGAGGAGACCTGGCGGACGTCGCCCGGCGGCCTCGTCGCCGCGCTCGAGCCCATGATGCGCCGTGTACACGGTGCCTGGGTCGGCTGGCCTGGCCAGCCCGACGTGGAGCTCGAGGCCTTCGATGCCGACGGCATCCACCTGATCCCGGTGGCGTTGAGCTCCGACGAGGTCGCGGACTACTACGAGGGCTTCGCCAACGACACGATCTGGCCGCTGTACCACGACGTCATCGCGCCGCCGCAGTATCACCGCGAGTGGTGGGACGCGTACGTGCGGGTGAACCGTCGCTTCGCGGAGGCGGCCGCGGCCGCGGCCGCGCAGGACGGCACCGTCTGGGTGCACGACTATCAACTCCAGCTGGTGCCCCAGATGGTCCGCGAGCTGCGCCCCGACGTCACCATCGGCTACTTCCACCACATCCCCTTCCCGGCCCACGGCCTCTATGCCCAGCTTCCCTGGCGGGACCAGGTGCTGCGCGGACTGCTCGGCGCCGACGTCATCGGCTTCCAGCGGGCGCAGGACGCGACCTACTTCCTCACCGCGGTCCGGCGCCGGCTGCGCTACGAGGTGAAGGGGTCGAGTATCGCGGTCCCGGATGAGGGGGGCTCGCGGACGGCCATCGCCAAGGCCTTCCCGATCTCCATCGACACCGCCCCGTACCTCGAACTCGCCGCTCGCGAAGACGTCAGGGCGCGGGCCGCGGAGATCCGCGCCAGCCTCGGCAACCCCAAGCGCATCCTCCTCGGCGTCGACCGCCTGGACTACACCAAGGGCATCGGGCACCGGATCAAGGCATACGGCGAGCTCCTCGAAGACGGCCGCCTGGACGTGGAGGACGTCACCCTCATCCAGGTGGCGAGCCCGAGCCGGGAGCGGGTGGACGCCTACGCGCACCTCCGGGACGAGATCGAGCTCGCGGTGGCCCGCATCAACGGCGACCACGACACGGTCGGTCACTCCGCCATCCGCTACCTCCACCAGGGGTACCCGCGCGAGGAGATGGTCGCCCTGTACCTCGCGGCCGACGTCATGCTCGTGACAGCGCTGCGTGACGGCATGAACCTGGTGGCGAAGGAGTACGTGGCCACCCGGACCGACAACCGCGGCGTCCTCGTGCTCAGCGAGTTCACCGGCGCGGCGGACGAGCTCCGCCAGGCCGTGCGCGTCAACCCGCACGACATCGCGGGCCTCAAGGACGCGATCATGGAGGCGGTGGAGATGTCCCCCGCCGAGCAGGCGCGGCGCATGCGCTCCCTCCGCCGCCGGGTGCTGGACAACGATGTGAACGCCTGGTCGTCATCCTTCCTCGACGCTCTGGCCGACGTCCGCCGCCGCTGACCGCACTCCCTGCACACCCTTCTTCTTCTCGATCGGAGACACCGTGACGCGCCCCTGGATCCCCGGAACCGCCGACGCCGACCTCACCGCCCTCGCGACGACGCCGCGCCTGGTCGTGGCCCTCGACTTCGACGGCACCGCGTCCCCGCTCGTCGCGGACCCGATGGCCGCGCGGGCGCTGCCGGAGGTCGCCGTGCAGATGGCCCGTCTCGCGGCGATGCCCGACACGATCGTCGCCTACGTCTCCGGTCGCAGCATGCACGACCTCAGAGAGATCACCGAGCACACCGACGACTCCGTGGTCGTCCTCGCCGGCTCCCACGGCGCGCAGTACTGGTTCCCCGGTGAGGGTGCCGCCGACGCCCCGGGGGACACGACCGAGCTCGGGGCGCGCGAGGAGCTGTGGGCCGCCGCGCAGCCGATCATCGACCGCTACGAGGGCGCGGAGCTGGAGCCGAAGACCTTCGGCATGGGCGTGCACACCCGTCGCGCGGACCGGGAGACGGAGGAGAGGGTCTTCGCCGAGATCGACGCCCTCGTCGCCGAGCGCTTCCCGCAGTGGCGCCGGCGCGCCGGCCATCGGGTGCTGGAGTTCTCGTCGCGGAACGAGGGCAAGGACGCCGCGATGATCGCCCTTCGGGAGCGCTTCGACGCGACGGGCATCCTCTTCGCCGGTGACGACGTGACCGACGAGGATGCGATGCGTGTGCTGCAGGAGGGCGACCTCGGTGTGCGCGTCGGACCGGGGGAGAGCGCCGCGACCCTCCGTGTGGACTCTCCACAACAGATCGCCGCGCTTCTGGAGACGCTCGCGAACGAGAGGGCCGTCGCGCAGGAATAGACTCTCGTCATGTCCTCGCATGATCCCTCCACCAGCGCGCCCATCGACATCAAGCCCCGCAGTCGCGTCGTCACCGACGGCATCGAGGCCACGACCTCCCGCGGCATGCTCCGCGCGGTCGGGATGGGGGACGCCGACTGGGACAAGCCGCAGATCGGCATCGCGTCCAGCTGGAACGAGATCACACCCTGCAACCTGAGCCTCGACCGGTTGGCGCAGGGGGCGAAGGAGGGCGTGCACTCCGGCGGTGGCTACCCGCTGCAGTTCGGCACCATCTCCGTCTCGGACGGCATCTCGATGGGCCATGAGGGGATGCACTTCTCGCTCGTGTCGCGCGAGGTCATCGCCGACTCGGTCGAGACCGTGATGATGGCCGAGCGCCTCGACGGCTCCGTCCTGCTCGCGGGCTGCGACAAGTCGATCCCCGGCATGCTCATGGCCAGCGCGCGCCTCGACCTGTCGAGCGTCTTCCTCTACGCCGGGTCGATCGCGCCGGGCTGGGTCAAGCTCTCCGACGGCACCGAGAAGGACGTCACGATCATCGACTCGTTCGAGGCGGTCGGCGCCTGTCGTGCCGGCCTCATGAGCGAGGAGGACCTCAAGCGCATCGAGTGCGCCATCGCTCCCGGTGAGGGCGCGTGCGGCGGCATGTACACCGCCAACACCATGGCCTCCGTCGCCGAGGCGCTCGGGCTCAGCCTGCCGGGCTCCGCCGCGCCGCCCGCTGCCGACCGCCGCCGCGACTACTTCGCGCACCGGTCGGGCGAGGCCGTCGTCAACCTGCTCCGTCAGGGCATCACGACGCGCGACATCCTCACCAAGGAGGCGTTCGAGAACGCGATCGCTCTCGCGATGGCCCTCGGCGGCTCGACCAACGTCGTGCTCCACCTCCTCGCGATCGCCCGGGAGGCCGAGGTCGAGCTGAGCCTGCACGACTTCAACCGCATCGGCGACAAGGTTCCGCACGTGGCCGACATGAAGCCGTTCGGCAAGTACGTCATGAACGACGTCGACCGGCACGGCGGCATCCCCGTCATCATGAAGGCGATGCTCGACGAAGGGCTGCTGCACGGCGACGCGCTCACCGTCACCGGCAAGACGCTCGCCGAGAACCTCGCCGAGCTCGACCCGCAGCCGATCGACGGCGAGGTCATCCACACGTTCGACAACCCCATCCACGCCACGGGCGGCCTGACGATCCTGCACGGGTCGCTCGCTCCGGAGGGTGCCGTGGTCAAGACCGCCGGCTTCGACGCGGCCGTCTTCGAGGGTCCCGCGCGGGTCTTCGAGCGCGAGCGCGCCGCCATGGACGCGGTCGCCGAGGGGACCATCGAGCCGGGGACGGTCATCGTCATCCGGTACGAGGGCCCCAAGGGCGGACCGGGTATGCGCGAGATGCTCGCCATCACCGCGGCCATCAAGGGCGCGGGGCTCGGAAAAGATGTACTACTCTTGACGGACGGACGATTCTCAGGCGGCACAACCGGCCTGTGCATCGGACATATAGCACCCGAAGCGGTGGACGCAGGTCCCATCGCCTTCGTGCGCGATGGTGATCTGATACGGGTCGATATCGCAGCTCGCTCTCTCGACCTACTCGTCGACGAGGCGGAGCTCGCCTCCCGCCGCTCTGGCTGGGAGCCGCTTCCCCCGCGCTACACCCGAGGCGTTCTTGCCAAGTACTCGCGCCTCGTGCGGTCCGCCGCCGAGGGAGCGACGACCGGCTGATCCATCGACCGGCTCAGGAACCGCTCGATCGGAGCGCCGGTGTCCCGCACAGTTCATCAGAAGGAAAGTCATGACTGCTGACTCCGTCTCGGCCGTGCCGAGGCCGCCCGCCCGCCCATCCGCTCCGGAGATCACCGGTGCGGAGGCCGTCGTCCGCTCGCTCGAGCTTCTCGGTGTCACGGACGTCTTCGGCCTTCCCGGCGGAGCGATCCTCCCGGTCTACGACCCGCTGATGGATGCGTCGAAGCTGCGTCACATCCTCGTGCGGCACGAGCAGGGCGCGGGCCACGCGGCCGAGGGATACGCCTCCGCATCCGGCAAGGTCGGCGTGTGCATCGCCACCTCGGGCCCCGGGGCGACCAACCTCGTCACGGCGATCGCGGACGCCTACATGGACTCGGTGCCGCTGCTCGCGATCACCGGTCAGGTGTTCTCGACGCTGATGGGAACGGATGCGTTCCAGGAGGCCGACATCGTGGGGATCACGATGCCGATCACGAAGCACTCGTTCCTCGTGAAGGACGCCGCGGACATCCCCGGCGCCATCGCGGCGGCCTATGAGATCGCCGGCACCGGTCGCCCCGGTCCGGTGCTGGTGGACATCACCAAGGATGCGCAGCAGGCGACCGCGCCCTTCGTGTGGCCGCCGAAGATCGAGCTCCCCGGGTACCGCCCGGTGACGAAGGCGCACGGCAAGCAGATCCAGGCGGCGGCCGCCCTCCTCGCGGAGGCGAAGAAGCCGGTGCTGTACGTGGGCGGAGGCGTCGTCCGCGGCCGGGCCGCGGCCGAGCTGCTCGAACTGGCCGAGTCGACCGGTGCGCCCGTCGTGACGACGCTGATGGCGCGAGGTGCTTTCCCCGACTCGCATCCGCAGCACCTGGGAATGCCGGGCATGCACGGCACGGTCCCCGCCGTGCTGGCGCTGCAGGAGGCCGACCTCCTCGTCTCGCTGGGCGCACGGTTCGACGACCGCGTCACGGGCAAGGCGGCACTGTTCGCGCCGCACGCGAAGGTGGTGCACGTCGACATCGACCCGGCGGAGATCTCCAAGATCCGCACGGCCGACGTGCCGATCGTCGGAGACGTGCGCGACGTGCTCACCGATCTCGACGCGGCCTTCCGCGGAGCGACGGCCGACACGAAGCCCGACATCGAGGAGTGGTGGTCGTACCTCGACGGCCTCCGGAACGAGTTCCCCCTCGGGTACGCGCCGACGACCGACGGCCTGCTCGCGCCCCAGTACGTGATCCAGCGCATCGGCGAGCTGACCGGACCGGAGGGCATCTTCGCCTCCGGTGTGGGGCAGCACCAGATGTGGGCCGCGCAGTTCATCAAGTACGAGCGTCCGAACGCCTGGCTGAACTCCGGCGGTGCGGGCACGATGGGCTACTCGGTGCCGGCGGCCATGGGAGCGAAGGTCGCCGAGCCGGAGCGCCAGGTCTGGGCGATCGACGGCGACGGCTGCTTCCAGATGACCAATCAGGAGCTCGCCACCTGCGCGATCAACAACATCCCGATCAAGGTCGCGATCATCAACAACTCGTCGCTGGGCATGGTCCGGCAGTGGCAGACGCTGTTCTACGACGGCCGCCACTCCAACACCGACCTGAACACCGGACACGGCACGATCCGCATCCCCGACTTCGTGAAGCTCGCGGAGGCGTACGGCTGCCTCGCGATCCGCGTGGAGAAGGAGGAGGAGGTCGACGCCGCCATCCAGCTCGCGCTGGAGACGAACGACCGCCCCGTGGTGATCGACTTCGTGGTGAGCGCCGACTCCATGGTGTGGCCGATGGTGCCGCAGGGGGTCAGCAACAGCTATGTCCAGTACGCGCGCGACCACGCGCCCGCGTTCGACGAGGAGGACTGAGCCATGTCGACCCACGTCCTGAGCCTGCTGGTGGAGAACACCCCCGGCCTTCTGACCCGCGTCGCCGGCCTGTTCGCGCGCCGCGGCTTCAACATCGACTCCCTCGCCGTCGGCGTGACCGAGGTGCCGGGGATCTCCCGCATCACGGTCGTCGTCGATGTGGAGGAACTGCCGCTCGAGCAGGTGACCAAGCAGCTCAACAAGCTGATCAACGTCATCAAGATCGTCGAGCTCGACCCGGCGTCGTCCGTGCAGCGCGAGCACATGCTCGTGAAGGTGCGCACGGACAACGCCAGCCGCTCGAACGTGATCGAGGTCGTCAACCTCTTCCGCGCGTCGGTCGTCGACTACGCCGCCGACGCCCTCGTCATCGAGGTCACCGGCGACAAGGGCAAGGTCGAGGCGCTGCTGCGCGCTCTGGAGCCCTTCGGCATCAAGGAGATCGCCCAGTCCGGCCTCCTCGCGATCGGCCGCGGCGGCAAGAGCATCACCGAGCGCGTCCTGCGCGGCTGACCCTTCGACAGACTCTGGGACCGCGCGTCCCGCACAACCACAACCAAGGAGAGAAACCAGTGAGCACCGAGATCTTCTACGACGACGACGCCGACCTGTCCCTGATCCAGGGCAAGAAGGTCGCGATCGTCGGCTACGGCTCGCAGGGCCACGCCCACGCCCAGAACCTGCGCGACTCGGGTGTCGAGGTCGCGATCGCCCTCAAGGAGGGCTCGAAGTCCGCCGCGAAGGCCGAGGAGGCCGGCTTCCCCGTGAAGACCGTCGCCGAGGCGACCGAGTGGGCCGACGTCATCATGATCCTCGCGCCGGACCAGCACCAGCGCACGATCTACAGCGAGTCCATCGCCCCGAACCTGACCGCGGGCAAGACCCTGGCCTTCGCGCACGGCTTCAACATCCGCTTCGGCTACATCGACGCACCCGAGGGTGTCGACGTGATCCTCGTCGCCCCGAAGGCTCCCGGCCACACGGTGCGTCGCGAGTTCGTCGCCGGCCGCGGCATCCCCGACATCATCGCCGTCGAGCGTGACGCCTCCGGCCAGGCCTGGGACCTCGCGCTGTCGTACGCGAAGGCCATCGGCGGCACCCGTGCCGGCGTCATCAAGACGACCTTCACCGAGGAGACCGAGACCGACCTGTTCGGCGAGCAGGCCGTGCTCTGCGGCGGCATGAGCCACCTCGTCCAGGCGGGCTTCGAGACCCTCGTCGAGGCGGGCTACCAGCCGCAGATCGCCTACTTCGAGGTGCTGCACGAGCTCAAGCTCATCGTCGACCTCATGTGGGAGGGCGGCATCGCCAAGCAGCGCTGGTCGATCTCCGACACCGCCGAGTTCGGTGACTACGTGTCCGGCCCGCGCGTGATCGACGAGCGCGTCAAGGAGAGCATGAAGGGCGTCCTGTCCGACATCCAGTCCGGCGCGTTCGCGAAGCGCTTCATCGAGGACCAGGACAACGGGGCCGAGGAATTCCTCGCACTCCGCGCCAAGGAGGAGCAGCACCCGATCGAGGCGACCGGCAAGGAGCTGCGTTCGCTCTTCGCCTGGAAGCAGCAGGACGAGGACTACGTCGACGGTAGCGCCGCGCGCTGATTCGACTCGCGAACGAACGGGCGTCCCTCCGGGGGCGCCCGTTCGGCGTTCCGTACGGCATTCCGCGGCGCAGACATCCGATGTCTGTGCCAGGATGGACGCATGCGACAGGAATGGTTTGATGACGCCCGCTTCGGCATGTTCGTCCACTTCGGCCTCTACAGCGGGGCCGCGCGGCACGAGTGGGTGCAGAACTACGAACGCCTCACCGACGAGGAGTACCGCCCGTACTTCGACAACTTCGATCCCGACCTCTTCGATGCCGCGGCCCTGGCGAAGACCGCCAAGGAGACGGGGATGGGCTACGTCGTGCTGACGACGAAGCACCACGACGGCTTCTGCCTCTGGGACTCGAAGCTGACCGACTTCACGTCCGTCGCGGCGGTCGGGCGCGACCTGGTGCGCGAGTACGTCGACGCCCTCCGTGCCGAGGGGATCCGGGTCGGCCTCTACCACTCGGTCATCGACTGGCATCACCCCGACTTCACGGTGGACTGGAACCACCCGCGACGCGACGACGAGAACGCGCACGCCCTGAACGAGGGGCGCGACATGGCCCGCTACCGCGAGTACCTGCACGGTCAGGTCCGCGAGCTGCTCACCGGGTACGGCGACATCGACTACCTGTTCTTCGACTTCACCTATCCCGAGTCCAAGGACGGCTGGGAGGGGAAGGGGCCGCAGGACTGGGACGCCGAGGCGCTGCTCGCGCTGTGTCGGGAGCTGCAGCCGGAGATGGTCGTCAACGACCGGCTCGGCATCCCCGCGGACTTCGTGACGCCCGAGCAGTATCAGCCGACGGCTCCCATCGTCCGCGACGGCGTGCCCCTCGTGTGGGAGGCATGCCAGACGCTCAACGGCTCCTGGGGGTACCACCGGGACAACACCGACCAGAAGTCGCCGGTGCTGCTCGCGCAGATGCTCGTCGACTCGGTGTCGATGGGCGGCAACATGCTCCTGAACATCGGCCCGGACGGGCGTGGGGCGATCGCGCCCCGGGATGCGGAGACCCTCGCCGAGATCCGGGAGTGGATGCGCCTGCACGACCGCGCCGTGATCGGGGCCGGTCACGCGCCGTTCACGCCGCCCCGTGAGGGCGTGTACACGCTCCGCGGCGACCGGCTCTACCTGAGCCTGTTCAGCTGGCCGCTGGGCTTCGTGCATCTGCCCGGTCTTGCGGGCAAGGTCTCGTATGCGCGGCTGCTGAACGACGGCTCCTGGCTGCGTACGAGCGTCAGCGACCCGGACCAGCAGGCCGACCTGATGACGCCGGCGGGCGAGGCCGAGGGGACGCTCACGGTGCATCTTCCGGTACGGCGTCCCGACGTGCTGATGCCGGTCATCGAACTGCGCCTCACGGGGGAGTGAGGCTGACGGTGGCGGCGGCTCAGGCCGTCGCCACCGGGATGTCCATGCCCTCGAGCGCGAGGCGGGCGGCGCCGTGCAGGATCGCGTCCGCGCCGGTGGCCGCGGCCTCGATCCGCAGACGCTGGGTCGCGAGCGGGTGGCAGGCCTCGTAGACCCGGCTGCGCACCGCGGCGATGAACGGCTCGGAGGCGCTCATGCTCCCGGTGAGGAACAGGGCGTGCGGGTTGAAGAAGTTCACGACGCCGGACAGTGCCTGACCCAGGTGGGTCCCCGCGGTGCGGACGAGGGTCGTGGCGAGGGGGTCCGCGTCCCGCGCCAGCGTGAGGACGTCGGCCGTGGTGCGGACCTCGGTGTTGCCGCGCTCGCGCATCTGGCGGACGAGGCTCGCGCCGCTGGCCACGGTCTCCAGGCAGCCGGTGTTACCGCAGGAGCAGGGGATGTCGCCGCTGCCGTCGATCCGCGTGTGCGTGATGTCGCCGGCTGCGGCGGTCGCTCCCCGATGGATGTGCCCGTCCACGATGATCCCGCTGCCGATCGCGGTGCCCGCCTTGACGGTGATGCTGTGCTGGGTGTGCCCGAGCTGGCGACGGTGCTCGCCGAGGGCGGCGAGGTTGGCGTCGTTGTCGACGACGACGGGGACGCCGTGGCGCTCCGCGAGGTGCTCGCCGACGCGGAATCCGGGCCACCCCGGCATCCGCGAGGGCTGATCCACGGAGCCGGTCGCGACGTCGACGGGGCCGGGCAGGCTCACGCCGATCGCGTGGACCCGTGTCTCGGCGAGCAGGCGCTCGAAGACCTCCGACACTCTCTCCAGCGTCGCTTCCGGGCCGTCCGCGACGTCGATCGCGATGGTCTCCGAGTGGAGCAGGCCGCCGCTGAGGTCGTGCCGTCCGATGCGGGCATGGCGTCCGCCGAGATCGGCGGACAGCACGATGCCGTCGCCGGCGATCCGCAGCACGCGCGGCCGTCGTCCGCCGCGGGAGGTGCCGGCCCCCGCCTCCTCCAGCACGCCGGCATCGAGGAGCGCCTGTACGCGCAGGCCGACCGTCGACGCGGCCACGCCGAGGGCGGAGGCGAGTTCGGAGCGGGAGCGCGCCTGTCCGCGGGCGACGAAGTCGAGGATGCGCCGCGTGTGCGGGTCGTCGACGGTGGTGTCGGCGGGGTTCGTCATGGAGGCCCTTCGTCTCGAGGCATCGTCAGCGTAGCGGGGGTGCGGCGTGTTTCAGGCGAGTGACGAATTATCACCACCCTATAAACATCGGATGTTCAGCTTGCGGCACCTTGCGAACTATGACAGCGTAACTTCATACGAAATCCTAATTGGTTAGTGCGAGTCTCGAAATAACCTATCCCTTCTCAGGAGGCATTCAATGAAGAAGTTGCGTGTGGGGGCTGTCGCCGCTGTCGCGGGCGTGGCCGTGGCGATGACCGGCTGTGCGAGCAGCGGGGGATCCGGGGGCTCGGCCGACGGCGACACCATCGTGGTGGACATGTGGGCCGGCAGCGAGTCGGACGTCGATGCGCTGGAGGCGCAGATCGAGTTCGCGCAGGAGCAGAACCCGGACATCAAGATCAAGCTGCAGACGTCGCCGTGGAGCGACTTCTTCACCAAGCTCACGACCAACATGGCCAGCGGCAACATGGCGTGCATCACCGGCATGAGCGGCGCGCAGCTCGGCGGCTACACGGCCGGCTTCCGCGAGCTCAGCGACGAGGATCTCAAGACCGCGGGAATCGACTGGTCGGAGTTCAACCCGAGCGCCGACGGCATCCTCAGCTTCGAGGGCAAGGTCTACGGCGTGCCGTTCGACGTCGCCACGATGCTCGTCTACTACAACCAGGACATGCTCAGCGCCGCCGGTGCCGCCACGCCGGAGATCGGCTGGACGTTCGACGACTTCGACACGATCGCCGCCGACGCCACGAAGGACGGCAAGTACGGGTTCGGCATGGGCATGGGCGGCTACCAGTGGATGTCGATGCCGATCGCGTACTCCGCCACGCAGCCCGCCTCCGAGGACGGCACGCTGCACATCGACGACGAGGACTTCGTCGACGCCGCGTCCTGGTACGCCGGCCTGGTCACGGAGAAGAAGGTCGCGGCTCCGGTCGCCTCCGCCTCCGACACCGGCTGGGGCGAGAACCAGTACACGGGTGGCAACGCGGCCATGGCCGTCGACGGCACCTGGAACGCCGTCAGCTACCTCAACAACGAGTCCGGCTTCGCCGCCGGCATGGTGCCGCTGCCCGCGGGCGTGGACGGCAACCCCGGTCCCATCCTCGGTTCCGGCTACGGCATCGCCGAGAACTGCAAGAACCCGGAGGCCGCGCTGAAGGTGCTCGGCTCCCTCGTCGGCGAGGACGCGCAGGACTATATCGCGTCGTCCGGCCGCTCCTACCCGGCCCGCATCTCGTCGCAGCCGCTGTACTTCGAGTCGATCGACGAGCAGTACCGCGACCAGGTCCAGTCGGTGTTCGAGGCCGCGTTCGGTGACACGGTGCCGCTGTACATGACCAAGAACTGGCAGAAGCTCGACAGCTACATCCAGCCCAACCTCGTCAGCGTCTACAACGGCCAGATGACGATGGAGGAGCTGCTGTCGAACGCCCAGGCGCAGTTCGGCGAGTGAGCCGGATCCGGCCCGCACAGCAGTAACAGAGAAAGACAACGAGATGACGATCACGACGAGACGTCGAGGATCGCTCGCCAAGGTCGAGGGCCGCCAGGCGCTGGGTTTCGCAAGCCCAGCCCTGGTGGGCCTCGCCCTGTTCACGATCGTGCCCGTGGGGCTCTCGATCGTGATGAGCGTCTTCGACTGGCCGACCTTCGGCGAACGCACCTTCAACGGGGTGGACAACTACGTCAAGCTGTTCACCAGCAGCCCGGACTTCTGGCCCGCGCTGCGCAACTCGGCGGTGTACACGCTGCTGTACGTGCCGTTGAGCGTCGCTCTCTCGCTCGTGCTCGCCCTCGGCCTCGGCCCCCGCATCCGCGGCCGCGGTGCCCTGCGCGTCCTCTTCTTCATCCCCGTCGTGACCCCGATGGTCGCGAACGTCCTGGTGTGGAAGATGATGCTGCAGCCGCAGGGGCTCTTCAACGGCCTCTCGGTCACCTGGTTCGGCATCGAGCTGCCGAACTTCCTCGCCGACCCCAACTGGGCGATGATCATGGTCGTCGTGATGAGCGTCTGGCAGGGACTCGGCTACAACATGCTGATCTTCTCCGCCGCCCTCGAACAGCTCCCGGAGAGCGTCCTGGAAGCGGCCAGTATCGATGGCGCACAGGGCATCCGGCGTGTGTGGAGCATCATCATCCCGATGATCTCGCCGTCGATCTTCTTCGCGACGATCATGACGATGATCACCTCGCTCCAGGTCTTCGTCCAGCCGCAGATGCTCACCGGAGGCGGCCCCGGCAACGCCACCAAGCCCCTCGTGATGTACATCTGGGAGCAGGGCTTCACCTTCGGCGATCTCGGACTCGCCGCCGCCGCCGCGTGGATCCTGTTCGCGATCATCATCGCGATCACGGGCATCCAGTTCGCCGCACAGAAGAAGTGGGTGCACTATGAGCACTGAGACCCTCGTCCGGCCCACCGGCACCGCCCCGCGGCGTCAGCGCGAGCGGGAGAAGGCGCGCGGTGCGGCGACCACGCCGGGCGCGCGCGCCCGGCTGATCCTCGCGCACGTCACCATCTACGTCGCGGCGCTCATCTTCATCGCGCCGCTCGTCTACGCGTTCTTCTCGGCCCTCAAGCCGAACTCCGAGATGTTCTCGATGCCGCCGACGCTCGTGGGCTCCGAGCTCCGCTGGAGCAACTTCGTCGACGTCTTCGCCTACGGACCGTTCCTCACGTACATCATGAACTCGTTCATCGTGGCGATCGGCGGCACCCTGGTCGTGCTCGTGGTGTCCACGACCGCCGGATACGCGTTCGGGCGCCTGCGGTGGAAGGGCCGCGACGCGGTCTTCGTCCTCTTCCTGGCCACGCTGATGGTGCCCGCCGAGGTGCTCGTCATCCCCATGTTCCAGGTCATGCAGTGGTTCAACTGGGTCGACACCTATCAGGCGCTCATCCTGCCCTTCGCGTTCGGCGCCTTCGGCACGTTCCTGATGCGGCAGTTCTTCCGCGGCATCCCCTACGAGCTGGAGGAGGCGGCCCGTGTCGACGGCGCCGGCCCTGTCCGGTCCTTCCTGCAGATCATCCTGCCGCTGTCGAAGTCCGCGGTCGCGGTACTCGCGGTCTTCACGTTCCTGTCCTTCTGGAACAGCTACCTCTGGCCCCTCATCGTCACGGTCGACTACAACGCGCACGGCACGCTGCCGGTCGGTCTGGCGAGCTTCGCCGGTCTCACCGGCACCCGGTGGGACCTGCAGATGGCCGCCGCCATCATCTCGATGATTCCGACCACCCTGCTCGTGATCGTGCTGCAGAAGCACCTGGTCAAGGGCATCGCGATGGCCGGACTGGGCGGACGATGAACGCGGTCGGGCAGCAGACGGACGACCCTCGACGAACGACCACGGGCCCCGGGTCCGACTTCGCTCTGGCGGGGGTGGACATCGGGGGCACGAAGATCGCGGCCCTCGTCGTGGACGCCTTCGGAGACGTCCTCGCACGCGGAAGCGTCCCGGCGCCCGCGAGCGTCGGCGGCTCGGCGATGGCGGACGCCGCGGCCGGCCTCGTCGCGCGGCTGGCGGCCGAGGCCGGTGTCGCCGTCGCCGCGGTGGGGGTGGGTGCCGCAGGCGTCATCGACCATGAGAGCGGCACCATCCGTGCCGCGTCCGCCCTGTTCGCAGACTGGGCGGGTTTCCCGCTCGGCCCGGAGCTGGCGCAGCGCGTCGGCGTCCCGGTGCGGGTCGAGAACGACGTGAACGCCTTCCTCCTCGGAGAAGCCGCCGCGGCGGGTCCGAGCGTTCCCGATGTTCTCGGTGTGATGCTCGGCACGGGCGTCGGCGGCGCGCTGGTCATCGGCGGGGAGCTGCACCACGGCCCCCACGGCGCGGCCGGCGAGATCGGGCACACGCCCGGTTACAGCGACCTCGTCTGCACCTGCGGGCAGACCGGTCACCTGGAGACCCTGGCGTCCGGGACGTCGATCGCCCGGCGGTTCGAGGAGCGCACCGGTCGTCCGGTGAACGATGCCAGGGAGGTCGCGGAGGCCGCACGGGCCGGCGACGCCGACGCCCGCGCCGTGTTCGACGCCGCCGGACGGGCGCTCGCTCTCGCCTGCGCCAGTGCCGCGACGCTCCTCGACCTGCCGATGGCCATCGTCGGCGGCGGGGTCACGGCCGCCTGGGACCTCCTAAAGCCGTCGATCGAGCGGACGCTCGGTACCGATGCCCCAGTGTCGGGCATCGCGCTGCGCGTCGTCCCCGCCGTCCTCGGAGCCGACGCCGTCGCGCTCGGCGCCATCGAGAGCGCACGACGCGCCCTCGCCCCCGTTTCCTGACCACGACTGCGACCGCAGAGGAGAACACCACCGTGACCGCACGCCCGGAAGCCCACGAGATCTGGAAGGGTCCGCTGCCGCCGCTCGCCGAGGGCGGGCTCGCGCGGCCCCGGATCGGCATCGGCGGCATCTCCATCGAGTCGAGCACTTTCTCCCCGCATATCTCCGGGGACGAGGCCTTCACGATCCGCACCGGCGATGCACTGCGGGCGTACTACCCGTTCCTCGACGCCGGACGCGAGCTCGCCGAGGCGGCGGAGTGGGTCCCGCTCACGCACGGCCGTTCGCTGCCCGGCGGTGCCGTGGACCCGGACACCTACCGCCGGATGAAGGACGCGATCGTCGAGGGGATCCGCACGCAGGGGCCGTTCGACGGATTCTTCTTCGACATCCACGGCGCGATGAGCGTCGTCGGGATGGACGATGCCGAGGGCGACCTCGCTCTCGCGGTGCGGGACGCCCTGGGCCCGGACACCCTCGTCTCCACATCGATGGACCTGCACGGCAACGTCTCGGAGACTCTGCGCGACGCGGTGGATCTGCTCACCTGCTACCGGATGGCGCCGCATGAGGACTGGCTGAACACGAAGGAGCGGGCGGTGTGGAACCTGCTCGACCGTCTCCGCGGCCCG
Organism: Microbacterium sp. NPDC064978; assembly: GCF_044543605.1. Classification (NCBI taxonomy): domain Bacteria; kingdom Bacillati; phylum Actinomycetota; class Actinomycetes; order Micrococcales; family Microbacteriaceae; genus Microbacterium; species Microbacterium sp. NPDC064978. Next base: position 481,665 of record NZ_JBITWF010000001.1, on the reverse strand, counting down.
CACGGCAGCGACGTGCAGGCACGGCGGCCCTTCACGGCCTGGGTGCCCGTGCCCGTGCTGCTGCCCGGGGAGAAGACGAGCACGCGACTGGAGCCCGCGCGGAGCATCTACGCCGAGCTGCCGGAGATCGAGGCGCTGCCTGGCGTCGTGGACGCGTCGGTGTGGATCGGCTATGCATGGGCCGACGAGCCGCGCTGCCAGGCGTACGTCGTGGTCACCGGGGACGACAGGGAGGTCATCGCCCGTGAGGCGGAGCGCGTGGCCCGGATGTTCTGGGAGGCACGGAAGGACTTCGTCTTCGTCGCGAAGACGGGAAGCCTCGACGACGCGCTGGAGGAGGCGCTGGCCCCCGGTGCCCCGCATCCGTACGTGATCTCCGACTCCGGGGACAACCCGACGGCCGGGGGAGCGGGCGATGTGACCTGGACCCTCGCCCACCTGCTGCAGCGACCCGAGCTCACCGACGGCACGCACACGACGCTGGTCGCCTCGATCTTCGATCCGCGGGCCGTCGCCGAAGCCGTGGAGGCGGGCGTCGGTGCGACGGTCACGCTGTCAGCCGGAGCCGCGGTCGATTCCGGGCCCCACGGACCGGTCGAGATCACCGGCACGGTGTTCTCCGTCACCGACGACGACCCGGACGCCGGCACCCAGGTGGTGCTCGCGGTCGGCGGGCTGCACGCCATCCTGACCGAGCGCCGCAAGCCCTTCCACCACCTCTCCGACTTCCGGATGCTGGGGCTCGAGCCGACGACGGCCGAGATCGTGGTCGTGAAGATCGGCTACCTGGAGCCGGAGCTGTACGAGCTGGCAGCGGGATGGACGCTGGCGCTCACCCCGGGCGGGGTGGACCAGGACCTGCTCCGCCTCGGACACCATCGCCTGCGCCCCGGGGTGTTCCCGTTCGACACGACAGGCGACCCCGATCTGACCGCGGTGGTCGTGCGCCGCGGGGCCGACGAGGAGGACACGGCATCATGATGAACTTCGAGAAGCGCACCGGCCCCGACTTCGGTGCGGCGTCCCCGGTCTACCCCGCGAACGGCGTGCCGGACTGGTACCGCGACGCCAAGCTCGGCTTCTTCGTGCACTGGGGGCTGTACTCCGTGCCGGCGTGGGCCGTGCAGCACGGGGAGGGCGTGAACATCCCCACCGAGGATGCCTATGCGTGGCACCAGTACGCGGAGTGGTACGGCAACACGGTGCGCATCCCGGGCAGCCCGACGTGGGAGCGCCACCAGCGCACCTACGGTCCTGGGACCTCGTACGAGGACCTCGCCGACCAGTGGGACGCCGACGCCTTCGATGCCGAGGCCTTCGTCGGTGAACTCGTCGCGGCCGGAGCGCGCTATGTCGTGCCCACGACCAAGCACCACGAGGGGTTCTGTCTGTGGGACACCGCCACGACCGGATTCAACGCCGTCGCGCGCGGCCCTCGCCGTGACCTCATCTCCGAGTTCCACGACGCCACGCGGCGGGCGGGAGCCAAGTTCGGCGTGTACTACTCCGGAGCGCTCGACTGGCACGTCAGCGACTTCCCGCCGATCGAGTCGGACACCGACCTGTTCCGGTTCCGTCGCAACGACGCCCACTTCTCCCGGTACGCCGCCGCGCAGCTCGAGGAGCTCGTGGAGCGGTTCGCGCCCGACGTGCTCTGGAACGACATCGAGTGGCCGGACGGCGGCAAGGGCACGGAGGAGTACGCCGTGGCCGCACTCCTGCAGCGGTACTTCGACGCCGTCCCGGACGGTGTGGTCAACGACCGCTGGGGTGTGCCGTACCACGGGTTCCTCACCCGCGAATACACGGACATCCCGGACATCATCCCCGAGCCGTGGGAGTCGACCCGCGGGCTCGGCTACTCGTTCGGGTTCAACCAGGCGGAGGACGAGCGCCACTCGCTCTCCGGCGCGGCCCTGATCCGGCTCCTCGTCGACGTCGTCGCGAAGAACGGCAACCTGCTCATCAACGTCGGCCCCGCGGCGGACGGATCCATTCCGGCGCTGCAGCGGAAGGCGATGCAGGAGCTCGGCAGCTGGCTGGCCGTGAACGGTGCGGCGATCTACGGCACGCGGCCCTGGACGCGGATGGGGGAGCGCACGGGGGCTCCTCGCCGCTACACCACGTCCACCGACGCGGTGCACGTGCATGCGCTCGACCCGGCGGACGGCGAGTTCGAGCTGCCGTCCGAGCTCACGGCCGCTGCGCTGTCGTGGGCCGACGGGACCCCGGCGGAGGTGTCCGCAGACGGCGGTTCGACCCGCATCGTGATCCCGGCCGGTCTCCGCGAGGCTCCGGTCGCCGTGCTCACCGCGCACGGCGCCTGACACACGCTCCGCAGAAGGGCCCCGTCGGTGATCCGACGGGGGCCCTTCGTCGCTGAGCTAGGGGCGCGTGCGCTCCTCGAGAACCTCGATCACGTGGCGGTACGGGCGGCCGGTGGCGCGGGTCATGCCGATCTCGCACGTGCGGTTGGCCGACACGAAGGCGTCGAAGCCGCCGCGGGCCGTATCGGCCGCGGAGACTTCGGCCGATTCCTGGGCTGTCGCGCTCGCGGTGAGCTCGGGGTGCAGCATGCCGCGGTCACCGGCGAACGCGCAGCAGCCCCAGCCGTCGGGCACGAAGACCTCGTCAGCGACGGCGGAGGCGATCGCCGTCAGCGCCCCGGTCGCGCCGAGCGCGGTCGTCGAACAGGTCGGGTGCACGGCGATCGAGGGGAGCTTCGCATCGACGGAAAGGCGCGGCAGCACCTCCCGCGCGGCGAACGTGGTGGCGTCCTCGATGCGCAGACCGGCGTACTCCGGATGGGCGGCGACGGCCTGGGTGAGCATGACGTCGAGGCCCTCGGTGCAGGAGGCCGCGTCGCAGACGACCGGGAGCTCCCCGTGGCGGCTGGCGTCCCAGAGCGAGGCCAGCACCCGGTCGGACATGAGGCGATAGCCGTCGAGGTGTCCCTTGGACTTCCACGGCGTCCCGCAGCAGAGCCCGCCGTTCTCCTCCGGGACCACGACGGGGATCCCGGCGCGGTCGAGCAGGGCGCGGAGGGCGTCGCGGGAGCCGGGACCCTCGTCCTCCGGACCGAACATCGTGCCGATGCAGGCGCCGAAGAAGACGGCCTGGGCGTCGGGAGGCGAGACCGGTCGAGGCGGCGCGGTGCCGCCGCGGGGGAGGCCGCCGTCGTAGAGGGGGACGGTGTCGGCGCCGAGCACGGCGCGCCCGACCCGCGTCGCGCCGCGCACGAGCGGGACGGGGAGAGCATCGGCGACCGTGAGGGCGACGCCGCCGGCGCGCGTGACGGTGCTCCAGTGCTTCGCCGCCGTCCCCCAGGCCGCACCCTCCACGGCGTTCTCCTGCTCGGCCCGGAGGCGGCGGACGAGGTCGCCGGTGTTGATGTCCACCGGACACGCGACGCCGCACATGCCGTCGACCGCGCAGGTCTGCACGCCGTCGTAGTCGTAGTCCGCGCGCAGGTCCCGCAGCAGCGCCGTGTCGCCCTGCTCCTCGGCCCAGGCCATGTCCCGCCGCAGCACGATGCGCTGCCGCGGGGTGAGCGTGATGCTCTTGCTCGGGCAGGTCGGCTCGCAGTAGCCGCACTCCACGCAGCGGTCCACCTCGCGCTCCACCGTGGGCACGCGCTTGAGATCCCGGAGGTACGAGTCCGGGTCGTCGGACAGCACGACGCCGGGGTTGAGGATCCCGTCCGGATCGAACAGCCGCTTGATCTCCCACATCATGTCGGTGAGCTCGTCGCCGTACTGACGCCGCACGAACGGCGCCATGATGCGTCCGGTACCGTGCTCGGCCTTGAGGGATCCCTCCTGTGCGAGGACGAGCTCGACGAGGTCGTCCGTGAAGCGGCGGTACCGCGCCACGCTCTCGGGGTCGTCGAAGCGCTCGTTCAGCAGGAAGTGGACGTTGCCGTCCTTCGCGTGCCCGAAGATCACGGAGCCCTCGTAGCCGTGCTCCGCGAACAGCTCGATCAGTCGTTCGCACGTGGCCAGCAGGCGGGGGACGGGGACGACGATGTCCTCGAGGAGCGCGGTCGTCCCGGACGGCCGCGCCCCGGCGACAGCGGTGTAGAGGCCCTTGCGGACGTGCCACAGTGCGGCGCGCTCGGCGGCATCGGTCGTCAGGCGTGGGGCGACGGCGAGGGGGAGGGCATCGAAGTGCGCCTGCGCTGATGCGCTCGCGACGGCGAGGGCGTCGTCGTCGGCGGCGTGCACCTCGACGAGGAGGGCGGCGTGGCCCTGGACGTCGATCTCCGAGATCGCGGCGGGGACGTCGCTCAGGCCCTGGGCGACGCGCAGTGAGGCGGCGTCCAGGAGCTCGATCGTCGCGAGTCCGAGCTCCGTGAGAGCGGGGAGCGCGGTCATCGCCGCCGACAGCGTCTCGAAGACGAGCAGACCGGTGGCGATCGCGGGGCGCACCTCGATGGTGCGGAAACGGGCTTCTGCGACGAAGCCGAGGGTCCCTTCCGATCCGATGAGGAGGTGTTCGAGGATCCGCACCGGGTCGTCGAAGTCGAGCAGGGCGTTCAGGCCGTAGCCCATGGTGTTCTTCATCGAGAACTGCTGCCGCAGGAACGCGACGTTCCCGGGCGAGGCGAGCAGACGCTCCCGGAGCGACGACAGCCCGGCGAACAGGGCGGGTTCCGCGGCGCGGAGCACGTCCGCGGCGTCCGCGCGTCCGGTGTCCAGGACGGTGCCGCTGGGCAGCACGACGACCATCGACGTGATCGTCTGGTACGAGTTCTCCGTGATGCCGCAGGCCATGCCGCTGGAGTTGTTCGCGACGACGCCGCCGATCGTGCAGGCGATCTCGCTGGCCGGATCCGGCCCGAGCTTGCGGCGGTACCGGGCCAGCCGCGTGTTCACCTGCCGGACGGTGGCCCCGGGGCCGACCCTGACCGCGGCGCCGTCGTCCTCGATGTGGATGTCGCGGAAGTGGCTGCGCGTGTCGACCAGGATATCGCCGCTGATGCCCTGTCCGGAGAGGCTGGTGCCGCCGGAGCGGAACGTGAGCGTGCGTCCGGCCGCCCGGACCGCCGAGAACGCGCGGGCGACGCCCTCCGCGTCCGCGGGGGACAGCACCGCGTCCGGGACGAGCAGGTAATGCGAGGCGTCGTGGGCGCGGGCGAAGCGGTCGATGGATCGGGCGTGGACCTGCGTCTCGGGCCCCAGCAGTGCGGGATCGAGGGGGTGGTCGAGGGTGGTGGGCACGGTGCTCCTCTGCTCCGCTCGAAGATTGTCAGACAAGTGTACTGAACGACGGACGCCTCACTAGACTGTTCCGCATGACCTCGATCGCGGAGCGCCCCCTCGGCGTGGTCGGCGTGGTCGACGCCGTGACCGGACAGCTGCGCAGCCGGATCCTCTCCGGCGAGATCCGCTCGGGGGAGCCTCTGACCGAGGCGGCCGTCTCCCAGACCTACGGCGTCGCCCGTCCCAGCGCCAAAGCGGCCATCGAGCAGCTCGTGGCCAGCGGGCTGCTCGTGCGGACGGCGCATCGCACGGCGCGCGTGGTCGGCATCGAGGCGGAGACCGTCCGCGACGTCTACCGCACGCGGATCCGGCTGGAGAGCGCGGCACTACGCGAGCTGGCGGAGAGCGCCGCCGTGCCGGCAGCCGCCGTGGCGGCGAACGCCGAGCTGCAGGCGATGGCACCTGGCCCTGATCCCGCGACGGTCGATCCCGACCTCCGCTTCCACACGGCGCTCATCGACGCCCTGGGCAGCGAGCGGACCAGCCGCATGTACCGGAGCGTGCTGGACGAGGTGCGGCTGTGCATGGCGCAGGTGCAGGGGCGGCGTCTCCTCGATGCCGAACTCATCGCCGCGCAGCACGCGGAGATGCTCGAGGCTGTCGCCGCCGGGGACGCGGAGCGCGCCGCCGCGGTGCTGCGCGCCCACCTCGCCTCGGCGGAGGACCGTCTCGTCGAGGCCCTGAGCGCCTCCTGACGTCAGCCTTCGTCGGCCGGGGCATCCTCGATCTGGATCGGGGCATCCGTCGGGTCGGCCCAGACGGGAGCAGGGAGAGGCGTGTCGACCTGGCCGGCCTGGATCGCGCGGAGGGCCTCGGTGATCTCGTCGGCGTTCTCGGGTACCGCCAGGCCGCAGGTGCGCAGCTCGGACGCGAACTGCAGGGTGAGCCGGATCTTCCCCGCCTCGATGGCCTCGGAGGTGGTGCCGGTGCGGATCTCGCTGCCGGTCTGGATCGCGGGCACCTCGTCGCAGACGTGATAGACCTTGCCGCCGTCGACCCACACGACCTCATCGGCCCCGAGGAGCTGGATCACGGCCGACTGATCCGCGGTGTACTGCTCGACGGACGGCGGGGCGAAGCTCGTCCCGACGATCGCGGCGAGGACGGCCAGGACGATGCCGACGATGCCGGCGGTCGCCTTCTGCCGCTTGTCCATGTCCTTGTTCAGGAAGATGAGGATGACCAGGGGGAGGAAGGCCACGACCGCGATGATCGCGCCGAGCTGGTTCTGGACGAAGAACCGCGTCTTGTCGGCGCGGCGCGCGGGGTCGAGAGTGTTGGCCTTCTTCCACAGGATCGAGCCGATGATCGACAGCGCCGCGATCACGAACAGCAGGACGAGCAGGGCGACGAACGCCCACTGGGGGAACTGCGCCGTCGCTCCCTGCTCTTCCAGGAGGCCGGTGTCCGGATCGCGGAGCAGCGCGCCGCCCTCATCGACGAACTCGCGCTGGCGCAGGAGCCAGAAGATGCCGATGGCCTCGCCCGCGATCGCGAGCGCCCAGAGGACCGCGGCGATGATGCGGAAGCGCGTCGCGGAGGCCTTGGCCTCCGGGCTCGGCGTCCAGCCCGCGGGCGGTTCGCCGGTCGTGGCGCCGGCCGTGGAACGACGCGGCGCAGCAGACGACGTGGGCTCGTTCTCGGCCATGGTTGTCCTTTCCCCCGAAAGTCCCCGGCGACCCCGCCGAGGCATCCCCGAGCCTAGTGGTCGGGGTGTCCTACTCTGGAGAGATGACATCCGATTCGGACGACGCCCTGAGCTGGGACGGCGACGACAGCGCGGAGCAGCGCCCCCGGGACGCCGCACGGCGTTCCACGCCTGCTCCGGAACCGATCCCGGCCGAGGCCGTCGCACCCTCGGCGTCTGCACCCGCGTCGGTGGACGAGGAGACCGCAGCGCCCTCCGGTCTCAGCAATGCGATGCTGGTCCTCGTCGGTGTCGTCGGGGGCGTCTACCTGCTCTACACCGTGGGGTGGATCGCCGGCGGTCTCCGCCTGCAGCCGCTCGCCTCGTTCCTCGTCGCGGATTTCATGTTCCTGCCCTGGTTCGTGCTGGCGATCGCCGCCCCCGCGCTCTGGTTCCTCGCGACGTGGGTGCTGACGCGGGGCCGGGCATCCTGGATCCGCGCCGCGGTGCTCCTGGCGGGCGTCGTGCTGCTCGTGCCGTGGCCGTTCGTGACCGTGGGGGTGATCGGCGCATGACCGCTCCGAAGACACCGTCCGCCGTGGCGACCGGTTCGCCGCGCTGGCTCGTGTGGACCGTCATCGCCCTCGCCGGGCTCTTCTACGCGTATGCGGTGTGGAACGCGGTCGCGCACCTCATCACCATGGCCCAGACCGGCCTCACCGGCACCGGATGGGCGACGCTGCTGTTCGGTGTCGTGTTTCCCGTGATCGTGTTCGGGTTCGCCTTCGCGATCGGCCGACGCCGTCGTGTGGGCGAGCTCGCCCTGACCTTCCTCGCCGGACTCGGCATCGTCGCGGTGTTCTGGATGAGCCTGCTCGCGCTGAGTCTGACGCTGCCCAGCGCCTGAGCCGGATCCGTCACGCCGTCACACGGCACGGAGCGGTCCCGGCGCTCCGGTAGAGTTGTCGCGATCGCGCCCCCGACGGTGTGCGGCGCATCGGCCCCTCCCGCCTGTCGCGCTGCCCCGAAGGATCCACTGTGCCGAAGCCTGTCGTGCTCATCGCCGAAGTACTCTCTCCCGCCACGATCGAGGCGCTCGGCCCCGACTTCGACGTCCGCCACGTCGACGGCACCGATCGCGAGGCGCTCTTCGCCGCCCTCGCGGAGTCGGACGCGGTGCTCATCCGCTCCGCGACCCGCATCGACGAGGAGGCGCTGTCGCACGCGCCGAAGCTCAAGGTCGTCGCGCGGGCCGGTGTCGGCCTCGACAACGTCGACATCAAGGCTGCGACCGCGGCCGGCGTCATGGTCGTCAACGCCCCGACGTCGAATATCGTCTCCGCCGCCGAGCTGACGGTCGGCCACATCCTCAGCCTCGCCCGCCGGATCCCGGCCGCGCACGCCTCGCTCTCCGCCGGCCAGTGGAAGCGCAGCTCCTTCACCGGTGCCGAGCTCTTCGAGAAGACCGTCGGCATCGTCGGACTCGGCCGGATCGGCGCTCTCGTCGCCGCTCGCCTGGCCGCCTTCGACATGCGCGTCGTCGCGTACGACCCCTACGTCACCTCGGCGCGCGCCCAGCAGCTCGGCGTGCAGCTCCTCTCGCTGGACGAGCTCGTCGCCGAAGCCGACTTCCTCACGATCCACATGCCCAAGACCCCGGAGACGACGGGCATGATCGGCGCCGAGCAATTCGCCGCCATGAAGCCGACCGCCTTCGTCGTGAACGTCGCCCGCGGCGGGCTCATCGACGAGGAGGCGCTGCACGAAGCTCTCGTCGCCGGTGAGATCGCCGGTGCGGGTCTGGACGTCTTCACCTCCGAGCCCCCGGCCGAGGGTGGCAGCGCCCGTGCCCTGCTCGACCTCCCGAACGTCGTCGTCACGCCGCACCTCGGTGCGAGCACGGAAGAGGCACAGGAGAAGGCCGGCGTCTCGGTCGCACGCTCGGTGCGGCTCGCGCTCGGCGGTGACCTCGTCCCGGATGCGGTCAACGTCGCGGGCGGCGTCATCGACCCGTACGTGCGTCCCGGCATCTCGCTCGTGGAGAAGCTCGGTCAGATCTTCGCCGCACTGGCCACGTCGCCGCTCACGAGCCTCGACGTCGAGGTGCACGGCGAGCTCAACGACTACGACGTGAGCGTGCTCAAGCTCGCGGCCCTCAAGGGTGTCTTCACGAACATCGTGAGCGAGACCGTGTCGTACGTGAACGCGCCCCTCCTGGCGGAGCAGCGCGGCATCGCGGTGCGCCTGCTCAAGGACGACGTGAGCGAGGAGTACCGGAACGTCATCACCCTCACGGGGGCGCTGTCCGACGGAACGCAGCTCTCGGTGTCGGGCACGCTGACCGGACCGAAGCAGGCCGAGAAGCTCGTCGGCATCAACGACCACGCCCTGGAGCTGCCGATCGAGAAGCACCACGTCGTGATGCTCTACACCGACCGCCCCGGCATCGTTGCCGTCTACGGACAGAAGTTCGGCGAGGCCGGGATCAACATCGCCGGCATGCAGATCTCGCGGCTCGCGGCGGGCGATCAGGCGCTCAGCGTGCTGACGCTCGACTCGCCCGTGTCCGAGGAGCTGCTGGACGACGTGCGTGGTGCCATCGACGCCGACCTCTTCCGTCAGATCGAGATCACCGAGGTCTGACACCGCAGAGCGGGGGAGAAGGGCGGGAGCGCGAGGCTCCCGCCCTTCTCCGTACCCGCAGCCTTGTCCGGCGTCAGGCGGTGGCGCGCAGTACGAGGGCGATGAGATCGGCGAGCTCGTCGCTGCGCGGGACCAGGCGCTCCGGCCCGTGCACGTCGAGCGAGTTGTTGAAGTAGAGGCCGTCGCTCACGAGCATCACGAGGTCGAGGCTGGCGGTGTCGCGGACGTGCGGACGGATCGTCTCCGCCCAGCGACGCCGGGTATCCCGGAGCATGTCGGACGCGGCGGTAGAGCCGCCCTGGGCCAGCCGAGTCGTGGCGATGAGCGCGCGATCGAGGGCGTCGTCCTCCATCACCGAGGTCCGGACGTAGTACGCGACGGGGCCCTCCTCGGCGGTGCGCATGCGCTCCAGGTCGAGGGTGGTCAGGTGGTCCAGGCGCTCCAGGAGCCCGGTCTCCAGGTCGTCCTTGGAGCGGAAGTGGTAGAGCAGGCCGCCCTTCGACACGCCGGCGGCCTTCGCCGTGGCCTCGAGCGTCGCGGCGCGTTCGCCGTCGTCGATGAGGATCGCCTCGAAGGCGTCGAGGACCTTCTCACGGGCGAGGGGAGGGCGGGGCATCGGTCATCCTCTGAGCGGGATCGGGAGGGCTGCATCTGTTACTATACCAGCCGGACGGTTTAGTAACGAGCGGTCCACAGGAAGGAAAGGTGTTCCATGACCCGTACTGCGTCGATCCCGACGACAGAGACGGAAGCTCCCCGCGTCGGGGCTCGGGGGTGGGCGGCGCTCGTCGTCCTCATGCTCCCGGTGCTGTTGGTGTCGGTGGACAACACGGTGCTGAGCTTCGCGCTGCCCGAGATCTCGATCTCGCTCGCGCCGAGCGGGGCCGAGCAGCTCTGGATCATCGACGTCTACCCGCTCGTGCTCGCCGGACTCCTGGTGACCATGGGGACGCTGGGCGACCGCTTCGGGCGCCGCCGCCTGCTCCTCATCGGAGCCACGGGGTTCGCCGTGGTCTCCGCTCTGGCCGCCTTCGCGCCGACCGCGGGCCTTCTCATCGCGGCGCGCGCCCTGCTCGGCTTCTTCGGCGCCATGCTCATGCCCTCGACTCTCTCGCTGCTGCGGTCGATCTTCCAGAACCGCGACCAGCGCCGCATGGCCATCGCGGTCTGGGCGTCTGCGTTCTCCGCCGGATCCGCGCTCGGCCCCATCGTCGGCGGCTTCCTCCTCGAGCACTTCGCGTGGGGCTCGGTGTTCCTCATCGCCGTCCCCGTCCTCATCCCGCTGCTCATCGCCGCGCCGCTGCTCGTGCCGGAGAGCCGTGACCCGAATCCCGGCCGCATCGACCCGCTCAGCATCGTGCTCTCGATGGCCGCGATGATCCCGGTCGTCTACGCCATCAAGTCCTTCGCGGTCGACGGCCCGTCGCTGTACGCCGGGGGATGGGCGCTGCTCGGCCTCGTGATGGGGACGTTGTTCGTGCGCCGTCAGCTCCGTGCCGACACCCCGATGCTCGACATGGCCCTGTTCCGCCGCGGGTCGTTCTCGGGGGCGATCCTGGTGAACCTGCTCAGCGTCGTGGCCCTCGTCGGGTTCCTGTACTTCGTCTCGCAGCACCTGCAGCTCGTGCTGGGGCTCTCGCCGATGGTCGCGGGCCTCGCGCTCGTGCCGGGGATGGCGGCGATGATCGTCGCCGGACTCACGGTGGTGCCGATCTCGCGGCGGGTGCCGCCGCACGTGCTCATCCCGGCGGCGCTGGTGTTCTCCGTCGCGGGGTACCTCATCGTCGCCTTCACGACGCACGAGCACGGCGTGGCACCGCTCATCCTCGCCTTCGTCGTCCTCGGCATCGGCATCGGCGCGGCCGAGACCATCTCGAACGAGCTCATCCTCTCCAGCGCCCCCGCGGCGAAGGCCGGTGCCGCGAGCGCGGTGTCCGAGACGGCGTACGAGCTCGGTGCCGTGCTGGGGACCGCGATCCTGGGCGGCATCATCACCGCGTTCTACCGCGGCGCGCTGGTGCTGCCCGAGGGGCTTCCGGCCGAGGTGGCCCGCGCTGCGCAGGAGACGCTGGCCGGCGCGTACACCGCCGCCCACGAGCTCCCGGCCGCGCTCGGCGACGCCCTGTGGCAGGCAGCGGCCGACGCGTTCGGCTCCGGCGTCACCGTGACCTCGCTCATCGGGGCGGGCCTCGTCGTCGTCGCGGCGGTCATCGCGGCCGTCACACTGCGCAAGGCACCCACGCACTGACCACTACGCTGGGGGGACCGGCCCGTTCGACCCGCGGTCGCGCCGCGGCCGGTCCACCCCCGTGCAGTGCGCAAGGAGTCTCATGTCGCGTGTCGTGAAGCTGGCCGTCATCCCGGGTGACGGCATCGGTCCCGAGGTCATCGCCGAGGCGGAGAAGGTGCTCGACGCCGTCACGGCCGACAGCGACGTGACGTTCGACAAGACCCGCTTCTCGCTCGGTGCCGGCCGGTACCTCGAGACCGGCGACACGCTCACGGACGACGACCTCGCCGCGATCGCCGCCCACGACGCGATCCTCCTCGGCGCGGTCGGCGGGACGCCGGGCGACCCGCGACTGAAGGACGCGAACATCGAGCGCGGACTGCTGCTGAAGCTCCGGTTCACCCTCGACCACTATGTGAACCTGCGCCCCTCGAAGCTCTTCGCCGGAGCGCCCGGTCCGCTGTCCGACCCGGGCGAGGTCGACTTCGTCGTCGTCCGCGAGGGGACGGAAGGTCCCTACGTCGGCAACGGCGGAGCAATCCGGAAGGGGACGCCGCAGGAGGTGGCGAACGAGACCTCCGTGAACACGGCGTTCGGTGTCGAGCGGGTCGTCCGCTATGCGTTCGCCCTCGCGGAGCGCCGCCGTCAGAAGCTCACCCTCGTGCACAAGACCAACGTGCTCGTGCACGCCGGCGCGATCTGGCAGCGCATCGTGAACGAGGTCGCCGCCGAGCACCCCGACGTCGCCGTCGACTATCTGCACGTCGACGCCGCCACCATCTTCCTCGTCACCGATCCCTCGCGCTTCGACGTGATCGTGACGGACAATCTCTTCGGTGACATCCTCACCGACCTCGCCGGCGCCGTCACGGGCGGCATCGGCCTCGCCGCCTCGGGGAACATCAACCCCGATGGCGCCTTCCCGTCGATGTTCGAGCCCGTGCACGGCTCGGCTCCGGACATCGCGGGCCAGCAGAAGGCCGACCCGACCGCCGCGATCCTCTCCATCGCGCTGCTGCTCGACCACCTCGGCCTGACGGCCGAGTCGGCGCGTGTGAGCGCCGCGGTCGAGGCGGACATCGCCGCCCGCAGCGGTGCCCGCACCACCGCGGAGATCGGCTCCGCGATCACTGCCCGTCTCTGAACGGCGGGCGTAGGCTGACAGGGCGCGAGGATGCGCCCACCCCACGAGGATTGGATGACGACATGACGACGATCGACGCCGAGACGAGCGTGGCTCCCCTGGAGTTCGCCGTGACGAAGAACCTGAACGCGGCCTCGCCGGCACGCGTCGCCGAAGTGCTGGAGAACCCCGGTTTCGGGGTCGTCTTCACCGACCACATGGTCGACATCTGCTGGTCGGTCAAGGGCGGCTGGCACCGTCCGCGTGTGCAGCCCTACGGCCCGATCCCGCTCGACCCCGCGGCGTCCGTGCTGCACTACGCACAGGAGATCTTCGAGGGCATCAAGGCCTACCGGCACGCCGACGGCTCGATCCACACCTTCCGTCCCGACCGCAACGCCGCGCGCCTGCAGGCCAGTGCCCGCCGCCTGGCGCTGCCGGAGCTGCCGACGGAGTACTTCATCCAGTCGCTGCGGGAGCTCATCGCCGTCGACGGCCGGTGGGTGCCCTCCGGTGCCGACCAGAGCCTGTATCTGCGTCCGTTCATGTTCGCCAAGGAGGCCTTCCTCGGCGTGCGAGCGGCGCAGAAGGTCGCCTACTACGTGATCGCCAGCCCCGCGGGCGCGTACTTCACCGGAGGCGTGAAGCCGGTCCGGATCTGGCTCTCCGAGGACTACGCCCGCGCCGGCCGCGGTGGCACCGGCAAGGCGAAGACGGGGGGCAACTACGCCTCTAGCCTCCTGCCGCAGGCCGAGGCCAGCGCGAAGGGCTGCGACCAGGTCGTGTTCCTCAACGAGAACCGCGACGTCGAGGAGCTCGGTGGCATGAACGTCGTGTTCGTCTTCAAGGACGGTCGTGTCGTCACGCCGGAGTCCGACAGCATCCTCGAGGGCATCACGCGGGATTCGTTGCTGCAGCTCGCCGAGGACCGCGGCTACACGGTCGAGAAGCGACCGATCTCGATCGACGAGTGGCGCGAGGGCGTGGCCTCCGGCGACATCGTCGAGGTGTTCGCCTGTGGCACGGCCGCGGTCGTGACGCCGATCGGCGCGCTCGTGGGCGAGGGCTTCGACGAGCCGCAGCCGCTGGGCGAGCTGGCGCTGTCGCTCCGCGAGGAGCTCACCGACATCCAGTACGGCCGTCGCGAGGACAAGCACGGCTGGCTCCTCCGCCTCGACGCCTGATTCCATTCCCCGAGACCCCGTCTTCCCGCCGACACCCCGCCGTGTCGACGCGTGGTAGGCGGGGTCTCGGCGTGTACCCGGGGTCTCGCGCGCCGGGGTCGTTCCTGCACAGTGCGGGGGGAGTGGGGGATGAGGGGTGGGGGTGTGGAGAACGTTGGGAGGGAGAGATCAGCGGGGGAGAGTGAGGGGATGTCGCGGCGCCTCTCGTTCTCCGATGCCTGGGATCTCGTGCGGTCGCGGGAGGAGGTCCTCGATGCGGGCGTCACGGAACGGGAGCTGGCGGCGGCGGTCGCGCACGGCAGGCTGCGACGGGTGCACCGCGGGGCGTACGTCGACGCGGATGTGTGGGACGAGCTGTGGCCGGAGGGGCGGCAGCTCGTGCGGGTGTGCGCCGTCCGCAGGGCCAGTCCGGGCGGGGGTCCCGTGTTCTCGCACCTCTCCGCCGCCGCGCTCTGGGGGCTGCCGCTCGTGGGGCCGATCCGGGACGACGTGCACACTGCGATCCGCAGCCGTCGGCACACCAGGACCGAGGCCGGGGTCGTCCGACACCAGATGATGCTCGACGAGGGCGATGTCGTCCGGCGGCACGGGCTCCGGTGCACGTCGCTGGCCCGCACCGTGTTCGATCTCGCCCGACTGCTGCGACCGGAGGCCGTCGTCGCTGCGGGTGATGCGGCCCTACGGATGGTCTCGGTCGACGGGCATGAGGTCGACCCGGATGCCGTCGCCGCCTGGCGGGCCGAAGTCGAAGGCCTGTGCGTGGCGGGACTCCGGGGTGTGCGGCGCGCGCGATGGATCGGAGTCTTCGCGGACGGGCGGGCCCAGCTTCCCGGCGAGAGCGTGAGCCGCCTCCAGTTGCATCGACTCGGGTTCCGAGACATCGATCTGCAGGTCCCCATCGTGGGCTCCGACGGCGCGCGGTACTTCGCCGACTTCGGGTTCCCGCGGTCCCGGGCCTTCGGAGAGTTCGACGGGGAGGACAAGTACCGGGACGCGGAGCTGCGGACGATGCCCACGGCAGCCGATGCGGTGACGGCGGAGAAGCACCGCGAGGACGAGATCCGCGGGGTGACCGGCTGGCGGGTGGTGCGCTGGGGCTCCCGGCACATCCGGACCGCCGAGGACCTCGGACGACGGCTCGCCGCGTTCGGCATCCGTCCTCCCGGATGAGTTCCACCGGGGCCCTGGGCTTCCGTCGAGACCCCGCCTCTCCCGCGCAAGCGAACCGGGGTCTCGACGAGAAAGCGGGGTCTCGACGATAAAGGAGGGGATCTAGGCTGGAGGCATGAAGATCGCCCGGTTCAGCCACGACGACGCCATCATGTACGGGATCATCGACGACCGCGAGCTCGTGGTCCTCGCCGGGGACCCGATGTTCTCCGGGTACGAGACCACCGGCGCCCGCGTCCCGCTGACCGAGGTCACGCTGCTCGCGCCCGTCATCCCGCGCTCCAAGGTCGTGTGCGTCGGCAAGAACTACCACGATCACGCCGCCGAGATGGGGGGAGTGGCCCCCGAGGAGCCGCTGCTGTTCCTCAAGCCGAACACCGCCGTGATCGGCCCGGATGACGCGATCGTGCGTCCCACCGCGCTGTCCGAGCGCACGGAGTACGAGGGCGAGCTCGTGGTCGTGATCGGACGGATCGCGAAGAACGTGAAGGCGGAGAACGCCCTCGACCACGTGCTCGGCTACACGATCGGCAACGACGTCACCGCACGCGACCTGCAGCGCAAGGACGGGCAGTGGTCGCGGGCGAAGGGCTTCGACACATTCTGCCCGCTCGGACCCGTGATCGAGACGGACTTCGACCCCGCGCAGGCCACGATCGAGACGCGGGTCAACGGCGAGGTTCGCCAGCACGCGCCGCTCACCGACATGATCCACTCGGTCGCCGCGATCATCGAGTACGCCTCCGCGGTATTCACGCTCCTTCCGGGCGACGTCATCATGACGGGGACACCCGCGGGCGTCGGCACGTTCGAGGCGGGCGACACCGTCGAGGTGGAGATCTCCGGACTCGGCATCCTGCGCAACCCCGTGCGCGACGCCGCTCCCGCGTCATGACCGACGTCGCCCTCACGGCGACGCAGCAGCAGGCGGTCCAGCGCCGCACCGTGCTCGTGCTGTCGCTGGGGCAGGTGCTGGGCGGCATCGCCTTCGGCGCCACCGTGTCGCTCGGTGCGCTGCTCGCCGCGGACATCTCCGGCAGCGACGCGCTCTCCGGGCTCGCGACGGCATCGGTGACCCTGGGCGCCGCGCTCTGCGCGATCCCGCTCGCCCGGATGGCCGCACGGCTCGGACGCCGCCGCGCCCTCACCCTCGGCAATCTCTTCGCCCTCGTCGGCATCGCCGTGGTGATCCTCGCGGCGTCGGTGCGCGTCTTCCCGCTCCTGCTCGTCGGCATCCTGCTGATCGGTGCGGGGAACGCGGGCAACCTGCAATCCCGGTTCGCGGCCACGGACCTCGCGGCGCCGCAGCACCGCGGGCGTGACCTCTCGATCGTCGTCTGGTCCACGACGATCGGCGGCGTGGCGGGACCGCTGCTACTCGGCCCGGGGGAGATCGTCGGACAGGCGATCGGGATGCCTCCGCAGACGGGTTCCTACGTCTTCTCGTTCGTCGCGCAGTGCGCGGCGCTCGCGCTCTACCTCGTCGCCCTGCGCCCCGATCCGCTGCTGGCCGCGCAGCGACTCGCTCAGGCGGCGGCCGCGACGACGAGCGCCATCGTGGCGGACCGCCCGCGCGTGGCCCGCTACGCGATCTTCGCCATCGCGGGGTCGCACGTGGTGATGGCGTCGGTCATGGCGATGACCCCGGTGCATCTCTCGCACATGGCCCACGGCGCTCACGGTGCGGCGGCGACACCGGCGGACGTCTCAGCGCTCGTCGGCATCACCATCGCGCTGCACGTCGGCGGCATGTACGCGCTCTCGCCGGTGTTCGGCGTGCTGGCCGACCGCTGGGGGCGGCTGCGCGTGGTGCTGCTCGGGCAGGCTCTGCTCGGCGGCGCCCTGGCCTTCGCCGTCTTCGCGGGCACCGTGGCGTGGGGCGTCATGGTCGCCCTCATCCTCCTCGGCCTCGGCTGGAGTGCCGCGACGGTCGCCGGTGCCGCGCTGCTCACCGAAGCCTCCGCGCCCGAGGTGCGCACTCGTCGTCAGGGACGCAGCGACTCGCTGATGAGCCTGTCCGCCGCCGCCGGGTCCGTCCTCGCCGGCATCGTGCTGTCGAACTTCCAGTACGCCGGGCTCGGCATCGCGGCCTCGGTGCTCGTCCTCTCGATCGTCGCGCTGTCACCGCTCGCCCGGAGCAGCGCGCGGTGAAGGCCTGGGACGGCGTCGGAGAGGCCTATGCCGCTTCGTACGCCGCCCTGTGCGCCGGGACCTTCGAGCCTCTCTCCGCCGCACTCGGCCCGGCGGAGGATCGTGGCCTGCTGGACGTCGGCGCGGGGGAAGGCCGTCTCGCGTCCCGCTTCGCACGACGGGGATGGGACGTCACAGCCTGCGAGCCCGAGCCGACGATGCGTGCCGTCGCCCACCGGGAGTACCCGACGCTGCGCATCGTCGAGGGCGGACTGCCGACGCTGCCCTTCGGCGACGGGTCCTTCGATGCCGCCGTGGCGAACTTCGTGCTGAACCACGTCTCCTCCCCGCGGACCGCCGCCCGCGAGCTGGGTCGGGTCGCGCGTGGTCCGGTCGCCGCGACGATCTGGACCCGTTCCCCGTCGTGGTTCTGGGCGGAGGTCGTCGAACGCGCGGGGTTGCCGCCGTACGCGGGGGAGAGGCTCCCCGCCGAAGAGGACTTCGCACGCATCCCGGACGGCTTCGCGGACGTGCTCACCGGCGCCGGGCTCCCGGAGGTCGTGGTCACCGAGCACACCTGGACGTGGGAGGCCGACCCCGGCGCGCTGTGGACCTCCGTCGAAGGGGGCGTGGCCGGCGCCGGCGCCCAGTACGCCCTGCTCTCCACGGCCGAGCGACGCCGGTTCCGCGCGGGGTTCGAGGAGACGGTCGCGGCCCATCGGGTGGGAACAGTGCTGCCCCTGGAGCACTGCGCGGCGGTGGCGGTCTCGCGCCGGGGCTGACCCGCCCGCACCCGTAGAATCGAAGGGCTATGGCTACTCCGCATCCCCTCACCACGACCGCCGCCGGCGCCGACGTCCGCGT
This sequence comes from Microbacterium sp. NPDC064978, assembly GCF_044543605.1. NCBI lineage: Bacteria > Bacillati > Actinomycetota > Actinomycetes > Micrococcales > Microbacteriaceae > Microbacterium > Microbacterium sp. NPDC064978. The sequence continues at coordinate 463,433 of NZ_JBITWF010000001.1, read as the reverse complement.
CCGCTTCTGCCCCTCTCCGACGGGGCTGCCGCACGTCGGCATGGTCCGCACGGCTCTGTACAACTGGGCCTATGCCCGTCACAACGGCGGGAAGATGGTGTTCCGCATCGAGGACACCGACGCCGCGCGCGACAGCGAGGAGAGCTTCCGCCAGCTCGTCGACGCGCTCACGTGGCTGAAGATCGACTGGGACGAGGGTGTCGAGGTCGGCGGCCCGCACGCCCCGTACCGGCAGTCCGAGCGGCACGACATCTACCGCGAGGTGATCGACAAGCTCCTCGCGACGGGCGCGCTCTACGAGAGCTACTCGACGGCCGAGGAGATCGACGCCCGCAACGAGGCCAACGGCCGGGCGAAGCAGCTCGGCTACGACAACTTCGACCGTGACCTGACGGACGAGCAGAAGGCGGCCTTCCGTGCCGAGGGTCGTCAGCCCGCCCTCCGCCTGCGCGTGCCGGACGAGGACCTCACGTACGTGGACCTGATCCGCGGCGAGGTCACCTTCCCCGCAGGCTCCTTCCCGGACTTCGTCGTCGTGCGCCCGAACGGGGTGCCGCTGTACACCTTCGTGAACCCCGTCGACGACGCGCTGATGGGCATCACCCATGTCCTCCGCGGCGAAGACCTCATGCCGTCCACCGCGCGCCAGCTCTCGCTCTACGCCGCTCTCATCGACGCGGGTGTGACGACGTTCGTGCCGCGGTTCGCCCACATGCCGCTCGTGCTGGGGGAGACCGGCAACAAGAAGCTCTCCAAGCGTGACCCCCAGGCCGATCTGTTCCTGCACCGGGAGCGCGGCTTCATCCACGAGGGCCTCCTGAACTACCTCGCGCTCCTGGGCTGGTCGATCGGCCCGGACCGCGACGTGTTCTCGCTCGACGAGTTCATCGCCGCGTTCGACATCGAGAACGTGAACCCGAACCCGGCCCGATTCGACCAGAAGAAGGCCGAGTCCATCAACGGCGACCACATCCGCAAGCTCCACGTGAAGGACTTCGCCGAGCGCACGGTTCCGTACCTCGCCGCGGCCGGTCTGTTCGACGAGCCGACCCACGAGCAGCTCGTCCTCGCCTTCCGTGCGGCGCCCCTGGTGCAGGAGCGCGTGCAGCTGCTGGGCGAGGTCCCGGGCATGCTCGGCTTCCTGTTCCGCGACGAGGTGTCGTACGACGCGGATGCGCTCAAGGGGCTCCCGGCCAACGCGGCCGAGGTGCTGGACGCCTGTGTCACCGCCCTCGAGCCGGTCACGGACTTCACCCCGGAGAAGATCCAGGAGGCGCTGTCGACGGCGCTCGTGGAGAACCTCGAGCTCAAGCCGCGCGTCGCCTACGGGCCGCCGCGTGTGGCCATCACCGGCCGCCGCGTCTCGCCGCCCCTGTTCGAGTCGATGGAGCTGCTGGGCAAGGACGAGTCGCTGCGCCGCCTGCGCGCGCTCTCGGCGTTCCTCGCGAACTGATCCGCGACGCGCCCGAGCGGCGACACGGCACCGGTGGTTTTGGTGATCGGTCGCCGCTCGGGTAAGCTTGACTCTCGGTGCGAGGCTCCGGTTTCGCCCTTGGGGTATGGTGTAATTGGCAACACGGCTGATTCTGGTTCAGTTGTTCTTGGTTCGAGTCCAGGTACCCCAGCACTTCGAAAACCCCCGCTCCGGCGGGGGTTTTGTCGTTCCCCTGGCGGGAACGTCAGTGCTCACGCAGCTTCGAGGAAGGGCTCGTACCGGTAGCCCGCCTCGTCGAGGATCGAGACCGTGGATTCGGGGACCTCTTCGAACGCACCGGGCAGATCGTTCAGCGGCTCGGAGACGATCACGTGCGCCCGGCGACCGAAGACGCGAAGACGTTCCGCATCGGGGTACATCCGACGAAGAGTCTCGATGTCGGTGGAGTGGAAGAGGGAGCGGGAGCGTCCGGCGGTCGAATAGCGGATCGCCCACACGGTGGCGCCGTCGGAGACCGCGAAGGTGCCCTGCACCGGGAAGCGGATGCCATGCTCGTGGCCCACTCGCTCGGCCTCCCGGATGGCCGCCCGCATCCCCGCGATCGGATCGTCCTGCAGGCCGAGTGTCAGGGCGAGGTGGAACAGCACCTCGGAGTCGGTGGTGCCCTGGATCTCCGGGTAGAGGGAGGGATCGACGGCGAGAGTGAGGTCGCGTTTCACTGCCAGGAAGTCCGTCAGGCCGCCGTTGTGCATGAAGAGCCAGTTCGCGTGCCGGAACGGGTGGCAGTTGGTCTGCTGGACCGGCGGCCCGGCGGCGGCCCTCACATGGCTGAAGAACAGCGGGCTGCGGATCGTGCGGGAGATCTCGCGCAGGTTCAGATCGTTCCAGGCGGGCTCCATGCTCCGGAACAGCGCGGGCCCCGGCGGCTGCCCCGAGTCCTCACGGTTCGACACCGGATACCAGCCGAGGCCGAACCCGTCCCCGTTCACGGTCTCCGCACCGAGTGGCGAGTCCAGGGACTGCGCCACGAGCGAATGTCGCGCGTCGAGGATCACCTCCGACGGGTGCAGCGGTTCTCCCACATACGCCAGCCACCGACACATGTCGACACCTCGTCCCCGACCCGATCAGGTCTGTGCCCGACGATACGCTCGGTCGGCCTCCCCGGCGAGACCCGCGGATGGTGAACCGGCTACTCGCACTCCCCGAGGAACCCCAGATAGCACACGGCCTCGTGGGTGACGGCCGGCTCCGCATCGTCGTTCGAGACCTGGCGCGTCGCCGTCTCGGGCGTCCGGGTGAGGTGTCCGAAATCGCCGAGGGAGGCCACGTACATCCCGTCCGCGTCCTCCGCGATCATCCGGTCGATCTCGGCGCCGTGCTGGGCGCACAGGTCCGCGGCGGCGGGGACGAGGTCGACCCCGGCGCAGGCGCCCGCGTACTCGGCCTCCATGAGGCCGATGCAGTCCGTCCAGTCCTGGTCCACCGCGCACGGGCTCACGCCGTCGTCGGCGACGAGGTACTTGCCGGTCTCGTACTCCTCGCTGTGGAAGGTCTCGGGCTTCTCCGGCACGTCGACCTTGGTCCAGTGGCGTGCGGTCGTGAACGCGAACACCGTGACGATCGCGGCGATCAGCAGCAGCGCGCCCACGATGCCCAGCGTCACCCAGAGGCCGACCCGGCTCTTCCTCCCGGTGCTCTCCGAAGCGGGGAACGCGATCTCCGGCCCACCGGAGGAGACGGGTCCCTGCGCGGCCGGTGCCGGCGGCGGCGCCGCAGCGAACCCGGGCGCTGCGGCGCTGGGGAGTTCGTGTCCGCCGAGCCCTGCCGCCGCGGGGGCGGGCGTCGCCGGCGCCGTGGTGGCGAGCCAGTAGTCGTACCAGGCCCGGCTCGCCTGCTCGTCCGCGGCGACCTGCTGCGCCTCGGCATCGGTGAGCACGAGGCCCCAGGCCTCACGGGTCGGTGCGTGGAGCAGGGCGGAGCGGAAGTCTTCGAACGACACGGGCATGTTCGCAGAATATCGGCTTTGCTCCCGGGAGCCCGGCGGTCATCCGATGTCCGCGGCTCCTGGAACAATGACGAGGTGATCGGTATGAGGTCTTTCTGGAACGCGTTGCCCACCGAGGGGCGCTGGCTGCTGTCGACCGTGGCGATCCAGACGCTCGGGCGGGGGATGACGCTGCCGTTCACGATCATCTACCTCCACGAGGTCCGCGGCTTCGATCTCGGGTTCTCCGGGGCGCTCATGAGCCTCATCGCGATCACGGGGCTCGTCGTCACGGGCCCCGGCGGTACGCTCATCGACCGCTTCGGCGCCCGCCGTGTGCTGATCGTGGGACTGCTCTCGATGATCGCGGGGTGCACGCTCCTCGCCTACGCCACGCATCCCGCCGTCGCGACCGTCGCGGTCGTGCTCATCGGGGTCAACTTCGGGGTCTCCTGGCCCGGCTTCAACGCGCTCATCGCCTCGGTGGTCGACGGCGAGGTCCGTCAGCAGTACTTCGGCGCGAACTTCGCCCTCGTCAACCTCGGCATCGGCGTGGGCGGCATCATCGGCGGCTTCTTCGTCGACGTGACGGAGCCGTCGACCTTCACCACGATCTTCCTCATCGACGCGGCCACGAGCCTCATCCCGCTGGCACTGCTCCTGGGTCCGCTCCGGCACGTGCGCACGCAGGCGGAGCCCGACCCGGCGGTGACCACCGAGGGCGGCTACCGGGAGATCCTCCGTCGACCGGCGGTGCTGTGGATGACGCTGTTGACCTTCTTCTCCGTCTTCATCGGGTACGGACAGATCGAGGCGGGCTTCCCCGCCTACGCCCGTCAGATCGCCCAGGTGTCGACCGCCGTGGTCGGCATCTCGTTCGCGGTGAACACGGCTGTCATCGTGCTGCTGCAGTTCGCCGTCCTCCGCCTCATCAACGGTCGCCGCCGCACCAGGGTCATGCAGGTCATGGCGCTCATCTGGGCCGTCTCCTGGGTCATGCTCGGTGCCGCGGGTCTGCTCCCCGACTCGGTCACGGCCGCGATCGCGGTGATCGCGTTCATGGGCGTCTTCGCGTTCGGGGAGACCATGATGCAGCCGACGATCCCCGCCATCTACAACGATCTCGCGACCGACCGCACCCGCGGCCGCTACAACGCCCTCAACTCCGCCGCTTTCCAGGGCGGAGCGATCCTCGGCCCGCTCGTCGCGGGGGTGCTCCTCGGCGTCGGTGTCAGCGGGTGGTTCATCGCGGTAATGGTGGCGGGCAGTCTCGCCGTCGGCGTGCTGGCGATGGTGCTGGAGCGGGTGCTCCCGGAAGCAGCCAACGGCAGCGCCGAGGTCCATCGAACGGACGAGGTCGAGCGGACGCCGCCGGTCTAGGCTCCGAGCATGGCCCTCGAACCGCTTTTCCTCCGTCTCGACCGGATCGCGGGTGGGCGGCAGGCCGGCGTACTGATCAGCGACGCCGGCCGCACTCACCCCAGGACGGTCCGTGCCTTCACCTGGATCCTCTGGCTCCTCGTCGCCGAGCTGGTGCTCGGGGTGGGCGCTGTCGTGGTCGCGCTCGTGCTCGCCGCGGACGGGGACAGCGTGCCCTTCGCCGTGTGGATGCGCACGCTCGTGGTGCTCGCGATGACGGCGACGCTGTTCTACTTCGCGTGGCGTGCGCGCCGCGGATGGCGTTGGGCCTACCTCCGACTGCGGCTGTTCGCGCAGATCTTCCCGGTCATCACGCTCGTCATGGCGGCGATCCCCGGTCTCTATCCCGTCTGGATGGTCACCGAGCAGATCATCTTCAGCCTGATCATGATCGGCATCGCTGACTTCCTCACCAGCGACCACATGCGGGCGGTCTTCGCGAAGGACGCCGACGCGGATAGCACGCCGGCGGGGTGAGACGCCACTCCCTTCCCGCCGAGACCGGGTGACTCCACACTCGGAGGAGCTGCACGGCGGGAGGAGAGACGCATGGCGCGACTGGTGCGAGTGGTACCCGGTCAGGACCCGGGCTTCACGCGGAAGCGGACGAGCTCGGGATTCCGGTACGTCGATCCGATGGGGGAGCCTGCGCCCGAGGCGGATCGCGAACGCATCAGCGACCTGGTGATCCCGCCGGCGTGGCAGGATGTGTGGATCGCGGCCGACCCGCTCGCGCACATCCAGGCCGTGGGGATCGACACCGCCGGTCGCAAGCAGTACCTCTACCACCCGCTCTGGCGTGTCTCCCGCGACCGTCGCAAGTTCGTCCGCGCACTGGACCTCGCCGCGGCCCTGCCCAGCGCCCGCGCGCAGGTCACCAAGGCTCTCAAGGAGGAGGGCCAGACGAAGGAGCGAGCCCTCGCGATCGCCTTCCGCCTGCTCGACGACGCCGCGCTGCGGATCGGTTCGGAACGCTACCTGGCGCGCCACGGCAGCCGCGGCCTGACCACGCTCCGCCGCCGCGACGTCCGCATCGACGGCGGCGACGTCGCCCTGTCCTTCCCAGCGAAGAGCGGACAGACCGCCGCGATCGAGATCACCGACGAATCCCTCGCCGAAGCCCTCACCGACTTCGCGAGCGGCGCCTCCACCGCCTTCCTCCTGGCCTACCGGAAAGGCCGGCGGCGGGTGAAGATCACGCCCGCCGAGGTCAACACGTACCTCAAGGACGTGCTGGGGGCCAGCTTCTCCGCCAAGGACTTCCGCACCCTCCACGGCACGATCATCGCCGCAGACGCCCTGGCCCGCATCGGCGTCCTCGACCGCCGCGGACAGCGGAACCAGGCCGAGCGCCTCGCGGTGCAGGCGGCAGCGACCGCCCTGGGCAACACGACTGCCGTCGCCCGCAACAGCTACATCGACCCTCGGGTGTTCCGGCAGTACGGCCAGGGGAGGACGCTCGACCTCGACGTGACCCCGGAGACGGCGATCCGGCGGCTGCTGGGCGGGCCCGAGACGTCGCGGAAGGTCAACCGGCGCGGTGCCGGGCGGCGCGGATGAGGCCGCGGGAGCTCCCCAGCTGACCTCGGGAAGATGCCAGGATGGAGGGATGCACACCGCGAACCTGACCCGTGAGGAGACCGCGGCGCGATCCGCCGCGATCACCCTGCACCGCATCCGCGTCGAGCTGGACCTGACCGGAGCCCCGGAGCGGGCGCGCACGGGCTTCCCGACGACGACGGTCCTGGAGTTCGATGCGACCGTCCAGAGCACGTGGCTGGACTTCATCGGCGAGGAGGTCCGGCGCGTCGAGGTGAACGGGGAGGAACGGGACGTCGTCTACGACGGGGCGCGCCTCACGATCGACGACCTCGCGGCGTCGAACGTCGTGCGCATCGAAGCGGTCGGCGCCTACAGCCGGTCGGGGGAGGGCCTGCACCGGTTCCACGACCCGGCTGACGACCGCACCTACCTCTACACGCAGTACGAGCCCGCGGACTCCCGTCGCGTGATGGCCTGCTTCGAGCAGCCGGACATGAAGGCGGAGTACACCTTCGTCATCGACGCGCCGTCCGGGTGGGAGGTGCTCTCGAACCAGTCGCCGGCCCACGTCGACCTCGGCGTCGGCGTCCAGCGCGTGCAGTTCGCCCCCACGCTGCCGATCTCGAGCTACATCACGGCGGTCGCGGCCGGCCCGTACGCCCGTGTCGATGGGGAGTGGACCAGAGACGAGCAGCGGGTGGCCCTCGGCGTGCGCGTCCGCCGCTCGCTCGTCGAGCACCTCGAGGCCGACGAGATCCTCGAGGTCACCCGGCAGGGGCTCGACTTCTTCACCGACGCCTTCGCGTATCCCTACCCGTGGGGCAAGTACGACCAGATCTTCGTCCCCGAGTACAACCTCGGCGCGATGGAGAACCCCGGCCTGGTCACCTTCACGGAAGGCTACCTCTCGCGCGGTGCTGCCACCGAGGCGCAGCGGGCAGGCAGGGCCAACACGATCCTGCACGAGATGGCGCACATGTGGTTCGGCGACCTCGTCACGATGACGTGGTGGGACGACCTCTGGCTCAAGGAGTCCTTCGCCGACTACATGGGATCGCACGCCTCGGCGGTGGCCACCCGGTTCCACGACGCGTGGGTGACGTTCGCCATGCGGCGCAAGGCCTGGGCCTATCAGCAGGACCAGCTGCCGACGACGCACCCCATCGTCGCCGACATCCCCGACCTGGAGGCCGCGAAGCTGAACTTCGACGGCATCACCTACGCCAAGGGCGCCTCGGTGCTGAAGCAGCTCGTCGCGTTCGTGGGCGACGAGGCGTTCTTCGCAGGCGCCCGGCGGTACTTCGCGGCCAACGCGTTCGGCAACACCACCCTCGACGACTTCCTCGTCGAGCTCAGCGCGGTGTCCGGCAGGGACATGACCGATTGGGCGGGCGCCTGGCTGCAGACGACGGGCGTCTCGACCATCTGGGTGGAGACCGACGCCGACGGAGCACAGCACCTCGTCCAGGACGACGTCCGTCCGCACCGCCTGCGGATCGGACTGTACGACCGCGTGGACGACCGGATCGTGCGTCGGGAGCAGCGAGAGCTGGACCTGATCGGGGAGCGGGTCGAGATCGAGCTCCCCGAGGCCGATCTCGTGCTGCTCAACGACGACGACCTCACCTACGCGAAGGCGCGCCTGGACGAGCGGTCGCTCCGCACCGTCGAGGAATCCCTCTCGGACATCGAGGACCCGCTCGCCCGGGCGCTCGTGTGGTCGTCGTTGTGGAACGCCACCCGAGACGGCGAGCTCGATGCCGCCCGTTTCGTCGCGATCGTGCGCGCGCACGCACCGCGGGAGTCGAACGGCGGTCTGCTGGCTGCGGCCCTCCTCGACGCCGCGTTCGCGCTGCGGCACTTCGTCCCCGACGACCGACGCGCCGCGGAGCAGCGCGCCTGGACCGAGACGACGTGGGCGGCACTGCAGCAGGCGGACGCCGGCAGCGACGCCCAGCTCTCGTGGGCGCGTGCGCTGGCAGCCGCCTCGGCGTTCGATGACGTCCACCACGCGGAGGTCCGGGCCCTGCTCGACGGCGACGTGCCGGAGGGCCTCGTCGTGGATCCCGATCTGCGCTGGCAGCTCCTCACAGCCCTCGTCACGACCGGTCACGCCGACGCCTCGGACATCGCGGCCGAGGAGGAGAGGGACGACACCGGCGACGGACGCACCGCCGCCCGCCGCGCCCGCGCCTCCGTCCCCGACGCGGCGGTACGCGGGGCCGCCTGGACCGCCGCGTGGGAAGACCAGTCGCTGACGAACGACCACCTCGATGCCGAGATCGGCGGCTTCCGCGCCGGTGGCCGCCGTGACCTCATCGAGTCCTACGACGAGGAATACTTCGCGCGGATCGGGACCGCGTGGACGGACCGGAGCATCGAGATCGCTCGTCGGTTGGTGATCGGGCTGTTCCCCGCCCGTTCGTCGCTGGATCTCGTCGATTCCTGGCTGTCGGCCAGCCCCGAGGCCCCGGCGGCGCTGCGACGACTCCTCATCGAGCAGCGCGACCACCTCGCGCGTGACCTGCGGGTGCGTGGCGCTCAGGGCTGACCGACAGCGATTCCGGCAGCGGTCAGCGCCTCAGGCTCTTCGCGATGGCCTTGCCCTCAGGGGACTCTGCCAGCGTGTCCCAGAGATCTGCAGAACTCAGCGACACGTACACCCCGGGGGCGCCCTGCTCACCGCAGCCGTCCCCGTAGGACACGATGCCGATCTGGTAGGCGGTGTCGCGAGCCGGTGGTCGGCGGAACAGCGGCCCGCCGCTGTCCCCCTGGCAGGAGTCCTTGCCGACGACACCGGCGCACATGTTCACCCCCGGTCGAAAGGAGTCGTAGGCGAGTTCACACTCCTCGGTCGCGAGCATGGGCACCTGGACCTGACGGAGACGGTCCGGGAAGTCCCCGAGGGCGGTGTCGGTGTTGCCCCAGCCGATGACCGTCGCCGACTGTCCGGGACGAAGGAGGGCATCCGTCCCCTTGGTGGGCAGCTTCACGGGCACGATCCCGGAGATCGGGCGGTCGAGCGTCACGAAGGCGAGATCGTAGGCCTCGTCCCCTTGGAGGTAGCGAGGGTGGACGATGACCGGGCCACCGGCTTCCGCGCCGGCGAGACCGCGATCCTGACCCTGACTGCCGTCGGACAGCACGGTGCGGCCGACCGTGACGGTCACTCCGTCCACGTCCGGCACCGGGAGCCCGCTGAGGGGATCGGCGCCGGTGACGCAATGCGCGGCGGTCATCACGACGCGCGGCGCCACCAGCGAGCCGCCGCAGAACGCCTCGCTGGCGAACTGGAGGGACGCCATGAACGGATAGGCGTCGTTCGGCACTGCCGTGCCTCCGATGATCCGTGAGCTGGCGCGTTCGTCGCGGTCGCCGGAGTCGCCGTCCGCCCACGCCGTCGTCGCGGGGGTGCCGACGATGCCGGACGCGACGAGGGCGACACCGGCGAGGGCGAGCCCGATCCTTTTCCTGCTCTGGTGAACTCCGGTCATCATCATGAGGACTGTTCCTTTCGTGACAGGTAACACGTTACGACGCCCCAGTACAGCAGCCGCTCACGGCAGGAGCAAGAGTTCCCCGGTATCCTGGCCGGCTGTCAGGAGGGGCTGTCGGACACGCGTTCCACGGTCATGCCCATCACCGTGCGCACGATCCACGGATGGGCGTGATCGTCATCGACGTGGGTCATGCCGAGCTTCTCCGCCACACCGCGGGACGCCTCGTTCGCGGGGTGGATGATGGCGGTGAGGAGCGTGGGAGCGAAGGTCCGCGCGACGAGGTCGACACAGGCGCGTGCGGCCTCGGTGGCATAGCCTCGGCGCTGGCGATCGGCGCGGACGTGGTAGCCGACTTCGCGCACGGGAGCGCCGTTCACCGACTGCCAGGTGAGGCCGCAGTCGCCGAGGAACTCGCCGTCGTGCGTCTCGATGATCCAGAGACCGTGGCCGTCCTCGCGGTAGCGCTGCTGCATCCGCGCGATCCACTCGGCGGCTTCCGCTCGCGACTTGGGCGCGGGGTAGTACGCCATGACCTCCGGATCACCCAGGAGCGCCGCCATGTCGTCGAGATCGTCCGCGATCATCTCCCGGAAGGCGAGTCGCGGGGTCGGGGCGGGCAGGAGGCGGCGTGGTCCGCTCACAGATCGATGGTGTCGCCGGGCTCGAGCACGAGGAACTCGCCGCCGCCCTGCTCGGTCGCCCACTGTAGCCGCTGCCGGTGCATGTTCTTGCCGATCACGGACAGGGTCATGTCGTGCGTGCCGAACGCGCGTCGGGGCTTCACAGCCAGGACGTAGTCGATGGCGTCCCCGATCTTGAGCCACGGGGCTCCGAGCGGCGCGGCGAGGGTGCCGACCTCGACGCCTTCCGGCACCGCATACGAGTCGCCGGGGTAGTAGAACGTGTCGTTGACGAGCACGCCCACGTTGTCGATCGTCGGGATCGAGGAGTGGATCACCGCGTGCGTGCCACCGAAGAAGCGCAGAGTGAAGGCGCCGACCTCCACGGTGTCGCCGGGGGAGACGACCGTGACCTCGTAGCCCTCCGCCGCCTTCGCCACGCCCTCCGGCCCGAAGATCGGGGTCCCGGGGGCCGCGCGGAGGATCCGGTCGAGGTGCTCCGGCGTCCAGTGGTCGGGGTGCTCGTGCGTGAGCACGATGGCGACCAGTCCGCTGAGGTCGTGCAGCGGGGCTGTGAAGGATCCCGGATCGATCAGGAGGGTGTCGTCGTTCTGGTCCAGGCGGAGGGTGGCATGTTCGAACTTGGTGACGCGCATGAGACGAGTCAACTCCTTCCCGGGGTCTGCGGCAAACGGAAATCGGCGCGCCACGCCCGGGATCTCGGGTGGACTGGCCTCGATTTGGCGCAGTGAGAATCGCCGTGGCATACTTGAACGGTTGTCGCGGAACGGAAAAGTTCCGCAAGACGGCCCCATCGTATAGCGGCCTAGTACGCCGCCCTCTCACGGCGGTAACGCGGGTTCGAATCCCGCTGGGGTCACACAACACGACGAAAGCCCTCCGGTTCCCCGGGGGGCTTTCGCCGTTCCCGGGCGTGCGCGTCAGCCATCCGCGCGCAGCGACAGGGTCCGGAACGCGCGAGCCCGGAGCGGTACGAGCATGAGCGCCGTCATCGCTCCACCGGCCACGACGAACGGCACCCAGACGGCGGTGACGGTCGCGAGCGCGCCGAAGCCCGCCATCGCGAGCGGCATCAGGCAGTCGTCGCCGAGCCGGGTGAGGGACCCCATCCGACCGAGGAAGGCGGTGTCCACCGTCGCGGCGAAGGTCGCGCTCAGCAGCACGGAGGCGTAGCCCGCGGTGGCGCCGACGACGGTGGCGGCGACGGCCACCGTCCAGACGGGGCCGAACCCGAGCGCGACGATTCCCGCTCCCTGGACGAGGAGCGCGCCGAACCCGCTCCGCGCCTCGTGGCGCGGCCGCCATCTCGCGACCGCGGCAGCCCCCACGGCGGCGCCGAGGCCGAGGAGGCCCTCGAAGAGGCCGACCGCGGGAGCCCCCCAACCCTCGTCGTGCGCCCGCAGAGCCAGGCCGATGCCGATGGCGGGGCCCACGGCGAGATTGAGTCCGGAGAGGGCGATGACGAGAGTGCGCGTCGTGTGGTTCGCTCCGAGGTGGGCGAACGCCGCGCCGATCGCGCGCAGGGACGAGGTGCGCGGGGCCCGGGCGAGCCGGAACCGCGGGCGCAGGACGATCGCCAGGAACCCGACGACCAGGGCGAAGGTCACCGCGTTCGCGGATGCGCTCCCCGCGAGACCGGCTTGGGCGACGAGCAGGCCGCCCAGCGCGGCGCCCCCCATCGTGCCGAGGCGCGACGCCGTCTGGATGACGGCCGCGTAGGAGGGGAGATCGTCGGTGCGTACCAGCTGTCGCCCGATGGTGCCGGCGGAGGGTTCGTAGAACGCGTCGCACACCCCGAACGCCACGGCGGCGGCGAGCAGGACGGGCACGGTGGGCGCATGCGAGACCGTCCACACGGCGGCGGCGACGAGCACCCCCACACGCACCGCATTGCAGACGATCATCACCCGGCGGGCGTCGGCGCGATCCGCGATGACCCCGCCGAAGAGCAGCACCACCGCGCGCGGAACCGTGCCGGCGGCGACGATGAGTCCGGCGACGGCGGGGGAGGCGATCTGCACGGCCGTCCACGCCAACGCGATCGTCCACACGGCGTCGCCGCCGTCGGACAGAGCCTTCACTCCGATCCACGCGTGCACCATCCGGTCACGCCGGAACGAAGGAGGACTGGTGAGCTCGAGGGGCGCGGTCATCACGGCTCCGTGGGGAACGCGTGGGCGAAGAAGAAGACGGGCGTGCGCGCCTGGCCGTCGCCTTCGTCGATCGAGGCCTGCCAGTCCCGCACCACGTCCAGCACGCGCGCGGAGAGGTCGCGCAGTTCCTCCGGGGTCGCCCACGCGGTGGTCTCCGTGTTGGAGGCGTCGTAGGCCGCGACGGCGGGCTCCCCTCGGCGTCGGTGCCAGCGCTGGAGGCGGTCGATCTGCATGCGGATGCCCTGCCGCTGTGCTTCCCGGGCGAGAAGGGCATCGGCGGGGGAGTCGACGAAGTCCTCCACCGACCAGGTGAGGCCGCGCCGGGCGACGGTCCACCAGCTCGTGCGCCGGTCGCCGGTCGGATCGGCGGCACGCTCGACGATCCCGGCCCGCTCGAGCATCCTGAGGTGATGGCTGATGCTGCCGACCTGGCTGTCGAGCGCACGGGCGAGGCCGGTCACCTGCGAGGTGCCGTACAGCAGCAGATAGTCGTAGATGCGGCGCCGCAACGGGTGATGCACGGCGGTGATCACGGAGATGTCTTCCACGCTCCGAAGGCTAAGCAGCGACCCGGATGCGCACAAGAGTTCTTGTATACCCCGGAACTGCGCGCTATTCCTCCGTGCGGGGCGAAGTGGACGCCGCTTCCCGGCGCCGGCGGCTGCGGCGGACGAGCCAGACGACCAGCACGACGACAGCGACCACCGCGAGCCAGGGGAGGAGGAAGCCGACCGCGATCACCAGGGCGTTGAGTGAGACCACGAGCCCGTTCCACCCGGCCAGCAGACCGTCGCCGAAGCCGGCGGGGTCTGCCGACGTCGCGGTGCCGCTGCGGGACAGCTCCACGGTGAGCGACGACAGGGCCACCTGGTCCTCCAGCGCGGCGAGCTGCTGTTCGTACGACTCGAGCTGCGCCTGGCGATCGGTGAGCGCGACTTCGGCCTCGATGAGATCGGCGACAGTGCCCGACTGCCCCATGAGCTCCGTGAGCCGCTGCACTGACGCACGGGTCGACTCCACGCGGGCGCGGAGGTCGATCGCCGTGGCGGTGACGTCCTGCTTCGTGACGGAGGACGACAACACCTCACCGGTGTCGCCGAGGGCGGCGATCACCGTGGTCAGATCGTCGGCGGGGATGCGGATCGTGATCCAGCTGTACCCGGAATCCGCGGGAGCCGCTTCGGCGGGGGCATCCGACGAGACCGCTCGGCCGACCTCGGTGCTCTCGACGTAGCCGCCGTGCTCGACGGCGAGATCGCCGATGGCGGATGCGGCGTCGGCGATGTCCCGCACCTGCACCGACGCCTGGGCGGTGGCGACGATGTCACGGGCGTCCTCGGCAGACGCCGCGGCGTCCGATCCGACGGTGCCGGGAAGGGTCGCCCCTTCGACGGCGCGGTCCGGCACGGCCGAGCCCGCCTCGTCGGTCGACCAGCCCGCGGTGCCGTCCGCTGTGGATACGGACGAGCCGCCGCCTCCGACGGCGCCGAGGATCGGCGGAGTCACCAGGACCCCGACGACGAAGGCCGCCGCGATCCCTCCGGCGGTGAGCAATCGGCGTCGACGGTTCCGGGCGCGTTCGGTTCGCGGAGACAGCGGGCGCCGCTCGCTGCGGATCTCGGTGAAGACGGCCTCCTCGATCCGGGCGACGGTCGCGTCCGACAGTGGCGGGAGGCTCTCCTGCGGGGTCTGGTGGTTCATGCGTCCCTCACTTCCTTGACGGCGCCGCGCAGCTGGGTGCGCACGCGTGAGAGACGGTTCCGGACGACGGCGTGCGTCACGCCGAGCTCGTCGGCGGCGGCCTGGTACGCGTAGCCCTCGGACGCGCACAGCCGGAAGATCTCCCGGTCGAGCTCGCTCAGGGTGCCCACCTCCGCGGCGATCCTCGCGGCGAGCGCCGCCGTGATCACCTGCTCCTCGACGCTGACGACGTCCGGGAGCTGATCGTCCGCCGCGTCCGTCGTGTGCGCCTGGTCGCGACGGCGCTGGCGCAGCCGGTTCGCGGACTGGAAGCGGCAGATCGTCGCGAGCCAGGGGAGGATCGACTCTCCCTGCAGCTCCAGATCCGGAAGCTTCCGCCAGGCGACCACGAAGGTCTCCTGCGCCACGTCCTCCGCGTCGGCGGGGGAGCCCAGGATCCCGTGGGCGATCCAGTACACGGGGCGCACGTGGGCGCGGTACAGCGCGCGGAAGGCGCTCTGATCGCCGGCCGCCGCCTGGGCGGCCCATCGCTGGTCACTCGTCTGCGCGGGCATCCTTGTTCCGTTCGGTGTCTCTCCCTCGAGAGTGTCGGCGGATGACCCATCGTCTCAGCACGGCCTCAGATCCGCAGCGGGTGGGGACTTCCTCGTCCGCGCGGCTCCCACCTCCGGTAGCATGGCCCGGGCGAGAGGGAGTATCCCGAATCCGCGCGTAACGTCATCACGAGCATCGACACCGCTGCTCCGGGCGCGCGCCGCACATCTGCGGGGGAGAGACTTTCGACTCATTCCCGACCCCTCGCGAAAGGTGCACAGCGCCCGTGGACATCCCCGTCTGGTTCGAGATCACGTCGATGGTCGTCCTCACGATCATCCTGATCGGCGACCTGCTCCTCATCCGGCTGCGCCCGCACATCCCCTCCACCAAGGAGTCGACGCTGTGGGTCGTGTTCTACGTGGGCCTCGCGCTGCTCTTCGCGGTGCTGCTGGGCAATGTGGGCGGATGGCAGAACGCCGGGGACTTCATCACCGGGTGGGCGCTGGAGTACAGCCTCTCCGTCGACAACCTGTTCGTCTTCGTGCTGATCATGGCGCAGTTCGCGGTGCCGCGACGTCTGCAGCAGCAGGTGCTGATGGTCGGGATCATCATCGCGCTGGTCCTGCGCGGGCTCTTCATCCTCGTGGGCGTGACGATCATCGAGAACTTCTCGCCGATCTTCTACCTGTTCGGCGCCTTCCTCGTCTACACCGCCATCCGGCAGGCGATGCCGGAGGGCGAGCACGAGGACGACGTCAAGCGCGAGAACTTCATCGTCCGGCTACTCCGCCGTCGGATCGACATCAGCGAGACCTACGACGGCTCGAAGATCCGCACGACCGTCGACGGGACGCGCATGTGGACGCCCATGATCATCGTGTTCATCACGATCGGCGTCACGGACCTCATCTTCGCGATCGACTCGATCCCCGCGATCTTCGAGATCACGACCAACGGCTTCCTCGTCTTCGCCGCGAACATCTTCGCCCTCATGGGGCTGCGCCAGCTCTACTTCCTCCTCGGCGACCTCCTGGACCGCCTCCGCTACCTGCACTACGGCATCGCCGTCATCCTCGGGTTCATCGGCATCAAGCTGATCCTCCACGCGCTGCACGTCAACGAGCTCCCGTTCATCAACGGCGGCGAGCACGTGGAGTGGGTGCCCGACATCGACAACATGGTGTCGCTCGGCGTGATCCTCGTGTCGATGACGGTCGCGACGATCGCGAGCCTGATCGCGTCGTCCAGGGAGAAGCGCGCGGAGAAGCGCGTCGCCCCCGTCGGAGACTGAGTCCGCGCGGAGCGGGTCAGAACGCCTGCAGGTTGGCCTGCAGGCCGCCGTCCGCGTACTCGCGCCGGAGCAGCCCGCGGCGGCGGAGGATCGGCACCAGCTCGTCGAGCGTGCGGTGCAGGGTCACGGGGTGGAAGTCGCCCCAGAGCAGCACGCCGTCGTTGCCCCACTCACCGAGCTCCTCGACGAGATCGGCGAACTCCTCTGCGGTGCCCACGAAACCGCTGCGGTCGTGCAGCCGGCCGGTGCGGGCGAGTGCGGTGAGATGCGCGCGGAGCGGGGCATCCTCTCCGCGGTCGCCGATCAGCCGCTGGATGCTCCCGCGGGAGACATGGGCTCCGAAGACCGAAGGGTCGAGGGGACGGTCCAGATCGAGGGCCGTGAGATCGGTCTCCAGATCACTCGACTGCTTCCGGGCGATCTGCGCGAGTGCGGCGTCGTCCGGGCGTGCGGAGGCGGCCACGATCCGGTCGGCCTCCTCGGCGGACGCCGTGATCACGGGCTGGATCGCGAAGAGGATCTTGACGTCCTCGGCACGGCGTCCCCGGGCGATCGCGGCGTCGTGCACGCGCTGCCGATACTCCCGTACCGCCTTCTCGTGCAGCGGTGCGAGCGCGAGCTGGACGTCCGAGTTGGCACCCGCGAACGCCAGGCCGCGCCCCGAGCCGCCGGGGGAGACGATGGTCGGCTCCCCGTCCGTGAAGGGCAGGGCGTTCAAGGGGCCGTCGAAGTCGTAGTGCGCCCCGCGGTGCTGCACCGGGCGCATGCGGGTGCCGTCCGCATGGACGCCGGAGGCGGGGTCGGCGACCAGGGCGCCCTCGTCCCAGCTCCGCCAGAGCGCGCGGATGCCGGCGAGCCATTCCTCGGCACGGTCGTACGCCTCGTCGTGGCCGAGCTGCGGGGCCGCGGAGAAGTGGCGGGCGCTGCCGGTGTCGGTGACCACGTTGAGGCCGAGCCGGTGCCCGCTCAGATGCTGCAGCGTCGCGAACTGGCGCGCCGACGTGTACGGCAGCGAGGCCGCCGGATTCACGGTCGGCACGACCCCGAGGTGACGGGTCGCCTGGAAGAGGTACGGCGCGAGCAGCAGGGGATCGTGCTTCGGGCCGCCGAACGCGTGCCGCACGCGCAGATCGATCGTGTCCGCTGAGCCGAGGGAGGGACTGTCCTCGACGATCACGAGGTCGAATCCGGCCTGCTCGAGGGTGCGCGCGGCCTCCTGGTAGATCTCCGGTCGTGTCCAGTCGTAGTCCCAGTCCAGGGATGGATAGCCCCACCCCTGAGGGCCGAAGCCCCGGGCGAGGAACCACCCGAAGTGCTGCAGGCGGCTCATGCCACCGTCTCCCGGACGCTCTCGAGCACCCGCGCCAGATCGCCGATCAGGTCGTCCACGTCCTCGATGCCGATCGACAGTCGGAGGGTGCCGGGGCCCACACCGAGGATCCGGCGCTCCTCGTCGGTGCGCTGCGCATGGCTGGTGGTGCCCGGGTGCAGCACGAGCGACCGCACGTCGCCGATGTGGGTCATGTGCGTGAAGACGGACACCTCCTCCACGAAGCGACGGGCCGCGGGGAGACCCCCGCGCAACGTGAAGGTGAAGATCGAACCGAAGCCGCCGTCGAGGTAACGCACCGCGGTCTCGTGGTGCGGGTGCGTGGGCAGGCCGACGTAGTCCACGCTCTCCACGGCGTCATGCGCGGCGAGCCAGCGTGCGACGGCGAGGGCGTTCTGCGACTGCCGCTCCACGCGCAGGCCGAGCGTCTCGGTGCCCTGACCGATCAGGAACGCGTTGAGGGGCGAGGGCGAGGCACCGAACCGCGGAGCCACCGACTCTCTGGCGTACCCGATGCGCGCGCGGCCGCCGTGTCGGGCGAAGACGCTGGGGGCGCCGCCCCGTCCCGGCAGCACGAGGTGCGGGGCGTTGTGCCCGGCGCGGTCGGCATCGAATCGGCCGTCGTCGATCACCACGCCGCCGAGAACCGCGCCCTGACCCGCGAGGAACTTCGACGCCGAGTGCACCACGATGGCCGCGCCGTGCTCCAGCGGCCGGAGGAGAGCCGGGGTGGCCAGGGTGTTGTCGACGATCAGCGGAACGGCGATCTCGTCGGCCACCGCGCTCACCGCCGCGACGTCGAGGATGTCGTTCCGCGCGTTCGCGAGCGATTCCGCGAACAGCGCCCTGGTCGTCGGGCGCACGGCGTCGCGCCAGGCATCCGGGTCCGCGATGTCGTCCACGAACGTCGTCTCGATGCCGAGTCTGGCGAGGTTGTCCAGGAACAGCCCGCGGGTGCCCTCGTAGATGTGGGTCGAGGACACGATGTGATCGCCCGCCCCCACGACCGAGAGCAGGGCGGTCGTCACCGCGGCCTGTCCGCTGGCCACGAGCACGGCGTCGGCACCGGACTCCAGGCTCGCGAGCTGCCGCTCCACCGCGTGCACCGTGGGGTTGCCGGTGCGCGTGTACCCGAATCCGGTGCCGGTGCCGAAGTGGTCGGCGGCGTGATCGAAGTCGTCGAACTCGAAGCCCGCCGTCAGGTAGATCGGCGTCACGCGGGAGGCGGCAGCGGCTCGGCCTCTCGCGGCGTGGACGGCGCGGGTGGCGAAGCGGGCGGTCTCGACGGTCATGCGGGGGCCTCTCGGTCGATCGGGTGAGCAACAGAGTGTCACGGCGTGTCTCGGCGTGTCCGAGCGGTGGTAACCTGACGTCATGCGGACCGTGCTCCTTCTTAGCGGCCGCGGCGAGACCTCGATCTGAGCCCCTCCTCGTCGCGGAGTCCATCGTGGGCCGAACCGCCATCCACAGGAGACACGCCATGACCACCACCGCCGGTGCGGATTCCGCACGCCCCAGGACGCTCGCCGAGAAGGTCTGGGACGACCACCTCGTCGTCAAGGGCGAGGACGGCCAGCCCGACCTCATCTACATCGACCTGCATCTCGTGCACGAGGTCACCAGCCCGCAGGCCTTCGACGGCCTCCGCAGCGAGGGGCGGCCGCTCCGCCGGCTCGACCTGACGATCGCCACGGAGGACCACAACACGCCGACGTGGGAGATCGACAAGCCCATCGCCGACCTCACCAGCCGCACGCAGATCGAGACGCTGCGCCGCAACGCCGCCGAGTTCGGCGTGCGCCTGCACTCGCTGGGGGACGCGGAGCAGGGCATCGTGCACGTCGTCGGCCCGCAGCTCGGCCTCACCATGCCCGGGATCACCGTGGTCTGCGGCGACTCGCACACCTCGACGCACGGCGCGTTCGGCGCGATGGCGTTCGGCATCGGCACCAGCGAGGTCGAGCACGTCATGGCGACCCAGACCCTGCCGTTGAAGCCGTTCAAGACGATGGCGATCACCGTCGAGGGCACGCTGCGTCCCGGCGTCACCGCGAAGGACATCATCCTCGCCGTGATCGCCAAGATCGGGACCGGTGGCGGTCAGGGCTACGTGCTCGAGTACCGTGGCAGCGCGATCCGCGCGCTCTCCATGGAGGGCCGCATGACGATCTGCAACATGTCGATCGAGGCGGGGGCCCGCGCGGGCATGGTGGCTCCGGACGAGACGACCTTCGCCTACCTCGAGGGGCGTCCGCACGCGCCGAAGGGGCAGGACTGGGACGACGCGGTCGCCTACTGGCGCACCCTGCCGACCGATGAAGGTGCCACCTTCGACGCCGAGGTCTTCATCGACGCCGACGAGCTGGAGCCGTTCGTGACGTGGGGGACGAACCCCGGGCAGGGCAGCTCGCTCTCCGCCGCGGTGCCGAACCCCGCGGAGATCGCCGACCCCAACGAGCGGGCAGCCGCCGAGCGTGCGCTGGAGTACATGGACCTGACGCCGGGTACGCCCCTCAAGGAGGTCCCGGTCGACGCGGTGTTCATGGGCTCGTGCACGAACAGCCGCATCGAGGACCTCCGCGCCTTCGCCTCCATCATCCAGGGCAAGAAGAAGGCCGACGGCGTCCGGGTGATGGTCGTTCCCGGCTCAGCCCGCGTGCGACTGGAGGCCGAGGCCGAGGGCCTGGACCGGGTCATCAAGGACTTCGGGGCGGAGTGGCGCTTCGCGGGGTGCTCGATGTGCCTGGGCATGAACCCCGATCAGCTCGCCCCGGGGGAGCGCTGCGCCTCCACCTCGAACCGCAACTTCGAAGGACGCCAGGGCAAGGGGGGCCGCACGCACCTCGTGTCTCCGCTCGTCGCGGCGGCGACCGCCATCCGCGGCACCCTGTCCAGCCCGAGCGACCTGGAGGCCTGACCATGGAGAAGTTCATCACCCACACGGGCATCGCCGCGCCGCTGAAGCGGTCGAACGTCGACACCGACCAGATCATCCCGGCGGTGTTCCTCAAGCGCGTCACCAAGACCGGCTTCGAGGACGCGCTGTTCCACGGCTGGCGGCAGGACCCCGGGTTCGTGCTCAACCAGGCGCCGTACCAGGGGGCGTCCGTCCTCGTCGCCGGACCCGATTTCGGTACGGGTTCCAGCCGTGAGCACGCCGTCTGGGCGCTCCGCGACTTCGGCTTCAAGGTCGTGCTGAGCCCCCGCTTCGCCGACATCTTCCGCGGGAACGCGGGCAAGCAGGGACTCCTCGCCGCGACCATCTCGGAGGCGGATCTGGAGCGGTTCTGGGCCGTCATGGACGCCGATCCCGGCGCGCGGATGACGGTCGACCTCGAGGCCCGCACCGCCTCCATCGGCGACCCGACCGGGGGCGTGGAGGCTGGCTTCCAGGCCGACATCGGGATCGACGATTACACTAGATGGCGGCTCCTCGAAGGGCTCGATGACATCGGGCTCACGCTGCGCAACGAAGACAAGATCGCGCAGTTCGAGGCCCGTCGCGAGTCGTGGCGGCCGCGGACCCTTCCCGTCCAGTGAGACGGAAGGGGCGGGGGAGCCAGGGGTAACCCCGCCCCCGATGAATGAAGTGAGGCCCCGAATGACGACACCCGTGCGCGACGCTCTCTCCGACGACGTCCCCGCGCTGACCGGAGACGTCCTCGCCATCCGCGGAGGCCGTCCGCTGCGCGGACGCGTCGACGTCAAGGGCGCGAAGAACCTCGCCACCAAGGCGATGGTCGCGTCTCTGCTCGGGGAGACCACGAGCGTCCTGCGCGACGTGCCGGCCATCAGCGACGTCGCCGTGGTGCGCTCGCTGCTCGAGGTGCACGGCGTCCGCGTGTCGGAGGGTGACGAGCCCGGCTCCCTGGTGTTCGACCCCAGCGACGTCGAGTCGGCCCACTTCGAGGAGATCGACGCGCATGCGGGCGCCTCCCGGATCCCGATCCTGTTCTGCGGTCCGCTCCTGCACCGCCTCGGCCAGGCGTTCATCCCCGACCTCGGCGGCTGCCGCATCGGCGACCGGCCGATCGACTTCCACCTGGACGCGCTGCGGAAGTTCGGCGCGATCGTCGAGAAGCTCCCCAGCGGCATCCGCCTCTCGACCGGCGGGGCCCGTCTGCACGGTGCCAACATCCACCTCCCGTACCCGAGCGTCGGCGCCACGGAGCAGGTGCTCCTCACCGCTGTACGGGCGGAGGGCATCACCGAGCTGCGCAACGCGGCGATCGAGCCCGAGATCATGGACCTCATCGCCGTCCTGCAGAAGATGGGCGCGATCATCTCCTACGAGCCGAACCGCGTCATCCTCATCGAGGGCGTCGAGAAGCTCCGCGGCTACGACCACCGGTCGATCTTCGATCGCAACGAGGCGGCCTCGTGGGCCTCGGCCGCTCTGGCCACCGACGGCGAGATCTTCGTCGGCGGCGCGAAGCAGCAGGAGATGCTCACCTTCCTCAACGTCTTCCGGAAGGCGGGCGGCTGGTTCGACATCCAGGAGGACGGCATCCTCTTCCGTCGCGACGGCGACATCAAGCCGGTCGTGATCGAGACCGACGTGCACCCCGGGTTCATGACCGACTGGCAGCAGCCGCTCGTGGTCGCGCTCACCCAGGCGCACGGCCGCTCCGTCGTGCACGAGACCGTGTACGAGAACCGCATGGGCTTCACCGAGGCGCTGGTCAAGATGGGCGCCGACATCGTCGTGCACCCGCGCGGGCTGCAGGACGGCCCGCGGCGCGTGCCGCGTCGTGACCTGGAGCAGGCCGCCGTCATCACGGGCCCGACGCCGCTCCACGGCGCCGACATCGTCGTCCCCGATCTGCGCGGCGGCTACAGCCACGTGATCGCGGCGCTGACGGCCACGGGCGAGTCGAAGGTGTCGGGGGTCGACATCCTGAGCCGCGGATACGAGAAGTTCCTCGCCAAGCTCGACGCGCTCGGCGCCGACTTCGACGTCATCCGGTGAGCCCGATGGCGTCCCGGTCTCCGGAGAAGACGCGTCCGAGCGTCTTCTGGCCGCTCGCGGCGATCGTCGTCCCGGTGGTGTCGCTGATCGCGAAGATCCGGATCGTCGGTGCGGAGAAGCTGCCACGCGAGGGCTCATTCGTCCTCGCGCCGAACCACTACTCGGAGTTCGATCCGCTGATCGTCGCCATGGCGGTCTGGCGGATCGGGCGCGCCCCGCGGTTCATGGCCAAGGAGAGCCTCTTCCGGGTGCCCGTACTCGGATGGTTCCTGCGCAAGACGGGGATGATCCCGGTCGCGCGCACGTCCTCGGCGTCCTCCGCGAAGCAGACGATGGCCCAGTCGGCGGCTCTCGTGGAGCACGGTCGCGGTGTCATCGTGTACCCGGAGGGTACGCTCACCCGAGACCCCGACATGTGGCCGATGCGCGGCAAGTCGGGAGCGGTGCGGCTCGCCCTCGCCGACGGCATCCCGCTCATCCCCATGGCCCAGTGGGGCACGCAGGCGATCATGGGCCGCTACCAGAAGGGGCTCAGCCTCTGGCCGCTCCGGAAGCCCGTCACCGTGATCATCGGCGACCCCGTCGACGTGTCCGACCTCCGCGGTCGCGCCGGCGAGCCGGCGGCGCTGACGGAGGCCACCAACCGCCTCATGAACGCGATCACCGCGCTGCTGGAGCAGGTGCGCGGCGAGAAGGCCCCCGTGGAGCGCTGGAATCCGGCGAGCCACGGCCAGAAGGAGACCGGACGCCTTGACCCCTAAGAGACCCGCGCCGGCCGGACCCCGCGTCGCCGTGATCGGCGCCGGCAGCTGGGGCACCACGTTCGGCAAGATCCTCGCCGACGGCGGCGCTCACGTGACGATGTGGGCGCGCCGTGCGGAGCTGGCGCACGAGATCCATGAGGCGAAGCGCAACTCGCGCTACCTGCCCGGCATCAACCTGCCCCGCACGATGGCGGCCACGCATGAGCTGGCGACCGCCCTCGAGGGCGTCGACCAGGTCTACCTGTCCGTGCCGAGTCAGTCGCTGCGGGAGAACCTCAAGGCGCTGCGCCCGCTGATCGCTTCGGGCGACGCGAAGATCGTCAGCCTCATGAAGGGCGTCGAGCGTGGCACCGGACTGCGCATGAGCCAGGTGATCCAGCAGGAGCTGCAGTGCGATCCCGACCGGGTCGCCGTCGCCTCCGGTCCCAACCTCGCGCTGGAGATCGCGCGGGAGCAGCCGACCGCGGCCGTGATCTCGTCGCGCAGCCAGGAGACGGCGGACGTCGTGGCCCGCGCCGCGCGCAACTCCTACTTCCGCACGTTCGTGAACACCGACGTCATCGGCACGGAGTTCGGCGGGGTGCTCAAGAACCTCATCGCCGTCGCCATCGGGATCGTCGACGGCGTGGGCTACGGCGAGAACACGAAGGCCTCGATCATCACCCGCGGCCTCGTCGAGATGACCGACTTCGCGGTGGCGAACGGTGCCCAGCCGGAGACCCTGCAGGGACTGGCGGGGCTCGGCGACCTCATCGCGACGTGTCAGTCGCCGCTGAGCCGCAACAACACCGCCGGGCGGCTGCTCGGACAGGGATACAGCTTCCAGGATGTGGTGAAGCAGATGCAGCAGACCGCGGAGGGCCTGGCCTCGGTCGCCCCCGTGCTGCAGCTCGCCCGCGAAGCCGATGTGCACATGCCGATCGTGGAGCAGGTGAAGATGGTGCTCGACGGCAAGATGGATCCCCGGGACATCGCCCCGCATCTGACGACGGACGACGACACCCCGCAGGGGGAGAGGACCAACCATGGACAAGCAGACGGTGGTGGTGCTCTTCGGAGGGCGCTCCAGCGAGCATTCGATCAGTTCCGCAACGGCGGGGGGAGTGCTGGGCGCGATCGATCGTGACCGGTATGCCGTGATCCCGGTGGGGATCACCCGCGAGGGCGCCTTCGTCCTGGAGGACGACGACCCGGCGAAGTTCCCGCTGGACGCCGCGCACCTGCCCGAGGTCGTGGACAACGGCACCCGGGTGCTCTGGCCGGAACCCGGCGGCGACCGCACCCTGCGCGTCGTGCACCCCGGCGGCGCGACCGAGGGGCTGGGCGAGATCGACGTGGTCCTGCCGATCCTGCACGGACCCCACGGCGAGGACGGCACCATCCAGGGCTACTTCGACACGCTCGAGGTGCCCTATGCCGGCGGCGGCGTGCTCGACTCGGCGCTGTGCATGGACAAGCACTTCATGAAGATCGCGCTGCGGGCCGCCGGCATCTCGGTGGCACCGGGCGTGACCGTGCGCCGCCGCGAGTGGGACGTCGACCCTGCGGCCGTGCGCCGCCGTGCCGTCGAGCTCGGCCTGCCCGTCTTCGTCAAGCCGGCGCGCGCAGGATCGAGCGTCGGCGTCTCGAAGGTGACGGCTCCGGAGGAGCTCGATGCCGCCCTCGCCATCGCCTTCGCCGAGGACGACAAGGTCCTCATCGAGGCCGGGATCACCGGGAGGGAGATCGAGGTCGCGGTCCTGGAGACCGCCGACGGCGTCCGCGCCTCCCTTCCGGGGGAGATCGTGCTGACCGACCGCGGCTTCTACGACTTCGAGGGCAAGTACCTCGGTGGCGACGGCGTCGATGTGGTGTGCCCCGCGGAGCTGAGCGAGGCGGAGGTGGCGGACGTCCAGGAAGCCGGCGTGCGTGCCTTCCAGGCGGTGGACGGTCGCGGTCTCGCCCGCGTCGACATGTTCCTCACCCCGGACGGCGAGCTCGTCGTCAACGAGCTCAACACCATGCCCGGATTCACGCCCATCTCGATGTTCCCGAAGTGCTGGGTCGCGTCAGGGCTGAGCTACGGCGATCTCATCACCGAACTGGTCGAGGCGGGTCTGCGCCGCTGACATCGGCGTTCCCTGCGGGCGCTCAGCTCGCGGGGAACTCCACCCGGTCCGTGCACTGCGCGGTGGCCGGTGCGAGTCCGGACTGGATGTTCGACGAGAGGCTGTCGACGATCGACTGGAAGTCGACCTGCTCGCCGCGGCGGATGATGACCTCGATGGCCGGCTCCCGCCCGTAGGTGACGAGGCGCTGGCGCTCGTCTTCCTGCTCCAGGACCAACCAGTCGACGCCACCGAGGGTGGTGCAGACGAGGTCGGACGGGGCGGGGGGCTCCACGCCGCAACGCAGGACGACCGTGGGATCGCCCCACGCGCCTGTCGCCTGCGCGTCGGTCCACACCCGCTCGTAGCCGCCGACGGTGTCCGGCAGGAGCACGGAGACGTTCGCGCAGGCCGGGTCGTTCGCGTCCTCCGCAGGCTCGAGGTGCACGGTGGTGGAGCATCCGGCGAGTCCGGCGGCGAGGGCGATCGACCCCGCGACGGCAGCGAGGCGGCGGGAACGAAGCATGCATCCAGGCTACCTTTGACGACATGCCCTCCCGACCCGACTCCGACGATCCGCGCCTGGGGGATCTCTCGGAGGGCCGCATCCTCCGCGCCATCCTCCAGCGCACCGCGCCCGCCGCGCACACGCTCCTCGGGCCGGGTGACGACGCCGCCGTCATCGCGGCTCCCTCCGCCTCCGTCGTCGCGACGACCGACACCCTCGTGCACGGGCCGGACTTCCGCCTCGCCTGGACGAGCGGCTACGACCTCGGGTGGAAGGCGGCGGCGGTCAACCTCGCCGACATCGCCGCCATGGGCGCGCGTCCCACCGCCCTGCTCGTGGCTCTCGCCGTGCCGCGTGAGCTCCGGTTGTCCTTCGTGGAGCGCCTGGCTGACGGCTTCCGCGAGGCCTGCGCGGCGCTCGCGCCCGGGTGCGCGGTCGTCGGCGGCGACCTCACGGTGTCCGAGGTGCTCACGGTCGCCGTGACGGCACTGGGCGACCTCGAAGGCCGCCCGCCGGTGACCAGGGCGGGGGCGCGACCGGGCGACGTCGTCGCCGTGGCGGGGGAGCTGGGCCATGCCGCGCACGGACTGGCGGTGCTGTTCGGACGCTTCCGGGACGGCGAGACGCCGATGCCGGTCGATCCTGCGGCCCTCGCGGCGGGGGAGAGCGCCGCGGTCGCCGCGCAGCTGCGACCATCCCCGCCCATCGGCCTCGGCGTCGCCGCGGCGGCCGCCGGCGCGACCGCGATGATGGACGTCTCGGACGGCCTCGCCCTCGATGCGCGTCGTCTTGCGGAGGCCTCCGGCGTCACTCTCGCGCTGGACGGCGCGGCGCTCGGTGCGAACCCGGAGCGGGCGCTCGCGGGCGGTGAGGACCATGCGCTGCTCGCGACGTTCCCGGACGGCGTGCTGCCGCCGGGGTTCCGCGCGATCGGTGTCGTGCGGTCGCGCGGCGACGAGGACCTGCTCTGCGACGACCGTCCTGTGGATGTCAGCGGCTGGGATCCCTACCGGGACTGGGACTCCGTCTCCGGCTGAACGGCCGCGGACGCCGGCTCGTCGCGGTCCGGCTCGGCCCACCAGAGGGTGGTGTCGCCGTAGGTCTTCTCCCGGAACACGCGGAGCCCGGCCGCCGTGAAGTCGGGGGTCGGGGAACGGCGGGCACGCTCGACGACCACGACGGCGTCGTCGCTGAGCAGTGGAGCGAGGGCGGCCAGGTCACCGTCCATCGCCTCGTCGTCGATGTCGTACGGCGGATCCGTGAACACGAGGTCGTACGACCCGGACGCTCGGCCGAGGAACGCCCGGACGGTCGCCTCCTGGACCTTCGCGGACGCGGCGCCGGATGCCTTCGTCACTGCCGCGACGTTGCGGCGTACGACGGCTGCCGCCTGCCGGTTGCGCTCCACGAGGTCGGCGCTTCGGGCGCCGCGGCTCAGGGCCTCGAGCCCGAGCGCGCCGGAGCCCGCGTAGAGGTCGAGCACCCTGGCACCCGCGATCGCGTCGAGCGACTCCAGGGCGCCGAACAGCGACTCGCGCACGCGATCGCTCGTCGGCCGTGTCCCGGCACCGGGGACGTCGAGCCGGGTGCCGCGTGCCGTTCCGGCGATGATCCTCGTCACCCGTTCACGATACGACAGGGCGCGGGCGGTCGTGTCCGTGCGGTTCCCTAGACTCGGAGCATGTCGCTCACGCTCGAATCCTCGCTGGAGGAGGCCCTCGGTGCGGCGTCGGCCAAGACGCTCGACCGCGCCTTCGGCATGAAGACCGTCGGCGACCTGCTCGCGCACTATCCGCGTCGGTACGCCGACCCCGGCGAGCTCACCCCCATCCGCGACCTCCCCATCGGAGAGACCGTCACCATCGTCGCGGAGGTCCTCTCGTCGAGCTTCCGTCGGATGCGCAACCGGCCGGGAGCCATGGTCGACGTCGTCATCGGCGACGGCGTCGGTCGCATGTCGTTGACCTTCTTCGCGAAGAACGTCGGCGCAGCGGAATGGCGCTCCAAGGATCTGGCGGTCGGGCGCCGTGGCGTGTTCTCCGGCAAGGTCGGCGAATTCAACGGGATGACCCAGTTCGCCCACCCGGAGTACGAACTGTTCGACGACGAGGACGCGGCGCGGCGGCGTGCCGATGCCAGGGCAGCCGTGCCGCTCCCGATCTACCCGGCCACCTCCGCGATCCAGACGTGGCAGATCGCCCGGCTCGTCGGTCGTGTCCTGGACGACCTCCCGACCGTGCCGGACCCGCTGACCCCGGAGATCCGCACCCGCGAGGAGCTGCTGACGGCGCGGGAGGCGCTGGAGGCGATCCACCGCCCGCGCTCCCGCAACGACATCGATCCCGCGGTGCGCACATTGCGCATGCACGAGGCGCTGACCCTGCAGACGGCCCTGCTCCAGCAGCGTGACGCGGTGCGGGCTCTGGCCGCCACCTCGCGGCCGGCGACCTCAGGCGGCCTCCTTGAACGCTTCGACGCCGCCCTGCCCTATACGCTCACGCCCGACCAGGAGACGGTCGGTGCGCAGATCGCAGACGACCTCGTCGGTTCCTGGCCGATGAACCGACTGGTGCAGGGCGAGGTCGGTTCGGGAAAGACGCTGGTGGCCCTGCGGGCGATGCTGCAGGTCGCCGAGAGCGGGGGACAGGCGGCCCTGATCGCGCCGACGGAGGTCCTCGCGGGGCAGCATCTGCGTTCGATCACGAAGATGCTCGGTCCGCAGCTCGCCCCCCTGCTGATGCCGACCCTGCTCACCGGGCAGATGCCGGCTGCCGACCGTCGCAAGGCCGCGCTGCGCGTCGCCTCCGGCCAGGCGCTGATCGTGGTCGGCACCCATGCGCTCCTCGGTGAGAAGACCACGTTCGCCGACCTCGGGTTGGTCGTGGTCGACGAGCAGCATCGGTTCGGGGTCGAGCAGCGGGAGGCGCTGCGTGCGAAGGGATCCAGCCCGCACGCGCTCGTCCTCACCGCGACGCCCATCCCGCGGACGGTCGCGATGACGGTCTTCGGCGACCTCGACACCTCGGTCATCCGCACGATGCCGGCCGGCCGCGCCGGCATCGAGTCGTACGTCGCGCCGTTGGCCGAGCATCCCGGCTGGTTCAACCGGGTGTGGGAACGGGCAGCGGAGGAGATCGCGCAGGGCCGGCAGGTGTTCGCCGTCTGCGCGGCCATCGACACCGCGGCGAAGACGGCCGAGGCGGGGGAGCAGGCGCTGCTCGCCCCCGAGGGCGGCAAGGGCCCCCGCTGGGGCGTGGTCCAGCTCGACGAGGCCTTGGCCACCCATCCGACCCTCGGCGGGCTCCGGCGGGCGGTGCTCCACGGGAAGATGCCCTCCGAGGAGAAGGACGCCGTCATGCAGGCCTTCGCCCGCGGGGAGATCGACCTCCTCCTCGCGACGACCGTGATCGAGGTGGGCGTGGACGTCCCCAACGCCTCGACGATGATCGTGCTGGACGCGGACCGCTTCGGGGTCTCCCAGCTGCACCAGCTCCGCGGTCGGGTGGGCCGAGGAGGGGTTCCGGGACTCTGTCTTCTCGTCACCGAGGCCGAGGCGGGATCCGTGGCCCGCGAGCGGGTCGATGCGGTCGCCGCCACGCTCGACGGCTTCGCGCTGGCCGAGGTCGATCTCGAACTGCGCGGCGAAGGCGACGTGCTGGGCGCGGCACAGGCCGGCGTGCGGTCGTCCCTCAAGCTGCTGCGCGTCGTCAAGGACGCCGCCCTCATCACCCGGGCTCGCGAGCTCGCGGAGGACATCCTCGCCATCGACCCCGAGCTGGCGGCGCATCCCGGGCTCCGGGAGGCCATCGGACGGCGCGTCACCGACGAGGATCGCGCGGCGCTCGCGAAGAACTGATCGCCGTTCCGGGTGCCCTAGGCTGGATGCCATGAGCAGCCGGATCGCCGTCGTCCCGGGTTCCTTCGATCCGCCGACCCTGGGTCACCTCGACGTGATCCGGCGTGCGGCCGCCCTCTACGACGAGCTGCACGTGCTCGTCGTGCACAACCCGGGCAAAGAGGCGATGCTGCCGATCGCGCAGCGGCTGGCACTCCTGGAGCGCTCGATCGCCGAGGACGGCATGGCGGGCGACATCGTCATCGGGTCCTGGAGCATGGGTCTGCTCGTCGACTACGCGCGCGATGTGAACGCCGGCGTGCTCGTGAAGGGGATCCGCTCGCAGGTCGACGTGGCGTACGAGTCGCCGATGGCGATCGTCAACCGGCACCTCGCCGACATCGAGACCGTCTTCCTGCTCCCCGATCCCGCGCATGCGATGGTCTCGAGCTCCCTGGTGCGGCAGGTCGCGAGCCTCGGTGGAGACGTGTCGCCGTTCGTGCCGCCGGCCGTCGCCTCGTTCCTCGACACCGGCGCGCGCGGGATCTGATCCGCGTCCCGCTCCCGGCGGTCTCCCGGCCCTCCTCTCCGGTGACCCGGGTAGCATGGCGGGGTGCGTTCCCGACTCAACAGCCCTTTCGTCCTCCCCGTCCGTGACATCGTCCGGCGCCCGGGGGAGATGCGCGAGCACTCCTTCTCGGTGCCCCTGACGGAGCAGTGGGGGGAGGGCATCGTCTCCTTCGAAGCGGGCTCGGAGCTCGATCTCGACGTGCGCCTGGAGTCCGTCCACGAGGGCATCCTCGTCACCGGAGAGGCGGAGGGCGAGTACGTCGGCGTGTGCGGTCGATGCCTCACCGACATCGCCCGGCCCGTCGAAGTCGAGTTCCAGGAGCTTTTCGCGTATCCTGGTGAGGAAGAAACTGACTTCGAGGTTCAAGACGACCACGTGGATCTTGAAACTCTCGTCAGGGATGCGGCCGTTTTGGCCCTTCCTTTTCAGCCGGTGTGTCAACCGGATTGCCTCGGGCTCGACCCGGTCACAGGCGAGAGGCTGACCGAGAGCACCGGAACGGAGCAGGCCGCTCCCATCGATCCTCGGTGGAGCGCGCTCCAGCAGATCACAGACCAGGACGGCACGGCAGAGCGCGGTGCCGCCGAGAAAGAAGAGAGCTAGTCATGGCTGGTAACCCCCCGAAGCGCAAGGTCTCCCGTTCGAACACCCGCTCGCGTCGCGCGCAGTGGAAGGCGGAGGCCCCCGCGCTCGTCAAGACCATCGAGAACGGCAAGGTCGTCTACAGCCGTCCGCACCAGGCGAAGGTCGTCACCGACTCGCAGGGCACCGAGCTCTTCCTCGAGTACAAGGGCCGCAAGGTCGCCGACGTCTGAGTCGCGAACCTTGACGGAGGTCCCCGGGGGGACGAGGCCTCTCCCAGACAAGCTCCGCGTCGATATCGACGCGGAGCTTCTGGAGTTGGCCCTCACCCACCGCTCCTACGCGTACGAGCACGGCGGCATCCCGCACAACGAGCGTCTCGAGTTCCTCGGCGACTCGGTGCTGGGGCAGGCCGTCACGGTCATGCTGTTCACACGGCACCCCGAGCTCGACGAGGGGGAGCTGGCGAAGCGTCGTGCGAGCGTCGTGTCGACGGTCGCCCTGGCGGAGGTCGCTCGCGGCATCGATCTGGGCAGTCACCTGCTGCTCGGACGCGGTGAGGAGCAGACCGGTGGTCGCGACAAGGACTCGATCCTCGCGGACACCATGGAGGCCGTCATCGGCGCCACCTACCTGTCCGCCGGGCCCGAGGCCGCGACGGCGCTCGTCCTGCGTCTGACCGAGCCGTTGCTCGCCGACCCCGAGCGGTACGGCGCGGCGATGGACCCGAAGACCAGCCTGCAGGAGCTCGCGGCACGCCTCGGCGCCACGCCGCCGCAGTACTCGGTCGAGGCCAGCGGCCCCGACCACGACCGGCGCTTCACGGCGACCGTGGCCGTCGGCGACGTTCGCATGACGGGTGCCGGCAGCAGCAAGAAGACGGCGGAGATGGCGGCGGCACTCAGCGCCTGGCGCACCCTCAGCGAACGTGCCTGAGCTCCCCGAGGTCGAGGTCGTCCGCTCGGGCCTCGCACCGGCCGCGGTGGACGCCGTCATCACCGGCGTCAGCGTCTTCGACGAACGCGCGCTCACCCGGCACACCGCCGGAGCCGCGGACTTCGTCCAGCGTCTGGAGGGTCGCCGATTCACCGCGGCCGCGCGGCGGGGCAAGTTCCTCTGGTTGCCGCTCGATTCCGACGACTCCGCTCTGATCGCGCATCTGGGCATGAGCGGCCAGATGCTGCTCCGCGCGCCGGACGCTCCATCCGAGCGGCACGAGCGGATCCGTCTGAGCATCGAGCACCCCCGACACGGCGAGCTCGCGATCGTGTTCGCCGATCAGCGCACCTTCGGATCGCTGGCCGTCGATGCCCTCGTCCCCGACGGCCCCTCCCGCATCCCGACACAGGTCGCGCACATCGCGCGTGACCCGCTCGACCCGTTCTTCGACGACGCGGTCTTCCGTGCTGCCCTCGCCCGGCGGCACAGCGCGATCAAGCGGGTGCTGCTCGACCAGGGTGTCGTGAGCGGCATCGGCAACATCTACGCCGACGAGTCGCTGTGGGCGGCCCGCATCCATCCGGAGACACCGGCCGACGCTCTGCCGACCCGGGCCGTGAATCGCCTGCTCGCCGAGGTGCGGTCGGTCCTGCAGAAGGCTCTCGCCGAGGGCGGCACGAGCTTCGATGCCCAGTACGTCAACGTCAACGGGCAGGCCGGCTACTTCGCGCACTCGCTGAACGCCTACGGTCGCGGGGGGAAGCCCTGCCCGCGCTGCGGCACGCCGATCACCCGTGCCGCCTTCATGAACCGCTCCTCGCACTTCTGCCCGCGCTGCCAGCGGAGGCGCTGACCCGGGCCGGTATCCCCGGCCCGCCACCGCCTCACGCCGGAGCGAAAGCACGATCCAGCAGCGGGCGGGTCGCCCAGGTGCTCGCCCACACGACGCCGATGCCGACGGCCACGACCGACGCGATCGTCATCAGCGAGAGGGGCGCGACGATCAGCGCGATCCCCACCAGCGGGAACACGAGCACCGCAGCGCACAGCGCGGATCCCACCGCCGTGACGAGCAGCGGCGACATGATCGCGCGACGACGCGCGCGGTCCACTGTCTCGACGGGCATACCCAGGTGGTGCAGGCTCCGGTGCAGGTCGCTCTTGTCGAGCACGTCCGAGGCCTGATTCACACCGACGGAGGCGGCAACCATGAGGAACGAGCCGACGAGGGTGATGATGAGCCCGGTGCGGATGTCCTCCGCGAGCGCGATGCTGGAGGGATCGTCACCGGCCCCGATCGTGTCGAGGAGGGCGACGCCGGTGCCGGCGAAGACGGCCATGAAGCTCGCCATCGCGATGCCGCCGACCTGACGCCAGGCCGCCTTCGGAGCGTCGAGCACGAGGCGTGCGGCCAGCAGCCGTTCGGGACGCTCCGCCCGCCGAAGCTGACGTCCCGCCGACACCTTCAGCACCCATGGGCCGAGCACGTTCAGGACCGTGAGGGCGAGCGCGAACGTCGCCGCGAGCACCGCGATCGTCGCCACGATCCCGCCGATCATCGGGAAGACCTTGACGAGCACGAACGCGAAGGCGATGCCCACCACCGCGATGACGGCCCGGACCCAGTGCACGTTCGTCGGCGCCGTGCGCGTTCGGACTCCGAGTGGCGAGATGACGACGCGGCGCAGCCCCACGACGGCACTTCCGGCGGCGAGCACGAGCACGCCGGCCACGACAGCGGCGATCATCACCGGAGGGAGCACGACCGCAGGCAGGCCGAGCGGCTCGCCACGGAACGGGATCAGACCGATGAGCGGGCTCAGGGCCAGATGGCCGCCGACACCGATGATCGCGCCGGTGGCGGCGACGAGGACGGACTCGACGACGGTCGCCGTCGTCACCCCGCCCGGAGTCACCCCGAGCAGACGCAGAGTGGAGAGACGTTCGTCGCGGCGTCGGGCGGACAAGCGGGCGGCGGCGCCGCCGAGCGAGGCCAGCGGCACGACCAGGAGGACCAGGGCGATGGCGGCGAGCGCCTGGTACAGGACGGCCTCGTCGTCGGTCCAGGTCCAGAAGGCCTGGGCCCCGCCGACGACGGTGAGGACGAGGGTCGTGACCACCGCGAAGGCGACGATCGGGAGCGCGAGGACGCTCCGCTGTCCGGGAGCGGGACGCAGGAGCAGGCCGAGGACGGAGAGGTTCACGCGTTCACCGCCGAACCGAGGATGCGGCCGTCCCGGACAGCGACCGTGCGTGTGCAGCGGGCCGCGACGTCGGCGTCGTGCGTGACGACGATGAGGGTGCGGCCCTGTCCGGTCGTGGACCAGAGGAGCGCGTCCATGACCTCGGCGGAGGTGTGCGAGTCCAGGGCGCCGGTCGGCTCGTCGGCGAAGACGAGGTCCGCACCCGTGGCCTGGGCTCTGGCGATGGCCACGCGCTGGGCCTGTCCTCCCGACAGCTCGCCGATGCGCCGTTCCTCCATGCCGCCGAGACCCAGTGCCGCGAGCCACGACGCCGCGTGGGGGAGTGCGTCCTTCTTCGCGACACCGTTGATCATCGAGGCGAGGGCGACATTCTCCACTGCCGTCAGCTCGGGGATCAGCAGTCCCTGCTGGAAGACGAACCCGAATCGCTCGCGACGCAGCCGGGAGCGCGCCGCCTCGCCGAGCGCGGTCACCTCGATGGGCGTTCCGGTGGACGGGTGGAAGACCACGCGCCCGCTGTCCGGGGCGGTGATGCCCGCCAGCACGTGCAGGAGCGTGGTCTTGCCCGACCCCGACGCTCCCATGATGGCGACGGACTCGCCGCGGTGCACGGTGAGGTCGACTCCGGCGAGGGCGTGTGTGACGCCGTAGGTCTTCACGAGGGCGTGGGCTTCGATCACGGGAGTGTTCATGTTCCCAGCCTCGCCGGAGACCTGTGCCGGTGTCGTCGGTCAGGCGGATGAAGCTGAGCGGCAGCCGTCATCCGGGAGGATGACGGCTGCCGCTCGTCCTCAGATCTTCTTCTGCCACGCGCCCGCGTACGACACGGGAACGAAGCCGATCGCCTCGTTGATGTCGAGCATCGGCCGGTTCTCCTCGGCGTTGAACGTGGAGACCACGTCCGAATCCGGGACGAGCTCCCACCACCGCAGGAGGTTGGCGCACTTCACGATCGTTCCGAGGCGATGGCCGCGGTGGTCCTTGGCGACCAGCGTCCCGAACTGGTGGGTGGTCCCGGTCTTCTCCGCACCGATCAGCAGCTCGTTGTACGCGACGAGGGTGCCGGACGGGACATGCTCCACGGCGACCACGGACACCGTCTGGCCGGCGCCCGTGAGACGAGCATCGCGGCGGACGACCCGATCGGCGTCGTAGACCTCGGCGACGAAGTCCATGTCGCCACTGGGGGCGTCGGTCGACAGTCGGGCAAGCACCGCGGCGTATCCGTCGCGGAACTCCGGCGGGGTGGGCAGCTCCCATTCGACCACGCGGTAGTCCGGTCCCGCGACCGCGAGCGCCGCGTCCAACGCGCGGCGCAGGGGCTCCGGGTCGGCACGCAGGTCGAGCTCGCTGTTGCGCTCCACCTGCTCCAGCGTGAAGCCGCGGGCTTCGACGACGTCGCTCAGCGGTGTCGCCGGGATGCGCCCCCATCCCGTGCGCGGCTGGAGCATGCGGTCGGCCTCCTCGGGGCGGTGGAGGGTCCAGATCTGCAGGACGCTCCGGCCGCGCTCCCTGGCCTCGGTCTCGGCGCGGTCGAGCAGCGCGTCCTCGACACCGCGCCCGGTGTGGGCGGCCGGGACGAGGAGGTCGAGCTCGGCGGCGTGCGCGTCCTCCTCCTGTGCGAAGGACACCGTCACCATGCCGATGATGTCGTCCCCCTCGCGCGCCACGAATCCGAGGTCCAGCGCATCGGAGTCGTCCTGCCAGTTGGGCAGCATCTGCGCGGCGTCCGGGGCGAGGTCGGGGAGGCCGACCTGCTCGTCGCAGATCTGTCGATTGAGGGCGCCGTAGGCGCGGAAGTCCGCGGCGTTCGCATCGGCGAGGGTGGCCGGGACGATCAGCGGCGTGATCGTCAGTGCGGCGGTCGTCATGTCGGGTCCTTCGTGTCGGAGGGAGGAGGAGGTGCCGGGTGGCCCGGCGTCCGTCCGCAGCTGTACGGACGGACGCCGGGTCGGCGTCGATGCGGTCGTCATCGTCTGTCAGCGCATTCCGCGCTGCATGTCGTGCATGAGGAGGGCGTGCGCCTCCGCAGCCGAGCGGTGACGCTGCTCTCCGACGAGGAACAGGTCGCCGGGATCGACGGTCCACGACCGGCGCGGACGCCGGGGCCGCTGCGCCCGCTGGAACAGCCAGAGGCCGATCCGGAGCGAGAGGCGGTCCGCGATGCCGAGCTGACGCAGCTCGTCGTCGCGGGGGATCTGGAGGACCTCGCGGTCCTCGGTATCGGGCGGATGGGTGGTGCTGCGTGACAGCGTGATGTTCACGATGGTTCCTTCGAAAGGGATGGATGGGGTGCGGAAGCACCACGTCAGGACCGAGTCGTCGGCCGCGACGGGTGCGGACGAGAGCAGCGCCTGTGGAGCCGCGGAATGCGGAGGCAGGAGGCGGGGATCCATGATCCGAGGGGATCAGAGGGTGGGACGCGACAGAACAGGCGGGAGAAGACCCGGATCGGGTCTGCGTTCCCAGGCTGCGGTTCTAGCCGAGCGAGCCGTGACGGACGCCGGCGGTCACCGATGCCGCGTGGCGCGGCGCAGAGTGCGCAGGCGCGGCGAGGCCAAAGACCTCTGCGGTGTGCTGAGTGATCATCATCGGTAACCTCCTTTCGTGTGGCGATCCGGAGGCCACCGTAGCGAAACTCACAGGAGATCGTCAAGCATTTCGTGCTAGCACCGGCGTGTCGCGATCGAGCCGGGGTCCGTGACGACCGCGCGGGATACCGGCCGTTCCGCGGGATTCCGGTAGCGTAGCGGCGTGAATCTCCCCGGACGAGCGGTCGCCCCATGCACCTGAAGAGCCTGACGCTCAAGGGGTTCAAGTCGTTCGCACAGCCGACGACCTTCGTGTTCGAGCCCGGCGTCACGTGCATCGTCGGACCGAACGGCTCCGGCAAGTCCAACGTCGTCGACGCCCTCGCCTGGGTGATGGGGGAGCAGGGAGCGAAGACGCTCCGCGGCGGGAAGATGGAGGACGTCATCTTCGCCGGCACGTCGACCCGCGGCCCCCTCGGGCGTGCCGAGGTGCAGCTCACCATCGACAATGCGGACGGCGCGCTGCCCATCGAATACGCCGAGGTGACCATCAGCCGCACGCTGTTCCGCAACGGCTCCAGCGAATACGCGATCAATGGGGAGGGCTGCCGTCTCCTCGATGTGCAAGAGCTGCTCAGCGACTCCGGCCTCGGCCGCGAGATGCACGTCATCGTGGGTCAAGGACGGCTCGACACGGTGCTCCAGGCCTCGCCGGAGGATCGACGCGGCTTCATCGAGGAGGCGGCGGGCATCCTCAAGCACCGTCGGCGCAAGGAGAAGACGCTGCGCAAGCTCGACGCGATGGAGGCCAACCTCACGCGTCTGAGCGATCTCGCGGGGGAGATCCGCCGCCAGCTCAAGCCGCTCGGCCGCCAGGCCGAGATCGCGCGCGAGGCGCAGACCATCGCCGCCGTCGTCCGCGATGCCAAGGCCCGACTGTTCGCCGACGACGTCGTTGCGCTGCGCACAGCCCTCGCCGACCACACCCGGACCGAGCAGGAGCGGCACACCGAGCGCCTGGTGCTGTCCGACCAGGCCGAGACCGTGCGCGCCGGGATCGCTCGGCTGGAGAAGAACCAGAACTCGATCGCCGTCGACGAGGCGCGCAGCGTCGCCTTCGGGCTCGAGCAGGTGCAGGAGCGGGTGCGCGGGCTCTACACTCTCGCCAACCAGCGCCTCGCGCTTCTCGGGTCCGAGGAAGACGACGCGGCCGTGACCGCGGTGACCGTCACACAGGCGACGATCGACGAGGCAAAGGAGGACATCGAGACGATCTCGTCCGGCCTCGGCGATGCGCAGGACGCCGCGGCTGCGGCGAGTCGCGAGGTCGTGAACGCCCGCGCCGAGCTCGACACGCTCGACGTGGACATCGCGGAGCAGAGCGCGCTCGTCTCCGAGTACGACATGCGACTGTCCTCGCTCCGCGGGAACGCCGATGCGGCGGCATCGGCCCTGGCCGCCGTCCGCGGCGCCGTGCTCCGCCAGGAGAACGCCCTCGAAGCCGCGCACGCCCGGCGACGAGAGGCCGAAGAAGCCCTGGAGGCGATCGACGACGCCGAGGCCCCCGATGGCACGGCCGTCGAGTACGCCGCGGCCTACGAGAGCGCTCAGCGTGCGGCGACGGCGGCGGAGGCGGAACGGGAGAGCCTGCGCGAACGGCTGCATGCCGCCGAGCGCGAGGTCGACGCCCTCACCGCGAAGGCCGCCGCCCTGAGCAGTGCCCTGTCGCTGTCGGGAGGCGCCGCCGAGATCGTCGCCGAGGGGGGTCCAGGGGTCCGCGGTCTCGTCGGTGATGCCGTGCAGGTGCGGGCGGGATACGAAGCCGCGATCGCGGCCGTCCTCGGTCCGCTGGCCGAGGGTGTGCTGGTCGGTTCCGCGGAGGATGCGTTCATCCTCGCGGCGGAGGCCGCAGAGCGCCGCCGGGGCGTGGTCGACTTCGTGGTCGCCGATGCCCCGAGGGAGCAGCCGACACCCCCGGCCGTCGACGGCGTGATCGCCGCGACGGAGACGGTGACCGCGCCGGACGGGATCCTCGGCATCCTGGCGCACGTTCTCATCGCCGACGACCTCGATGCGGCGCGTGCCGCGCGGCGCATTCTCGACGCGAGAGGCGACACCTCGACCACGATCGTGACCACCGGCGGCGACGTCATCACCGCTCAGACCCTGCGCACGGGTTCCGGAGGGGAGCGTTCGCGCCTCGAACTCGCGGCGGAGCGGGACGCCGCGACCGAGCGGCTCACCGAGATCCAGATCGTCGTCGACTCCCTCCGTGAGGCGCGTATCGACGCCGACGAGGCCGTGGAGGAGACGCGGCGTCAGGCGAAGGACGCGCTGCGCGCGTTGCGCGAGCACGACGCCGCCCTCGCGACGCACGCGGAGCAGCTCAACAAGGTGACCGTGCGTCACGAGGCCGCTGTCGCCGAATGCGATCGCCTGGAGACCGGACTCGCCCAGGCGCAGGCCGCCGTGGCCGACGCGGAGGCGAAGGCGGAGGCCGCGAAGGCGGAGCTCGACGCCGCGGTCGCCGCGCCGCGTCCGGTGCTCGACGCCTCGGCGCGCGACGGTCTGTTGGAGGCACTGGAGAGCGCCCGCGAGGGCGAGGTCCGTGCTCGTCTGGAGGTCGAGACCCTGCGGGAGCGGGTCCGGGCGGCGCAGTCCCGGGTGACCGCGTTGGAGCGGCAGCGCGAGCAGGAGCGGGACGCCGCGGCGGAGGCCGCCCGCCGCGCCGTCATCCGCCGGGCGCAGCGCGAGGCGGCATCCGGAGTCGTGGACGAGCTGCCGCGCATCCTCGACTCCCTCGACCGCTCCGTCACCGAAGCCCGCGTGGCGCTCGCGGAGGCGGAAGCCGCCCGGTCGGCGCAGAACGAGGAGCTCGTCGCGCTGCGCGCCCAGGAGTCGTCGCTGCGGGAGCGTCTGGCCGGGCTCACGGAGAGCGTTCACGGCCTGGAACTGCAGATCCACGAGAAGAAGCTCCACCTGAACAGCCTGTTGGAGCGCGTGTCCTCGGAACTCGCGCTCGACGAGGACGTGCTCGTCGCCGAGTACGGGCCGGACCAGCTCGTGCCGCGGGATCCCGGGGCGGAGCCGGCCGATGGCGAGCTGCTCGACGACACCGCGATCCCGTTCGACCGCCGCATCCAGCAGCGGCGTCTCGCGGACGCGGAGCGGAAGCTCGCGCAGCTCGGGCGGGTCAACCCGCTGGCGCTGGAGGAGTTCGCCGCCCTGGAGCAGCGTCACGCGTTCCTCACCACGCAGCTCACGGACCTGACGCAGACCCGGCAGGATCTGCTGACCATCATCGCCGACCTCGACGAGCGCATGCAGACGATCTTCGCCAGCGCGTTCGAGGACACCAAGGAGGCCTTCGGCCAGGTCTTCCCGCTGCTGTTCCCCGGCGGCACCGGCAGCATCTCGCTGACCGATCCGGACAACATGCTGACGACGGGGATCGAGGTCTCGGTCCGCCCCGTCGGGAAGAAGATCGAGCGGCTGTCGCTGCTGTCCGGCGGGGAGCGGTCGCTGGCCGCGGTGGCGCTCCTGGTGGCGATCTTCAAGGCGCGTCCCAGCCCGTTCTACATCCTCGACGAGGTCGAGGCCGCCCTCGATGACGCGAACCTGGGCCGGCTCCTCACCGTCTTCGAGCAGCTGCGGGAGAGCTCCCAGCTCCTCGTCATCACGCACCAGAAGCGGACGATGGAGATCGCCGACGCGCTCTACGGCGTGTCGATGCGTCAGGATGGCGTCTCGGCCGTGGTGGGTCAGCGCGTCGGCGACCGCGCCGCCGCCGCCGTCTGAGTCCTGCCGCCCTCCCTCGGCGGGCACAGCTTCGGAGATCATGGCCCTCATCCGGCGTGTCGATGGTCGGATCCGGCGTGTCGCCCGCGGTCTCCGAAGCTGTGACCGGACGGACGGGGCCGGGTCAGATCGCGAGGGAGCGTTCGAAGCCCGTGATCACAGCCGGGAAGTCGGGATGGTCCTGCGGGCGGTGAGCGTAGCCGGGGAGCATCATGTGGTCGGCTCCGACGTCGACGAGCCTGGTGGCGATGATCTCGTACTCCTCGTTCCATCCGCCGGTGACCACGATGGTCGGCACGCCGGCGAGACAACGCTCCCGGATGCCGTGACCCCAGGGGAGGTTCGTGGTCGCCCACCGCTGCGCGACCGCGCGCTCGTCCTCCCAGCGCTCCCGGGTGGACGGGCCTCCGAACATGAGCGGGCGCAGGATGGACCAGAAGCCGAAGAGGTCGCCCTGCGTCACCCTCGCCCGTGCCTCCGTCACCACCGCGATATGCCGCTCGATCGGAGCTTCACCGCGGGCGATGTCGTACAGGGCGGGCTCGACGAGGACGAGGCCGGACACCCGCAGGCCGTCGGCGATGGCGCGGACGGCGGTCACCGCGCCGATCGAGTGCGCGAACACGAGCGGCGTCCGGTCACGCTCTCCCTCGACGAGAGCGCCCGCCTGCGCTTCGACGGACGACTCCGGCGGGAAGCTGAGGAAGGTCCCCGACTCCGGATCCTGCGAGGGCCACGCGGTGGTGCCGCGTCTCCCGGCACCGTGCAGGAACACCCGGTGCGGGAGCGGCGCGCGGTGCATCCCTGGATGCTACCCGTAGGCTGGACGCATGGCAGAGAAGTCCTGGTCTCTCGGTCGCGCGCTGCGCGGCATGTTCGTGAAGCCCACCATCGACGAGACGACGTGGGAAGACCTGGAGACGGCGCTCATCACGGCGGACTTCGGCCCCGACATCAGCGAGCGCATCGTCGAAGAACTGCGCGACAAGGTGGCGAAGTACCGCACCACCGACCCCAAGGACCTCCAGCGCATGCTGCGGGAGACCCTGGAGGAGCACTTCGCGAAGTTCGACACCACTCTGAAGCTCACCGAGCGGCCCGCCGTGGTCCTTGTCGTGGGTGTGAACGGCGTGGGCAAGACGACGACGATCGGGAAGTTCACGAAGTTCCTCCGCGGCTACCAGCGGAGCGTGGTGGTGGGGGCTGCCGACACCTTCCGTGCGGCCGCCGTCGACCAGCTCGCCACCTGGGCCCAGCGCGGGGGAGCGGCGATCGTCCGCCCGCAGCAGGAGGGGCAGGACCCGGCCTCCGTCGCCTTCCAGACCGTCGAATACGCCAAGCGCGAGGGCATGGAGATCGCGATCATCGACACGGCGGGGCGGCTGCACACCAAGGGCGGTCTCATGGACGAGCTGGGCAAGATCCGCCGCGTCGTCGAGAAGCAGGCCCCGATCAGCGAGGTGCTCCTCGTCCTCGACGCCACGACGGGACAGAACGGTGTGATGCAGGCGGAGACCTTCCTGCAGCACGCGGGCGTGACGGGGCTCGTGCTCACCAAGCTCGACGGCTCGGCCAAGGGCGGCTTCGTGCTCGCCGTGCAGGAGCGGACGGGCATCCCGGTCAAACTCCTCGGACAGGGCGAGGGCATCGACGATCTGACCGGTTTCACGCCGCACGTGTTCGTGCAGGCGCTGGTCGGCTGACACAGGGCTTCCGCCCCGAGCACCAGGCTGGTTTCATAGCGTTATGGCGATCGAACACGACTACTTCGGACTGCTGTCGTCGGGCCCCGACGGCTCGATCTTCTGGTCGGAGACGGTCGAACTCGGCGACCAGAGCGTGACCGTGGACCTGACGGCTCCGGACCAGGACGACGTCTCCGCCGACGCCCTCGACATCGCCGCCGGACTCATCGCCGGTCTGGAGAACGTGGACGCGACCGCGCGCCGCGGAATGCTCGCCGAGGTGGACGACCGCACGAGTGAGGTGACCGAGTACATCCTTCAGCAGCAGGAGGTGTTCGGCGACGACCTACCCGACGTCCTCATCGACGTGTCCGGGGACGCGGCCGTGGACATCATCCGGTCGATGCGCCTGATGAGCATGACGATCCTCGCCGACGAGCACGGTGGCTCCGAGCCGTTCGCCGTCCTGGAGTACGCGCTCGATGACAGCGCCACCGACGACGTGCTGCTCGTGAACCTCGGTTCCGACGGCAGCGTGCAGTCGGTGATGAGCGCCGACTGACCGCCGCCCGTCAGACGGCCTGCGCGAACCCGAGGTCGGCGCTGTCCGCGATGTGCGCGAGATGAGCGGGGATCTCCCGTCCCTTCGAGGTCATCGACTGCGCCCAGAGCCGCCCGGCGCGGTACGAGGAGCGCACGAGAGGTCCGGCGAGCACCCCGAGGAAGCCGATCCGCTCCGCCTCTTCCTTGAACTCGACGAACTCGGCGGGCTTCACCCACCGGGAGACCGGAAGGTGCCGCGGCGTCGGGCGGAGGTACTGGGTGATGGTGATGATGTCGCAGCCGGCGTCGTGGAGGTCCTGCAGCGCCTGGACGACCTCCTCCGGCTCCTCGCCCATGCCGAGGATGAGGTTCGACTTCGTGATGAGCCCGGCATCGCGAGCCTGCGTGAGCACGTTCAGCGAGCGCTCGTAGCGGAACGCGGGGCGGATGCGCTTGAAGATGCGGGGCACGGTCTCCACGTTGTGCGCGAACACCTCGGGGCGTGCCTCGAAGATCTGGCCGAGGAAGGCGGGGTCGGCGTTGTGCTCGTTCGCCAGCAGCTCCACTCCGGTGTTCGGGTTGAGCTCGTGGATCTTCCGCACCGTCTCGGCATTGAGCCAGGCTCCGGTGTCGGGGAGATCGTCGCGGGCCACGCTCGTCACGGTCGCGTAGCGGAGGTTCATCCGCTGCACGCTCTCGGCGACGCGTCGTGGCTCGTCGGTGTCGTAGTCCGCGGGCTTGCCGGTGTCGATCTGGCAGAAGTCGCAGCGGCGCGTGCACTGCGACCCGCCGATGAGGAAGGTCGCCTCGCGGTCTTCCCAGCACTCGTAGATGTTCGGGCAGCCGGCCTCCTGGCACACCGTGTGCAGGTCCTCGCTCTTCACGAGGGAATGCAGCGCCGAGTACTCCGGCCCCATCTTGGCCTTGGTCTTGATCCACTCGGGCTTGCGCTCGATCGGGGTCTCGGCGTTGCGGATCTCGAGGCGGAGGAGCTTGCGCCCCTCGGGTGCGGCGGTCATGCCGGGACTCCTGTCAGGTCGGGTGCGTGGGCGGTGCGGAAGGCGTCCTGCACGGCGTCGACGAGGTCGAGCGGGCCGACCACGCGGCCGGACACCTCGCTCACCGTGGTCACGCCGGCGTCGGTGATGCCGCAGGGGATGATGTCGCGGAAGGGCGCGAGGCTGTTGTCGCAGTTGATGGCGAAGCCGTGCATGGTTACGCCCTGCTGCACGCGCACGCCGATCGCGGCCACCTTGTCCTCCGACAGCGGTCGACGCACCCACACCCCGCTCCGCCCCTCGACCTGGTGACCGTCGACCCCGAACGGGCGCAGCACCTCGATGAGGATCCGCTCCAGCCGCCGCACGTGCGCGACCACGTCCATCGGCTCCGGCAGCCGGAAGATCGGGTAGCCGACGAGTTGCCCCGGCCCATGCCAGGTGATCTTCCCGCCGCGGTCGACGTCGATGACCGGGGTCCCGTCCTGGGGGCGCTCGTGATCCTCCGTGCGCTTCCCCGCGGTGTACACGGCCGCGTGCTCGAGCAGGATGAGGGTGTCCGGGCGGGCGCCGGAGACCACGTCCGCGTGCACGCGGCGCTGCAGGGCCCAGCCCTCTTCATAGGGGACGGGGGTCGGCAGGAAGCCGGGAGTGAGGATGTCGAGCATGCGTCGTCGCTTCCCTCGAATACATGGATTGCGTCCAACAATACATCCTCGTCCGGGCCGCGGCGTCCCGCGCGGTACCGTGAAGTCATGAACCGGACTGGTCGCGCCGGCCGCCCGAAGGCTTCCTCGCGCGAGACCCTCGCCGAGGCCGCCTGCGAGCTCTTCCTGGAGCGCGGGTACGAGGCCACCTCCATCGCCGACATCACCCAGCGGGCGGGGGTCAGCCGGTCGAGCTTCTTCAACTACTTCACGTCGAAGAGCGACGTGCTGTGGTCCGGCATCGACGAGCGCATCGGCGTCGCGATCGCCGCGCTGGACGACCTCGGCCGGGCTGCCACGGGGGAGCGGGTGCGCGGGATCCTGCAGGGGATCGTGGACGATTTCGCCCCGGATCCGTTGGCGTTGGCGCTGCGGAATGCGGAGGCCATGGCGCTCGAGGTGGAGCTGGTGCGGGAGACGGGTGTCCGTCTGGCCCGCCTCGCCGCCGCGGTCTCCCGTGCGGCGTGCGCGGCGGGTATCGATGTGATGCGTGCGGACGTGCTGGGAGCGGCGCAGGCGGCCGCCGTCCTGTCCGCCCTGCGCGTCTGGGCCGAGGAGGGGGCAGGCCGCGGCACTCCGGAGTCCGTGCTCCGCGAGGCGCTCGCCCGCGTGCACGATCTGCCCTGGGGGGAGTGACGCGCGGACGGATCGGTGTCGGCC
Organism: Microbacterium sp. NPDC064978; assembly: GCF_044543605.1. Lineage (NCBI taxonomy): Bacteria > Bacillati > Actinomycetota > Actinomycetes > Micrococcales > Microbacteriaceae > Microbacterium > Microbacterium sp. NPDC064978. Next base: position 418,516 of record NZ_JBITWF010000001.1, on the reverse strand, counting down.
GGACACGTCAGTGATGAAGGCATCCCTGACGAGGAGGACACCATGACCACGGATCCGCTGGACGACCTGCTGGACGGCTCGGCGCCGCCCACCCCCGCCCTCGCTGGACACGAGCTGCGGGCGATGATCGACGCGTCCCGTGGGCGCGCTCGGCCCCGCCTCCGGTCGCGCGGTGTGATCGCCGCGGTCACGGCGGTGGTCCTGGTGGGCGGCGCCGGGGTGGCCACCGCCTCCTCCGACTGGCTCTGGGGCGACGGCCTCGAGGATCCCGCGCGGAGCTACCGGTTCACCGCGCCGACCTGGGGAGAGTGCGAGATCCGCTTCAGCCGCCTGGACACGCACAACCCGCTGATCCAGGCCGATGTCGATCGTGTGATCGATCAATGGTTCGCCTCGGCGGATGTGGAGGCGGAGGCCGCGCCCTACGTGCACGGCCAACTGCGGATGCTCGAGCAGGGCGACGAGGCCGCGGGTGTTCCGACGACGGATCAGAATGCGGCGGACACCCGCGCCTGGATGGCTCATGAGGGCGCGTTGAACGAGGCGCTCCACGCCGAACTCGAGGAGCACGGGTTCGGTCCGATCCCCGGAGCCGACTTCCACTCCCAGGTGCATTGCGACGACGAAGCCTGGAGCGGCGAGTGAGCAGCCGTGCCGACGACGCGGCGCTGATCGGCGCGTTCGAGGCGTGCGCCCCGGATCTCCTGGCCTACCTCGCGCGTCGGGTCGGGGCGGATGACGCCGGCGACCTGCTCGGCGAGACGATGGTCGTCGCCTGGCGGCGCGTCCGGCATCTGCCCGACGACCCCGAACGGGCGCGGATGTGGCTGTTCGGAGTCGCTCGCAAGACCCTGCTCAACCACGCCCGCGGTGAGAGGCGTCGGCGCGCCCTGCACGAACGGGTGCGGGGAGAGGGAGAGGGATTCCGGCTGCAGGCACCGCCGGCGGACGGGGGCGCGGAGGTGCGCGACGCCATCGCCCGCCTGGATCCCGACCTCGCGGAGGTCATCCGCCTGGTGCACTGGGACGGATTCAGCCTGACCGATGCGGCCGCACTGCTCGGGGTCCCCGCGTCCACGGTCCGGGGGCGTCACCAGCGTGCCAAGACACTGCCCCGTGCCGCGCTGAGCGTGGAGGCTCCGCTCGCGTAGAATCGTAGGCACCATGGCTACCTTTGGCACGCTCTCCGATCGGCTTACCGACACCTTCCGCAACCTGCGCACGAAGGGAAAGCTCACCGCCGCCGACGTCGACGGCACGGTGCGCGAGATCCGTCGTGCTCTGCTCGACGCCGACGTCGCGCTCGCGGTCGTCAAGGACTTCACCGCCAAGGTGCGCGAGCGCGCTCTCGGCGACGAGGTCAACAAGGCGCTGAACCCCGCGCAGCAGGTGGTGCAGATCGTCAACGAGGAGCTGGTCCAGATCCTCGGCGGAGAGCAGCGGCGCCTGCAGTTCGCCAAGACCGCGCCGACCGTGATCATGCTCGCCGGTCTTCAGGGCTCGGGAAAGACGACGTTCGCCGGCAAGCTGGCCAAGCAGCTCGAGGGCGAAGGGCACACGCCCCTCCTCGTCGCCGCCGACCTCCAGCGCCCGAACGCGGTGAACCAGCTCCAGGTGGTCGCCGAGCAGGCCGGAGCCACGGTGTACGCGCCCGAGCCGGGCAACGGCGTCGGCGATCCCGTCAAGGTGTCGCGCGACGGCGTCGAGCACGCCCGCCGCCAGCAGCACGACGTGGTCATCATCGACACCGCCGGCCGCCTCGGTGTCGACGCCGAGCTCATGAAGCAGGCCGCCGACATCCGCAAGGCCGTTGACCCGGACGAGGTGCTCTTCGTCATCGACGCGATGATCGGTCAGGACGCGGTCAACACCGCTAAGGCCTTCCAGGAGGGAGTGGACTTCACCGGCGTCGTCCTCTCGAAGCTCGACGGCGACGCCCGAGGCGGAGCGGCGCTCTCGGTCGCCTCGGTCACGGGGCGTCCGATCATCTTCGCCTCGACGGGCGAGCGGCTGGAGGACCTCGAGCCGTTCCACCCCGATCGTATGGCCAGCCGCATCCTCGACCTCGGTGACATCCTCACCCTCATCGAGCAGGCGCAGCAGGCTTTCGACGAGGACGAGGCGCGCAAGGTCGCCGAGAAGCTCGCGAACGAGGCCTTCACCCTGGAGGACTTCCTCGAGCAGCTTCAGCAGATGAAGAAGATGGGCTCGATGAAGAAGATGCTCGGGATGCTCCCGGGCATGGGGCAGATGAAGCAGCAGCTCGAGGACTTCGACGAGCGCGAGATCGACCGCACCGAGGCCATCATCCGCTCCATGACGCCGGTCGAGCGTCGCAACCCCAAGATCCTCAACGGTTCCCGTCGTCTGCGCATCGCGCGCGGCTCCGGCATGACCGTCACCGACGTCAACCAGCTCGTGCAGCGCTTCGAGCAGGCCGCGAAGATGATGAAGACCGTCGCTCGTGGCGGCACGCCGAACATCCCGGGCATGGGTCCGGTGCCCGGAATGGGCAAGCCCGGGGCCTCGTCGAAGCGCGGCAAGAAGGGCAAGGGCGGCGGCGGAAACCGCTCCCGCTCCGGCAACCCGGCGAAGCGCGCTGCGGAGAACGCCGGCCTCGCGGCTTCCACGGCACCCACCGGCTCGGGCTTCGGCCTCGGCGGGGGAGCGGAGGCACCGTCGGAGGCCGACCTCGCCGAGATTCAGAAGCTGTTCGGCAAGGGCTGAGCGGCCGGGACCTCAGCGCACGGCGACGGGCGCGGCCGAGGGATTGACCGCGGTCGACGGCGTTCCTCGCGGCCGCGCCGCGAACTGCCCGCCGACGAGGGCGGCGAGCGTGATCAGGATGCCCGCCACCTGGACCATGGTGAAGCTCTCGCCGGCGATGAGCACGCCGAGCAGCGTCGCGACGATCGGCGAGAGCAGTGCGAGGAGGCCCGGCACGATCACGGGCAGGCGCTGGATACCGCGGAACCAGAGCGTGTAGGCGATGATCCCTCCCGCTGTCGCGAGCCAGAGGTAGCCGAGGAGCGCACCCGCGTCGAGGGCAGGAGGCGGGCCCTCGACCACGAAGGTGAGGGGGAGAAGCAACAGCCCTCCCGCCGTGAGCTGCCACCCCGCGTAGGCCACGGGACCGACGCCGGAGGGGCGGCCCCAGCGCTTGGTCAGGATCATCCCGAGGCCGGTGGCGGTCACGCCGCCGAGAGCCGCGACGAGGCCCCAGAAGTCCAGCGCGGCGGCAGGGCCGAGGACGACGAGGGCGACCCCACCCGCTCCGGCGACGGCTGCCGCGGCGGATACCGGTCGGACACGTTCCCCGAGCACGAGCGCTCCGAGCCCTAGCACGATCAGCGGCTGCGCTCCGGCGACGGCGGCGGCAACCCCACCGGGGAGGCGTTCGGCCGCAAGGAACAGCAGCGGGAAGAACGCGCCGATGTTGAGGGCGCCGAGCACGAGCACCTTGCCCCACCAGGACCCGTGCGGCAGACGGCGGGCCAGCAGCACCGCGAGGAGGCCTGCGGGCAGCGAGCGGAGGAGGCCGGCGAGGAGCGGGTGCCCGGCGGGGAGCAGCTCCGACGTCACCAGGTATGTCGTACCCCACGTCGCAGGGGCGAGAGCCGTGACGAGGGTGAGGGTGAGGCGGTTCATGTCACCAGGGTGCGCGCATCCGGGGTATGAGTCCAACGCATTCTTGTCACACCATCTATGAAGCGAGATCATGGGCGGATGGAGCTCCAGCAGCTGCGGTATGTCGTCGCCGTGGCGGACACCGGTTCGTTCACCCGCGCGGCGGAGCGCTGTCATGTCACGCAGTCGGCGCTCAGCCACCAGGTCGCCGCTCTCGAACGCGAGTTGGGCGTGCGACTGTTCGCGCGCACCAGTCGCAGCGTCCGCGCGACCGAGTCCGGAGAGGCGTTCCTCCGCCCCGCGCGTCTGGCGGTCCGCGCCGCAGACCAGGCCCGGGAGGATGCGGCGGCGGCGAGCGGGAAGGTGGTGGGCACGCTGCGGCTGGGCGTCATCCCCACGGTGACCGCTGTCGACGTCCCCGCGGTTCTCGTGGCCTATCGCGCCGCGCATCCAGCCGCCCGCGTGGAGCTCCGTGAGGGGAACAGCGATGCGCTCGTGGCGGCGATTCGTCAGGGCGATCTCGACGCCGCATTCCTCGGGCTCCGGGAGGGCGTGGAGCCCGAGGGGGTCGCCTCCCGCGCGCTGTCCCGGGAACCGCTGGTGGCCGTGGTGCCCCGCGGGCATGAGCTGGGCCGGGCAAGGGAGGTGCAGCTGAGCGACCTCGCGGACTCCGCGTTCGCCGACTTCCCCGCCGGCACGTCGGGGCGAGCGCAGACCGACGCGGCATTCCTGGCCGCGCGGGTGCGGCGTGATGTGGCTTTCGAATCCGACACGGCCGCGAGTCTGATCGGTCTGGTCGCTGCGGGCCTCGCCGTCACCCTGCTCGCGCCCGGGGTGGTGCAGGGGTATCGGGACGTCGTCGACACGGTGGCGGTCCTGGATGGCCCGGTCCGTGTCGAGCACCTGGCCTGGGACGCCGCGGCACCGCGCAGCGCCGCGCGCGCCTTCCTCGACATCGTCGCGGAAGGCCTCCTGAGCCCCTGATCGGTCTGCACGACCAGGGAACGGGTGTACGACGGAACCGCCGGAACGGGTGGGCAACCGTATTCGGATCGTGCAGGTGAACGGGCGGATGGCGGCCCGGAGACGACGAAGCGGGCCCGGGAAGAACCCGGACCCGCCTCGTCATGCGGTGATCAGCGCACGTCGTCGTCGACCCAGTCCATCGACTTGGTGACGGCCTTGCGCCACAGGCGCAGCTGACGGTCGCGCTCATCCGCGTCGAGCGAGGGCTCCCAGCGGCGGTCCTCCTGCCAGTTCGCGGACAGGTCGTCGAGACCGCTCCAGAAGCCGACCGCGAGACCGGCCGCGTAGGCCGCACCGAGCGCCGTGGTCTCCGCCACGACCGGACGCACGACTGGGACACCGAGGATGTCGGCCTGGAACTGCATGAGCGCGTCGTTGGCGACCATGCCGCCGTCGACCTTGAGCTCGCTGAGGTCCACTCCGGCGTCCGCGTTGACCGCGTCGAGCACGTCACGGGTCTGGAAGGCCACGGCCTCCAGGGCGGCGCGCGCGATGTGGTTCTTGTTCGCGTAGCGGGTGAGGCCGACGATCGCGCCACGGGCGTCCGGACGCCAATACGGGGCGAAGAGACCCGAGAACGCGGGGACGATGTACACGCCGCCGTTGTCCTCGACCTTCTCGGCCAGCTCCTCGACCTCAGGGGCGGAGGAGATGATGCCGAGCTGGTCGCGCAGCCACTGGATGAGCGAGCCGGTGACCGCGATCGACCCCTCCAGCGCGTAGTGCGTGGGCTGGTCGCCGAGCTTGTAGCCGACGGTGGTGAGCAGTCCGTTCTTCGAGCGGACGATCTCCTCGCCCGTGTTGAAGATGAGGAAGCAGCCCGTGCCGTAGGTGTTCTTGCTCTCGCCCTTCTGGAACGCGGCCTGGCCGAACGTCGCCGCCTGCTGGTCGCCGAGGATGCCGGCGATCGGCGTCTCGCGGAGCAGCGATGAGCTCTCGGCCGCACCGTAGACCTCGGAGGAGGAGCGGATCTCCGGCATCATCGAGCGCGGCACGCCGAACGCCTCGAGGATGTCGTCGCGCCATTCCAGCGTCTCGAGGTCCATGAACATCGTGCGCGAGGCGTTGGTGACGTCGGTCGCGTGCACGCCGCCGTCGATGCCGCCCGTGAGGTTCCACAGGACCCAGGAGTCGGTCGTGCCGAAGAGCAGGTCTCCGGCCTCGGCCTTCTCGCGGGCGCCTTCGACGTTCTCCAGGATCCAGGTGATCTTGGTGCCGGAGAAGTACGTCGCCAGGGGGAGCCCGACGATCGACTTGAACCGGTCGACGCCCTCGTCGCCCGCGAGGCGGTTGACGATCTCCTGCGTGCGGGTGTCCTGCCAGACGATGGCGTTGTAGACCGGCTTGCCCGTCGTCTTGTCCCACACGACCGCGGTCTCGCGCTGATTCGTGATGCCCACGGCGGCGATGTCGTGGCGGGTGAGATCGGCGCGACCGAGGGCCAGACCGATCACCTCCTGGACATTGCGCCAGATCTCGGCGGCGTCGTGCTCGACCCAGCCGGCCTTGGGAAGGATCTGCTCGTGCTCCTTCTGACCGGTGGCGACGATGCTGCCCTTCTTGTCGAAGATGATCGCGCGGCTCGACGTGGTGCCCTGGTCGATCGCGATGATGTAGTCAGCCATGTGTTCTCCTTTGAATTCCCGAGCGGTTGAGGGGGATCAGCCGGCGAGGCTGAGCAGGCCGGGGGCGGCGAGGGCGGCGATGACACCACCGATGAGCGGACCGACGACGGGCACCCACGAGTAGGACCAGTCGCTGGAACCCTTGCCCTGGATCGGGAGGATCGCGTGGGCGATGCGGGGACCGAGGTCACGCGCCGGGTTGATGGCGTATCCGGTCGGACCACCGAGCGATGCACCGATCGCGACCACCAGCAGGGCGACCGGAAGAGCGGTGAGCGGGCCGAGGCCACCGGGCGTGCCGACCTCGATGTCGCCGTAGTCCGCGAACGCGAAGATGACGAAGACGAGGACGAAAGTGCCGATGATCTCCGTGACGAGGTTCCAGCCGTACGAGCGGATGGCGGGGCCGGTGGAGAAGACGCCGAGCTTGTTCGCGGCCTCCGGCTCCTGGTCGAAGTGCTGCTTGTAGGCGAGCCAGACGACGATGGCACCGATGATCGCGCCGAGGAGCTCCGCCCCGGTCGCGGTGAGGAACATCGTGAAGTCGATGCCCTTGGCGGGATCCAGCAGGTTCTGCACCCAGAGGCCGATACCGACGGCCGGGTTCAGGATGGCACCGGAGTACGCCGAGACGAGCACACCCGCGAACACCGCGAGACCCCATCCCCAGTTGACCATCAGGAAGCCGCCGCCGAAGCCCTTGTTCTTCGCCAGGGCGACGTTCGCCACCACACCGCAGCCGAGCAGGACCAGCATCGCTGTGCCGACGAGCTCCGAGAGGAAGTAGAGACCGAGATTGACGTCAGTCATGTCTTCGTTGACCTTTCTTGCGGGTCGGGGCCCCTCTGCCCCGACCCCTTATGGGGTAGCACCGCGAGGAGGGCGCGGTGGTCGGGGCCCCGTCAGCCGCGGGTGCGGGACGGGATGTCGAGTCCGTGTCGCTCGTTCAGCAGCAGGCGCGTCTGCTCCACCTCGGCGTCGTGACGCTCTCGGTCCCATCCGAGGAGCGGTGCCAGGGCGTCGGCGATCTCGTCGAGGACTTCTGCCTGCGCTCCACCGGTGAAGGCGATGCTGGTGCGGCGGAGGATGACGTCCTCGAGACGGGCGACCATCTCCTCGTTGACCATCCACTCCAGCTCACGGGTCGACAGGTCGCCGCCGGCGAGGGGGGCGTCGTCCCCCTGCTCGACGAACGCCCAGACGGCCGCCGCTCCGGTGCCGTAACGGGCGAGGAGCTGATCGGCCCGAGCGCCGGCGCCGGCGAGGTTCTCCTGGATCCAGATCCGCTTCGCCTTCTCGGTGCGCGGGAACTCGCGTCCGCCGCCGATCGCGCGTCCGGCCGTGGAGACGGTGCGCGTGCGGCCGAGGAGGCCGAGCACGGTGTCGGAGAGCGACTCTCCCAGGGCGCGGAACGTGGTCCACTTGCCGCCCACGAGGCTCACCAGCGGGACGGCGCCCTTGCGGTCGACCTCGACGCGGTAGTCGCGCGAGACGAATCCGGGAGCGGTGTCCTCGTGGCGGGGGAGCGGCCGGATGCCGGAGAAGTTGTAGACGATCTGCTCGCGGGTCACCGAGATCGACGGGAACACGTGGTGGATGAGGTCGAAGAAGTAGTCGATCTCCTCCTCCGTGCACACCGGCACCTCGCGCGGGTCGGCGTCGATGTCGGTGGTGCCCACGAGGACGCGCCCCTTGAGCGGGTAGATCAGCACGATACGGCCGTCGGAGTGCTCGAAGAAGATCTCGCGACCTCGCGTCGCCTCGAGCAGCTCCGGGTGGTCGAGCACGATGTGCGAGCCCTTGGTGCCGCCCATGAAATGGGTGTCGGTGCCGAGCGCGTCGTTCGTGAGGTCGGTCCACGGGCCGGAGGCGTTCACGACGACATCCGCGGTCACGGTGAACTCGGTGCCGCTCTCGCGGTCACGGAGGGTGATCTGCTCGCCGTCGCGGCCGATCGCCTCGACGTAGTTGAGAGCCACCGCACCCGGGTGGCTCGCGCGGCCGTCCTGCAGCACGTCGAGCGCCAGGCGCTCCGGATCGTGCATCGAGGCGTCGTAGTACGTGGCCGTGTACTTGATCTTCGGGTCCATCGACGGCAGCTCGGCAAGGGACTTCTTGCGTCCGAGGAAGCGGTGGCGGGGCACGGTGCCGCCGTCGCGGGAGAACGTGTCGTAGATGGTGAGGCCGACCTTGATGAGGAAGGCGCCGCGCTCCTTCGGCTTCCCGCTCTTGTGCGTGAGGAACCGGAGGGGAGCGGAGAGGATCCCCGAGAACGTGGAGTAGATCGGGATCGTCGTCTGCAGCGGCTTGACGTAGTGCGGGGCGATCTTGAGCAGGCCGTTGCGCTCTTCCACCGACTCCCGGACGAGGCGGAACTCGCCGTTCTCGAGGTAGCGGATGCCGCCGTGGATCATGTGGCTCGAGGCCGCGGAGGCACCGGAGGCGAAGTCGCCGCGTTCGACCAGGACGACGTCCACACCCTGCAGGGCCAGATCACGGAACGTCGAGATGCCGTTGATGCCGCCGCCGATGACGAGGACGCTGGTGCGCCCGGATTCCCGGAGCGCGCGGACCGCGTCCCGCTCCGGGGACGTGTGGGTGGAATCGATCATCATCGACCCTCTCTTCCTTGCTTGCCACCAGCATCGACCTCCGTGACGCCGCGCGCAAGCTGGCTGCACATATGTGCAAGGATCGAGGGAGAGGAGGTCATCATGGCGGGATCCGGAGCACCGTCGCGCGACGGGAAGCTGATCGCCGCGCTCACGGCCGCGCAGCTGTACTACATGCAGGACAAGACCATGGAGGTCATCGCGCAGGAGCTCGGCACCTCCCGGTCGTCCGTGTCACGGTTGCTCAGCTTCGCGCGGGAGAGCGGCCTCGTCGACATCCGGATCAACTCCCCCCTGGAGCGTCTGGGAATGCTCGAGCAGCGCATCAGGGATCGGCACCGCGTGGTGGCGCACGTCGTGCCGATGGCGGAGATCGTGAGCGAGGTCGAGCGACTGGAGCGCGTGGCGCTGACCGCAGGACGCCTCCTGTCCCAGTTCGTCGACTCCAACATGATCGTCGGCGTGGCGTGGGGATCGACGATCAGCGCGGTCAGTCGCGGTCTCGCCCAGAAGGAGACGCACAATACGACGTTCGTGCAGCTCAACGGCGCCGGGAACACCCAGACCAGCGGTGTGGAGTACTCCAGCGACATCCTGCAGCGCTTCGGGAGCGCGTTCGGTGCGCAGGTGCAGCAGTTCCCCGTGCCCGCCTTCTTCGACGACCCCGCCACCCGGGAGGCTATGTGGCGCGAGCGCAGCACCCGCCGCGTGCTCGATCTGCAGGCGAAGATGGACATCGCCGTGTTCAGCCTCGGGTCTCCGGCGGCGGAGGTGCCCAGCCGCGTCTACGTCGGCGGTTACCTCGGGCGGGAGGACTACCGCAGTCTGCGGGAGGACCATGCGATCGGCGACGTGGCGACGGTCTTCTTCCGTGCCGACGGCTCCTGGCGCGACATCCGGCTCAACGCGCGGGCGACGGGGCCGGGACTCGACCGGCTCCGGCGGGTGCCGCGTCGCGTGTGCGTCGTCTCGGGTGTGCCCAAGCTCGCGAGTCTGCGGGCGGCGATAGCCGCCGAGCTGATCACGGATGTGGTGCTCGACGAGGGTCTCGCACGTCGACTCGTCGAGGACTGAGTCGCGTCCGCGTCACTCGCCTTCGATCGACGACTGCGGTCCGGTCCGGAACTCCCGGATGAGGTGCTGGACCACGGCGCGGAGATCGCCGTCCGTGGCGTCGGCGACCGCGAGCTGACGCGCATAGCTCGCCCCGCCGTCGAGGATCGACGCGATGCTGCCGAACTCCCGGACGCACCCGAGCTCGACGGCGACCGGGGCCAGTTCCTCGATCTTCTCGGTCAGGTGCTCGCGAACGGGGCGCTGCGTGCCGATCGTGTCGACGATGACGCGCGCGTCCAGGCCGTATCGGGCCGCGCGCCACTTGTTCTCGCGGTGGAACCAGGCCGGAAGATCGGGGAGTGCCGCGCCTTCGTCGAGAAGTCGGGAGAAGTGCTCGACGAGGACCTGTACGAGCGCGGCCACCGCGGCCATCTCGGAGAGCGTCGAGAGGCCGTCGCACGCGCGGACCTCGATCGTGCCCCAGCGCGGAGCGGGGCGGATGTCCCAGCGCACCTCGGTGGCATCGGCCATCACGCCGGTGCGGACCATGTCGTCCAGATACCGCTCGAACTCCGACCAGTCCCGGAGCGGCCAGGGCAAGCCCGCCGTCGGCAGCTGCTGGAAGACGAGCGCGCGGTTGGAGGCGTACCCCGTGCGCTCCCCGGCCCAGAACGGACTGGACGCCGACAGAGCCTGGAGATGGGGAAGATACGCCGACAGTGCGTTGATGATGGGGAAGACCTTGCGCTGCTCGTCGACGCCCACGTGCACGTGGATACCCCAGATCATCATGTTGCGCCCCCACCACTGGGTGCGCTCGATGAGGCTGTGATAGCGGGTCTTGTCTGTCACCGACTGGTCGTACCACTGGGCGAAGGGGTGGCTTCCGGCGGAGAGCAGCTCGATGCCGGCCGGATCGGTGGCCGACCGCACCGCCGCGATCGCGTTCGCGATGTCATCGACGGCGTGCGCGACGGAATCGCCGATCCCGCTGGTCACCTCGATGGTGTTCGTGAGCAGCTCGCCGGTGACGGTGTGGCGCTCGTCCTCGCTCTCCGCCTCCAGTGCGGCGAGGAGCTCCGGTGCGCGACCGACGAGATCACCGGTCTCGGGATCGGCGAGCATGATCTCCCACTCGAGACCGACGGTGGAGCGGGCCGAAGCGGCGAAGTCGAGCTGCACGGGGACAGTCTGACACGGGCCGGTGCCGACTCCGCAACGCCGTGTCACCGGGTTTCGCGCCCGGCGCGCGCATCTGGCAGAATAGAGGGTCGGACGACGTGCTCGACCCTCTATCCAGCACTCGTCCTCCTCATTTGAGCTTCCGCCGGGTGTGCACCCCACGCTCCAGGCGACCGGTTCGTTTCCTTCCACACCATTCAGGAGAATCGTGGCTGTCAAGATTCGTCTCAAGCGCATGGGCAAGATCCGCGCGCCGTACTACCGCATCGTCGTGGCCGACTCGCGCACCAAGCGCGACGGTCGTGTGATCGAGGAGATCGGCAAGTACCACCCCACCGAGGAGCCCTCCTTCATCGAGGTCGACTCCGAGCGTGCGCAGTACTGGCTCTCCGTCGGCGCGCAGCCGACCGAGCAGGTCACCGCCATCCTCAAGATCACGGGCGACTGGGGCACCTTCAAGGGCGACAAGGACGCCAAGTCCACCCTCAAGGTCGCCGAGCCGAAGGCCGCCTTCGAGGTCGACGCCTCCAAGAAGTCCGTCGTGAAGCCCAAGGCGGAGAAGAAGGAGGAGGCCCCCGCTGCGGAGGCCCCCGCCGCTGACGCCGACGCGGAGGCCGCTGAGGCTTCCGCCGCCGACGCCGAGTAATCCATCGTGCTCGCCGCCGCGCTCGAACACATCGTCAAGGGGATCGTCGATCACCCCGAAGATGTGCGCATCCACGAATCCTCGTCGCCCCGTGGCGACCTGCTCGAGGTGCGTGTGCACCCCGACGACCGTGGACGCGTGATCGGGCGCGGCGGCCGCACGGCCAAGGCCCTGCGCACCCTCGTGAGTGCACTCGCCGACGGGCGTCGTGTCCGCGTCGATGTCGCGGACGACTGACGTGGTGTCGCAGGACCGCACCCAAGGCCGTAACCAACTGCGCGTCGGGCGCCTGGTCAAGGCTCACGGGCTCAAGGGCGCGCTGAAGCTCGAGCTCTACACCGACAATCCGGAGCGGCGCTTCGTCCCCGGGGCCGCGTTCACGTTGCAGGTGCCAGAGGCATCTCCATGGCACGGCAAGGAGATCGTCGTCCGCGAATACCGCGTGATGAACGGCAACCCCGTCGTCTTCTTCGAGGACGTGGACGATCGCACCGCCGCCGAGAGCCTCGTCCGCGCCATCCTCTGGATGGACCAGGACGAGGACGAGACCGAGGACAACGCCTGGTTCGACCACCAGCTCGTCGGCCTGGACGTCGTGCGGGACGAGGTCGTCGTCGGCCGCGTGGTCCGCGTCGAGCACCTGCCGGCGCATGACCTCCTGATCGTGAAGCCGTCGTCGGGCGGGAGCACGGACGAGGTGATGGTCCCGTTCGTCGAGGCCATCGTCCCCACCGTCGACGTCGCGGCCGGACGGGTCATCGTCACCCCTCCCGCCGGGCTCTTCGAGGAGCTTCCCGAGTCGGAGGACGAGACCACCGCCTCCGACGCTGCCGAGTGACCGCTGATACGGTTCCCCCGTGCGCATCGACGTCGTCTCCATCTTCCCCTCGTACTTCGACGGACTGACGCTCTCCCTGCTCGGCAAGGCCCGCGGCTCGGGTCTGCTCGACCTCCAGGTGCATGATCTTCGCGACTGGACGCACGACCGCCATCGCACCGTCGACGACACTCCGTACGGCGGAGGAGCGGGCATGGTCATGAAGCCCGAGCCGTGGGGGCTCGCCCTCGACGAGCTCACCGCGGATACCGCCGCGCCGCCGACCATCATCTTCCCGTCGCCGGCGGGCGAGGTCTTCACCCAGGCGACCGCGCGGGAGCTCGCGGGGCGCGACCACCTCGTGTTCGGCTGCGGGCGCTACGAGGGCATCGACGAGCGCGTCTTCGAGTACGCCGCCGAGCGTGGCGAGGTGCGGCTGCTGAGCCTCGGCGACTACGTGCTCAACGGCGGCGAGGTCGCGACGATGGCGATGATCGAGGCCATCGGCCGTCTCATCCCCGGGGTCGTCGGCAATCCGGCGAGCCTGGTCGAGGAGTCGCACGAGGACGGACTCCTCGAGTACCCGTCGTACACCAAGCCCTCCGTCTGGCGTGACCGTGCGGTACCGGATGTGCTCCTCAGCGGCAACCACGGGGCGATCGCGGCATGGCGGCGCGAGCAGCAGCTCGTCCGCACGCGGCTGCGCCGCCCCGATCTGCTTCCGGACGCGCCGACCGACGACTGACCGCACCCCGACCGTCTGCGGCAACGACTGCTGTTAGCGTCGAGACATGGTGGATGTGACACGCGCGCGATCGTTCGAAGGCATCGGCGAGGAGTACGACCGCTACCGACCGGGCTTCCCGGAGCGTGCGGCCGACATCATTGTTCCGGCGCCGGTGGCCACGGCGCTCGACCTCGGCGCCGGCACCGGCAAGTTCACCAGCCTGCTCGTCGAGCGTGCGGCGCGGGTGATCGCCGTCGAGCCTTCCGCGCCGATGCTCGCCGTCCTCGCCCGGACGCTGCCGACGGTCGAGGCGCGGCCGGGGACCGCGGAGAGCATCCCCGTGCCGGACGGTTCCGTCGATGTCGTCAGCGTCGCGCAGGCGTTCCACTGGTTCGACCGGGATACGGCGGCGGCCGAGATCGCCCGCGCACTCGTCGCCGACGGGACGCTCGGGCTGCTCTGGAATCGCGCCGACCCCGCCTGTGCGTGGGATCTCGCCTGCCATCGGGTGGCGCATCCCGCGGTCGGCGCGGACGACGACACCTCCGCATCGGCGACCGACATCCCCGGCTTCGTCCTGGAAGCCCACGAGGAGGTGCGCTGGACGGAGCGGATCAGCCGCGAGGTCTACCTCCGACGCTGGGGCACGGTGAGCAGTCTCCTCGTGGCGGACGACGCGGAGCGTGCAGGGATGGTGGCGGCCCTGGAGGCGGTGCTGGACGGCGCGGACGAGACGCGCGGGAAGGCGGAGTTCGACCTCCCCCATCTCACCGATGTGTTCCGCTACCGCCGCGTATGAGGATCTGGTCGCTGCACCCTGAGTACCTCGACCGTCAGGGTCTCGTCGCCTGCTGGCGGGAGACGCTGCTCGCGCAGGCGGTGCTCGCCGACGCCACGAAGGGGTATCAGCGACACCCGCAGCTCGAGCGCTTCCGGGAGGCAGCGGATCCGCTGGCCGCGGTGGGCGCGTACCTCGTCGCTGTCGCCGACGAGGCGGACGCCCGCGGCTACCGTTTCGACCGCACGCGCATCCGGCGCCGGGAGCCTGCCGTTCCGACGATGCCGGTCACCGCGGGGCAGCTCGCGCGGGAATGGGAGCACCTGCGTGCGAAGCTCGCCGAGCGCAGTCCTGAGGTGCTTCAGCGGCACGGGGATGTGGCGCTCCCGAAGGCGCACCCGCTGTTCACCGTCGTGCCGGGGCCGGTCGCATCCTGGGAACGCGCCGATCCGGCGGCCGAGGTCAGTCCACCCCGAGGAACGAGCGATCCGTCAGGATGATCGGCCCGTCATCGGTGATCGCGATGGTGTGCTCGGAGTGCGCCCCTCGGGACCCGTCCGCGCTGCGCAGCGTCCACCCGTCGGGGTCGGTGACCAGCTCGTCCGTGGTCGCGAGGAACCAGGGCTCCAGCGCGAGCACGAGGCCGGCGCGGAGCGGGAACCCGCGGCCCGCGCGGCCGTCGTTCGCGACGTGAGGGTCGCCGTGCATCGTGCGGCCCACGCCATGCCCGCCGAAGTCGGTGTTGATGGAGTACCCCTCGTTGTGCGCGATCTCTGCGATGGCAGCGGAGATGTCACCGATGCGGTGCCCGACCACCGAGGTCTCGATCGCCGCGGTCAGCGCGCGCTCGGTGGTGTCGATGAGACGCAGGTCCTCATCCCGCGGCGTGCCCACGACGAAGGAGACCGCGGAATCCGCGACCCAGCCGTCGACCGAGACGGCGAAGTCGAGGGTGACGAGGTCGCCGTCCTTGAGTGCGTAGTCATGGGGGAGACCGTGCAGCACCGCGTCGTTCACCGAGGTGCAGATGACCTTGCCGAACGGGCTCGCGCCGAACGACGGGTGGTAGTCGATGTAGCAGGACTCGGCGCCCGCCTTGCGGATCATGTCGTGGGCCCGGCGGTCGATCGCCAGGAGGTTGGTGCCGACCTTCGTCTCGTCGCGCAGGGTCGCCAGCGTCTCGGCGACGAACCGGCCTGCCGCGCGCATCTCATCGATCTCGGCAGGGGTGCGCAGTTCGATCATCAGTGTCCTCTCGTCCCGTCCATTCTCCCTGATCGGACGGGGTGCCCGGCGCCTGCCGCTCTCAGCGAACACCCGTGACGGGGGCCCGACCTCGCCGTAGCATCGGAGCATGTGGATCCGACAGGCCTTCTTCCGCTGGCTGCTGCCGTCGGCGTTCCTCCTGCCGCTGTGGCTCCTCATCGGCTGGGCCGTCTTCCAGGGTGGCTGGTCCATCCTCTGGGTGCTGCTCATCGCGATGCCCTCGGTCTTCGTGGGACAGCTCCTGCTCACGCTGCTGACGCGTTCCCGGCCGTCTGTCCGCGCCGAGCGCGCCCTGTCGTGGTGGGACGTCGCCGGGTTCGGTCTCTGGCACGCGCTGACGATCGCGGTCGGCTTCTTCATCGATGGCGCTTTCGGTTGGCTCCTCGCCGCCGCCATCGTGGTGGGCATCGGACTGGTGTGGCTGCAGCTGTGGCAGCTCTGGAATGAAGCGCGGGGGAGTGGAGCGCGGATTCGTGAGACCATCTCCTGGTCGACGATGACCCCGCCCCGTGCGGAGACGACGCAGACCAGCGTGCACGAGGTGATCGTGGTGCGGGAGACCGACGACCGGCCCTGACCGCTCGTTTTGGTGGGGCCTGCCATCCGTGGCAGAATGGTTCTTTGTGCCGTGACCGGCTCTGCCCCAGGGGAGCCCGCGGACGCGTCAGCGCCGTTCGGCACACTCCCATTCTTGTTCCTTCCTAATCCGTGCATCCGACCTGAGGCGAGTGCAGAGAGAGACGATCATGCAGATCCTCGACGCCGTCGACGCGGCTTCGCTCCGTTCCGACATCCCCGAGTTCTTCCCCGGTGACACCGTCAAGGTGCACGTCAACATCACCGAGGGCAACCGTTCTCGTATCCAGGTCTTCCAGGGCGTCGTCATCGGCCGCCAGGGTGACAGCGTCCGCGAGACCTTCACCGTCCGGAAGATCAGCTTCCAGGTGGGTGTCGAGCGTACTTTCCCCGTGCACTCCCCGGTGATCGACCACATCGAGGTCGTCACCCGCGGTGACGTGCGTCGCGCCAAGCTCTACTACCTGCGCGAGCTCCGCGGCAAGAAGGCGAAGATCAAGGAGAAGCGCGTCAACAACTGACGCGAAGCTTCTTCACAGCACCCCGGGACACGATGTCCCGGGGTGCTTTCGTTCTGTCCCCGGTGTGCGAACCTTGTTACTGCCGTGCGCTCACGGTGCACTCTTCGAGAAGGAACCAGATGACTGACTCTCCGTCCGCACGCCCGACACGACGGCGGCGCGGGTTCCTGGTCTTCCTCCGTGACGTGCTGGTCATCGTCGTCATCGCCGCGCTGGTGTCCTTCGTCATCAAGACGTTCGTGGTCCGATCGTTCTACATCCCATCGGCCTCCATGGAGCGCACGCTGCTGATCGACGACCGCATCCTCGTCGACGAGCTCACCCCGCGCTGGACCGGCTATGAGCGCGGTGACATCGTCGTCTTCAAGGATCCGGGCGGCTGGCTCGACCCGATGCCGCAGACACCTGCACAGCCACCGCTGGTCCAGGCCATCGACTGGGTGCTCACATTTGTCGGCATCTCGGCAACCGACACCCAGGACCATCTGGTCAAGCGGGTGATCGGCGTCGAAGGTGACCATGTGGTGTGCTGCAACGCGCTGGGGCAGATCACGATCAACGGTGCCCCGATCGATGAGCTGAGCTACCTGAACCTCCCCGAGGGCGACACCGCGGCCTCCAACGAACCTTTCGACGTCGTCGTGCCCGAGGACTCCGTGTGGCTCCTCGGCGACAACCGGGACCGCTCCCGCGACGCCCGTGCACACCAGGAGCTGCCCAGCGGCGGTTTCGTCCCGGTGTCCAACATCGTGGGCAAGGCGTTCCTGACGACCTGGCCGCTCGACCGCTTCGGACCGATCGACGGCCACCACGAGATCTTCAACGGAGTGCCGGACCCCGAATGACTGTCATCACGCCTCGACTGACCCTGGAGCGGAAGCTCCTGGGGGAGTGCGACCTGATCATCGCCCTCGACGAGGTCGGTCGCGGGGCGCTGGCCGGGCCGGTGGCCGTCGGGGCGGCGGTGATGGACGCCAAGGGGGCTCGTCGCCGCGTGCCGGAGGGGCTGCGCGACTCGAAGCTCGTCCCCGAGCGCCGGCGCCCCGACGTCGCCGCCCGCGCGGCTGCGTGGGTGCAGGCCTCGGGCGTCGGCTGGGCGACCGCCGCGGAGGTCGACGAGGTCGGGATCATGCGGGCGCTGGGCCTTGCCGCCTCCCGCGCCGTGCTGGCGGTGGTGGCGCAGGGTGCCACGGTCGAGAACGCTCTGATCCTCCTCGACGGCAACCACGACTACGTCTCGCGCGTGCATCCTGGGCCCTTGAACGTTCGGCCGGTCGTCAAAGCGGACCGCGACTGCGCCTCGGTGTCGGCGGCGTCGGTGATCGCGAAGGTCGCCAGGGACGGGTACATGGCCGAGCTCCACGAGGATCATCGCGATTACCAGTGGGACCGCAACAAGGGGTACGCGAGTCCGGAGCACCGGGAGGCCATCCGGTCGTTCGGCCTCTCACCGTTCCACCGTTCGTCGTGGGCGATCGCCGACGCACCGACGCTCTTCTGAGCGGTCGCGGCCGGGATGCCGCGACCGGCGCCCGCCGACCATAGGATGGACTCATCATGGATGAGGAAGCCTTCGACGACTACGACCGTGAGCTCGAGCTCGCGCTGTTCCGCGAGTACCGCGACGTCGTCTCTCAGTTCCAGTACGTCGTGGAGACCGAGCGTCGCTTCTACCTGGCCAACGAGGTCAACGTCGTGCGCCGGGACACCGAGCACGACTTCTACTTCGAGATCTCCATGAGCGATGTGTGGGTGTGGGACATCTACCGTGCGGACCGGTTCGTGAAGGCCGTCCGGGTGCTCACGTTCAAGGACGTGAACGTCGAGGAGCTGCAACGCCGCGAGTTCGAACTGCCACAAGAGCTCTCGCTCGACGGGGAGTGACTCCAGCCGCCGTTCCTGCACAACGGTGACGTTCTCCGCTGTTTCCACAGCGGCCGGGCTGTCTGCTTCGGACCGCGGAGGTCACGGGGTGGCCCCGGGAATCCTGTGGGGATGGCAGCGAAAGACGACCTCGGGCGAGCCGGGGAACAGCAGGCAGCGGACTACCTGACGAAGCGCGGGTATCGCATCGTCGATCGAAACTGGCGGTGTCCACAGGGGGAGCTGGACATCGTCGCCGTCATCGGTCGGCACCTGTCCGTGGTCGAGGTGAAGACGCGGCGGTCGGCGGCCTTCGGGCACCCGTTCGACGCCATCGACGACCGGAAGCGCCGGCGGCTGTGGCAGCTCGCCTTTGCGTGGCGGGCTGCGCATCCGGATCTGGCACGAGGACGGGTGCTGCGGGTGGAGGCGGTCGGCATCGTGGGGGCGGTTCCGGAGACCGCGTCCATCGAGCACCTCGAGGACATCGCGTGAGCACCGCTCGGACGTGGTCGGTGGCCCTCACCGGGGCGGAGGGGCATGTCGTCGAGGTCGAGGCCGACCTCTCGCCGCAGACGCCGGAGTTCCGCATCATCGGCCTCCCCGACAAGTCTCTGGGCGAGGCGGTGCAGCGCGTGCACAACGCCTGCGTGAACTCCGGGCTGTCGCTGCCCCGGCGGCGTCTGACGGTGAACCTCTCGCCGGCGAGTCTGCCCAAGCACGGGTCCGCCTTCGACCTCGCGATCGCGGTCGCCTCCCTCGCCGCGAGCGATATGCTCACTCGTCGTGCCGTGCGGCAGACGGTGCACCTGGGGGAGGTCGGGCTGGATGGCCGTCTGCGGCCCGTCCCCGGTGTGCTTCCCGCGGTCTTCGCCGCTGCACGCGCCGGCTTCGAGCGCGTGATCGTGCCGCACGGCAACGCGACGGAAGCCGGTCTCGTCGCTGGCGTCGAGGTGCGCGCCGCCGCGTCGCTCGCCGAGGTGGCAGTCTGGCACGGGGCCGAGGTGGAGGTGCCGGATGTCGAGCCGGTTCCCGGCCCGCAGCCGCCGGAGGGAGAACCGGACGACCGGGACCTCAGCGATGTCCTCGGACAGGAGGAAGCCGTCGAGGCCCTCATCGTCGCGGCCGCGGGCGGCCACAACATGCTCCTGAGCGGTCCGCCGGGAGCAGGCAAGACGATGCTCGCCGGGCGACTGCCCGGGATCATGCCGCCGCTGACCGAGCAGGAGGCCATCGAGGTCGCGTCCGTGCGCTCCCTCTGCGGCGAGGCCGTGACCGGGCTCGACCACCAGCCTCCGCTGGTCGCTCCGCACCACAGCGCCTCGGTGGCGGCGATGGTCGGAGGCGGGTCGCGGACGGCGCGCCCCGGCGCGGTCGCACGGGCTCATCGGGGCGTGCTCTTCCTCGACGAGTCGAGGAACGCCTAAAGGCGCATAATTGAAGCATGAAGAGAGCAGTCCTCTACGTTCGAGTGTCCCGCACGACCGAGGAGAGCGTCAGCCTCGCCAGGCAGGAGCGCGAGCTCCGGCAGGTCGCGGAGCGCGAGGGGTGGGCGGTCGTCTCGGTGCTGAGCGACGACGGCGTCACCGGGACCAAGGAGCGCGAGAAGGCCGAGGCAGCGCTGGCGATGGTCGCCGAGGGCAGGGCCGACATTCTGATCAGCTGGGAGCTGTCGAGGTGGAGCAGGATGGGCCTGACCGCCGTGGCCAAGCTCGTCGGCGTGCTTCAGGACAGGCCGGACGCACTGCTCGTGTTCCACAAGGAAGGGCTTCGGTCGGACATGCCCGCCTTCGGCATCCTCGCCGCGGTCATCGCCGAGGTCGCGAGGATGGAGAGCGAGGGGACTCGCGACCGGATCAGGTCGATGCGGAGCCACGTGCTCAGCCAGACGGACCCAGACTCGATGCGGTGGCTCGGAGGCTCGCCGCCCTTCTCCTACCGCGCCGTGACGCGACCAGGAGGCGGCAAGGCCCTGGTGCCCGACCCGTTCGAAGTCCCGTACGCCCGGAGGCTGATGGAGGGATTCGCCCGCGGCGACAAGCTCACCGACCTCACGGCGATGCTGAACGCGGAAGGGGTGCCGACGACGATGTCAGCGCTCAGGCGAGCCCGGCAGAAGGGCGAGCCGACAGACGGGCTCAACGGCGGACTCTGGCGCATCACCACCGTGCGGAAGATGCTCCAGAGCCCGACACTGCTCGGCAGGACCACGCAGCGGGTCGAGGTGGGCAGGAGGTCGGACGGCTCGCCAGTGATCGAATACAGGGCCGTCACCGACGCGCAGGGCATCCCGATCACCAGGTGGGAGCCGGTGGTCGACCCAGGCCTCTGGGCGCAGGTCCAGGAGCGGTTCAGGAAGCGAGGGCCGAACGCGCCGCGCAAGGCGGCGTCGTGGCTGTCCGGGCTTCTCTACTGCGGCAAGTGCGGGTCGGTCATGTACGCCAATTCGAGGAAGACGCGGAACGTGGACACGTTCCGATGCGCGAACAAGGCCATTCCCGGTCGGGTATGTCCCGGCGTCTCGATCAGCCGCGGGGGAGTCGAGGACCACGTCGAGGGCGTCATCCTGCGCATGATCGGGAGCCTGAAGGAATACAAGGTCACCGAGCGTGTCGAGGGCACCGCGGACACAGGCGAGCTCGACGGGGTGGCGCAGGCGATCGCGGACGTGCAGGCGGCGCTGGGCCGCGACGGAGCGGACTACGGGGCTCTGCTCCCGCGGCTCGACCAGCTCAAGGAGGAACGGCGGCGCCTGCTGAGCCAGCCGGCCCGGGTGGTCAAGGTGCGCCACGAGACGGGGCGGACCCTGGCCGAGGCGTGGGAGACGGGCGGGATCGCAGAGCGGCGGTTCATCGTGGACGACATGCTCGACAGCATCAACGTGAAGCCGGCCACCGCGAACGGGGCGGCGAGCGTCATCGGTGACCGGCTCGAGTTCGTCTGGATCGAGCACCCGGTCGAGGACGACTAGGAACCCCCGACCAGACCCAGCGGCGACCCCGAGTTGGGGCGGCAGGTTGATCTACATCAGCCAGCCACACCAACAGGGAGTCATCATGGCCGCCAAGAACACCCAGACCGCCGACAACGCACTCGCAGCACTCGCAGCGCTTCGAGACGAGGCGTCGCGGGAGCCGCAGGAGTTCGCGAGCGACGCGGAGCTCGTCGCCTATGTCTCGGACCTCGACAGCATCGTCGAGCTCGTGCGATCCATCAAGAAGGGGCACGCCAAGCGCCTGGCCGTGATCGCGTCGAAGAAGTCACGGGACGCCCGCAAGGAACGCGTGGCCAAGGCGCTGGCGCTGCTCGCAGAGCAGGAGGCGGCGGAGGCTCGCTGAGTTCGGAGCCGACTAGCCGTTCGCGACACGGAGAGCCCCCGGGGATGCCTCGGGGGCTTCGTCGTGTCGGTCCCGGTATTCTCGGAGCCGTGATGACCCCCGACCAACTGTGGCAACAAGGCTGGCTTGGCGTAGTCGTTAACGTCGCTGCGGCGTTGATCGCCGCGGCGCTGCTCTCCATGATCAGCAAGACCGCCCGCGCCAAGTTCTGGCGGCCACTTCGTGACCGCGTCGGAGGTTGGTTGCGTTGGCTCTGGGCGTTCCGCCCGGTCATGACCGCGCGCCAACGAGACGCGTTCAACTTGAAGTTGAAACGGCTGGAACTCGAATCCCAGCGATTCAGAGAGGTGTGCGACCTCCTAGAGGTGTGGCCAGTACGCGATGACAGCACCGTCGTACCCGAGCGCATCGCGACCCTGCGGGATGCCAAGGAGACGGCATGGGCCCACGCGCGCGAGCAGATCGACGCAACGCAATCGCTAGCTCAGCAACAGCTTGCGGACCAGGCCCGACGCGGCGCGGAGCTGGCCGAGACAGCACGAGAGCTCGGCCGCACCGAGGGGCACGCACAAGCGTTGGCCGAGGTCGAGGCCCAGCGTGCCGCACCGCGCCTACAGCCAGTCTGGCGAGTCGTGAGTGTCGGTGAGGGGACCTACGTTCTGAGGAACACGCAGGACGGCATTCTCCCTACAGACGTGCAGCACGTGTCGCTCCAGGTACCTCTCGGCGATTTCGTCTTCCACGGCTCGAACCAGTGGCCAGGGTTCTTCCCGGGTGAGGTGACATTCTCCGGGGAGCTTGTCGGCAACGGGCGACGGTTCGGAGCCAACTTGGTGATTGGATGGCACGACGTCAACGGCGATGAGCGCTTCGGGGAAGTCCTCGTGCAGCACGAACCCCGCCGAGGGGTCATCCTCTAACCCTGCGGATCCACCAGGCTTGATCTGGGCTCCCCGAACCGTGAAAAAGGGTCCTAGCTAGGGCCTGGTGATTCTGAGCCCATACGGGACGACCGGGCAGCGGCCTCCAGGCGGGCCACGGCGACGCCCATCGTGTACTCGGCGTGGCGGAGGGCTCGCTCGGCCAGCTGGACGGCGTCGCGGAGAGCCACCCGACGCGGGTCGGTGACGGCGAAGAGGACCGGATCGGCGGTCGTGTTCTTCGCCCGCTCCGTCGTGTCCTCCCTGGGCACGGGGGAGCGACCGGCCGTCCATTGAGCATCCGCCAGGTCTGGACCATCGATCAGGGCGCGGAGGCGGAGGTAGGCCGCGGCGAAGGGCTCCAGGACGTCGGGCTGGTCGGCGGCGTCAGCCATCAGCGCGCACCGAGGACGGGCGAGGACTGCCAGCCGGGGTCGTCGGACGCACCGCAATTGGAGCACTTGCGGGTGCCATCGCCCCAGATGTCGCGGGGAGAGCCGCAGCGCCAGCACTTCTCGCCACCAAGGTGGTCGCCGGTCGCGTGCGAGACGGGCTTCGGGTCAGCGGTCATTCTCGGCCTCCACGAGCGCGGTGACGAGAGCGGCGTCGTCCGCCGCGGTGATGCCCTGAGCATCGAGAAGAGACGCCACGGCGGTCGAGAGGACCTGGAGCAGGTATACCGGGTTGAACTCGGTCGTGGCCTGTGCGAGGGCCTCGGCGGGGTCCTCGGCGTCGATCAGGGCGACGAGGGTGCGGGTGGCGGTGGGCGGGTCGAGGTTGAGGGTCATGAGTTGGTCTCCTTGATGTGAGGGAACAGGGCGACGATCACGTCGAGCCATTCGGGGTGGTGGGCCTTGAGTCAGGCGGCGGTCATGCGGCGGCCCTCCGGCGCCGAGCGGCGGCCTCGCGGGCGACGAGCCGGCACCCTGGGCACCCAGGGAGATAGGCCCCGCCGGTGGAGTGGACGTGCCCGGCGGGGCGAGGCTTGCGCTGGCCGTAGCCCTTGTTCCGGCGACGGTCCTCGGCGTTGCGCAGGGCGTCGCCGTAGCTGAGGTTCTCGGCGCGGTTGTCCCAGGCCACGTCGTTGCCGTGGCGGACGAGAGGCAGGCTGTCGGGGTTTTCGATGAAGCGGTCGGCGACCAGACGGTGAACCAGGACGTCACGGCCGCCAGGAAGCACGACGGCGACGTGGCCTACGCGATCACGGGGCCGGGGCGTGAGGACGCCACGGGGAGAGCGGACCCTACCGAGAGAGGAGACCCAGTAGCCGGGAGCACCGGGGATGCTGGCCCACACCTCGCCTGGGCGGCGGTCGATCCGATTAGGCATGCTGGCTCGCCTCCCGGGCGCGGCGACGGCGAGCGCGGTTCCGTTCGCGGTTGTGTTCGCGCACGGTCTCGATGCGCGCCTCGATGACCTCGGCGTGCCAGGGGGACGGGGCGTCAGCGAGCAGGGCGTAGAGAGCGTGGAGGCCGGTCGGCAGGCTGTTCCGGTAGGCAGCACGGGCGCGGCGGTCCCGCTTCTCGAAGTACCACGCCCTGCGCTCAGCAGGAGTGGGCTCTGGGTACTGAGCGGCGGTCATGACAGCACCCCCAGGGCGACGAACACGAGGGACAGGGAGAAGCCGGCGGGGACGATGTGGTCCCGGATGATGCGGCGAATGATGTTGGACGACATGGCAGTGCCTTTCTGGGTACTGAAAAAGCCCCGCCAGTCCCGCCGCTGCCACGACGAGACCAGCGGGGCTGGTCAAAGTGGCGACCCGTAGAGCGTTGGCAGACGCGGGTCGCGAGCGTCACTAGCTACAGTGACGCGGGTTCAGAGGGCCGGGAGCTGAGTTGAATCAACCCCTGGGAAGGTCATGGACTCAGCGGCCCAGTCGGGCGCGATCCTCAGGAGAGAGCTGGGCGACGGCGGCCTCGTAGCGGGCCTTCCGGCGCTCGCGGGTGCGGCGCTGGGACTCGGCACGGGCGGCCTTACCGCGGGGAGTCGCGTAGTAGGCCTTCGTGCGCTCGTTGTGGTGAGGGCGACAGTAGGCCGTGCGGTTGTCCGCGCTGGCGCGGTTGTGGCCGAAAGCAGTGATCGGCAGCTCCGCCTTGCAGGCCGGACACCACTTGGTGAACTTGAGGATTGGGTCAGTCATCGGGACTCCTAGGGATCGTGGTGCACACCTATACCGCGTGCGTGCGTGCGGGATGGGGTGGCTAGCCCAGACACACACTCTGGATTGCCGGGACTATTCGGTTGGGCCGTCCATCCACAGGATTCGGCCCCCACTACCCGGGGGTGGGGCTAGAGCTCCTCGCTCAGCTCGCCGAGACCAGCACTGAAGTGCATGCTGGAACCCTTGACCTGGTTGCAGCGCAGGTGGCTCGACACCACGTTCCCGGGGTCGTGCGCGAGCTCCGGGAACCGAGAGAGTGGTCGAAGGTGGTCGGCGCTGAACGAGGCCGGGTCAGGCCACTGAAGTTCGTAGTCGATGGGCTGACCACAGTGGAAGCAGGGCAGTCGCTTCGCTCGCTGGGTCTTCTTGATCTGTTGCCACTGCGCGGAGGACCGACCATCGCGGGACTTCGGCATCATCACACTCCGGGAGATAGTCGGGAATCGGCGCAGTCGCGACAGAGAGCGCCAAGCGGGGGCGTATGCCAAGCTCGTGACATGACACCGGCAGAAATCGTCACGACCGTGCTTTCGGGCCTGGCGTTCGTGATGTCAGTAGTGGCCTTGGGGTGGCAGATTCGGCAAGCGAAGGCCGACCGCCCGTGGGTCCACGTCACCGGCGTAGTGGGCTGCACCGTGATGCAGAACGACTACAGCACGGCGTGCTGGTCATTCGATATCAGCGTCGCGAACACCGGCAGCGAGGCCATCACGATCGATGAGGTCTGCTGGATCATCGAGATGCAGCACGGCGGAACCGTGAGGGTCAAGAGCTCAGTGGTGACCGAACACATGCCCATCCGGCTGGAAGGCAAGGATTCGCGGTCGTGGACCTACGAGATTTCGCTCCAGGGATCGTGGTGGGACGGATTGACGGGCAGGCCGTCCGCGGTGATCGTCCAGCGGCCCTCGCGCTGGCGCAAGAGTAGTCAGAGCGTTCAGAGGACACTGCTTGGAAGGCCGCAGGTGCTTCTGATTCCGGAGGCGTGGAAGCCCCTGATCAAGGTGAACAGGCTGAGCTAACGACGAGGGGTGCCCGAGCTCGTACAGCTGACGCAGCTACCCGGGCACCCGAGTGGCCAGGCACCCGGTGAAGGATGCCTGGCCGGCTGGTTACCTACCAGCAGAGGTTCGGGTTACTCCCCGGCGAGGTCCACCAGCGCGAGCGCGGAGGGCTGGAACACCGAGAAGTCGAAGCGGCCCTCGGTGCGAGCCTTGACCGTGTTGTTGTCGAACCCTGCGTAGGGGTTCCACTCGGTCTCCAGCCCGACCTTGTCGGTGTCGATCGCGACAGCCGAGCGGTCGAGCACGAGCGCGGAGCCCGCGGCGACGCCCTCGGTAACCGAGACCACCTGACGACCCCAGAGGCGCGGAGCCTCTTCGGTCGCGCCCACACCGTTCGACACGTCGAAGGTGCCACCCGCGTTGCGCGTGGTCACGATGTCGAAGTAGTCGGCGGAGTTGAGCACGATCAGGTCGGCGGAGAACCCGAGGTCCTCGACCGCCTGGATGCCCTTGCGGACCGAGACGATCGGCTCAGCCGCAGCCGAGACGGTCTGGATGCCCGAGGTCGCGAGGAACGCAGCCACAGCCGCAGCCTGGACCTTGGTGCCGACCATGTAGACCAGCTCCTGACCGACGAAGCGCTGCAGGGCAGCACTGTCGCGGATCAGGTACTTGTCGACTGGTTCGGACAGCGTCGCGAAGACGCGGAGCTGGCCGTCGACGTCGGTCACCGTCACGGTGCTCGTCGGCTTGGTCGCGCCCACGGCCACCTCAGCGGCAGCGTTGGTCCGGACGCTCTGGCGCAGGTACTTCCACGACGGGGTGTCGTGCTGGATGACCGGCAGGGCCGACATCAGCGCGAGACCGCCACCGCCCATGCGGACGATGTTCGGCGCGAGGGTGACCTGGGTGGTCACCGTGCCTCCGGCGACAAGCGCCTTCTGCTCGGTGGCCTGGTCGGCCATCGTGCGGGCCATCGACTTGATGCCCGCAGGCGACAGGTCGAGGAAGCCGGACTTGGCCTCGGTCGCAGCAACCGACTTGGCGCCGCCGAAGCCGTCGCTGACGTCCTCGACGCCCTGGAGGCCGCTGTTGAGGCGGTCGATCACCGCAGCGTTCGACTCACCGCGGGCGATAGCCGCCTTGAGCTGGATGATGCGGTCGGCGTCCTGCTCCATCTGCTCTACCTCAGTGGTCGAGAGCTGGCGGCCGGATGCCTTGACGCTCAGGACGAGCGCGTTGTTCTTCTGCTGCAGGGCAGCAAGTTCGGACTTGATGTCCATGTTGACTCCAATGGGGTAGTCACTAGGTGCGCCGTATCTGGCGCGGTAGTGCCTACCGACTGCGGTCCTTCGCGGACCCCATTGCATGTCCTCCTGGACTGGGGCTGGCGGGACGGCTAACCGGTGACCGTGGTCGGTGCTCTGGCCTCCTGGCCCTCGGCACCGCGGTCGCGGCGGAGTGCGTCGCAGGTTTCCTCCGGCTGATCTGGCCGGGTGGACTGCTGCGGCTTACCCGCTTGCGCGGGGAGTAGGTGGGGCCGCTCTACGCGAGGTAGGCGGCCAGCTTGGCGCGGGCGTCCTCGATGTGGACGGGGCGCTCGGCCTCGCGGGCTGCGCGAGCCTCCCGGGCACGGCGCTCAGCCGGGTTGCCGACAGCGCCCTCGCCGTACTTCTCGCGGGAACGCACGTCCTTGCGGGCCTGGCGGAGGTCCGCCCAGGTCGTGCGACCCGTCCTGACAGCGTGCTCGTCGTGGAGCTGGCTGGCGAGAGAGTCGAAGACGGTCGGGTCGTTCTGGGGGCGGCGGCGGTTGCGGCGGGGCATCGGGCTCCTGAGGTCGAGAGGTCACACGAAAGAGCCCCCTGGACCGGTGGAGGTCAGGGGGCTGAGATGGTGGGGAGGCGGGCGGCGTCTAGCTTTTCCGGCCTCCACGATTCATATACCACATTGAGGGCGGGCGGCCCGTGGGGGGGCGGGGCGGGCGGCGTCTAGCTTTTCCGGCCTCCACGATTCATATACCACATTGAGGGGACGGAGCAGGCTGGGGGCTGGGGCTACTCCGGGACGCGGAGTCCCCAGAAGCCGCGCACGCCGTTCCGCTTGTGAGGCCGGAAGCCACGGCGCTCCAGGTCGCGGTACAGCGCGCGAGCCGAGTGGCCGGGGTCAGCCGCGTCAGCCGCGGCATGCAAGGCGGCCCGGGGCGACCAGGCGTGAGGGTCGAGCTCGAAGACGGCGGGGAGGCCGGAAGCGTCGGGCTCGGCGCGCGGGCCCTCGGGGTCGGGGGTGCTGAGGCGGCGGACCTTGCGGCCAGCCTCGTGGTCGGGGGTGATCGGCCGCACCTCGGGCATCTTGGGAACCAGGTCGCCGGGCTGCTGGACAACGCGGAAGTCGGGGTTGCCGTTGATCCGGATGATTCGGGCGATCCGGTCCTCGGGGACGCCCACAGCCACCATCCAGGCGATCGGCGGGCGGTCGGACTTCGAGGACTGGCACCGGTCGCAGGCGGGGAACAAGTTCGTGGCCTCGTCAGAGCCGCCGGCCTGGCGGGGCCAGAGGTGGTCCACGGTGAGCCCGGCACCTGCACCGCAGTAGACGCAGGACCAGTGCCGCTTCGGACCCCAGCGCTTCTCGGCAAGGGCGGTCAGCTCGGCTGACCTGGCTGGATCGAGCAAGGCGACCTCCTTCGGTCGAGTGGCGAAACGGGGCCCAGGGTAGAAAGGGCAACTAGGGCAAGAGTTTCCATTAACCCCTAAAGGGCGAGCCGTTTTGGAAACATATAGAAAGCGTGCCCCCGTTCTTGCCCTTTCTACCCTGAAGGGGCCCGATGCCTTGGAAACACTGGCATTGGGGCCAGTTCGAAACTACCCTAGAAGCTGCCCTGAATGCTGTCCAGGGCACCTTTTGTGGCCTCGGAGGTCTCCGAGAGCACGTTTAGGGCCCCGAAACTGAAGCTCAGGAGCCTCCGAAAGCCGTCGGGAGACTCCCGGGGAGGCTTTGAAACCTACCCTGACACCTGCCCTGGATGCTGTTCCAGGGCAGTTTCGCCAGGGTGAGAGCGGGTCCAACCTGCCCTGAACGGAGGGCTAGGGCAGGTTGACGTGGGGCAACGTGTACGCCTTTTGGTGTTCTCCGACGAAGCGGCCGAGTTCCCCCGGGTGGCCTTGGACGCGCTCCGTCAGCCACTCGAGACCGGCTTCGTCGACGTGCATCGATCCGGCTTCGTCGTGCGGTTCCCGGCGCGGTTCCAGCTGCTCCTGGCGATGAACCCGTGTCCGTGCGGGAACCGGGGGGTGCGTGACGGCGACTGCATCTGCCCACCGCAGGCGCTGCGACGCTACGCGACTCGCCTCTCCGGGCCATTACGCGATCGTCTCGACATCGATCTGCCGGTCTCGCGTGTCGCCGCCTCACGCTCGCTCGCGGGGGAGCGCTCCGGGGTGACCACCGTCGAGGCCCGGCGCCGCGTCGGCGAGGCGCGCGCTCGAGCGGAGCGGCGATGGCGTGGCACGCCCTGGCGACGCAATGCGGAGGTTCCCGGGACCCTGCTCCGGCACGGCGGATTCCGCCTCCCGCCAGACGCGCGGGCCGGTCTCGATCGGGCACTGGAACGAGGGGCGTTGACGCTCCGCGGATACGACCGCGTCCTCCGGGTGGCCTGGACCATGGCCGACCTCGCCGGACTCGACCTCCCCGGAACGGACGAGATCGGCCGCGCGCTCCTTCTGCGGACGGGGGTGGCGCGGTGATCGACGAACTCGTCTCTCAGCAGGATGCGCTCGACGCCGCTCGGAGACTGCGCGGCACCGACGACGTGGCGGAGGCGCTCGCACGTGTCGCCTGGTCCGTCATCGCCGATCCCGGGGACGCCGTCGCCGCGACCCTCGTGCGCGAGTTCGGACCGGCCGACGGCATGCGTTTCGCTCTCGACGCGCGGGGACGGTCATGGCCGATGGTCCGCGCCGCGGGCGCACGACGGGCGCTCGACGAGGCGCGGGTGCGGTGGCGACAGCGTGCCGATCCGGCGGCTGTGATCGATGCCCTCCGGCGGGCGCAGACGGCGGGCGCCCATCTGCTCCTTCCGGGAGATCCCGACTGGCCGCTCGCCGTCGACGATCTCGATACGGAGGCTCCGGTGGTGCTGTGGGCGCGCGGGCGCCCGGAGCTCCTGACCAGCGCGGCACGCGTCGCCATCGTGGGCGCCAGGGCGGCCACCGCCTACGGGGAGCGCGTCGCCGCCGACCTCTCCGGCGACCTGGCCGCCGCGGGGACGGCTGTCGTGTCGGGCGGCGCCTACGGCATCGACGGGGCAGCCCACCGCGCCGCGTTGACTGTCGGTGGGGGGACGATCGCGGTTCTCGCCGGAGGCGTGGACCGCCCGTACCCCGCCGGGCACCGCAACCTTCTCACGCGGATCGCGGTCGACGGGGTCGTGGTCAGCGAGGTGCCCTGCGGGACGGCGCCGACCCGGTGGCGCTTCCTCGCCCGCAACCGACTGATCGCGGCACTGGGGCAGGCGACGGTGGTCGTCGAGGCCGGGTGGCGCAGTGGCTCCCTCAACACGGCGGGGCACGCGGCAACGCTCGGCAGGCCACTCGGCGCGGTGCCCGGTCCCGTCACCTCCGCCTCGTCGGCCGGCTGTCATCGGTTGCTCCGCGAGTACGACGCGGTGTGCGTCACCTCCGCGGCGGAGGTGGCGGAGATGCTCCCGACCGACGCGCGGTCGCCGCATGCACACGATGCCACGGAGGAGGGGCGGGTCCTGCTCCTCCGTGCCCTGAGCACCCGGACCGCTCGGACGGAGGCGGAGCTCGCGCAACGCGCGGATCTCACCGTCGAGCGGACCAGGGCACTGCTCGGCCTCCTCGATCTCGACGGCCTTGCGCGGCGGGACGGGGACGGCTGGCGCGGGATCGGCGCGGCACGGACGTCATAGGACGGCTCGCGGCGGGGCGCGCGGCTCGGGGGGCGGGGGCGGGCCAGGGTGGAGGTATGGACTTCGCGGTCGCTGTCGAGGCGTTCGCCGACCACCTGGAGAAGGTGCGCCGGCTGTCGCCCGCGACCGTGAAGGCGTATCGCTCCGACCTGCGGGACCTCGGGGCGAGCGTGGCGGGCGGTCCGGTGGACCGGATCGACCTGGAGATGCTGCGTGAATGGCTGTGGCAGGCGACCCAGCGCGGCGACGCGCGAGCGACCCTGGCCCGACGTGCGGCCACCGCGCGAGCGTTCTTCGGCTGGGCGCGCGAGCAGGACATCATCCCCATCGACCCGAGTCTTCGGCTCGTGGCGCCGAAACGGGCCAAGACGCTGCCGACCGTGGCATCGAAGGACGCGATGTCCGAGCTGTTGGAACGCCATCGGCAGGCCGCATCCTCGGGCGAGCCCGTCGCCCTCCGTGACCACGCCGTCCTGGAGCTTCTCTACGGCTCCGCGGTCCGCGTCTCCGAGCTCTGCGGTCTCGACATCGACGACCTCGATCTCGACCGCGGGACGGCTCTTGTGCGGGGCAAGGGCGACAAGGAGCGCGTCGTGCCATTCGGTGCCCCGGCCAGGGATGCACTCGGTGCGTACCTGCGCCGCGCTCGCCCGGCGCTCCTCAGCAGGGCCGCGGGTGCCTCGCCTGCCGTCTTCCTCGGAAGCCGCGGCGCCCGGCTGGGACCGCGGACGGTCTACGAGGTGGTCGCCCGTGCGCTCGCACCCGTCGTCGGCGCGGAGACCGTCGGGCCGCACGCCCTCCGCCACACGGCGGCGACGCATCTGCTCGACGGCGGCGCCGACCTGCGCGCCGTGCAGGAGATCCTGGGGCACGCGAGCCTCGGCACGACGCAGATCTATACGCATGTCTCGGCGGAGCGGCTGACGGCGACGTACCGGCTGGCGCATCCTCGCGCCTGAGCGGCTGCCCGCTCGGTCGGAGATCAGGTCCCGCAGCAGGGCAGGAGACGGGCCCGCAGGACCGCGCCGAACAGCAGCATCGGGTTGATGTACTCCCCATCGCGCCGCACACCGACATGCAGCGCGCCAGGAGCCGTGTGCCCACCTGTGGAGACCCGACCGATCTCCTGACCCCGGCTGACCGTGTCGCCCGCCCGGAGCGAAGATTCCAGCGGCTCGAACGAGCTCACCAGGCCGTCTGCGTGTCGGATGGTCAGCACGGGACGATCGACGACCACGCCCTGGAACGCGACCACTCCGTCCGCCGGAGCGCCGACAGCGGTACCGACGGCGGCGGTGACGTCCATGCCCCGGTGCCCGGGACCGTAGGCGTGCGCCGGTGCGCGATACGCGGCGCTCACATGGCGACCACCGTCGACGGGCCATCGCCATGCACCCTCCGAGGCGGAACTGTCGGCCGGGGACGGGCCGGAGCGGGGTGCCGTCGCTGTGTGTACGGATGCAGGGGCGGGGAGTGGCGCGCCGCCGCCGCCCAGAAGCACGAGACAGGCGAGCGCCGCCGTGATCGCGACGCGAGCGGCACGAGACGAGTGTGAACGGACAAGGTGAGGGGAACCGGAGGGAGAAGCCATGCGGTGAGTGTGCGCCGGGGGCGATCGCGCGGACCGGACGCCCGGGGGAAGAACCCTGTAGCGGGGGAGAAGGGCGAGGATCGCGCTCCTGTGCAGGACGAGCCGGCGGCGCATGATCCTGTATGCTGGACGAGCACCTCGAACTCGGGGTGACTACGCGTGCCCAGAGCGACTCCGTCGTGGCATCCACTCCCGCAGGTCCCGTTCTCCGAACGGGTGGGCGTGAGCCGGGCACCAGGATGTCCGACCGTCCGGTCGGCATGACAACCTCAACGGCGCTCCGCGCCAGAATCAGGAGACGACCATGGCTGTGGTCACCATCCGCCAGCTGCTCGACAGCGGCGTGCACTTCGGACACCAGACCCGTCGGTGGAACCCGAAGGTGAAGCGCTTCATCCTCACCGAGCGCAGCGGCATCCACATCATCGACCTCCAGCAGTCGCTCGGCTACATCGACAAGGCGTACGACTTCGTCAAGGAGACCGTGGCGCACGGCGGCACGATCCTCTTCGTCGGCACCAAGAAGCAGGCGCAGGAGATCCTCGCGGAGCAGGCCACGCGCGTCGGCCAGCCCTACGTGAACCAGCGCTGGCTCGGCGGCCTCCTCACCAACTTCTCCACCATCGCGAAGCGTCTCGCCCGCATGAAGGAGCTCGAGGAGCTCGACTACGAGAACCCCTCCGCCTCCGGCTTCACGAAGAAGGAGCTGCTGCTCAAGAAGCGCGAGCTGGACAAGCTCCACAAGTCGCTCGGCGGTATCCGCAACCTCACCAAGACGCCGTCCGCCCTCTGGGTGGTCGACGCCAAGCGTGAGCACCTCGCCATCGACGAGGCCAAGAAGCTCGGCATCCCGGTGATCGGCATCCTCGACACCAACGCCGACCCGGACGACTTCCAGTACCCGATCCCCGGCAACGACGACGCCATCCGTTCGGTGTCGCTGCTGACGCGCATCATCGCCGACGCCGCCGCCGAGGGCCTGCAGCAGAAGCACAACCCGGAGTCGGGCGACGCCGAGCCGCTGGCCGAGTGGGAGAAGGAGCTCCTCGAGGCTCCCGTCCAGAAGTCCGCTGACGCCGCCGAGGTCGTGACCGCCGACGACGTGACCGCCGACGACGAGGCCGCTGTCGTCGAGACCCCTGCCGCCGACGCCACCGCCGCCGACGAGGCCGGTGCCGAGGCGCACGACGAGGCGATCGCCGCCGCTTCCGGTGAGGAGACCGCCGAGGTCGCCGCCGCCGAGGCCGCAGACGCCAAGTAATCCCTCGTACACCCACACAACGAAGCAAGGAGCCACCACACATGGCCAACTTCACCATCGCCGACCTCAAGGCGCTGCGTGAGCAGCTCGGCACGGGAATGGTCGACACCAAGAAGGCACTCGAGGAGGCCGACGGCGACGTCGAGAAGGCCACCGAGATCCTGCGCCTGAAGGGTGCGAAGGGCAACGCCAAGCGCGCCGACCGTTCGACCAGCGAGGGCCTCGTCGTCGCTCGCGAGCAGGACGGCGCCGTGACGCTCGTCGAGCTCGCCTGCGAGACCGACTTCGTCGCGAAGAACGAGCGCTTCATCGCGCTGGCCGACAAGGTCGCCGACGCCGTCGCCGCCGTGAAGGCCGACTCGGTCGAGGCCGCTCTTGCCGCTCCGGCGGGCGACAAGACCGTCGAGCAGCTCATCTCGGAAGAGGCCGCCATCATCGGCGAGAAGGTCGAGCTCCGTCGCGTGCGCACCGTCACCGGTGACAGCGTCGAGGTCTACCTGCACCGCACGAGCAAGGACCTGCCGCCGCAGATCGGTGTCGTCGTCGCCTACACGGGTGACGACGCCGAGACTGCGCGCAGCATCGCCCAGCACATCTCGTTCGCCAACCCGTCGTACCTGTCCCGCGAGGACGTGCCGGCGGATGCGGTCGAGAAGGAGCGCGAGATCGTCACCGAGATCTCCCGCAACGAGGGCAAGCCCGAGGCCGCTCTGCCGAAGATCGTCGAGGGCCGTGTCTCCGCGTTCATCAAGCAGGTCGCCCTGCTCGAGCAGGACTACGCGAAGGACAACAAGCTCTCCGTCGCCCAGGTGGCGAAGGACGCCGGTATCACCGTGACGGACTTCGCGCGCTTCAAGGTCGGCGCGTAGCACTGTCGAAGGGGTTCGGATCGCTCGATCCGAACCCCTTCTTCATGCCCACCAGGCACTATCTTGAATCGGGACGAGAGGACATCCCCCATGACTGAACGCACCGGACGCCGTCGCGTCCTCCTCAAGCTCTCCGGAGAGGCGTTCGGCGCCGGGCAGCTCGGCGTCAACCCCGACGTGGTCAGCCAGATGGCGCGCGAGATCGCCGCTGCGGTCGACCGGGTCGAGGTGGCGGTCGTCGTCGGCGGCGGCAACTTCTTCCGCGGGGCCGAACTCAGCCAGCGGGGCATGGACCGGGGGCGGGCCGACTACATGGGCATGCTCGGCACCGTGATGAACGCGCTCGCGCTGCAGGACTTCCTGGAGCAGGCGGGCGCGGCGACGCGCGTGCAGTCGGCGATCTCGATGACCCAGGTCGCCGAGCCCTACATCCCGCGTCGCGCGGAGCGGCACATGGAGAAGGGCCGCGTGGTCATCTTCGGTGCCGGTGCGGGCCTGCCGTACTTCTCCACCGACACGGTCGCCGCGCAGCGCGCACTGGAGATCGGTGCGCAGGAGGTCCTCGTCGCCAAGAACGGCGTCGACGCGATCTACACCGCCGACCCGAACAAGCACGCCGACGCCGAGCGCATCGAGCGCGTGACCTACCGCGATGCGCTCCAGCAGGGCCTCAAGGTCGTCGACTCGACGGCGTTCAGCCTGTGCATGGACAACAACATGGACATGCGCGTCTTCGGCATGGAGCCGGCGGGCAACGTCACCCGCGCTCTCCTGGGCGAGCCCATCGGCACGCTCGTCACCGCCTGAGCGCCTGCACGGGACGGGGGCCCGCTCCCGATAGAATTTCCAGAACACCCCGACGATAGGAGCCACCGTGATCGCGGACGTCCTCGCTGAAACCACCACCCGCATGTCCCGGGCCGTCGAGGCTGCCAAGGAGGACTTCTCCACGGTGCGCACGGGTCGTGCGAACCCGCAGCTCTTCCAGAAGGTGCTGGTCGACTACTACGGCACGCCGACGCCGCTCGCTCAGCTCGCGTCGCTCGCGAACCAGGAGGCGCGCACGCTCATCATCACGCCGTACGACAAGTCGGCGCTGAAGGCGATCGAGCAGGCCATCCGCGACATGCCGAACCTCGGCGCGAACCCGACGAACGACGGCAACCTCGTGCGCGTCACGATGCCGGAGCTCACGGCGGAGCGCCGTAAGGAGTACGTCAAGCTCGTGAAGTCGAAGGCGGAGGACGCCAAGGTCCACGTCCGCGGCATCCGCCGGAAGGCGAAGGACGAGCTCGACGGGCTGAAGAGCGAGCTCGGCGAGGACGAGATCTCCCGTGGTGAGAAGGAACTCGACGCGCTGACCCGTCAGCACGTCGACCTCATCGACGACGCGCTGAAGCGCAAAGAGGCAGAACTCCTCGAGGTGTAGTCCGCATGTCCGACGAATCGCGAGGCACCGACGAGGGCGCTCCGGTGGCGCGGCCGGAGGTCGGCCCCGACGGCGGCGTGCCGCTCGGCGACGCGGCCTTCCCGGCCTTCGACGCCGACCGCGTGCCCCCGCGACCGCCGCTTCCGGCGACGCCGGGTGCAGCGCCGGTGACCGCCGACCGGCTGGACACCGCGGATCACAATGCGATCCGCGAGCAGTGGCGCCAGGCGCGGGACGAGTTCGGCACGCACGTGTCGCATGCGCGGGATCAGCTCGACCAGGCGAACGAACGCATCAAGCAGCGCACCGGACGTGACCTCGTCCTCGCGATCCTGATCGGCCTCGCCTTCGGTGCGGCGCTCCTCGGCTCGCTGCTCTTCATCAAGGCGCTGTTCGTCCCGTTCGCGTTGGCCGCGGCGCTCCTCGGCGTCTACGAGCTCTCGCGCGCGCTGCGCGCCGCCGGGCGTCGCGTCGACGTGATCCCGCAGTTGATAGCGGCGACCTTCCTCGTGCTCTCCGCGTACTTCGCGGAGCCCTGGCTGAGCTGGGTCATGCTGTTCGTCTCCGTGGCGTTCGTCATCGTCTGGCGCCTGCTCGCCCAGATGGTCGCGAAGGATGGGCGCACGTACGGCGATGTGCTCACCGACGCCGTGATCGGCGGGTTCGTGCAGGTGTACGTGCCGTTCCTCGCGGGTGTGGCCCTCATCCTGCTCGAGCAGGAGGGTGGCCAGTGGTGGGTGCTCAGCTTCATCGCGATCGCCGTGGCGGCCGACACCGGCGCTTACGCCGCGGGGCTCGCGTTCGGGCGACACCCGATGGCGCCGCGGATCAGCCCCAAGAAGACCTGGGAGGGCTTCGGCGGTGCGGTGGTGGCGTCGCTCGCGGCGGGCGTCCTCCTGGCGATGTTCCTGCTCGACCTGCCCTGGTGGGGCGGTGTGATCTTCGGGGCCGCGATCCTGCTGTCCGCCACGCTCGGAGACCTCGGCGAGTCGATGCTGAAGCGGGATCTCGGGATCAAGGACATGAGCTCCTGGCTCCCCGGGCACGGTGGGCTCCTCGATCGGCTGGACAGCATCCTGCCGTCGACCGTCCCGGCCCTCTGCCTGTACTTCCTCCTCTCTCCCTGGTTGGTGCTGTGATGAACGACAGTGGTGCTGTGATGAACGACGACCGTCGCGAGGTCGCCACGCAACGCGCGGCCACGCCGGCCTTCGCGCTCACGACCGGACGCACGAAGGGGTACCACCGTGCGGCGGTGGACGGATTCCTCGCCTCGGCGCGGCGGGCGTTCGAGAGCGGCGCTGACGATCTCACGGCCGATGACGTCCGCACCGTCTCCTTCCCCCTCGTCAAGGAGGGGTACGTGGTGGCTGACGTCGACGCGGCCCTCGGACGGGTCGAGGACGCTTTCGCCGCCCGAGAGCGGGAACGCGCCGTGCGGTCTCTCGGAGCGGGCGCCTGGGTGGAGCAGGCCAGAGCCGACGCGCAGGTCATCCTGGACCATCTGGCGCGTCCGCGTCGCCACCGGTTCGCCCGTACCGGCTTCCTCACGTTCGGGTACCGCGTCGACGAGGTCGACCACGTCACCTCCCGGATCGTCCGCTACCTGCGGGACGGCGACGCGCTGTCCGCTGAGCAGCTGCGGTCCGCAGCGTTCCGCATGCAGCGTGGCGGCTACCGCGAGGAGCAGGTCGACGCGCTCCTGGATGCCACCATCGACGTGATCCTGGCGGTCCGCTGAGCCGTCTGATGGCCTCTTCAGGCAGGTATGCGTAAACTGTCCTCCATCGTGAACTCCCGAAACGACATGATTCCCGAACGAAGCGACGCCGTGCTGGTACCCGCAGCCACGGCTGCATCAGCCTCCCGCGGCACGCGCCGCTGGTCGCGCCGCCGCGGTGTCGTGGGCGTCTTCAGCTCGCTCGCGGTCGTCGCATTCGCGGCCGCGATGGTCGCGCCCACCGGCGTCGCGCTCGCTCAGCCCGTCGCCACGGAGGCCCCGGACTCCGTGTATGCGGTGGCCCTGGCGGACACCCAGAACCTCACGGTCACGGTGGAGGGCGCGGCGATCACTCCCGTCGAGCGCGGCTCCTTCGACGTCTACGTCAAACCCAAGCCGAAGCCCAAGCCGAAGCCGGCCCCGGTGACCACCTCCTCGTCGTCGTCCGAGGGCTCGCAGGGCGGGTCGTCCGGGGGCGGCGGACTCCCGCCGTACAGCGGCGGAGGCGCACCTGCGGAGTGGATGGCGGCCGCCGGGATCGCGCAGGGCGACTGGCAGTACGTCGACTACATCGTCTCGCGGGAGAGCGGCTGGAACCCCAACGCGACGAACTCCTCCTCCGGTGCCTGCGGCCTCGTCCAGGCCCTGCCCTGCAGCAAGGTGCCGGGGAACGGCTACAACCCGGTCGACAACCTCCGCTGGGCGACCGGATACGCCACGGGTCGCTACGGCAGCTGGGCCGGCGCGTACAACTTCTGGGTCACCAACCACTGGTGGTGAGCCGGCACCATGCCCCGCTCACGCCGACGTCCTTCCGCGCGCCCTGAGGGCGAGGACTCGTTCGACCGT
Organism: Microbacterium sp. NPDC064978; assembly: GCF_044543605.1. Classification (NCBI taxonomy): domain Bacteria; kingdom Bacillati; phylum Actinomycetota; class Actinomycetes; order Micrococcales; family Microbacteriaceae; genus Microbacterium; species Microbacterium sp. NPDC064978. The sequence goes on along the minus strand of NZ_JBITWF010000001.1, from coordinate 380,116 downwards.
CTCCTCGCCGGCTGGAAGCGCACCGAGGTCCGCCGGGGCGTGGAGTGGACGGTGCAGCCCGTCTCCGCGCTCCAGGCGCAGAAGGCGTACATCTGCCCGGGCTGCGGACGATCCGTCGAACCGGGTACCTCCCATCTCGTGGCCTGGCGCGCCGACGGCGTGCTCGGCGATGCCGCAGCCCTGGCTGACCGCAGACACTGGCACAACCACTGTTGGAGGATCGCATGACCATGGAGATCCGGGGACCGCTGGAGCTCCCGGCGCGCCGCGAGGACATCGAGCTGCACACCGCGGACGGCCTGACGCTCGTCGGCGAGCTCGCGACGCCGGAAGCCGCAGTCCCGGTGGCGACGCTGGTCACGCTGCACCCGTTGCCGACCGCCGGTGGCTTCATGGATTCGCACATCATCCGCAAGGCGTCCGCGCGTCTTCCCGCCCTGGCCGATCTCGCGGTGCTGCGGTTCAACACCCGTGGCACCACCTCGCCGCGCGGCACCAGTGAGGGGACGTTCGACGGCGGCGCTGCAGAGCAGTTCGACGTCGCGGCCGCCATGGACGTCGTCCGCGACCGCGCGCTGCCGCGCCCCTGGCTCGTCGGGTGGTCGTTCGGGACGGAACTCGCCCTCAAGTACGGTGCCGACCACGACATCGAGGGCATCATCCTCCTCTCGCCGCCGCTGCACCGCGCGACGGCGGAGGAGGTCGCCGCCTGGGGGGAGACCGGCCACCGCGTGGTCATCCTCGTGCCCGAGTTCGACGACTACCTGCGCCCGGCGGAAGCGCGGGAGCGCTTCGCGACGATCCCGCAGGCGCAGCTGATCGCCGTGGAAGGGGGCAAGCACCTGTGGGTGGGAGAGACGCAGACGCGCCGGGTGCTCACCGAGATCGTCGCCGCCGTCAATCCGTCGGCGCTGCCGCTGCCGACCCACTGGCCGGCAGCGGACTGACGGCGAGGCCCGCCCCGGTCACCGCTCGTTCATGCGCGGGATGAGCACCTGCCGGTAGAGGATCAGGATGCTGGCCGCCACGGGAATCGCGATGAGCGCCCCGAGCAGGCCCAGCAGGCTTCCTCCCGCGAGGGCTGCCACCACGACGACGGCGCCGGGCACGGAGACGGCGCGGCTCATGATGCGCGGCGAGATCACGTACGCCTCGATCTGCATGTAGATCAGGTAGTAGATCGCCGCCGCGAGAGCCGTGCCGGGGGAGCCGAGGCCCGGGATGAGGCAGACGAGGACGATGATCGTCGAGCCGGTCAGGGTGCCCACCAGCGGGATGAGCGAGAAGAAGAACGCGACGACCGCGAGAACGGCGGGGAACGGCGCGTCGATGATCGTCAGGTAGATCGCGCTGAGGACGCCGTTGATGACGCCCTGGCTGACCTGGCCCATGACGTAGTAGCCGACCGAGTCGGTGATCTGCTCGGAGAGATCGATGAAGCGATCCCGCTTGGACGCCGGGACGAGCTGGTACACCGCGCGCTTGAGCGACGGTGTCGAGGCCGTGAGATAGATGGTCAGGATGAGGACGATGAAGGCGCCGAACACGCCGCTGAGCACGGCGCCGCTGGCGATCAGCACGCCCTGACCGATAGACCCGCCGATCTCCGCGAGATTGGTCGTCAGCCAGTCCTCCACATACGCGAAGACGTCGTCGACGAGGAGGTTCGGGAATGTCTCCTGGATCCAGCTCCTCAGATCCTCGATCGCGGTTCCCCGTTGCACGATCGCCGTGATCTGGGCGATGAGCTGCGAGATCTGGTCGACCAGCACGGGCAGCACGATGAGGATGATCCCGACGAAGACGGCCAGCACGGCGACGATCGTCACGAGGACCGCGAGCCAGCGGGGCAGGCGTCGACGTTCGAGGAACGTGACGAGTGGGTCGAGGCCGAGGCTGAGGAAGAGGGCGGTGCCGATGTAGAGCAGCACGGTCGACAGCGTCTGGACGCTGCTGATCAGGACGATCCCGAGCCCCACGCCGAGTGTCGCCACGAGGGCGGTGCGGAACGGGTTGTGGATCTTCATGCAGACTCCTCGGTACGGCTGCAGCAAGGCTACCCATGCCGCGGCTCGACGCGCCGCCGACGTGCCGGACGACGGACGAGGGAGGGCCCTCGTGGTCAACACACAGGTGGGTTCGCTAGTCTGAAATGTCGAGTGTGGCGTCGTGGGCGGGAAGCCGCGATGCGTGAGGAGACTATTCGTGCGTTTCGTATGGGCCGTGGTGGCCTTCGTGCTGGCTGCCGTGCTGATCGGTGCGGGGATCGCCCAACGCACCATCTTCGTCGGCCCTTCGTCCGAGGAGGCCCGTGTCGACATCGAGGAGCCCGCGCCCTTCGTTCTCCTGGACGGCGACGTCCTGCGGATCAACGCCGGCGCGCAGAAGCTGCTCATCCGCGGCGAAGGGGAGATCTTCACCAGCTACGGGCGCACGGCCGACATGGAGGCCTGGCTCTCCGACTCCGAGTACAACCACGTGACCGTCGGGGACGAGGACGAGCTCGTCGTCGAGCATGTCGCCGCAGCGGACGACGAGGGGTCCACCGAGACGCCGGCGCCCGAGACGACCGCGACCCCGGCGCCGGAGAAGGACGCCGACGCGCCCGCGGGCCGGAACCCGGCCGGCTCCGATCTGTGGCTCGACTCCTTCAGCGAGGAGAACTTCCTCGCCACTGACAAGATGCAGCTCCCGGAAGGGACCAGCGTGCTGATCGCCTACGACGGCACCAAGGACGCGCCGGACGACATCGTGGTCTCCTGGCCGCTGGACACGCGGACGCCGCTGGCGGGCCCGCTCATGGCGGCAGGCGGGTTGGTGCTCCTCGTGGGCCTGGTCTTGTACGTGCTCGCGATCCGTCACCAGCGCCGTGGCCGCGGCCCGCGCCGGAAGGGGCCTGGGCCGCTTCCCACGACGCAGCCGATCGACGTGGCGGCCCTTCCGCCGTCCGAGCGCGAGGCCCTGGAGGCCGCGGACGGCGAGCAGGCGCCGACACCGGTGAGGAAGGACGACGTGGAGGACGCGGAGATCGTCGACGAGAAGGAGCAGGACGGGAAGAGCACGATGCGCGCTGAGCGCCCGAGGCGTCGTCGGCGCCTGCTCGCCCTCCCCGCCCTCGGTCTGACCGCCCTGCTGGCCTCCGGCTGCACGGCGGAGTCCTGGCCCGAGTTCGGGGCCCCCTCCGCATCGCCGTCTCCGACCCCGACCGTGATCGCCCCCGAGAACCAGAAGCCGCCGGCGGTCACCGAGACGCAGGCCGAGCGGATCCTCCGGGAGGTCTCCGAGACTCTGGTGCAGGCCGATGAGGCGAAGGATCTGGACCTCGCGGCCACCCGTCTCGACGGCGCACCTCTCACGACGAGGACCACCGACTACGCCCTGCGCGCGAAGCTGCCGGATCGGGCCGCGCCCGCCGCGATCCCGACGGACGACGTCGAGGTGGTCCTCCCCGAGGCGACGGACCGCTGGCCACGCACCGTCCTCATGCTCTCGAAGAGCACCGGCGACGACACCGTGCCGCCGGTGGTGCTGACCATGACGCAGGCGGACCCCTGGTCCAACTACAAGGTCACGAACATGGCGGAGATGTCGGCGGACGCGGCGTTCCCCGAGGTGGCGGCCAGCTGGCTGGGGACCTCGCTGGTCCCGGCGGATTCGGCCTTCCTGTCGGTGCCGCCGAACGAGGTCGCCGCGGCTTTCGCCGACGTCGTCGACAACGGTGAGAAGAGCGCCTCCTACGGGCAGTTCGACGATCTGGCGCTGAACCTGGCCACATCGATCAGGGACAGCCGACAGAGCCTGGTGAAGGGACTCGCCGACGCCGGGGCTGCGAAGACCTCCAAGGCCGCGTTCGACATGAAGCCGACGACGGCGGAGCCCGTCTCGATGACGACGCTGGACAGCGGCGCCATCGTCGCCGTCTCCGTCCTCGATGTCGAGACCATCACGCCCACGTCCTCCGATGTCGTCATCCGCTTCGGTGACAACAAGGAGGCCAAGGCGCTCACCGGGGCCAACGAGTCCGCGAAGGGCGCCCAGACGACCTATGAGTTCCAGCTGTTCTTCGCCGTCCCGTCCCAGGGGTCGAGCGAACCGATCCGTCTCCTGGCGTCCCGTCAGGATCTCGTGTCCGTGAAGGTGATCAAGTGAGTGAGATGTCTCCCGCGGCCCTGCGTGGCGCCGTCGATCTGTCCAGCCTGCGCAACCGTCCGTCCCCGCCGGCGGGCGGTGCAGCGGCGCCCGCGACCGCACCGGTGGCTGACGTCGTCGTCGACGCGACCGACGAGAACTTCGGTCAGGTCCTGGAGCTGTCGCGCACCGTCCCGGTGGTCGTCGACCTGTGGGCCGAGTGGTGCGGGCCGTGCAAGCAGCTGAGCCCGATCATCGAGAAGGTCACTCGGGAGCTCGGCGGCCGCGTGCTCCTGGCGAAGGTCGACGTGGATGCGAACCCGCAGCTCGCGCAGAGCTTCCGCGCGCAGTCCATCCCGATGGTCGTCGCCCTCATCGCCGGCCAGCCGGTGCCGATGTTCACGGGCGCCGTACCGGAGCAGCAGGTGCGTGAGGTCTTCGCGCAGCTGCTCCAGGTGGCGGCGCAGAACGGCGTCTCGGGAACGCTCCCCGTCGGCGACGCCGGGACCGGGGAAGCCGAAGCCGCTGCCGAGCCCGAGCTGCCGCCGCTGCACGCGGAGGCGTTCGCCGCCATCGAGCGCGGCGACTACCGTGCGGCCATCACCGCCTATGAGAAGGCACTCGCGGAGAACCCGCGCGACGAGGACGCCATCGCCGGCCTGGGCCAGGTCCGCCTGCTCGACCGTGTGCAGGGGCTCGACCTCCAGACCGCCCGAGCCGCGGCCGCAGCGGCTCCGCTGGACGTGCAGGCCCAGTTCGACGTCGCGGACCTCGACCTCGCCGGTGGACATGTCGACGACGCCTTCGGCCGGCTCCTCGACCTGTTCGCTCAGCTGCCGTCCGACCAGCGCACTCCCGTCCGGGAGCGTCTCATCGAGCTCTTCGGCCTCATCGGCGCCAGCGACCCGCGCGTGATCGCGGCTCGGAACCGACTCTCCTCGCTGCTCTTCTGATCGGCCTGCGCGGGGATCGTTCCTCCGCGCAGACCGATCGTCGCCGGCCGTCCGTCAGCCGTTGTTCACCGTCGGCACGTGCGGCTCGGGCTGGTGGCGGAGCCAGAGCGTCGACAGCGCGGGCAGCGTGATCGACGCCGTGGGGGCGCCGGCGTCCGCGGGCTCGGCGATCACCATCCCGAGGTTGCCCGACCCCCGTCCGCCGTAGGCGACGGCATCGGAGTTCAGGATCTCCTGCCACACGCCCTCTCTGGGCAGCCCGAGACGGTAGCCGGTGCGTTCCACTCCGGCGAAGTTGCTGACGACGACGAGGCGCCCGCCGTGCGCGTCCCGTCGTTCGAAGGCGATGACCGACGGGTCCCAACTCGGGGCGCCGAGGCGGGTGAAACCGGAGCCGTCGTTGTCGCGCTCCCAGAGGGGGGCTTGCGACCGGTACACCCCGTTCATCGCGGCGACGAAGTCCTGCAGCTGGGCGTGGGAGGGCTGGTCACGGAGCCACCAGTCCAGCTCCCGACCCTCCGACCACTCCGCGAGCTGACCGAACTCCTGTCCCATGAACAGCAGCTTCTTCCCGGGATGCCCCCACATGTAGGCGAGGTAGGCACGGACGTTCGCCAGCTTGTGCCAGTGGTCGCCCGGCATCTTGGACAACAGGCTGCCCTTGCCGTGCACCACCTCGTCGTGGCTGATGGGCAGGACGTAGTTCTCGCCGAACGCGTACACGAACGAGAACGTCATCTCGCCCTCGTGGTGCGCGCGGTACATCGGATCGCGTCCGATGTACTGGAGCGAGTCGTTCATCCAGCCCATGTTCCACTTGAAACCGAACCCGAGGCCGGCGTGATCCGTCGGTGCCGTGACGCCGGGGAAGCTCGTGGACTCCTCGGCGATCATCAGGATGCCGGGGTGGAGCCGGTAGGCGGTGGCGTTGACCTCCTGGAGGAAGCGGATCGCCTCGAGGTTCTCGCGTCCGCCGTGGATGTTCGGCTCCCACTCGCCCTCCCGGCGCGAGTAGTCGAGGTAGAGCATCGACGCCACGGCGTCGACCCGCAGGCCGTCGACGTGGAACTCGTCCAGCCAGTAGAGGGCGTTGGCGACGAGGAAGCCGCGTACCTCGGGCCGGCCGTAGTCGAAGATGAGTGTGCCCCAGTCCTGATGCTCGCCGCGGCGGGGATCGGGGTGCTCGTACAGGGGCTGGCCGTCGAAGCGGGCCAGCGCGAAGGCGTCCTTGGGGAAGTGCCCGGGGACCCAGTCCATGATGACGCCGATGCCGGCCTGGTGCAGGCGGTCGATGAGGTAGCGCAGGTCGTCGGGGGAGCCGTACCGGCTCGTCGGTGCGTAGTATCCACTGACCTGGTAGCCCCACGAGCCGCCGAACGGATGCTCGGCCAGCGGCATGAACTCGACGTGGGTGAACCCCGTCTCCTGCACGTGTGCGATCAGCGGATCGGCCATCTCGCGGTAGCCCAGCCCCTCGCGCCAGGAGCCGACGTGCACCTCGTACACCGACAGCGGCTGCGCGACGGCATGGGTGGCGGCGCGACGGGTCATCCACGCGCCGTCCTGCCAGGCGTGGGACGAGGCGGTGACGACCGACGCGGTCTCCGGCGGCACCTGCGCCGCCAGCGCCATCGGGTCGGCCTTGAGGATCCAGGCGCCGCTCCGGGTGCGGATCTGGTACTTGTAGCGGGTGCCGACGGGCAGGTCGGGGATGAAGATCTCCCAGACGCCGCTGGCGCCGAGCGAGCGCATGGCGTGGCTCTCGCCGTTCCAGCCGTTGTGATCGCCCACGACCCGGACGGCCGAGGCATCGGGAGCCCAGACCGCGAAGGACACGCCCTGTTCGTCGCCCTGCGTACGGGGATGCGCCCCCAGCGCCTCCCACAGACGCTCGTGCCGCCCCTCGGCGATGAGGTGCAGGTCGAGTTCGCCCAGTGTCGGTGCATGCCGGTACGGGTCGCCGGAGACGATCTCCTCCTCGCCGCGGTAGCGCGTCGCGATGCGGTAGGGGAGCGGCGGCCCGGGGTGCGTGCCCTCCCAGAGGCCGTGCGCGACGTGGGACAGGGCGAGTCGGCTTCCATCGCTGAAGACGGCCTCGACGCTCTCGGCGAGCGGTCGGCGGACGCGGATGGCGGTGACGGTACGGTCGGCGGCATCCTTGGCGGGGTGCGCGCCGAGCAGGGAATGCGGGGCGTGATGCTGACCGGCCGCGACGGCCTCCCACTCGGCGTTCGGGGTGTCCTCGATGCGGCTCATGCGCGCTCCCTCACCTTCAGGATGTGGACGGGCTCGGCGAAGGCGTCGAGCCGGACGTAGTTGTGATCGCTCCAGGTCCAGACAGCGCCGGTCAGGAGATCCTCCACCTCGAAGGTCTCGCCCAGGGGGACTCCCCAGCGCGTGGTGTCGAGGTGGACGGTGGTCTCGCGCACCGAGTGCGGGTCGACGTTCGCGACGACGATGAGGGTGTCCGGTCTCCCGGTACCGGTGAAGGCGGCGTCGAGATGCTTGCTGAACACGAGGATGGCGTCGTCGTCGCTCCAGTGCAGCTCGAGGTTGCGGAGCTGGCGCAGCGCGGGATGCGCCGCACGGATCTCGTTGAGCCGCCGGAGCAGCGGGGCCAGCGACTCCCCGCGTTCCTCGGCTCCCGCCCAGTCGCGGAACTTGTACTCGTACTTCTCGTTGTCGATGTTCTCCTCGGAACCCGGGCGAGCCACGTTCTCGACGAGCTCGTACCCCGCGTAGACCCCGTACACGGGCCCTGCCGTCGCGGCGATGCAGGCGCGGATGCGATACGCCGCGCGTCCGCCGAACTGGAGGTACTCGGTGAGGATGTCGTGGGTGTTCACGAAGAGGTTCGGACGCATGTAGTCGGCCGTCTCGTGGGAGATGGAGGTGAGGAACTCCTCCAGCTCGGATTTGGTGTTGCGCCAGGTGAAGTAGCTGTAGCTCTGCTGGAAGCCCACGGCGGCGAGCGCGCGCATCACGGCGGGCCGGGTGAAGGCCTCGGCGAGGAAGATGACGTCGGGATCCGTCGCGTTGACCGTCGCGATCAGCCACTCCCAGAACTGGAGCGGCTTGGTGTGCGGGTTGTCCACGCGGAAGATCCGCACACCCTCGGCCACCCAGTGCCGGACGATCCGGAGCATCTCGGCCGCGATGCCCTCCGGGTCGTTGTCGAAGTTCAGCGGATAGATGTCCTGATACTTCTTGGGCGGGTTCTCCGCGTACGCGATGCTGCCGTCCGGGAGGGTGGTGAACCACTCGGGGTGTTCGCGGACCCACGGGTGGTCGGGGGATGCCTGCAGCGCGAGATCCAGGGCGACCTCCAGCCCCTCCTTCCGCGCGGCGCGCACGAACGCGCGGAAGTCCTGCGGGGTGCCGAGGTCGGGATGGATGGCGTCGTGCCCTCCTTCAGTGGCGCCGATCGCGTACGGCGAGCCCGGGTCTCCCGCCTCGGCGACGAGCGTGTTGTTGCGCCCCTTGCGATTGGTGCTGCCGATGGGGTGGATCGGGACGAGGTAGATCACATCGAAGCCCATCCCGGCGACCTCGGGCAGGCGCTTCGCCGCCGTGCGGAACGTGCCGCTGCGCACCGTGCCGTCCTTGAGCCGTCTGGCACCTTCGGAGCGTGGGAAGAACTCGTACCAGGCGCCCACGCCCGCACGGGTGCGCTCGACGCGGAGGACCTGCTCCGCGGAGAGGGAGCGGAGGGTCGCGATCGGGCGGTCGCGGAAGATCGTTGCGAGTTCGGGGTCGACGGCCATCGCCGCAGTGGTGGTGGCGTCGCCGGCCTGGAGCTCATCGGCTCGGACGCGCAGGCGCGTGCGCTGTGCCGCGGGGCGATCCTTCTCCGCCGCGGCCCGCCGCAGCAGCTCCGCGCCGAGCGCGGCCATCACGTCCACATCGACGCCTGCGGCGACCTTGACGTGCGCGGCGTGCGCCCAGGTGGCGAAGTCGTCGGAGAACGCCTCGAAGTGGAAGTGCCAGACGCCCTCCGCGTCGAGGGCGATCTCCGCCTCCCAGCGGTCGGTGCCGTCCGCGAGGGCGGTGAGCCGGTGCAGGCTCTCCTCGCCGGTCGGGGACGTCAGCCGCACGTGCACGCCGATGAGGTCGTGACCTTCCCGGAAGGCGACCACGCGGAACGGCACGACCTCGCCGGCGAAGGCCTTGGCCGGGAAGCCACCGGGGACCGCGGGGCTCCCGTCGAGCAGCGGGATCCGCGTCGTGCGCAGCGCTCCGGGGCGGTCCGCGTCGGCGGCGCGCGTCGGGATCTGAACGGGGCTCCGCAGAGCCGTGGGCCGGGTTCCAGCACGAGCAGTCACATGCCGAATCTACCGGTCGGGCGTGCTGGAACCTACCGCTCGACCAGGGCGGCGAACCGTGCTATCACTCGACGCGGAACAGGCGCATCGAGGTGCCGGGGATCGGCAGCACCTCGCCCGGTACGAAGGTCTCCTCGGCGTCCGACGGCCGCTCATCCGCGCTCGACCAGAGCGAGACGAACCGGGTGGCGCCGTCGATGTCCTCCGGGAGCCGGACGTCGATCGGAGCCTCCGTGCCGTGCACGATCAGCAGGATCCGGTTCGCGGCTTCCTTGTCCGGCGTGGACGCGGCGACGTACTGCAGGGTGCGGTTGCCGGGGTCCGTCCACTGGGCCGTCTCCATCGTCGCGCCGTCCTGGTCGTACCAGTCCATGACCGACGCGTTCGGGATGTGCTCGCCGAGGCGCGCGTACCGGCTCGGGCGCAGCGCGGGGTTCTCCTCACGGAGCCGGAGGAGGCGCGCGACGTGGGCGCGGAGGTCCTCCTGCCACGGCTCGAACTCCCAGGAGAGCCAGGACAACGGAGAGTCCTGCGCGTAGGCGTTGTTGTTGCCCCGCTGCGTCCGTCCCACTTCATCCCCGGCGGTGAGCATCGGGATGCCGGCCGAGAGCAGCAGGGTGCCGAGCAGGTTGCGCATTGCCTTCCGCCTGGCGGCGAGGATCATCGGATCGTCGGTGGGGCCCTCCACGCCGTGGTTGAAGGACCGGTTCAGATCCGCGCCGTCGCGGTTCTGCTCGCCGTTGGCCTCGTTGTGCTTCACGTCGTAAGACACGAGGTCGTGGAGTGTGAAGCCGTCGTGCGCGGTGACGAAATTGATGCTCGCGAGCGGTCCCCGATCCTCGCTGAAGGTGTTGGACGAGCCGGCCAGACGTGTCGCGAAACCGCCGATCCCCACCGGTGCCGAGGCCCGCCGGGCGTAGTCGATGTCGCTGAGCCAGAAGTTGCGCACCCGGTCGCGGTAACGGTCGTTCCACTCATGCCAGCCCGAGGGGAAGTTCCCGGTCTGCCAGCCGCCCAGACCGACGTCCCAGGGTTCCGCGATGAGCTTGGTCTCCGCGAGCACGGGGTCGGCGGCGATCGCCTGCAGAAGGGGATGGTCGGGGGTGTAGGTGTGCGCGCCGTCGCGGGCGATCGCCGTGGCCAGATCGAAACGGAATCCGTCGATCTGCATCTCCTCGGCCCAGTACCGGAGGGAGTCCACGACGAGGCGCGCCCCGGCCTCGGTGGCGGTGTTGAGCGTGTTGCCGCATCCGGTGGTGTCGATGTAGACGCCCGCGTCGTCCTGCCGGTAGTACCGGGCGTTGTCGAGGCCGCGGAGGCTGGACCGCGGGCCGCCGATGCCCTCCTCGGATGTGTGGTTGTACACGACGTCGAGGATCACCTCGAGACCCGCTTCGTGCAGCAGCCGCACCATGCCCTTGAACTCGGCGATGATCGCCTCGGGCCCGGCCTTGCGCGCGCCCTCGGTGGCGTACGCGGCGTGCGGCGTGAAGAAGTTCAGGGTGTTGTAGCCCCAGTAGTTCGTCAGACCACGCTCGAGGAGTCGGGGTTCCGGGACGAATGCGTGGACGGGGAGCAGCTCCACCGAGGTCACCCCGAGCGTGCGGAGGTGCGCGATCATGGCGGGATGCGCGAGGCCTGCATACGTCCCGTGCAGCGCCGGCGGGATGTCGGGGTGACGCTTGGTCAGCCCTTTCAGGTGGCCCTCGTAGATCACGGTCCGGTCGGCCGGGACCCGCGGCTTGGTGGAGTCGCCCCAGTCGAAGCCGTCCTCGATGACCACGCCGCGCCACTCCTGGTAGCCGTGGCCCTGGGCGAGACCACGCGCGTACGGGTCGAGGAGCAGCGTCTCCGGGTTGAACGTGTTGCCGGGGCCGTGCGGTCCCTCGACCCGGAGGGCATACCGCACGCCCGGCTGGAGCAACGGCGTCGTGACCTCCCAGACCCCTCCGGGCCGCCTTTCCAGCGCTGCCTGGTCGACCACCCAGTCGAGGTCCGTGGCGTCGAACACGACGAGCTCGACGGCCGAGGCGTTCTGCGACCAGACCCGGATCGTGCCGACGCCGTCGTGCAGGCGAACGCCGAGATCGTCGAGGGTCGCCCCACCGGGCACGACGGAGGCGGGGGACGAAGGCATGGATACACCCTAAACGTGTTGCATTTCAGTCTCATGACAGGACGCACCCGGTCTCACGCCCAGACGGAGCGTTCGCCGCGCGGATCGGGGAGAATCGACGTATGCGGCACTATCTCGACCACGCGGCGACGACCCCGCTGCGCCCGGAGGCCAGGGACGCGTGGCTGGAGGCGTCCGTCATCGTCGGCAACGCCTCGTCGACGCACGGGGCAGGGCAGGATGCGCGCCGGGTGCTGGAGGAGTCCAGGGAACGCGTGGCCGCGGTTCTCGGGGCCGACCCGATCGAGGTGGTGCTGACATCCGGCGGGACCGAGTCCATCAACCTCGCTCTCCAGGGCCTGTGGCGCTCGCGTCGTCCGGGCTCTTCGGCGGTCGTCGTGCCGGACGGTGAGCATCACGCGACGATGGACACGGTCGCCGCCCTCGTCTCCGACGGAGCCGAGGTGCGCGCTGTTCCTCTCTCTGCCCAGGCGCGCATCGACGGAAGCCGCTTCGCGTCGGCCCTGCCCGGTGCGGCGTTCGCGACCGCGCTCGTCGCGAACAACGAGACCGGGACGGTCAACGACGCGGCGGCTCTGACCGCGGCCGCCGCCGATGCCGGAGTGCCGCTGCACCTCGACGCGGTCGCCGCGCTCGGGCACCTCCCGCTGTCGTTCCGGGAGCTGAGGGGCGGTGCGGACGAGGGGACGGGCCTGGTGGCGCTCAGCGTCGCCGGTCACAAGGTCGGCGCGCCCGTGGGCGTCGGTGCGCTGGTGGTCGCTCGGTCCGCCCGACTGACCCCGCTTCTGCGGGGCGGGGGCCAGCAGCGGGGTCTGCGTGCGGGTACGCAGGATGTGCCGGGAGCCGCGGCACTGGCGACCGCGCTCGAGCTCGCCGAACGGGAGCGGGCCGCCGAGACCGTCCGGGTGGGCCGCTTGCGCGACCGTCTCGTCGAGGGGGTCCGTGCGCGGGTGCCGGCGGCGGAGCTCCTGGGCGACCCCGATCACCGTCTTCCCGGGACCGCGCATCTGCTCTTCCCCGGTGCCGTGGGGGAGAGCCTGCTGTTCCTGCTGGACGTGGCCGGGGTCTCGGCCTCCACGGGATCCGCCTGTCAGGCGGGGGTCGCCGAGCCCTCGCACGTCGTGATGGCGATGGGGCGCAGCGAGTCGGACGCCAGGAGCGTGCTGCGATTCTCTCTCGGCCGGACCTCGACGGACGCCGACGTCGACGCGGTGCTCGGGGCGATCGGCGATGCCTATGCCCGGGCATCCGGGGCCCGTGCAGCCGAGCGCTCGTAGACTGGACCCATGCGAATCCTTGCGGCCATGAGCGGCGGTGTGGACTCCGCCGTCGCGGCCGCCAGGGCCGTCGAGGCGGGGCACGATGTGGTGGGCGTGCACCTGGCGCTCTCCCGCGCCGGGGGGACCCTGCGCACCGGCAGTCGAGGCTGCTGCACGATCGAGGACGCGCTGGACGCCCGCCGGGCCGCCGACCTCCTGGGCATCCCCTTCTACGTGTGGGACTTCTCCGAGCGTTTCCGGGATGACGTGATCGACGACTTCGTCGCGGAGTACCGCGCCGGTCGTACTCCGAACCCGTGCATGCGGTGCAACGAGAAGATCAAGTTCGCGGCCCTGCTGGAGCGCGCCCTGGAGCTCGGCTTCGACGCCGTCTGCACCGGACACTACGCGACCCTGGTGGATGGTCCTGAGGGTCTCGAGCTGCACCGGGCCTCGGACAACGCGAAGGACCAGTCCTACGTGCTCGGTGTCCTGACGGCCGACCAGCTCGCGCACACCTATTTCCCGCTCGGGACCACGCCGTCGAAGGCCCTCGTGCGGGCGGAGGCGGAGCAGCGCGGTCTCAGCGTGGCCCAGAAGCCGGACAGTCACGACATCTGCTTCATCCCCGACGGCGACACCCGGGGGTGGCTGGCCGAGAAGGTCGGCACGGCCACCGGCGAGATCGTCGATCGCACGGGCGCGGTCGTCGGCGCGCACGAGGGCGCGCACGCGTTCACCGTCGGCCAGCGGCGCGGGCTCAAGCTCGGTGTCCCGGCGGCGGACGGCAAGCCCCGCTTCGTCCTCGAGGTGCGCCCCGTGTCGAACACGGTGGTCGTCGGCCCCAAGGAGGCCCTGGCGATCGCCGAGATCGCGGGGGAGCGTTTCAGCTGGGCCGGCGCCGCACCTGCCGCGTCGACGTTCGCGTGCGATGTGCAGATCCGCGCGCACGCCGAGCCGGTGCCCGCCACGGCCACCGTGACCGCGGAGGGCGTCCGGGTGGTGCCGCAGACTCCGCTCGACGGCGTCGCCCCGGGACAGACCGCCGTGCTCTACGTCGGCACACGTGTGCTCGGGCAGTTCACGATCGATACGACCGTCTCCGCCGTTCCGGTCGGCGTCTGATCCGGGTGGATGTCGGTCCCCGCTCCTAGACTGGCGGGGTGCCGGAGAACATCTCACTGGAAGACGCCCGCAGCGAGGCGGAGGAGCTGACCACCCGCATCCTCGCGGCGAAGGACGCGTACTACGGGCGCGACACGTCGCTCGTCGACGACGCGACGTACGACGGCTGGATGCGGCGCCTGGAAGAGCTCGAGCGCCTGCACCCCGAGCTCCAGGGTCAGGACTCGCCGACGCAGATGGTCGGCGCGGCCGAGGCGACAGGGCTCGCGACCATCGAGCACGCCGAGCGCATGCTCAGCCTCGACAACGTCTTCTCGATCGAGGAGCTGCGGGAGTGGGCGCAGAAGACGCGGGCGGCCGCCGGGCGCGACGTCGATTGGCTGACCGAACTCAAGATCGACGGGCTCGCGATCAATCTGCGATACGAGCACGGCGTCCTGACGTCGGCCGCGACCCGCGGTGACGGGCGGGTCGGCGAGATCGTCACCGAGAACGCGCTCCGGCTCCCCGAGATCCCGGAGCGGCTCGCCGGGGAGGGACACCCGCCGATCGTCGAGGTCCGCGGAGAGGTCTTCATCCCCGTCGCCGCGTTCGAGCGCCTGAACGCGGCGCAGGCGGCTTTCCGCGACCGCGCGCATGCCGACGCCCTCGCGCGGTGGGAGGCCAGGGGCGGCGCGAAGAGGCCGTTCGATGAGGAGAAGGCGCGCACCGCGGCGGCGCGGCGCTTCCCGGCCTTCGCCAATCCCCGCAACGCCGCCAGCGGCGGCCTGCGTCAGCAGATCGACAAGAAGGACGGCCTGGAGCTCGAAGCGGGCCTGCTGCGCATCGAGTCGCTCGCGCTCTACGTGCACGGCATCGGCGCCTGGACGAACCCGCCGGTCGCGGCGCAGAGCCAGGTCTACGAGCTGCTGGCCGCCTGGGGGCTGCCGACGAGCCCGCACACCAAGGTGTGCCGCAGCATCGACGACGTCGTCGCCTTCGTCGAGCACTACGGGGAGCACCGGCACGACATCGAGCACGAACTGGACGGCATCGTGGTCAAGGTCGACGAGCTCGACCTGCACGACGAGCTCGGGGCCACGAGCCGGGCCCCCCGCTGGGCGATCGCCTACAAGTACCCGCCGGAGGAGGTGCAGACGAAGCTCCTCGACATCGTCGTCTCCGTCGGGCGCACCGGTCGCGCCACTCCCTTCGGGGTCATGGCACCGGCTCACGTCGCCGGATCCGTGGTCCGTCAGGCCACGCTCCACAACAAGGACGTGGTCAAGGCCAAGGGCGTGCTCATCGGCGACACCGTGGTGCTCCGGAAGGCGGGCGACGTGATCCCCGAGGTGCTCGGCCCCGTGGTCGAGAAGCGGGACGGGACGGAGCGGGAGTTCGTCATGCCGGCCGACTGCCCCGAGTGCGGCACGCCGTTGCGCGCCATGAAGGAGGGCGACATCGACCTCCGCTGCCCGAACGCGCGGTCGTGCCCTGCGCAGGTGCGCGGACGCGTCGAGCACATCGGTTCCCGCGGCGCCCTCGATGTCGAGGCCCTGGGCGAGGTCACCGCGGCGGCCCTGACCCAGCCCACGACTCCGGCCGAGCCCCCTCTGAGCACGGAGGCGGGGCTGTTCGCCCTCACGCTGGAGCAGCTCGTGCCGATCGAGGTCGTCGTGCGTGATGCGGAGACGGGTCTGCCGCGCGAGGACGAGGACGGCCTCGTGAAGACGCGCGCGCCGTTCCGACGGAATCCGACCGCCGCCGAGAAGAAGTCGGGTCTGGAGGGTCCGCAGCCGTCCTCGCAGGCGCTGACACTGCTCGCGGAGCTGGAGAAGGCGAAGACCAAAGACCTCTGGCGGCTGCTCGTCGCCCTCAACATCCGCCACGTCGGACCGGTCGCGGCGCGGGCGCTCGCGCAGTGGTTCGGGTCGCTCGACGCGATCCGGGAGGCATCGCGGGAAGAGCTCGCCGCGGTCGAGGGCGTGGGCGGCATCATCGCCGACTCCTTGCTCGCGTGGTTCGACGTCGACTGGCACCAGGACATCGTCCGGCAGTGGACGGATGCGGGCGTGCAGTGGGCGACGCCGGGCCACCCCGGGCCGGGAGCAGCTGTCGCCGCCGGGGGAGTGCTGGAAGGCCTCACGGTGGTCGCGACGGGATCTCTCGACGGCTACACCCGCGAGGGCGCGCAGGAGGCGATCATCAAGGCCGGCGGCAAGGCGGCCTCGAGCGTCTCCAAGAAGACCGACTTCGTGGCCGCCGGTCCCGGCGCCGGCTCCAAGCTCGCGAAGGCGGAGGAGCTCGGCGTCCGCATCCTCGACGCCGCGCAGTTCCACGTGCTGGTCACGGAGGGCCCTGCGGCGCTGGAGTGAGGCTCAGGCGCTCTCCGGGGCCGCCGTGGTGGGCGCGAGGAACTGTCGCAGCCGCGGTGAGTCCGCGAATCCCAGCTTCTGGTAGAGACCCACGGCGGCCTCGCTCGAATGCACGGTGATCCGCTCGGCACCGACGGACACGGCGTGCGCGCAGGCGGCGGCGACGAGGCCGCGGCCCGCTCCGCGCCCTCGATGCTCCGGGAGGACGAAGACGCTCTGGATGTCCGCGGAGATGCGATCGACCGCCCCGGGCCGCGGCACACGCGGCACGAGGGCGACCCAGGCGGCACCGACGATACGGTCATCCTCCTCGGCGCGCGCGACGAAGGCGACGTGGGTGCGGGCGTGCGCCTGCCACCAGTCGCCGAGTTCCGCGGTGTACGTGTCGAGCGATCGACCGGCCGTCAAGTCCCTCGGCACGTCCTGCCACTTGAGCTGGGCGAGCGCGGGGAGATCCTCCCTGCCGGCGCGGTCGATGCGCATCGTCGGTCCGCTCAGGCCTTGTGACGGGGCTTCCGGAAGGGCTTCTCCTCGCGGTCGCCGTGCGCCGGGCGCTCGTCGCGGTCGCGCTTGTCGTAGCGGGTCGGGCGACCACGGCCGTCGCCGTCGCGCGAGGACGACCCGCGTCGCGCCCCGGGGCCACGGTCGGGAGCGATCTCGATCAGTCGTCCCGAGATACGGGTGTCGCGGAGCTTGTCGAGGACGGCGGGGTCGAGGTTCGCCGGAAGCTCGACGATCGAGAAGTCGGGACGGATGTTGATCGCCCCGAAGTCGTCGCGGCCCAGACCGCCCTCGTTCGCGAGCGCGCCCACGATCTGTCGCGGCTCGACGCGGTGCCGGCGACCCACCTCGATGCGGTACGGCGTGTAGTCGCCGCGGCCGCGACGCTCCCGGGGTTCGCGCGGCTCCCGCGTCTGCCGCTCGCGCGGCGGGCGGTTGTCGGCGGCCACGGCCTGCGACAGGGCGTCCTGGGCGGGGTCGAGGAGCAGTGGCGTGGCACCCTGGGCGACCACGGCGAGAGCGGCCGCGACGTCGCCTTCCGGCACATCGTGATGCCGCACGTAGTGGGCGATGATGTCGCGGAACGCGTCGATGCGCGTCGTCTCCGAGAGCGCGGTCGTGATGGCGTCGTCGAAGCGGGCGAGCCGCGTCGTGTTCACGTCCTCGGTGCTCGGGAGCTGCATCTGCGTGGGCTGCTGACGCGTGGCCTTCTCGATGTGCTTGAGCAGGTAGCGCTCGCGCGGGGTGATGAAGCTGATCGCGTCACCCGTCCGGCCGGCCCGCCCGGTCCGTCCGATGCGGTGGACGTACGACTCGGTGTCGGTGGGGATGTCGAAGTTGACCACGTGGCTGATGCGCTCGACGTCGAGGCCGCGGGCGGCGACGTCCGTGGCGACGAGGATGTCGAGCTTGCCGTCCTTGAGCTGGTTGACGCTGCGCTCGCGCTGCACCTGCGGCACGTCGCCGTTGATCGCGGCGGCGGAGTATCCGCGGGCGCGGAGCTTCTCGGCCAGGGTCTCGGTCTCGTTCTTCGTGCGGACGAAGACGATCATCCCGTCGAAGTTCTCCACCTCGAGGATGCGGGTCAGAGCGTCCACCTTCTGCGCGTAGGAGACGACGAGGTAGCGCTGGGTGATGTTCGTGTTGGTCGCGGTCTTGGACTTGACCGTGATCTCCTCCGGGTCGCGGAGGTACTGCTGCGCGAGGCGGCGGATCTGCGCGGGCATCGTCGCCGAGAACAGGGCGACCTGCTTCTCCTCCGGCGTCTGCGCGAGGATCTGCTCGACGTCTTCGGCGAAGCCCATCTTCAGCATCTCGTCGGCTTCGTCCAGCACGAGGTACTGCAGCTCGGAGAGGTCGAGCGTGCCCTTGGCGAGGTGGTCCATGATGCGGCCGGGGGTTCCCACGACGACGTGCACGCCACGGCGAAGCGCGGACAACTGCACCCCGTAGCCCTGACCGCCGTAGACGGGGAGCACGTGCACGCCCTTCATGCGCGACGCGTAGGACTCGAAGGCCTCGCAGACCTGCAGCGCGAGCTCGCGGGTCGGGGCGAGGACGAGGGCCTGCGGCGTCTTCTGCGTGACGTCGAGCCGCTCCAGCACGGGGAGGGCGAAGGCGGCGGTCTTGCCGGTGCCGGTCTGCGCCATGCCGACCACATCGCGGCCGGCGAGCAGCGTCGGGATGGTCGCGGCCTGGATGGGCGAGGGGGTCTCGTAACCGAGATCCTTGATGGCCTTGAGGACCGGCCCGGTGATGCCGAGGTCCTCGAATCCGGGGGTTGCGGGGGACTCGTCAGGGGCGTCGGTGGGGGTCACTTCTTCAGGGGTCACTTCCCAAGGGTAGCGCGCCCGGCGACCCGCTTCCTGTGCGACCGGGTCAGACGCCCGAGGTGAGGGCGAGCAGCTTCTCCTTCACCTGCCGGCGGAGCACCTTGCCGATCAGCGACATCGGCAGCTCGTCGACGACGAAGACGCGGCGCGGCACCTTGTACGGCGTGAGGATGCTGCGGGCGTACTCGCGGATCGCCTCGACATCGACATCGGCCCCGGGGTCGACGACGATCGCCGCCACGACCTCCTCGCCCGAGTGGTCGCTGGGCAGTCCGACGACCGCAGCGTCGACGACCGACGGATGCTGGCGCAGCGCGTTCTCGACCTCGGTGGGGGCGACGTTGAAGCCGCCCGTGATGATGAGCTCCTTGATCCGGTCGACGATCCGCACGAATCCGGCGTCGTCGATCGTGACGATGTCGCCCGTCCGGTACCAGCCGTCGACGAACACGGCCTCCGTCTCCTCGGGCTTTCCGTAATACCCGGAGAAGACCTGAGGGCCGCGCACGACGAGCTCGCCGGCGGAACCGGCCGGGACGTCCTCGGTGGGGTTCTCCGGATCGACGACGCGGCACTCCGTCCCGGGGAGCGGGAGGCCCACCGTGCCGGGGACACGGTTGTCGGCCACCGGGTTCGCCATGAGGACGGGGGAGCACTCGCTCAGACCGTAGCCCTCGACGAGATAGCCGTGCGTCGCGGCTTCGAACGGGACGACGAGTTCGTGCGGCAGCGCCATGGCGCCGGAGATCGCCACTTCGATGCCGTCGAGGGAGACGCCCTTGGCGTTGGCGGCCGCGAGCAGCCGGTCGGCGATGGGCGGCACGAGCGGCAGGAACGTCGCCGGGTGCTTCTTGACCACGTCCAGCACGAGATCGGGATCGAACTTCGGGAACAGCACGAGGCGCGCCCCCATCGACATCGCGAAGGTGAGGCAGAGGGTCAGGCCGTAGGCGTGGAACATGGGCAGCACGGCGTACACGACGCAGCCCTTGCCGCGCTGGATGGATGGGACCCAGGCCTGGGACTGTGCCGCATTGGCGAGGAGGTTGCGGTGGGTGAGGGCGGCGCCCTTCGGCGTGCCCGTGGTCCCCGACGTGTACTGGATGATCGCCAGGTCGTCCGTGCCGGGCTGCGGATGCGAGGCGGGGATCGGGGCACCGGCGACCACCGACTCCCAGAGGACGGTGCCGCGGACGCGCTCGGTCAGCGCCGCCCGCGATTCCCTCGCCTTCGCCACCGGCAGCCGGAGCGCGAAGCGGGTGAGTGCGGGCATGGCGCGAGTGACGTCAACGGACACGAGCGTCGAGACGGCCAGGTCGCTCGGGAACTCCTGAACCGTCGCCACGACCTTGTTCCAGACGATCGCGTGCTTGGCGCCGTGGTCCTCGAACTGCTTGCGCAGCTCGCGGGGCGTGTAGAGCGGGTTGTGCTCGACCACGACCGCTCCGAGTCGCAGCACGGCGTAGAACGCCACGATGTGCTGGGGGCAGTTCGGCAGGACGATGGCGACCGGGTCGCCGGCGCGCACGCCGAGATCCCGGAGCCCCGCGGCGGCGCGATCGATCGCCTCCTGCAGCTGTGCGTAGGTGGTCTCCCTGCCGAAGAACTGCAGGGCCGGGGCATCGGGATAGTCCCGCGCCGACGCGGCGACGATGTCCACGAGGGAGCCGCTGACGGGGGCGAGGTCCTCCGGGACGCCGTCGGCGTAGCTGGCGATCCACGGGCGAGGGGGCTGGAACGTGCTCACGCGCCCAGCTTAGGCGGGCCGCGCCGCACCGAGCGGCGGGCGGCTCGCCAACTAGACTGGGGAGCGTGTCTGAAATCACCCCTGATCTTGTGCGCCATCTCGGCGTGCTCGCGCGCATCCAGCTGAACGACGACGAGGTGACGCGGCTCACCGGCCAGCTCGACGCCATCGTCGACAACATCGCCAAGGTGTCCGAGGTCGCGACCGCCGATGTCGCCGCGACCAGCCACCCGATCCCGCTGAGTAACGTGTTCCGTCCCGACGTGGTCGGCGAGACGCTGACGCACGAGCAGGTGCTGCAGAACGCCCCGGACCAGGCCGACGGCCGGTTCCGCGTCACCGCGATCCTGGGAGAAGAGCAGTGAGCGACATCATCCGACTGACGGCGGCGGAGCTCGCCGACAAGCTCACGACGCGCGAGGTCTCCAGCGTCGAGGCCACGCAGGCGCACCTCGACCGCATCGCCCAGGTCGACGGCGCCGTGCACGCGTTCCTGCACGTCAACGAGCACGCGCTCGAGGCCGCGGCCGACATCGACGCCCGCCGTGCCGCGGGGGAGGACCTCGGGCCGATCGCCGGTGTCCCGCTCGCGATCAAGGACGTCCTCGTCACGACCGATCAGCCGACCACGAGCGGCTCGCGGATCCTCGAGGGCTACCGCTCGCCGTATGACGCGACGGTCGTGGCCCGCTCCCGTGCCGCCGGACTCATCCCGCTCGGCAAGACGAACATGGACGAGTTCGCGATGGGCTCGTCGACGGAGCACTCCGCCTACGGCCCGACACGCAACCCCTGGGATCTCGACCGGATCCCCGGGGGCTCGGGTGGGGGCTCTGCCGCCGCCGTCGCCGCCTTCGAGGCCCCGCTCGCCCTCGGCTCCGACACCGGCGGATCGATCCGTCAGCCTGCGCACGTGACCGGCACGGTCGGCGTGAAGCCGACGTACGGCGGTGTCAGCCGATACGGCGCCATCGCGTTGGCGTCGAGCCTCGACCAGGTCGGCCCGGTCACCCGCACGGTGCTCGATGCCGGTCTGCTGCACGACGCGATCGGCGGCCATGACCCGAAGGACTCCACGTCGCTCGACGAGCAGTGGCCGTCCTTCGCGGCGGCCGCACGCGAGGGTGCGCGCGGCGACGGCCTCAAGGGTCTGCGCGTCGGCGTCATCCGCGAGCTCCCCGACAGCGGTTTCCAGCCGGGCGTCGCGGCGTCGTTCCGCAGCGCGCTGGCGCTGCTCGAGGCGCAGGGCGCGGAGATCGTGGAGATCGGTGCGCCGCACTTCGAGTACGGCGTGGCCGCCTACTACCTGATCCTGCCGGCGGAGGCCTCGAGCAACCTGGCCAAGTTCGACTCGGTGCGCTTCGGTCTCCGCGTCACCCCGGCCGGGAACCCCACCGTCGAGGACGTGATGTCCGCCACGCGCGACGCCGGCTTCGGCGACGAGGTCAAGCGCCGCATCATCCTCGGCACCTACGCGCTGTCGGCGGGCTACTACGACGCGTACTACGGCAGCGCGCAGAAGGTCCGCACGCTGATCCAGCAGGACTTCGCCGCGGCCTTCGCCGATGTCGACGTCATCGCGACCCCGTCGGCCCCGACCACCGCGTTCAAGCTCGGTGAGAAGATCGACGACCCGCTGCAGATGTACCTCAACGACATCACGACGATCCCGGCGAACCTCGCCGGTGTCCCCGGCATCTCGATCCCGAGTGGTCTTGCGGACGACGACGGCCTGCCCGTCGGCATCCAGTTCCTCGCCCCGGCGCGGGAGGACGCTCGTCTGTACCGCGTGGGCGCCGCCCTCGAGACGCTGCTCGTGGACTCCTGGGGCGCGCCGCTGCTGTCCCGTGCCCCCCAGCTGGAAGGAGGCGCGCGCTGATGGCCGCTGCCAAGCTCATGGACTTCGACAAGGCGCTCGAGATGTTCGAGCCGGTCCTCGGATTCGAGGTGCACGTCGAGCTCAACACGAACACGAAGATGTTCTCCGACGCGCCCAACCCCGCGAACGAGGCGTACCACGCGGCGGAGCCGAACACCCTGATCGCGCCGGTCGATCTGGGTCTGCCCGGTTCGCTGCCGGTCGTCAACGAGACGGCCATCCGATCCTCGATCAGCCTCGGCCTCGCGCTCGGCTGCTCGATCGCCGAGTCCAGCCGTTTCGCCCGGAAGAACTACTTCTACCCGGACCTCGGCAAGAACTATCAGATCTCCCAGTACGACGAGCCGATCGCCTTCGAGGGCTCGGTGGAGGTGGAGCTCGAGGACGGCACGATGGTGACGATCCCGATCGAGCGCGCGCACATGGAGGAGGACGCCGGCAAGCTCACGCACATGGGCGGCTCGACCGGGCGTATCCAGGGTGCCGAGTACTCGCTCGTCGACTACAACCGTGCCGGTGTCCCGCTCGTCGAGATCGTGACGAAGACCATCTTCGGCACCGATCACCGGGCCCCCGAGGTCGCCAAGGCCTACGTCGCCGCGATCCGCGACATCGTCCGCGGGCTCGGGATCTCCGAGGCTCGCCTCGAGCGCGGCAACCTCCGTTGCGACGCCAATGTGTCTCTCCGTCCTCGTGGCGAGGAGAAGCTCGGCACGCGCACCGAGACGAAGAACGTCAACTCGATGCGCTCGGTGGAGCGTGCGGTGCGGTACGAGATCCAGCGCCAGGCGCAGATCCTCGCCGACGGCGGCACCATCACCCAGGAGACGCGGCACTGGCACGAGGACACCGGGACCACCTCTCCCGGCCGTCCGAAGTCGGACGCCGACGACTACCGGTACTTCCCCGAGCCCGACCTGCTTCCGGTGCAGCCTCCCCGCGAGCTGATCGAGGAGCTGCGTGCGGCGCTGCCCGAGCAGCCCGTCGCCCGCCGTCGCCGGCTCATGGACGAGTGGGGCTTCACCCCGCTGGAGTTCCAGGACGTGCGCAACGGCGGTCTGCTCGACGTCGTCGAGGCCACGATCGCCGCCGGGGCCACGCCCGCCGCGGCACGGAAGTGGTGGACGGGGGAGATCACCCGCCTCGCCAACGCGCAGGAGAAGGACGCGGTCGACCTGGTCAGCCCGGAGAGCGTCGCCGCACTGCAGCAGCTCGTCGATGCCGGCACGCTGACCGACAAGCTCGCGCGCCAGGTGCTGGAGGGCGTGATCGCCGGGGAAGGCACGCCGCAAGAGGTCGTCGACGCCCGTGGTCTCGCCGTGGTCTCGGACGACGGCGCCCTCATCGCGGCGATCGACGAGGCTCTCGCCGCGCAGCCCGACGTGATGGCCAAGATCCAGGATGGCAAGGTCCAGGCGGCCGGTGCCATCATCGGCGCGGTCATGAAGGCCATGAAGGGCCAGGCCGACGCCGCACGCGTCCGCGAACTCATCCTCGAGCGCGCCGCGCAGTGATTCTCGCCCCCGGGCCTCCGTGTCGGAGGCCCGGGGGACAATGGACTCATGGGACACGGTGATGGCAGAGGCCGCATGGTGTCCTCGGCCGACGCCGACGATTCCGGGACGCGGATCCTCCACGTCGACATGGATGCGTTCTACGCCGCCGTCGAGGTGCTGGATGATCCGGGTCTTCGCGGGCTGCCGCTGATCATCGGATCCCCGGACGGACGATCGGTGGTCTCCAGCGCTTCCTACGAAGCACGGCGCTACGGCGTGCGCTCCGCCATGCCCGTATCGCAGGCTCTGCGGTTGTGTCCCACCGCACGTATCGTCCCGCCGCACTTCTCTCGGTATCAAGAGGTCTCGCGGCAGGTGATGGCGATCTTCGAGTCGTTCACGCCGCTCGTGGAACCCTTGTCGGTGGACGAGGCCTTCCTCGACGTGCAGGGTGTGCGCCGGCTCTGGGGGAGTCCGGCCCGGATCGCCGCCCAGATCCGCGAGCGCGTCCTCGCGGAGGTCGGCATCACCTGCAGCGTCGGCGTGGCCGCGACCAAGCACGTCGCGAAGATGGCATCGACCATGGCAAAGCCCGACGGAATGCTCGTGGTCGCCGAGCACGACACTCTCGCGTTCCTCGCGCCGCGCCCGGTACGGGCGCTGTGGGGAGTGGGGCCGAAGGCGGCGGAAGCTCTGGAAGCCCGCGGCCTCCGCACGATCGACGACCTGCGCACGGCGCCGCCGGAGATGCTGGACCGGGCTGTCGGGCCGGCGCTCAGCACGCGGCTCGCGCAGCTCGCCCGGGGAGAGGACCCCCGCGCCGTCGACACCGAGCGCGTGGAGAAGAGCATCGGCCACGAGGAGACGTTCGACCAGGACATCACGGATCGAGCGTTCCTCCGCGCCGAACTGCTCCGGCTCGCCGATCGCGTGGGCGCCCGCCTGCGTCGGGCCGGGTGGGAGACCTCCACGGTCGCGATCAAGATCCGCTTCGACGACTTCCGGACCGTCAACCGATCGCAGACGCTGAGTGAACCCACCGCGGTCGGGCAGCGCATCGGCGAGGCGGCGCAGGGTCTGTTCGCGCTCATCGAGCGTCGCGACCCGATCCGCCTCGTGGGAGTCCGCGCCGAGAACCTCCGGCCTGCGGGAGGCAGCGCGCTGGCGCTCTGGGATGACGACGAGGGCTGGCGCAAGGTCGAGGGGGCGGTCGACGAGGCCATGGCACGGTTCGGTTCGGCGACGATCAGCAGAGCGCGCCACATCGGACGAGGTGAAGGACGAGGTGCCGCTCGCCATCCGAAGGATCACGGCGTCGATTGACCGCGCGCCGGAGGCCGCCGTCGGCTACCGTGGGAACATGCCGAACATTGCACTGGAACTCGGGAATCAGGTCGCGTCCTTCGGCGTGAAGAGCGCATACGGGGAGCCGCAGGAGATCGACGGTGTCACCGTCACTCCGGTGGCGTTCACCTACGCGGGCTTCGGCGGCGCCAGCGGCGACGGAGGAGAAGGCGGCGGGGGCGGCGGCGTGTCGGTCCCGGTCGGTGTCTATGTCCGTCGCGAAGAGGGACTGCGCTTCGAGCCGAACATCGTGACGCTCCTGGTCGTGGCCGTGCCCTTCGTCTGGGTCACAGGTCGGGCACTCACGCGCATCATCCGTGCCCTCAAGAAGTGACGACGCGGTCGCAGCTGCTCTCTCGCGCGCCGCGACACTGATCGTCGAGGACGTCCGCGCACTCGCGGCGTCCAATCCTGTCGTGATCATCGACGGGGGAAGCGGCGCCGGCAAGACCTCTCTGGCTGCGCGTGTGGCACATGCCTGGCCGGTTGCCGGCCGCGTGCAGGTCATCGCGCTGGATTCGCTGTACCCGGGCTGGGACGGACTCGACGGGGGCGCGGAGAAGGCGCTGGAGGGCATCCTCCGCCCGCACGGACGCGGCCTGCTCGGCGCCTGGCGTCGCTGGGACTGGGAGCGCGGGGAGGAGGCGGAGACTCACGCCGTGGATCCCGCACTCGGGGTCATCGTCGAGGGCAGCGGGATCCTGCGTCCGTCCACGGCACGGCTGGCGGATGTCCGCGTCTGGGTGGAATCCGGGGAACAGTCACGCAAGTCACGGGCGCTTGCCCGGGACGGAGACACCTACCGCCCGCACTGGGACCGCTGGGCGGCGCAGGAGCGCCGTCACGTCGAGCGGGACCACCCCCGCGAACTCGCCACCCGAGTCGTCGAGGTTCCCTGAGCTCACTCAGCGGAGTGCGTCGGCGTCGCTCTCGTCCACGGCTTCGATGAGGAGTTCGAGGCGGTATCCCAGCCAGTCGTACACCGCTTGACCATCGCCCCCGACGTCGGGCTCGTCGTCGGTGATGCCGAGGCGCGTCGCGATCACGAGGCGGATGGCGGTGAGGGTGCGCAGCCAGGAGTCCACGTGGTCACGGCGCACCACGACATCGCGGGGGATCCGGGCGTCGGCATCGGTCACCTCGGCGTCGGGGTCGAACATCTGCAGCGATGCGCGAACCGTGCGGGCGTCGTGCAACCGCCGGTCGAGGAGGTCCGCGCGCGTGGCGGAGGCGAATGCGGCCGACGCATCGTCGTCGTCCGGGTAGGCGTTCGGGGTCAGCCGGGCCACCCCCGGGTCGTCCTGTTCGGAGTCCCGCAGCACCTCCATGAAGTCATCGACGAGTCGGGCCAGGTGCATCCCCTCGATCGTGGCGACGGAGACGGTGATCGGCGTGGTGTTCATGCGGCCTTCCTGACGGTCGCCCAGAGTCCGTAGTCGTGCATCGCCTGAGCGTGCACCTCCATGGTCTCTCGCGGGCCGGTGGCGACGATCGCGTGGCCGTCGTGATGAACGGCGAGCATGAGGCGGGTGGCGTGTTCGGTCGTGTAGCCGAAGTAGGTGCGGAAGACGCGCACGACGTAGCTCATCAGATTCACGGGGTCGTTCCATACGACAACCTCCCAGGGCTCCAGCGGAGCAGCGAACAGGTCAGTGGTCTCCTCGACCTCGGGAAGAGCGGTCGACATGATCATGCCCACCCGAGCTCATGCAGCTGCGCGTCGTCGATGCCGTGGAAGTGCGCGATCTCATGGACGAGCGTGGTGTGGATCTCGTCACGGAGTTGGTCGATGTCGTCGCACTGTGCGAGGTGCGGCTCCCGGTAGACGATGATGCGGTCGGGCAGCTCGCCCATCCCGTATTGCGTGCGCTCCGTCAGCGCCAGGCCGTCGTAGAGGCCGAGCAGGTCGAGGCCGCCGTCCTCCGGACGGTCCTCCACGACGAAGACGACGTTCTCGAGCTGCTCGACCATCTCATCGGGCAGCTGGTCGAGCTCGTCGATCACGAGGGCCTCGAAGGCCGCGGCGTCCATGTCCATCCCCTCCAGCCTACGGCGACGGCCGGGTGCTCAGTGCAGAAGGACGAGGAGGGCTGCCACGCCGATGAAGAGGGTTCCGAACACCGTGTTGAGGATCCGCTGTCCCTGCGGGGAGCGCGTGAGACGCCGGAAGGGACGCGCCGCCGTGGCGAAGAACCCCCACATCACCAGGACATCGACGACCACGACCGTCGCGACGAGTGCCAGGTACTGGGGGAGCGGTGGCTGGTCCAGTCGGATGAACTGCGGGATGAACGCGAGGAAGAACACGATCGCCTTCGGGTTCAGCAGGTTCACCCAGAACCCGCGGCGCATCATCGACCAGTGGCTCTCCCGGGCGTCCACAGGATCCGGCGCGTCGTCGAGTGCCGGCGCGGGCCGGGTCAGGATCAACCGGATCCCGAGGTAGACGAGGTAGGCGGCGCCGGCGTACCGGATGACGTTGAACAGGAGATCCGAGCGCGAGACGAGGAGCCCGACTCCGGCGGCGACGATCACCACATGGACGATGAGCGCGATCTGTTGGCCGATGATGCCCCAGATCGAGCGCTTCCAGCCCTGGGTGAGGGAGTTGGACATCGTGTTGATCGCGCCGGCTCCCGGCGTGAAGCTGATCACCACGGATGCGGTGAGAAGGGAGAACCAGACCGCCAGTGACACCAGGACAGTCTAGGGCCGCGCGACCACGGGGCCGGACCGGCCGAAAGGCGAAGAGGCCCGGACCGAACGGTCCGAGCCTCTTCGAGCTGGGGTGAGTAACGGGGCTTGAACCCGCGACCTCCTGGACCACAACCAGGCGCTCTACCAGCTGAGCTATACCCACCATGCGCCCGCCGAAACAGGCAACCCCACGAGTCTATTACATGTTCGAGGTGAACTCCGACACCGTGCGGGCGGCGATCTCCTTCGCATCATCGCTGGAAGGTCCCGGTTCGTCGACGAAGACGGCTTCGCGGTAGTAACGCAGCTCGCGGATCGACTCGAGGATGTCCGCCAGCGCGCGGTGCCCGCCGTCCTTGGCAGGTGCCTGGAAGAACACCCGCGGGTACCAGCGGCGGGAAAGCTCCTTGATGCTGGAGACGTCGACGTTCCGGTAGTGCAGCCACTGGTCGACCTGTGGCATGTACTTCGCGAGGAACATCCGGTCGGTGCCGATCGTGTTGCCGGCGAGAGGCGCTCGGCGCTCCAGCGGGACGAAGCGGCGGATGTAGGCCAGCGTCTGTTCCTCCGCCTCCTCGAGGCTGATCCCCTGCGGGATCTCCTCGATGAGCCCGGAGGTCTCGTGCATCGCGGTGACGAAGTCGTTCATGTGCGCGAGGGCGTCCGCGCTCGGACGGATGACGACCTGGAAGCCGGGGTCGAGCGGACGCAGCTCGAAGTCGGTGACCACCACCGCGATCTCGACCAGTTCATCGATGGCGAGATCGAGTCCCGTCATCTCGCAGTCGATCCAGACGAGGCGGTCGTTCTCGGAAGCAGTCACCATGTCGCCATCCTATCGACGGCCCCGACATCCGCCGGGGGAGCGCGGTACGGTAGAGATGTCCGCCTCCGTAGCTCAGGGGATAGAGCAGGAGCCTTCTAATCTCTTGGTCGCAGGTTCGAATCCTGCCGGGGGCGCCAGTGATCGCCGGTCACGTCGACCGGAGGTCAGCAGTGTCGCAGCGCGTCGACGGCGTCGTCCGCGCGCCAGAACTCGCCGATCAGCCGGAAGCCGCCCGTCGCCAGATGGAGCCGCTCCGCCCGGTACCGGAGGCCGAGAGGATCGGCCACCACGCGCAGGTGGCCGAGGACGTGCTCGCGGCTGTCCTGTACGCGCCACAGGTGATCGGCGGCACGGACGAGGTGCTCTCGCCGGGACGCGAGCGGCGGGGCTACGAGGGGGATTCCGGGAGCAGGGATCGAAGCGGTGGTGGTGGCGGTCATGGTCTCTCCTTCCATGGTTCGAACATACGACCGACCACCGACATTGGCCCGCGCATCGATATCCGGCGGTGACCTGGCTTCTTCTGCACGGATGACGGTTGCCTTAGCCCGTCCACAGATCGCGCGATCGTGCCCCTGCAACCTGCTCCGCGAGGTGCACGCTGGAGGGCATCCGGCCGCTGAGCCGGCAGCGAGAGGACGAACGCATGATCGACACCGTGACCATCGTGGGGAGAGTCGCGACGGAGCCCACCCCGGGGCGGACGAGTGCGGGGGTGCCCGTCACGAACTTCCGGCTGGCGAGCACGCACCGGCGCTTCGACGCAGCGAGCGGCTCGTGGGTGGATGCGGGGACCAACTGGTTCTCGATCGCCGCCTTCCGCCAGCTCGCGGAGCATGCGCGCGCATCGCTCAGGGTCGGCGACAGCGTCATCGTCTCGGGACGACTGCGCGTACGACCGTGGGAGAGCAATGGCAAGCAGGGGACGAGCGTCGACATCGACGCCGACACGATCGGACACGATCTGCGGTGGGGGACCACCGCGTACCGACCGAGCACCCGTCCGTCTCCCACGGATGTGGAGGTGAGCGGGGACGTCCCGACGACCGATGAGGAAGGGCGCGATGCGTGGGAGCAGCCGGCGGAGGGCGAGGCGGCCTAGACTCTGCTCGTGCTCCGATCGGTCCTGAACTCCCGCGCTGCGACGCTCGTGCTCGTCGCCGGTCTCTCGGCAGCCGTCCTCGCCGGGTGCGCCCCGGAGCCGGAGGTGACGCCGACCCCGACCGGGACGGCCAGTGCCACGCCGACACCGCCGGCCGCGCCTGCTCTGGTGCCGGGCGGGAGCGCCGCAGACAACCTTCCCGTGTTCACCGCAGTGGCCGAACAGGTGTGGGGCACGGAGCAGCGTGCGGAGGGGCGGGCATACGTCGACGGTCTCGTCGCGGCGGGGTTCGATCGGGACGCCATGCAGCTCACGCCGGACCAGTCCACGGTCGGGAACCCGGCGGAGAGCATCCAGTTCTCGGTCCGCTGGGGCGAGGAGGAGTGCCTGATCGGACAGGTCGGACCCTCCACCGGCGCCGTCGTGACCACCGTCATGCCGCAGCTCGCCGGCGGGCGCTGTCTCGTGGGCGTGACGCGGCCGATCGACTGGTGACCCGCGTACACAGATAAGCCCGCTCACGGCCGGTAGGCTGGAGTGTCGATCTTCGACGCCAACAGAAGGAGCGGTTTTCGGTGGCTGAGTACATCTACTCCATGGTTCGTGCCCGCAAGGCGGTGGGTGAGAAGCTCATCCTGGACGACGTCACGATGGCGTTCCTGCCGGGCGCGAAGATCGGCATGGTCGGCCCCAACGGCGCCGGAAAGTCGACGATCCTCAAGATCATGGCGGGGCTCGACACGCCCTCCAACGGTGAGGCCAAGCTCTCGCCGGGCTACTCCGTAGGCATCCTCATGCAGGAGCCCGAGCTCGACGAGTCGAAGACGGTCCTGGAGAACATCCAGGACGGCATCGCCATCAAGGCCAAGGTCGACCGGTTCAACGAGATCTCCGCGCTGATGGCCGACCCGGACGCCGACTTCGACGCGCTGCTCGCGGAGATGGGCACGCTGCAGGAGGAGATCGACGCGGCGGACGGCTGGGACCTCGATTCCCAGCTCGAGCAGGCGATGGACGCCCTGCGCACCCCGCCCGGCGACGCGGCCATCGCTCCGCTCTCCGGTGGCGAGAAGCGCCGTGTGGCGCTGGCCAAGCTGCTGCTGCAGAAGCCCGACCTGCTGCTCCTCGACGAGCCCACCAACCACCTCGACGCGGAGAGCGTGCTCTGGCTCGAGCAGCACCTCCAGTCGTACAAGGGCGCCGTGATCGCGATCACCCACGACCGGTACTTCCTCGACCACGTGGCCGAGTGGATCGCTGAGGTCGACCGCGGCCGCCTCATCGGCTACGAGGGCAACTACTCGACGTACCTGGAGAAGAAGGCCGAGCGCCTCGACATCCAGGGCAAGAAGGACGCCAAGCTCGCGAAGCGCCTCAAGGACGAGCTCGACTGGGTCCGCTCCAGCGCGAAGGGCCGCCAGACCAAGTCGAAGGCCCGTTTGGCCCGGTACGAGGAGATGGCGGCCGAGGCGGAGCGGACGAGGAAGCTGGACTTCGAGGAGATCCAGATCCCTGCCGGTCCTCGACTCGGCAACGTCGTCATCGAGGCGAAGAACCTCAAGAAGGGCTTCGACGGGCGCTCGCTCATCGACGGCCTGAGCTTCAGCCTCCCGCCGAACGGCATCGTCGGCGTCATCGGTCCGAACGGCGTCGGAAAGACGACCCTGTTCAAGACCATCGTCGGTCTCGAACCGCTGGACGGCGGAGACCTGAAGATCGGCGAGACCGTTAAGATCAGCTACGTCGACCAGTCGCGTTCGTCGATCGACCCGAACAAGACCCTGTGGGAGGTCGTGTCCGACGGTCTGGACTTCATCACGGTCGGCAAGACCGAGATCCCGTCCCGTGCCTACGTGTCCAAGTTCGGGTTCAAGGGTCCGGACCAGCAGAAGAAGGCCGGCGTGCTCTCCGGTGGAGAGCGCAACCGTCTGAACCTCGCGCTCACCCTCAAGGAGGGCGGCAACCTGCTCCTCCTCGACGAGCCGACCAACGACCTCGATGTCGAGACCCTGAGCTCCCTGGAGAACGCGCTGCTCGAGTTCCCCGGCTGCGCCGTGGTCATCACCCACGACCGGTGGTTCCTCGACCGGATCGCGACGCACATCCTCGCCTACGAGGGCACAGACGAGAAGCCCGACCAGTGGTACTGGTTCGAGGGCAACTTCGAGGCTTACGAGCAGAACAAGATCGAGCGCCTCGGGCCGGACGCGGCCAAGCCCCACCGCTCGACCCACCGCAAGCTCACGCGCGACTGAGCCGGTCATGAGCACCGACTCGCCGGGTTCCCGCCTGCACATCCCGATCCAGCTCCGCTGGGGCGATCTGGATGCGTTCAACCACGTCAACAACACCTCGATGCTGAAGCTGCTCGAGGAGGCGCGCGTCCGCGCGTTCTGGCGGGCGGGACCCGGCGAGCAGGCGCCGTCCACGGCCGTCCTCGACTCCGGGATCGAGGAAGGCATCCTGACGCTCATCGCGCGGCAGGAGATCGAGTACCTCGCTCCGGTGCCGTATCAGCGCCGCCCGTTGGAGGTGCAGATGTGGTTCGGGAAGCTCGGTGGCTCGAGCGTCGAGGTCTGCTACGAGGTGCACAATGACCCGGCCGCCGAGCCGCGTGAACTCTACGCGCGGTCCACGGCCGTCATCGTGCTCGTCGACGCGGGGACCGGGCGGCCGACGCGGCTGACCGCGGAGATGCGCGAGGCATGGGAGCCGTACGTCGGCCCCTCCATCGAGTACGCCCACCGCTGAGCGCAGGTCAGTGATCCTCCGGGACGCGAATCATGATCTCCTGCGCGACGCTCG
Organism: Microbacterium sp. NPDC064978; assembly: GCF_044543605.1. Lineage (NCBI taxonomy): Bacteria > Bacillati > Actinomycetota > Actinomycetes > Micrococcales > Microbacteriaceae > Microbacterium > Microbacterium sp. NPDC064978. Next base: position 347,609 of record NZ_JBITWF010000001.1, on the reverse strand, counting down.
CGACCAGCGCGCCCTCACGGGTGTACACCCGCCCCGTGGCCAGACCGCGACCGCCCCGGGCGCTCGGCGACTCCTGCACGTAGAGGAGCCATTCGTCCACGCGGGCCGGACGATGCCACCACATCGCGTGGTCCAGGCTCGCGACCTTCAACCCGGGCAGCGACCATGACACTCCGTGAGCGCGCAGGATCGACTCCTGGATCGTCATGTCGCTGAGGTAGGCGAGCGCGGCCCGATGCAGCCGCTGGTCGTTAGGGAGCGGGGCACGCAGCCGCATCCACACCGCCTGCCGCGGAACCCTCTCATCATCGTTCGGCAGATAGAGCGGGGAGTCGACGTGGCGGATGTCCGCGGCGCGCTCGCTCAGCATGCGCCGTGCACCGCCGGCGAGGCCCGGCACCCGGTCCTCATCGGGGACGAGGTCCTCGGGGACAGGGATACCGGCGGGCATGGGCTCGGCGTGCTCCACTCCGGGGTCGGCGTCCTGGAACGAGGCGATCATCGAGAAGATCGGGACGCCGTTCTGGTATACCTGAGTCCGACGGGTGGAGAACGAGCGGCCGTCGTGGATGCGGTCGACGGCGATGGTGATGCCCTGGCTCGCGTCGCCGGGGCGGAGGAAGTACCCGTGCATCGAGTGGACGGCCCGGTCCTCCGGCAGCGTGCGCTCCGCGGCCACGAGGGTCTGCGCGAGCACCTGACCGCCGTAGATGCGGCCGCTCGGCATCGGGTGCGACGAACCGGTGAAGATGTCCTCGGTGGTCCGCGCCTGGGTGGCGTCGAGGTCGAGGACGTCGAGAAGACGCTCCACGGTCTGGATGGCGTGTTCGTCGGCGCTCATGTGTTCCCCTCCGCGGCCCCGGGTCGCCGCTCGTTGGTAGTTTAGAACGCGTGACCCCTCAGCTCCTGCTCGCCGATCCGGACACGGCGAAGGATGTCCTCACGTTCACGGGCCGCGCGGCCCGGGTGTCCGACGAAGGAGTTCGCCTGCAGGCCCATCGCGGCGTCCTGGCGCTCACGACGGCGGTCCTCGCACCCCAGGGGCTCTTCGACCAGACGCCGACGATCCTCGCCATGCGCATCGTCCGTGCCGATCCGGAGCTCGAGTGCGACCTCGTGATCGACGCCCTGAGCCCGACGGACGACCCGCAGCGCCTCGGGCTGCCCGAGACCGCCCTCTCGCCCGCATGGGCCGGCGTCGCGCCCCCGCGGCAGGGCTGGCTCGCGGAGTCCGTCCTGCCCGCCTCCACCATCGCGCAGCGTGCACAGTGGGGCATCTCCGCGGTCGCCCACGGTGCGGGACCGGGGTCGGGTGAGGAGGCCGTGCGCGCGCTTCGTGCGGCCATCTGGGGCGAGCCGGACGACGACCTCGGCGGATTGCCGCGGGGCGTGGCGTTCGCCGCGGACGCGCTGGGCTTCATCTCCGGTGAAGAGGACGTGACCGTCACGCGGTCCGGCCGCTGGACGCGGCTCGCGTTCCGCCGCGGCCACGTCCTCGCACGGGGCCCCGTCGCCACCGGACTGACGGGGGTGCGGGCCACCGGCTCCACCGACTGACGTGACCGCAGGCAGGACCAGGGGAACAGTGCCGGTTCAGCCGAGGGCAGCCGCCGCGCGTCCCGCCTGACGGCCGGAGAACAGGCACCCGCCGAGGAATGTCCCCTCCAGGGCGCGGTAGCCGTGCGCGCCCCCGCCGCCGAAGCCGCTGGCCTCACCGGCGGCGAAGAGGCCAGGAATCGGTGCGCCGCCTCCGTCCAGGGCACGACCGTCGAGATCCGTGTTGATCCCGCCGAGGGACTTCCTGGTCAGCACGTGCAGCTTGACCGCGATCAGCGGTCCTGCGGAGGGATCCTGCAGCCGGTGCGGCGCCGCGGTGCGGATGAGCTTGTCCCCGCGATAGGCCCGCATCGAGCGCAGCATGCCGATCTGCGCATCCTTGCTGAAGTCGTTCGCCATCTCGCGATCGCGAGCGACCACTTCCCGGCGCACGGCATCGATGTCCAGGAGCTCGCCGCCGGGATGAGCCGCCATCTGCTCCAGCAGCGACTCCAGGTCGTTCTCGACGATGAAGTCCTCGCCCTCGTCGAGGAATGACTGCACTGGTCCCGTCGGCCCCTTCGCGAGGCGGGACTTGAGCAGCAGCGCCACATCCTTGCCGGTGAGGTCGGGGTTCTGCTCGCTGCCGGACAGCGCGAACTCCTTCTCCACGATCTGCCGCGAGGTCACGAACCAGGAGTGGTCGTGGCCCGTCCGCCGCAGGTGCTCGAGCGTGCCGAGGGTGTCGAAGCCGGGGAAGAGCGGAACGGGGAGCCGGTGTCCGGTCGCGTCGAGCCACAGCGACGACGGCCCTGGCAGGATGCGGATGCCGTGCTGCGGCCACACCGGGTTCCAGTTCGTGATGCCCTCCACGTAGTGCCACATCCGGTCGCCGTTGATGAGGCGGGCGCCGGCGGTGGCGCTCACGGCCTGCATCGAGCCGTCGACATAGGCGGGCACGCCGGAGAGCATGTGCGCCGGGGGAGTGCCGAGGCGCGGGGGCCAGGCCGCGCGGACGAGGTCATGGTTTCCGCCGATGCCCCCCGAGGCCACGATCGTCGCCGTCGCGTCGATCTCGAAGGCGCCGATGACCTCGCGCGAGGAGGGGATGCCGCGTGCGGCACCATCCGACGCCAGCACGCTCCCGCGCGCGCCGGTCACGCGTCCGTCGGTGAGGATGAGCTCCTCGACGCGGTGTCTGGCGAGGACGGTGAGTCGTCCCTCGCGCTCACCCTGCTCGACGGCGGCCGCGAACGGGGCGACGATCCCCGGCCCGGTGCCCCACGTGATGTGGAAGCGAGGGACCGAGTTGCCGGGGCCGAGGGCGCCGTAGCCGCCCCGCTCGGCCCACCCGACCACCGGGAAGAAGCCGACGCCGCGGGAGCGGAGCCACGAGCGCTTCTCACCGGCCGCGAACTGCAGATAGGCCTCGGCCCAGCGCCGTGGCCATTCGTCCTCCGGCCGGTCGAATCCCGCGGTACCGAACCAGTCCTGGGTCGCGAGCTCGAGCGAGTCGCTGATGCCGAGGCGGCGCTGCTCCGGGGAGTCCACGAGGAACAGGCCGCCGAACGACCACCACGCCTGCCCGCCGAGGTTCGTGCGGGGCTCCTGGTCGACGATGACGACCCGACGTCCGGCCTCGAGGGCTTCCGCGGCGGCCACGAGACCCGCCAACCCCCAACCGATCACCAGGACGTCTGCGGTCGGGGGTGTCGTCGTCATGGGTTCTCCGTTGATTCCTGACGGGATCGGGTCTCCAGGGTCGTGCGGCCCTGAGGTGCCGTACCGATACCGGACGGCTCGAATGTGTTCACCATGGCATAGGCGGCGCGTTCCAGGTAGTCCCAGAGAGTGGTTTCGTGCAACGGGGACAACTGCGCCTCGTCCACGGCGGTGCGCATATGACGAAGCCAACGATCGCGTGCGTCGGGATCCACATGGAACGGCATGTGCCTCATCCGCAGCCGGGGGTGCCCTCGGGTCTCGCCGTAGGTGGTCGGGCCGCCCCAGTACTGCTCGAGGAACAGCAGCAGCCGCTCCTCCGCGGGACCGAGGTCTTCCTCCGGGTACATCGGCTTGAGCACGGGATCGAGGGCGACCTCGCGATAGAACACCGAGACGATCTTCGCGAACGTCTCGCGGCCGCCGACCTCGTCGTAGAACGTCACTTGTCTGCACTCCCGTCGCCGCCGGTGTTCTTCTTGCGTCGCCAGATGCCGCGGTCGGGGATGACGGGCACCCCGGTGACGGCGTTGGGGCGCGTCTTCGGCGGGTTGGCGCCCCGGACGCGGCGCGCGCCCTCCAGTCCGGTGGGCACGACGTCCGCGAGACGCGGCACGTCGATCTCCTTCTCCAGCAGAGCGGCCCGGAGGCGGCGTCGGAGCTCCTGTGCCACGTCGTCCCGCGCGTTCGCCCTGGTCTTGATGACGGCCCGGACGACGAGCGCATCCCCGTCGATGGACTCGAGGCCCCACAGCTCCGGCTTCTCCACGATGCGCGTGCGCCACTTCGGGTCCTTCGCCAGTCCCTGCGCGGTCTCCAGAAGGATCTGCTCGACCTGCTCGAGGTCGGAATCCGGGGCGACACCGATGTCGACGATCGCCCGCGCCCAGCCCTGCGACATGTTCCCGATGCGGGTGACCTCGCCGTTGCGGACGTACCAGAGCGTCCCGTTCACGTCCCGCACCTGGGTCACGCGCACGCTGACGTATTCGACGACGCCGCTCGCCAGCCCGAGGTCGACGACGTCTCCGATGCCGATCTGGTCCTCGGCGACGAGGAAGATCCCGTTCAGCACGTCCTTGACGATGTTCTGGGCGCCGAAACCCAGGCCGGCGCCGACCGCTGCCGTGAGGAGGGTGAGCGATCCGAGGAGAGCGTTGTCGATCGCGTTGACGATGAGGATGATCGCGATGATGACGAGCATCACGTTCACGATGTTCTGCAGGATGGTGCCGAGCGTTCGGGTGCGCTGCACGAGGCGCATGTCCGCGAGCGGGGAGCGTTCCAGCGCCTGCGTGTCGTCGACGGCGGCCTTGTTCTTGGCGGTGTCCACGATGCGGTGCACGACGCGGGTGATCACCCGGCGCAGCACGAGCGCGATGAGGACGCAGGCGCCGATGATCATCGCGATCTGGAGGAGCTTGCCGCCGACCGTGGTCAGCACGGCGAGCATGTCCTGCACCCACGGCGGGAGTTCGGCGGGCGTCGGCGCGGGGGTCGTCTCGGCGGAAATCAGCATCGTCTCGATGGTACCGAGCGGGCCTCTGCGCCGGCTGGAAGAGCGGCGGCAGAGGCCCGTGTCGTGTCGGTGGCGGAGGGTCAGTCCTCGGCGTCGCGGGACTGCGCTGCGAGAGCGCGCTCCACGTCCGCGAGGTTCTCCAGAACGAGACGGCGCAGCGCGGGCGGCGCGTCCTGGTGCTCGGAGAGCCATCCGCGCGTCGCGTCGCGCAGGGCGACGTCCGCGAGCGCGGTGGGGAACAGCCCGACGACCAGGTACTGGGCGATCTGGTAGGTCCGCGACTCCCACACCGGCAGGAGCATGTCGAAGTACTGCGACACGAAGGCACCGAGCACCTCGGCACCCGCCGGGTGGACGAAACCGAGGGCTGCGGAGCGGACGATCGTGTTCGGGGCGTCGTCGCGCGCGATCAGCGCGTCCCAGGCCTGCTGCTTCGCTGCGGCGTCCGGAAGAGCCGCGCGCGCCTGCGCGGCGAACTCCGCGCCCTTGGCCGTGTTGTCGGCGGCCAGCGCGGCGTCGATGGCACCGGCGTCGGTCGCACCGATCGTCGCAAGGCCGACGAGGAGCTGCCAGCTCAGGTCGGCGTCCACGTCGAGTCCGGGGAGCGTCTCCTCGCCCGAGCGCAGACGGCCGACGATGCCGGCGTGCTCCGGCGTCACCAGGTTGTTCGCGAAGGCGGTGACGAACTGGAGCTGGCTGTCGCTGCCGGCCTCCGCCGACTCGGCGAGCGCCCAGAGACCGTCGGCCACCTTCAGCCGTGCGGTTTCGCGCTCCGCCGGAGCGACGTAGAGCGTCGCGGCCGTCCGCAGCTGCGCGAGCGTGGTCCGGACCGTGGTGGACTCGGTCTCCCGACCGATGTTGCCGAGGACGAGGTCGATGTAGTCGGATGCGGGCGTCTCCGCGTCGCGGGTCTGGTCCCAGGCCGCACCCCACACGAGCGAGCGGGCGAGCGGGTCGTGGATGTCGGCGAGGTGGGCGATCGCGGTCGCGAGCGACTTCTCGTCGAGACGGATCTTCGCGTACGCGAGGTCGTCGTCGTTGAGGAGGATGAGATCGGGGCGAGCCAGGCCCTGGAGCTCGGGCACCTCGGTGCGGTCACCGTCCACGTCCACCTCGATGTGGTGGGTGCGCGTGAGCGCGCCGTCCTGCAGCGAGTAGAAGCCGATGCCGAGACGGTGCGGACGGATGGTCGGGTAGTCGGCCGGAGCCGTCTGAGTGATGGCGAAGCGCGAGATCTTCCCGTTGTCGTCCTCGGCCACGACCGGCTCGAGAGTGTTGACGCCGGCCGTCTCCAGCCACTTCTTGGACCAGGTGCCGAGGTCGCGACCGCTCGTGGCCTCCAGCTCGGACAGCAGGTCGCTGAGCTCGGTGTTACCCCAGGAGTGCTTCTGGAAGTACTGCGAGACACCGGCGAAGAACGCCTCGATGCCGACCCACGCGGCGAGCTGCTTCAGGACGGAGCCGCCCTTGGCGTAGGTGATCCCATCGAAGTTCACCTGCACGTCCTCGAGGTCGTTGATCTCGGCGACGATCGGGTGGGTCGAGGGGAGCTGGTCCTGGCGGTAGGCCCAGGTCTTCTCCATGGCGTTGAACGTGGTCCAGGCTTCGGTCCACTCGGTCGCCTCGGCGGTCGCGATGGTCGAGGCCCACTCGGCGAACGACTCGTTCAGCCAGAGGTCGTTCCACCACTTCATGGTGACGAGGTCGCCGAACCACATGTGCGCGAGCTCGTGCAGGATCGTGACGACGCGACGCTCCTTGACGGCGTCCGTGACCTTGCTGCGGAAGACGTACGTCTCGGTGAACGTCACGGCGCCCGCGTTCTCCATGGCGCCGGCGTTGAACTCCGGCACGAAGAGCTGGTCGTACTTGGCGAACGGGTACGGCACGCCGAACTTCGACTCGAAGTAGGCGAAGCCCTCTCGGGTCTTCTCGAAGATGTAGTCGGCGTCCAGATGCTGCCAGAGGCTCTTGCGGCCGTAGACGCCGAGCGGGATCACCCGGCCGGACGCGCTGGTGAGCTCCGAGAAGGTGGCCTCGTACGGTCCTGCGACGAGAGCCGTGATGTAGGAGGAGATCCGGGGCGTGGGCTCGAAGCCCCAGGTGGCCGAGACGCCGTCGTCGTGGACGATCGGCTCGGGCGTGGGGGAGTTGGAGACGACCTTCCACTCCGCGGGAGCGGTCACCGTGAACTGGAAGGTGGCCTTGAGGTCGGGCTGCTCGAAGACGGCGAACACGCGACGGGAGTCGGGCACCTCGAACTGCGAGTAGAGGTACACCTCGCCGTCCACCGGGTCGACGAAGCGGTGCAGGCCCTCGCCGGTGTTCGTGTAGAGGCAGTCGGCGTCGACGACGAGGACGTTCTCCTCCTGCAGACCGGCGAGCGCGATCCGGGAGTCTGCGAAGACCTCGCGCGGGTCGAGCTGCTCTCCGTTGAGCGAGATCTCGCGCACGTCACGGGCGATGAGGTCGATGAAGGTGAAGCTGTCGGGGGACGCGGAGAAGCGCACGACGCTCCGGGAGCCGAAGACCTCGGCGCCCTTGGTCAGATCGAGGGCGACCTCATAGGAGTGCGTGTCGACGACGTCGCGGCGCTCCTGCGCTTCGGTTCGGGTGAGGTTCTCTCCAGGCAAAGCTGTACTCCCAGGGGTGAGGGGATGTAACCGGGGTCGGCGCAGTTGGCGCCGACGGCAACCATGACAGCCTACGCCAGAGCGACGCGCGCGCCGTCGATCCGCACGGACCGGGGATAGTCACGGTCGCGCGGACGCTCGGGGGCTGCGGAGGTGGGAAGATGGAGGGGTGACCGCGATCGAGCCGAATGTCGTTCCCTTTGCCTCGCCCGCCGCTGCCGGCGGCGACCCCTATGTGACCACGCCCGTCGCCTACGACGCCATCCTCTTGGCGAGCTTCGGCGGCCCGGAGGGCCAGGAGGACGTGATCCCCTTCCTCCGGAACGTGACGCGCGGTCGGGGCATCCCGGATGAGCGTCTGGAGGAGGTCGCGCACCACTACCGTCACTTCGGCGGGGTGAGCCCGATCAACGGCCAGAACCGTGTGCTCAAGGACGCGCTGGAGAAGGCGCTCGTGGCCCGGGGGATCGACCTCCCCGTGTACTGGGGCAACCGCAACTGGGGTCCGTACCTGGAGGACGTGCTGCCCGAGGCGTCCGCGAACGGTCACACCACCCTCCTCGCCTTCGCCACGAGCGCGTACAGCTCGTTCTCCAGCTGCCGCCAGTACCGCGAGGACTTCGCTCGCGTGCTGACGGACACCGGCCTCGGCGAGACGGTCACCATCGACAAGATCCGTCCCTTCTACGACCACCCCGGCTTCGTCGAGGCCTTCGAGGCGGGCGTGCGGGAGTCGGTGCAGGGCTATCTCGACCAGGGCTTCGCGCCGACCGAGATCCAGGTCCTCTTCTCCACGCACAGCATCCCGGCGGCCGACGCCGAGCGCTCCGGCGCCCGCGATATCGACTGGGGCGAGGGCGGGGCCTATGCCGCGCAGCACCTCGCCGTGTCGGAGTGGACGATGGAGCAGGTGCGGGCGGCCATCCCGGGAGCCGCCGATGTGCCCTGGGAGCTCGTCTACCAGTCCCGTTCGGGTCCCGCGTCGCAGCCCTGGCTGGAGCCCGACGTCTGCGACGTGATCGCGGAGCTCCCCGCTCGCGGCCGCAAGGCCGTCATCGTGGTCCCCGTCGGCTTCATGAGCGATCACATGGAGGTCCTCTGGGATCTCGACACCGAGGCCGCCGAAGCCGCGGAGGAGGCGGGCCTCGCCTTCGTGCGCACGCCGACGCCCGGTGTCCGCGAGGCGTTCGTGGAGGGCATCGTCGACCTCATCGAGGAGCGCCTGCAGGGTCGCCCGAACGCGGAGCGTCCGCACGTCACCGATCTGCCCGGCGCGTTCGACGTCTGCCGTCCCGGGTGCTGCGAGAACGTGCGCGCGGGGTTCAAGCCCGCGGCGGCCGGCATCGCCCCCTGAGTCGGGACACCGGATCCTAGGATGGAGACCATGCGCATCCACATCGCCACCGATCACGCCGGACTCGAGTTCTCGACCCGGCTGCAGGAGCATCTCCGCGCCGCGGGGCACGAGGTGATCGACCATGGTCCGGTGGAGTACGACGCGCTCGACGACTACCCCGCCTTCTGCATCCGGGCGGCGCAGGCCGTCGTCGTCGATCAGGCGACAGGGGTGCCGGCGCTCGGCGTCGTCTTCGGCGGCTCCGGCAACGGCGAGCAGATCGCGGCGAACAAGGTCGCCGGCGTCCGCGCGGCCCTCGTCTGGAACCTGTCCACGGCCGAGCTCGCGCGCGAGCACAACGACGCGAACGTCATCTCCATCGGAGCTCGCCAGCACACCTACGACGAGGTCACGGCCTTCATCGACCGGTTCGTCGCGACGCCGTTTTCGGGCGACGAGCGTCACGTCCGCCGGATCGGCCAGATCGCCGACTTCGAGCGGGACGGCTCGCTCCTCCCGGACCCTCGGGCCTGACATGCCCGAAGGACATTCCGTCCACCGCATCGCGCGGCAGTTCGATCGCAACTTCGTCGGCAAGACGATGAGCGCGTCCAGCCCGCAGGGCCGTTTCGCCGAGGGCGCCGCCGTGCTCGACGGGCGCCAGGCCGTGAGCGTGCAGGCCGTCGGCAAGCAGATGTTCCTCGAGGCGGAGGGCGACCTCTGGCTGCGTGTGCACCTCGGCCTCTACGGCGCGTGGGACTTCGCGGGGGAGATCCTCGTCGATCCCACCATCGCGTCGGCCAACGGCCGGATGGGACAGACCAATCAGCGCGGCACCACTTTCGACGAGGCGATCCTGGACGACGCGGGTGAGAACTCCCTCGCCTCGATCGGGGCTCCGCGTCGCGCCAGGGTCCACGTGCGGATGTCCGAGCAGACCAAGGGGCTGACCGACGAGGTCGACGAATGGCCCCCGCCCGTGGTGGGTCAGGTGCGTCTCCGTCTCATGACCGACATCACCGTGGCCGACCTGCGCGGTCCCACCGCGTGCGTGCTGCAGACGCCGGAGGAGATGCTGGCGACCGTGGCCAAGCTCGGCCCCGATCCGCTCGTCGGCGATCCGGCGGAGAACGAGGAGCGGTTCGTCCGCGCCGTGCGGAAGAAGCCGACCCCGATCGCGCTGCTGCTGATGGACCAGGCGGTCGTCAGCGGCATCGGCAACGTGTACCGCGCCGAAATGCTCTACCGGCAGCGCCTGAACCCGCACACGCCGGGCCGCGACGTCCCGGAGGATGTCGTCAGGGCGCTCTGGCACGACTGGGTGCGGCTGCTGGCCATCGGTGTGGAGACCGGTCAGATGATGACCATGGACGGACTGTCTCCTGAGCAGTACCGCGCCGCGATGGCCAGCCGCGACGACCGCCACTGGGTCTACCACCGCGCCGGCCTACCGTGCCGGGTGTGCGGGACCGAGATCGCCCTGGAGGAGATCGGCGCCCGCAAGCTGTACTGGTGCCCGCGCTGTCAGGCCTGAGGGCGGGATCCCCGGGGCTTCCGCCGCTCTAGGCTGGGATCCATGCGACAGAATCCGAGCTTCACGCTCGCCGATGTGGCCGAGATCCGCCGCGTCATCGACGCCAACCCGTGGGCGACGGTGGTGAGTGCGCCTGAGGATGGTCTGGTCGCCTCGCACTATGCCGTCCTCCTCGACGACGACCGCGATGATCTGACGGTCGTGGGGCACGTGGGCCGCCCGGACGACGCCATCCACGGTCTGGGGGACCGGGAGATCCTGCTTGCCTTCCAAGGGCCGCACGGGTACGTCTCGCCGGGCTGGTACGGCGACGTCCCCGCCGTCCCCACCTGGAACTACACCGCGGTGCACCTGTCGGGCGTTCCCGAGATCCTCAGCACCGCGGAGAATCTCCGTGTGCTCGATGCCCTCGTCGCGCGGTTCGAGTCGCGCCTGCCCGACCCGCGCCTGATGTGGGAGCGTCCGAACGACGCGGCCTTCATCGAGAGACTCGAATCCGGAACGGTCGGCTTCCGCCTCGCCCCGACGAAGGTCGTCGCCAAGCGGAAGCTGAGCCAGAACAAGCCCGCGGAGACCATCGAGGCGGTGATCGCGGCGCTGCACGCCGAGGGCCCGTATGAGAACGCCGCCCTCGCCGCGGAGATGCGTCGTGCACAGGACGCACGGACGGGTGGCGGGGCGTGAGCGCCCTCGGAGTCGAGGTCGGAACGGTCCGTGCCGTCCGCCCCGTGGGTCCGGGGCGGGAGTTCCTGCTGGACGATGAGCCGGTCGACCTCCACCTCGCCCACGGACGCATCGTCGACATCGCGCCGACCGGGGCCCTGCCGGCGCGCGGCGAGGTCATCGAAGCGGACGGTGCCTGGGCGGTCCCAGGGCTGTGGGACAACCACGTGCACACCGTGCAGTGGGCTCTGGCGGCGGAGCGCGTGCCCTTGGACGGGGCGGACTCGGCCGCAGCGGCCGCGAGACTGATGCGCGACGCTCCGGTCCTCCCCGATGGAAGACGGATCGGCACGGGGTTCCGGGACGCGCTGTGGCCTGATCGGCCATCCGTGGCCGCGCTCGATGCCGAAACCGGCGTCGTGCCGACCTACCTGATCAACGCGGACGTGCACAGCGTCTGGCTGAACTCGGCGGCCTTGGCGCGCGAGGGCTTCCGCGGGGACGACGGTCTGCTCCGCGAGGAGGACGCGTTCGAGATCTCCCGCCGCCTGAATGCCGTCGACCCTGCCCACAGCGATGAGGCGGTCATCCGTGCGGGGGCGGCGGCCGCAGCGCGTGGCGTGACCGGGCTGGTCGACTTCGACATGGCGTGGAACGCCGATGCCTGGCCGCGACGGATCCTCGCGGGCTTCGCCGCGCACCGTGTCGAGTTCGCGTTCTATCGGGCGGATCTCGATCGGGCGATCACCGCGGGCCTCCGGACGGGGGAGCGCCTCGCGGTGTCGGATCCGACCGGGCTGGTCGGATCCCTCGTGCGGGTCGGGTCGTTGAAGGTCATCAGCGACGGCTCGCTCGGCACCCGTACCGCGGCCTGCTCACATTCGTACCCCGGCGACCCCGCGAACTACGGGGTGCTGACGGTGCCTCCGAACGAGCTCACGGCGCTGCTGACCACTGCGGCGGGAGCCGGGATCGAGGTCGCCGTGCACGCGATCGGCGATCGCGCCGTGACGGCGGCCCTCGACGCCTTCGGGGCCTCCGGGGCCACGGGATCGATGGAGCATGCGCAACTGGTGCGGCACGCGGATCTGGCTCGATTCGCCCGGCTCGGGGTGCGCGCGAGCGTCCAACCCCAGCATGCGGTGGACGACCGCGACCTGGTCGAGCACCACTGGGCCGGTCAGACGGCCATCGGCTATCCGCTCGCTTCGCTGCGGGCGGCAGGCGCGGAGGTGCGCTTCGGGTCCGACGCGCCGGTCGCCCCGCTCGACCCCTGGCACGCGATCTCCGCGGCCGTCTGGCGGACTGACGACGACCGTGCTGCCTGGCATCCGGAGGAGCGGCTGACGCTGGAGCAGGCGCTCGAAGCGAGTGTCCGCACATCTCTCCGTCCCGGTCAGAGCGCCGACATCGTGATCCTCGGGACGGATCCTCGCATCGCTGACGCGGCGGGGCTCCGGACGATGCCCGTCACCACGACGCTGCTCGGCGGCCGCCTCACGCACGTCGCCTGAGGCGGCGCTCACACGACGAAGGGCGGCCCCGTATCGGAGCCGCCCTTCGTCGTGAACGTGGTGTCAGGCCGCGATGTGCGACACGAGGAACCAGCGGTCCTTCTCGAGGCCGCGCTGGATCTCGATCGCCACATCCTGGCTCGTGAGGTCGACCTCGTCGAGGCCTTCCACAGCGGCCTTCACATCGACGAGGATCGCGTCGATGTCGGCGATCACGGCGCGGATCAGCTCGTCCGACTGCGCGAAGCCGGCCGGAACGCCGGTGGCGCCGGCCTTCTCGGCGACGGCGTTCACACGCGCGTCGATCGGGAGGCCCAGAGCGACGATGCGCTCGGCGGCGGTGTCGGCGAAGTCACCGGCGTGGGCGACGATCGTGTCGAGCAGCTCGTGCACGCCGACGAAGTTGGCGCCGCGGACGTGCCAGTGCGCCTGCTTGCCGTTGACGGTCAGCGCCTGGAGACCGAGGACGACGGGGGAGAGGAACTGCGCCGCACCGGCGGCGACAGTCGGGTCGATGGCGGTGGTGGAAACGGTCTGGGCCTTGCTCATCTTGTGCTCCTCCGAATGAAGTTCTCTGACTGACGAGTACAACGCTACTCAGCCTCAGACATTCCGCAAGGAAGCTGAGGCTCCACTCACTTCCGCGTGATTCCGGGGGAGTGAGGGTAGTCTCGCCTCATGAGCATCGCTGCCGGAGCCTCCGTCCTCGCCCTCCCGGATCGCATCCCCGAGCTCGACGACACGGCCTTCGTCGCGGACGGCGCCCGCATCGTGGGCGCGGTCTCGCTCGGACCCGGTGCGAGCGTCTGGTACAACGCCGTGCTCCGCGGTGACTCCTCGCCGATCGTCATCGGACCCGGCAGCAACGTGCAGGACAACGTGTCGATCCACGTCGACGCCGGGCATCCCGTCGTCGTCGGGTCACGGGTGTCCATAGGCCATAACGCGGTGGTGCACGGCTGCACGATCGGTGACGGCTCTCTCATCGGCATGGGGGCCGTCGTCCTCAGCGGTGCCGTGATCGGAGAGGGCTGCCTGATCGCCGGCGGAGCCGTGGTGCTCGGCGGGACCGAGGTGCCGCCGGGTTCCCTGGTCGCCGGTGTTCCCGCGAAGGTGCGCAGGGCGCTGTCGGACGACGAGCGTGCCTCCCTGGTGGCGAACGCGGCGATCTACCTGGAGCACGCGGCGACGCACGTCCGCGCAACGGAAGCGTAAGGCCCTGCCCCGCTAGGCTGGGCGGTACGGGGCGGTGGCCAAGCTGGTTAAGGCAGTGGGCTCATAACCCAACGATCGTCGGTTCAAGTCCGACCCGCCCTACTACCCGTCTCGTCCGTCGTAATCGTCGCCGCGTTCTCCCGTCTCTCCTCTGGAGGTCTCGACGCCCGTCAGCCTCCGGATCGGAGCAGGAGCCATGACGACCACGAGTGTGCCGAACGCGGAGACCCGTCGTCGGATCGAGGACGTGGGGCAGATCGCGTTGCGTCTCGCGATCGCGGCGAGTTTCGCCCTCGCCGTCGCCGACCGCTTCGGGCTCCTCGGCGGCCCGGGGGCTGATGGCGTGTCGTGGGGATCGTGGACGATCTTCCGTGCGTACACGGCGCAGCTCGTCCCTGTCCCCGTCGACCTGGTGGTGGACACGGCGGCCGTGCTGGCGACGGCTTTGGAAACCGTCCTCGCTCTGCTGCTGGCCGTCGGGCTGTGGACCCGGCTCGCGGCGGGAGTCGCCGCGCTGCTCACGGTGACGTTCGGCGTGACGATGCTCGTCTTCCTCGGGCCGCTTGCGCCGTTCCGATACCCGGTCTTCGTCTTCACGGCCGCCGCGATCCTGCTCGCGGGGCTGAAGCGCTACCGGTGGAGCATCGATGCGCTGCGAAAGGAGGTGCCGGGAGCGGGGAGAGACAACGATGCCCCCGGCACCAGGTAGACGGCGAATGCCTCTACAGACGGACGGACGCGTCGGAAGGGGAAGCGATCCGTCACAGGAGAGATGACGAGGTGACCGTTTCATGACGCCGTTTTCCGCAGGATCACGGCATATTGCACGTGCCGCGAGAAACCCGTTCGACCGAACCGCGTAACAGAACGCGCCGTTCTGCATCCCTTCCTGGGGACATCACTCGCGCGGAAGAAGCCATCCGCGCGAGTTCATCGATCATCTGGGGAGTCGAAAGTGCCAGTCATTCAGCATGCAATCAGATCGGGCGCGCGGGGAACGCGCCTGAGGACGTTCGTGGGTGCTCTGCTCGCGATCTGTCTGGCGGCCCTGGCGGCCGTCATCGCGACGCCGGCCACGGCCCGCGCTGCGGAGGTCGCGGGGATCACCTCGGTGACCATCACCGAACCCACCGACCAGATCAAGGTCTGGGACCGGATCGCGTTCGAAGCGACCTGGGCAGTGCCGGACACGGCGACCGCGGGAGACACGTTCCGCCTCGCCTTTCCGACGAGCCCGAGCCTGACCGGGGTGCGGGATTCCTTCGCCCTGACGGCGCCGGATGGCCAGACCGTCGGAACGTGCGAGGTGTCGACCGGTGAGCTCGTGTGCACGCTCACGGACTACGTGGACAGCCACACCGACGTCAGCGGCACCCTGCACTTCCGCGCCAGGGCGGACGAGGAGACCACACTGACGGAGATCCCGTTCACGACGGGCGGCGGAACCGTCGTCCCGGTCGACGTTCCCGGCGGGATCGGGCCGGTCCCGGAGTTCCCTGCGCCGACGACCCCGACCAAGTGGGGCGACGTGACGCTCGACGGTCGGAACATCGCGTGGGGCGTGAACATCCCGTCCTCCGCGCTGGCCGGGGAGGCTCCGACGCTCAGCGACACGTTCACGGCCGGCCTCGTGCTCGACCCCGCGTCCGTCACCGTGGCGTACGTGCTCGCGAAGGACTGGGCGGGAGGCAAGTACACCGTGTCGACGGCGCTGCAGTCGGGCAGCGACTTCACCGTCACGGAGGTCAGTTCCGAGTCGTTCACGGTGACGGTCGACGCGCCGATCGTCGCCGACGCGATCTACGTGCTCCGCTACAAGACGGCTCTGCCCGCCGACGTCCGTCCCGGTGATGCGTTCCACAACACCGTGACCGGCTCCCGGTGGGTCACCGAGAGTACGCCGGTCATCTACTCCCAGGGCGGGGGAGACGGTGAAGGGGTGCTCCCGGTCGGCGGGTTCACCGTGACCAAGGAGGTCAGCGGTTCCGGCGCGGCTCTGGTGCCCGACGACCGCGAGTTCCGGGTGGCCTACACGTATCAGCGCGCAGGACAGACGGTGGAGGGCGAGCTCGCCTTGCGATCCGGGCAGACCGATGGTCTGAAGGATCTGCCGGCCGGCACGGTCGTCACCCTGTCTGAGGTCACGCCTGCGGACGTCGACGGCGTGACCTGGCAGGCGCCGGTCTTCTCCGGCACCGATGTGGCGATCACCGATGGCGGCGCGACCGTCACCATCGCACGGGGCACGACAGTCGTGGTGACGCTCACCAACCCGACGACGGTCACGCCGCCGCCGGTCGGGGGGTTCACGGTGACCAAGAAGGTCACGGGGGCCGGGGCCTCCCTCGTTCCTGCGCACCAGACCTTCACCGTGGAGTACTCGTACGAGCTCGCCGGGCATTCCGTCACCGGTGAACTCGCGCTCCGTGCCGGCGAGAGCGAGGGACTCGCGGATCTGCCGGCGGGAACGGTCGTCACGCTCCGCGAGAAGGCGCCGATCGCCGTGGAGGGCGTCACGTGGAAGAGCCCGCACTTCACCGGCGCAGGAGTCGACGTCGGCGACGACGGCGCGACGCTCACGATCTCCGAAGACGCGACGCTCGGGGTGGTCCTCACCAATGGGACCGCCGTCACTCCGCCGCCCCCTCCGGGTGGTGAGCTCGCCTTGACCGGATCCGAGGGACCCGCCGGCCCGTTCGCCCTGGGAGCGCCGCTGCTGCTTGCGGGACTGACAGCGCTCGGCGTCCGCCATCGGGTGGCGGGTCGCGCCGGTGATTGAGGACTAGGAGAGGCCGGGCAGATCGATCGCGCGACGACTTCTTCGTCGTCGCGTGATCGATCGTGCCATTCGGCGTCTAGTGGTCGTCGAGGAGTTTCCCTCGACGACCACGCCGACGCCGCAGCGCGTCGGAGAAAGGCATCTCTCATGACCAAGACGCTCATTGCCCGTGCCTCTGCCGCCCTCGGCGTCGCGGCCGCTCTTTCGCTCGGTGGAGCGACGCTCGCTCCCGCCGCTCACGCGGAGGCGACACCTGCGGACCCGGCCGTGTCGAAGCCGCTGAGCACGGGCGTGCTCGCGCAGCGCGTCGGGCCTGCCTGTCTCTTCTTCCAGTACACGTTCAACATGAGCCCGACCGATCCCCAGGTGGGGGACACCGTGACGTACACCATGCAGTTCCTCAACAACGGCGAGGTGGACTCCACGAAGAGCGCGCTCACGTTCCGCCTGGACGGCCTCCTCGACGACTCGACCTGGGCAGCGTCGACGCTGGAAGCGACCTCCGGCCGCCCTTCCGCGGCGGAGAACGCCGTCACGTGGAACGGGCCGCTCGACGCCGGAGACGATGTCGTGCTGCGCTTCACCGGCGTGTGGACGGGCGAAGGCGATGGACTCGCGTTCCCGCGGGTCGAGTCCTACGGCTACGTGAGGTGAAAGCGGGGCGGAGTCCTGTTTTCCACGGTATCCGCGGCGACGTGGCGCGCTCGTCGTCGAGAGGCTGAACGGACACCGACCGAAAGGCAGCCATGCAGCTCTCCACGGATTCCGAAGCCATCGTCCGCGCCACCGCGGGCGTCGTCGCCTCTCACGCCGACGAGATCACCACCCTGTTCTATCGGCGCATGTTCGAGGCGCATCCGGAGCTGTTGAACGTCTTCAACCGCGCGCATCAGGCGCAGGGCGATCAGCCCAAGGCACTGGCGGCGTCCGTCGTGGCGTTCGCCGTCCACCTCATCGATCCCGACGCGCCGGACTTCTCCCCGGTGATGCGACGTATCGCCCACCGCCACGTCTCGCTGGGGGTGTCGGCCCGTCAGTACACGATCGTGGGCCGCTATCTCCTGGCCGCCGTCGATGAGGTCCTCGGCGAGGCGGTCACACCGGCGGTGCACGCCGCGTGGGATAAGGTGTACTGGCTCTTCGGCTGCTCGCTCATCGCGGAGGAGGCGCGGCTCTACGCGGAGGCGGGCACAGACCCGGACCACCCGTGGCGGCCGCACCGCGTCATCGAGCGGGTGGAGGAGGCCCGCGACGTCATCTCCCTCGTCCTGGAGCCGGTGGACGGTCAGCGGGCGCCCCATCGGACCGGGCAGTACGTGGCCGTCGCCGTCGACCTCCCGGACGGCACGCGCCAGCCCCGGCAGTACACGATCTCCTCGTCTGCACCCGGGGCAGCGCTGCGCGTCACCGTGAAGCGTGTGCGTGGTGTGGACGGCGCACCGGACGGTCAGGTGTCGACCTGGCTGCACGAGAACGCGCAGGTCGGTACGGTACTCGATGTCTCCCAGCCCGCCGGCGACCTGCTCCTCGACGACTCCGATGACGCGCTGGTCCTGATCTCGGCGGGAATCGGCATCACTCCCGTCGCGGCGATGGTGGACGACCTCGCACAGCGGCGTCCCGACCGGCCGGTGCACCTGTTCCATGTGGACCGGGAGCCGGACACGCACGCCCTCGTCTCTGCCGTGCGCGGTCGTGCGCAGCATCTGAGCGACGTCCGCGCCCTGACCTGGTACACGGCGGGCGTGGAGGAGGGGCCGTCGGTGCGGTCCGGCCGGATGGATCTCGCCGGCATCGACCTTCCGCCGACGGCACGCGTCTTCCTCTGTGGGCCGCTGTCGTTCATGCAAGCCGTTCGGGGCGCACTGACGGCCCGCGGGATCGAGCCGGACCGTATCGACTACGAGGTCTTCGGCCCTGACCTCTGGGCCCGGCGCCCGGAGTCCGGTGCGGCCTGAGAGTCCCGGAGACCTGAGCGTGGCCGTGTCAAGCCCCTCCTCGACGCCACGAGGCGCTGCCATGCTCCCCGAGAGCGGCACCGCGCCGCGGAACGGGAGAGACAATGAGCATCGGCAGCGGAATCGCGCTCTTCGTCATCGGAGCGATCCTCGTGTTCGCGATCAACGTCGACGTGCCGTGGGTCAACCTGGACATGGTCGGCTACATCCTCATGGGTGCCGGCGTGATCATCTTCCTCATCGGCATCGTGCTACTCGCCCGCCGACGTCGCACGGAGACCGTGTCGCGCACGTACGTCGACCCGGCGACGGGGGAGCCCACGACCCGGCGTTCGGTCAGCTCCAGTTCGGACGAGGGCCTCTGAGCTGACTCATTCGGAAACGAGAAGGGCCGCGGGGAAACCCGCGGCCCTTCTCGTCAGACGACGTCTGCGCCTTCGAGATGTTCCTCGACGAGGGTGATGCCTCCGCTCGAGTTCGCGGAGTGCGCGAGTTCCTCGATCCAGCGACGGCTCAGCTCGGGCGTCTCGGCCTCGTCGAAGACGAACCGGAGAGGGATGGACGGGTGCAGCCACAGCGTGGAGCGGCCGGGGGCGTCGCCCTCGGGGTGGCGCCAGGAGAGGGTGAAGCTCTCGTTGCGCCGCAGCTTGGTGGCGATGACGACCTTGAGGTGCGCGAGTGCGCGGTCTTCGATCTGGATCGGCGTCTGGGTGTCGCCGTAGTACAGGCTGCCCATCGTCAGCCGACCTTCGCGCGGGAGGCGGGGGTGTTCATGGCGCTCCTTCGGAACGTGCAGGGGGAAGACGGCAGACCGCTCCCGGGGATACTTGGACTCTACCCAATTTGCGCACGACATCGTGCGCATCGCCGGGACTCGCCGTCGGGCGCGAACAGAGTATGCGCGCGGTGTCAGTCCGGCGTCACAGGGCCGCCAGGACGGGCGGATTCCCGTACGCCTCGCGATAGGCGATGGCAAACCGGGAGACATTGCTGAAACCCCATCGGCGGGCGACGGCCGACACGGAGGCTCCCTTGCCGTGTCGCAGATCCCGATGCGCGCCATCGAGCCGAGCACGCCTCAGGGCCTCGTTCGGTGTGATGTCGAGTGCGCGGCGGAACGCATACTGCAGGCCACGCGTGGACATGTACGCGGCCGCGGCGACGTCGTCGACCGTGATCGGCAGATGTGCGTTGTCCTCGATGTACGCCAGGGCACGACGCACCGAGGTCGGTGCCGCAGAGCGCTGCGCGGGACGGTGCAGCGACTCGCTGAACGTGGTGGGGAACGCCGACATCGTCAGCAGGAGGGCGTGGCGTTCGAGTTCTGCGGCGATGAGAGGGGCGGCGCCGTCCGGTCCGAACGAGCCGTCGATATAGGAGAACATCTGCTCCCACCGCGCTCCGTCCTCCCGCGTATGCGGAGCGAGCCCGGTGGCCCGGAGCTCGAGGCGGTCGTCGCCGGTGATCTGCCTGATCGAGTCGCGCGCTGCGGTCCGATCGAACACGAGGGCCCGGACCCGGGCCACCTGATTCCATTTCGCTTCCACGCGGACGCCGTCCGTCAGCCACGGCTGGGCGGCGTCCAGTCCCTGGCGCCCCGACCAGATCCGGGCATCGGCGGCATCCACGCGGCACACCAGCAGCTGATCCTCGGGCTCGGCGCGGGAGTGCACCTGGGCGGCGAGCTGGTAACGGACCAGCGACATCGAGGGTGCCTCCACCGAGCGCCAATCGAAGCGGAACCGGCGCGGGTCCACGTCCTGCAGGGTCGCCGAGGGCACGAACTGCTGCCAGGTGGTCTCCACCTGCTCGATGTCCGTGGATGTGAACTGCACCGACACTCCTTGCTGCGCCCTCTTCCGGGCGGCCGGGGCTTCTTGGACAGTAGCCCATGCCACTGACAGCACGGTGGGGATGCTCCGCGGGCCCGCGGGCGGGCCGCGCGGTCGGGGCCTCGTAGACTCGGATCATGAGTGTGCCTTCCCCGTATGCGGAGCGATTGAGCCGGATTCCGGTGCAGCGCCATGAGGTGGAGGTCCGCGGCGGATCGACGGCGTACTGGGCGTACGGTCCGGACGACGCCGAGACGACCGTCATCGCGGTCCACGGCTTCCGGGGCGAGCACCACGGTCTCGAGTCGGTCCTGGCCTTCCTGCCTGAACTCCGGGTGCTGGCTCCCGACCTCCCCGGATTCGGGGAGTCCGCGCCGTTGCCCGGTCGCCGCCACGATCTGGCGGAGTACGCTGGATGGCTCACCGACTTCACGGCGGCCACGGCACCTGGTGCCGTGATCCTCGGCCATTCGTTCGGTTCCATCGTGACCGCCGCCGCCGTCGCCGGGGGGCTGGAGACCCCGCGGCTGATCCTCGTGAACCCCATCGGCGCGCCCGCGCTGGAGGGACCGAAGGGCATCATGACCCGACTGGCGGTGCTGTACTACGCTCTCGGTGCCAAGCTTCCGCCGCGGATCGGCACCGCGCTCCTGCGCAACCGGGTGATCGTCCGTGTCATGAGCGTGACCATGGCGAAGACGCGGGATCCGGAGCTGCGTCGCTTCATCCACGACCAGCACGACACCTACTTCTCGCGGTTCTCCGACCGGGAGGTCCTGCACGACGCGTTCGTCGCGAGCGTCTCCCACGACGTCAGGGAGTTCGCGCCGTCGATCGACGTTCCCACGCTCCTGATCGCCGCCCAGAAGGACGACATCACCCCGATCGAGGCGGAGCGCGCGCTGGTCACTCTCTTCCCGGACGCGTCCCTCGTCGAGATCGCGCACGTGGGTCACCTGATCCACTACGAGACCCCGGCCGAGGCGGCCGGAGCGGTCCGTCGGTTCCTCAGGATTCCCGTCGCGCGAGGCCGATGAGTCCGGCCACCCGGAACGGGATCACCTCGCCCATCGCGAGCGAGGTCTCCGTGCGCTCCACGCCCTCGATCGAGAGGATCCGGGCGTCCGTGTCGAACAGGTGACGCGCGTCGCGGCATGCCACGCGCGCCAACAGGTCGATGGAGCCGCTCAGGCCGTGCGCCTGGACGACCTCCGGGATGCGCGCGAGCTCGTTGATGATCCGGGGAAGCTCGGTCTGGCGGACGCCGATGCTGACGAACGCCTGCAGCGGGAACCCCAGGACATCGGGGGAGAAGGCGCGCTCGTAGGAGAGGAACACGCCGCTCTGCTCCAACCGCGCCATCCGCGCCTGGATGGTGTTCCGCGACAGGCTCATGCGCTCTGCGAGAGCGACGATGGTCACGCGCGGGTCGTCGGCGAGCGCGGCGAGAAGCTCCAGGTCGATCCGGTCCAGTCCAGGCATAGTGCCAAACCCTAGCAGCACGCGACCGGAGAAAAATGAGCAACATGCTCAATCCAGATTGAGTTGCTTGAGCGAGGTGTTCACCGGACGTACCCTCAGACCATGCCGGTGATGACGCTGGCACCATTGCGCGTCGCCCCACGAGGGCCGCCAGGGACGAGGAGGACGATGATGTCGCCGCAGACCACCCCCATTGCGGACACCGCCCAGGATCTGGAGCTGTCGGAGCGCATCCTCGCTCCGGACGGGACCCGTGTCGCCAACGACCGCCTCGACCCGTTCGTCACCGATGTCGACGCCGCGCAGCTGCGGGCACTGCACCGCGACATGGTCATCCTCCGCCGCATCGATGCCGAGGGCGTGGCCCTTCAGCGTCAGGGGCAGCTGGGACTCTGGGCGCCGTGCCAGGGCCAGGAAGCCACGCAGATCGGTACGGCCAGAGCGCTCGATCCGCAGGACTACGTCTTCCCGAGTTACCGGGAGACCGGCGTGATCTACGCGCGCGGCGCGCAGCCGGGGGACTACGTGCGGATGTGGCGCGGTGAAGAAGGGGCGGCCTACGATCCCGCCGCCCTCCGCGTCGCTCCGTTGCAGATCATCATCGGCGCCCAGACCCTGCACGCGGTCGGGTACGCGCTCGGCATCCAGCATGAGAAGGCATCGGAGGTCGCCGTGACCTACTTCGGTGATGGGGCGACCAGCCAGGGGGATGTGAACGAGGCGATGATCTTCGCCGCGTCGTATCAGGCGCCGGTCGTCTTCGTCTGTCAGAACAACCACTGGGCCATCTCCGAGCCGGTCGCCGTGCAGTCGCAGTATCCGATCGCCGGGCGCGCGCCCGGGTTCGGGATCCCGAGCCTCCGTGTGGACGGGAACGACGTCCTCGCCTGCCTGGCGGCGATGCGCTGGGCGTTGGCCCACGCGCGCTCCGGGAAAGGCCCGGCCTACATCGAGGCCGTGACATATCGGATGGGCCCGCACACCACCGCGGACGACCCCACCCGGTACCGGGACGAGGCCGAGCTGGAGTCCTGGCGCCGCCGCGACCCCATCACGCGACTGGAGGCGTACCTCCGTGCGACCGGGGACCTCACCGAGGAGCATCTCGCCGAGACGCAGGCGGCTGCGGACGCGGTCGCCAAGGAGATGCGCGCGACCTGCCTCGGCATGGTCACCCGTCCGCCGCTGGCGGTGTTCGACGGCGTCTATGCCGAGCCGCACACGGGCCTGGAGCGGCAGCGCGACGAGTACGCGGCATACCTCGCGTCGTTCGAGGGCGAGGCGTGACCATGACCGAACTCACTCTCGGCAAGGCGCTGGGCGCCGGCCTCCGTCAGGCGATGCGCGACGACGAGAAGGTGGTGCTCCTGGGCGAGGACATCGGCAAGCTCGGCGGCGTCTTCCGGATCACCGACGGCCTCCTCGACGAGTTCGGGGCGGCCAGGGTCATCGACACACCGCTCGCGGAGTCCGGGATCGTCGGCACGGCCGTCGGTCTCGCGTTCCGCGGCTACCGCCCGGTCGTCGAGATCCAGTTCGACGGGTTCGTCTACCCCGCCTTCGACCAGATCGTCTCGCAGGTCGCCAAGCTGCACTACCGCACCCAGGGGCGGGTGAAGATGCCGATCACGATCCGGATCCCGTGGGCCGGCGGAATCGGTGCCGCCGAGCATCATTCGGAGTCGCCGGAGGCCTTCTTCGCCCACACGGCGGGCCTCCGTGTCGTCGCCGTCTCGAACCCGGAGGACGCCTATCGGAGCCTCCGGCAGGCGATCGCGTCGGACGACCCCGTCGTGTTCTTCGAGCCGAAGCGGCTCTATCACCACAAGGGCGAGGTCGACCTCGAGGCACCGCTCGCGGATGCGCCGCCGATGGGACTCGCCCGGGTCGTGCGCTCCGGGACGGACGTCACGGTCCTCACCTACGGAGCCATGGTGAGCACCGCGCTGCAGGCGGCGGAGGCCGCGGAAGACGAGGGCGTCGCCCTGGAGGTCATCGACCTGCGATCGCTCTCTCCGGTGGACTACGACTCCATCGCCGCCTCGGTGCGGAAGACCGGGCGTGTGATCGTGGCGCATGAGGCCTCCCGGGAAGCCGGCCTCGCCGCGGAGGTCATCGCGAGCGTGACCGAGCTCTGCTTCGAGTACCTCGAATCCCCTCCGCTGCGGGTCACCGGGCATGACGTGCCGTACCCGCCTGCCAAGCTCGAGAAGTACCACCTGCCGGATCTCGACCGGATCCTCGATGCGGTCGATCGCGTGATGGATCGCCCGCACAGCCTGACGGGAGCGGACGCATGATCGCCGAATTCCGTCTCCCCGACCTCGGCGAAGGACTCACCGAGGCGGAGGTCGTGCAGTGGCTCGTCGCGCCGGGCGACAGCGTCGCGCTGAATCAGACCCTCGCGGAGGTCGAGACGGCCAAGGCCGTCATCGAGCTGCCGTCGCCCTATGAAGGCACGGTGTCGACCCTGCACGCGCACGCGGGAGAGACCGTCGCCGTGGGAGCACCGCTGATCGCCTTCGACATCGAGGGGGACGATCCTCCGGCGGCGCCGTCCGGTGGCGAGGAGGTGGCCTCCGCGGAGAAGGCGCAGCCGAACCTCGTGGGCTACGGAGCCGCCCCGACATCGAGTGGACGCCCCGCGCGCCGGGTGCGGCGCCGGAGTGCCGCCCAGGTGGCCTCGGCGGCCGACACCGCCGTTCTCGAGGCAGCGCCGCACGACGCGACGCCATCGGTCGCGATCGAGCCCGTTCTGGAGCGACCACGGTCCACCCCTCCGGTGCGCGCCTACGCCAAGCGACGGGGCGTCGACCTCGTCCTCGTCGCTGCGGAAGTCGGTGACCGAGTGATCACGAGGGCAGACGTGGATGCGTACGCGGAGCGTGTCGGAGCGGAGCCGTCACGGCCCGCCGGGACGCCTGAGCGCGAGACCACCGCGGCCTCCGGCACCCTTCCGCGCGCGGAGGGGAGGCCGCGGGAGACGCGCGTCCCGATCCGCGGGGTCCGCAAGCACACGGCAGCGGCGATGGTGCAGAGCGCGTTCACCGCCCCGCACGTCACGGTCTTCCACACGGTCGATGTGACCGCGACCATGGAGATGCTGGCACGTCTCCGCGAGGACCGAGCGCTTGCGGAGCACCGGATCGGCCCGCTCGCCGTCGTCGCGAAGGCCGTCTGTCTCGCTCTGCGCCGGGCGCCCGGCCTGAATGCGCGCTGGGATGAGGAGTCCGGCGAGATCGTCCACTACAGCTATGTCGACCTGGGGATCGCCGCGGCGACCGATCGGGGTCTCATCGTGCCGATGATCCGGGATGCGGAGCGGATGAACCTGGTGGAGCTGTCGACCGCGGTCAGGCGGCTCGCCGACACCGCTCGCGCAGGGAAGACCTCCCCGGCCGAGCTCGCCGGGGGCACGTTCTCCCTGTC
Source organism: Microbacterium sp. NPDC064978 (assembly GCF_044543605.1). Classification (NCBI taxonomy): domain Bacteria; kingdom Bacillati; phylum Actinomycetota; class Actinomycetes; order Micrococcales; family Microbacteriaceae; genus Microbacterium; species Microbacterium sp. NPDC064978. The sequence goes on along the minus strand of NZ_JBITWF010000001.1, from coordinate 322,457 downwards.
GAACATCGGGGTGTTCGGGGTGGAGGCCGGAACGCCGATCCTCCCGCCAGGGCAGTCTGGGATCCTCGCGGTCGGCGCGGTGCGGCGGCAGCCGTGGGAGTACCGCGGTGAGATCGCACTCCGTCAGCTCATGACGCTGAGTCTGTCCTTCGATCATCGCCTCGTCGACGGGGCCGAGGGCGCGACGTTCCTCAAGGACGTGGCCGACATCCTCGAGGATCCGGGACGGGCGATGCTGCTCAGCTAGCGGCGCGCAGTGCAGCCTCGGCCATCGCGACCAGCACGGTCGCGGTGGCCGTGTGCCTTCTCGTCGCGGCCCGCGTGCTGTGCGGGGTCGAGTTGATGAGACCGAAGCACGCCTGCACGCGGAGCCGGAGTTCGTCCCGGTCGAGCGGTTCCGGACGCTCGAGCGCGGCGAGAGCGTCCATCCAGAGCTCGATGTAGGCGCGTTGCAGTCGGCGGACCTCGGCGCGATCGTCCTCGTCGAGGAAGGCGAGATCGCGATCCTGCACCTGGATGACCTCGGCGTTGCCGAGCGCGAACTCCACATGGAAGCGGATGAGCCCGCGCATGCGCTCGTCGGGTGCGCTCGTCTCCTCGGACACGCGTCGTCCGCCCGCGACGAGGTCCTGGCTGACCTTCACCAGGACCGCTCCGAGAAGGGCCTGCTTCCCGGCGAAGTGGCGGTACACCGCGGGCCCGGACACACCGACGGCAGCGCCGATGTCCTCCAGGCTCACCCCGCTGTACCCGCGCGCGGCGAAGAGCCGAGCCGCGGCATGCAGAAGGGCGTCGGAGCGTTCTGCCTTGGCGCGGTCACGGGCGGTGGCGGGGCTTGTCATCTCAGTTAATCCTCGCTAACCTGAATCGACGGGTTAGTGAACACTAACCGAGAATGCATGCAGCGCGCCAGGTTCCCCGCCCGGCGCGACGTGGGTCGAGGAGGACGTCACGATGCCGGCAACCCAGGAAGCACTCGCCCAGCGGCTCCGTGACCGTCTCGCGACCGCAGCGCAGGGTGGCCCCGCGGCCTCCCGCGAGCGACATGTCGCCCGCGGGAAGCTCCTCCCGCGCGACCGCGTCACCCGTCTCCTCGACGAGGACAGCCCGTTCCTCGAGATCGCCCCGCTCGCGGCCGACGGTCTGTACGGCGGGGAGGCGCCGGGGGCCGGTGTCATCGCCGGCATCGGCCTGGTCCACGGCCGGCACGTCATGGTCGTCTGCAACGACGCCACCGTGAAAGGCGGAACGTACTATCCGCTCACCGTGAAGAAGCACCTGCGGGCGCAGGAGATCGCCCTCGAGAACCGTCTGCCGTGCCTCTACCTCGTGGACTCGGGCGGCGCCTTCCTTCCTCGACAGGACGAGGTCTTCCCGGACCGCGAGCACTTCGGACGCATATTCTTCAACCAGGCCCGGCTGTCCGCGCGGGGAATACCGCAGCTCGCGGCGGTCCTCGGATCGTGTACGGCGGGTGGCGCCTACGTTCCCGCGATGAGCGACGAGACCGTCATCGTCCGCGGACAGGGCACGATCTTCCTCGGCGGGCCTCCTCTGGTGAAGGCTGCCATCGGCGAGATCGTCACGGCGGAGGAGCTCGGCGGAGGGGAGCTGCACGCCCGGCGCAGCGGCGTCGTGGATCACCTCGCCGACGACGACGAGCACGCGCTGGAGATCCTCCGCGACATCGTGGCCACGCTGCCGCCGCCGCTCGCCCCGGCCTGGAACGTCGGGGAGAGTCGCGCCCCGGCGGAGATCGGCTCCCTGTACGACGTGGTTCCCGTGGACGTCAACGCCGCGTACGACGTGCGCGAGGTGATCGCACGCCTCGTCGATGGCGACACATTCCATGAGTTCAAGGCCGAGTACGGCACCACACTGGTGACGGGTTTCGCGCGGCTGCACGGCCACCCCGTGGGCATCGTCGCGAACAACGGCGTGCTGTTCAGCGAGTCGGCGCTCAAGGGCGCGCACTTCATCGAGCTCTGCGATCAGCGCGGCATCCCACTGCTCTTCCTGCAGAACATCACCGGGTTCATGGTCGGCTCCGATGCGGAGGCGGGAGGGATCGCGAAGGACGGGGCCAAGATGGTCACGGCGGTGGCGACCACCCGGGTCCCCAAGCTCACCGTCATCATCGGCGGCTCCTTCGGGGCGGGCAACTACTCGATGTGCGGGCGCGCCTACTCGCCGCGATTCCTCTGGACCTGGCCGGCGAGCCGGATCTCGGTGATGGGCGGGCCTCAGGCCGCCTCGGTGCTCGCCACGGTGAAGGACGACCAGCTCGCGGCGCGCGGGGAGGCGTGGACCGCGGAGGAGCGTGCGGCGTTCGAAGAGCCGATCCGGGCGCAGTACGAGGAGCAGGGCGAACCGTACTACGCGACCGCACGGCTGTGGGACGACGGCATCGTCGACCCGGAGCAGACCCGTGACCTCCTCGGTCTCGCCCTGGACGTCGTCGCCCGCAGCCCCCTGCCCGAGCCGCGCTTCGGCGTCTTCCGGATGTGAGCCCCATGTCGCACTCGCCTTCCCTCTCGTTCTCCTCGGCCCTCGTCGCGAACCGCGGCGAGATCGCGCGCCGCATCATCCGGACCCTCCGCGACCTCGGCATCCGCAGCATCGCGGTCTACAGCGATGCAGACGTCGACGCGCCGCACGTCCGCGAGGCGGACGCCGCCGTGCGGATCGGGCCGGCGCCGGCGGCGGAGTCCTACCTCGACATCGACGCCGTCATCGCCGCGGCCCGCGCTTCCGGAGCGGAGGCCGTGCATCCCGGCTACGGATTCCTCTCCGAGAGCGTCGGGCTCGCGGAGGCCTGTGCGGAGAGCGGCATCGTGTTCATCGGCCCGACGGTCGAAGCACTCCAGATCATGGGAGACAAGGCGCGAGCCCGTGAGCATGTGAGCCGCAGCGGCGTGCCGGTGGTGCCGGGGTTCGACGCCAGGGGCCTCTCGGATGCGGAGATCCGCGAGGAGGCGGAGGCGGTCGGGTTCCCGCTCCTCGTCAAGCCGAGTGCCGGCGGGGGTGGGAAGGGTATGGAGGTCGTCGTCGACAGCGCGGGTCTTCCCGGCGCGCTCAGTTCAGCCCGACGCGTCGCGGCATCCGCCTTCGGCGACGATGCGCTCATCCTGGAGCGTCTCATCCGCCGACCGCGTCACATCGAGGTGCAGGTGTTCGGCGATGCGCACGGCACCGTCGTGGCGCTCGGCGAGCGCGAGTGCACGCTCCAGCGTCGTCATCAGAAGGTGATCGAGGAGGCGCCGTCCGCCGGGATCCCGCCCGCGACCCGCGACCGGCTGCTCACGGCAGCCGTGCGCGCCGCGGAGAGCGTCGCCTACGTCGGAGCGGGGACCGTGGAGTTCCTCGTCGACGCCGATGCTCCCGACGACGTCTTCTTCATCGAGATGAACACCCGGCTGCAGGTGGAGCACCCGGTGACCGAGGAGGTCACCGGACTCGACCTCGTCGCACTCCAGCTCCGCATGGCCGACGGACAGCCGCTCGACGTCGCACCCCGGACGACCGGGCATGCCGTCGAGGCCCGTGTGTACGCCGAGTCGCCGGAGCGCGGGTTCCTGCCGTCGACCGGCACCGTGCTGCTCTTCGACCCACCTTCCGGTGTCCGCGTGGACGCGGCCGTGGAATCCGGGAGCGTGGTGAGCGGGTTCTACGACCCGATGATCGCGAAGATCATCGCGTGGGCGGAGGACAGGGCGACAGCGCTGCAGCGACTCGACGATGCCCTCGCCCGCACCGTGGTGCTGGGAGTGGAGACGAACATCGCGTTCCTGCGCCGGCTCCTCCGGGACCGTCGCGTGCTCGAGGGCGACCTCGACACCGGTCTCATCGACACCCTGCTCCCGCTCGAGCCGATGAGCCCGTCGGCGGCGCAGGTCGCGGCAGCTGCCGGACTGGTGGACGCTCGTCGCGAGACCGCCGCATCACCGGGCGGCGCCGGATCGCTGTGGCGCTCCCTCCCCGGGTGGCGTCTGGGGGCAGCACCGCACGCGCCCGAACCCTTCACCCTGCTCACCGACGACGACGACGAGATCGTACGCACGACACCGACGCTGCCCCCGTCCGACCGGGTGTGCGCGGCCCGCGATGCCGAGGGCGCGATATGGGTCTGCGAAGGCGGGCGGACGCTGCGGCTCCGCCCCCTGGATCGCCGCGGCCGGATGCGGAGGCGACTCGCCGCCGCGGAGCGGGAGGCCCGCGCCACCGAGCCCGAGGCGCGCGCCCCCATGCCGGGCGGTGTCGTGGCGGTCCATGTCGAGGACGGGGCGGCCGTCCGCGCGGGAGAGCCTCTCGTATCGATCGAGGCGATGAAGATGGAGCACCCCGTGGTCGCGCCGCACGACGGCGTGGTGCGGATGCTGGTCGCGGTGGGCGATCAGGTGCGGCGCGATCAACCGGTCGCCCGCGTGTCGATGACGGAGGAGGACCGATGATGCACGATCTCACCGAAGAGGAGCGCGAACTCGCCGTGATGGCACGCGAATTCGCCGACACGGTGGTCGCCCCGCAGTCCTACGAGGCGGATCGCACCCACACGCTCTCGATGGACGTCGTGCGGCAGATGGGCGAGCTCGGCCTCTTCGGGCTGCCCTTCCCCGAGGAGTACGGCGGGCAGGGCGGCGACTACATGGCGCTCGGCCTCGCCATCGAGGCTCTGGGACGAGTCGACCAGTCGATCGCGATCACCCTCGAGGCCGGCGTGAGCCTCGGGGCGATGCCCGTCTTCCGCTTCGGCACCGAGGAGCAGAAGCGCGAGCTGCTGCCGGATCTCCTCGCCGGTCGTGCCCTCGCCGGGTTCGGACTCACGGAACCCGAGGCGGGGAGCGATGCCGGGGCGACGCGGACGACAGCGCGGCTCGACGGCGACGAATGGGTGATCGACGGCTCCAAGCAGTTCATCACGAACTCGGGCACCCCGATCACACGGTTCGTGACGGTCACCGCCGTCACCGGTCAGAACGAGGGGCGCAAGGAGATCTCCACGATCATCGTCCCGAGCGGAACGCCGGGGTTCACGGTCGAGCCGCCCTACGACAAGGTGGGCTGGAACGCCTCGGACACGCATCCGCTGACGTTCGACGGGGCACGGGTGCCGGCGGGCAACCTCCTCGGCGAGCGGGGGAGCGGCTTCCGGAACTTCCTCAGCATCCTGGACGAGGGGCGCATCGCGATCGCCGCCCTCTCGACCGGCGCCGCGGAGGGCTGCCTGGAGGCGGCGGTCGACTACGCCAAGAGCCGCACCATCTTCGGCAGCGCCCTCAGCACGCGGCAGAACGCCCAGTTCACCCTGGCGCGCATGCGGGCCCGCGTCCACACGGCACGACTCGCCTGGCACCACGCTGCCCGTCTCCGCGACGCGGGAGAGGCGTTCGCCGAGCAGGCGGCGATCGCGAAGCTCGTCGCCGGGGAGGCCGCGATGGACAACGCTCGCGACGCCACGCAGATCTTCGGAGGCAACGGCTTCATGAACGAGTTCCCGGTGGCGCGCCACTATCGCGACTCCAAGATCCTGGAGATCGGCGAGGGGACCACCGAGGTCCAGCTTCTCGTGATCGCCAGGGCGCTCGGACTCGCCCGGTAGCGTGGAGGCATGACCATGCGCGAGATCGTGCAGCGCGGCCTGTACTACGAGGAGTTCGAGACCGACGTCCGGTACGTACACCGCCCCGGTCGCACGGCTACGGAGGCGGACAACGTCCTCTTCACGACCCTGACGATGAACACTCAGGCGCTGCACCTGGACGCCGCGTTCGCCGATGCCCAGGAGCCCTTCCACGCGCGCCTCATGAACTCCATGTGGACGCTGTCGACGATGGTGGGCTCCTCCGTCGCCCAGCTCACGCAGGGGACGCTGGTGGCGCAGCTCGGCCTCGGCGACATCGCCTTCCCGCACCCGCTGTTCGCCGGCGACACGCTCAGGACCGAGAGCGTCGTCGTCGATAAGCGGCTCTCGTCGTCCCGCCCCGGTCAGGGCGTCGTGCAGATCGCGCACACCGGACGCAATCAGGACGGCACGGTGGTCGCGACGGCCGTCCGCACGGTGCTCGTGCGCTGCCGACCGGAAGGGGAGGCGGTATGACGTTCGAGCTCGGTCCTGCCCTGCTTTTCTGCCCGGCGGACCGCCCCGAGCGCTTCGCGAAGGCGCAGGAGCGGGCCGATGCCGTGATCCTCGACCTGGAGGACGCCGTCCTGCCGGCTGCGAAGGCCGAGGCCCGGAAGAACGTCGTCGCCGCTGACCTCGATCCCGCGCGCGTCATCGTGCGGGTGAACGCCCCGGACTCCGCGGCTTTCGCTGACGACCTCGAGGCCCTGGCACGGTCGCCCTTCCGGACCGTGATGGTGGCGAAGACGGAGAGCGCGGAGAGTCTGGACGCCTTCGGCGCGGACTACTCGCTCCTCGCGCTGTGCGAGACGGCGCGCGGGATCCATGCGGCGCCCGACATCGCCGCGCATCCGACGGTCGCCGGACTGATGTGGGGAGCGGAGGATCTGGTGGCCTCGCTCGGCGGCACGTCATCCCGGAACGACGAGGGCGGGTACCGGGACATCGCCCGCTACGCCCGTTCCCGGGTGCTGCTGGAGGCCGGCGCGTACGGCAAGGCGGCGATCGACGCCGTGCATGTCGACATCGCCGACACGGCAGGGCTGGAGCAGGAGGCGAGGGACGCTGCAGCCTCGGGGTTCCGTGCGACGGCCTGCATCCATCCGAGTCAGGTCGAGGTGATCCGAGCCGCGTACGCACCGGACCCCGAGATCGTGGCCTGGGCACATGCGGTCCTCGCGGCAGCGGCGGAGGAACGGGGTGTGTTCCGCTTCCAGGGGCGCATGGTGGACGAGCCCGTCCTGCGCCACGCGCGCGCCGTGGTCTCCCGCGCCGGCTGACCGTCCCGTCAGAGGACGGGCGTCTCCTCCAGCAGGCGGAGGTAGCCGGGTGCGGCGACGAACCGGTGCGCGGAGCCGTTGCGCAGCACCTCACCGTCGCGGGGGAGCGTGCCGCCGGAGACGTGGTCGATGACGGCGCGGATCACGCCCCCGTGGGTCACGACGAGCACGGACTCGGCCTGCGGCGCCGACCTCCGTCGCGCGTCCCGTGCGATCCGGTGCAGCGCGGCGATGGCACGGACGCCGACCTCGTGCAGCGATTCCGCCCCGGGCACCTCCGCGTGCCAGTCGCCGTAGGTCGAGATGTAGTCGGGAACGAGCATGCCCTCGCCGTCGCCGAACTCCCGTTCCCGGATGTCGGGGACCACGCCCGCGATCTCCAGCCCCAGGCGCTCCGCGATGATGCCGGCGGTCTCGCTCGCTCGCACGAGCGGGCTCGTGTAGACGGCATGGTGCGTCGTGCCGGCGAGCTTCTCCGCCGCCCACCGTGCGTCCTCGCGCCCCGTCTCGTTCAGCGGGATGTCGGTCGACCCCTGGATGCGGCGGGCGAGGTTCCAGTCGGTCTGACCGTGGCGGATGAGAGTGAGATAGGTCACGAGAGCATCTCCTGGAGGGCGGGGAGCACGTCGCTGGTGCCGGCGGCGATGGTGACATCGGCCCAGGCATCCGCGCGGGTCGGCTCGCGATTGACGATGATCAGAGGGATGCCACGCCGACGCGCACGGTTCACGAGGCGCACGCCGGAATTCACGACGAGCGAGGAGCCGGCGACGATGAGCGCATCGCTGGAGCGGAGCAGCGACTCCGCGGCGCGGAAGCGGTCCTGCGGCACGTACTCGCCGAAGAACACCACGTCGGGCTTGAGCATGCCGTCACAGACCGTGCAGGTCGGGACGAGGAAGCCCTCGGTGCTCTCCGGCAGCACGTCGCCGTCCGGGGCCAGGGCCACGTTCTCGGGGACGGTGATCCAGGGATTGCGCTCCTCGATCTGCACGGCGATGTCGCGACGATCGAACACCTGGCCGCAGTGCAGGCAGAGCACCCGGCGCATGGTGCCGTGCACTTCGATGACGTGTGAGCTTCCCGCGCGGAGGTGCAGGCCGTCGACGTTCTGCGTGATGACGCCCGAGACGACGCCTCTGGACTCCATCTCCGCGAGGGCGCGATGGCCGGGATTGGGCGCCGCCTGCGCGAACGCCCGCCAGCCGAGATGACCGCCGACCCAGTAGCGACGACGCGCGGCCTCGTCGCCGAGGTACGTCTGGATCGTCATGGGATTGCTACGCGTGCGCGCGCCCTCGCCGCGGTAGGCGGGGATGCCCGAGTCGGTGGAGATGCCGGCTCCGGTGAGGAGGGCGATCCGCTTGCCGCGCAGCAGGTCGGCGGCGTGGGAGAGCTCTGCCGACGGCTCGGCGGTGTTCGTCACGCTCACAGGACCTCCTCGATCGAGTCTACGGGGCGTGGGGCGGAGGGGAACGGGGATGGCAGAGTGGAGCGGTGGACCTCCAGCATGTGATCGACATCGACGACCCGCGGCTGGACGATTATCGCGGCCTCACCGATACCGCCCTCCGCGCCGTGCGAGAGCCCGCGGAGGGACTCTACATCGCCGAGACCGCCAAGGTGATCGAGCGCGCGCTGACCGCCGGACACGAAGCCCGATCGGTGCTCGTCTCGGCCCGGCGCGTCGACGAGGTCGGCCGGATCATCGGGAAGCGCGGCGTGCCGGTGCTCGTGGTGCCGGAGGAGGTCGCGGAACAGGTCACCGGCTATCAAGTGCACCGTGGGGCCCTCGCCGCGATGCACCGCCCGACTCTGGCGCCGGTCGCGGAGGTGGTACGCGACGCACGTCTGGTGCTGATGCTGGAGGACCTCGGCGATCACACCAACGTCGGTGCGGCCTTCCGTGCCGCCGCCGGGTTGGGGGCCGATGCGGTGCTGGTGTCGCCGCGCTGCGCCGACCCGCTGTACCGGCGGAGCGTGCGGGTGAGCATGGGCACGGTCTTCCAGGTGCCCTGGACCCGGATCGACGACTGGGATGCGGCCGTGGGCGCCCTCCGTGACGAGGGTTTCGACATCGCCGCCCTCGCTCTCAGCGACGCGGCGGTGGATCTCCGGGTCTACGCAGCGCAGCGGCCGGAGAAGGTGGCGCTGCTCCTCGGCGCCGAAGGAGACGGACTCACGCCGACTGCTCTCGACAGCGCGGACACCGTGGTCACGATCCCGATGGCCGGCGGCGTGGATTCGCTCAACGTGGCCTCGGCGGCCGCCGTGGCACTGTGGGCCCTCGCTCCCGCGGAGTGAGGGCGCGTGTCACTCCTTGCCGGGGAAGATGACCGGAGAGGGCTCTGGGCGCTTCGCCGCGATGTGATCCCCCGACGACTGGTGCCGCAGACGGCGGAGCACCCAGGGCACGAGGTGCTCCCGCGCCCAGCCGAGGTCTTCGCCGCGGGCGGCACGCCAGGTACGCAGCGGCAGCGGTTCCGGCTGCATGGCCTCGAGGTCGTTCGGCACGTTGAGGGCGCGGAGCACCATCCGCGCGACCTCGTGGTGGCCGAGGGCGTTGTAGTGCAGGCGGTCATCGTCGAAGAAGCGTGCGTCCTGCACGACCTTCAGCGCCCACTGGTCCGCGACGATGCAGTCGTGCCGCTCCGCGATCGCGCGGATGTTCTCGTTGTAGATCGCGACCTTGCCGCGGAACGGACGGAACACCGGCGTGAATCCGGTGTCGATGCCCGTGAAGAGGATCACGGCTGCACCGGTGGAGGACAGCCGTGCCACCGCGTCTTCGAGCTGCGCGGCGATGGCGTCCGGGTCGGTGCCGGGGCGGATGACGTCGTTGCCGCCGGCGCAGATCGAGATGAGGTCGGGGCGGAGCGCGACGGCGGGTTCGATCTGATCGGCGACGATCTGCGCGATGAGCTTCCCTCGGACGGCAAGGTTGGCGTAGGCGAAGTCGTCCACCTGCTGGGCGAGCACCTCCGCGACGCGGTCGGCCCAGCCGCGGTGTCCACCCGGGGCCGCCGGGTCCGGGTCGCCGATGCCCTCCGTGAACGAGTCGCCGATCGCGACGAACCGTCGCCACGGGTGCGGGGTCTCGTTCGCGACGTACGGGGTCCTGGTCGATTCCTGATCGCTCATCCGACTCTCCTTCGCCAACGCGTGCGCGCACGGTGGTGACCGCCGCGCAGTGACCGAGCCTACCCGTGCCGCCGCTCCCGAGGGAGGACGCACGCGGCGCCCCGGCGGATGCCCCGGTGTCGGTGGGAGCGATTATCGTGGAGTCGATGCTCTCTCCGTCCTTCCCTCAGCGCGCCCCGTGGGGAACGGCGAACAAGCTGCGGGCATGGCAGCAGGAGGCTCTGGATGCGTACTTCCAGGCCGACCAGCGCGACTTCCTCGTGGCCGCCACACCGGGCGCCGGCAAGACCACCTTCGCGCTCACCCTCGCGGTCGAGCTGATGCGCATGGGGGAGGTGAACCGGGTCATCGTCGTGGCTCCGACGGAGCACCTCAAGACCCAGTGGGCCGACGCCGCCGCCCGCGTGCACATCCGGCTCGACCCGCGCTTCCGCAACAGCGACTGGGCACCGGCGCGGCACTATCACGGCGTCGTGGTCACGTACGCGCAGGTCGCGGCGAAGTCCTCGGTGCACCGCCACCTCACGGAGGATGCGAAGACCCTGGTCATCCTCGATGAGGTGCACCACGGCGGCGACGCGCTGAGCTGGGGTGACGCGATCCGCGACGCCTACGGGCCGGCGAAGCGTCGACTGCTGCTGTCCGGGACCCCGTTCCGGAGCGACACGGCGCCGATCCCGTTCGTGGAGTACCTCCCTGATGAGTCCGGGGCACGGGTCTCCAGCACCGACTACGCCTATGGCTACGGGCGTGCCCTCGCGGACGGCGTCGTCCGCCCCGTGCTCTTCCACATGTACGCGGGGAAGATGCGGTGGCGGACGAGTGCCGGCGACGAGCTCGAGACCCATCTGGGACAGGACAACACGAAGGACGTCACGTCGCAGGCCTGGCGCACGGCGCTGGATCCCGAGGGCGACTGGATGCCGGCGGTGCTCTCGGCGGCCGACCGCCGTCTGACCGAGATCAGACACCACATCCCGGATGCCGGCGGACTCGTGCTGGCGACGGATCAGACCGTCGCCAGGGCCTACGCCAAGATCCTGCACAGCATCACGCGCGAGCAGCCGACGATCGTGCTGTCCGACGACGCCACCGCCTCCGAGCGGATCGAGAAGTTCTCCGAAGGCACCGCCCGGTGGATGGTCGCGGTGCGCATGGTGTCGGAGGGCGTCGACGTGCCGCGGCTCGCGGTGGGCGTCTATGCGACCTCCTCGTCCACTCCGCTGTTCTTCGCCCAGGCCATCGGCCGCTTCGTCCGCGCCCGTCGTCGAGGTGAGGCGGCGAGCGTCTTCCTCCCGCACGTCCCCGTGCTGATGAAGCTCGCGAACGAGATGGAGAAGCAGCGTGACCACGCGCTGGATCGGCAGTCCAAGGATGACGACGGTCTCGAGGATTCACTCCTGGAGAGCGCGAACCGTGAGGACGAGGCCTCCGACGCGCTGACCCAGGAGTTCAGCTACCAGGCGATCTCCTCCGTCGCCCACTTCGATCGCATGGTGTTCGACGGCAAGGAGTTCGGCCAGCTCGCGGAGCCGAACACGCCGGAGGAGGAGGAGTTCATCGGCTTCCCGGGTCTCCTCGAACCCGAGCACGTCCACGAGCTCCTCATGCAGCGGCAGGCGCGGCAGTCCCGGCACCGCGAGGTGCGGGAGGCCCAGGCAGAGCCGACGCAGACGACGACGCTCCCTGCGCCGCTGCATCGCACCCTGCGCGAACAGCGCCAGCTCCTGAACAGCCTGGTGGGCCTCTACGCGCGGCAGTCGGGCCAGCCGCACGGTGCTGTGCATGCCGAACTCCGTCGCATCTGCGGCGGACCGGCGGTGGCGCAGGCGACCGTGACGCAGCTGCAGTCCCGCATCGAGGTGCTGCGCAAACGCGTCCGCTCCTGAGCGAGGTCCGGTCGCTGCTTCGGATCCCCGAAATGCTGGCAATCCGTGCCAGGACGCGGCCTGCGCGACACCGCGCGGATAGCGTGGAACGGTTGCCCGGACGCCGGGCACGGTGACACCTGGAGGTTCCATGACAGCCCCTGCCGCAGCCGATTCCACGGCCGCCGATCGACGGCGCTGGGCTCGCTATCTCGTCGAGGAACGGGCGGAGGGCGCCGTGTACCGGCGCCTCGCGTCCCGCCGGTCCGGGGAGGAACGGGCGATCCTGCTCGGGCTCGCCGAGGCCGAGCGCCGGCATGAGAAGCACTGGCTCGATCTGCTGGGCGGAGAACCGGCCCGCCTGCCGCGGGCGGGGGTCCGCTCGCGCCTCCTGGGGTGGATGGCCGGACGCTTCGGCTCGATCTTCGTCCTCGCCCTCGCCCAGAGTGCCGAGGCCCGCTCTCCGTACGACGCCGAGCGCTGGGCCACCCCTGCCATGCGGGCAGACGAGAAGGTCCACCACGAGGTCGTCCGCGGTCTCGCCGCACGCGGGCGTCGGCGCCTCTCCGGTTCCTTCCGCGCTGCCGTCTTCGGCGCGAACGACGGCCTGGTCAGCAACCTCGCGCTCGTGCTCGGCATCGGCGCCACCGGCGTGAGCTCGGGCTTCGTCCTGTTCAGCGGCATCGCCGGGCTCCTCGCCGGTGCGCTGTCCATGGGTGCGGGGGAGTTCGTGTCGGTGCGGTCGCAGCGGGAACTCCTCACCGCGACCGAGGCGAACGAGGATGCGGCGGCGGCCGCCGCCGACCTCGACATCGACGAGAACGAGCTCGCGCTCGTGTACCGCGCCCGCGGCATGGACCAGGGCGAGTCGCTGGCCAGGGCCCGCCGCATCGTCCAGGCGGCGCAGGAGGGTGTCCGACGGGCGGCCACGGGGCCCGTGAGCATCCAGGGTGCGGACGCCCACGAGGTCGTCGGCAGCGACTGGACGGCCGCGATCTCCAGCTTCCTCCTCTTCGCCTCCGGCGCGATCATCCCCGTCCTGCCGTGGATCTTCGGCATGGAGGGCACCGCGGCGATCGTCCTCGCGCTCGTGCTGGTCGGCATCGCTCTGCTCAGCACGGGAGCGATGGTCGGCGTGCTCTCCGGTGGCCCGCCCCTCCGTCGCGCCCTTCGGCAGCTCGCCATCGGGTTCGGCGCGGCGGCGGTGACCTACGCGCTGGGCCTGCTCTTCGGCGTCGGCGCGGTGTGACGGCGCTGTGGTCCCGCCGCGTGCGGGACCGCAGCGCCCCACCGCGACGCACGGGAAACGACGAAGGCCCCGGATCCGTGGATCCGGGGCCTTCGCTCTCTGTGCGCGGAGGGGGACTTGAACCCCCACGCCCTATCGGGCACTAGCACCTCAAGCTAGCGCGTCTACCATTCCGCCACCCGCGCAGGTGTTGGATTTGATCGTTGCCGACCGAAGAATGAGATTAGCACGTTCTCGGAGGCGTCTCGAACCGAGCGTGACGCCCGGGCGTGGCATGCGGTTTCGATAGCCTGAGTCCATGACCGAATCCTCCCTGCCGGAGGTCGCCCGCGTCGCGAGCGACCTCATCCGCTTCGACACCTCCAACTACGGCGGCGGCAACGCGAAGGGGGAGCGGGAAGCCGCCGAGTACGTCGGCGCGTACCTGGAGGAGCTGGGACTCGAGGTCGAGTACCACGAGCCCATCCCGCGGCGCACGAACGTCATGGCACGTGTCCCGGGGCGCGATCGCACCAAGCCGGCTCTCGTCGTGCACGGCCACCTGGACGTCGTGCCTGCGGTCGCCGAGGACTGGACGGTGGATCCGTTCGCCGGCACGGTGCAGGACGGCATGCTGTGGGGCCGCGGCGCGGTCGACATGAAGAACATGGACGCGATGATCCTCACCGCCGTGGCGGACATCCTGCGCGCGGGGGAGCATCCGGAGCGTGACCTCATCCTGGCCTTCTTCGCCGATGAGGAGAACGGCGGCGTGGAGGGCTCCGCGCTCGTCGTGAAGGATCGTCCGGAGTGGTTCGCCGGCGCGACGGCGGCCATCAGCGAGGTCGGCGGCTACTCGATCTCAGTGGACGACCGCCGGGCGTACCTGCTGCAGGTGGGGGAGAAGGCCCTGATCTGGATCCGCCTCGTCGCCACCGGCCGAGCGGGACACGGCAGTCGCCTGCACGACGACAACGCCGTCACGAAACTCGCCGAGGCGGTGGCCGCCATCGGCCGCACGCGGTGGCCGGTCCGGCTCACGCCGACGACGGAGGCGCTGCTCGAGGGTCTGAGTGCGTTGAGCGGCCGGAGCGCCGACGACCCCGACGCCCTCGCCGCCGCGGCCGGTCCGGCAGAAGCCTTCCTGCGGTCGACGTTCCGCACGACGACCAACCCGACGGCCCTCACCGCCGGCTACAAGCACAACGTCATCCCGGAGCGCGCCGAGGCGCTGATCGACGTCCGGGTGATCCCCGGGACCGAGGACGACGTGCTCGCCGAGCTCCAGCGCATCGTCGGCGACGACATCCGGATCGAGACCGTGGTGCGCGACATCGGCATGGAGACGCCGTTCGCGGGGGAGCTCGTCGACGCGATGGTGGCAGCCCTGGGTCGGCACGACCCCGGCGTACCGGTCATCCCGTATCTCCTGGGAGCCGGGACCGACAACAAGGCGCTGGCCACTCTCGGCATCACCGGTTACGGCTTCGCCCCGCTGCGTCTGCCGGCCGATCTCGACTTCACCGGGATGTTCCACGGAGTCGACGAGCGGGTGCCCGTAGACTCACTTGTCTTCGGTCAGCGGGTGCTGGCCGATCTGCTGCGCACGTACTGAGCGGCGTCCACGCGCTCCGTGCCGTCCCGAAAGACGAAGGCCTCTCCATGCACCTGCTCGAAGCACTGATCCTGGGAATCGTCCAGGGTCTCACCGAGTTCCTGCCGATCTCCTCCAGCGCCCACCTGCGCGTCGTCGGGACGTTCCTGCCCTCCGGGGAGGACCCGGGCGCGGCCTTCACCGCCATCACGCAGATCGGCACGGAGGCCGCCGTCGTGGTGTTCTTCTGGCGGGACATCGTCCGCATCATCTCCCAGTGGTTCCGGTCGCTCGCCGGGAAGGTGCCCCGGAACGACCCGGACGCGCGCATGGGATGGCTCATCATCATCGGCAGCATCCCGATCGTGCTGCTCGGGCTGCTCTTCCAGGATCAGATCGAGACCGTCTTCCGGTCACTCTGGATCGTGGCGATCATGCTCATCGTGTTCGGCATCCTCCTGGGCATCGCCGATCACGTCGGGGCCAAGCGCCGGAAGCTCGACGACCTGACCTACCCGCACGGCATCGCCTTCGGGCTCGCCCAGGCACTCGCCCTCATCCCCGGCGTCTCGCGGTCCGGCGGCACGATCACCATGGGTCTCTTCCTCGGCTACGAGCGCGCCGCCGCCGCCCGGTACGCCTTCCTGCTCGCCATCCCTGCCGTGTTCGGCAGCGGCTTCTACCAGCTGTTCAAGAGCTGGGGCGAGCCGTCCTTCTTCTCGCTCGGCGACACGGTGGCCGCGACGGGCGTCGCCTTCGTCGTCGCACTGGGCGTGATCGCGTTCTTCATGAACTGGATCTCGAAGCGCAGCTTCCTGCCGTTCGTGATCTACCGGATCCTGCTCGGCGGCGTGCTGCTCGTGCTGCTCGCGATGGGCGTCATCCCCGCCTCGGCCTGAGCCGAGCCCCGTTCAGCGCTTGCGGTCGCCGCGGCCGTCGTCGCGGCGTCGCAGATAGCGCTCGAAGGCCTGGGCGATCGCGTCTCCCGAGGCGTCGGGGGAGTCCCACGTGTCGCGCGTCCGCTCCAGCTGCCGGATGTACTCCGCCATCTCCTCGTCCTCGGACGCGGCGGCATCGATCGACGCCTCCCAGGCCGCGGCTTCCGTGCGGAGGTGCCGGCGGTCCACATCCACACCGGTCAGCTCCTCGAGACGGTCGAGAAGCGCGAGGGTGACCTTCGGCGACGGGGCGGCCGAGGCGACGTAGTGCGGGACGCTCGCCCAGAGGCTCACGGAGGGGATCCCCGCGTTCTCGGCGAAGTGCTCGAGCACGGTGAGGATGCCGACGGGGCCCTCGTACACCGACCGCTCCAGGGCGTGTGCCTCGCGGACCTGCTCGTTCTGGCTCGACGCGAAGATCGAGATCGGGCGGGTATGCGGGACGTCGGAGAGCATGGCGCCGAGGGTCACGAAGCCGGTGATGTCGTCGCGCAGGGCGACGTCGATGAACTCGGACGCGAACGCCTGCCAGGTGCGCGCGGGCTCGGCACCGGTGAGCAGCCAGAACTCGGGGCCGGGGCCCGGATAACGCGGGCGCCACAGCCCGGCCTCGGGCCACGTCATCTGACGGCGTCCCTCGGCATCGAGTCGGGTCGCCGGCCGGGTGTACTGGTAGTCGAAGTAGAGCTCCGGATCGACCGAGTGCACGAGGTCGTAGCCGCCCGCCGCCTGCAGCGCGCCGACGGCTCCGGTCGCGGCCTCACCGGCGTCGTTCCAGCCGTCGAAGGCGGCGATGATGATGCGTGAACCGAGAACGTCCATGCCGTGCTCCCTTCGAGGTCGAGGATTCGATCCCCCCAGGCTAGCCCGCGTCGAGGGGATGTGGGCGGGCCCGGCTAGCATGGGTTCAGTGAGCAACAAGCCCCGCGCGGTCCTCTGGGACATGGATGGAACACTGGTCGACACCGAGCCGTATTGGATGGCGGCCGAGACCGCGCTGGTGGAGTCGTTCGGCGGCAGGTGGTCCCATGAGGACGCCCTGCAGCTCGTGGGCAGCGGCCTCATCGACAGCGCGATCATCCTCCAGGGCGCGGGGGTCGACATGGCTCCGGAGGCGATCGTCTCCCACCTGACGAGTGCCGTGCAGGAGTCGCTGCGGGCCCAGGGCGTGCCCTTCCGGCCTGGCGCCCAGGAGCTTCTCCGTGACCTCCGTACCGCCGGCATCCCGACCGGGCTGGTGACGATGTCGCTGCGTCGGATGGCTCTCGACGTGGTCGGGCTGATCGAGTTCGAGGCCTTCGACATCGTCGTCGCCGGAGACGACGTCGACAACCCCAAGCCGCACCCGGAGCCGTACCTCCAGGCCGCCGCGCTCCTCGACGTGGACATCGCCGAGGTCGTGGTCATCGAGGATTCCCCGACCGGTCTCCGCGCGGGCCTCGCCTCCGGCGCTCTGACGCTCGGCGTGCCTCACATCGTCCCGCTCGACGGCCTCGGTGCCCATGAGCTGTGGCCGACCCTCGACGGCCGTGGTGCCGCCGACCTCGTGGAGCTCTTCGGCTCCCGCGCCGCGTTCACGGAGGCCACCCGATGACGACCACGTCCGCCCCGCGCCCCAGCGGCCCCTTCCGTGAGGGCGACCGCGTGCAGCTCACCGGCCCGAAGGGTCGCCTGCACACCGTGACGCTCCGCGAAGACGGCGAGCTGCACACGCACCACGGGGTCCTCCGGCACCGAGACCTCATCGGGCTCCCCGATGGCTCGGTCGTTGCGAACAGCTCCGGGCACGAGTACCTGGCGCTGCGGCCGCTGCTGCGGGACTTCGCGATGTCGATGCCCCGCGGTGCCGCGATCGTCTACCCGAAGGACGCGGCGCAGATCGTCATGCAGGCCGACATCTTCCCCGGCGCCACCGTGGTCGAGGCCGGAGTCGGTTCGGGCGCCCTGTCGCTGTCGCTGCTGCGAGCCGTCGGCTCTGCCGGACGCCTGCTCTCCTTCGAACGCCGCGAGGATTTCGCCGAGGTCGCCCAGGCGAACGTCGAGACCTTCTTCGGGGAGCGCCCCGACTCCTGGCGGGTCGTCGTCGGAGACCTCGTCGCCGCGCTGCCCGAGGAAGTCGAGCCCGGCACCGTCGACCGGGTCGTCCTCGACATGCTCGCGCCGTGGGAGTGCATCGAGGCGGTCGCGGACGCGCTGACCCCCGGCGGTGTCGTGCTCTGCTACATCGCCACTGCCACACAGCTCTCCCGCGTTGCCGAGTTCATCCGGGGCACCGGCCTCTTCACCGACCCGGAGGCATCCGAGACGATGGTACGCGGCTGGCACGTGGAGGGGCTCGCCGTCCGGCCGGACCACCGCATGGTCGCGCACACCGGCTTCCTGCTCACGGCTCGCCGGCTCGCTCCCGGCGCCGTGGCTCCGTCGGTGAAGCGTCGCGCCTCGAAGAGCAGCTACGGCGACGAGGACGTCGAACTGTGGACGCCGGGCGCGGTGGGTGATCGCGAGATCACGGACAAGAACCTCCGCAAACGTGCCAGGGAGGCCGGGAAGGCGGCCGAAGGCGCGCGGTTGGCCGCGGCATCGCGCGAATCCGAGCACACGACGGAATAGACTGGAGCGCGTGCATAAAACGTCCGCCGTTCTGGCCTCTCTCAGCCTCGCCGCCCTCGCCCTGACGGGGTGCAGCGTGACCGCATCGTCCGCTGACGCCTCGTGCGATCGCGACGGGCACGCCAACGGCATCGACAGTGCCGTCACCGTCACCGGCGATGTCGGGTCCGAGCCGGAGGTCGAGATCTTCGCGCCCGTCCACCTGACGGAGACGTCCTACGCCGACGTCGTGACGGGGGACGGTCGGGCGCTCGTCGACGACGCCCAGCCACTCATCGCCCAGATCTCCATCTACAACGGTGCGACCGGCGAGCAGATCTTCCAGACGACGTACGACGAGGAGAGCACCCGCGCGTCGACGATCGGCTCCTGGGCCACGCAGTCTCCCGGGCTCGCCGACGCCATGGAGTGCGCGACCGGCGGCACCCGCATCGTGGCGGGTCTGACCCCGGAAGACTTCGGCGAGGCGAACCTCAGCGGCTTCGGCATGGGCCAGGACGACATCGCGGTGTTCGTCATCGACGTCGTCGACGCCTTCCTCCCGAAGGCAGAGGGCACCCTGCAGTTCAACGACGCGAAGGGGATGCCGACCGTCGTGCGCGCCGATGACGGCACCCCGGGCATCATCATCCCCGACAGCGCCGCCCCGGACGAGCAGGTCGTCCAGACGCTGATCCGTGGAGATGGCGAGAAGCTGACCGCGGACCAGACGCCGCTCGTCCACTTCACCGCGGTGAGCTGGGACGACAAGTCCGTCCTGCAGAGCACCTGGGGACAGTCCGCCACCGACGGCATCCGACAGATCGCGGCGCCGGTGGCTGACGCGCTCGTCGGGCAGCCGGTCGGCTCCCAGGTCCTCGTCGTGCTCCCCAAGACCGAGACCTCCTCCGCGATGGCCGTCGTGGTCGACATCCTCGGCGTGTCCCCGGTCTCCGCACCCTGATGGCTGCCCGGATCCCTGCCGAAGAGCGCCTGACGAACCTCGTCGTGGCGCTGATGGCGACGGAGATCGGGCTCACCAAGCAGCAGATCCTCGACAACGTCTCCGGCTATCGCCAGCGCGCGGATGCCGGGACACGCTCGGATGCCCTGGAGAAGATGTTCGAACGGGACAAGGACGAGCTCCGTGCGCTCGGCGTCCCGATCGAGACGATCGGCGACGCCGCGGACCCGAACGACCTCCGCGAGGCCAGGTACCGCATCCCGCAGGCGGAATACGACCTGCCAGGAGACATCGAGTTCTCCCCGGCGGAGCTGGCTGTCCTGCGCCTCGCGGGAAGTGTCTGGAGCGCGGAGTCCGTCTCGGGAGACGCGCAGTCCGGAGTGCGGAAGATCCGCGCCCTCGGCATCGACGGCGACGAGCCGATCATCGGCTTCGCGCCGCGCATCACCGCACGCGATGCCGCCTTCGGCCCGCTCCAGGACGCCATCGAACGCCGCAGAGTGGTCACCTTCGACTATCTGAAGCCGGGAGAGGACGCCCCTCGTCGGCGTCGTATCCGCCCGCTCGCGCTGGTGGACTACGAGGCGCGCTGGCACGTGTACGGCGTCGACGTCGACATCGAAGAGGACCGGACGTTCCTGCTGAGCCGCATCGTCGGCGAGGTCGCGGTCAGTGCCACGACGTTCGACCCCGCGCTGCGCGAGGGCGCGGGGGAGCGGGCGCTGAGCGGTCTCGAGCGCGTCGCCGCGGAGAACTCGGCGTTGCTGGAGGTCACACCCGGAACCGAAGCCGCACTGCGCCTGGGCCGACGGGCGACGCCTGCCGCCCAGGGCATCCACGTGCCCTTCGTCGATCTGCACATCCTGGCCGATGAGCTCGCCTCTTATGGACCCGAGGTCCGCGTGGTGGAGCCCGCACCGCTCCGGGACGCGGTGATCAGTCGTCTGCGCGCCGTGGTCGAGGCCCACACAGACGCGGAGGTGCCCGCATGAGCGCCGCGCCCAAGCCCCTCCTCGCGGCGGAGCGTGTACGCCTCTATCTCACGCTCGTCCCGTACCTGCTCGAGCACGGGCAGGTCTCCCTCGCCGAGGCCGCCGAGGAGTTCGGGGTGACCCCGCGGGAGATGCGGGCGATGGTCGAGAAGCTGACTGTCATCGGCCTTCCCGGCGAGGCGGGCTACTGGCAGCAGCCGCAGGAGATGTTCGACATCAACTGGGATCTCCTCGATCTCGAGGACGTCATCGAGATCACGAACGACGTGGCCCTGCGTCGCGTCCCGCGCTTCACGGCGCGTGAGGCCGCGGCCCTGCTCGCCGGCCTGCAGATGGTCGCCGCCGTGCCGGCCGTATCCGACTCCGGTCTCGTCGCCGGCCTCATCTCGAAGCTCTCGCGGGGAGCCGCCGATGCGCCGGCTGATGTCGTCGTCGCCCCGACCGCGGTGGACGAGGTGCGTGAGGTCGTCGCCCGCGGCCTGCAGAACGGGGTGGCCGTCTCGTTCACCTACCAGGCCCCTGACGCCGAGCCCACCACGCGCACCGTGGATCCGGTGCAGATCCTCATCACGAACGGACAGTGGTACCTGCAGGGCTGGTGCCATATGCGCGAGGCGATGCGCACGTTCCACCTCGACCGCGTCAGCGCACCCACCCTCACCGACATCCCCAGCACGCACGGCGGCGACCGGGTGCCGGAGGCGTTCGCGGGGCTGGAGGAGGAGCGGGAGGTCACCGTCCGTGTCCCGGAGCGCCTTGCTCCGCTGCTCAGCGGTTTCGTGCCCGCCGAGACGCTCCGCACCGGAGATGGGATGGTGACGACGCACCTCCACCTCGCGGACCCCCGCGGCATCAAGCGGCTCGCGGCCCGTTTCGGCGGAGCGATGGAGGTCACGGATCCGGGCATCGCGCGGGCTGCCACACGGGAGTGGGCCGCCGCCGGACTCGCGCTCTACCACCGGCCTGATGCCGAGGATTGATCTGTAGACTGGGGCGGAAAGCCCCCCTACGACGGGATTGTCGATATGTTCGCTGGAATGCAAGGCTGGCACCTGCTCATCGTGCTGGCCGTTATCCTCCTTCTCTTCGGCGCTGCCAAGCTGCCGGCTCTCGCGAAGAGCATGGGCCAGTCGGCCCGCGTCTTCAAGGGGGAGATGAAGGCCATGAAGGAAGAGGACGCGAGTCGTGCCGAGTCGGCACCCGCGGAGCCCACGACGGTGAAGGACTCGGGCACCGACCCTGAGACCCCGCCTCGCGCCTGACGGCCGTGGCAGCCATCGAACCGGCCGTGACGCCGACGGCGGAGCGAGATCGGCGGATGTCGCTGGGAGCCCATCTCGTCGAACTGCGGAAGCGCCTCATGTACGCGGCGATCGCTCTCGTCGTCGGCATGGTGGTGGCGTTCCTCATCGCGGATCCGGTGATCCACTTCATCACCGGTCCGATCCGCATCATCTCGGAACAGCGCGGTGATGACTTCAGCGCCTTGAACTTCGGGACAGTGACGTCCGCGTTCGACATGCGCATGCGCATCGCCCTCACGATCGGCCTGTTCCTCTCCGCACCCGTCTGGCTGTGGCAGATCTGGGCTTTCATCATGCCCGGTCTCACCCGCAAGGAGATCCGCTACACGGTCGGCTTCGTCGTCGCCGCGGTGCCCCTGTTCTTCGCGGGGTGCTATCTCGGGGTGCAGATCATGCCGCACGTCATCGAGCTCATGTGGAGCTTCACCCCGGAGGGCGGCACCAACTTCTACTCCGCACAGGAGTACTACGACTTCGTGTTCAAGCTGATGATCGTCATCGGCATCTCGTTCGTCCTCCCCGTCTTCCTCGTCGCGCTCAACCTCGCAGGGGTGATGTCGGGCCGAGCGATCCTGAAGGGGTGGCGGGTGGCCATCCTCATCGCGACCATCTTCGCCGCACTGGCCACGCCCGCGGCGGACGTCGTGAGCATGCTGATGCTGGCCGGCATCCTCATCGTCCTCTTCTTCGCAGCGGCAGGGCTCTCCCTCCTCTTCGACCGGCGCAAGCGCAAGCAGGACACCGCCGCCGGACTCATCCCGGACGCCCCATGAGTTCGCCGTCCGAGCGATACGCGCAGGCGCAGGAGAGCGCGGCGCACCCGGAGACCGCAGCATTCGCCTCGCGCCAGCGCTTCCACCTCGACCCGTTCCAGCTCGCCGGATGCCACGCGCTGGAGAACGGACGCAGCGTTCTCGTGGCAGCCCCCACGGGTGCCGGGAAGACGATCGTGGGGGAGTTCGCCATCCACCTGGCGATGCAGACCGCGACGGACAAAGCCTTCTACACCACGCCGATGAAGGCGCTCTCGAATCAGAAGTTCCGTGAGCTCGTCGACGTCTACGGCGCGGACGACGTCGGTCTGCTGACGGGCGACACGAACATCAACGGCAACGCCCGCATCGTGGTCATGACGACCGAGGTGCTGCGGAACATGATCTATGCCGACTCCGCGACGCTGCGCGACCTGCGCTACGTCGTGATGGACGAGGTCCACTATCTGGCCGACCGCTTCCGTGGTGCCGTGTGGGAAGAGGTCATCATCCACCTACCGCCCCGCGTGCGGCTGGTCTCGCTGAGCGCGACCGTGTCGAACGCCGAGGAGTTCGGCGACTGGCTCGACACCGTGCGCGGAGACACCGAGGTCATCGTCTCCGAGATCCGTCCGGTGCCGCTGGAGCAGCACGTGCTCGTACGCGACGACCTGCTGCCGCTCTTCGACGACCGGGCGGGCATCGCCACGGCCCAGGTGAACCAGGAGCTCATGCGCATCCGTTCGTTCACGGGTTCCACCTACGAGAGCAACCGCCAGGCGCAGTCGTATCGCAGCAATCGCCACGCCGGGCGCCAGGCCGCGCGACCGCCCCGGGGTGGCCGCCGCCCCGTGCGCGCCGCGAACGCGCACCGGATCGAGCGTATGGACCGCCCTGACGTGGTCGAGCTGCTGGAACGGTCGAATCTCCTTCCCGCCATCTTCTTCATCTTCAGCCGCGTGGGCTGCGATGCCGCGGTGCAGCAGGTGCGGCGCTCCGGCCTGCGCCTGACCTCGTCGGAAGAGCGCGCGGAGATCCGGGCCCTCGTCGAGGAACGCACCCGCACGCTGCAGGACGAGGATCTCGGGGTGCTCGGCTACTGGGAGTGGCTGGACAACCTCGAACGGGGCGTGGCCGCCCACCATGCCGGCCTCCTCCCTGCCTTCAAGGAGGTCGTCGAAGAGCTGTTCCGGCGCAAACTGCTCAAAGTCGTCTTCGCGACCGAGACGCTGGCCCTCGGCATCAACATGCCGGCGCGCACGGTCGTGCTGGAGAAGATGGAGAAGTTCAACGGAGAGGCGCGCGTCGCGATCACATCCGGCGAATACACGCAGCTCACGGGCCGCGCCGGGCGCCGCGGCATCGATGTCGAGGGGCACGCGGTCGTGCAGTGGACCGAGGGCATGGACCCGCAGGCCGTCGCCGCCCTCGCATCGCGGCGGACCTACCCGCTCAACTCCAGCTTCCGGCCGACGTACAACATGGCCGTCAACCTGATCGATCTGTTCGGGCAGGCCAGGGCGCGGCAGATCCTGGAGTCGTCGTTCGCCCAGTTCCAGGCCGACCGCGCGGTGGTCGGGCTGGCCCGACAGGTGCGGGAGGCCGAGGAGTCGCTGGCCGGCTACCAGTCGGCGATGGCGTGCGAGCACGGCGACTTCCCGGAGTACGCCGCCATCCGCCGCGAGCTGAGCGATCTCGAGAAGAAGAATCGACAGGACACCCAGGCTCCCCGTGCCGCCCGGGACAAGCGGATGAAGCGCATCCAGACGCTCCGCACGCGGATGCAGCGCCACCCGTGCCATCGGTGCCCCGACCGCGAGAAGCACGCTCGCTGGGCCGAGCGCTACTGGAAGCTCAAGCGGCAGACAGACCGTACGCGGCGTCAGATCGAGACCAGGACGGGAACGGTGGCTCGCGTCTTCGACCGTGTCGTCGAGGTGCTGGAGACGCTGGACTATGTCCGTCGCGATGAGGACGGGATGCACCTGACCGACGCCGGCCGCACGATGCGGCGGATCTACGGTGAGCGCGATCTACTCGTGGCCGAGTCGCTGCGTCAGGGGCTCTGGAAGGGACTGGACGCCCCGTCACTCGCGGCGATGGCGTGCTCCCTCGTGTACGAGCCACGTCGGGACGAAGCCAACGCGGGGGAGCGGGGCCTCCCGCGGGGTGCCTTCCGAGCGGCATACGAGAAGACGACCGCGTTGTGGGCCGAGCTCGACGACCTGGAGCAGGACCACCAGCTGCCGGGAAGCGAGCCGCTGGCCGCGGGACTCGCGGGTGCGATGCACGCGTGGGCGCGGGGCGGCATGCTCGATCGCGTGCTCATCGACGCGGACATGGCGGCCGGTGATTTCGTGCGATGGGCGAAGCAGACCATCGACCTCCTCGATCAGCTGTCCATCGTCGCGGAGGACGCCGCACTCGCACGCACCGCCCGGGCAGCCCTCGACGGTGTGCGCCGTGGCATCGTCGCCTACTCCTCGATGTGAGATCCGCCCGCATGACCGAAGCTCCCGTTCGCCGACGCGCCCTCCTGCCCCTGTGGGCCGCCGTACCCGTCGCCGCCCTGGCTGCGCTGCTCATGGACCTCGCGTTTCCCGAAGCGGCGATCTGGATCCTGGCTTTCCCCGCCACGGGGCTGCTGCTGCTCGCGCTGATCGGCCGACGGGCCGGTGGCGCACTGCTCGTGGGACTGGTCTACGGCATCGTGTTCTTCGCCCTGCTCGTGTCCTGGACGTCTCGATATCTGGGGCCGCTGCCCTGGGCTGCCCTGAGCGTGGTCGAGGGCGCACTCACGGCCGTGGCGCTGATCCCGCTGACCCTCGCCTACCGGTGGCTGCCCCGGGCCTGGCCGGGCACCGCGGGTCGCCTGCTGACCCTCCCGGCGGTCGTTGCGGCGCTGTGGGTAGGGAGGGAGCTGTTTCTCGGCTGGTGGCCATACGGCGGCTTCCCCTGGGCTCGTCTCGGGATGAGTCAGGCGGAGAGCCCGCTCGCGGCGCTCTCTTCCTGGGTGGGCGTCAGCGGGCTGAGCTTCCTCATGGTCTTCCTCGTCGCCATGGTGATCGAGATCGTCCGCACGGGGCTGTGGCGGCGGCCAGTCACGCTCCTCGCGCCGGTCGCACTGGTCCTGATCCTCTTCTTCACCCCGCTCTTCCCGACCATGCCGTCCGGATCGATGCGCATTGCCGCGGTGCAGGGGAACGGGCCGACCGGCTACTTCGACCAGCGCGAACCCTTCGCCGTCGTCCAGGCGCAGACGGAGGCGACCGAGCCCCTCTACGGCGAGGACGTCGATCTTCTCGTCTGGCCGGAGGGCGGGCTGGACACGGATCCCTTTGCGAACTCCGCGATCGCGCGGCGGATGACCCTCGTGGCGAACCGCATCGATGCGCCGCTGCTCGCCAATGCCGCCACCGGTCGGGGCAACCTCTACTACAACACGTCGATGCTGTGGCTGCCGGACGGCACGGCGCCCCAGAAGCACGACAAGCGCCATCCCGTACCCTTCGGCGAGTATGTGCCGGATCGGGCGTTCTTCAACGCCCTCGTCCCCGACCTCATCGGGCTGATCCAGCGCGAGTACACGCCGGGGACCAACCCGCCGATCGTCGAGGTCGACGACGTCCGGGTGGGGCTCGCGATCTGCTTCGACGTGATCTACGACGACGTGATCACGGAGGGACTGTACGACGGCGCCGAGGTCCTGGTCTTCCAGACGAACAACGCCGACTTCCGCGGCACGGACGAGAATCTGCAGCAGCTCGCCTTCGCGCGGATGCGCGCCATCGAGACGGGCCGGAGCGTCGTCAACATCTCCACGGTCGGCACGAGCCAGATCATCCTCCCGGACGGGCGCACGGTCACCAGCCTGGACGCGGATGAGGCCGGAGCGATGCTCGAGGATGTCGAACTCCGCTCCGGCCTCACGGCGGGAATCGTCCTGGGCCCCTGGCTGCAGCAGGTGCTGCTCTGGGGCGGTCTGGGAGCGCTCGGTCTCGGGTGGTGGCGCGCCCGTCGGCGCTAGGCGCCGATCTTCTCTCGGGTGGGGTCCTCGCCGGCACCGCGCCGGGCTCGGATGTAGGCGAGGCGCTCTTCGAGAAGCTCTTCCAGCTCCGCACGGGTGCGACGCTCCATGAGCATGTCCCAGTGGGTGCGGGCGGCCTTCTCGTCGGTGGCCTCGAGGGTGACGGCCTCGCCGTCGACCTTCAGGCGGGCTTCCGCTCCGCAGGAACGGCACTCCCAGGTCTGAGGCGGTTCGGCATCGGCTGCGAACATGAGCGTGGTGTCGTGTCCGCAGGTGTCACAGGTGTAGGTGGTCTCACGGCGCTCCATGAAAACGACGCCCTCTTCGCTCTGTAGGCTCTGGGCGCCGAGTCGGATGCCGCGCAGGCTGCGATCTGCCATTGTGTGGTCCTCTCGTCGCTGTCAGGTATAACGTTCGAGCCTGTGCGCTTCATCCACGTGGGGGCGTTCTGCCCGGTATTCACAGCGGAATCCCAGCGCCGGAGGATAAAGGGCGCTCAGACCGTCCGCAGCGTGGCGACGGCGAGGTCGGCGCGGTCGGTCACGACGCCGTCCACACCGGCGTCGACGAGGCGGCGCATGTCCTCCGCCTCGTTCACCGTCCACACGTGGACCTCGGTGCCGACGCGGTGGGCGGCGCGGAGGAGGGCCGGCGTCAGCACTGTGAGCGCCCCGTGGCGCTCCGGGATCTGCACGGCATCGATCTCCCGCAGCAGCCAGCCGGGGGAGAGGCGCATCGCGGACAGCGTCCGGAGCGCCGCGATCGTCCGGCTCCCGCCCGAGGTGGCGGGCCGGAGCCCGGTGCCGGTCTGTCGCACGGCCTCCACCGTTGCGCGCCGGTTGGCGTCCGAGAAGCTGGTGACCAGGACACGGTGCGTGTGCGCGGCCAGGACGGGCCCCAGGGGAGCCGCAGCGGCCGGCGTCTTCACGTCGATGTTGAAGCGCGTCTCCGGAAACGCGGAGAGCGCCTCGGCCACGGTGAGCAGACCACCGTGCTCCGCGAAGAGCGCGCTCAGCTCCCTTGTCCGGACCTCGTGGACAGGGCGCGGATCGTCCACCAGACGCCGGAGGTCGTGATCGTGGAAGAGCACGACGTCGCCGTCTGCGGTGATCTGGCAGTCCGTCTCGATGTACTCGGCCCCGGCGGCATGAGCAGCGGCGAAGGCGGCCGCCGTGTTCTCCCAGACCCCGGACTCCCGCCCTTCGACGGTCACGAGACCGCGATGGGCCAGGATCCGGGGCTGCTCGGCCTTGACGAAGTACGGGTGGGTCACGCGCCAGCGGGGGGAGTGGACGAACCCGGCCCGGCCTTCGGGGTGAAGGCGGTGCCGATGCCCTTGAGCGCCTCGGTCAGCTCGCTCGGGATGATCCACAGCTTGCTGGACGGGCTCTCGCTGATCTTCGGGAGCATCTGCAGGTACTGGTAGGCGAGCAGCTTGTCGTCCGGAGCGCCCTGGTGGATCGCGGTGAAGACGCTCTGGATCGCCTCCGCCTCACCCTGGGCGCGAAGGACCGCTGCCTGCTTGTCGCCCTCGGCCCGGAGGATCTCCGCCTGACGAAGGCCCTCCGCCTCGAGGATCGCGGACTGCTTCGTCCCCTCGGCGGTCAGGATCGCGGCACGGCGGTCCCGCTCCGCGCGCATCTGCTTCTCCATCGAGTCCTGGATCGAGACGGGCGGGTCGATCGCCTTGAGCTCGACACGGCCCACGCGGATGCCCCACTTGCCGGTCGCCTCGTCGAGGACCACGCGGAGCTGGCCGTTGATGTTGTCGCGGCTCGTGAGCGCCTCTTCGAGGTTCAGACCGCCGACGACGTTGCGGAGCGTCGTGGTGGTGAGCTGCTCCACGGCGCCGAGGTAGTTCGCGATCTCGTAGGTGGCGGCACGGGCGTCGGTCACCTGGAAGTAGACGACCGTGTCGATGGAGACGACGAGGTTGTCCTCGGTGATCACGGGCTGCGGCGGGAAGGAGACCACCTGCTCGCGCATGTCGATCAGCGGCCGCAGACGGTCGATGAAGGGCACGAGGATGTTGAGGCCGGGGGAGAGGGTCTTGTGATACCGGCCGAGTCGTTCCACCACGCCGGCGGTCGCCTGCGGGATGATGCGGATCGCCCGCGCGATCGTGACGATCACGAAGATGATGACCGCGATCACCAGGATCCAGATGATCACGGTCGGGATGATCGATGCGTCGTCCACGCGTGCTCCTAGTCGTTGAGGGGTCGGACGATGGCGGTCGCGCCGTTGATCGCGCTGACGGCGACAGGCGCCCCCGCGGGGATCGCCATCGGGGTGGTGGTTCGGGCGGTCCAGGTGTCGCCGTTCGCGAGCTTCGCCTGGCCGGAGATCTGCGTGATCTCGCTGAGCGCGATGCCGCGGAGGTCGACGAGCGCCTCGACGTTCGAGCGGGTGGGGTCGGCACCGCGGTGCAGTCGGCGCAAGAGGGGCGGCCGCAGGAAGAGGATGAAGAGGGCGGATGCCAAGGCGGCGATCAGGATCTGGATCCAGACCGGGAGCCCGACGAAGTCGGTGACGAGACCGATCACGCTGCCGAAGCTCAGCATCAGGAAGGTGAAGTCGAGGGAGAGCATCTCGATGACGAGGAAGACGGCGATGAGGACGAGCCACCCGATCCATGCCCAGTGGTCGATGAACGTGACGAACGTCGAGAAGTTGTCCATGCGGCCTCCTTTGCCGTCAACGTACCACGCGTGGCGACGCCCGACCGGCCGCCACCGCGCCCCCTTGGTAATCTGTGAGGGCCGTGCGCTCACGGCGTTCCACGCACCATGAGGAGTCACCCGTGACCGACGTTCTTCCCGCAGGATCCCTCGACGGCAAGGTGGCCCTCGTCACCGGCTCATCGCGGGGGATCGGCGCCGACACCGTGCGGTACCTCGCCGAGGCCGGCGCCGACGTCGTCATCAACTACCGGAACAAGGCGCCGCGCGCGGAGAAGCTCGCAGCGCAGCTGCGCGAACTGGGCCGCCGGGCGCTCGTCGTCGGCGCGGACCTCACCGACCCGGCGTCGATCGCCGAGATGTTCGACGCCGTCCGCGCCGAGTACGGGCGTCTCGACGTCCTCGTCCTCAACGCCTCGGGTGGCATGGAGTCGGGGATGGCCGAGGACTACGCCCTGACGCTCAACCGGGACGCGCAGCTCAACGTCCTCAACGCCGCGACCCCGTTGCTGTCGGATGGCGCACGCGTCGTGTTCGTCACCAGCCACCAGGCGCACTTCATCCGCACGACGCCGACGATGCCGGAGTACGAGCCCGTCGCGCTGTCCAAGCGTGCCGGCGAGGACGCGCTGCGGGAACTGATCCCCGGCCTCGCAGAGAAGGGGATCGGCTTCACCGTCGTCTCCGGCGACATGATCGAGGGCACGATCACCGCGACGCTGCTCGAGCGCGCGAACCCCGGGGCGATCGCCGAGCGCCGCGAATCCGCCGGCCGTCTCTACAACGTGTCCGAGTTCGCCGCCGAGGTCGCCAAGGCGGTCATCGACCCCGTCCCCGCGGACAACACCCGCCTCGTCGGCGACGTGAGCGCCTTCGCCGCGGAATAGTCGTCCGACGCCACGACGCCCCGGACCTGCTCGGCAGGTCCGGGGCGTCGTGCGTATCCGAGATCAGACGGCGGCAGCGCCCGTGGTGAACGCCTTCTCATCCTTGCCCAGCGTGATCGCGCGGATGATCTGCACGATACCGAGCACGACGAGCGAGATGCCCAGGAGCAGCCACAGCGCGAATCCGGCGATGACCGGCGAGAAGAGGACGATGATTCCGGCGATGATGCTGAGGATGGCGTAGATCACGGTCCACACTCGCGACCCATCGCTGCCGAGCAGCGAGAGCGCCACGACGCCGTCGACGATCCAGCTCACGCCGATGAAGATCACGACGACCAGCGCGAGGGTGGCGGCGGCGACGTTCAGGTTGAAGAACGCGATGACGCCGGCGACGATGTAGAGCAAGCCGAGGACGATGTGGCCGACGCGAGACCAGCCGCCCTTGGCGCGGGAGAAGATGCGGAGGCCGATGTAGACGACTCCCGCGATGATCAGGTACGACGCGAAGATCGCCGTCACGATAACGGCGGACTTCACCGGCCAGACGAGCAACGCGATACCCGCGAGCAGGGCGAGCACGCCGGAGACCGCGAGAGCGACGCGGATTGACTTGAAGAAAGACTTCGTTTCTGCGACTGCTTCAGACATGACGGGGAACCCCTTCTGAGAGAATCCTGTGAGGATGCCCCCAGGGTAGCGCCGGAAGTCCGACAGCGGGGGAGGAGCGGCTCCGCGCGTCGCGGATGGTCATTCCCCGTCTTCCGGCGTCATGGCAGGATCATCACGTGACACCGGTGGATGACGCTCGACTGCGGGAGCTGGTCGTGATGCGGAAGGTTCGCGACCGCATCGATCGGGAGTACGCGAAGCCCCTGGACGTCGAGGCCCTGGCGCGGGGCGTGCACATGTCCGCCGGCCACCTCAGTCGGCGGTTCCGCGAGACCTACGGCGAATCCCCGTACTCCTATCTCATGACCCGCCGCATCGAACGCGCCATGGCGCTGCTGCGTCGCGGCGACCTCAGCGTCACCGAGGTGTGCTTCGCCGTGGGCTGCTCCTCGCTGGGAACGTTCAGCACCCGGTTCTCGGAGCTGGTCGGTGTCCCACCCAGCGTGTACCGTGAACGCGCCGCGAACGTCGAGGGCATCCCGTCGTTCCAGGCGAAGCAGGTCACCCGACCGATCAGGAATCGAGAAGCGCCGCGCCCCGAGGCGCACCTAACGTGAGCATCATGAACATCAGCATCCACTACGCCTTCCTCCCGCACACCGACGCCGAAGCGGCGCTCGGCTTCTACCGCGACGCCCTCGGCTTCGAGGTGCGCAGCGACGTCGGCTATGACGGCCTGCGCTGGCTCACCCTCGGCCCCGCAGGCCAGCCGGAGACCTCGATCGTGCTCCACCCGCCGGCCACCGACCCCGGCATCACCGACGCCGAACGGCAGACGATCCTGGAGCTCATCGCGAAGGGCAGCTATGGCGCTCTGACACTCGCGAGCGACGACCTGGACGCCCTGTTCGACCGTCTGGTCGCGGAGGGGGCGGACGTGGTCCAGGAACCCATGGATCAGCCCTACGGTGTGCGCGACTGCGCGTTCCGCGACCCCGCGGGCAACCTGCTCCGCATCAACCAGGCCGCCTGACGGCCCCACCACCACGAAGGACGCCGCATGACCGCTGCCGAGCACCCCGCGGACACCCACGATCTCATCCGTGTGCAGGGCGCGCGCGAGAACAATCTCAAGGACGTGAGCGTCGACATCCCGAAACGACGCCTCACGGTGTTCACCGGGGTCTCGGGTTCCGGGAAGAGCTCTCTCGTCTTCGACACGATCGCCGCCGAATCGCGCCGGATGATCGACGAGACGTACAGCGCCTTCGTGCAGGGCTTCATGCCGTCCGTCCCTCGACCCGACGTCGACGTGCTGGAAGGCCTCACCACGGCGATCATCGTGGACCAGGAGCGCCTCGGCGCGAATCCGCGGTCCACCGTCGGCACGGTGACGGATGCCAATGCGATGCTCCGCATCCTGTTCAGCAAGCTCGGACAGCCCTACATCGGCGGGCCGACGGCGTTCTCGTTCAACATCCCGACGCAGAAGGCCAGCGGAGTGATGACCGGGCCGGGCGGGGAGAAGAAGATCGTGAAGGACGCGATCTACCTCGGCGGCATGTGCCCGCGATGTGAGGGCAGGGGAGTGGTGTCCGATCTCGACCTCTCGCAGATCGTCGATGAGTCCAAGTCCCTCGACGAGGGCGCGATCATGGTGCCCGGATACACCGCCGACGGCTGGATGGTGAAGGGGTTCTCGCAGTCCGGGTTCTACCCGCCGGACAAGCCCATCGCGTCGTTCACCGACAAGCAGCGTCACCTCTTCCTCTACGGCGAGGTCACGAAGGTCAAGATCTCCGGTATCAACATGACCTACGAGGGCCTGATCCCGAAGATCACGAAGTCCATGCTCTCCAAAGACCTCGACGCGCTGCAGCCGCACATCCGCGCGTTCGTCGAGCGGGTGGCCACCTTCGCGGTGTGCCCGGAGTGCGACGGCACGCGCCTCACCGAAGGTGCGCGATCGTCGAAGATCGACGGCGTGAGCATCGCCGACGCCTGCCGCATGCAGGTGACGGATCTCGCCGCGTGGGTCCGGGGGCTCGACCTCCCGGGTGCCGGGCCGCTGCTCCAGGCGCTGAGTGCCAACCTCGACGCCTTCGTGACCCTCGGCCTGGGGTATCTGAGCCTGGACCGGCCATCGGGAACGCTGTCCGGGGGAGAGGCGCAGCGGATCAAGATGCTGCGGCACCTCGGCTCCTCGCTGACCGATGTCACCTACGTGTTCGACGAGCCGACCATCGGGCTGCACCCGCACGACATCCAGCGCATGAACGGGCTGCTGCTGCGCCTGCGCGACAAGGGGAACACGGTGCTCGTCGTCGAGCACAAGCCGGAGACCATCGCGATCGGCGATCATGTCGTGGATCTGGGTCCGGGTGCCGGAAGCGCCGGGGGAGAGATCTGCTATCAGGGGAGCGTCGAGGGTCTCACGGCCAGTGGAACACTGACGGGGCAGCACCTCGACGACCGTGCACAGCTCAAGGACGCCGTGCGTGACCGCACCGGCGCGATCGAAGTCCGCGGCGCCTCCACGAACAACCTCCAGAACGTGGACGTCGACATTCCGACCGGTGTCCTGACCGTGGTCACCGGTGTCGCCGGCTCGGGTAAGAGCTCGCTCATCCACGGTTCGGTGACCGGACGCGAGGGCGTGGTGGCGATCGACCAGTCCGCCATCAAGGGCTCGCGTCGCAGCAATCCCGCGACCTACACGGGGCTGCTCGAGCCCATCCGCAAGGCCTTCGCGAAGGCGAATGGCGTGAAGCCCGCCCTGTTCAGCGCGAACTCCGAGGGCGCGTGTCCCACGTGCAAGGGCGCCGGTGTCATCATCACCGAGCTCGGGTTCATGGACACGATCGAGACCCCATGTGAGGACTGCGGCGGTAAGCGCTTCCAGGCGGCGGTGCTGGAGTACAAGCTCGGCGGCAAGGACATCACCGAGGTGCTCGACCTTCCGGTGTCCGAGGCCCGCGTATTCTTCAGCGAGGGCGAGGCGAAGCTCCCGGCCGCGGCCGCCATCCTCGGACGCCTGGAAGACGTGGGGCTCGGCTACCTGTCGCTCGGACAGCCGTTGTCGACCCTGTCGGGCGGTGAGCGCCAGCGCATCAAGCTCGCGATCCAGATGGGCGAGAAGGGCGACGTCTACGTGTTGGACGAGCCGACGACCGGCCTGCATCTCGCCGACGTGGACACGATCCTCGGTCTGTTGGATCGTCTTGTCGACGCGGGCAAGACGGTGGTCGTGATCGAGCATCATCAGGCGGTCATGGCGCACGCCGATTGGATCATCGACGTCGGACCGGGAGCCGGCCACGACGGTGGTCGCATCGTGTTCCAGGGAACGCCTGCCGAGCTCGTCGCAGACGGGTCGACGCTGACGGGTGAGCATCTCGCGGCGTACGTCAACGCTTGATACAGGGCCGCGCTGGCGGCTTCTCCATCCTCTCTGGTCCCGCGAGACCCTGTATGCGGATTATGCGCTGATGTCGGTTGCAGATCACAAGGATCGTTCGATCCTCGGTTGTGCTCGGATGCGGGGGCCGTCCGGTCCTTGGATACGATCCTTGGATGAGGGCTTTGCGGGTCGTGTTGAGCGTGTGTCTGCTGGCCATGATGATGGCTTCCTGCTCGCCCCACAATAATGCCTCGGGCCCGATCGTGGTCGCCATGATCGACACGGGCATCGCCGAGAACTCTGTGACAGAGTTACGCGATTACACGATCGAAAATCAAACCGAACCGGTGAGCGGCGAGCACGGCACGATGATGGCCTCTGTGTTGCTAGGGGTGAATGATGAAGGGGCAGAAGCACTCCCGCCCGACCGGGTTGTGCTCGTGAGCTACGACATAGGTGAGAACGCCACTGCGACCGGTCTTGCGGAAGCAATTGAGGCGGCGGTCGACAGACGTGTCGACGTGATTTCAATCAGCATGGGCGTGCGCCAGGACTCCTCGCGTCTCCGAGAGGCTGTTCGCATCGCGGGGGAGGCGGGGATCCCCATCATTGCCGCCGCAGGCAACGTGCGGTTCCTGGCGTCTGATTTTCCTGCCCGATGCTCAAGCGTTGTCTCCGTGTCGGCGGTTGACTCCGCAGGGGAGTGGTGGTCCGATGCTGCGCGTCGCGAGGTCGATGCCGTGGCGGACGGGGTGGACGTCAGCGTTCTCGCTCCTAACGGCGAGGTTCGCGTTGAATCAGGCACCTCGATCTCGACCGCGGCCGTCACCCACCAACTAGTGAGTGCTCTCATCGCGGGAGAGATCGACAGCGTCCATGACTTTCGTTTCCCGCAGCCGCCGGACGGGAACGACTGACCCGCGCTCTGCCACTTCCCGTGGTGAGTTCCACGTCATTTTTGTAGGCAGAGCGATGCAGCGCCGACAGATGTGCTACTTTCCGCTCAACAACCGGAGGAGGAATACATGTCAAGACGTTTCTTGGTGGCCGTCGCGGCTGCCGCTGCGCTGGTCGCCAGTGTCTTGGTGGCGCCAGCGGCAACTGCGGACGAGACCCCGGACGATCAGACGACAGCCATACAAGGTGAGTACGAAGGTCTCGAACCAGAAGAGATACTCGAGCAGGGCCTCGCAGAAGAGGGTCTTGATCTGGAGGCGGTCGAGGTCGGGACTGACGGCGTCGAGCTCGAAGCTGCAGCCTCGGAGCCCAACAGCGACTTTTCGTTCTCGCTGGAGCTGGAGCCGGGACAGTCGTTCGGTCAGGTGACCTTCACCGATCGCATCGACGGCGAACTGGTGACGGAAACGTATGACATATCGATTCAGGAATCCACCGTCGAGGAAACGAGCTTCACGCTGACGGAGCCCAGTTCGGGGGAGACCTACAACTACGACTCGGCCAACGTCAACCCGTCTATCGCATTCGTCATCCCCATTGCGTTCGCCGCGATCTCGCTGGGCACAGCGCTCACCTACCTGGCCATCGGCGCTGCCATCATCATTGGTGGCGTCCTAGCGCTTGAAGCTGCGAAGGCGGTCTCCAAAATCATCGCCGATAACAACCGCCGCTCAAGCAGCCAGAAGCGCGACTACTACATCGCGGTCCGCTCAGGCAGCAAGGTGTATATCAGCCCAACCGGCCTCACGTCCGCTCAGGCTCAGGCCCGGGGGCGCACGGGCGGCGATGTCTGGGCCATCTCGAGCACCAAGGCGAAGTCGCTCGCGAAGCTGCTCAATCCGTCGGGCAATCCCGTCGGTGCGGAGAAGCATGGAACAGGCTACCTGTGGCACTACCACCCGTACCGACACGCTCCAAACATGCACTCGTTCTATGGCTCTCCGTCCTAGCCGGTAGGGTCTGGTGGGTCGGCGCCGAACGAATTCAGGCGCCGACCCAAGCACCGTTGGAGAACACATGACGACCTACGACCAGCTGCTGGAGTCAGCGCGCGAACACTACAACGTGGCCGCCATGCCTCTGGTGGACGACGTAGCCTCCTTCCTCGTCTCACTAGGCGCTACGCCACTAGATCTTGATCGGTACGGCGAGGATCTGATCGATGAGTTCGTGGATCCCGAACTCGCGATCGTCGCCTTCACGCTGCGCGCACCGCAGCTGCTGCGTCAGCGTGCGAGCCCCGAAGAACTCGAGAACTTCGCCTCGGACCCATCCTCAGAGTTCGACCCGCTCGAGTACGGAGAAGCCAACGAAGAGTGGACCGTGTACTCCCACGAGATCGAGGAGTTGTCACGCATCCACGTCGTACTGGAGCGCGCTGACCACACGGCTGAACGCGTCGGTAACTTTCGAGTCTATGGAGGCGCGCAGTGGCTGCGCGAAATGCTCTGGGCCGCTACAGGCGTGGTGCCCCGAGATCCCGGCTCTCCCACGAGTGGCTCCACGCTCTTCGGACGCGCGTTCCAGTTCGCGGATCGAGCGCCGTTCACTGCGGCGCCTCTCGTATGACATACGGTGGCGTCGGCCGCGCAGCCCGTGCTGCGTGGGTTATCGCTCGCGCGTTCTCAGACAACCGCGTACTGGCCTTCGTGACATTCGCCGCGCACGCCTGGGCCTTGGCGGTGGCAGGAACGAAGCACGTGGTTCTTTCAGACAACGGTACCGGGGCCGCGGTCGTGGCTCCCTACAAGCCCGGACGAAGCGTCGCCCGGATGGTCGCAGTACTCCTCCTGCTCGTCACGCCGGCCACCCTAGCATCTGTGGTCGTGATCGTCGCACCCACGCTCACGTCTGCGTATCTCGCGCTTCTCGTCTCAGCCCTAACCGTTCTGACGCTGCTATGGATATTGCTGGGAACAGCGGTAGCTGTTGGGCGCGCGGGCTTCCCCGCGGCTCCAGTTGGCCCTGAAACCCCGCCAGGCCCGCGGGTCGTTGTCTCGGCCTTGGCCCAGCTACCCGGCACACACTCTGACCTGATGCCAAGCCTTCGCTGCCGGCTCCGCAATCTGCCCAGCGGTACAGTGGTGGTCACCGCCGCCGGCTCACCCGAGCTTGCCGAGCGCTATGAGCGGCTAGGCCTCATTCGCGGTCATCAGCAGCGTCTTCACGTGGTTATGGGAGGATCGAAAACCTGCGAGCTTGCCACCCGGCCGAATGAGGGCATCGGCATGCGCGGTCAGCTTCCGAGAAGCGTCTGGTCTGACCTCTCGACCACAGAAGCGGATTCGAGCTGAGCGGCTGAGCCCAAGCTCGGCGGCAAGGACATCACCGAGGTGCTCGACCTTTCCGGTGTCCGAGGCCCGCGTGTCCTGGGAACGCCGTCCGAGCCCGTCGCTGACGGGTCGACGTTGACGGGTGAGCATCTCGCGGCGTACGTCAACGCATGATCGAGGGCCGCGGTGGCGGCTTTCCCACCCTGTCTCGTCCTGCCAGATCCCGGATATGGATTATCCGATAATGCACATTATGTCAGATTGAGGACGACATATTCTCGCAATACGCGAACTGGCCGGTCTCATCACACTCCCCGCGAGTCCGGAGCCAGCACGGGATCGACCAGGTCGACGACCACAGGGTGAGGTTGCAGTCGTCATGCTACGCGGACTCCATGAGAAGGCAAGGTTTACTCATAAACGAGTGATCAGATGGTTCTGAGTTGCGTTACATCGCGGATTATGCGAACTCGCTGCAGCCGGCTACACCGTCGCCCTCGTCGCCCGCCGCCTGAACCGCATCACCGCCCTCGCGGAGGAACTCAGCTGCGGCGCGATCGCGATCGAAGCCGACGTCACCGACCGCGACTCCATCGTCGCGGCTGCCGCCCGCGTCCAGGATGAGCTCGGAGGGGCTGGTGTCCTGGTCAACAACGCCGGCATCATGCTGCTGGGTCCGAGTCTTCGATCTCGGCTTCGAGCTCAGATTCCTCGATCTCGGTGGACAAGAAGCCGCGAACCAGGTCGCCGTACTCTCGGATACGCGGGTCAGTCCTCAAGGGAGCGGTCAGCGGCCATGTCGCCAGCGCGGCACCAGACAACTTGTCACGTTCTACGAGACCTGGAAGCTGAGCGAACGCGGCATCTAGGTCTCCGAGGATGCATGCTTTCGCAAAAACATAGAGCTCGTCGACACCAGTGACGTCCCACTCCTCCACGTCTCGGCGAATTGCGTCCAGACCGAATAGGCCTTTCTGAGCGAGCCAAGTGTTGACGAGGGTGATTAGGCGCTTCTCGTTCGACAGAGGCAATTCTCCACACCGTTCGAAGAGCGGCAACGCGAAGGCCCACCGCCCTGTGCTGAGTGCTCCGAACGCGACCCTCTGAAGCTGTGTGAATATGTCATCCGCGTTCTTGGTGAACTTGTGCCAGACCGACGCTTGCAGAAGTGTCCCCATGACTTCCAGAGCATCGATGGCGTGTGATACATAGTCGCGATCCGGCCGCAAGTCCGACTTGATTTCAGAGGAGCCCGTGACCTTGACGTATCGGTGCGACGCTTGGCCTTCGCTGTGCACAAGGCAGTGGCGTCGCTCAAAGATCTCCAACAACTGCTCCCATGTGGTGCCTTGATCGGCCAGATCTATGCTCATCCGGTCTTTGAAGAATTTTCGCCAGTCGGAGAGGGTGCCGAAGCTGAGCTTGTTAACTCGTGAGTCGATAGCGGCTTCGATCGCCTGATCGATCGAACCCAGCGTCTGAAGGTCCTTCAAAGAAAACTCTTTGAGCGCCTCTTTAGGGACGTCATGCAGCGCTGCTGGCGCCGCGCGGTAGTAGTTCTCGGCTAGCTGCCCGAGATGAGCTTCCAGGCTGGCAACGGCGCTGATCAGCAGCGCGCCATGGAAGATCGGTTCTCGTCGAGGCCGGTAGAACTTAGCCATCGTTGCGGTGGCAAAGGCGGGCCCCCAGGCATCATCAGAGGTGACGTCCCAAAGTGCGTCGAGCAACTTGCGAGCGGTGAACGCATCCTTGGGTATCGAGCGGATACGGGCTACAACGCGTTGCTTGTCTTCACTGCTGATCTCGACGCCAGCCGGCAGATTGTCCCAGATTGAGCCAAAGTGGTCGAGATTGGCAGCAGCTTTCGAAAGCTCGGTGTGAGTCTCCCGCAGTGCGTCGAATCTGTCAGTGAACTCAGTTCCCGTGACCCAGAAGCGCTGATCGAGTGACGGCACCCGCTCTTCCCGTGTAGCTGCATCTACGGTGTCGGGGTTGACGTCAGCACCGGGCTCATCAGTCTTCATAGACCGAAATCTAGCGGAACTCGCAGGTGCCGGTCGCGGACGGCTGGCGATCTCGATAGTCGGAGCCGCGGCAGACGGAGGTGTGGATGCGGGCTCACGACGCCCGATCTAGGAGCGCACCACAACGACGAGCGAAATTCGGCGCGGCGGGATTGCCAACGGACGCGTTCAGCCACCATCGGTGGGAAGCCCTCCTCCAAGTGCCGTCGCTGCGCAATCGGAGTGAGCAGAAGTGTGCACAACGAAGAACAAGCATCGTACAGAACCAGGAGGCCGCAACACCTGGCAAGGTAGGGGGCAAGGGCCGGATGCGGTGATCGTCTCGCATTCGACTGCCTGCGGCCGGGTATCCGCGCTACATCACGCATCGAGAGGAAACTATGTCGAAGAGTCTGCGACCCGCACGCCTCGTGAAGATCGTCTACTTCGACGAAGAGTCAGCATCTGACCTGCTTGACATCACAGCAGGCGGCCGGGAGGTCTCCTCAACCGAGCACATCCAGGAACGTGCAAAGGAAGCACACGCAAATGCGGATGCGGCGCTATCGGCGAGGCTGAAATGGCTCTCGTTCTTCGGTGCATCTGCCGAGGTCGCGGCTGGCGTGAAGGGGTCGGCAGTCGGGCGAAACATCTTGAACAAGACAATCTCGAACACCATTCTTACCGACTACCTCGACAAGAGTGTCGACATCGAGGGTGTCGCGCGTCTCGAGGGACTGCGCGTAACGGCGAGCAACAAGTCAGCGGCGTACATGAAGATGTACGCCCCCTACATGTCCATGCTCAAGCTAGAGGACGCACCGATTAGCCTCAACGGACTAAGCGAGATGCTGGCGACGGCCAAGGGCTACTATGAGCTGCTCGCTCGAGACAACCATGGGACGGCGCGAATCCTCCGCTTCAACATCAACGCGTTCCGCAACAGTTATGGACTCGTCGATCTGGCCCGAATGAATCTTGTCTTCGACGCAGTGCGGGTCGGCAGCGCCAGCGAGGGAAGTCTCACGATGGAAGCCGAGATGGCGCCTAGCGATGCCTCAACGCTGCCATCCGTTGAACGACTCGTGGGTAGAGCCGAGATCAACGACACGGCCGAGCTGGACGTCTACGACGTCATCCTCGCGGGGGTCATGCATGGGAGCTGACGTGGCGGTGACGGCCTATTACGGACCGAGCGAGTGGTTTGGCGAACGGGTCAAGCCAACACGCAAAGAGAGCTTGCGGGAGGCAGTTAACGCTCATGACGACGAGAGGAATCAAACTGTTCACATCCACCACGTACCTGGTCAGGAGCCTCCGCGGGTCAAGCCGAAGAAGAGGAAGCGACCCCAACGGCTCGTAGCGGACTCAGGTGACTACGCCAGTCTCAAC
The DNA here is from genome assembly GCF_044543605.1 of Microbacterium sp. NPDC064978. NCBI lineage: Bacteria > Bacillati > Actinomycetota > Actinomycetes > Micrococcales > Microbacteriaceae > Microbacterium > Microbacterium sp. NPDC064978. The sequence continues at coordinate 281,955 of NZ_JBITWF010000001.1, read as the reverse complement.
GAGCATGTCATAACAAATTTCTCGTGGCTGGCTAGAGCACTGAACCCGAAAGAGTTACATCTCCACAACCCGCCTGAACAAGTCAAAGCGCAACTCGAGAAAACATTCCCGAACTCCTTCCGCGTCGAGCGGTACTCCTACCCCATGGTGACATTGGAGACCCTGCGCGCTTTCCGGGACCACTTCGGAGAACACCTGGTCGGTCAAGCGCAGGTCCGGGACGCAATGCTCCGCGCGATGTACCCTCTGACTAGAGCGAGGCGCAACAGGCCGGTTGTCGTGATGTTCTACGGCCCGTCCGGTGTCGGCAAGACAGAGACGGCAAAGTTTATCAACGACCTGCTGCAAGGTTCTCTGATGCGGACTCAGTTCTCAATGTTCCAGAACGACTCATTCGCCTCCTACCTGTTTGGCGGTAAGCACTCCGAACGCTCATTTGCCCACGAACTCATCGATCGAGATTCTGGTGTCATCCTTATCGACGAGTTCGACAAAGCGGCAAGCGTGTTCCACAGCGCCTTCTACGAGTTGTTCGATGAAGGTGTCTTTTCGGATAAAAACTATCGAGCTGACGTCGGACGGGCTCTCATCATCTGCACGTCGAACTATGATTCAGAGGCGGAAATCCGCCGGGCCCTTGGGGAGGCGCTGTCTTCGCGTTTCGATGCAATGATTCAGTTCACGCACCTGTCCAGAGATGAGGCGATCACGGTGGTGGAGCGCCAGATCACCCGGCGGCTGGGCGAGTTGGAGCCTGACGAACTGGCCCTTGTCGCCGGCGTCGATTTCGAGAGCATGCTCCGCTCTCTTGCTGAGCATGCGGGGAACATTCGAGAAGTCGGCAAGAGAGTCGACGCGGTTATCGCTGACGAACTGGTGCACCGTTCCCTCGCTGACACACAACGCGGGTGAAGTCGTCGTCCACATTGTTCAGGCGACGAGATGCCGAACCGCAGAGCTGGAGCATGTTGCCGACTCGTCGTCGGCAGAGCTCAACTCGCTCGCGTGGCGCCCGCCCAAGAACGCGCCGGAACTCATTTCCGCAGGGCCCGGGCTGGTGGCGGCGTCGCGACTCGTCGAACGCTGTTTGACGGCCCCATTGCCTCGGTCCCTGCTGGCAAGTTCGAGCTGCGCGGGCGCTCGTGCCCCGCTGGTGCGATCTACCGACTACCGCGGCTGGAGCCTGATTTGCTGCACCCGAACGCTACGCACCACGGCGTGCGCCGACACAGCCTCCGGGGTGATGGTGAGTGTCGCGCGTTGGCTACCGCCAAGCTTGGCTGACATGGCGAGGTCCCGACGTTCGTCTGGCGTGGGAGGCGAGGACACCACGTCAGCACCCGGAGGAACAAAAAGAACGACATTCTTGCCGCCTTTGCTGGCACGGGATGGAAATGCAATTCCGTCAATCCGTCGGTCAGGAACCCAGCGTAGGTACTCGGTGACGACCTGTGTCGGTATATAGTCCACTCGCTCTCTCCCGTCAAGAGCTATCGGCCGGGTCAAGGCTTTCACGAAATCATCGGCGAACTCTGCGAAGGCTCGACGCTCCTGTCGCATAATGTCGAACACGCTAGGTAGCCGCGGGGTGCGGGTGAAATCGAGGATAGTCAGCGGACGCTGAACGACGAACTCTCCGATGACTGCCACGTCATACGGCGAATGCAGCGCAATCTCCGCCACCGCAGTATGAAGGTCGTCTGCGCCGTAGAACAGTGGTACTCCTTCGCCGCTCATTCGGCCAGCAGCGGCGCGGTCGGGCGGCGCGGATCCCAATACTTTGCTGGGGGCCGCGACGGCCTCGGCCACCAGCTTGTCTAGATCGGCCGTCATCCTACCCCGATATAGTTTCGAACCGACCTCCAACACGTGCAGCATTCGCGTGCTCTTGTCTGCGTAGGCCAGCAACCCATCCAAGAACCTAGAGAGACGAGCGGGCGGCTCGTGCTCGCCACCATCCCGGGCGTTGGCAACGAAGACGAATCGCGCTTCGTGACGAACGGTTTCTGTGAACTGCTCCCACGAGTACGCGAACTGCGTCTGGGCGTCTTTCTCGAACCAGGACTCTGGCCAGACGATTGCTCTGCTAATCGCCGCCAGAGCCCGCTCGCTTACCGAGTGTTCGAACGCACCGTCAGCGATATCGGCGACAACCTCCGAGGTCTCCAGCTCAGTTTCGTACGCCTCGCCTTCAAAAAATGTAGCCCCGTCGAAACTCTGGAAGTGATTTAGGGCGGCCCGATACACCTGCTGAACGACAGCATCGATCGGCACGGCGAATGGCGCATCTCTGGCGGATCCAACGAGGCCACAGAATGAGCACTCGGTTCTGGTGGCCGAGTCTTGAACCCGCCGACGTAGCGCAGAGTCCGTGATGTGACCTATGCATAGTGACTCCAGTGACGGCCGCAGAGAGTTGCTGTCCAACATGGTGCTGATGCTAGCGAGTTTCAACGCTGCGAGCCGCAGCTCCATTCTCCAACCTAGGGTCAGCCGGCGCTCTGCGGTCCATATCTGAGCGAGGAAGCGCGTCGCTCCGCTCGGCAGTTTACTCGGTTCTCGAGTACCCGATGAGCGGGGAACTGGGGACGCGAGTGCAAGGCTATGGCGGTGTGTCCGGGCAGGAGGGAAGGTCATGGCGACTCGAGTGGCAGCGCTCGGCTTCGCAAACGCTGACGTCAGACAACGATTACGCCGGTCTCGAATAAGCCGTGTAACCAGTAGAGGAAAGTGACCCTCTCCTGAGCCGCCGGCCGCGGTGACACGGGTGGATGCTGCATGATGGGCCTGTGCCCACCCGTCCATCCCCTCGGAATCGCGGCCGCGTCGGTGCGCTCGCGTTCTTGGCCGCCTTCGTGCTCTCGTTGGCGGCGTGCGGGACTTCGGACTACAGCCTGACGGAGGCCGATGCGTACGGGACATGGCGGGCGGGAAGCGACCTGCCGACGACGCTCGAGCTCGCTGAGGACGGTACCTTCCAGGCGACTGCGTGGCCACGAGATGTGGGGTGCGGTGGGAGTCCGCCACGCACCGCGGCGGAGCTGCGCGGGGCAGATGCCGTTGACTTCTCGGGGCCTGGGAAGAGGGCTCAGGCGGCGCTCTGAATGAGATCACGCTGGCCACGGATCCGGATTCACCGTGCGGGACGACCTGGATCTACGCCGGTTTCCGAAGCGAAGACAGCGTCCTCTATACCTGCATGCTCCTGGATGTGCACGTCGACGAGGCGACGGCGGCAAACTGGTTCATCCTCTACAAGGGTGAGCCGGAGTCGACGCCGGACTCGAGTCGGTGCTTCAACCACAACTAGCCCGCTCCCCTGCCGTCACCGTGGCTCCCTCCTGATCTCCTGCGCCCGCGCCACGATGTCATCCACTCGCGATTGGAGGAACGGACCGGGACACTCCGTTCCCGACCATGTCTCCTGGTGGGTGATGACGTGCTCTCGGTCGATCCGGAAGCGCACCGGAACGCCGTCCAGGGTCCGGCCGTCGAAGCCTGCGAGCCACGCGATCATCTGCGCGATCTCCTCCACCTGCGCGGTGGTCACCGTGTACTCCGGGGCTCCGGTGAAATCCAGCGTCTCCACCGCCACGGACCGCCAGTTCCAGTCCGCGCCGGTGGACGACGGCTTCGCTCCCGGGCGGATGGTCTCGATGACCGATCCGTCGTGTCGCAAATAGAAGGTGGGAGCCGATGATCTCCGGTTGCAGCGGGAGAAGAACTCCAACTGGTCGGAAGTCGTGCCGGTGTGGTGGATGACGAAGCGGTCGATGACAGGCCTCACGGTTCGGCGATCACTCCCCGCGATGCTGCGGTCGGCGCGCACCGTGGGATCGGCACAGTCCTCGAAACCGAGCGGCACCTCGAGACCCGTGACCGCGCGGTCGTAGACCGGCTCATACTCGGGCAACCCTCGGGGGTTGTCCGGGCGGCGTCCGGTGTCGTCTGCCTCTCCCCCGGAGTCCGCGGAGAGCCAGATGCCGACGCCGGTCACCGCGACGCCGGTTCCGGCAGCGATGAGGAATCCCCGCCGCGTGTGCGTCGGGACGTGCTCATCGGCGTCCCGTGCTCCCGGGTCCTCCGGATGCTGACCCTCCCCGCGTGTGCTCACGCGGCCTGGTCGTCGTTTCGGGGTGCTCGGGACTCTCGCGGCCGGCGTCGCCCTGGCCAGACGAAATGCGCGACCGAGAAGGCGAGGACCGTCCACGAGATGACGAACGCCCACCATGGGGACGCCGCTCCCCCGCTTCCGCCCGCCAGCACGACCGACACGATGCAGGCGCCGAGTCCGACGACGACCCCGAGGACGGTGATCTCGCCATGGGCGAGCCACCGCGCGCGCAGCGCCGAGACGAGGCGAAGGGGCAGGCCGACCACCAGGGCGGTGATCATCGACACGACGGACAGCACGACGGCCATGATGCTCGCCCCGATGAAGGACGTCACCCCGTCGTACTCTTCCGCAGCACCGAGTGCGAGGAAGAAAGCCACGATGAACAGGAAAAAGCCACCGATGAAAAACTGGCCGAGGATGAGCGAGGCGGTCGATTCATCCGCTCCTCGAAAGCCTCCGCGTTTCCGCAGGTCTGCAGGGACACGGTGAGGGGAGGTCATATCGCGATCCTATGAGGTGCGGCTTCCCGACGGGGTGCTCACTGCGGGCTGCTCGAAGATCCAACGACGACTAGGGTGATCGCGTGAGCGATGGGGCCGTGAACGCAACTGTTGATAGTCGAGCGCGTCGGCTCACATGGGTCACCGGCGGAATCCTGCTCCTCCTCTCGGTCGTCATCTGGTTCACAGCCCGCGGGGAGCTCGCCGGCTTTGCGATCGCGAAGGATGCCGTGTTCGCATCGGCGGCCGTTCTGTTCGTGATCGGTGTCGGTCGTGCGGGTAGCGTCACTGCTCGGCGGCCCGTGAGCACCGTCGCGACCCTCGCGCTGGCTGTCACGCCGTTCGCCCAGTCCCTCTGGTTCGGCCTCGTCCCGGAGTCGCCAGGCGACCCCAACGCGCGCGAAGACGCCTGGGTGCTTACTGCCGCGCTGTACTACGGGAGTTTGGCCGCGTTCGCGATCATCGCCGCTGTCGGAATCGGGCGCGCGGGGGTCCTCCCCTCGCCCTGGCGCTGGGCCCCGCTGTGGGTCGTCTTCTGGACGCCCCTCGCGTTCGTCGTCGGGATCACCGTTTCCTCGTCGGCGCCCTTCGGCACAGCGACATCGAGGATCGCCGGTCATCTCGTCCTGGACGGGCCCGCAATCGGCACCGTCTTCCTCGGCATCGTCGCCCTCGTCCTGGGCATCCGCGAGCAACGTCTGCGCGTCGCGCCGATCACCATCACCTGAATGACGGCATCCGCGTCATACGGAAAGGGTACCTGGAGCGTCCGGCCGGACCAGAGCATAGACGAACATGTCGCGACGGCTTCCGGCGATGGTCTGCCAGGAGCGGAGCAGCCCTTCGCGGACGAAGCCCGCGTGCTCGATAGTCCGACACGACGCTTCGTTCCCCGGCTCGACGTGAGCCTGCAGCCTCTGTAGATCCTCGATCGTCCACGCCCACTCCGACAGGACGCGAAGAGCCATGGATGCAGTTCCGCGCCCCCGACGACCGGGCCGTATCCAGTACCCGACCGTTCCCCGCCCCTGCTCGATGTCACGGAGCCACAGACCGATCTGGCCCACGCACTCCCCCTGGCGCTCGATCGCGTAGGAATACCCCTCGGCCGACAGCAGACGCTGGTGCTGACGTGTGACCCATGCGGCGGCCTCCGCCCTGCCCGGGGCGACGGGCACGCTCGTGACCGACGTGATCGAAGGGTCCGTGGAGGCCTCGATCACCGCATCGAGATCGTCTGGTTCGAACGGGCGCAGGGTGATCTCGCCGCTGACGATGCGGGGAACGGCAGTGCGCGTCCTGACGGTCAGGATGTTTCGACCGTGGGCGGAGGACGGGCGTTCCCGTCCGGACTCGACGAAGCCGAGCTTCTCGAGCACCCGCCGGGACGGGAGGTTCCATTCCCAGACGCCGGCCCAGACGCGGTCGAAGCCCGCCCCGTCTGCCCATGTCAGGACGGCTTGAGCAGCTTCGGTGGCGTACCCCCGGTTGTGCTCGGCGCGCAGCAGCTCGAACGCGAGCTCTGGTTCGGTGCCCACCCCCTCGCCGCCGTAGACGAGGCCGCAGTACCCGATCGGATCCCCGGTGTCGATGCGTTCCACGGTGAGCAGCGACGACTCCTCGGCATCGCGGATATGCGCTCGGATGTCGTCCACGTCGGGGCGACCGTCCGAGTCGAGCCGCCGGTGCGGGGGGACTCGTTCGTCGCGTTCGGTCCACAGGTGGCGAAACACGGGCGCGTCCTCGATCGCCTGCCTGCGCAGGCGGAGGCGCGAGGTGTCCATCTCCGGGATGCGGGGCACGAGACTCATCCTCGCAGTCTGGCACTCCTCCGCCCCCGCGCTGTGATCTGCAGCGCCTAGTGGGAGGACCAGACGCCGAGCTCGTTGCCGCTCGGGTCGGCGAAGTGGAGGCGCCGGCCACCGGGGAACGCATACGGCTCCTGTAGGATCCGGCCGCCAGCGACTCGCGCACACTGTCGGCGAGCCACTCACCGTACATTTCCATGCCACAGGCCGTGGCCGAGGAGATCGTCCGGTTCGCCGCACCCGCGTGAGGGCGACGATTCCGCGAAAAGTTCGCTCCAACCGCTGTGCGTGCCCGCGCTCCACGCAGGAGTAGCGTGGAAGGGTGCCTCAGGTCTCCCACTCCCCCGTCTCCACGCCGGGGTGGCGGGCCTGGGCGATCTGGTCCGTCGGCGTCGCGGCCTACGTGCTCGCCATCACGAACCGCACATCGCTGGGTGCCGTCGGTGTCGAGGCCGCCGACCGCTTCCAGGCGGACGCCTCGACGCTCGCACTGTTCGCCGTCGTGCAGCTCGCGGTGTACGGCGGGATGCAGATTCCGGTCGGCGTCCTCCTCGATCGCTACGGATCCCGTCCGATCATCACGGCGGGGATGCTGCTCATGGCGGCCGGACAGCTCACCATGGCCCTCTCCCCCAGCATCGGCATCGCGATCGTCGCGCGTGTCCTCCTCGGAGCCGGCGACGCCGCCGTGTTCCCCGCCGTGCTGCGACTGGTGGCCACATGGTTCCCCGCGCAGCGCGGCCCCGTCATGGTCCAGTTCACCGGGATCATCGGGCAGGCGGGGCAGCTGATCGCGCTGGTGCCGGTCGCCGCCCTGCTGCACGCCACCACCTGGTCGATCACGTTCGGCAGCATCGCCGGGCTCGGTCTGCTCTTCACGATCCTCGTGTGGCTCATCGTGCGCAACAACCCCGCCGAGAGCGGTCCGGACGTGTCGGTGAACACGGACACCGGAGTCGTGCGTGTCGTGACGTCGGCGATCGACACGGGCGTCGGCATCCGGGCGGCCTGGGCACATCCCGGCACACGGCTCGCGTTCTGGTCGCACTTCACCACACCGTTCGCCGGCACGGTGTTCGTGCTGCTGTGGGGCATGCCGTTCCTCACGGCCGGCGAGGGCCTGACCACCTCCCACGCGGCGGGGATCATATCGATCTACGTGGTCGCGGGCATGATCCTCGGCCCGATCATCGGCGATCTCTCCCGCCGCCTGCCGAACCACCGCTCGCTCGCCCTCGTCCTCCCCGCGGTCGGCGTGCAGATGGCGGCCTGGATCGCGGTCATCGCCCTCCCCGGCCCCGCCCCGGACTGGCTGCTCTGGGTCCTGGCGGTCGCTCTGGCGACCGGCGGCCCCGCGTCGATGATCGCCTTCGACCACGCCCGCACGCACAACCCCGTGCATCGCCTCAGCACGGCCACCGGCGTGACGAACGCGGGCGGCTTCATCGCTGCCCTGATCGCCGTGTTCGTGATCGGTCTCCTCCTCGACGCCCAGGGCGCCGGCACCCCGGACACCTACACGCTCGACGCGTTCCGTGTCGCGTTCCTCACCCTGATCCCGCTCTGGGTCCTCGGAGTCGTGTTCATCCTGATCGAACGCAAGCGGACGCGGATCCGCATGGGGCTGGATCCCGACCGGCGTCGCTGAGCGCCCCTAGGATGAGGCATGGCCTCCGCTCCCCCGTCGACCGCCGCCCTCCCGAGCGCCCGAGACGGTCGCACGAGGCCGCCGTCGACGGCGGGGCTGCTCGCCGGGCTGCTCCTCGGCGCACTGTGGATCGTCTCCGGCGCCATCGCCCGACTGACCGGTTCCGACATCGTGCTGACGCGAGTGCTGAGCTTCGTCGGTATCGGCCCGCTGCAGAGTCACGCCTGGCTGCTCCCCGGCGCGTGGGGCGTCCCGGTGCTGGCCATGACGGCGGCCGTCCTGTGCAGCGTCGTCTGGGTCGTGGCACGCGGCGCGCAGGGCGTCGGCCGGGCTCCCGCGTTCCTCGTGCTCTGGTTCGGCGCCGTCCTCGCCGGTACGGCCGTCGGGCTGTGCGACGACGTCACCCGGGTGCTGTCCTTCCTCCCTCTCTCCGGCGTGCACGGTCTGACCGCGGCGGTCGTGGAGTCCGCTCCAGACACCGCCTACTGGGGACTCGCCTGGGGCTGGATCCCCGCCTGGGCGCTTTCGCGGAGAGCCTGCGGAGAACCCGCGCGGCGGTGGTCCCCGCGCCTCCTCGGTCTCGCTCTCGCGAGCGTGGTCGCACTCATCATCATCGGGAGCCTGGCCGATGCCGCGTGGCAGCGCCAGATCGTCGAGGAGAACGCCGCGCTGCAGGGCACCACTGACGAGTCCGGAGCCTTCGTCGATCCGGCGGCCGTGGGCGATCCGGTGCCGGAGCGGGCCCCGGGGGCGTCGACACCGCAGCTCCCCGCGGACGCCTGCACCCCCGACCGGGCCATGCTGCTACTCGGAACCGCCGACGGGGCCACGGGGCACCGTGCCCAGAGCATCCGTCTGATGAACGTCAGCGAGGAGCCGTGCGTGGTCGAGGGGTATCCCGACATCGCGTTCGCGGATCAGAACGGCCATGCGCTCGACGTCGAGGTGCGGCCCGGTTCGTCCTTCCTGGCGACCGACCCCGGCTCCGCGCCCGTCACCGTGCCGCCCCAGGGCGAGGCGACCGCGGTGATCGGATGGGACGCCAATGCCACGGACGGCGCTCTCGTGGCACGTGCGCTACACACCGCCCTGCTCCCTGGGTATGACCGCGGCTCGTGGCCGGTCGAGCTCGACATCGTGTCGGGCTCCGAGGTCGAGATCACCGCGTGGCACCTCGGCGCCGCACCCGCCACGCCGTGACGGCACTCCGCGCCGTCAGCGCAGGAGGTGCTGGACGGTCTCCACGATCAACTCGACGCTGACGCGCTCGGGCACCTCCGCGTCGCCCGCCTCGAACTCGGCGAGTTCCACGCCGCGGACGTCCGCCGACGGGATCGCGGCGAACAGCGCGGCCACCTGGTGCGGCAGCAGACCGTCGCCGACGCGATAGGCCGCAGGGATGTAACCGGGCTCCAAGACGTCCCAGTCGACATGGATCCACACCGGTCGCCCGGCGATGAGCGCCCTGAGCCGCTCCGGGGTGCTCTCCGCGGGGCTGACGACGGTCACTCCTGCACCGGCGAGCAGCTCCCCCTCGGCGGGATCGATGTCGCGACCGCCCACGACGATGACCTGCTTGGGGTCGATGCCCGCCCCGTGGCCGCTGTCCCACAGCCCGCAGGCGGCGGCGAGGACCATGCCGCCGAGGTAGCCGGAGTCGGTGGTGTCTGGCGTGTTGAAGTCGCCGTGCGCGTCGATCCACAGCACCACTGCGTCGGGGTGGTGCTCGGCGACACTCGGCAGCGTTCCGAGGCTCGCCGCACAGGTGTTCGTCACGAGGAGCGGCGTCGCATCCGCGGCGATCGCCTCCTGCACCGCGTCACGCAGGCCCGTGAGCGTCTCCGCAGCTTCGGGCAGCGCGACCGACCAGTCGTCCATCCGAGCCGGCTCCGGGGTACCGACCACGACGGGCTCCCGCTGCAGGAGCGCGGACAGCGCGTCGGCGACGCGGCGTGCCCCGACGAGGGCTCCGTCCGTGCGGTCGGCGACGCGACCCTGGTTGAGGATGAGCGCGAACGGCGTGGTCATCCCTTCAGTCTCCCACCGCGCAGAGTGGGCGACCAAAACCGCCCGGCGCGGGCTACCGTCGGCGCGGGGTCCAGCCCGAGGGCAGACCGCCGTCGACGAAGGCCCGCTCCCGGTCCGCGGCCGCCGACCAGCCCTGCGCCTCATCCTCGGTGTCGAAGGCGCCCCGAGCAACGCGGAAACCGACGTCCTCATGGTGCATGCGCGGCGCTCCCCCGCGGCGAACGGACGCGCGCACGCTCCAGGCGTCGTCGGCGAATCCTCCGCCGCGAAAGACCCGATAGTCGTCGTACCGCGCGGGGTCGAGGAGATCCCAGCACCATTCCCACACGTTGCCGAGCGTGTCGAAGAGCCCGTGCAGGTTCGGGAGCTTTCCGCCCACGTCCTGCGGCGTGCCCACTCCGTCGGCCGCGGTCCAGGCGGCCTCGGCCAGCGGCGCATAGTGTGGCCCGGTGGAGCCTGCTCGGCAGGCGTACTCCCACTCGGCCTCGGTCGGAAGGCGGTAGCCGTCCGCTGTGGTGTCCCAGGCCACGTCCTCACCCTCGAAGTGGTACACGGGATCGAGTCCGTCCCACTCCGAGGCGGCGTTGCAGAAGTGGATGGCCCGCAGCCAGCTCACGTCGGCGACCGGGCGACGAGGATGCCGTGATGGTGTGCCCAGGACTTCGGTGACCTGTTCCTCCGTCACCGGGAAGGCGGCGAGGGAGAACGGCTCGATTTCGACGGTCCGGCGGGTGCGGCGCCGGGCGTCGTGCAGCGTGACAGTCCCGGCGGGGAGACGGACGAGTTCGATGTCGCTCATCCGCGGGGCGTGGCGCCGCTCATGCCGGGGTCCGCTCGACCCAGGTCGGATACTTCGCTGCGCGGCCGTCCCCGGATGAGGTCCTCGTCACGCGCCGTCGCACCCACGGGCCGACGAACTCCCGGTAGTACGCCAGGCCCCCGGGCCCTGCGGTCCAGCGGTCGAGCGGCGCCCACCAGGCTGCCGGCGGCTCGAAGCCGAGCCCGTGCAGCACGCGGGCCGCGACGCGGTGGTGGCCGGCCGCGTTCATGTGCAGCCGGTCCTCCGACCAGTACGCGGGTTTCGACAGCTCCGTGTCCGGCCAGTTGAGGGCACGGATGACGTCGGGCCGGTCCTCGATGCGCCGCAGGACCGCCTCGGAGAGCAGATCGCCGCGGCGTTGCACGAGCGATCCCATCGGAAGCTGCCCGCTGGGGTTGGCACCGGAGAGCAGGATCATCGTCACCCCCTCCTCGTCGCACCGCCGCAGCACCCGGCTGAACGCGTCGGCGATGTGCTCGACGTCCGTCCGCGGCCGCAGCATGTCGTTGCCCCCGCCGTTGAACGACAGGTGCGTGGGGCGCAGGGCCAACGCGGGCTCGAGCTGCTCCTCGACGATCGGCCACGCCAGCTTCCCCCGGATCGCGAGGTTCGCGTACTGGATGGGGTGCCCCGCGGCATCCGCCCATCCCTGCGCGGCGATGTCGGCCCAGCCGCGCTCGCGCCCATCGGGGAGCACATCGCCCACGCCTTCGGTGAAGGAGTCGCCTATCGCGACGAAACGTACATCAGCCACGCGCCCAGCCTATTCCCGGTCCCGGACGTCACCGGTCGTCCAGCGCCGCTCCGCTCCGATCGACGAGACCCCAGGCCGCCGCGGCGGCGACGAGGAAGCAGGCCGCGAACACGACGAACAGCAGGGGCGCGCCGCCGGCCCCGAGGAGGACGGGAACGGCGAGGGGCGCCACGATGGAGGCGATGCGGCCCACCCCGGCGGCCCAGCCGGCCCCCGTGCCGCGCAGCGAGGTCGGGTAGATCTCCGGCGTCACCGCGTACAGCGCACCCCACGCACCGAGGGTGAAGAACGACAGGGCCATGCCTGCGCCGATGATCATCGGCACCGTCGTGGCGGTGCCGAAGACGACGGCCGAGGCGGTCGCCCCCAGCAGGAAGACCGAGAGCGTGACCCGGCGGCCCCACACTTCGATGAGCCAGGCGGCCACGGCATAGCCCGGGAGTTGCGCGAGCGTGATGATGAGGGTGAAGCCGAACGAGCGGACGAGGTCGAATCCCGCGTCGACGAGGATGCTCGGGATCCAGATGAACGCCCCGTAGTAGGCGAAGTTGACGGCAAGCCACACCAGCCAGAGGCAGGCGGTCCGCATCCGGAACTCGACGCTCCAGAGCGCAGCGAGCCGGGCACGCGCCGTCATCGCGATCGCCCGCGACGCCGGCTCCTTCCGGATCTGCGGGGTGTGCTCGACACCGGCATCGGCCTCGAACGCGGCGACGATGCGGTCGGCTTCCGCGATTCGTCCGCGGGACGCCAGCCAGCGCGGCGACTCGGGCAGACCCCACCGCACGACGAGGGCGTAGACCGCGGGGATCGCGCCGAGCGCGAAGGCCCACCGCCAGCCTGCCTCAGAGGCGGGGATGACGAAGAACCCGATGACGGCAGACGCCGTCCAGCCCACAGCCCAGAAGGCTTCGAGGATGACGATCAGCCGTCCCCGGATGCGCGCGGGCGCGAACTCGCTCACGTAGGTCGAGGCGACCGGCAGCTCCGCTCCCAGGCCGAGGCCGACGAAGAACCGCAGCACGAGCAGCGCCGCCACTGATCCGACCAGCGCACTCGCTCCGGTGGCCACGCCGTAGATGAGCAGCGTGAGGGCGAACACCTGCCGGCGGCCGAAGCGGTCAGCGAGAAGACCGCCGAGGGTTGCGCCGACCGCCATGCCGACGAAGCCGAGCGAGGCGATCCAGCCGGCCTCCCCCTTCGTGAGATCCCACTGCTGTGAGAGCGCCGCGATGATGAAGGAGATGAGTCCGACGTCCATCGCGTCGAGCGCCCAGCCGACGCCGGAGCCCGTGAGCAGGCGCAGGTGCCGGCGGGTGAACGGGAGGACGTCGAGGCGCTCGGCGAGCGAGGTGCGGCTCGGCAGGGCGGTATCGGCCATGATTCTCATCGTAGGGCCGCCCGTCCCGCCGAGCCGCGAGATGACGCCCGCTCAGTCGCGGTCGGCGAGGAGCTTCCGCACCCGAGGGATCACCTCGGTGCCGTACAGCTCGATGCTGCGCATCATCGACTCGTGCGACAGGGTGCCGGTCGCGTACTTGAGGTCGAAGCGGCCGAGCCCGAGGGTCGTGATCGTGTCGGCGATCTTCGCCGCGACGCGCTCCGGCGAACCGGCATAGAGCGAGCCCTCCGGACCGATGTCGTTCTGAAAGCGCGCGCGGCTGTAAGGCGGCCAGCCTCGCTCGCGACCGATGGTGTTGTTCATCGCCTCGAAGCCCGGGTAGGCCTCGTCCCACGCCTCCGCGTCGGTGGGCGCGATGTGACCGGGTGAGTGCACGGCCACCGGGTGGGCGGTCGTCCCGAAGGAGGCGACCGAGCGGTGGTAGAGGTCGACGAACGGCTTGAACCGCCCGGCCGGGCCGCCGATGATCGCCAGCATCAGGCCGAGACCGTGACGCGCGACACGCACGACGGACTCCGGGCTGCCACCCACGCCGACCCACGTGCGCAGGCCCTTCTCGGTCTTCGGGAAGACGTCCGCGTTGTCGAGAGACGGCCGCAGCGAGCCGGACCACGTGACGGGCTCTTCCTTGAGGAGCTCGACGAACAGCTCGAGCTTCTCCTCGAAGAGCCGGTCGTAGTCGCGCAGGTCGTAGCCGAACAGCGGGAAGGACTCGATGAACGAACCGCGCCCGAGGACGACCTCCGCCCGGCCGCCGGACAGGGCGTCGAGGGTCGAGAAGCGTTCGAACACACGCACCGGGTCGTCCGAGGACAGCACGGTCACGGCAGTGCCCAGCCGGATGCGCTCAGTGCGCGCCGCGATCGCCGCGAGCACCATCTCCGGGGACGAGACCGCGAACTCGCGCCGGTGGTGCTCCCCCACCCCGAAGAAGTCGACGCCGACGGTGTCGGCCAGCTCCGCCTGCGCGACGACGTTCCGGATGGTCTGCGCGCCGCTGAGCAGCTCGCCGTCCTGATCCCGGGTGATGTCGCCGAACGTGTCCAGCCCGAATTCGATGCCCATGTCACACCTTCCTATTCAGGTGAATGGAACACGCGGACTCGGGCCGGCATTCCCGTCACCGAGGGAGCAGCGCGCTGCGCAGCGTGTCGAGTCCGACGCCGCCGAGATCGAGGGCGCGCTTGTGGAAGCCCTTGAAGCTGAACGCGTCGCCCTCCGCCTGCTGCACGGCGTCGCGGACCTGCTCCCAGATGCGTTGACCGACCTTGTACGACGGAGCCTGACCCGGCCAGCCGAGGTACCGGTTGACCTCGAACTGCACGAACTGGTCCGACATGTTCACGTTGCGGCGGAGGAAGTCGAGCGCGTACTCGGCATCCCAGACGCCCTCGCCCTCGAGTCGGGGCTTGCCGAGGTGCACGCCGATGTCGAGGACCACGCGCGCCGCCCGCATCCGCTGCCCATCCAGCATGCCGAGGCGATCCGCCGGGTCATCGAGGTAACCGAGCTGCTCCATCAGCCGCTCCGCGTACAGCGCCCAGCCCTCCGCGTGCCCCGACGTGCCGGCGAGCAGCCGCCGCCAGGAGTTCAGCTCGGCGCGGTTGTAGACGGCCTGGGCGATCTGCAGGTGATGCCCCGGCACACCCTCGTGGTACACGGTGGTGAGCTCGCGCCACGTGTCGAACTCGGTGACGCCCTCGGGGACCGACCACCACATGCGACCGGGGCGCGAGAAGTCGTCGGTGGGACCGGTGTAGTAGATCCCGCCCTCCTGCGTCGGCGCGATCATGCACTCCAGCGTGCGGATCGCCTCCGGGATGTCGAAGTGCGAGGCACCCAGCTCGGCGACCGCTCGATCGCTGGTCTCCTGCATCCACCGCTGGAGCGCCTCGGTACCGACGAGCTTACGGGCGGAGTCCGACTCCAGATGCGCGACGGCCTCCTCGACGGAGGCTCCGGGAAGGATCTCGTTCGCGATCGCCGTCTGCTCGGCCACCATGCGGGCGAGCTCTTCCCGGCCCCACTCGTAGGTCTCGTCGAGGTCGATGGTCGCGCCGAGGAAACGCCGGGAGTTGAGGGCGTAGAGCTCGCGCCCCACGGCGTCCGTCTCACCGGCTTCGGGGGCCAGCTCCTCGGCCAGGAAGCGCCGCAGCTCGCCGTAGGCGACCCGGGCAGCCGCGGAGTTGTCCGCCAGCGTGCGGGCGAGCGAGGCGGGAAGCTGACCCTCCTCGGGATCGGCGTGCGCGACGAACGCCGCGAAGAAGCCGTCGTCGGCGATGTAGCGGTCGATCTGCGTCGCGACCTCCGCGACCTGGCGGCGGGCGGGAGTGACCCCCTCGGCGATGCCCAGACGGAGCGTCTCGATGTACCCGCGCAGCGCCGCCGGCACGGCGGAGAGTCGGGTGGAGACGACCTCCCAGTCCTCGACCGTCGCGGTGGGCATCAGGTCGAAGGCGGAGCGGACGTCCTGCGCGGCGGATGCGATGACGTTCAGATCACGCAGGTGCCACTTCGCGTCGTGCAACTCGAGGTCGAGGCGCAGCTCGGCGCTGAGATCGGTCTTGGTGACCTCGTCGATCGCGTCGACCGGCTCCAGCGCGGCCAGCTTGTCCAGTGTGGCCCGCGTCGCCGCGGCGATCTCCTCGTGACCTTCCGGACTCAGGTCGCCGAATCGGTCGTTGACCTCGGAGCGGCCGATGTACGTGCCGAGAGTCGGCGCCAGCACGGCGATCGTGTCGACCCATTCATCGGCGACCCTGTCGATGGCGGAGGGAGTGCGGGGTGCAGAAGTCATGCCTTCCAGCCTAATCCCCGCCCCCCTCCGGCCACCGGGATCAGTGCGCGGCTTCGTTCCAGTCCCGACCGCGGCCGACCTGCACGTCGAGCGGCACGGAGAGCTGCGCGGCGTCACCCATCCGCGTGCGGACGATCTGCTCCACCGCGTCCCACTCCCCCGCAGCGACCTCGACGACGAGTTCATCGTGGATCTGCAGCAGCACCCGCGACTCCAGCTTCGCGGCGTGGAGGTCGTCGTGGATGTGGAACAGCGCGATCTTCATGATGTCGGCCGCGCTGCCCTGGATCGGGGCGTTGAGCGCGGCCCGCTCGGCGTTCTCGCGCAGCACGCGGTTGGGGCTCGCGAGATCGGGGAACGGCCGCCGACGTCCGAAGATCGTCTCGGTGTAGCCGACCTCCTTGGCCTTCATCACCGAGGCGCGCAGGTAGTCGCGGACCGCACCGAACCGTGCGAAGTACTCCACCATGAGCTGCTTGGCCTCCGACTGCTCGATGCGCAGCTGCTTGGACAGCCCGAACGCGGAGAGCCCGTAGACGAGGCCGTACGACATCGCCTTCACCTTGGTGCGCATCGCCGGCGTGACCTCGGACGGATCGACGCCGAACACGCGGGCGCCGACGAAACGGTGCAGGTCTTCGCCGCTGTTGAAGGCCTCGATCAACCCCTCATCACCCGAGAGGTGCGCCATGATCCGCATCTCGATCTGCGAGTAGTCGGCGGTGAGCAGGGTCTCGTACGCCTCGCCGACCTCGAAGGCGCTGCGGATGCGCCGCGACTCCTCGGTGCGGACCGGGATGTTCTGGAGATTCGGGTCGGTGCTGGACAGGCGCCCGGTCTGACTGCCGGTCTGCACATAGGTCGTGTGCACCCGATTGTCCTCGCGGATCGCGGTGTCGAGGGACTCGATGATCTGCCGCAGCTTCGTCGCCTCGCGGTGCTGCAGCAGCAGGCTGAGGAACGGGTGCGGGTGCGACTCCTGGAGGTCGGCGAGCACGGCCGCATCGGTCGAGTACCCGGTCTTCGTCTTGCGCGTCTTCGGAAGCTGCAGGTCTTCGAACAGCACCTCCTGGAGCTGCTTCGGCGACCCGAGGTTGAACTCGCGGCCGACGACCGAGAACGCCTCCTGGGCCAGCGCATCCGCCCGTGTCGCGAGCTCGGCCGAGAACGTCGACAGAACCTCGTGCGAGACGGCGACGCCGGCGAGCTCCATGTCGGCGAGGGTGCGGAGCGTCGGCAGCTCGATGTCGCGGAGCACGGCGTCGACCGGCTCGGGCAGATCGTTTCGCAGGGCCTCGGCTACGCGGAGGATGAACCACGCCTCCTGCGACGGGGTGGCACCCTCGGTCTCCGGCACGAGCTGCGACGGATCGGCCTCGGGGAGCTTCTCCCCCAGGTAGCGCTGGACGAGGTCGGACAGCGTCTTGTCCGGGAAGCTCGGACGCAGCAGCCAGCCGGCGAGGCTCGTGTCGTAGGCGAGCCCGCCGAGACGGATCCCGTGACGGAGCAGCGCCTTCACCTGCGGCTTGGCGTCGTGCAACACCTTCGGCGCGTCGGACTCCAGCCACGTGCGCAGCGCCGCGGCCGCCTCCTCCGACCAGTCGAGCTCGCGCAGCTCGCTCCCGGTGGCGACGCCGACGCGCACGGGTGCGCCGGACTGCACCACGACCCGGAGAGCGATATCTCCGCTCTGAGCCGCGGCCCAGGTGGCCAGATCGGAGGCGGACACCTGTGCCGGCGCCGGCATCTCGACGACGGAGGCCGGGTCGTCGGCCACCTCGCCCGCACCGACGGCCTCGAAGACCCGCGGCAGCAGCGTGCGGAACTCGAGTCGGGCGAAGATGTCGCGGACGGCCTCGGCATCGATCGGGGCGACCGCGAGATCGGCCGGTGCCACCGGCAGCTCCACGTCGGTCAGCAGGCGGTTGAGCTTGCGGTTGCGGCGGACGTCGTCGATGTGATCGCGGAGGTTGCCGCCGACCACGCCCTTGATCTCGCCGGCACGCTCGAGCAGCTCGTCGAGGGAGCCGAACTGCGTGAGCCACTTGACGGCCGTCTTCTCCCCCACCTTCGGCACACCGGGGAGGTTGTCGCTGGTCTCACCGACGAGGGCGGCGATGTCGGGGTACTGCTCGGGACGGACGCCGTAGCGCTCCTGCACCGTCGTCGGGTCGTAGCGCTTGAGCTGCGAGACACCCTGCACAGACGGATACAGCAGCGTGACGTCGTCGGTGACGAGCTGGATGGTGTCGCGGTCTCCGGAGACCACGAGCACGTCGTAGCCCTGGGCGGCGCCCTGCGTGGAGAGGGTGGCGAGGATGTCGTCGGCCTCGATGCCCTCCTGCGTCAGCACCGGGATCGACATCGCGGCGAGGCAGTCCTGCAGCAGCGGGATCTGGCCCTTGAACTCCTGCGGCGTCTCGGATCGGGTGGCCTTGTACTCCGGGTACTCGTCGGTGCGGAACGAGTGGCGGGAGGTGTCGAACGCGATCGCGAGGTGGGTGGGCTGCTCGGCCTTGATGAGGTTGACCAGCATGGACAGGAACCCGTAGATGGCGTTCGTGTGCTGGTTGTCCTTGGTGGTGAAGTTGTCCACCGGGAGGGCGAAGAAGGCCCGGTAGGCGAGCGAGTGGCCGTCGACGACCATGAGGGTAGGCTTTGCGGAGTCCGTCACCCTGTCAGCCTAACGAGGAGCACGGACACCCGCAGAGGAGGATGCATGAGCGAGGTCGCCACCAGCGAAGGACTCGAGTGGGCGGCCGCCCGCGGCATGGGAGCCCTGGCCGAGAAGATGGGCATGGAGTTCGTCGAGTTCGGCGTCGACCGGTGCGTGGCGACGATGCCGGTGGAGGGCAACACCCAGCCCGTCGGCCTCATGCACGGCGGCGCCTACGTGGTCCTCGGCGAATCGCTCGGCTCGATGGCGGCCAATCTGCACGCGGGAGCGGGCCGCCTGGCGGTCGGGGTCGACATCAACGCCACGCACACCCGGTCGGCCACCTCGGGCGTCGTCACCGGGGTCTGCACGCCCGTGCACCTGGGCCGGAGCATCACGGTGCACGAGATCGTCGTGACCGACGATCAGGGCCGGCGCTGCTCCACGATCCGCATCACCAACATGATCAAGGACGCTCCCGCCGGGCGCTGAGCGGCTCCTCCAGCAGCAGCTGGAACAGGATGTGGTCCTGCCACTCCCCCGCGATCCGCAGGTACTTCGGGGCGATGCCGATGCGCTCGAAGCCGTTGGCGGCGAGCACCCGCTGGGAGGCCACGTTGTGCAGCAGCGTCGAGGCCTGGAGCCGGTGCAGCCGCAGCTCGTCCCGCGCGTGCTCCGCGATGAGGGCCACCGCGCGACCTGCGAGGCCGCGGCGCAGCCGGGTGGAATCGATCCAGTAGCCGAGATCAGCGCTCCAGAACGCGCCGCGCACGATGGTGTTCAGGTTCATCCGGCCGCGGATCTCGCCGTCGTCCGAGAGGATCACGAACCGGGAGCTCCGGCCGAGAGCAGCCTCGGCGACGCACTGCTGGGCGTTCTGCTCCTGCCACTCCTCGGTGAAGAACGCCTCGGAGCGCACCGGCTCCCAGGGGGCGAGATGCTCCCTGTTCGCCCGGTACGCACGCGCGAGTGCGGCTCCGTCCCCGGCACGGACCGGCCGCAGAACGTGCTCTGCGTCCAGCCGGAGCACCGGAGTGCCTTACTTCTTGGGAGCGAGCTGCTCGATGATCGCCTTGGCGACGTCCTGCATCGTCAGCCGGCGATCCATCGACGCCTTCTGGATCCAGCGGAACGCCTCGGGCTCGCTCAGGCCCATCTTCTCGTTGAGGAGTCCCTTGGCCCGGTCGACGAGCTTGCGGGTCTCGAAGCGCTCGACCATGTCGGCGACCTCGGCCTCGAGGGTGATGATCTGCTCGTGGCGGGCCAGAGCGATCTCGATCGCGGGAAGGAGGTCGTTCGGCGTGAAGGGCTTCACGACGTAGGCCAGGGCTCCGGCCTCGCTCGCCCGCTCCACGAGCTCCTTCTGGCTGAACGCGGTCAGCAGCACGACGGGGGCGATGTTGCCCTTGTGCAGCTTCTCGGCCGCGCTGATGCCGTCGAGCTGGGGCATCTTCACGTCCATGATGACGAGGTCGGGACGCAGCTCGGTGGCGAGGGCCACCGCCGTCTCGCCGTCGCCGGCCTCGCCGACGACATCGAAGCCGTTGTCGCGGAGGATCTCGACGATGTCGAGACGGATCAGCGATTCGTCTTCGGCGACGACGACGCGTCGGGGTGCGGATGCCGTGGGCTGCTCAGCCTGTTCTTGCTCGGTCACCCGTCCATCCTAACGGAGAGGTCCACACCACCGGCTGAAGACAGCGGGCACGCGAGGAAGCGTCCGTCGTCTGCGCTACAGTCGAAGTCGCGAGACACGGGCCGGCGTGGCGGAATGGCAGACGCGGAGCACTCAAAATGCTTTGTCCGAGAGGGCGTGTGGGTTCGAGTCCCACCGCCGGCACCAGCATCGCGGACCGCTCGTGGCCCCCAGCATGCGATCGAGGTCGGCTAGTGTTTCGACCTAGGTCGGGAGACGTCGGTTAAGCGCGACTGGCGTGCTTCCATCTTCTCTTTTCGCCAGGCACCTAGTCCTGCTGATGAGGAGAGACGCTCGATCGTAGGCTCCAAAGTCCGGAAATCCGCCAGCGTCACGTGGGTCACTGTGTGGAAAACATGCTTGACATCCCGCTTCGTCCCTCTCGCGTGTGTCTTATTCGTCTGCGCGTACTCACGCATCTCGATTGCGAGACGCCTCCCATGAAGAGCCAAGCGGACTGTGTGACCCTGCTCGACTTCGGCGGCGGGGCGCCACACATCGGCATCGACCTCCTGCCATCCGTACGCAGACACCATCCCTCTCACGGCCTCAACGAGAACTTCCCGTTCGTCCGCCGCTGAAGTCGGAGCGGTGGTTGCGGCCATGTGAATCAGCTCGGGAAGCGAGGCGCTTGCAAGGTCGCGCGACAAGACGGCTGTCAGGAATGCAGCGGGACCATGCTCATCCTCGGAGTCGTCGAAGTAGCGCTCAAGCTCCCCTGCGGTATCCAACGCGCCCATGCTCACAGCGCGTTGCACACGGCGATAATCATCGGGCCACCCGAACTGGAGGCCGAGGATTATTAGGAGCAACGCGCGACTTGCAGCTGACTTCTGTCTGCTAAGGATCCGATCGAGAACCAGATACGAGTTGACCAGGCGCTTGGCCTGACGGGGATTGCCTCGTAGTGCACGACGGACTACCTCCAACAACACTGACTGAAACCGCTCGTCTTGAAGGCTTACCAGTGTCTGGAAGTTGGGAAGAAGGTCGCGGAGAACATGCGCCGAACTGGTGTTGAGGGGCGGGACGCGAAACGGGATCTGCACCATCTTTTCGATGAACTCGTGCCCGGAAACGTGGGGGTACTCGGCAGTGATCGCTTGCACGAGCACGTCGTAGTCGAGGGCAACTACGAAAACAAAACCGCTGAGATCCATGACGTTGTTGATCGTCTCAAGCACGGCGACGAGATTCGTCGGAGAGCAACGATCAAGATCGTCGATAAGGATCACTAGTCGTTCGCCAGAGATGTCGTCGGCGGCGCGGCGCATTTCGCGGATTGCATCGACGAAGTTTGGCGGCGCCTTCTCGGCGTCCAGCGCGCGCATCGCCTTCTCACCGTCGATCTCCAATGTGGCTCCGGTAGGGCCACCGAAAGTCAGCGAGCTGGCGGACACCATGGCCTGGGCCACATCCAACAACTTGCTCCCGAAATGCCGTAGCTTCGCGTTCTGCTCGATCGCCCTCGCAATCAAGGTCAACAACGAGGCAACGAGCTCTCCCCCTGGTTGATACCTCCACGCGTCAAACTCGATCACGACGCTCTTGCCGTTCGCCCGCAGCCCCGAGGCAAGTGCACCTAAAAGTGAAGACTTGCCCGATCCCCAGGGGCCATACAAACCGAGGGTGTACTGCGCGGGCTTTCCACCCTCGACAGCATCGACAAGCGCCGCCGCATAAGACTCGAACCCGAGCTTTGGTTGCGTAGTCGGTAAGTCACCCACCACAGCCAGACGATCGCCCATCGCCACCTCGCTTCCCTTCGTCGCAGGACGGCAAGCGCGGCCCTGTTCTGAATGTACCAAGCGGGCAGCCGTGCGGAAGCAGGGCTGCCCACTTAATCACGGAGAGACTGTGGAACCCGGCTGGGCAGCCGAACGCTCGGCACCAGCATCGCGGACCGCTCGCCCCGTCACTCGGCGAGGGCGGCGAGTTCGGCCATCACGCGGGGGTGGGCGAGGATCCGGAAGTGCCCTCCCGTCTCCAGCACCACGTTCTTGGCCCCGGCGAGCTCGCTCCCCTCGGGGATATGCGGATCGAACGCGGCGTAGATCGAGACGATGCGGGCGTTGACGTCGAGCTCCCGCCCCAGGGCGACGATAGAGGGGTCGTCCGGCGAGAACGCGCGCAGCACCCGACCGGGCAGCAACCGCGCATATCGTGAGCCCCCGAAGGGCGTCGCGATGGCGAGCATCCCGCGGATCCGTCCGCCCTCGGGGCCGGTCATCACCAGCTTCCCGGCGAGACCGCCCTTGCTGTGGGCGACGAGGAAGACGCCGGAGAGGTCGTGCGCTCGCAGGTAGTCGGCCACCTGGTCGGCCTCATCCTGCACCGGGAACTGGTTGCGGCGCAGCGCGTCCACGACGTGCACCGGATGGCCCCGCTCGTGCAGCGCGACGATGAGCGGCTCCAGGAAGCGCCAGGTCTCGTAGACGCCGGCGAGGACGACGATCGGGGCGCGGTCTCCGGTGGCGAAGTCGTCCGCCTGGTCGCGGCCGAAGAACGAGCGGACCTGCCAGAACCCGGCGTACGCGTAGTCCGCAGCCCACCAGCCCAGCATCCTCAGGACGTCGATGGGGCCCTCCCCCGCCGGCTGGCTGCGGCCGGCACCGCCGTCGGCCATGCTCCCGTCGTGTGGGCCAGGATCGCGGAAGCCACCGCCCGGGGCGCGGACTGCTGCGCGACATGGTGGTGACCGGGGATCTCCACCAGTCGCGAGACGGCCGCCGCGTCGCGCAGGCGCCGGCACCACGCGCGTCCTGCGATGGGATCCTCACTCCCCCGCACGACAAGCACCGGCATGGAGAGCGCGGCGATCTTCTCCTCCAGGGGATACGCGAGCATGTGCCGGACCTGACGGAGATACCACCGCACGCCGCAGCGCAGGTAGTCGGTGAAGACGACGGTATTGATCGCGGGGGTCTCGCCGAACGTGTCGATGGCCAGCGCGCGCGCCTGTGCACCGAGCGTCCGGTGGGCGTCGTCCGCGACGGGGCCGATCGTGACGACCGTGCGGACGTACTCGGGATGCCGGAGCGCCGTCTCCACGGCCCACTGCACGCCCATCGAGTGTCCGACGAGCACGACGCGGTCGTCGTCGAGGCTCGCCACCACCTGGGCGAGACCCGCGGCCATCTGCGGGATGGAGACGTCGAACCGCGGTTTGGGCAGGCCGCCGAAGCCCGGAAGGTCGACGGAGACCACCCGGGTCGTGTCGGCGAGCACGGCGTGCAGCCGCGACAGATACCGGTGCGACATCCCGATCCCGTGCACGAGGACCACGGTCGGGGCCGTGCTGCCGGCCGGCCGCGGACTCTCCAGGATGCGGAACGTCAGCCCGGAGGTGACGAGGAGGCGACGGAGGACCATGGCAGCACGCTAGCCGAGGCGGCGGTCACGGCCGAGAGGCTTGACGCCCCGGCCCGGAGATGACAGAGAGGGGCGAGGCCGAAGCCCCGCCCCTCTCGGAACGTCTGCGTCAGACGCCTGCCTTGTAGATCGGTGCCGCGCCACGGAGCGCGTCGCCGACCTTGTGCACGCGCAGGTCGTTCGTGGAACCGATGATCCCGGGAGGGGAACCGGAGATGACGACGACCTTGTCCCCCTCGACGGCGAGGCCGTTCTCGAGGAGGTACTCGTCCACCTGGTGGTACATGAGGTCGGTGTGCTGCACCATGTCGACGAGCGTGGAGCGCAGGCCCCAGGTCAGCGCCATACGACGACGGATGCCGGGCTCCGGCGTGAAGGCCAGCATGGGGATGCGGGAGCGCAGGCGGGACAGGCGGCGCGCCGAGTCGCCCGACTGCGTGAAGACGCAGAGGAACTTGGCGTCCACGAACTCCGCGACCTCGAGGGCGGCGAGGGTGATGGCACCGCCCTGCGTGCGGGGCTTCGTGGTGAGCGGCAGGATGCGCTCCAGACCGTGCTCCTCCGTCGACTCGATGATCCGGGCCATCGTCTCGACGACGACGACCGGGTAGTCGCCCACGCTGGTCTCGCCGGAGAGCATGACCGCGTCGGCACCGTCGAGGACGGCGTTGGCGACATCGGAGGTCTCGGCACGGGTCGGCACCGGGCTGTTGATCATCGACTCGAGCATCTGCGTCGCCACGATCACGGGCTTCGCGTTGCGACGGGCCAGCTCGACGGCGCGCTTCTGCACGATCGGGACGGCCTCGAGGGGCAGCTCCACGCCGAGGTCGCCGCGGGCGACCATGATGCCGTCGAACGCGTCGACGATCTCCTCGAGCGCATCCACGGCCTGCGGCTTCTCGATTTTGGCGATCACGGGGACGCGGACGCCCTCCTCGGCCATGATCTCGTGCACGCGGGTCACGTCGGAGGCGTTGCGGACGAACGAGAGCGCGATGAGGTCGGCACCCGTCCGGAGGCCCCAGCGGAGGTCGTCCTCGTCCTTCTCGCTCAGCGCGGGGACGTTCACGGCGACACCGGGCAGGTTGATGCCCTTGTTGTTCGAGACGGCGCCCGCGACGACGACGCGCGTGGTGACGGTGACGCCGTCGGTCTCGACGACCTCGACCCGGACCTTGCCGTCGTCGATCAACAGGAAGTCGCCGGGCTTGACGTCCTGGGGAAGGCCCTTGAACGTCGTGCCGCAGATCTCCTTGTTGCCGATGATGTCCTCGGTGGTGATCTTGAAGATGTCGCCCTTGGCGAGCTCGTACGGTCCGTCCTCGAAGCGGCCCAGACGGATCTTCGGGCCCTGGAGGTCGACGAGGATGGCGACGGCGCGACCGGAGTCCTCCGCCGCGCGACGCACGTTCGCGTAGTTGTTCTCGTGCACGGAGTAGTCACCGTGGCTGAGGTTCAGTCGGGCGACGTCCACACCCGCATCGATCAGTGCGCGCACCGTCTCATACGTGGAAGTGGCGGGGCCCAGGGTGGCGACGATTTTCGCGCGTCTCAACATGTCTCCAGGGTAGAAGTGGGGGATTACGTACAGGCGACACTGCCGGCCTCAGCCTACGCGGGCTGGAGGCCGATCGCGACATCGCTGGGGCGCACCGGCTCCGGCAGCACGGTGGTGCCCATGAGGAAGCGGTCGACGTTCGCCGCCGCCGCTCGGCCCTCCGCGATCGCCCAGACGATGAGCGACTGACCGCGACCCGCGTCACCCGCCACGAACACACCGGGGATCGACGACTCGTAGCTCGCGGCACGACGGAAGGCGCCGCGCTCGGTGACCTCCGGCCGGGTGTCCTCGGTGTAGCCGTCCTGCTCCGGCCCGGTGAAGCCCATCGCGATGAGCACCAGGTCCGCGGGGATCTCGCGCTCCGTGCCGCTCTTGGGCACGCGGCGGCCGTCGATGTACTCGGTCTCGGCCACGCGCAGCGCGCGGACCTCGCCGACGTCGTTCGACAGGAACTCCACGGTCGACGCGAGGAACATCCGCTCCCCACCCTCCTCGTGAGCCGAGGCCACCTCGAAGATCGTCGGCATCATCGGCCAGGGCTGGTGATCCGGCCGCGTCTCGCTCGGCTGCTTGCCGATGGCGAGGTTGGTCACGCTCAGGGCGCCCTGGCGGTGCGCGGTGCCGATGCAGTCGGCCCCGGTGTCGCCGCCGCCGATGACGATGACGTGCTTGCCCTCGGCGGTGATCTGGCCGGGGACGGAGTCGCCGGCCACCGCGTGGTTCGACTCGACGAGGTACTCCATCGCGAAGTGCACACCGTCGAGGTCGCGACCGGGGATCGGCAGGTCGCGCGGGACGGTGGCGCCGGTGGCGATCACGACCGCGTCGTACCGGGCGCGCAGGTCGGCCCACGAGATGTCCTTGCCGATCTCGACGCCGGCGCGGAAGCGCGTGCCCTCCTCCTGCATCTGGCGGAGGCGGGCCTCGAGCTGGCTCTTCTCCATCTTGAAGTCCGGGATGCCGTACCGCAGCAGGCCGCCGATGCGGTCGTCGCGCTCGAAGACGGCGACGGTGTGACCCGCCCGGGTCAGCTGCTGGGCGGCCGCGAGACCGGCGGGACCCGAGCCCACGACGGCCACGGTCTTGCCCGTCAGGCGCTCCGGCGGCTCCGGCTCGACCCAGCCCTTGGCGAAGGCCTCGTCGATGATGGAGACCTCGATCTGCTTGATCGTCACGGCCGGCTGGTTGATGCCGAGGACGCACGAGCTCTCGCACGGGGCCGGGCACAGGCGTCCGGTGAACTCCGGGAAGTTGTTCGTCGCGTGCAGACGCTCGATCGCCGCACGCCCCTCCCCGCGCCAGGTGAGGTCGTTCCATTCCGGGATGAGGTTGCCCAGCGGGCAGCCGGAGTGGCAGAACGGCACGCCGCAGTCCATGCACCGGCCGGCCTGGCGACGGAGCACGGCTTTGTCGCCGGGCTCGTACACCTCTTTCCAGTCCATGATGCGCACGGGCACCGGACGGCGAGCGGGAAGTTCCCGCTCGGTCACCTTCAGAAAGCCTTTGGGGTCAGCCACCGGTCACCTCCAGGATGCGGTTCCAGACGATGTCGCCGTCGGGGTCGATCCCCTCGGCCAGTGCCTCCTCGCGCATGCTGCGCACGGCGGCGTAGTCCCGCGGGAGCACCTTCACGAACTCCGCCGCGCTCGCGTCGAAGTCCTCCAGCAGAGCGGCGGCACGCGGAGACGCCGTGCGCTCCACGTGCTCCACGAGCAGGCCGCGGAGCACTTCGAGGTCGGCGCGGTCCAGCGGCTCGAGCCGGAGCTCGCCGCTGCCGAGCGACTGCGCGTTGACCTTGCCGGTGTCCAGGGCGTGCACGTAGGCCACTCCCCCGGACATCCCGGCGCCGAAGTTCCGGCCGGTCGACCCGAGGATGACCGCGAGGCCACCGGTCATGTACTCGAGAGCGTGGTCGCCGACGCCCTCGACCACAGCGGTCGCGCCGGAGTTGCGGACGAGGAAGCGCTCGCCCACCACGCCCGAGATGAACATGGTCCCCGATGTGGCGCCGTAGCCGATCACGTTGCCCGCGATGACGTTCTCGTGCGGGGCGATCGCGGAGCCGCGCGGCGGCCGGATCGTGATGTCCCCACCGGAGAGGCCCTTGCCCACGTAATCGTTCGCGTCGCCCTCCAGCCGGAGGATGATCCCCGGCGGCAGGAACGCGCCGAGCGACTGCCCCGCGGTGCCGGTGAGGGTGACGTCGATCGTCTCCTTCGGCAGGCCGGTGGCGCCGTGACGCGAGGTCACCTGATGCCCGAGCATCGTGCCGACCGCGCGCTCCGTGTTGGCGATCGGAAGCTCCACCACGACGGGGTCGCCGTTCAGCAGCGCCGCCTTCGCGATGTCGATGAGCTGCACGTCGAAGTGCTTGTCGAGCTCGTGGTCCTGGGCGCGCCCGCTGCGACGCGGTTCGCCGGCCGGGAACGCCGGGCCCTCCAGCACGGGGCTGAGGTCGAGCCCTTCGGCCTTCCAGTGCGCGATCGCCGCGTTGGTCTCCAGCAGCTCGGTGCGGCCCACGATCTCGTCGATCGAGCGGTAGCCGAGCTCCGCGAGCAGCTCGCGCACCTCCTCGGCGATGAACTCCATGAAGTTGACGACGAACTCGGGCTTGCCCGTGAAGCGGTCGCGCAGGACGGGGTTCTGCGTCGCGACGCCCACCGGGCAGGTGTCGAGGTGGCAGACGCGCATCATGATGCAGCCGCTGACGACGAGGGGCGCAGTGGCGAAGCCGAACTCCTCGGCACCGAGCAGGGCGCCGATGATGACATCTCGACCGGTCTTGAGCTGACCGTCGACCTGCACGACCACGCGGTCGCGCATGCCGTTGAGCATGAGCGTCTGCTGCGTCTCGGCGAGGCCGAGCTCCCACGGTGTTCCGGCGTGCTTCAGCGAGTTCAGCGGGCTCGCGCCCGTGCCGCCGTCGTGACCCGACACGAGGATGACGTCGCTGAGCGCCTTGGCGACACCGGCCGAGACCGCGCCGATGCCGGACTGGCTGACGAGCTTCGTGTGGATGCGCGCCTCGGGGTTCGCCCGCTTCAGGTCGAAGATGAGCTGCTTGAGGTCTTCGATCGAGTAGATGTCGTGATGCGGAGGCGGCGAGATGAGCCCGACGCCCGCCGTGGCGTGTCGGGTGCGCGCGACCCACGGGTACACCTTGGTCGGCGGGAGCTGACCGCCCTCACCGGGCTTGGCGCCCTGGGCGAGCTTGATCTGGATGTCGTCGGCCTCGGTGAGGTAGAGGCTCGTGACACCGAACCGACCGGATGCCACCTGCTTGATGGCGCTGCGCCGTTCGGGATCGACGAGCCGGTCAGGGTCCTCCCCGCCCTCGCCCGTGTTCGACTTGCCGCCGATGCGGTTCATCGCGACGGCGAGGGTCTCGTGCGCCTCCTTGGAGATGGAGCCGTAGCTCATCGCGCCGGTGGAGAAGCGCTTGACGATGGCGGAGACGGGCTCGACCTCGTCCAGCGGCACGGGCTTGCGCGTCCCGGTCCGCAGCGAGAAGAGGCCGCGCAGGGTCTTCAGCTCGGCCGCCTGGTCGTCGACGAGCTTGGTGTACTCGCGGAAGATGTCGTAGCGGCGGGTCCGCGTGGAGTGCTGCAGCTTGAACACCGTCTCCGGGTTGAAGAGGTGTGGAGAGCCGTCGCGACGCCACTGGTACTCGCCTCCGGTCCACAGTCGCTCGTGGGCGCGGGCCGCGGCGTCCTCCGGGTAGGCGTAGTCGTGGCGGGCCTGGTTCTCGGCGAAGATCTCCTCGATCCCGATACCGCCCAGCTTCGACTCGGTGCGCGTGAAGTAGGCGTCGATGAACTCCGGGCTGAGGCCCACGGCCTCGAACACCTGCGCGCCCGCGTAGGACGATACAGTGGAGATGCCCATCTTCGACATGATCTTCAGCACGCCCTTGCCGAGCGCGTAGATGAGGTTCTTGACCGCCTTCTCCGGGGAGATGCCCGTGATGTAGCCGGTGCGCACGAGGTGCTCGACCGTCTCCATGGCGAGGTACGGGTTGATCGCGGAGGCACCGTAGCCGATGAGGGTCGCGACGTGGTGCACCTCGCGCACATCGCCGGCCTCGACGATCAGACCGACCTTCATCCGGTTCTCGCGCCGGATGAGGTGGTGATGGATCGCCGACACCATGAGCAGCGAGGGGATCGGGACGAGGTCCTTGTTCGAGTCCCGGTCGGACAGGATGATGAACTCCGCGCCGTCCTCGATGGCCTGATCCACCTCGGCGCACATCTCGGTGAGACGCTCCGCGAGGGTGTGGGGTCCGGCGTCGAAGTGGTAGAGGCCGCGGATGGTGGCACTCGAGCGCCCGGGCAGGGCCTTGTCGATGTGACGGATCTTCGCGAGCTCGTCGTTGTCGATGACCGGGAAGTCGAGCGACACCGTGCGGGTGTGCTCGGGCCCCCAGGTCAGGAGGTTGACCTCGGGACCGAGGCCGAGCTTGAGGCTCGTGACGACCTCTTCGCGGATCGAGTCCAGCGGCGGGTTGGTCACCTGCGCGAACTGCTGCGTGAAGTAGTCGAAGAGCAAGCGCGGGCGCTTGCTGAGGACGGCGATCGGCGTGTCCGACCCCATGGCACCCAGCGGCTCGACCCCCGTCTGGCCCATCGGGGTGAGGAGGATGCGGACCTCCTCCTCCGTGTATCCGA
Organism: Microbacterium sp. NPDC064978; assembly: GCF_044543605.1. Lineage (NCBI taxonomy): Bacteria > Bacillati > Actinomycetota > Actinomycetes > Micrococcales > Microbacteriaceae > Microbacterium > Microbacterium sp. NPDC064978. The sequence continues at coordinate 252,126 of NZ_JBITWF010000001.1, read as the reverse complement.
AGGTGCGCTGCCGGCGCGTGATGGAGGCCGGCGGGTGCACGATGTGCTCGCGTTCCGGAAGGTCGGCCAGACGGACGGAACCCGCGTCGAGCCACTCCTGCCAGGGGTGCATCGTCGCGAGGTCGTGCTTGATCTCCTCGTCTTCGACGATCCGACGCTGGGCGGTGTCGACGAGGAACATCTTGCCGGGCTGGAGCCGGCCGCGGCGCTTGATGCGCTCCGGCTCGAAGTGCAGGACGCCGGTCTCGGAGCCGATGACCACGAGGCCGTCGGTGGTCTCCGTCCAGCGGCCGGGGCGCAGGCCGTTGCGGTCCAGCGTCGCGCCGACCAGGGTGCCGTCGGTGAAGATGAGGGCGGCCGGGCCGTCCCACGGCTCCATCTGGTTGGAGTGGTACTCGTAGAACGCGCGCAGCTCCGGCGAGATGTCGGCCTGCTTCTCGTAGGCCTCCGGCACCATCATCATGATCGCGTGCGGAAGGCTGCGGCCGGTGAGGGTCAGCAGCTCCAGCACCTCGTCGAACGACGCCGAGTCGCTGGCGCCGTCGGTGCAGATAGGCAGCAGGGGCGAGATGTCGCCGAGGAGCTCGGACTCGAGCTGCGACTGGCGGGCGCGCATCCAGTTGCGGTTGCCGCCGACCGTGTTGATCTCGCCGTTGTGGGCGAGCATCCGCAGCGGCTGCGCGAGCGGCCAGGACGGGAAGGTGTTGGTGGAATACCGTGAGTGCACGACGGCGAGCTCGGAGGCGAAGCGCTCGTCCTGCAGATCCGGGTAGAACGGCTCGAGCTGCAGCGTGGTGACCATGCCCTTGTAGCCGAGCGTGCGGCTGGACAGGGAGACGAAGTAGGCGCCGAGCTCGTGGCCCGCGCGCTTGCGCAGGCGATAGGCGACGCGGTCGAGCGCGATGCCGGTCAGCGGCGCATCGGCCAGGGTGGCGCCGCCGGCGCTCACGAAGAGCTGCTCGAAGGCGGGGCGGGCCTCGTCGGCGAGCTTGCCGAGGTTCTCGTTGGCGGTGGGGACCTCGCGCCAGCCGAGGACGCGGAGGCCCTCCGCGCGGGCGATCTTCTCGATCCCGGCCTTCTGCTGGCGGCGCTCGCTCGAATCGCGAGGCAGGAAGGCCAGCCCGGCCGCGTACTCCCCCACGGGCGGCAGCTCGAAGCCGGTGACCGCGCGGAGGAAGTCGTCCGGCATCTGGGTGAGGATGCCGGCTCCGTCCCCGGTGCCCGCGTCGGACCCGATGGCCCCGCGGTGCTCCAGGTTGCGCAGGGCCTCGAGGGCCAGCGCGATGATGTCGTGCCCGGCTTCGCCGCGCAGCGTTGCGACCATGGCCAGGCCGCAGGCGTCCTTCTCGAACGCCGGGTTGTACATGCCCTGCTTCGGGGGGTATGCGCCGGAGGCGCCGTAAGGGGGCTGGAAGTACACCAGTTACCGTCCTCAGATCTTCAGTGAAACCGGGGGACGTCGTCGGCCCGCTCGTTCAGTGCAATGGTTCTCCCGCCGCGAGTCGGCGTTATCGGGAGCCGTCCCCGCTCGAGGGAGCAGCGCTTGTGGCAGTGGCTCCGGCGGCGACTTCTTCGGCCGGAGGCTCGCTCACGTCCACGAAATCAGAGGGATTGTCCTGCGATTCTACATCAGCGTCCACGTCCTTCCGTCCGCGGCCCGGCTGGTACGGCGAGGGCTCGAGACCGGGGTGACGGCGGGTCTGCACGACCAGGATGACGAGTCCGACGACGACGCCGATGATGGCGGCCCAGACGTTGCTGCGCAGGCCGAGGATGATCTCGCTCGGGTCGATCCGGATCGACTCCCACAGGATGCGTCCGGCGCTGTACCAGATCAGGTAGATCGCGAAGAGGCGACCCCACTGGAAGAACAGCTTGCGACCGAGCCACAGGAGCACGAGGACGCCGAGCCCGTTCCAGATGACCTCGTAGAGGAACGTCGGGTGGAACAGGGTGCCCTCGGGAAGCCCGGGAGGGAAGGCCGAGTTCGTCGACTCGATCTCCAGGCCCCACGGCAGCGAGGTGGGCAGGCCGAAGAGCTCGTGGTTGAACCAGTTGCCGAACCGGCCCATCGCCTGGGCGAGCAGCAGGCCGGGAGCCAGCGCGTCCGCGAACGTCCAGAAGCGGATGCCGGTCCACCGGCAGCCGAGGTACGCCCCGACGGCGCCGCCGATGAGCGCACCGAAGATGGCGATGCCGCCCTCCCAGATCGCCCAGACGGAACCGGGCTCGAAGGGGTTCCAGGTGTTCTTGCCTTCGCCGAAGTAGAAATTCGGGTGGGTGAGCACGTGGAAGATGCGCGCGCCGATGATCGCGAGCGGCACCGCCAGGATCGCGATGTCGATGACCACCCACGGCTCCGCCCCGCGCTTGGTGAGGCGGTGGTTCGTCATCAGCACGGCGACGATGATGCCGGCGATGATGCAGAGCGCGTAGAAGTGGATCCGGAGCGGGCCGAGATCGAAGTACGACACGGGCGGGCTCGGGATGCTGGCGAGCACGCCGGCGGCGGTGCTGTGGAGCGCGGAGGACATGAGTGCGATCCTACTTCTCTGAGACGAAGCGCGCCGACGCGGTGCCGGCGGCCAGGGTTCGGGTGACTTCGGCGAGGGCGGGGACACCGCCGTCGCGGAGGGCGCGGACGAGGGCGGTGCCGACGATGGCGCCGTCGGCGTACTCGGAGACGCCGGCGATCTGCTCCGGGGTCGAGATGCCGATGCCCACGCAGGCGCGGCGGGCGCCGTGGTCGCGCAGTCGCGACACGAGGGTACGGGCTGCGCGGTCGAGCTCGGCCCGCTCCCCCGTGATGCCCATGGTGGAGACCGTGTAGACGAAGCCCGTCGAGGACCGCACGACGAGATCGAGCCGCTCGTCCGACGAGGTCGGAGCCGCGAGGAAGACCCGGTCGAGACCGAGGCGCTCGCTGGCCGCGATCCACTCGCCGGCCGCTTCCGGGGTGATGTCCGGCGTGATGAGGCCGGCGCCGCCCGCGGCGAGCAGGTCCTCGGCATAGCGGTCCACCCCGTACTGCAGCACCGGGTTCCAGTAGGTCATCACGAGGACCGGGACGTCGGTCGCGGCGGTGATCGCGCGGATGGCGGTGAAGAGGTCCTTCATCCGGAAGCCCGCGGCGAGGGCCTTGGTCGTCGCCTCCTGGATGATCGCGCCGTCCATGACGGGATCGCTGTAGGGAGGCCCGAGCTCGATGATGTCCACACCGTTCTCGGCGAGGGCGATCGCCGCCTGGATGCTCGTCTCCAGGTCGGGGAAACCGACGGGCAGGTAGCCGACGAAGGCGCTGCGGCCGGCGTCGTGCGCGCGCTGGATGGCCTGTTCGACGCGGCTCACAGCTGCGGCTCTCCCTTCGAGGCCGCGTCCTCGGCGGCGCTCTCCTCGGACACGTCGTGCGCGAGGGCTTCCTCGTCGTAGAGCTCGAAGTACCGGGCAGCGGTGTCCATGTCCTTGTCGCCACGGCCCGAGAGGCAGATCGCGATCAGGCCGTCGGGGCCGAGCTCGCGGCCGATCCGCAGCGCACCGGCGAGGGCATGAGCCGACTCGATCGCGGGGATGATCCCCTCGGTCCGGCTCAGCAGCCGCAGAGCCTGCATCGCCTCGTCGTCCGTCGCCGGGATGTACTCGGCCCGACCGATGTCGGCGAGCCAGGAGTGCTCTGGACCCACGCCCGGGTAGTCGAGACCGGCGGAGATGGAGTGCGATTCGACGGTCTGGCCGTCCTCGTCCTGCAGCACGTACGTCTTCGCGCCGTGCAGCACGCCGGGGCGGCCGCGCTCGATCGACGCCGCGTGCTTGTCGGTGTCGACACCGTCGCCGGCAGCCTCCACGCCGTACAGCCGCACGCCCTCGTCGTCCAGGAACGCGTCGAACATGCCGATCGCGTTGGACCCGCCGCCGACGCAGGCGACGACGGCATCAGGGAGCCGGCCGACCTCGTCGAGGATCTGGGCACGGGCCTCTTCGCCGATGATCTTCTGGAAGTCGCGCACCATCGCCGGGAACGGGTGCGGTCCCGCGGCCGTCCCGAAGATGTAGTTGGTCGTCTCGACCGAGGCGACCCAGTCGCGGTAGGCGTCGTTGATCGCGTCCTTCAACGTGCGCGACCCCGAGGTCACCGCGACGACCTCGGCGCCCAGCAGGCGCATCCGGGCGACGTTGAGCGCCTGACGCTCGGTGTCGACCTCGCCCATGTAGATGGTGCAGTCGAGCCCGAACAGGGCGGCGGCCGTCGCCGTCGCGACGCCGTGCTGCCCGGCCCCGGTCTCGGCGATGACCCGTGTCTTGCCGAGGCGCTTGGTGAGCAGGGCCTGGCCCAGCACGTTGTTGATCTTGTGCGAACCCGTGTGGTTGAGGTCCTCGCGCTTGAGGAAGACCCGCGCGCCGCCCGCGTGCTCGGCGAACCGCGGCGCCTCGGTGAGCGCGGAGGGGCGCCCGGCGTAGGAGGACAGCAGATGGGCCAGCTCGGCTCGGAACTCCGGGTCGGCGATGGCCTCCTCGTAGGCGACCGTCAGCTCGTCGATCGCGGCGACCAGGGATTCCGGCATGTACCGCCCGCCGAAATCGCCGAAGAACGGACCGTGCTGGTCGCGCAGACTCACTTCGCCTCCAGGAAGCTCTCGAGAGTGGCCACCGGGTCTCCGGTCACCAGGGCCTCGCCGATCAGCACGACGTCTGCGCCGGCCGAACGGTAGTGCGCGACGTCGGCGGGCGTGAGCACCGCAGACTCCGCGATCTTGATCGCCGAATCCGGGATGCGGTCCACGAGCCGACCGAACAGATCGCGATCGAGTTCGAGGGTCTTCAGGTTGCGGGCGTTCACGCCGATCAGGTCGGCGCCGAGGTCGATCGCGGCCTCCAGCTCCTCCGCCGAGTGGGTCTCGACGAGCGGAGTCATGCCGAGCTCGAGGATGAACCCGTACAGGTCGCGCAGGATGTCCGGCTCCAGGCCGGCGACGATGAGCAGGACGAGGTCGGCGCCGGCGGCGCGGGCCTCCAGCACCTGGTAACGGGTGGCGATGAAGTCCTTGCGCAGCACGGGCAGCGAGACCCGGGCGGTGACCGCCTCCAGATCGGCGAGGCTGCCTCCGAAACGACGTTCCTCGGTGAGGACGCTGATCGCGGAGGCACCGCCGGTCTCGTAGAGCGCGGCCTGGTGCGCGGGATCCGGGATCTCGGCGAGGGGGCCGCGGGACGGGCTCGCCCGCTTCACCTCGGCGATGATCTTCACCCGATCGGCGGGAGCGAGGAACGACAGTGCGTCCTTCGCCGCGGGGCGCGAAAGAGCGTCACGCTCGACGACCGCGAGCGGGCGGGACTCAGAACGACGCTCGGCGTCTGCGACAGCGCCGGCCGTCAGGTCGGCGAGGACCACTAGTGCGCCTTCGGAGCGTACTTGGGACCCTTCACGCCGTAGCCCGCCTTCGCGAGCACCCAGCCGACGATCGCCCCGATCGGGATCAGCGCGGCGGAGATCCACACCAGGGTCGGCTGCTCGAAGCAGAACGCGACGGTCGCGGCGGCGAAGCCGACGAGCATGATCACGACGGCGGTCCAGGCCGCAGGCGAGTGTCCGTGGCCGGGGTCAGCGATCGGGTTGGTCATGTTCTCCTCCGGGGACGACGTGGGGATCTGGGTTCAGTCTATCGGGGTCAGCGCGTCGGGTCGGACCCCCGGGACAGCTCGTCCCAGGAATCGACCGCGTCGACGGGGCCGTCGTGCGGCGCATCGGTCGGCGCGTCGGTGCGGTAGCGACGGCCGCCGACCTTCCAGCGCCGCCAGGTGGTCAGCACGAGGACGGCGGCGGCGAGCAGGATCACCCAGCCGCCGAGGGCGAGGTACGGCCAGACGGACGGGATGATGCTCGCCGCGACCTCGTGGACCGCTCCGCTTCCGGCGAGTCCCGTCGTCTCGGTGACGGTCGCGGCCACCGCGCCGTACGCGTCGCCGAGGAGGACCTGCAGCGTGGACCAGCCCAGGAACACGGCGGCCGCGGCGGCCAGCACCCCGAAGACGAGACGCACGGCCCGGCCGGCGATCGCGAGAGCCGCACCCAGCGCGAGCACGGCGAGGCTCAGCGGCGCGAGCAGCACGAGAGCGGAGGCGCCGGGGACGAGGATGTCCTCCCCCGCGTCCGCCCGCTGCACGGTGAACCAGGTCTGCGTGGAGGAGATGATCCCGATGGCGCCGGCCAGCAGGAAGCCCGTCACGGAGAGGGAGCGGCCGCGCTGCGCGATGCTCACGAGGCCGCCGCCCCGTCGACGGCGTCCAGGTCGGTGGTGTCGAAGCACGTCCGCGTTCCGGTGTGGCACGCGGGGCCGGTCTGGTCGACGAGGAGCAGGAGCGCGTCACCGTCGCAGTCGAGGCGGGCCTCCCGCACGACCTGGATATGCCCGGAGGTGTCACCCTTGCGCCAGTACTCCTGGCGGGAGCGGGACCAGTAGGTCGCGCGGCCCGAGGTGAGCGTGCGGCGCAGGGCCTCGGCGTCCACCCAGGCGAGCATGAGCACCTCGAGCGAATCCCACTGCTGCACGATGATCGGGGCGAGCCCGTCCGCGTTGAACGCGACCTGGGCGATGCGGTCGTCGATGGAGACCTCGTCCTGCTTCGGCGTGTCGGTCATCGGACGAGCACTCCTTCCGCGCGCAGCGCATCCTTCACGTCACCGACGGTCAGGGCTCCGGTGTGGAACACGCTGGCCGCGAGCACCGCGTCCGCCCCCGCCTTGATGGCCGGCGCGAAGTCGGTCGCCCGCCCCGCACCGCCGGAGGCGATCACCGGGATCGGCGCCACCTCGCGCATGAGGCGGACGAGCTCGAGATCGAAGCCGTCGCGGGTCCCGTCTGCGTCGATCGAGTTCACGAGCAGCTCCCCCGCGCCGCGCTCGGACGCCTCGCGCGCCCAGTCGAGCGCATCCAGCGTGGTCTGCGTACGGCCGCCGTGCGTGGTGACGACGAAGCCGGATCGCGTCGTGTCGGCGCGCTTGACGTCGAGCGAGAGCACGAGCACCTGGGCGCCGAAGCGATCCGCGATCTCGCCGATGAGCTCGGGACGGGCGATCGCCGCGGAGTTCACGCCGACCTTGTCCGCACCGACCGAGAGGAGCCGCGCGACGTCGTCGACGCTGCGCACGCCGCCGCCCACCGTCAGCGGAACGAAGACCTGCTCTGCGGTGCGCTGCACGACGTCGTAGGTCGTCGCCCGCGCATCCACCGTCGCGGTGACGTCGAGGAACGTGATCTCGTCGGCGCCCTGGGCCGCGTAGTGACGGGCGAGCTCCACCGGATCACCCATGTCGCGGAGGTTCTCGAAGTTGACGCCCTTGACGACGCGGCCGTCGGCGACGTCCAGGCACGGGATGACGCGACTCGCGAGGGTCATCAGAGCCTCGCCGCGTGGATCGCCGTGACGAGGATGGCCCGGGCACCGAGGGCGTAGAGATCGTCCATCACCTGATTGACGCGGCGCCGCGGGATCATCACGCGGACGGCCACCCAGGACGGGTCGCGGAGCGGCGAGATGGTCGCGGACTCCCGACCGGGTGCGATGGCCACGGCCTGATCGACCAGCTCGGTGGGGAGGTCGTAGTCGAGGAGCACGTAACGGCGCGCGACCATAACGCCGCGGAGCCGGCGTAGCAGCGTGTCCACGCCGTCGGACTCGCCGGGACGGCTGATCAGCACGGCCTCGGACTCCAGGATCACGGGGCCGAAGATCTCCAGCCCCGCCTGCCGCAGGGTGGTGCCGGTGGACACGACGTCGGCGACCGCATCGGCGACGCCGAGGCGCACCGCGGACTCGACCGCGCCGTCGAGCTGCACGAGCTCGGCGTTCACACCCTGGTCGCGGAGGAAGGAGCCCACCAGACCCGGGTAGGCGGAGGCGACGCGGACGCCGTCGAGGTCCTGGACCGAGGTGAAGCGTCCGGGAGGACCGGCGAAGCGGAACGTGGACGCCCCGAATCCGAGCTGCTCGATCTCGCGCGCCGGCTGCTGCACATCCAGGAGGAGGTCGCGACCGGTGATGCCGACATCGAGGGCACCGGAGGCCACGTACGTGGCGATGTCACGGGGGCGGAGGAAGAAGAACTCGACGTCATTCTCGGCGTCGATGACATGCAGGGTCTTGGGGTCGCGGCGGCCGGCGTAGCCCGCCTCCGCGAGCATCTCGGCGGCGGTCTCGGAGAGCGAGCCCTTGTTGGGAACGGCGATGCGCAGCATGAACGGCTTTCAGTTCGAAGGAGTGGGACCGGAGCGCATCACAGATGTCGATAGACGTCCTGCAGCGTGAGGCCCTTCGCGAGCATCATCACCTGCAGGTGGTAGAGGAGCTGCGAGATCTCCTCGGCTGCGGCGGCGTCCGACTCGTACTCCGCCGCCATCCAGACCTCGGCGGCCTCTTCGACGATCTTCTTGCCGATCGCATGCACGCCGCCGTCGAGCTCCGCGACGGTGCCCGATCCCTCGGGGCGGGTCTCGGCCTTGACGCTGAGCTCGGCGAACAGCTCGTCGAAAGTCTTCACCCCTCCAGGCTACCGGCTCGCGCGAGGTCCCTGAGCCGGGTGACAGCCGCCTCCACGTCGTCCGCACCGTAGACCGCGGAGCCGGCGACGAAGGTGTCCGCCCCCGCTTCGGCAGCCTGGGCGATCGTCGCGTCGGAGATCCCGCCGTCGACCTGGAGCCAGACGGACGAACCGCGCCGCCGGGCCTCCGCGGACAGCGCCTGCAGCTTCGGAATGGTCTCCGGCATGAATCCCTGGCCTCCGAAGCCGGGCTCCACGGTCATCACGAGGATCTGGTCGAACTCGTCCAGCAGCTCGAAGAGTCCCTCGACGGGCGTAGCGGGCTTGACCGCCACCCCCGCACGGGCGCCGATGTCACGCAGCCGACGCGCGAGCGCCACCGGCTCCCCCGCCGCCTCCAGGTGGAAGGTCACGCTCGCGGCACCGAGTTCGGCGTAGCCGGGGGCCCAGCGATCCGGATCCGTGATCATGAGATGCACGTCCAGCGGGACCGGGCTGGTCTCCTGGATGCGCTGGACCATCTGCGGACCGAAGGTGAGGTTCGGGACGAAGTGGTTGTCCATGACATCGACGTGCGCGAAGTCGGCCGTCGCGATGCGCGCGAGTTCCGCCTGCATGTTGACGAAGTCCGCGGCGAGGATGCTGGGGTTGATGCGCGGGGCGCGGGGCAGATCCATGGTCTCAACCTTCCTTCGGGGCTTCTGTCGCATCGCCGAGGCGCTGCAGGAGTGCGAGGAACATCGCGTCGGTGCCGTGGCGATGCGGCCAGAGCTGTGCGCTGCCGGTCTGCGAGCGGCCGTCGTCGGCGAGGTCGATCGGCGACTGGGCCACGCCGCGCAGCACGGCGCGGGCGTCGAGTTCGACGAGCTCAGGACGCAGGCGCCGCACCTCCTCGACCACCGCCGTCGTCTCCGCGAGGTGGGGCGAGCAGGTGACGTACGCGACGATGCCTCCGGGAGCCAGAGCCTCCACGGCCGCCGTCAGCAGACCGACCTGCAGCGGCACGAGCTCGGCGACGTCCGCCGGGGACTTGCGCCACCGGGACTCCGGGCGCCGACGGAGGGCGCCGAGGCCGGTGCAGGGGGCGTCGACCAGGATCCGGTCGAACGCGCCGGGCCGCTCGGCGGCCAGCTCCCGGCCGTCGCGCTCGTGGACGGTGACGTCGCCCGGGACGGCTCGCAGGGCGTTGCGCACGAGTCGGGCCCTGGTGGGCACGACCTCGTTGGCCTCCAGTACCGCGTCGTTCTCCCGGGCGACGGCGGCGAGCAGAGCGGTCTTTCCGCCGGGGCCCGCGCACAGGTCGAGCCACCGCTCCCCCTGACGGACCGGGGTCGCCGCGGTCAGCGCGAGCGCGACGAGCTGCGACCCTTCGTCCTGCACGCGGACCGCGCCCTCGGAGGCGGTCAGCGCGAGACGCGGATCGCCCCCCGGAGACGCGAATGCCGTGGCGGCGTAGGGCCGACGAGGCTCCTGCGGCTCCGCGAGCCCGGGGAGGGCGACGAGCGTGACCTCGGGCGAGACGTTGTCGGCCTCCAGCAGGGCGTCCAGTTCCTCGACACGCCCCTCGGCGGCGAGGGCGCGACGCAGCGCCCGGATGATCCACACCGGGTGCGCAGCACGGAGCGCCAGCCGTTCGTCGTCCGACCGTGCCGCCGCCTCGATGCGCGCGAGCCACTCCTGGGGCGACTCCCGGGCGATCCGCCGGAGCACCGCGTTCGCGAAGCTGGACGCCCCGCGACCGGCGTCGAGCGCGACGAGGTTCACCGACTCGTTCACGGCCGCGTGCGGGGCCACCCGCGTCGCGAGGAGCTGGTGCACGGCGAGCCGGAGCGCGTCGAGCACCGCGGGGTCGATCGCGTCGGCCGGGCGATCCGCGGCCGCGGCGATGATCGCGTCGTACGTGCCGCGGCGACGGAGTGTGCCGTAGGTCAGTTCCGTCGCCAAGGCCGCGTCCTGCGGGTCCAGCCTGGCCTCGGCGATCGCGGTCGGCAGCAGCAGGTTCGCGTAGGCGTCGGAGTCCGACACCGCCCTGATCACGTCGTAGGCCACGCGGCGCGCAGGCTGTACCGTCCGGTCGGGGCCGCGGCCGTTCCGCGTCCGGTCCTCGCGCTGCGGGCCGTTGCCGGGGCGTCGCCGGTCGTTCACGAGCCGGCCACCGGGGTCGTGCCCTGCAGGCCGCGCCACCAGTCGGCGGCGTTCATGGGTCCCTTACCCGCGGGTTGCAGCCGGGTGACGGCGAGCGGTGAGGTGGCCGTCCCGATCAGGACCTCCGCTCGCGTGCCCGCCACGGCACCCGGTGGCAGATCCTCCCCCTCGGCACCCGCGGGTCGTGCCTCGAGGATCTTGAGCCGCTGGCCGTCGATCGTCGTGTGCGCCCCCGGCTCCGGAGTGACCCCGCGGAACCGGGCGTACACGACGTCGAACGGCTCGCGGAAGTCGAGGAGACCGTCCTCGAGCGTCAGCTTGGCGGCGAACGTCGGCTCGCCCTCCTGCGGCACCGCGTGGGCAGTCCCGTCCGCGATCGCCGCGACCACGTCCGCGGTGAGAGCCGCGCCGTCGAGGGCCAGGGCCTCCAGTGCCTCCCCCGCCGTCGATGTGCCCGGCAGTTCGACGGCGCGCGTCGCGAACACGTCGCCGGCATCGAGCTCCGGGACGAGCTGGAAGACGCTCGCGCCGAGGACCGGATCTCCGGCGATCAGGGCGCGCTGCACCGGCGCGGCGCCGCGCCAGGCCGGCAGGAGCGAGAAGTGCAGGTTGATCCACCCGGCCTCCGGCGTGGACAGCAGAGGCTCGCGGACGAGCCCGCCGTACGCGACGATCACGCCGAGCTCGGGGCGCAGGGCAGCGATCTCCTCCGTCACCGCCTCGTCGAGGCGCGCGGCGTGGATGACGGGCAGGCCGAGTTCGGCCGCGGCCTGGGCGACGGGCGAGGGAGTGAGCACACGCTTGCGCCCGAGGGGAGCGTCGGGGCGCGTCACGACGGCGGCGATGTCGTGCTCGGCGGCGAGGCGACGCAGAGTGGGGACCGCGGCGGCGGGAGTGCCGGCGAAGACGAGGCGCATGAAGGTTCTCCGGAAGGGTCAGAGTTCTGGATCGAGGATATCGAGGCGGACCGAGAGCGTGCTGCGGGCGGCCTTGGTCCGACCGCGGCGACCGCTCACCGCCTCGGCCACGACGGCCGCACGGAGGGTGGTCGCGACGCGGCTTCCCGCGCCGTAGTCGAAGCGTACGAGAGCCCGGACCCGCGGGGGGACGTCGTCCGATTCGACGGGGACGGGACCGAGGACCGCGTCCCCGGGCAGCGAGAGCTCGGAGAGCGCCTCCAGAGCACGGGCGACCGCGGCGGCGGATCCCTCCACGAGCGCGACGCGGGCGGTCGGCGGCATGTGCAGCGGCGCTCGCTGCTCCAGCTCGGTGCGCGCGTAGGCAGCGTGGTTCCAGGTCGCCAGGGCCTTGGCGACGGCGCCGTCCACACCGACGAGGTGGACGGGAGCGCCGGGAGCGGCCAGAGCGGCCGCGTTCGACCACCACCGCAGGCAGGCTTCGCCGATGCGCAGATCCGGCGCCTGCAGCATGCGCGGCCCGTCGAGCAGGACGACGGCACGGTAGCCGCCCTCCGCGAGCGGCTCGGCGCCGCGGGTGGCCACCACCAGCGCCGGACGCGCGTCGACGCGCTCGACGGGGTGGCTGCCGTCCGCGACGATGACGCGGACGCCGGGGAACGCGCGGCCCAGCTCATCGGCGGTCCGTTCGCTTCCCGACGAGGCGAGCCGGAGACGGGTCGAGGAACACGCCGGGCACGTCCATGCCCTGGCACCGCGCCCGCACCACCCGCATACCGGGACCGCGCCGCGATGGCGGGCGCCGAGGGGGCCGCCGCAGTGCGGGCATCGGGCGGGGGCTCGGCAGTCGGCGCAGACGAGGGACGGCGCGAAGCCGGGCCGCGAGACCTGGATGAGCACGGGTCCCTCCGCGGCCGCGTTCCGGGCGGCGAGGAAGGCCGACGACGGCATGCGCTGCGGCGTCGGCTGCTCCATCTCCTGGGGCGTGCTGAGCACCACACGCGGCAGCACGCGCCGGGCCGCGCGGATGTCCTGCAGCCAGCCGCGCGCCACGAGCCGCTCCACCTCGGTCGTCCGCGTATGACCGGCGAAGAGCAGTGCCGATCCCTCCGCCTCCTGCCGCAGCAGCGCCGCATCCCGGGCGTGGACGTAGGGAGCGAGCGGCTCGCCCAGCAGGCTGTCGCCGTCGTCCCACACCACCACGAGACCGGCGACGACGGGGGCGTACACCGCGGACCTGTTCCCGACGACGATGCAGGGCGCGTCCTCGAGCGTGCGGAGGAAGGAGCGGTAGCGGTCCGGGTTGGTCTGTCGGGAGTCATGCCGCGCGATCGCCTCCGGGGGGACGAACCCGTCGAGGGCCGCCAGAAGCCGATCGAGGTCGCGGTGGTCCGGGACCACGAGGATGCTCGACTTCCCGGCCGCGAGCGTCGTCGCAGCGGCGGCGGCGAGCATCCGTGCCCAGCCCGGTGTGTCGTCGGTCAGCTGCGGGATGGCCTCGACCGCCGCACGACCGCTCTCGTCGAGCACCGCCTGCAGCCCGTCGTACAGCCCGACGACGGACGCAGCCGCGTCTCGGGCCTCGGGCTCCGGCTGCGGGATCGGAGAATCGGCGGTCCAGGCCTTCTCGACGCGCACCTGCCGCTTCGGGATGACCAGCCGCAGCACGTCGGACGCCGACCCCGCCGCGCGATCGGCGACCCGCCGAGCCAGTCGGTACAGACGATCCGGCAGCACGGGGACGCTCGACACGATGCTCTCGACCTCGGAGAGCGGCCGATCGGCGTCGTCCTCCACGTCCAGTTCCACCACGAACCCGTCGACCACGCGGCCGGCGGTCCGCAGGGGGACACGCACCCGGACCCCGGGCTCGACGTCACCGAGCTCGGGAGGAAGGGCGTAGTCGAACAGGCGGTCGAGCTGCGGCAGCGGGGATTCCAGGAGCACCCGGGCGATGCGCCGGCTCTCCGGAGAGATCAGCACCGCGGCCTCGTCAGAGCCCGGCAGCGCGCCGCAGCTCCTCGGCCCGGTCCGTCCGCTCCCACGTGAAGTCCGGCAGCTCCCGACCGAAGTGCCCGTAGGCCGCCGTCTGGGCGTAGATCGGCCGCAGCAGGTCGAGCTGCTCGATGATGGCCTGCGGCCGCAGATCGAACACCTCGTCGATGGCCCGCGTGATGACCTCGTCGGACACGCGCCCCGTGCCGAAGGTCTCCACGTACAGGCCGACGGGGCGCGCGACACCGATCGCGTAGGCGACCTGCACCTCGAGGCGGTCGGCGAGGCCCGCAGCGACCGCGTTCTTGGCGACCCAGCGGGTCGCGTACGCACCCGAGCGGTCGACCTTCGACGGGTCCTTGCCGCTGAAGGCACCGCCCCCGTGCCGTGCGGCTCCCCCGTAGGTGTCGATGATGATCTTGCGTCCGGTGAGCCCGGCATCCCCTTTCGGGCCGCCCGTGACGAAGGGCCCCGCGGGGTTGATGTAGTAGGTGACGTCGTGGAGGTCGAGGCCGGTCGTGGCGAGGACCGGATCGATGACGTGCTCGCGGATCTGCGCCTTCAGGTCGTCCTGGGCGATGTCCGGGTTGTGCTGCGTGGACAGCACGACGGCGTCGACGGTCTTCGGGGTGAAGCCGTCATAGCCGAGGGTGACCTGTGTCTTGCCGTCGGGGCGCAGGAAGGGCAGCAGCCCGCTGCGGCGCACCTCCGTCAGCCGTTCGGCGATGCGGTGGGCGGTCCACGCGGCCATCGGCATGAGCTGCGGGGTCTCGTTGGTGGCGAACCCGAACATGATGCCCTGGTCCCCGGCGCCGAGACCGTCGAGCGGATCCACGGACGAACCGTCGCGGTGCTCCTGGGCGTTGTCGACACCGTGGGCGATGTCGGTGGACTGCTCCCCCACCGAGACGCTGACGCCGCACGAGTCGCCGTCGAAGCCGGTGTCGGAGGACATGTAGCCGATGCCGTTCACGACCTGGCGGACGATCGTCGGGATGTCGACGTAGGCGTCCGTGCGGATCTCCCCCGCCACGTGGACGAGGCCGGTCGTGACGAGCGTCTCGACCGCGACCCGGGAGCCCGGGTCCTTCGCGAGCAGTCCGTCGAGGATGCTGTCCGAGATCTGGTCGCAGATCTTGTCCGGATGCCCTTCGGTGACGGACTCGGACGTGAACAGACGCAGCGCGCTCATCGATGCTCCAGAACGGGGACGGACGGTGGGAGGGTGTGGCACCCATTCTGGACCGCGCCACCGACGTCGCGGCGGCGCGGTCGTCGAGTCACTCCGCGTGACGCAGGCGGAGCTTGTCCTCGTTGATCTCGTGCAGGGCGATGGTGAGCGGCTTGTCCTCGACCGAGGAGTCGACGAGCGGGCCCACGTTGTCGAAGAGGTTGCCCTCGTGCAGGTCGGAGTAGTAGTCGTTGATCTGACGGGCGCGCTTGGCGGCGTAGATGACGAGCTCGTACTTGGAGTCGACGCGCTCCAGCAGGTTGTCGATGGGGGGATCGATGATGCCGTTGTTGCGTCCGGCCATGGGTGGACCTCCTGATCAGGCGACGGGATTCGCCGCGAAGACGATGCTGCGGGCGCGCGACCCTTCGACGAGCTCAGGGACCGGCGTGGTGCTCGACCCTGGAATCAGGTCAGCGCGCAGAGCTTGTAGACAAGTCTACGACCTCGCGGGCGGCGGTGGCGACGTCCTCGTTCACGATGAGGTGGTCGAACTCGTTCTGCGCCGCCAGCTCGACCTTCGCGGTGCGCAGCCGCCGGGCCCGTTCCTCGGCGTCCTCGGTGCCGCGGCCAACCAGCCTGTGCACCAGCTCGTCCCAGCTCGGCGGCACGAGGAAGATCAGCGTCGCGGACGGCTCCGCATCGCGCACCTGGCGCGCGCCCTGCAGGTCGATCTCCAGCAGGACGGTCTTCCCCTCCGCCAGTGCAGCGTCGATCGGGGCGCGCGGCGTGCCGTAGCGCGAGCGGTTGTGGACCACCGCATACTCCAGCAGCTCGCCGTCGGCGACCAGGCGGTCGAACTCGGCGTCATCCACGAAGTAGTAGTGCACACCGTCGATCTCGCCCGGGCGCGGCGGCCGGGTGGTCGCCGAGACGGACAGGTGGATCTCCGGGTTGTTCTCGCGGATGTGCGCGGCGACGGTCCCCTTGCCCACCGCCGTAGGGCCGGCGAGGACGAGGAGCCGGCTGCGTGCCCCACGGGGGGTCGGAACGGGGAAGCGCTCGTCGAGCCACTCCTCCAGCACTCGGCGTTGACGGGCGCCGAGTCCGCCGAGGCGCTTGACCGGCGAGATGTGGAGCTGCTCCAGCACCCGGTCGCGCTTGCCCGCGCCGATTGCGGGAAGGGCGAGGAGGAAGTCGGTGATGCGCATGGAGCCCTCGACCGAGTCGGGGTCCTCCGTCGCGCGATGCAGCACGGCCTGCGGGGTGACGACGCGCATGGTGAGGTCGCGCTTGAGCGAGGCCCTGGCGCGCCGTCGCTCGACCGCTCGACGTGCGGCGGCGGCCCTGTCGACCTCGGGGACGGTGCGGCGTTCCTCAGCCACGGCTGACCTCTCGATACTGGGCGGCACGGTCGGCGATCGTCTCGGCGAGGGCCGCCGGGCCCGCGGAGAGGAGGCTGCGGCTCTCGCTCGCGATCACCGAGCCGGCCTGGGAGCCGAAGCGGCGGACGAGATCCACGGGAGTGGCGCCCTGTGCGCCGAAGCCGGGGGCGAGGATCGGGGCGACGGGCGCGAACGGAGTCAGCCCCGCTTCCACCGCGTCCACTGTGGCACCGATGACGAAGCCGAAGCTCCCCCACTCCCCCTCGGGCGTCCCGGTGGCGTTCCGGCGCGACACCTCGGCGATCACGGCCGCGGACACGGTCTCGCCGTCCGCGGTCGTCGCGCGCTGCAGCACGGTCGCCTCGGGGTTGCTGGTCGCGGCGAGGACGAAGAGCCCCTTGCCGTGCTCCTCCGCGAGGGCGAACGCACCCTCCAGCGCACCGACGCCGAGGTACGGGTTCACCGTCAGGGCATCCGCCTCCAGCGGCGCGCCCGCGGGGAGCCAGGCCTGAGCGTAATCCGCCATCGTCGACCCGATGTCGCCGCGCTTGGCGTCGGCGATCACCAGCAGTCCGGCCGCGCGCGCGGCCGCCAGCACCTCCTCGAGGGCCGCGAACCCGGCCGCGCCGTACCGCTCGAAGAACGACACCTGCGGCTTCACGAGACCGGCGCGACCGGCGGCCGCCTCGACGGTACGGAGCCCGAACTCCCGGACTCCGGCAGCATCGGCGGTCAGCCCCCACGCCGCCAGCAGAGCGGCGTGGGGGTCGATGCCGACACAGAGCGGGCCGTGCGCCTCCAGGGCGACGCGGGCCCGCTCGCCGAAGCGTTCCGTCATACCGCGGCCATCCGGTCCTGCGCGTACTCCTGCAGGCTCTTGACCTGGAAGCCCTCGTGCGCGGCGTCCATCCCGCTCACGGCCGCACCGAGCACGGCGATGGTCGTGAAGAGCGCCTTGTCCGCGGCCACCGCGGCGGCGCGGATCTCGTAGCCGTCCGCGCGAGCGGCACCACCCGACGGGGTGTTCACGACGATGTCGATCTCCCCGTCGTTGATGAGGTCGACGATGTTCCGGGCTCCGGACTCCTGCGTCTCGCTGTACTTCTCGACCACCGTGACGGCGATGCCGTTGCGCGACAGGATCTCCGCCGTGCCCTCGGTCGCCACGATCGTGAAGCCGAGCTGCTGGAGGCGGTGCGCCGGGAGGATCACCGCACGCTTGTCGGAGTCGGCGACCGAGATGAACACGGTTCCCGACGTCGGCATGCCGCCGTAGGCCGCGGCCTGGGACTTCGCGAACGCGGTCGGGAAGTCCCGGTCGATGCCCATGACCTCGCCGGTCGAGCGCATCTCCGGGCCGAGGACCGAGTCGACGGTCTTGCCGTCGGCGGTGCGGAACCGCTTGAAGGGCAGCACGGCCTCCTTGACCGAGACCGGGGCGTCCAGCGGGACGCGCGAGCCGTCCTGTTCGGGCAGCATCCCCTCGGCGCGGAGCTCGGCGATCGTCGAGCCGGCCATGATGCGGCTGGCGGCCTTCGCCATCGGGATGCCCAGCGCCTTCGAGACGAACGGTACCGTGCGGCTCGCCCGGGGATTCGCCTCGATGACGTAGAGCACGCCGGCGCTGATCGCGAACTGCACGTTCAGCAGACCGCGCACGCCGACGCCCTGTGCGATGGCGAGGGTGGCCTCGCGGACGCGGTCCACGTCGCTGCGACCGAGCGAGACCGGCGGCAGCGTGCAGCTCGAGTCGCCGGAGTGGATGCCGGCTTCCTCCAGGTGCTCCATGACGCCGCCGATGAAGAGGTCGGTGCCGTCGTACAGGGCGTCCACATCGAGCTCGATCGCGTCGTCGAGGAACCGGTCGACCAGGAGCGGCTTGCCCTCCTCGATCACGACCTCGCCGGCCGTCCGCACGAAGTAGTCGCGCAGCGCATCGGTGCCGTAGACGATCTCCATGCCGCGACCGCCGAGCACGAAGCTCGGGCGCACGAGCACGGGGTAGCCGATCTCCTCGGCGATGCGCACCGCGCCCTCCACGTCGATCGCCGTGCCGTTGCGCGGCGCCAGCAGCCCGGCCTCGTCGAGCAGTCGCGAGAACAGCTCGCGCTCCTCGGCCAGGTCGATGGCCTCCGGGCTCGTCCCCAGGACCGTGTAGCCGGCCGCCTCGATGCCCTTCGCGAGCCCGAGCGGGGTCTGGCCACCGAGCTGGCAGACGACGCCGAGGATGGTGCCGCTCGCCGCCTCCGCGTCCAGGACCTCCAGGACATCCTCGAGCGTCAGCGGCTCGAAGTACAGCCGGTCGGACGTGTCGTAGTCGGTCGACACGGTCTCCGGGTTGCAGTTGATCATCACGGTCTCGAAGCCCGCGTCCGACAGCGCGAACGAGGCGTGCACGCAGGAGTAGTCGAACTCGACGCCCTGACCGATGCGGTTCGGGCCGGAGCCGATGATGACGACCTTGGTGCGGTCCGACGGCGCGACCTCGGTCTCGGCGTCGTAGCTCGAGTAGTGGTACGGCGTCAGCGCGGGGAACTCCCCCGCGCAGGTGTCGACCGTCTTGTAGACGGGGCGGATTCCCAGGCCGTGGCGCACGCCGCGGATCTCGGCCTCGCTCTCGCCGCGGAGCTGGGCGATCTGCGCGTCGGAGAAGCCGTGCTCCTTGGCGTAGCGCAGCGTCGCGTCGTCCAGCTCGCCGGCGGTGCGCACGACCTCGGCGACCTCGTTGATGAGGACGATCTGGTCGAGGAACCAGGGGTCGATGGCCGTGGCCTCGAACGCCTGCTCGATGGTCGCGCCCTTGCGCAGCGCCTGCTGCAGGGTGACGATCCGGCCGTCGGTCGGCGTCTTCGCGATCTCGAGCAGTTCCTCGACGCTGCGCGACTCCTCGCCCCAGTGGAAGCTGGAGCCCCGCTTCTCGAGCGACCGCAGCGCCTTCTGCAGTGCGGTGGCGTAGTTGCGGCCGATCGCCATCGCCTCGCCGACCGACTTCATGGTCGTGGTGAGCGTGGCGTCGGCGGCCGGGAACTTCTCGAACGCGAAGCGCGGGACCTTGACGACGACGTAGTCGAGCGTCGGCTCGAAGCTCGCCGGGGTCACGCCGGTGATGTCGTTCGGGATCTCGTCGAGGCGGTACCCGAGGGCGAGCTTGGCCGCGAGCTTGGCGATCGGGAAGCCGGTGGCCTTCGACGCCAGGGCGCTCGACCGGGACACGCGCGGGTTCATCTCGATGACGATGATGCGCCCGTTCTCCGGGTTGACCGCGAACTGGATGTTGCAGCCACCCGTGTCCACGCCCACCGCACGGATGATGTCGATGCCGATGTCGCGGAGCTTCTGGTACTCGCGGTCGGTGAGGGTCAGCGCCGGGGCCACGGTGATCGAGTCGCCCGTGTGCACGCCGACCGGGTCGACGTTCTCGATGGAGCAGACGACGACCGTGTTGTCGGCGGTGTCGCGCATGAGCTCGAGCTCGTACTCCTTCCAGCCGAGGATCGACTCCTCCAGGAGCACCTCGGTCGTCGGCGAGTCGCGCAGGCCGGCACCGCCGATACGGCGCAGGTCCTCCTCGTCGTAGGCGAAGCCGGAGCCCAGCCCACCCATCGTGAAGGAGGGGCGCACCACGAGCGGGTAGCCGAGCTGCTCGGCACCGGCGAGGAGGTCGTCCATGGTGTGCGCGATGACGCTCTTGGCGACGTCCGCGCCCGCTTCGAGGACGAGCTCCTTGAAGACCTGACGGTCCTCGCCCTTCTTGATGGCGTCCACCTTCGCGCCGATGAGCTCGACGTCGTACTTCTCGAGGATGCCCTGCTCGTGCAGCGCCATCGCGGCGTTCAGCGCCGTCTGACCGCCGAGCGTCGGCAGGATCGCGTCGGGCTTCTCCTTCGCGATGATCGTCTCGATCACCGCGGGGGTGATCGGCTCGATGTACGTCGCGTCGGCGAAGTCGGGGTCGGTCATGATCGTCGCCGGGTTCGAGTTGACGAGGATGACCCGGACGCCCTCCTCGCGGAGGACGCGGCACGCCTGGGTGCCGGAGTAGTCGAACTCGCAGGCCTGGCCGATGACGATCGGGCCGGAGCCGATGACGAGGACGGAGTGGATGTCGTCGCGCTTGGGCATTACTTTGCATCTCCCTGGGTGGGTCCCTGAGCGGGTCGAAGGGTCGCGATGACCATGTCGCGGAAGCGGTCGAAGAGGTAGTTGGCGTCGTGCGGTCCGGCCGCGGCCTCGGGGTGGTACTGCACCGAGAAGGCGGGGATGTCGAGGGCGCGCAGGCCCTCCACGACGTTGTCGTTGAGGCCGACGTGGCTGACCTCGACCTTGCCGTAGCCGTGCGGGCTGTCGAACGAGCCCTCCAGGGGCGCCTCGACGGCGAAGCCGTGGTTGTGCGCAGTGATCTCCACCTTGCCCGTCTGCTTGTCCAGCACCGGCTGGTTGATGCCGCGGTGGCCGAACGGCAGCTTGTACGTGCCGAGACCCAGGGCGCGGCCGAGGAGCTGGTTGCCGAAGCAGATACCGAAGAAGGGCAGCCCGTCGTCGAGGACCGCGCGCAGCAGTTCGACGTGGTCGCCCGACGCCGCGGGGTCCCCGGGACCGTTCGAGTAGAAGACGGCGACAGGCTCGATCGCCCGGATCTCGTCGATGCTCACGTCCTGCGGGAGGACGTGCACGTCGAAGCCGCGGGCGGCGAGGTTGTCGATCGTGGCCTGCTTCACACCCAGGTCGAGCACGGCGAGGTTGCCGATGCGCTCCCCCACCGCCGGGGTCACGGTCGCGTTCTCGACGGACACCTGGGCAGAGAGGTTGAGGCCGGTCATCTCCGGAGCCTCGCGGACGATGCGCAGCTGCTCCTCCGGGTCGAGCTCCGCGTCCGCACCCGAGAAGATGCCGCCGCGCATGGAGCCGGCGGAGCGGATGTGACGGGTGACCGCACGCGTGTCGATGCCACTGATGCCGACGATGCCGTCCTCGACGAGGACCTCGTCGAGGGACGCGTTCGCACGCCAGTTCGAGACGACGCGCGAGGGGTCGCGCACGATGTAGCCGGCCACCCAGATGCGGCGGGACTCGGTGTCCTCGTCGTTCATGCCGGTGTTGCCGATGTGCGGGGCCGTCTGCAGGACGATCTGTCCGGCGTAGGACGGGTCGGTGATGGTCTCCTGGTATCCCGACATGCCGGTGGCGAACACGACCTCGCCGAGGGTGCGTCCGCGCGCGCCGTAGGCGCGTCCGCGGTGTCGGGTGCCGTCCTCGAGCACGAGGACGGCGGGATCGGGGAGGCGGGCCGCGGAGGCCTGCGGGGAGGAAGTCGAGAGGGTCATGACGTGGCTCCTGTGTCAGGGGCGGCGGGGATGAGCCGCTGCAGGTCGGAGATGAGGGTCGGGAGGTCGCCGCCGGTGAGGCGCACATAGCTGTCGACGACGGTCGCGTCGTCGACGTGCCACGCGATGCGCACGAGCCCGCCGGGCTCCACGACGCGATCGATGGTGACGGTCGCGCGGTCGACGGAGACCAGGCGGTCGGCGGCGAGGAAGACGGTGGGGGCACCGTCCAGGGCCAGCGCGATGCCGCGGTCGGTCACAGCCAGCTCGCCGCGTGCACGGAACGCCAGCGGGGTGATCGCGAGCCGCTCGAGGGGCTGCTCGTGCCGAGTGGTGGACACGTAGAGCACCTCGTCGCGGCGCGTCACCTCCGCGTGCTCCGGCACCCCGAGCGGGGCCGTGTACGCGGCATCGCGCCGCACTCGTCGTCGCCAGGCGAACAGCATCGACAGCAGGATGAGCAGCGCGACGGCGATGATGATCGCGACCGCGAGGTCCCGTGCGCTCATGCGCCGAGCTCCTCGACGACGGTGCCGCCGTCGACCGTGAGGACGCCGCCGTGCACCGTGTACTCCACGCGCCCGGGCAGTGCGCGGCCCAGGTAGGGCGAGTTCACGCTGCGCCCGTGCAGGTCCGCGGCGGTGAACACACCGTCGACCGCGGGGTCGTACAGCGTGATGTGCGCGGGCTGCCCGGCTGCGAGCGGCGTGCCGTGGCCGGAGAGCCGGCCGATGCGGGCGGGCGTCGAGCTCATGACACGGGCGACGTCGGCCCAGCCGAGCAGACCGGTCTGCACCATCGACTGGTGCACGACGCGCAGGGCGCTCTCCAGACCGACCATGCCGTTCGCGGCGGCCTGCCACTCGCATGCCTTGTGCTCGCTGGGGTGCGGTGCGTGGTCGGTCGCGACGATGTCGATCGTGCCGTCGGCGAGACCCTCTCGAACCGCGAGGACGTCCTCCTCGCGGCGCAGCGGCGGGTTGACCTTGAACCGCGCGTCGTAGCCGCGGACGAGTTCGTCGGTGAGCAGCAGGTGGTGCGGCGTGACCTCCGCCGTGACGTCGACGCCTCGCTTCTTGGCCCAGCGGATGATGTCGACCGAGCCGGCCGTCGAGAGATGACACACGTGCAGCCGCGAGCCGACGTGCTCGGCGAGGAGCACGTCACGGGCGATGATCGATTCCTCGGCGACCGCCGGCCACCCGGCCAGCCCGAGCTCGGCCGAGACGGTGCCCTCGTTCATCTGGGCGCCCTCGGTGAGCCGCGGGTCCTGCGCATGCTGGGCGATGACGCCGTCGAAGGACTTCACGTACTCCAGAGCCCGGCGCATGATCAGCGGGTCCCAGACGCAGAAGCCGTCGTCGCTGAAGACCCGCACCTGGGCACGCGAGGTGGCCATGGCGCCGAGTTCCGCGAGGCGCTCGCCCTTCTGGCCCACGGTGACGGCGCCGATCGGCTGCACGGTCGCGTAGCCGGCCGCCTCGCCGAGGGCGAGCTCCTGCTCGACCACGCCCGCCGTGTCGGCGACCGGGGAGGTGTTCGGCATCGCGAACACGGCGGTGAACCCGCCGGCGGCGGCCGCTCTGGTGCCGGTGAGGATCGTCTCGGAGGCCTCGAACCCGGGTTCGCGCAGATGGGTGTGCAGATCGACGAGACCCGGCAGCGCGACCAGGCCCGCGGCGTCGATCACGCGCGCGCCGGTGCGGGTGAGCCCCGTCCCGACCTCGGCGATCACGCCGTCCTCGATGATGATGTCGGCGCTCGTCGCGCCGAGCAGCTGTGCCCCGGTGATGACGAGGGTCTCGCTCACAGGTCTCCCCCTCGTTCGTCGTCTCGTTCCCCTGCCAGCAGCAGGTACAGCACCGCCATGCGCACGGAGACCCCGTTCGACACCTGTTCCAGCACCGTCGAACGGGGGGAATCGGCAGCTTCGGAGGAGATCTCCAGTCCCCGGTTCATGGGTCCGGGGTGCAGGACAATGCTACCGCCCGGCAGAGCCGCCACGCGCCGTGCGTCCAGGCCCCACCGGCGCGAATACTCCCGCTCAGTCGGGAAATACGCCGCGTTCATCCGCTCGAGCTGGATGCGCAGCATCATCACGGCGTCGGGCCCCTCCGCGAGGGCTTCGTCCAGGTCGTAGACCACGCGGACCGGCCACAAGGACACGTTCTGCGGAACCAGGGTCGGCGGCGAGACGAGCGTGACCTCGGCGCCGAGCGTCGTGAGCAGCCAGACGTTGGAGCGCGCCACCCGCGAGTGCAGCACGTCGCCGACGATCGTCACTCGGAGACCGGACAGATCGCGTCCGCGGCTGTCCGCTCCGAACCGGCGCTTGCGGATGGTGAAGGCGTCGAGGAGTGCCTGGGTGGGATGCTCGTGCGTACCGTCGCCGGCGTTCACGACCCCGGCGGAGATCCAGCCGCTCGTGGCCAGGGTCTGCGGGGCGCCGGAGCCGGGGTGCCGCACGACGACCGCGTCGGCGCCGATGGCCTCGAGCGTCTGCGCCGTGTCCTTCAGGCTCTCGCCCTTGGAGACGCTGGAGCCCTTCGCCGCGAAGTTGATGACGTCGGCGGACAGGCGCTTCGCCGCGGCCTCGAAGGAGATGCGGGTGCGCGTGGAGTCTTCGAAGAAGAGGTTCACGACCGTCTTGCCGCGGAGCGTGGGGAGCTTCTTGACCTCGCGGGACTGCGTGTCAGCCATGTCCTCGGCGACGTCGAGGACGCGCAGGGCGGTGGCTCTGTCGAGCGTGCGGGTGTCGAGGAGGTGCCTCATTCGCCGATCGTCACCTCCTCGGCGCCGTCGTTCTCGAACAGGCGCACGTTGACGCGCTCGGTGCGCGCGGAGGGGATGTTCTTGCCCACGAAGTCGGGTCGGATCGGCAGCTCGCGGTGTCCGCGGTCGATGAGGATCGCGAGCCGCACGACGGCGGGACGGCCGATCGACTGCAGGGCGTCGAGCGCGGCGCGGATGCTCCGGCCGGAGAACAGGACGTCGTCGACGAGGACGACCGTCTTCCCGTCGATGCCGCCCGGGGGGATCTCCGTCGGCTGCGGCGACCGCGTCGGGTGCTTGGCGAGGTCGTCGCGGAAGAGCGTCACGTCGAGGGAGCCGACCGGGACGGAGACCTGGGCGATCTCGCTGATCAGGGCGGCGAGCCGGTGACCCAGCGTGACACCGCGGGTCGGGATGCCCAGCAGGACGAGGCCGTCGGCCCCGCGATTGGACTCGAGGATCTCGTGCGCGATCCGGGTCAGCGCTCGTGAGATGTCGGCTTGGTGCAGCACAGTGCGCACACTCATCAGCCGCTCCCTTCTCCGCCTCACAGGACGGTGTTAAAGGTTGCTAGTGCCCCCCAGTCTATCGGACCCGCGATGGTCCGCCCGGTCAGCTCGCCTCGCGGAGCACGGGATCCGTCACGTCGTCGATTTTCGAGGAACGGATCGGGTGACCGCTCGTGGAGAGGCAGCGTCCGGTCTTCAGGTCCCACTTCCAGTCGTGCATGCTGCACGTCAGGATGCCGTCCTCGTCGACCTTCCCCGTCTTGGTGAGGTCGGCACGAAGGTGCGGGCAGCGGCGCTGGACGACCCAGTCGCCGATCTCCGCATCCTCGGTCTGGTCGGTCTGCTCCTGGTACCAGTTCTCGACGTACTCGATCCGGTCGACCGATAGGCACTTGAGGAAGGTGGTGAGGAACTCGTTGAACTTGCCGCTGCGCCCGACCGAGAACTGCATCGACAGGAAGATCGAGTTCGACCAGTCGATCTCGTGGTCGCGGATGTTCGTCGACACGAGGTCGGCCGGGATCGTGTACCAGTACACGCACTCCTCGCCCGCGTACTCGCGGACCTTGGCGCGCGGGAAGTCGACCACCATGTCCAGCTCCCCGATGCGGAAGCGGACGTGCCCGCCGACACCGAGGCGGATGGTGCGCGACTTCTTCAGCAGCGGCTCCCACCACTCCTTGATCGCCGCCAGCATCTCGTCGGGCGGGATGATCTCGGCGCGAGACGCCTCCTCGTCGCGGATCTCCTGCTGGCGGGTCGCGCGCTGCTCCTCCAGGTACTCCCACTTCTCGTCGAAGATGTGGGCGAGCTCGGCCTCGGTGTAGAGCGTCTGCTCGGTGGTCACCGCACCGCCGTCGATCGTGACGAGCGTGCCGGGGACGAAGAGCTGCCCGTCGTACTTCGGCGCCAGCTCCTTCATGTGCGCGATGAACTGCTTCTGGTCCGTGAAGATGGACTCGCCGTTGCGGCCCATCCCGTTGAAGTCGAAGAGGTCGTCGCGGAGGAACATGGGCGGCCCTGCCATCGGGAAGACGTGCGGCGCGTCGACCTTCTCGATGTAGTACATCGCCCGCTTGTTCTGCGCCTCGCGCTTGAGACGGGCGAAGTTCTGCTTGGCGTCCAGCGGCAGGTCGTAGACCATGGGCCACCAGATCGCTCCGGAGACCTGGGTGAAGTAGGCGTCGGGCTTCCCGAAGTGCAGCAGCTTGTCGAGATCGAGCGGGTGCGAGTCGTTCTGGTTCAGCATCGACCCCGTGCCGTCGTCCACGCTGAGCGACGAATCGCCGATCGGGCCGTCGCTCGGAGCGCGCAGCGGGGTGATCATCATCTTGAGCGCCCCGCGCTCGATGATCTCGCCGGCGGGCGCGTAGGTGATGTTCGTGTAGCCGAGCGCCCGGATGTCCTGCTCCAGGTCGTCGATCGGGTACTCCGGCAGGAGCACCTCGATGTCCTTGCGGATGTACCGCTCCAGCAGCGCCGGGTCGAAGTGGTCGCGGTGCCGGTGCGAGATGTAGAGGAAGTCGGCTTCCCGTCCGTACCGCTCCCAGTCGAGCGCGCGGTTGTCCGGGAACGGGAACCAGGACCCGAAGAAGGACGGGCCGAGCACCGGGTCGCAGATGATGTTGCCGCCCACCGTCTCGATGAACATGCCGGCGTGGCCGAGTCCCGTGATCCGCATTGCATTCCTCTCGAAGATGAACCGTTCGATTGTACCGACGGCTCCCTGAGCACCCGGCGGGACGGGCCGGGGAAAACGGTCTAGTCGTCGAAGAGACCGCGGATGTCGTCGGCGGTGAGCGCCTGGGCGAAGAGCGCATCGTCGTCGAGCACGGCCGTGAACAGCCGCGCCTTGCGGCGTTGCAGCGCGAGGACCTTCTCCTCGATCGTGCCGGTCGCGATCATGCGGTAGACGAACACCTGGCTGCGCTGGCCGATGCGGTGCGTGCGGTCGACGGCCTGCGCCTCGGCGGCGGGGTTCCACCACGGGTCGAGGAGGAAGACGTAGTCGGCCTCGGTCAGGGTGAGTCCGAATCCGCCGGCCTTCAGGCTGATGAGGAAGACGGGCTGCTCCCCCTCCGCGAAGTCCGTGACCACCCGCTCGCGATGCCGCGTCGAGCCGTCGAGGTGCGCGTACGGGATGCCGGCGGCGTCCAGACGCGCGGCCGCCATGTCGAGGAAGGACGTGAACTGGCTGAACACGAGCGCGCGGTGCCCCTCCGCCTGCAGCTCGACGATCCGTTCCAGGAGCTCGTCGAGCTTGCGGGAGCCGAGGCGCGCATCGACCGGGTCGATCAGCGCCGGAGCGAGGCTCAGCATGCGCAGCAGCGTCAGCGACCGGAACACGATGAAGCGGTTCCGGTCGAGATCCTCCAGCAGGCCGAGCACCTTCTGCCGCTCGCGTTGCAGCACTGTCTCGTAGAGCTCGCGATGCCCCGCGCTCAGCTCGACCTCCAGCACCTGCTCCTGCTTCGGCGGAAGATCGGGGGCGACGAGCTCCTTGGTGCGGCGGAGCACGAGGGGACGGATGCGCCGTCGGAGCTGCGCGAGGCGGCGCTGCCGGTACGGTCCGCCCTCAGCGTTCTCCGGGACCTTCCCCTGCTCAATCGGCTGGATGTAGTGCTCGCGGAACTTCCGCGCCGAGGCGAACAGGCCGGGCGCCGTGAGCTTCAGCAGCGCCCAGAGCTCCTCCAGGCTGTTCTCCAGCGGCGTGCCCGTGACCGCAATGGTGACCTCGGCTGGGAAGCGGGCGACGGCACGGTGCAGCTTCGTCGCCGGATTCTTCACGAACTGGGCCTCGTCGAGGATCAGTCCGGCCCAGGTGACGCCTGCGAACCCCTCTTCATCGAGCCGGGCGACGGCGTAGGTCGTCAGCACGACGTCGGCCTCGCGAGCCGCGACACTCGCCGACGGTCCGGCCGTGGAGTCCCGGGTGACCACGCGGAGGCCGGGAGCGAATCGCGCGGCTTCGGTGCGCCACGTGGCCAGCACGGACGTCGGGACCACGACGAGGAAGGGGCGCTCCTCCCCCGCCGCCCTGGCATGCAGGATGAGCGCGAGCAGCTGGACGGTCTTCCCGAGCCCCATGTCATCGGCGAGGATGCCGCCGAGGCGGTGCGTCCAGAGGAACGCGAGCCAGTCGAGGCCCTCCTTCTGATACGGCCGAAGGTGTGCGGTGAGCCCCGGCGGGATCGGCACCGCCGGCACCGCAGTGGCGCTGCGCAGTCCCTCGGCCGTGGCACGCCAGCTCACCGCGGGAAGGGCTTCGTCCGCCAGGTCCTCGAACTCCTCCCACAGATCCGTCTGATGACGACTGATCCGTGGGCCCGTCTCCCACTCGTCGAGGTCTCCGGCCTCGTCGAGCAGGTCACGCAGACGGTCGAGCGCCGGGTGGTTCAGGGAGAAGTAGCTGCCGTCGACGAGCAGGAGCTTCCGTCTCCCCGCGCTCAGGGCGGTGAAGAGCGGCTCGAACGGGATGTTCCGACCGTCGATGCGGACGATCACACCGAGGTCGAACCAGTCCGGGTCGGTGCTCTCCACGGTCGAGACCGTGATCTCCGGCTCCCCGGCGAGCTCGCGATACGTCTTGCGGCGGCCCGACACCTCCACCTCGACGCCCTCCGCCTCCACGGCGGGGACGACGCGGGTCATGAACTCCGCGGCCTCCACGTCGTGGAACGCCCCCGCGGGAGCGAACGCGACACCGTGCTCCTGCCAGACGTTCCGGATCCGCTCCGTCACCCCGGCCTCGGCCTCCGGATCGCGCACGGCCTCCGGACCCGGCGTGAACGGCACCCGCCCGAACCCCCGATAGTCCCACTCGACGGCGTACTCCACGGTGTCGCCGCGACGGAACGCCACCCGCAGCACGGCACGGGGTGGCGGGAGGTCCGGCAGCGAGACGCGGCCGACCGCGCGGACGGAGAGGCGACGCGCGAGGAGCGGATAGGCATCCTGGAGGAAGGCCGTCTCCTCCTCCGCGGGGACGACGAGCGTCCGGGCCCGGAGCAGCGACTGCGCCGGCCCTGCGAGCGGAAGCTCAGCGAGCGTCACCTGGAGGCGCGACCCGCTCTGCGCGACCTCGTACACGCCGGAGCGCCCGAGGGGCCTGATGCTGCCAGGCGGCGTCTCGCGCCCGTCCACCGTCACGACCGGCCGGACCACGAGGCCGCCGTCGTCGCCGCGGGACACCGCCGCCGTCAGCTCCGCGGTATCCGCGAGGACGAGCGTCGTCGACCGCTGCGCCGCCACGAGCGGGATGCCGAGGCCGGCCGCGGACCGCAGGTGCCCCCAGAGGAGCCGCGACTCGATCAGGTCGGCGACGAGCCAGTCCCCGGCCGTGCCGGAGAGCAGCGTGTCCCGCGCGATGCTCAGCAGATCGGCGAACCACCGCGACCGTTCCCGACCGTACTGGTCCGGCGCGCGGCGTACCGCGTCCCAGGTGGCGGAGCCGAGCACCCAGGATCCCGTCGCCGCGCTCCGCTCCAGCGGACGGATGCCGAGGAGGATCTCTCCGGTCGCCTTCGCGACATCACGCGGAGTCGCGGTGCGCTGCGGCCGGGACGCCCACGGATTCGCTCCTCGGGCGTCGCGGACGCGCAGCTCGAACCCGAGGGCCAGCGGGGTCGTCGCCGCCGGAGCGGCGCCGCCCTCGAACAGCGCGCGCCAGTCCCGCGCCCCCTCTTCCGGGGCACCCGAGGCGGAGGCGGGCGGGCGGATCATGGGACGATCCTGCCCGCCACCGCCGACACCGCCGCTGCGGCGTTCAGGCCGAGCGGGCGACGCGGGCGAGCACGCCGTGCACGAACGCGCCCGACTCATCGGTGGAGAACTCCTTCGCGAGCTCCACCGCCTCGTCGATCGCGACCGCGGTCGGCACCTCGTCGTTGTAGAGGATCTCCCACGCGCCGATGCGCAGCAGGGCGCGGTCGACGGCGGGCATCCGCTCGAGCTTCCAGTCACGGCTGTGCGTCGTGATCTGCTCATCGATCTCGTCGCGCTGGTCGATGATGCCGTCGACGATCTCCCGGGCGTACAGCCACGACGCCTCGCGTGCGGGCTCGTTCGCCGCACGCTTCGCCTCGGCGGCGAGGGCCACCGCGACGTCGTCGCCGCGGACGTCGGCGGAGAACAGGATGTCGAGCGCGCGCTTGCGCGCCTTCGTGCGGGCGCTCACGCCTTACTTCTCGCGGCCGAGGTACTCGCCCGTGCGGGTGTCGACCTTGACCTTGGTGCCGGTCTCCAGGAACAGCGGGACCTGGATCTCGTAGCCGGTCTCGAGCGTCGCGGGCTTGGTGCCGGCGGACGAGCGGTCGCCCTGCAGGCCGGGCTCGGTGTAGGTCACCTCGAGGATGACCGACGCCGGGAGGTCGATGTAGAGGGGGTTGCCGTTGTTGAGGGCGATGGTGACCTGCTGGTTCTCGAGCAGGAAGTTCTTCGCGTCGCCGACCGTGGCCGCGGGCAGCGTGATCTGGTCGAAGTCGGTCTGGTCCATGAACACGAACCCGTCACCGTCGGTGTAGAGGTAGGTGTAGTCGCGACGGTCGACGTTCTCGATGTCGATCTTCGCACCGGCGTTGTACGTGCGGTCCACGGTCTTGCCCGAGACGACGTTCTTCAGCTTCGTGCGGACGAACGCGCCGCCCTTGCCGGGCTTGACGTGCTGGAACTCGATGACGCTCCAGAGCTGCCCGTCGATGCTGAGGACGACGCCGTTCTTGATGTCTGCGGTGGATGCCATGTGCGAGGAGTTCCGTTCCTGAGTCCGTGGGGGCCGGGGTCGGCCGACAGTCGATTCTACGGGATGCCCGGCGCCAGCCGCCGCGTGGGCACGATAGACGCTCCTGGGTGCGAGGGGAAGCCCCGTGACGACGACGACCGCCCCCGGGCAGCCTGGAGCGGGACAGGAGGAATCGACATGAGCGAGAACGACCGCGACCGCGACCCGACCAGGATGGCGAATCAGCCGGCACTGCGGACGTCGTCCGGGGCGGTCTGGCTGATCGTCGCCGCGATCTTCACCGCGGTCAGCCTCGTGCCCCTGATCGGGATCGTCCGCAGCGGCGGGGCGGCGGGAACGGTCGGCCTCATCACGGCGGTCGTCCTGGTGCTGGGCCTGGTGGCGATGGTCGTCATCCGCCTCGCCGTGGCGCCTGTGCGTCCTCGGCTCCGTGCGCTGGCCGGCTGCTTCCTCGCCATGGCTCTGCTGACGCTCGTGGGCATCACCGTCTGCGTCCTGCTCGTCGGCCTGCCCTGATCCCGCCTGGTCAGAGGTGCGCGACGAGCTTCCGCACGGCCTCCGGGTAGCCGTCGACGCCGTGTCCGACGACACGGACCGCGGCGACGTCGTGCAGGTACGAGTGGTGACGGAACTCCTCGCGGGCGTACACGTCGGAGATGTGCACCTCGGCGAAGGGCAACGCGACGCCGGTGAGTGCGTCGCGCAGGGCCACCGACGTATGGGTGAGGCCGCCCGGGTTGATGACGATGCCCGCGCAGTCCGACCGCGCGTCGTGGATCGCGTCGATGAGCACGCCCTCGTGGTTGCTCTGCAGCGCCCGTACCTCGAACCCGAACGCCGCGGCGGCCTCGGCGGTGATCCGCTCGACGTCGGCGAGGGTCGCCGTGCCGTACACCTCGGGTTCGCGAGTGCCGAGGAGGTTCAGGTTGGGGCCGTTGACGAGCAGCAGCCGACGCGGAGCGGTCATGCGGGCACGCTCCCCGTGTCGGCCAGTTCGCGGCGCATGACCCACTCCCGACCGAAGCCGGAGGTCTCGATCTCGCCGGTCCGGACGAAGCCGAGTCGACGATAGACCGCCTCCGCCCGCTCGTTGTCCACATGGACCTCGAGCACGAGGGCACGGAGGCCGCGATCGCGTGCCCAGGCAGCCGCGGCGTCGAGGAGCGCATCGATGACGCCCGCACCGCGGTGCGCGTCCGCCACGTAGACCCCCACGACCAGGCCGGCGTCATGCTGCTCGCGATGCGGGAGCAGCGTCATCGTCCCGGTCCAGGTGCCGTCGTCGGCGATCGCGACGAACTGCGCCGCGGCCGCGTCACCCGAGGCGTTCGCCGCGCGCTCCTGCCAGAAGCGGTCGGGCTGTGCGGCGGCGTGTTCGACGGTATCGAGGAAGGCCATCGGCGCGGCCGGGTCGGCGAGAGCCTGCAGCCGCAGCGCCTTCACCTCCCGCCAGTCCTCCGGCGTGATGCGCCGGACGGCGATGCTCATGCGCCGATCTCCTGATACGCGGCGAAGAGCAGCGACTCGTCCGGCGCCTGGAGCACGGTGGGCTTGGCGATGTCGTCCAGCAGGATGAAGCGGAGCATGCCGCCGCGGCTCTTCTTGTCGCGCTGCATCGTGGCGAGCAGCTGCGGCCAGGCTCCGGCACGGTACGAGGTGGGCAGGCCCAGCGACTCGAGGATCGTGCGGTGGCGCTCCGCCGCGGCGTCCGAGAGGCGCCCCGCCAGCCGGGACAGCTCCGCGGCATACAGCATGCCGATCGAGATGGCCGCCCCGTGCCGCCAGCGGTACCGCTCGGCGTGCTCGATCGCGTGGCCGAGGGTGTGGCCGTAGTTCAGGATCTCCCGCTGTCCGGCCTCGCGGAAGTCGTCCGAGACGACCTGCGCCTTCATGTCGATCGCGAGTTCGACGGACCGCCGGAACTCCTCCGTCGTGGTGTCGACCGCGCGCGCGGGATCGGCCTCGATGATGTCGAGGATCTCCGGTGCCCAGATGAAGCCCGCCTTGACGACCTCCGCGAACCCCGCAGTGGCCTCGTTGGGGCTCAGGCTGCCCAGCTCGTCGAGGTCGCCGATCACCGCGCGCGGTGCCCAGAAGGCGCCCACGAGGTTCTTGCCCTCCGCGGTGTTGACCCCGGTCTTTCCGCCCACGGCGGCGTCCACGAGGCCGAGCACGGTGGTGGGCACCTGAACGATCTGGATGCCGCGCAGCCAGGTCGCCGCGACGAAGCCGGCGAGGTCGGTCACCGCTCCCCCGCCGTAGCCGACGACGGCGTCCGTGCGCGTGAAGTCCGCCTGACCCATGACCTGCCAGCAGAACGCGGCCACCTCGATGCGCTTGCCCTGCTCGGCATCCGGGATCTCGGCGAGCAGCACCTCGCGCGGGCCATCGGCGGTGTCGGCGAGGAGTCGGTCGCGGAGTTCGGCGGCGCGGGCCGCGAGAGTCGGCGGGTGCACGACGAGGATCTTGCGGACGCCCGGCGCGAGAGCCGCCGACACCTGGTCGAGGATCCCCCGTCCGATCGTGATGTCGTAGGCGTCGTTCCCGGTGACGCTGATGGTCGTCGTGCTCATCGCTGTTCTCTCCTCCATGCCACGATCTCGTCCGCGATGCGCTGCATCGGACGCCGTGAGGTGTCGAACGTGGTCGACGCCACCTCGTCATACCATCCTCGCCGTTCCGCGAAGATGCGCTTCCACTTCTCGACCGGGTCCTCGCCCGCCAGCAGCGGGCGCGTCCCGCCACGCAGTCGATCGGCCACCGCGGCCTCGCTCACGGAGAGGAAGACCACGGGGTGCGCACGCAGCAGCGCGCGCGTCTCCGGGTCCGTGACCGCGCCGCCGCCGAGGGAGATCACGCCGCCCTCGGCGATAGCCTCACGGACCGCCGCGCGCTCGAGCTCCCGGAAGTGCGCCTCGCCGTGCGTGGCGAAGATCTCCGGGATCGGGCCGTGCGCGGCGACGATGCGCTTGTCGGTGTCGATGAAGGCGACCCCCAGACGCCGCGCGACCCGTCGCCCGACACTGGTCTTGCCTGCCGCCATCGGTCCGACGAGGACCAGCGTCAGCGGCTCAGCCTCGTTCGTCATGCGCGATGAGCGCCGCCTCGGACGCGGGGGCCGTGCGCAGCTCCGCGGGGATGCCGTCGAGGTATCCCTCCAGGTTGCGGCGCGTCTCGCGGATGCTGTCGCCGCCGAACTTCTCCAGCACGGCGCGGGCCAGCTCGATGGCGACCATGGCCTCCGCGACGACGCCCGCCGCGGGCACGGCGCAGACGTCGGAACGCTGGTGGTGCGCGGTCGCCTCGTCGCCGGTCGCGATGTCGATCGTGCGCAGCGCGTGGGGCACGGTCGCGATCGGCTTCATGCCGGCCCGCACCCGCAGCACCGTCCCGGTGGACATGCCGCCCTCGGTGCCGCCGGCGCGGTCCGTGCTGCGGGCGATACCGTCGGCGGTGGCGAAGAGCTCGTCGTGGGCGGCGGAGCCGCGGCGGCGCGTGGTCTCGAAGCCGTCGCCGACCTCCACGCCCTTGATCGCCTGGATGCTCATGAGTGCCTGGGCCAGCCGGGCGTCCAGGCGACGGTCCCAGTGCACGTGGGAGCCGAGGCCCGGCGGCAGGCCGTAGGCGAGGACCTCGACGATGCCGCCGAGCGTGTCGCCGTCCTTCTTGGCGTCGTCCACCTCCGCGACCATCAGTGCGGAGGTCGCGGGGTCGAAGCACCGCAGCGGGTCGGCGTCCAGGGCGTCCACGTCGTCCGGGGTCGGCAGCGCCGCGCCATCCGGCACACGCACCGGCCCGATGGAGAGCGTGTGGCTGACGAGCCGGATGCCGAGCTCACCGAGGAAGGAGCGGGCGACGGCACCGAGCGCCACGCGGGCCGCGGTCTCCCGGGCGCTCGCGCGCTCGAGGATCGGACGGGCCTCGTCGAAGTCGTACTTCTGCATGCCCACGAGGTCGGCGTGGCCCGGACGCGGCCGGGTCAGCGGCGCGCCACGACCGCGCGAGCGATCGGTGAGCTCCACCGGTTCCGGGTTCATGACCTCGATCCACTTCGGCCACTCGGTGTTGCCGATGCGCAGGGCGATGGGGCTGCCCAGCGTCTTCCCGTGCCTGACGCCACCGGAGATCGAGAGCTCATCCTGTTCGAACTTCATCCGGGAGCCGCGTCCATAGCCGAGCTTGCGGCGGGCGAGGTCGGCCTGGATGGTCTCGGACGACACCGGGACGCCGGAGGGCAGACCCTCCATGACGGCGATGAGTTCTGGGCCGTGCGATTCGCCGGCCGTGAGCACGCGGAGCATGTGCTCTAGTCTCCCATGCGTTTCCGCCCGCGCCGTGCCGCGTTTCGTCGGGCGGCGCTCAGAGGGTGGCGCGCATCGCGGCGAGGACCGCATCCTCGTCCGGCAGCGGCGTGACCGGGTCGCCGTGTAGGAAGATCCGGATCTGCCGGACCGCCTGATGCAGCAGCATCCCGAGTCCGGAGACCACCGGTGCCGCGCCCCATGCCGCCGCCAGGGTGGACGGCCAGGGCGCGTAGGCGGCGTCGAACAGCGTGCCGCCGGTCTCGGCCAGGCGGGCGGCACTCTCCGGCGGCAACGTTGTACCGGAGGGCAGCGTCGCCACCGTGAGGTCGACGGCGCCGTCCGCCTCGTCGAGCGATCGTGGGGTGACCACGACGCCGCGTCGCTCCCCGATCCGGACGAGCCCCGCGGCGCGCTCCGGCCGACGGGCGGCGACCTCGACCCGCGTCGCCCCGAGGTCGGCGAGGGCGACGAGGGCCGAGGCTGCCGTCGCTCCGGCGCCCAGGATCCGTGCCGTCCCGATCTCGCGGATCCCGGCATCACCGAGGGCATCGACGATCCCGCCGACGTCGGTGTTGAATCCCGCCGGGGCCTCCGAGAGCAGGAGCGTGTTGACCGCGCCGGTCAGCTCCGCGTGGGCATCCCGGCTGGCGGCGTATCGGTAGGCCTCTTCCTTGAGCGGCATCGTCAGGGACAGGCCGCGCCAGGTGTCGTCGAGCGCCTCGACCGCGTCCGCGAAGCCCTCCGCGCCGACCTGGCGGCGCCCGTACTCCCAGTCCAGCCCGAGCACCGCGTAGGCTGCGGCGTGCAGCTCCGGCGAACGGGAGTGCCCGATCGGGTCGCCCCAGACCGCCAGCCGTCTCCGGTTCACCGCGTCAGCCACACGCGTCACTCCGCGTAGCACCCGGAATCCGGGTTCTCCTTGCACCATGCGTGCAGCTTCTTCTCGGCTTCCTGCTGCTCGGCGTACGTCGCCGAGAACACCGTCTCCCCCGTATCGAGGTTGACCGTGACGAAGTAGAACCAAGGACCGTCGGCAGGGTGCATCGCCGCGTCGATCGCCGCATCGGTCGCGGTCGCGATCGGCCCCTTCGGCAGCCCCGGGTGGATGTACGTGTTCCACGGATTCGGGTCCGTGAGCGCCTTCTCAGACGAACCCGCGGCACCGGCGTGCAGCTCTCCGACACCGTACTGCGCCGTCGAGTCCATCTGCAGAAGCCCGTTCGTCTCGCTGTTTCCAGGAGCGAGACGGTTCTCGATCACGCGAGAGACCTTGGGGAAGTCGTCGGTGCGACCTTCGCGCTGGATGATCGAGGCAATGGTGAGGATGCGCTGCTCATCGCCGGACGGAACACCGGCCTTTGCCAGCGACTCGCGTGTCCGGTCGACCATCCGCTGGATGACCTGCGTTGCCGTGGTCTCCGGATCGAACGTGTAGACAGCCGGGAAGAGCCATCCCTCCAGGCTGTCCGCTTCGACTCCGTAGACCGACGGATCCTTCACAGCCGCTTGGAGCTCCTCGAGTGGCATGCCCATCGTCTCGGCCACCTGCGGGAGGAAGTACTCGATGGTGGCGCCCTCGGGGACGGATGCCGAGTTCTCCAGCTTGTTCTCCTCGTTGCGGAGAGCGGCGAGGGCGTCCTCGGCGGTCATCTTCTCCTGGAGACGGTAGACGCCGGGATAGAAGGTCACCGCGATGTTCTCGTCGATGAGGTAGTCGTAGAAGACGTCCTCGGTCTTGGTGACGCCCGCCTCGTAGAGCGCGGTCGACACGGGGCCGCCGGTATCGCCCTCCTTGATCGTGACGAGTACCTCACCGGTCGCCTCGCCGGGCTCCCAGTCCTTCGGCTCGCCCCACCCCATGGCGTCGGCGATACGGTCGCCGAAGGTGTTGGCGACCCAGACTCCGCCGGCGGCGATGCCGCCGAGGATCACCAGGACGATGATCAGGGCGATGAGGCAGCCCTTGCGGCGCTTCTTCTTGGTCGGAGCGCCGTGATCGCGGCCGTCGTCCTGAGCGGCGAAGATCTCGTCGAGTCCTCCGCCCAGCGCCGGTGCGGGGTCTTCGGTGCCGGTCGACCGGCGCGGGCCCGGGGCGGGGGCCTCGTCCGCGCTCGTCGCGGCGACGGGCATCGCGCGGGTCACGACCGCTTCGGCGTTTGCGGCATTCGCCTGCGGCCGGTGGTCGGTCACGGCCGCATCCGCGGTGGTCGCCGCCGACGCCGAGACCGGGCGGGCCGGCACGTCGGCATCGGGCGCAGCCGTCGCGTCCGGGGCGGCCGGAGCCTCCTGCTCGCGGGCCGCGGCCTCCCTCGCCGCGCGGCGGGATCCGGGTGCCGGCGTGTCATCCGCGGCGGTCGGGACCTGCGGGGACGGAGCGGGGAGGTTCTCGAACAGATCCCCCAACCGGGTGCTCTGCTCGTGCTCGGGCGCACGGCTCTCGCGTTCGGACATGTTCAGGCGGGCTCCTCGTCAACGGGGACCGGGGCACCGGCCGGGTTTCCGGTGCTCTTCTCCGTGTCGATCGCCTGCTGCAGCAGCACCACGGCGGCGACCTGATCCACAATGCTACGAGAGTTCTTCTGTGATCGCCCAGAACTCCGCAACGCCGCATGCGCGGAGACGGTGCTCAGACGCTCGTCCACGAGGCGGACCGGCACGCCACTGCGCCCCTGGAGTGCGGCCGCGAACTCCCGCGCATCGACCGTCGACGGCGTGTCCGCGCCCTGCATGTTCACCGGAAGTCCGACCACGATCTCCAGCGGCTCGTACTCCGCAGCCAGCTCCGCGATGCGCGTGAGCGAGCGCTCATCGCGCGGCACGGTCTCGACGGGGACGGCCAGCATGCCGTCCGGATCGGACCGCGCCACGCCCACGCGGGCCCGGCCGACGTCGATGCCGAGCCGGACCCCGCGGCGATAACCGCTCACGCGCCCCGCAGCTCCTGGGAGACGGCCTCGAGCGCGGCGGGCAGCGCCGCTGCGTCGGTACCGCCGCCCTGGGCGACGTCGTCCCGGCCACCGCCGCCTCCGCCGAGCACACCGGCGGCGCGCTTCGCGAGCGCACCCGCCTTCGCCCCGGCACCGCGCGCGGCCTCGTTCGTGGCGACGACGACGACAGGGCGACCGTTGACGACCGCACCGAGCGCGACGACCGCGGGGTCGGAGCCGAGCCGGTCCCGCACGCCGTTGACGAGCTCGCGGACATCGTCCGCCGACGCGACATCACCCAGCGTCTGTGCCGCCACGCGGAAGTCTC
The DNA here is from genome assembly GCF_044543605.1 of Microbacterium sp. NPDC064978. Classification (NCBI taxonomy): domain Bacteria; kingdom Bacillati; phylum Actinomycetota; class Actinomycetes; order Micrococcales; family Microbacteriaceae; genus Microbacterium; species Microbacterium sp. NPDC064978. The sequence continues at coordinate 214,076 of NZ_JBITWF010000001.1, read as the reverse complement.
CGACGCGCGTCGCGGCCTCGGCGATGGCGGGGATGCGTCCCGCTCGCTCCTTCGCCTCGAACTGCGCGATGCGCTTCTCCGCGGCCTTGAGGCTCGCGGCGAGATCGGCGATCCGCTCCGGGAGCTGCTCGCGCGGGGCCTTCAGAGAGGCGGTGAGCTGCGAGACGAGAGCGCGCTCTGCCGCGAGCTCCCGGAACGCATCCGCGCCGACGAGAGCCTCGATCCGGCGGTTGGAGGCGCCGACCGACGACTCCCCCACCACGCTGACCAGACCGATCTCCGCACTGGTCGACACGTGCGTGCCGGCGCAGAGCTCGCGCGACCACGGGCCGCCGATGTCGACCATCCGCACGACGTCGCCGTACTTCTCGCCGAAGAGTGCCATGGCGCCCGCTTCCTTGGCCTCGTCGAGCGTCACGATGCGGGTGGTCACCTCGAGGGCGTCCTGCACGGCGCGGTTCGTGATCTCCTCGATCTCCGTGCGGGTGTCCGTCGACAGCGCCTGCGACCAGGCGAAGTCGAACCGCATGTAGCCGGCGCGGTTGAGTGACCCGGACTGCGTGGCCGTCGGACCGAGCGTGTCCCGGAGGGCGGCATGCACGAGGTGGGTGGCGGAGTGCGCCTGACGGGCGGCGCGACGGTTGGCGGCGTCGACGATCGTCGTCGCGATGTCATCGACCGCGACCGTGCCGCGGGAGACCTCCACCGTGTGGCTGATCAGCCCGGGGACCGGCCGCTGCACGTCGAGCACCTCGAGCTCGTAGCCGGGGCCCACGATGGTGCCCTTGTCCGCGACCTGGCCGCCGGACTCGGCGTACAGCGTCGTCTCGGCGAGCACGACCTCGGCGATCTGGCCCTCGGCGGCGCTGCGCACCGGCGCACCGTCGACGAGCAGACCGAGCACGCGGGACTCCACCTCGAGGGCCGTGTAGCCGTCGAAGCCCGTCTCGCCCAGCGCGCGCAGGTCGCGGTACACCGAGACATCCGCGAGCTGGCGCTTGCGGTTGCGGGCGTCGTCCTTCGCGCGCTGACGCTGCTCCTGCATGAGGGAGTCGAACGCGGCACGGTCCACGTCCAGCCCGGCCTCTTCGGCGACCTCCAGGGTGAGGTCGATCGGGAAGCCGTAGGTGTCGTGCAGCAGGAACGCCTCGGAACCGCTGAGGGTCTTCCCGCCGCCCTTCTTCGTCTCGTCGAGCGCGAGGTCGAGGATGGTCGATCCCTGCGCCAGGGTGCGCCGGAAGGTCTCCTCTTCGGCGAAGGCCGCCGAGGAGAGCACGGACCAGTCGCGCTCCAGCTCCGGGTACGCCGACTTCATCGCGTCGCGTGAGGCGGCGAACAGCTCGGGGAACGCGGGGTCGTCGACACCGAGGAGGCGCATGGCCCGCACGGTGCGGCGCATGAGGCGTCGCAGGATGTAGCCGCGGCCCTCGTTCGACGGACGGACGCCGTCGGAGAGCAGCATGAGCGAGGAGCGCACGTGGTCCGCGATCACGCGGAAACGGACGTCGTCCTCGTGCACGGCGCCGTAGCGACGGCCCGAGAGCTCGACGGCGCGGTCGAGCACCGGCCGCACCTGGTCGGTCTCGTACATGTTCTCGACGCCCTGCTTGAGGAAGGCGACGCGCTCCAGCCCCATGCCGGTGTCGATGTTCTTCATCGGCAGCTCGCCGACGATGTCGAACTCGGTCTTGCCGCGGATGTTCTCGATGAAGTCCTGCATGAACACGAGGTTCCAGATCTCCAGGAACCGCGAGTCGTCAGCAGCGGGGCCGCCGTCCTTGCCGTAGGCCGGGCCACGGTCGAAGAAGATCTCGGAGTCAGGGCCGCCGGGACCGGGCTGGCCGGTATTCCAGTAGTTGTCCGCGCGGCCGAGGCGCTGGATGCGCTCCGGCTTGAGCCCGATGATGTCGCGCCAGATCGCCTCGGCCTCGTCGTCGGTCTCGTAGACGGTGACCCAGAGATCCTTCTCGTCGAAGCCGAGGCCGCCGTCCGCCTCCGAGCTCGTGAGCAGCTCCCAGGCGTAGCGGATCGCGCCTTCCTTGAAGTAGTCGCCGAACGACCAGTTGCCGAGCATCTGGAAGAACGTGCCGTGACGCGCGGTGCGCCCGACCTCCTCGATGTCGTTGGTGCGGATGCACTTCTGCAGGTCGGCGATGCGCGGGTGCGGCGCCGGGACCACGCCCGTGAGGTACGGGATCATCGGGACCATGCCGGCGACCGTGAAGAGCAGCGAGGGGTCGTCGCTGACCAGGGATGCCGAGGGGACGATGAGGTGGTCGTTCTTCTCGAAGTACGAGAGGTAGCGCTGCGCGATTTCCGCAGTTTTCATAGGAGTGCCGGATGTCCTTGCGTGAGGGGGCGCGCCGAGGCGCAGATGCGGGGGGTCAGTTCTCGCCCGGCTCGGTCAGCCGAGCCTCCTGCGCGCGATACGCGTCGCTGAGGATCGCGGCGAGGCCGTTGAGGCGGGCGTCGACGTCGGCCAGGATGTCGTGGCCCCGCGGGTCCTTGTTCATGAAGTGAGCCGCGACGAAGCCGCCGATCACGCCGATCAGGAACCACAGCACATTCTTCATGTCGTCATCCTTGCCCTAGAGCCGCGAAGGCGCGGTCTCTCCATCGTAGGCGGAAACGACAGGAGGCGTCGGGAACCCCGACGCCTCCTGCCTGATGCTCTTCCGCTGGATCAGCGAGCCGCGTAGTACTCGACGACGAGCTGCACTTCACAGGTCACGGGGACCTCGGCGCGCTTCGGACGACGGACCAGGCGGGCCTGGAGCTTGTCGAGCTCGACCTCGAGGTAACCCGGAACGGCGGGCAGGACCTCGGCGTGACCGCCGGCGGCTGCCACCTGGAAGGGCTCGAGGCCCTCGCTCTTGGGCTTGACGTGGATGAGCTGACCCGGCTTCACGCGGAACGACGGGCGGTCGACGAGCTGGCCGTCGACGAGGATGTGACGGTGCACGACGAGCTGGCGAGCCTGCGCCGTGGTGCGGGCGAAGCCCGAACGGACCACGAGCGCGTCGAGACGCATCTCGAGGAGCTCGACGAGGTTCTCACCGGTCAGACCGTCCTGGCGACGGGCCTCGTTGAACGCGATACGCAGCTGCTTCTCGCGGATGCCGTACTGCTCGCGCAGACGCTGCTTCTCACGCAGACGGACGGCGTAGTCGCTGTCGGCCTTGCGCTTCGTGCGGCCGTGCTCGCCCGGAGCGTAGGGACGCTTCTCGAGGTAGCGGGCGGCCTTGGGGGTGAGTGCCACGCCGAGGGCGCGGCTGAGACGCACCTTGCGGCGGTCCTGGGACTTCGTGACCACGAAGTTATCCTTCCGATGACGTGGACGTGGATTTCACGTCCGACGGACGTATCACCGCGTTCTTCCTCGGGGCGCACGCCGGGGTGCCGTCGAGGTGGGGTGTGAACGAGGAGATGCCCGAAAACACGGTTTCGAGCCGCTCAAGTCTAACAGACGACGGCAGACACCCGAGGCCCGCGGATCACCGGTCGCCGAGGATCCGGCGGATGCGCTCCAGCCGTGCACTGATGTCGCGCTCCGCGCCCAGGTTCTTCGGCTCGTAGTAGTGGCGTCCGTCGAGCTCGTCCGGCAGGTACTGCTGCGGCACGATCCCGAACTCGCTGTCGTGCGCGTAGCGATAGCCGCGGCCGTGGCCCAGGCGCTTGGCCCCCGGGTAGTGGGCGTCGCGGAGGTGCAGCGGCACGCGCCCGAACCCTCCGGCCCGGATGTCCGCGATGGCCGCGTCGATGCCGACATACGCCGCGTTCGACTTCGCGGTCGTGGCCAGGTACACGGTGGCCTCCGCGAGCGGGATGCGTCCCTCCGGCATCCCGATGAAGGCCACGGCGTCGGCGGCGGCCACGGCGATGCCGAGCGCCTGGGGGTCGGCGAGCCCGACGTCCTCGGACGCGGAGATGACGAGCCGCCGGGCGATGAACCGCGGGTCCTCCCCCGCCTCGATCATGCGGGCGAGATAGTGCAGCGCGGCGTCCGGGTCGGAGCCGCGGATCGACTTGATGAAGGCGCTGATGACGTCATAGTGCTCGTCGCCCTGCCGGTCGTAGCGGAGCAGAGCCTTGTCGACGGCCTGCGCCACATCGTCGGCGGTGACCTCGGGGACGGTCGACTCCTGGTCCTCGCTGTCATCGTCGGCCGTCGCCGCGTGCGAGAGCGCCACCGCGGCGGCGGCCTCCAGCCCCGTGAGGGCGCGACGGGCGTCCCCCGACGCGAGGCGGATGAGGGCCGACCGCGCCTCGTCGGTGAGCGCGACCGCGCCTCCGAGTCCGCGGGCGTCCGACACCGCCCGATCCACGAGCACGCCGATGTCGTCATCGGTGAGCGGCTGCAGCGTGAGCAGCAGCGACCGTGACAGCAGCGGCGAGATCACCGAGAACGAGGGGTTCTCCGTGGTGGCGGCGATGAGGATGACCCACCCGTTCTCCACGCCGGGCAGCAGGGCGTCCTGCTGGGCCTTGGTGAAGCGGTGGATCTCGTCGAGGAAGAGGATCGTCGTCTGCCCGTAGAGGTCGCGCTGGGTGATCGCCTCCTGCATGACCTCCCGCACGTCCTTCACGCCGGCGGTGATGGCCGAGAGCTCGACGAACCGGCGGCCGGAGGACCGGGCGATGGCCTGGGCGAGCGTGGTCTTCCCGGTGCCGGGCGGGCCCCAGAGGATGATCGACACCGCACCGGGCGAGCTGGCCTCCGGATCGGCGAGGGCGACGATGGGCGACCCGGCCCGCAGCAGGTGGCGCTGTCCCGCGACCTCGTCCAGCGACACCGGACGCATGCGCACGGCGAGCGGTGTCTGCCCGGAGAGCAGGGCGGAGGGAGAGGACATTCCTCCAGGCTAACGGCGGCCGGGGACACGAGGCGAGGCCGGCGCCCCGGTAGGCTCTCAGGCGACGTCGTGGACCGGCGTCGGACGGGAGAAGCAGGGCATGGCCGCACGCGGTTCCAAGAAGGCGCAGACACGCACCGAGGCGGAGCGCGCTCGGCTGCACACCGCTCGCACCCGCTGGCACCAGGACCAGATCCGCCGACGTACCCGCGACAACGCCATCGCGATCACCGTCGGCGCCCTCATCGTCGTGGGCGCGATCGTCAGCCAGGTCGTGCATGCGCAGGTGACCGCTCCGGAACCGACGCCGTCGCCCACCTCCTCGATCGAACCGTCCCCGGCGCCGACCGATACCCCGACGGAGGCTCCGACCGCGCCCGCCACTCCCTCGGAGTGAACCGATCCGGCGGGATCAGTCGTCGAGCACCGCGAGTCGATAGCCGCGCTTGACCACGGTCTGCACGAGGTCGACGTCGCCGAGGGCCTCGCGGAGCCGCGCCACAGCGACCTCGACGGCTCGAGGACTCCGCCGCCCGCCCGGGAGCACCTGCCCGATCTCCGTCCGGCTGAGCACCCGCCCATCGGCCACGAACAGCGCTTCCATGACGCTCACGGCTCCGCGGGAGAGCGGGACGAACACGCCGTCGATGAGAATGCCCCCGCTGCGTACCGCCACGTCGCCGACGTCCGTCCGCCGTTCGCGCCCCGCGCGGGCGAAGTGATCGATGACCGTGCGGGCGAGGTCTTCCGCCGTCGGCCCGCACGCTGTGGACGCGGCCAGTCCGAGCTCCGCCAGCTGAGCCGTCGCTGTGGGGTCGGCGGTCGCCAGGAGCAACCGCGAAGCCCGCGCGCGAGCACGCACCGCATCGAGCATGCCGAGGCGCTCGAAGATCGCCAGGAGGCCTGGCACGCCTTCGGCGGCGGGGAACAGCACAGCGTCGACCTGGCCGGTCGCGATGCGGTGCGCCGTTCGCTTCGTGCCGGCGGGGATCGCCTGATCGTCCCGCAGTGACACGATCCGCACGACCTCCGACCCGCTGCCGGTGAGGGCGTGCAGGAGCGCGTCGGCGTCGACGGGCTCGGGCCGCACCGGCCGTGCCACCTCGGCGACCGCGATGCGGGAACCCACGAGTGCCGGGGCCACGCGGGTCGGCGCGCTCATCTCGCCCCCTCTGCGGACCGCACTCCCGCCGCCGTCCCTGTGCCGCTGCGGTCCAGGTCTCGACGCCGGCGGGTTCCCCCGTCCGCGGGTCCGACCAGCGGCGTCATCGGGTGGCGCCCGCCGGCTTCCGGCTCCGAGGTCCGGATCACCGCGCCTGCGGCCCGGAGGCCCGCCAGCACTCGCGGGAGGTCGCCGCGCCGGATCCCCCCGACGGTGATCGTCGCCTCGCCGAGACCGACCGTGGCGTCGTGACGCTGGGCCAGGCGGCCGATCACGAGGAGGAGCGCAGCGTCGATCTCCCTCCCGACCTCGACCTCGACGTCGACGACGGAAGCGGCGGCCGAACCACGGAGGCGGACGCCCGGTCGGCGGTCGGGGGTGTCGGCAGGGGCGGGGTCACGCTGCAGCAGCGCAACCGCCAGACGGCGGAGGCAGGGTCCGCAGTCACGGCTCTCCCCCGCTGCGGCCAGGGCATCGGCGAACGTCCGGATCCCCCGGCGATCCAGCTCGACACTCAGCGCGTCCAGCGGGAGCGTCAGGAGACCGTGGCCGCATTCGTCCGCGCGGTCGTCGGACGCTGCCGAAGCCAGAAGCACGCGAACCTCCGCGCGCCGATCGGTGTCATCGCGCGAGAACCGCGCCAGCCATGCCTCACCCTGTTCGCCGATCGTCGTCGCGCCGTATACCTGACGCGCATCTGCGGAGAGCAGGATCTCTCCGAAACGGCGTCCGTCGAGGGCGGACAGCGGGACGGCGAAGGCCGACCCACGGACGTCGTCGATCCGCAGGACGGCGAGGTCGATGCCACCGGGCCGTCCGTACCAGCGCCGCGGTCCTCGGTCCGTGAGCGGAGCACCGCACAGGGCGGCGACCGCACGGTCCGCGGAGGAGCATGCGGCTTCGACGCCCCGCTCGAGCTGGCCGACTCCCACCGCGACGTCCCCGATGGCGAGGATCCGCTCGTCCTCTGTCTGTCCGGCGGCATCCACGATCACGCCTCCGCCCTGGCGCACCGGGAGACCGGCGTTGCGCGCGAGTTCGTCTCTGGCCCGTGTACCGGTCGTCACGACGAGATCCGCCCGGGCGAAGGTCCCGTCCTGGAACTCGACCGCGGTGACGGCACCGGCCTCGTCGGGATCGACGCGCGTCAGCCGCGTCCGGGTCCGCACGGTGATCCCGCGTGCCTCCACGACCCGCCGCAGCGCCGCCGCGGCGGGCGCCGACAGCACGGAGGGAAGCAGCCGATCCGCGGTGGCGACGAGGGTCGTCTGCACTCCGGCCCCGTCCAGAGCGAGCGCAACGTCGACCCCGGACTCGTCTCCGCCGACCACCACCGCTCGGAGGGCACGTGGCAGCTCCGTCCTGCGGATGGCCAGGAACGCGCGCAGGGTCTGTGCGTCTTCCATCGCGCGGAAGGTGAAGGCCCCACGAGCGCGGATGCCTGGCACCTCGAGCGGGCGGGCGTGGGTCCCGGTCGCCAGGACGAGCGCGTCGTAGTCGTACCAGCGGCGCGAACGGGTCCGCACGCGGCGTCCCGCCCTGTCGATACGTAGCACCCGGTCGTCGTCGATCAACCGCACCCGATCGTCGCGGAACGGCGCCCGGTCGAGATCGATGCCCGATGCCGCGTCGCCCGCGACCACCCGCGCCAGCCCGGAGCGGTCATAAGGCAGCCGCCCCTCGTCTCCGAACACCGTGATCCGCACGTCCCGCTCCGGATCCTCCAGCATCCGCGCGACGAAGCGGTGCGCCGCAACGCCCGCCCCCACGACGACGATCTCCGCTGTGCGCGCTGCGTTGTCGTCCATGGAACTCCTGTCGACCTGGGGACTGTCGTGGTCGCGACGATAGGAGCGCCGTGTTACCCGGAGATGACGCGGAGTGTTTCCTGCGTCGAACGTTCTGCTCACGAAACGGTAACGTCCCACTTCGTCGAGACCCCGGGTCGCCGTCGAGACCCCGCCTCGTTCGCGCACGAAGCACGGGGTCTCGGCGGGAAGACGGGGTCTCGCGGATCGAAGAGGGCGTACTAGGCTGAGCCTCGTCCTTTCCGCCTCCCGCGGCGTGACCGCGCAAGGAGAATCACCGTGTCTGCCAACGAGCCCGCGAAGCCGACCCCGCCCGTTCCCACCCCGCCCGCCGTGCCGCTGCCGCGAAAGGCACCGACACCGGCCGCCGTCGCGCCAGCCGCGGCGAAGCCGACCCCGGTCTCCTCCGCCGGCGAATGGGGCCGGGTCTCCGAAGACGGCACTGTCGAGGTGCGCGAGGGCGAGTCCTGGCGCGTCGTCGGTCAGTACCCGGACGGCACTCCCGACGAGGCCCTGGCCTACTTCGTCCGCAAGTACGACGACATCGCCTTCAAGGTCGTCGCCCTCGAGCAGCGTCACCAGGCCGGCGGCGCCTCGGCGAGCGACCTGTCCAAGCAGGCCGCCCACCTCATCGACGAGGCTACGGATGCCGCGGCCGTCGGCGACCTCGCCGGACTCCGCGACCGCCTCACCGCACTGACCGCGTCGCTGTCCGAGGCCACCGCTCAGGAGGCGCAGCAGGCGAAGGAGCTCGTCGAGCAGGCCGTCGCCGAGCGCACCGCTCTCGTTGAGCGTGCCGAAGCCATCGCCGCCCGCGACCTGAGCAAGGTCCAGTGGAAGCAGGTGACCGCCGAGCTCAACGAGCTGTTCGAGTCCTGGCAGGCGCAGCAGCAGAACGGTCCGCGCCTGTCGAAGGGCGTCTCGCAGCAGCTCTGGAAGCGGTTCCGCGATGCCAGGGCCGTCGTCGACAAGCACCGCCGGGCGTTCTACTCCGAGCTCGACGATGCGCACAAGGCGGCGCGCGACGCGAAGTCCCGACTGGTCGAGCGCGCCGAGGCCCTGGCCCCGCGCGGGGTCGACGGCATCCCCGCCTACCGCTCCCTCCTGGACGAGTGGAAGACGGCCGGTCGCGCCGGACGCAAGGCCGACGACGCCCTGTGGGCACGGTTCAAGGCCGCCGGAGACGCGCTCTACGCCGCCCGTGCCGAGCAGGCCGCTGCGGAGGAGGCCGACTCGGCTCCGAAGATCGAGGCCCGGCAGGCGCTGCTCGAGCAGGCGAAGGCGGTCGCCGACGAGCCGAACATCAAGCGCGCCCGCGCCCTGCTCACGCGTATCCAGCGCGAGTGGGACGAGGTCGGACGCATCTTCCCGCGCGACAAGGAGCGCGCACTCGACGACAAGCTCCGCGTCATCGAGCAGGCACTCAAGGCGCGCGAGGACGTCGACTGGAAGAAGAACAACCCCGAGACCAAGGCGCGGGCGAACGACATGAGCTCGCAGCTCCACGAGGCCATCGAGAAGCTCGAGGCCGAACTGGCCGCCGCCGAGAAGGCCGGGGACAGCAAGGCCGCCAAGGAGGCAGCGGACGCCCTCGAGGCCCGTCGCGCCTGGCTCAACGCTCTCGGCGGCTGAGCTCTCCACAGGTTCACTGATCTCCGCATGAGCGGGGTGCATCACGCCACACTGGCGGCATGCACCCCGCTCTGCTGTATCTGCCCGGCGCGCGCCTGAGCGTGGGCGAGCTCAGCGCCGCCCGGCTCGACGGCCATGTCGTCGAGGTCGGTGACGCCTACATCCCGGCTGATCTGCCGGAGTCCCCCGATGTGCGGGCGCAGAGCATCGCCGCGCTCGTCCAGGAGGGCGCAGCGGCCTGCGGGCCCAGTGCCGCCTGGATCCACGGCGCCCGCGATGCTCCGCCGTCGATCCACCACGTGCGACGCTGCGTGGAGCGCCGGGTGCGCCCGCGGGTGCAGACCAGAGTGTCGTTCCACGACACCTTGGTCCCCGCGGCGGACCTGGCCCGCCTCGGCGGGATCTTCGTGACGTCGCCGGTGCGCACGATGGGCGACCTCGCCACGGCGCTGCACCGCGATCCCCGTGTGCTCCCGTGGATGCAGGCCCTCGCCCAGGTCGACCCGACCGCGCTCGACGGCGCCATCGCCGACCTCCGGGCCCGGCACCGAGTGCCCGGCAGCGTCAGTGGTGTCGCGGCGTTGGAGCGGCTCGTCAGGAGGACGTGACGCGGTACACGTCGTAGACGGCGTCGATCCGGCGCACCGCGTTCAGGACGCGGTCCAGGTGCACGGCGTCACCCATCTCGAACACGAACCGACTGAGTGCCAGGCGCTCATCCGTCGTCGACACGGTCGCCGACAGGATGTTCACGTGATGCTCGCTGAGCACCCGCGTGACGTCCGAGAGGAGGCCGGAGCGGTCCAGGGCCTCCACCTGGATCTGCACACGGAACACGCTCTTCTTCGTCGGTGCCCAGGAGACCTCGACGAAGCGGTCCTGCTCGCCGCTGAGAGCCTTCACGTTCACGCAGTCCGCCCGGTGCACGGAGACACCGCTCCCCCGGGTGACGAAGCCGACGATGGGATCACCGGGCACCGGAGTGCAGCACTTCGCGAGCTTGACGAGGATGTCGTTCGCGCCGCGCACCAGCACGCCGGAGTCGCCGCCCCGCGACTCTCGCGTCTGGACGCTTCCCGGAAGGTCGATCGCCCCGGTGGTCGGCTCGTCGGTGGCGACGAGCGCGGTGACCTTCTCCAGCACCGACTGGGTCGAGACGTGGCCCTCGCCGACCGCGGCGTAGAGACCCGAGACGTCCTCGTAGTGCATCTGGTGAGCGACCTCGGTGAACGAGTCCTGGCTCATCAGACGCTGCAGCGGGAGGTTCTGCCGGCGCATCGCGCGGGCGATCGCCTCCTTGCCCTGCTCGATGGCCTCTTCGCGGCGCTCCTTGGTGAACCAGCCGCGGATCTTGTTCCTGGCACGGGTGCTCTTGACGAACCCGAGCCAGTCCTGGCTCGGCCCCGCGTCCGGATTCTTGGAGGTGAAGACCTCCACGACGTCGCCGCTCTTCAGCTCCGACTCCAGAGGCACCAGGCGTCCGTTGACCTTGGCGCCCATGGTGCGGTGCCCGATCTCGGTGTGCACGGCGTAGGCGAAGTCCACCGGGGTGGCGCCGGCCGGGAGACCGATCACGCGCCCCTTCGGGGTGAAGACGTAGACCTCCTTGGCGCCGATCTCGAACCGCAGGGAGTCGAGGAACTCCCCGGGGTCTGCGGTCTCGGCCTGCCAGTCGGAGATGTGCGCGAGCCACGCCATGTCGGTGTCGGAGGCGCGGACCTCGGCCTTGCCTCCGCCGTTCATCCGCTCCTTGTACATCCAGTGCGCGGCGACGCCGTACTCCGCCTGGTGGTGCATCTCGTGCGTGCGGATCTGGATCTCGACCGTGCGACCGGCCGGGCCGATCACGGTCGTGTGCAGCGATTGGTAGAGGTTGAACTTCGGGGTGGCGATGTAGTCCTTGAACCGGCCGGGCAGCGGCGTCCAGCGGGCGTGGATGGCCCCGAGCACGGCGTAGCAGTCGCGCACGGACGAGACGAGGACACGGATCCCGATCAGGTCGTAGATGTCGTCGAACTCGCGACCGCGGATGACCATCTTCTGATACACCGAGTACAGCTGCTTGGGCCGGCCGACGACCTTGCCGCGGATGCGCAGGTCGCGGAGGTCTTCGTCGATCTCCTCGATGACCTGGCTCAGGTACTTCTCGCGCTGCGGGGTGCGCTGGGCGATGAGGCTGTGGATCTCGTTGTAGATCTTCGGGTGGAGGACCGCGAAGGACAGGTCTTCGAGCTCCGACTTGATCGCCTGGATGCCGAGGCGATTGGCCAGCGGCGCGTAGATTTCCAGCGTCTCCTTGGCCTTCTTCGCCGCCTTCTCCGGCGGGACGAAGCCCCAGGTGCGGGCGTTGTGAAGCCGGTCGGCGAGCTTGATGAGCAGGACCCGGATGTCCTTCGACATCGCGACGATCATCTTGCGGACGGTCTCGGCCTGCGCGCTCTCGCCGTACTTGACCTTGTCGAGCTTGGTGACGCCGTCGACGAGCATCGCGACCTCGTCGCCGAACTCGGCGGTCAGATCGGTGAGCGCGTAACCGGTGTCCTCGACGGTGTCGTGCAGCAGGGCGGCGGCGATCGCGCGCGGTCCGAGACCGAGCTCCGCGAGGATTTGCGCGACGGCGAGCGGGTGCGTGATGTACGGCTCGCCGCTCTGCCGCTTCTGTCCCTCGTGCTTCTCCTTCGCCACGGCATAGGCGCGGGAGATGACGGCGAAGTCGCCCTTCGGGTGGTTGGCCCTGACGGTGCGGATCAGATTGTCGAGATCGTTGATCCGGGACGCGCGCGAGAAGATGCGGGGCACCAGCCGTCGCAGACTCGAACCCTGCGATGCCGTCTGCGGCTCCGCCATCCACTCACCTCCGAATCAGACAATCCTACGCGCGCTGAGCGGGGGTCGGCCCCGCGGCGGGGGCGTCAGGCGTCGACAGCCGCTTTGGTCCGTGCGGCACGGATACGGGCGTCGCGCTCCTTGATCTGCGGCTCGTTCTCACGGAACAGCGAGTACAGCGGCGCGGCCACGAAGAGCGTCGAGTACGTCGCCACGAGGATGCCCACGAAGATCGACAGCGAGATGTCGGTCAGCGTCTCGGCACCGAGCCAGAAGGCGCCGATGAAGAGGATCGCACCGACCGGCAGCGCCGCCACCACGGAGGTGTTGATCGACCGGATGAGGGTCTGGTTCACCGCGAGGTTGACCGACTCCCCGAACAGCCGCGACGTCTTCTCCCCGTCCTCCGTGGTGTTCTCCCTGATCTTGTCGAACACGACAGTGGTGTCGTACAGGGAGTACGCGAGGATCGTCAGGAAGCCGATGACGGCCGCCGGCGAGATCTCGAACCCGGCGAGGGCGTACACGCCGACCGTGATCACGAGCACGTCGAGCAGACCGATGATCGCCGCCGCCGACATCTTCCAGGTGCGGAAGTAGATGGCGAGGATGAGGAAGGTCAGCGCGAGGAAGATCGCCAGGCCCCACAGCGACTGCCGGGTGACGCTCTCGCCCCAGGCCGGGCCGATGAACGAGGAGGCGACCGCATCGGGCTCGACGCCGTAGGCGTCGGCGAGGGCGCCCGCCACCTGCTGTGTCTCCGCCTCCGTCATCTGATCGGTCTGCACCCGGACGTCCTGGTCGTTGACGATGACGACCTTGGTGGCGGCGCCGGGAACCACCGACTGCACCGCTTCGGTCGCGGTGTCCTGATCCGTGGTGTCGGGCGCGGCGACGGTGAACTGCGAGCCGCCGGTGAACTCGATCGAGAACTGGATCGGGCGGAACAGCGGCACGAGGGCCGAGCCGACGACCAGAGCGATCGCGATGATGAACCAGAGGCGGCGGCGGCCGACGAACGGGAAGGAGGTCTTGCCCGTGTAGAGGTTGTTGCCGAACTCATTCATGGAAGGCATCAGTTGTCTCCCTCTCTTCCGGCCGTGGTCTGTCTCTCGGCGGCGAGGGCCTCCGCCCGCTTGCGCTCGGCGATGGTCTGCCGGCGGTCCGCCTCTCCGCGCGAGCGCGCGTTCTTCGCCCCGCGCCCCGCGGACGCCGTGGCGACCTCGCGGTACTGCGAGCGGCTCCGGTACACGGCACCCAGGGCCTCGGGGTCGAGGCCGGAGAGCTTGTGCCCGCCGCCGAAGAACCGCGTACGAGCGAGCAGCTGCATGACCGGGTGAGTGAAGATGACGAAGATCAGCACGTCGATGACCGTCGTGAGGCCGAGGGTGAACGCGAAGCCCTTCACCGTCGAGTCGGCGAGGATGTACAGCACCACGGCGGCCAGGACGTTGATGGACTTGGAGATGTAGATCGTCCGCTTCGCCCGACCCCAGCCGTCCTCGACGGCACCGGTGATGGACTTGCCGTCGCGCAGTTCGTCTCGGATGCGCTCGAAGTAGACGATGAAGGAGTCCGCGGTGAAGCCGATCGACACGATCAGGCCGGCGACGCCGGCGAGCGACAGCCGGAAGCCGATCCGCCACGCCAGGATGCAGATGACGATGTACGTGAGCACCGCCATCACCGCGATCGACGCGATGATCACCGTCCCGAGTGCGCGGTAGGACAGCAGCGAGTACACCGCCACGAGCGCGAGACCGATGAGGCCCGCGATCAGACCGATCTGGAGCTGCTGGGTGCCGAGGGTCGCGGAGATCGTGTCCGAGCTCTGCACCTCGAAGCTGAGCGGAAGGGCTCCGAACTTGAGCTGGTCGGCCAGGGTCGTCGCGCTCTCCTGCGTGAAGCTGCCCGAGATGCTGGGACGGCCGTCGAGGATGACGCCGTTCATGCGCGGTGCGCTGATGACCTCGCCGTCGAGCACGAATGCGAACTGGTCGCGCGGCGACAGTCCGTCGATGCGGTTCTGGTTGAGGCGGGTGCTGACCTGGCCGAAGGCGTCCGCGCCCTCGCCGTTCATGGTGAGCTGCACGATCCAGGCACCGGAGCGCGGGTCGCGTCCCGCGGTGGCGTCGGTGATCGCGCGGCCGTCCAGCTCAGCCGGGCCCAGGATGAACTTGGCCGTGTCATCGGGCGAGCAGGCGATCACCGGCTCGTCCTTCGGGGCCCTCGACGGGTCGTTGGCGGGGTTGGCACAGTCGTACGCCTGGAACTCCGCCGCGAGCTTGTCGGTGACCCACGTGAGGTCGCTGGCGTCCGTGGGCTCCGCCGTGGGCTCCGCGTTCAGCGACGGGTCCGGGCTCGGGTACGGCGTGGAGTTGCCGTCCTCGCCGACGAACTCGGTGCTCGCCGCCGTGGTGTAGAGCACCGGACGGAACTCGAGCTGAGCGCTGGACTGGATGCGCTGCCGCGTCTGCTCGTCAGCCTCACCGGGGATCTGGACGACGATGTTGCGCCCGCCCTCGGTGGTGATGTCGGCCTCGGCGACGCCGGAGGCGTCGACACGCTGACGGATGATCGCCGCGGCCTGATCGAGCTGCTCCTGCGTCGGCGCGGCTCCGTCCTCGGTCTCGGCGCTCAGGACGATCTGGGTGCCGCCCTGCAGATCGAGCGCGAGCTCGGGTGTCCACGAGCTCTGCTTGAAGACGTACACACCCAGCGCGTTGATGCCGAAGAGCACGCCCGTCACGAGGAGCAGGCCGAGGAGGACCCGCCAGGCGTGGCGGACGGGAGAGGATGAAGCCACGTGTGTTCAGCTTTCTGGAAGGACGGTGATCCGGGAGGCCGTGACGGCCCGCGTGCTACTTGTCGTCGGCGTCCCGCTCGAGGCGGGCGCGGGTCTCCTCCGGCGTCTCCAGCGCGGGAGCGGCGGTCTCGTCGACGATGTGGTCGTCCGCGCCGGCGACAGGCGCGTCGACGATGGCGTCCTTGGGCTCCACGACACGGAGGATGGCCTGGCTGTGCACCTCGATGACGGTGCCGGGAGCGATCTCCACGAGGGCCGGGGAATCGAGGTCTTCGGCGTCGTACGCGACGATGGTGCCGTAGATGCCGCCCTGCAGCAGGACCTTGGCGCCGGGCACCGTCTTGGTCGCCTTCTCCTCCTGCTCGGCCTTCATCTGCCGGGTGCGCTTGCGCGTGTTGAAGATCATGAAGATCAGCAGGACGGCGAGGAGTCCGAAGAGGACAAATTCCATGGGCATGGGGATGGCGCCTTTCTCAGGTGCACGCACCAGCCTTTGGGCGCACAGCGGTATCGGGGAAGTCTTCAGCGATTATAGGTCATCCAACTTCAGCATCCCGTCCGGGTGCGCCACACCGAGGTGGTCGTAGGCCTCCGGCGTCGCGACCCGCCCTCGGGGCGTCCTGCCCAGGAAGCCGATCCGGACGAGATAGGGCTCGACCACGCTCTCCACGGTCTCCGGCTCCTCTCCCACCGCCACCGCGAGCGTGCTCAGGCCGACCGGTCCGCCGCGGAACCGACGCACCAGGGCCTCCAGCACCGCGCGGTCCAGACGGTCCAGTCCGATCGCGTCCACGTCGTAGAGGTCGAGGGCCGCCCGCACGCCGCTGAGCGTCGCCTCGCCGCCACCGTGCACGAGCGCATAGTCGCGCACGCGGCGCAGCAGCCGGTTCGCGATGCGCGGGGTCCCGCGGGAGCGTCGCGCGATCTCGGAGAGCGAGTCCGTCGGGAGGTCGACGCCGAGCACCGCAGCGGAACGGCCGATCACCCGCTCCAGCTCCCCCTCGTCGTAGAACTCGAGGTGCCCGGTGAAACCGAACCGGTCCCGCAGCGGATTGGGCAGCAGCCCGGAACGCGTGGTGGCACCGACCAGGGTGAACGGAGACAGCTCCAGCGGGATGCTGGTCGCCCCCGCGCCCTTCCCGACCATGATGTCGATCCGGTAGTCCTCCATGGCGAGGTACAGCATCTCCTCCGCCGACCGGGCCATGCGATGGATCTCGTCGATGAAGAGGACCTCGCCGGGCACGAGGCTCGACAGCAGCGCCGCCAGATCCCCGGCGTGCTGGATCGCAGGCCCGCTGGACATGCGCAGCGGACGCTCGCTCTCGTGCGCCACGATCATCGCCAGCGTCGTCTTGCCGAGTCCGGGAGGGCCGGCGAGCAGGATGTGGTCCGCAGGGCGCGATTGGATGCGGGCCGCCTCCAGGAGGAGCTGCAGCTGTCCCCGCACCTTCTGCTGCCCCACGAACTCGTCGAGGCTCGAGGGGCGGAGGGCGCCCTCGATGGCGAGTTCGGACTCGTCCGTCGGCTCGGTCGGATCGAGGGCGTCAGCCACGGCCCTGGCCTGCCTGCGCGGGTCCGAGCAGCGCGAGCGTACGCCGCAGGAGGAGGGCGACCGACGCGCGCTCGGTGTCCGTCGCATCCGTCGCCGTCTGGGTCGCCGCCTCGGCTGCGACCTTCTCCGACCAGCCGAGCCCGACGAGCGCCACCGTCACCTGGGTGACGATGTCCCCGCCTCCGGCCGCCGCAGGAGCCGACGGCGCAGCCACGGGCTGCACCTTGCCGGCGAGCTGCACGACGATGAGCTTGGCCGTCTTCGGGCCGATGCCGGAGACCCGACGGAACGGAGCGTCGTCCTCCGCGGTCACCGCCTCGGCGATCTGGTCGGCGGTGAGGTGCGACAGCACGCCGAGCGCCGACTTCGGACCGACCCCGGTGACGCTGAGCAGCAGGCTGAAGATCTCCAGCTCTCCGCGGTCGGCGAACCCGAACAGGGACAGCGAGTCCTCCCGCACGATGAGGCTCGTGTGCAGCAGGAGCTTCTCCCCCACCGTCGCGGTGTGGGCGACATCGGCCGGGACCGCGACCGCGAAGCCCACGCCGCCGACGTCGATGATGACCTGGTCCGGCGTCGTGTGCAGCACGGTGCCGTGCAGAGAGGAGATCATCCTTTCAGTCTAGGAGCCGGCTCGTAGATATGTTCGAGCGACACGCTCCGCGTCGGCCCATGCGCGCTGCGCGGGGGTCAGGCCACCGCCCGCGCGGCTCGATACCGGGACGCCGCGGCGCCAGGCGTGACAGAGGGCGATCGCCAGGGCATCGGCGGCGTCGGCCGGCTGCGGAGGGGCATCCAACCGCAGGATCCGCGCGATCATCGCCTGGACCTGACGCTTGTCGGCGGAGCCGTACCCGGTGACGGCGGCCTTGACCTCGCTCGGCGTGTGGGTCGCCGCCGGCAGGCCCGCCTCGGCGGCGATCAGGAGCGCGACGCCGCTCGCCTGCGCGGTGCCCATGACCGTATGCGTGTTCTGCTGGGCGAACACCCTCTCGACCGCGACCGCATCGGGGCGGTGCTCGGCGATCGCGGCGCGAATCCCCGCCGCGACGACGGCGAGGCGGTCGCCGATCTCCGCATCCGGGGCGGAGCGGATCACCCCCACGTGGACCAGCGTGCCGCGGCGGGCACGGTCGACATCGACGATCCCGACACCGCACCGGGTGAGTCCGGGGTCGATGCCGAGCACGCGCAGCGAAGTGGTCACCCGATCAGGCTAGGCCGCGTGCGCCGTCGTCGACTCGCGCCGCGCCTAGGCGTCGTCGTTCTCGAGCTCCGCCTGGACTTCGGCGGACAGGTCGAAGTTGCTGAAGACGTTCTGCACGTCCTCGCTGTCTTCGAGCGCATCGATGAGGCGGAACACCTTGCGGGCGGTCTCGGCGTCGATCTCGACCTTGAGGTTCGGCACGAACTCGACGTCGGCCGACTCGTAGTCGATCCCGGCGTCCTGCAGGGCCGAGCGGACGGCCACCAGGTCGCTCGCCTCGGTGATGACCTCGAAGCCCTCGGCGTGCGGCTCGATCTCCTCGGCGCCGGCCTCCAGCGCCGCCATCATCACGTCATCCTCGGTCGTCCCCTCGGAACCGACGACGATGACGCCCTTGCGGCTGAAGTTGTACGCGACGCTGCCCGGGTCGGCGAGGGTGCCGCCGTTGCGGCTGAGTGCCGTGCGGACCTCGGCCGCGGCGCGGTTCTTGTTGTCGGTCAGACACTCGATCATGAGCGCGACACCGTTGGGCCCGTAGCCCTCGTACATGATCGAGGTGTACTCGACGGCCTCGCCGCCGATGCCGGCACCGCGCTTGATGGCACGGTCGATGTTGTCCTTGGGGACGGAGGTCTTCTTCGCCTTGAGCACCGCGTCGAAGAGCGTCGGGTTGCCCTGCAGATCGGCGCCGCCCAGCTTGGCCGCGACCTCGATGTTCTTGATGAGCTTGGCCCAGGACTTCGCACGGCGCGCGTCGATGACGGCCTTCTTGTGCTTGGTCGTGGCCCACTTGGAATGCCCGGACATAAGTCTCCGCTCGTCGTCTGCGCCCCGGAACGCCGCCCAGGGCGTCGTCCAGTCTATCGAAACGTGCCGCAGCACCGCTCCGGGTCCGCTGGCACAGGCGTTCGCGCGAGTTCAGGCATCTGCGCGCGGAGGCGCCTGTTCTCCCGCACAGGCCTGAACTCGCAGTCGCGAAGTCAACGGCGGGAGATCCGATCCAGGAAGCGCCGGTGGAACCGCGTCTCGTTCGAGATCTCCGGGTGGAAGCTCAGACCGAGCAGCCCGTCCTGCTCCACGGCGACCACACGGCCGTCCGGCAGCGTCGCGAGCACCGAGGCCCGCGGCCCCACCGCCTCCACGACGGGTCCGCGGATGAAGGCTGCGGTCACCGGCTCGTGGAACGCGGGCACCGTCAGCTCCGCCTCGAACGACTCGGCCTGCCGCCCGAACGCGTTGCGCCGCACGACCGCATCGAGTCCGCCGAAGCTCTGCTGCCCATCGATCGCGTCGATGACCTCATCGGCCAGCAGGATCAGCCCCGCGCAGGTGCCGAGCACCGGCATCCCGCCGGCGATCGCGTCGCGGATCGGCTGCTGCAGCCCGAACAGCCGCGCCAGCTTGTCGATCACGGTCGATTCGCCGCCAGGGATCACGAGGCCGTCGACCCGGGCGAGTTCCTCGGGCCGACGGACCAGAGCGACGTCGGCGCCGAGGGCCTCGAGGAGCGCGGCATGCTCCCGCACGTCTCCCTGGAGCGCGAGGACGCCGACGCGCGGACTACCAGCCACGCTCGGCGAGGCGGTGCGGCGCGGGCAGGTCGCTCACATTGATGCCGACCATCGCCTCGCCCAGCCCGCGGGACACCTCGGCGATCACCTTCGGGTCGTCGAAGAACGTGGTGGCCTTCACGATGGCCTTCGCCCGCTCGGCGGGATTGCCGGACTTGAAGATACCGGAGCCGACGAACACGCCGTCGGCGCCGAGCTGCATCATCATCGCCGCGTCGGCCGGGGTCGCGACCCCACCGGCGACGAACAGCACCACGGGGAGCTTCCCGGTCTCGGCGATCTCCGCGACGAGCTCATAGGGCGCCTGCAACTCCTTCGCCGCCACGAACAGTTCGTCCTTCGGCAGCGCGGTCAGCGCGGCGATCTCTCCCCGGATCTTCCGGATGTGCTTCATCGCCTCGGAGACGTCACCCGTGCCGGCCTCGCCCTTGGAGCGGATCATCGCCGCGCCCTCGTTGATGCGGCGCAGCGCCTCCCCCAGGTTCGTGGCCCCACAGACGAACGGCACGGTGAAGCCGAACTTGTCGATGTGGTTCACGTAGTCGGCGGGCGAGAGCACCTCGGACTCGTCGATGTAGTCGACGCCGAGCTCCTGCAGCACCTGCGCCTCGACGAAGTGCCCGATCCGCGCCTTCGCCATGACGGGGATGGACACCGCGTCGATGATGCTGTCGATCATGTCCGGGTCGCTCATCCGCGAGACGCCGCCCTGCGCGCGGATGTCCGCGGGGACCCGCTCCAGTGCCATCACGGCGACGGCGCCGGCGTCCTCGGCGATCTTCGCCTGCTCGGCGGTGACGACGTCCATGATGACGCCGCCCTTGAGCATCTCGGCGAGACCGCGCTTCACGCGTGCGGATCCGGTGGTGGGCTGCTCGGTCATGGGGGTCTCCTGTCGGATGATCCGAAATGGTTTTTGATCTAGATCAAAGGTAGCACTGTCCGCTCCACCTAGAATCTCGGAGGAGGATCATGAGCGAGCAGATCAGGGGAACCACCGCGGCCGAGATCGCGGACAGCGTGCGCGCCCTCCGGGACCGCGGCACGCTCCGCCCCGGCGAGGTCCTTCCTCCGGTGCGCGAGCTCGCGGCGACCCTCGGTGTCAACCGGAACACCGCGGTCGCCGCCTACCGCCAGCTCGCGCAGGCGGGACTCGTGCATTCGCGAGGGCGCGCGGGCACCGTGCTCGCCGGCGTCGACGTGGTGCCGCAGGAGGGCTACGCGCCGGACACCGTGCTCCGCGACATCGGCACGGGCAACCCCGACCCTTCTCGGATCCCCGACCCGTCGCAGGCGCTCGGCACGATCGGCCGCCGCCCCGTGCTCTACGGCGAGCCGGTGATCGACCGCGGTCTCGAAGCGTGGGCACGGGAGTGGATGGGCGCCGACCTTCCAGGGCAGGACTTCCGCGTCACCGTCACCAGCGGGGCCGTGGATGCCGTCGAACGGCTGCTCGCCCAGGCCCTGATGCGGGACGACGCGGTGGCCCTCGAGGACCCCTGCTTCCTCGCGAGCATCCATACCGTGCGGCTCGGCGGGTACCGGGCCGTCACGGTGCCGGTGGACGAGGAGGGCATGACGGTCGACGGCCTCCGTGCCGCTCTGGACGCGGGTGTCCGCGCCGTCATCTGCACCCCGCGGGCACAGAACCCGACGGGCGTCAGCCTCTCCCCCGCCCGGGCGAAGGCGCTGCGGGCCGTGCTCGCCGATCACCCGTACGTGCTCGTGATCGAGGACGACCACTTCTCTCTGCTCTCGCAGCGCCCCTACGAGTCGCTGATCGGCCCGGAGCACCGACGGTTCGCCCTGGTGCGCTCGGTGTCGAAGTTCCTGGGCCCTGACATGTGCCTGGCCCTCGCGGCGACCGATCCCGAGACGGCTGAGCGCCTGGCGATGCGGCTCAGCCCCGGCACCACCTGGGTGAGCCACCTGCTGCAGCGCCTCACGCTCGCCCAGCTCACCGACCCCGCAGTGCGCGATGAGATCGCGGAGGCAGGTCGGCACTATGCCGCGCGGAACGCCGCCTTCGCGGAACGCCTGCGCGCGGAGGGGATCGACGCCCCGGACCCGGACGGCCTGAGCCTGTGGGTCGGCTTCGCCAAGCCGGCGCGCGCCATCGCCGACCACCTCATGCGCCGGGGCTGGCTCGCGCGCACCGGCGACGACTTCGCGCTGGACGAGCGCGCCGAGCCTTCGCGCCACCTCCGCCTGACCGTGCACGACCTCTCCGAGGACGACACGGAGACCCTCATCGCCGACCTCGTCGCCGCCGGACGATGACCACCCGACGCGGGCTCCGGCCCGCCCAGAATGAAAGGGACCGGGTATGAAGATCCTGTCCATCCAGTCCGCCGTCGCATACGGTCACGTCGGCAATTCCGCGGCTGTCTTCCCGCTCCAGCGCATCGGCGTCGAGGTGCTGCCGGTCTACACCGTCACCTTCTCGAACCACACCGGGTATGGCGCCTGGCGCGGCCCGCTGATCGACCCCGCCGATGTGGGCGAGGTCATCACCGGCATCGAGGAGCGCGGCGTGTTCGGCTCCATCGACGCCGTGCTCAGCGGCTACCAGGGCAGCGAGGGCATCGGCGACGTCATCATCGACGCGGTCGCCAGGGTGAAGGCCGCGAACCCCACGGCGCTGTACGCGTGCGACCCGGTCATGGGCAACGCGAAGTCCGGCTGCTTCGTGGCTCCGGCCATCCCGATCCTGCTCCGCGAACGCGTGGTTCCCGTGGCCGACATCATCACGCCGAATCAGTTCGAGCTCGGCTTCCTCACCGAGACCGAGCCCGACACGCTCGAGTCCACCCTCGCGTCGGTCGACCTCGCGCGGGCGATGGGACCGCGCACGGTGCTCGTCACGAGCGTCGAGCGGCCGGACCGCGAAGAGGGCACGATCGAGATGCTCGCCGTGGACGACGCGGGCGCGTGGCTCGTGCAGACCCCGCACCTGCCGATGAAGGCGAACGGCTCCGGCGACGTGACGGCGGCGCTGTTCACCGCGCACTACGTCGCCACCGGCAGCGCGCAGACCGCTCTGGAGCGCACCGCCTCCAGCGTCTACGACCTGTTGCAGGCCACCCTCGACTCGGGCGAGCGCGAGCTGCAGCTCGTCGAGGCTCAGGAGTTCTACGCGAATCCGCGGATGCAGTTCACCGCCCGCCAGGTGCGCTGAGTCCCCGGAACGGGGACCCCGACGCGACGGCTCAGCGGTCGGCGGTGGGCCACGCCTCGGCGACGGCCTCCCGCACCTCGCCGAGGAGCTGCGGGAGCGCCTTCGTCTTGGCGATGATCGGGAAGAAGTTCGCGTCCGAGCGCCACCGCGGCACCACGTGCTGGTGCAGATGCGCGTCCACGCCCGCTCCAGCCACCGCTCCCTGGTTCATGCCGAGGTTGAAGCCGTCGCAGCCGGAGACCTCGCGGAGCACGCGCATCGCGGTCTGGGTGAGAGCGCCGATCTCGGCGACCTCCTCGGCCGTCGCCTGGTCGTAGGTGGCGATGTGCCGGTACGGGCAGACGAGCAGGTGCCCCGAGTTGTACGGGAAGAGGTTCAGCAGCACGTACGCGGTCTCCCCGCGCGCCACGATGAGCCGCTCGGCATCCGGGTACTTCGGTGCCTCGCAGAACGGGCATTCCTCGCGCATCGGCTCCGGCCCGGCCTGGATGTACGCCATCCGGTGCGGGGTCCACAGCCGCTGGAACTCGTCGGGCACCCCGACGAGACGGGAGGCGTCCTCGAGGTCCGCCTCACCGTCCGTCATGCGAGGTCTCCCGCCTTCAACACCAGCGCGTGCGAGGCGATGGCGGCGCTGATCCGGCGCACCGCGTCGGCGACCGGCACGCCGTTCTCCTGCGTGCCGTCGCGGAAGCGGAACGACACCGTCCCCGCGGCACGATCCTGCTCCCCCACGATGAGGATCAGCGGCACCTTCGCGGTGGTGTGATTCCGGATCTTCTTCTGCATCCGGTCGTCGGAGTGGTCGACGTCGGCCCGCACGCCCGCCGCCCGGAGCTGCGCGATGACGTCGTCCAGGTAGCCGCCGTACTGCTCGGCCACCGGCACTCCCACGACCTGGCTGGGCGCGAGCCAGAGCGGGAAGTCGCCGGCGTAGTGCTCGAGGAGGATCGCGAAGAAGCGCTCGACGGAGCCGAGGAGCGCCCGGTGGATCATCACAGGCCGGTGCTTCTGCCCGTCGGGACCGGTGTACTCCAGTTCGAACCTGTCGGGCTGGTTGAAGTCGAGCTGGATGGTCGACATCTGCCAGGTGCGGCCGATGGCGTCGCGGGCCTGCACCGAGATCTTCGGGCCGTAGAAGGCGGCGCCGCCCGGGTCGGCCACGAGCTCGAGACCGGACTCGATCGCGACCTCGCGCAGCGTGTCGATCGCCGTCGACCACTGCTCGGGCTCGCCGAGGAACTTCGGGTTGCCCTCCTCGTTCGTCGAGAGCTCGAGGTAGAAGTCGTTGAGGCCGTAGTCCCGGAGCAGGTCGAGCACGAGGTTCAGGTTGGTGGTGAGCTCCTCCTTCACCTGGTCCTGGGCGACGTAGATGTGCGCGTCGTCCTGGGTCAGACCGCGCACGCGGGTCAGCCCCGAGAGTGTGCCGGACTTCTCGTAGCGGTAGACCGTGCCGAACTCGGCCAGACGCAGCGGCAGCTCCCGGTAGGAGCGCCCGCGCGAACGGAAGATGAGGTTGTGGAACGGGCAGTTCATCGGCTTCAGGTAGTAGTCCTGGCCCTGGCGGGTGACGTTGCCCTCGTCGTCGAGGACCTCGTCGAGGTGCATCGGGGGGAACATGCCGTCCGCATAGGTCTGCAGGTGCCCGGACGTCATGAAGAGATCCTTCTTCGTGATGTGCGGGCTGTTGACGAGGTCGTAGCCGTTGCGCAGCAGATGCTTGCGCAGGTTCTCCTCGATCTCGTAGCGGATGATGCCGCCCTTGGGATGGAACACGGCCAGTCCCGAGCCGATCTCGTCCGGGAACGAGAACAGGTCCATCTCGGCGCCGAGCTTGCGGTGGTCGCGACGCTCGGCCTCGGCGATGCGCTCCTGGTAGGCGCGCAGCTCGTCCTTCGTCGGCCATGCGGTGCCGTAGATGCGCTGGAGCTGCGGGTTCTTCTCACTCCCCCGCCAGTACGCGGCGGCGATGCGGGTGAGGTCCCAGCCATTGCCGATCATGCGCGTGTTGGGCAGGTGCGGACCGCGGCAGAGGTCCTTCCAGACGACCTCGCCATCGCGGGTTGTGTTGTCGTAGATCGTGAGCTCACCCTCGCCCACCTCGACGGATGCCCCCTCGGCGATCTCGCCCTCGGAGGCCGTCGACGGGCCCTTGAGCCCGATGAGCTCGAGCTTGAACGGCTCGTCCGCGAGCTCCGCACGAGCCTCCTCGTCGGTCACGACACGACGGACGAAGCGCTGTCCCTCGCGGACGATGCGCTGCATCTCCTTCGAGATCGCTTTCATGTCCTCCGGCGTGAACGGGGTGTCGACGCCGAAGTCGTAGTAGAAGCCGTCGGTGATGGGCGGGCCGATGCCGAGGTTCGCCTGCGGGTTGATCCGCTGCACCGCCTGCGCGAGCACATGTGCGGTCGAGTGACGCAGGATGTTCAGGCCGTCGGGGCTGTCGATCGTGACGGGCTCGACGTCGTCGGTGTCGGTGACCGTCGCAGCGAGGTCCTTCAGGACGCCGCCGACGCGCATGGCGACGACGTTTCGGTCAGAGAACAAGGCGAAGCCGTCGGTCGGCTGGGCGTTTTCAGGCACTGATCACTCCATCTGGGTCTGGATCTAGGCTACTCGTCCGCTCGCCGGTCGCCGACCGTCACGCGGCGGTCTCCGACAGCGGATCCGCGGCCGTCGGCGCGAAGATGATGATCGCCGCCCCGGCCAGCGCCACCACGGAGCCGATGACGTCCCACGAGGTCGGGCGGAATCCGTCGACGATGATGCCCCAGGCGAGGGAGCCTGCGATGAAGATCCCGCCGTAGGCGGCCAGGACGCGGCCGAAGTTCGCGTCCGGCTGCAGCGCCGCGATGAACCCGTAGGCACCGAGGGCCATCACCCCGAGGACGGCGAACAGCCACCCCCTGTCCTCCTTCACCGCCTGCCAGATAAGCCAGGCACCGCCGATCTCGGCGATGGCGGCGAGGAGGAAGAGGACGGTGATGCGCAGCACGGTCATCGCCTCAGTGTGACAGGCACGGCGTCCGACGGGGACGGTAGCGTGGGCGCATGACACGGACGATCGCCCGCTGGCTCCTCACTCTCGCCCTCGGCGCGATGGGCGTGCTGCACTTCACGCAGACACGCGGGTTCCGGGTCGTCGTGCCCGACTGGGCGACCCGCTTCACCCGGATGGACAAGGACACGATCGTTCTGGTGTCGGGTGCGGCCGAGGTTGCGCTCGCCGCGGGACTGGTGGCACTGCCGCGGGAACGCCGCAAGATGGGGTGGGCGACGGCGGGATTCTTCGCTGCGGTGTTCCCCGGCAACTGGCACCAATGGCGCACCGGCCGATCGACCCCGGGTCTCGACACGGACCGGCGGCGGTTCGGCCGCCTGTTCCTGCAGCCTCTGCTGATCGCCTGGGCCCTGTGGGCGACCCGATGACCTCGCCCTCGATCGTCTGGTTCCGCGACGATCTCCGCCTGGCCGACAACCCCGCGCTGCGTGCCGCGGTCGACCGCGACGAACCGATCATCGCGCTCTTCGTCCTCGATGAGGAGTCCCCCGGCATCCGTCGGCTGGGCGGTGCCGCGCGTTGGTGGCTGCACCATTCGCTGGCCTCCCTCGCCGCGCGGCTGCAGGAGAAGGGGACGACGCTGGTGCTGCGGCGCGGGCCCGCCGACCGGATCGTGCGGGAGCTGGTCGCCGAGTCGGGTGCCGGAGCGGTCTTCTGGAACCGCCGCTACGAGGCGGCCGGGCGCGAGATCGACGCGGGGCTGAAGGCGACGCTGCGCGACGACGGTCTCCAGGTGGCGTCTTTCGCGGGGTCGCTCCTGCACGAGCCGTGGACGGTCACCACCGGGAGCGGCACGCACTATTCGGTCTTCACGCCGTTCTGGCGGGCCTGTCTGGCCCTTCCGGCCCCGCGCGCTCCGCTCCCCGAACCCCGCGAGCTCCGCGGCGCCGGGAAGCGGCTCTCCTCCGATGCGCTGGACGACTGGGGGCTGCTACCGACCGCCCCGGACTGGGCGGGCGGGCTCCGCGAGACATGGGAGCCCGGGGAGCCCGCCGCGCGCCGCCGGTTGCAGCACTTCCTCGCCGACGACATCCGCACGTACGACCACGCTCGCGACGCCCCGGCTGCCGGTGCCACTTCCCGGCTGTCTCCGCGACTGCGCTGGGGCGAGCTCAGTCCGTTCACCGTGTGGCATGAGGCGATCGAGGTCGACGGGGCGGGCGGATTCCTCTCGGAGCTGGGCTGGCGCGAGTTCGCCTGGCACACGCTGTTCCACTTCCCCGACCTCGCGACGAAGAACCTGCGGAGGGAGTTCGACGCGTTCCCGTGGCCTCCGCTGGATCCCGCACGTCTGCAGCTCTGGCAGCACGGCGAAACCGGAGTTCCCCTCGTCGACGCGGGCATGCGCGAGCTCTGGCACACCGGGTACATGCACAACCGGGTGCGGATGGTCACGGCATCGTTCCTCGTCAAGAACCTCCTCATCGACTGGCGCCTCGGCGAGGAGTGGTTCTGGGACACGTTGGTGGACGCCGATGACGCGAGCAATCCGTTCAACTGGCAGTGGGTCGCGGGTTCCGGCGCCGACGCCGCCCCGTACTTCCGCGTGTTCAACCCCGAGCTGCAGGCCAAGAAGTTCGACGGCGAAGGGCACTACATCGGGCGCTGGGCTGCGGACGCCCCCACCGAGCCGATCGTCGACCTCGGCGAGACGCGCAAGGCTGCGCTCGCCGCCTACGACGTCGTGAAACGCACCGGAGCACCACGGGGCTGACGCGCGCCCCGGCCCGTCACGGACTCCGGCACATGGCAGACTGGTGGCCGTGAGCCCGTCCCGCAAGCCCGCCGTCGTGCGGGGCTTCGCGACCTCGTCGCTCGCGATCTTCGTGGCTCTCGCGGGTCACGTGAGCGGCGGCGGAGAGATGCCCGGCCCCATGGGTATCCTCGTGCCCTGGCTGTTCGCCTTCATGCTGAGCGTGCTGCTCGCCGGACGGACGCTCTCCCTTACCCGGCTCACCCTCTCGGTGGCTGTGAGCCAGTTCCTCTTCCACGTGCTCTTCGTGCTCGGCACGGTCACTCCGTCCGGCGTGACGATCCGGCACGTGCACGGCGCACCGCTCGTGCTTCCCGCAGCCGAGGGCGCTGCGGTCGTCGCGACCGCGGACGCCGCGATGTGGCTCGGGCACGCCCTCGCCGCCCTCCTCACGGTGACGGCGCTCCACCGCGGCGAGCGGCTGCTCCTCACCGTGCGTGATCTCGCCGTCCGATTGATCCGCTGGGTGCGTCGGCGTGCGGACGTGACGCTCGCCCCGCGCTCCGCCACCTCTCCGTGTCGCCTGGCCGGGGTCTTCCTCGTCCGGACGGCCCATGATCTTCGGCTCCTCACCCCGCTTCTCGGGCGCGCACCGCCCTCTCTTCCCGCGCTCTGATCCGCGCCCACGGCTTCGCGCCGTGCGGTGCGTCCTCGCGCTGTCCCGGTGACGCGCGTCCGAACGCAGGTACCCACGTCGCTCGGCGACGTCTGAAGAGAGGCTCTTCCATGTCCCCTGTCCGCAGATTCGCGGCCGGGGCGGTGCTGGCGGCTGTCGCGATCCTCGCGACGGCAGCGCCGGCGACCGCCCATGACCAACTCCTCGAGAGCGACCCCGGCGACGGTGAGCATCTCGATGCTGCGCCCTCGGGCGTCACCATGACGTTCTCGGGCGAGCTCCTCGTCCTCGACGAGTCGACCGCCGGGGCCGTCGTCCTCGTCGTCGACGCGGAGGGCGAGGACTGGGCGACCGGCGAGGTGGAGGTGCGCGGCCGGAATGTCACGGCCGCTCTCAGGACGGACATGCCGGACGGCGGGTACCAGGTGCGTTGGCAGGTCGTCTCCGAGGACGGGCACCCGATCGCGGGGGTCATCCCCTTCGCCGTCGGAGACGCCGTCCCGCTGGAGTCGACACAGAACCCGGAGCCGACCCCCTCCGCCCCGGACGACTCGTCGACCGCATCGGATCAGAACGCAGACGAGACGAGCGACCCGATCCGGGTCCTGCTCGTCGGCGGGGCGGGAGCGGCACTCGCCGTCGCCGCCTTCGCCGTCCTCCTCATCCTCCGCCGCCGTCGCGCGGCCGCCGTGGCGCCGGAATCCGGCGACGACACGGCAGAGAACTCCTGAAAGGCATCATCATGAACACTCGCACCTCCCTCCCCCGCCTCGGCGCGGCGATCGTCCTCTCGCTCGTCGCGCTCACCGGGTGCACCGCACCCACAGCCGAGACGCCGACCAGCGCCCCCGCCGGTGAGGTCCTCCGGATCGACGACGCCTGGGTCAAATCGGCCGATGACGGCATGTCCGCGGGCTTCGGCGTACTCGTCAACGAGGGCGTGGCGGACGTGACGGTGACGTCGGTCACCTCCGCCGCCTCGCCGATGATCGAACTGCACGAGACCGTGGAGAACGAGGCCGGGGAGATGGTCATGCGGGAGATCGCCGGGGGCTTCGTCGTCCCCGCCGGCGGCACCCTCGCCCTCGAGCCCGGGGGGAATCACATCATGATGATGGACCTCTCCGAGCCTCTGAAAGCCGGTGACGAGGTCGCGTTCACCGTCACCCTGTCGGACGACTCCACGTTCGAGTTCGCCGCGCCGGTGAAGGACTACTCCGGCGCGAACGAGAACTACGACGGCGCCGACGACCACGAGGGCATGGACCACTGATGTCCGCGCGCGTCTCGGGCGCGCGCGCCGGCCGCACCGGCTCGACTCGGCGGCAGTTCCTCCTCGGAGGGGCTGTCGCCGGTGTCGGGGCCGCCGTCGCGGTCGGGGCGGATCTCGCCCTCACGCGAGCGGACACGGAGGCTCCCGCGGCCCCCGCACCGCTCAACGGCTCCCTCACCGTCCCGTTCCACGGCGTCCATCAAGCCGGGATCGACACCGCGGCGCAGGCGCACGGCTCGTTCGTGGCGCTCGATCTGCGCCCGGAGGTCGACCGCGACGCGCTCCGCCGGCTCCTACGGATCCTCACGGACGATGCGGCGAGGCTCACCCAGGGACGGTCGGCGCTCGCGGACTCGGAGCCGGAGCTCGCCGTCGCCCCGGCCCGGTTGACGATCACATTCGGCTTCGGTCCGGCGCTCGTGGCACGGGCCGGCGGCAGCACCCCCTCGTGGCTCGCGCCGCTTCCCGCCTTCCGGGTGGACCGCCTGCAGCCGGAGTTCTCGGACGGAGACCTGCTCCTCCAGATCGCAGCTGACGACCCCCTGACCGTCGCACACGCGCAGCGCATGCTCCTGAAGGACGCGCGCGGCTTCGCGACCGTCCGGTGGGTCCAGCAGGGCTTCCGCCGCGCACACGGCACCGAGCGACCGGGGACGACCATGCGCAATCTCTTCGGACAGGTCGACGGCACGAGCAACCCGCAGCCGGGGACCGACGACTTCGAGCGCGTGGTCTGGAGTGATGACGGCTGGCTGGCCGGCGGCACAGGCATGGTGCTCCGGCGCATCCGCATGGACCTCGACACCTGGGACCGTCTGGATCGCGGGGGACGCGAGGCGTCCGTCGGGAGGACCCTGCGCGAGGGCGCGCCGCTCACGGGGACGTCGGAGTTCGACGAGCCGGACTTCGACGCGACGACGGCCATCGGGTTCCCCGTCATCCCGGCGTTCGCGCACATCCGGCGCGCTCGCGGAGACGGGACGGAGCGCATCTTCCGACGGGCGTATAACTACGACGAGCGCCCGGCCGGAGACGGCGTCTCCGAATCCGGGCTGCTCTTCGCCGCGTTCCAGGCCGACGTCGCGCGGCAGTTCGTCCCCATGCAGCAGCGGCTCGACGAGCTCGACCTGCTCAACGAGTGGACGGTCCCGATCGGATCCGCCGTGTTCGCTGTCCCTCCGGGATGTGCGGAAGGCGGCTACATCGGGGAGACGCTCCTCGACTGAGGCCAAGGAGTCAGTGGGGTCCGCGTCGCCGCGCGGCGGCGACGGCGGGCCCCACGCCATCCAGGACGGGGTCTCCGTGGCCCGTCAGGACGACCCGCGCGCTCGTCCGTGCCAGGGTATCCAGCGACTCCATCGCCTCCGCGGTATCGGCCGTGGCCGCCCTGGCGACGATCTGCGGACCGGTCTCGCCGGTGTACGGGTCGAGCGTCACGAGGGCGTCGCCGGCGATGAGCACCCCGGACTCCTCGAACAGGTACGCGCAGTGCCCTTCCGCAGGACGACCGCATCGATGTCGGTCTCCTTCGCCCCGAGGTGGCCGAGCAGGTCGCGCAGCACGCCCCTGCTGCGCGGCAGTCCCGCGTCGAACAGCGTGAGCCCGTCCGCGGTCTGCACGAGGTAGCAGTTCACGTCCGCCACACTGATGCCGAAGAAGCCGGGAACCACCTCCGTCCACTGCCGCCCTCTGCTCATTCCCGATCCTCCTCGTCGCCGGCGGGTCCGCGCCCCGCATCGAAATTGCGCTCGTACCGTTCCCTGGCCTCGAGCAGGACGTGTTCGCCGATGACGGCGATGGGCTCCACCTCTCGGAGCAGCGGCTCGCAGTCGGGCCCCCGGCCGCAGTGCTCGCCACGGAGGATCCAGGCGATGCGCTGCGGGTCCTTCTCGGCGAGGTGCCGGTACTGACAGAGCTGGCGCGCGAGCCAGTCCTCCAGCGGACGCGTCCACCAGCGTTCGGCGTCCAGCGGGTTCACGGAGAGACCGGGCAGCTCGAGGCCGCTCTCCGTGTCGACGCTGGAACGACGGGCATCCGCATCCGGGCCCTCGGAGTAACGGACGTGCAGACCGGGGCATGCACGGACGACGGCGGCCAGTTGCGCCAGATGGTCGATGCGTCGCAATCCGGTCGCGGCGTCGCGATCGGATGTCGAGGCGAGGCCGCAGGTGCGGTCCAGAGCGGCATCGGTCATGGCCTGAGCGTACGAAGCGGTCCCCTCCTGCCGAGGGGGATTGACAATCCGCGGTTCTCGCCCACGTCGCAGCGGCGTCCGGGAACGGGCGCATGAAGTTACCGCGTGACTCCTGATGCGTCAATGCCCTCTCAGCGCGCGCACAGGAAGTCCTACGGTCGGGCAACCGCACCACACCCTGGAGGGGATCATGAGCGACACCACCCGCACCACCCGCTACGCCGGCACACCGATCCAGAAGACGGCGCTGATCATCGGCATCGTCTTCCTCATCGTGGGCATCGCCGGTTTCATCCCGGGCGTCACCCACTCGGCCGAGCACCTGCACGGCGCCGGAGCAGCGTCCGAGGCCCTGCTCCTCGGCGTGTTCCAGGTGTCCGTGCTGCACAACGTCGTGCACCTGCTGTTCGCGGTCGCGGGCATCGCGCTCGCCGCGTCGCCGCGCGCGTCCCGTCTCTACCTCATCATCGGCGGGCTCGCGTACCTCGTCGTCTGGCTGTACGGCCTCATCGCGGTCGGCAACGAGCAGCTGAACTTCCTGCCGGTGAACAACGCCGACAACTGGCTCCACCTCGGTCTCGCGATCGGCATGGTGCTGCTGGGCATCTTCGTCAGTCGAGAGCCGCGCGTCCCGCAGAACGGCGCGGGCACGGCGCGCGTCTGACGCTCACGGCGTTCCCCCAGACCCAGCAGCGGTACGTGCGGTCACCGGCACGGAACTCGATGCCCGCTGCGAGCGGGGTGGAGCGGACGACCTTCGCCTCCACGCGGATCGCCTCCGGGCCGAACCGCACCCACGCCCTCACCCGCCGCTGGAGCGCGTGCGGATAGACGGTGACGGCGGACTCCCGCAAGGCGAGCTCGCGATCGGACAGGGACTGCAGGGGGCCCCGGCGCGCGGCGGCCTCGATGGCCTGATGCTGCGACCGCATGTCGTTGTACGCAGAGAGCGCGCGACCCGAGTTCCCCACACCGGCTCCTTCCTCCGGCCCCGTCCAGGATATCGATATTCGAACACATCTTCGAACTCGATCTCGACGGCATCGACACGCAGATTCGCACCGAGGTCGCGGAGCTCCGCGATCGGGCTGCGACCTCGCGCGGATCTGCGACCTCGCGCGCAGGGAGGAGAGCTTGGAGCAACAAAAAACCCCCGGCGAACCGGGGGTTTCAGGTGGTGCGCGATACTGGGATCGAACCAGTGACCTCTTCCGTGTCAGGGAAGCGCGCTACCGCTGCGCCAATCGCGCCCGTTGGGGCTATTCAGTTTTCCCGTGAGGTGGCGACGGGATTCGAACCCGTGTAAACGGCTTTGCAGGCCGGTGCCTAGCCGCTCGGCCACGCCACCGTGTGGATTGACCCCACGTGCCGCCGATCTTCGAGAAGATCTACTGCACTCGAGCGGATGACGAGACTCGAACTCGCGACCCCAACCTTGGCAAGGTTGTGCGCTACCAACTGCGCTACATCCGCATTTCGTTCCCGGTTGTCCCGGGCACTTATGAAACATTAGCCGATGATCGGCGCTCCGCCAAACCCGCAGCGAATCTCGCGCGTGTCTCCCGGACTGGTCATCGGAGCGCCTGACGGTCGGGTAGTATCGGTTGACGTACCCCACGGGTATGGGCGATTGGCGCAGTTGGTAGCGCGCTTCCTTCACACGGAAGAGGTCATCGGTTCGAGTCCGGTATCGCCCACCGAATCCCCTCCGAAGGCCCCGGTCATCCGGGGCCTTCGGCGTTTCCGCCCGTCACAGGATCCTGCCGTCTCCCGGGCGGGAGACCCGCAGCCACCGGTAGCCGTAGGCCGGAAGCTCCAACTCCACCTCTCCGTCGTCGTCGAGGGGCACGCGCCGCGCGTCGAGGAGGTCGACCAGGGTCGTGCCCGCGGGCTCCTCTCCCAGTCGGAACCGCGTCGTCGCCGGACGTTCCGCGAAGTTGTGCACGGCGATCGTGCGCCCCACATCGGCCTCCAGGGAGTGCACCAGCAGGGCGTCCTGCGGCTGCTCGATGACGGTGAACGACCCCCACCCGAGCTCGGGCGACACCCGGTAGAGCGCGGTCAGTTCGCGGAGGAAGTGCAGCAGCGAGCCGTGGTCCTCGAGCTGGGCGGCGGCATTCACGTGCGTGGGCGCATATCCGTCGGTCGGCGGCGGCGCGACCAGCCGGGAGGGGCGCGCGTCGGAGAAGCCCCGGTTGCGATCCGCCGACCACTGCATCGGCGTACGCACGGCCTGCCGCCCCTCGACGGCGATGTTCTCGCCCATCCCGATCTCCTCGCCGTAGAAGAGAACGGGGGTGCCGGGGAGCGTGAAGAGCAGGCTGTACGCCATCCGGATCCTCCGCGGGTCGCCTTCCAGCATCGGCGGCAGGCGCCGCGTGATCCCGCGGCCGAACACGCGCTGCCGCTCGTCCGGCGCGAACGCCTCGAAGACCTCCTGACGCTCGGCGTCGGTCAGCTTGTCGAGGGTGAGCTCATCGTGGTTCCGGAGGAAGTTCGCCCATTGCACCTCCGGTCCGAGGACCGGGCGCGCGGTGAGTGCGGCGACGAGCGGGGCGGGATCACGACGGGCGAGGGACAGATACAGCGACTGCATCGCCACGAAGTCGAACTGCATGGTCAGCTCGTCGCCGTCGGTGCCCCCGAAGTACGCGCGCTGCTCCTCGTACGGCAGATTGACCTCGCCGAGCAGGATCGCCTCGCTGGAACGACGCTGCAGGAATCGCCGCATGTCGCGCAGCAGCTCGTGTGGATCGGGGATGTCCGCCGTCTTCGGAACCTCGAGGAGGAACGGCACGGCATCCACCCGGAAGCCCGAGACGCCGAGCTGCAGCCAGAACCCGATGACCTTCGCGATCTCGTCCCGGACCACGGGGTTGGCGATGTTGAGGTCGGGTTGGTGCTCGTAGAAGCTGTGCTGGTACCACTGCCCGGACTTCTCGTCCTTGGTCCAGATCCCGTCGGCCTGCCCGGGGAAGACCGGGTTCTTCTGTCCCTTCGGAGGCGCGTCGTCGCGCCACACGTAGTAGTCGCGATAGGGCGAGTCGACGCTGCGGAGCGCCGCGCGGAACCACGGATGACGGTCCGAGGTGTGATTGACGACGAGGTCGACGATCACGCGGATGCCGCGGTCACGGGCCGTGCGGATCACCTCCACGAGGTCGCCGTGGGTGCCGAGACGCGGGTCCACGCCGTAGAAGTCGCTGACGTCGTACCCGTCGTCGAGGTCCGGCGAAGGGTAGAAGGGCATGAGCCACAGGCACGTCACGCCCAGCTGTGAGAGGTAGTCGATCCGCTGCGCGAGGCCGCGGAGGTCGCCGACGCCGTCGCCGTCCGAGTCCAGGAAGGTCTC
Organism: Microbacterium sp. NPDC064978; assembly: GCF_044543605.1. Taxonomy (NCBI): domain Bacteria; kingdom Bacillati; phylum Actinomycetota; class Actinomycetes; order Micrococcales; family Microbacteriaceae; genus Microbacterium; species Microbacterium sp. NPDC064978. The sequence goes on along the minus strand of NZ_JBITWF010000001.1, from coordinate 179,226 downwards.
CACATCGAGGCAGTAGACGACGGCCGTCTTCCACCAGAGGTCGCTCGTATCGGTGATCTTCATGTGCGCTCCCTCAGGGCGGGCAGGATCTCGGCGGCGGCCGCCTTCAGGAACCGGGTCTGCTCTCGTCCGACGTGATGCAAATAGATCCGGTCGAAGCCGATGTCGACGAGCTCCGCCAACCGTCCCGCGAGCGACCGGGCGTCGTGGTCGACGAGGACGGCCGCGCGCAGCCTTGCTTCATCGACCTCGCCCACCGCGGCGTCGAAATCCTCCGGCTGCTCGATGTTCCACGCGAGCGGCGGAGTGATCACGCCCTGCCGCCACTGTTCCTTCGCGATCGCGTACGCCTCGGCGTCGTCCTCGCCCCAGCTCACGTGCGTCTGCAGGATGCACGGCCCTTCTCCCCCGGCCGAGCGGTAGGCCTCCACCACCCTCCGCAGCGCGGGCGGCTCCTGGGCGACGGTCGCGAGGCCGTCCGCCCAGCCGGCCGCCCACTCCGCCGTCTCCGGACTGACGGCGGTGGCGAAGAGAGGCGGCGGCTGCGCCGGCCGGGTCCAGACGCGGGCGCGGTGCACGCGCACGAGACCGTCGTGATCGACCTCCTCGCCGGCGAGCAGCCGTCGGATCACATCCACGCTCTCGTGCAGCCGCGCGTTGCGGACGTCCTTGGCCGGCCAGACATCGCCGGTCACGTGCTCGTTCATCGCCTCGCCGCTGCCGAGCGCGGCCCAGAACCGTCCGGGGAACATCTCCTCCAGCGTTCCGAAGGCCTGCGCGACGATTGCGGGGTGGTACCGCTGTCCTGGCGCGTTGACCATGCCGATGGGGAATCTCGTGCGGGCCAGCGCCGCGGCGATCCAGCTGAACGCGAATCCCGACTCCCCCTGATCGGGGAGCCACGGGGCCAGGTGGTCGGAGCACATCGCCCCGTCGAAGCCGGCCCACTCCGCGCTGACGACCGCGTCCAGCAGCGCGCTGGGTGGGATCTGCTCATGGGAGGCGTGGAATCCGATGAAGACCATAGGCCGAGTCTGGCAAGGGACGACGCCCGGCGGCAGTGGTTGACAGGAGCGCCGGGTGCTGGCAGGTGGCGGCCGATGTCCGAGGGCGGACGTAGCCTGCCCGGGTGCCGAAACCCCGACTTCTCCCCGGACCCTGTCCCCTCTGCGGTGGTCTCGCTGGGCTGCGAACGGACGACGCGTGGCACTGCGCGCTCTGCGGCTGGCGCTACGGGGACTCCCCCGACCCCGATCTGCCGTTCCCGCGGATCGACGTCGTGTACTACCTCCGCTACGACAACCGCGTGAAGATCGGCACGAGCAGACAGCCGCGGCGCCGTCTCGCGAGCATCCGTCACGACGAGCTCCTCGCCTTCGAGCACGGCGATCGGGTGCGCGAACAGCAGCGGCATCGGCAGTTCGCCTCCGCTCGCGAAGGCGGTGAGTGGTTCACCCTGACACCGGAGATCCGCGCCCACATCGCGGCGCTGCAGCGGCACGGCGACCCCTGGCATCAATACGCGCGCTGGCTCAGCGCCGCGCTCCGAGGGTGAACGCGCCTATCACTGCGCACAGGATCGCACCAGGGGATCCCCCGCTGCGCCGGCAGGAGGCAGACTCACCTGTGAACGGGCGCACCCGGCGCCCCGCGTGAGAGGACCGGACATGAACGGACGAGAGAACATCCCCGCCGACGACGTCAGCGCGCAGGATCCGCTCGCCGGAGACGGGAGCGGCGACCCGAACAGCGACCGCCAGTTCCTGCAGGACCTGCCTCCCGCACAGGTCGACACCGAGCAGCAGCAAGAGCATCAGGCCGAGTCCGACGACGAGGCCTAGTCCGCGCGGACGACGAGGGGCGACCGGATCGATATCCGGTCGCCCCTCGTCGTGTGCGGGTCACGCGGTCGCAGCCCGTCCGCGGGTGCTCTGCGGCTGCGGCTGCGAGAACAGCACGACGACGATGACGGCAGCACCCACCACGACGTGCGGCAGCCAGACGTTCAGCGCCTCGCCTGCGAACCCGAACAGCCACGGCGACAGCGCGAGGAAGAGGCTGGCGACGATGTCGAAGACGAGGTGCACGGGCATGGGGATCAGACCGAACGGACCCCATTCGTACTTCGTGAAGAGGCTGTAGACGATGAGGCCCACGCCGAGCACGATCGGGATGACGACCGGGGCTCCGCCCATACCGGCGAAGCCGAACAGCCAGGGCGCGGCGATCAGAGCGATCCCGACGACGTAGTCGAGAATTCCGTGGACCTTGGTCGGGATGAAACGCATGATTCCTCCTTGGGTGCCGCCGGCGGCGACTCATCAGAAGGTTCGGAGCCCTGCGCCCATCGGATGGGAGGCGGCTGCCGGGTCAGCTCTGCGCCCATCCGTACCGCCGCTGGAGCGCTGCCGCGACCCGTGCGTACCGGCCACGATCCAGGGCCGCCGCCTCACGGCGCAGACCACGCTCATGGACGCTGTAGAGCTGTTCGATGTCCACCCACGATTCGCGGCCCTGCCCGTCCCACTCGCCGCTCCCGATCGAGAGGTAGTCGCGCTCGCCGTCGTGGGGCCTGCTGGTCATCCGTACCGCGTAGACCCGCTCGGAGGACTGCCGCCCGATCACCAGCACCGGCCGGTCCTTGCCTCGGCCGTCGTTCTCCTCGTACGGCACCCAGGTCCAGACGACCTCGCCGGCGTCGGGAGCGCCGTCCCGGTGCGGCGCGTAGGCCACGCGGACGGCCGGCATACGCCCGGGGTCGAGCCGCACGGTCTCGGTACCGCGGACCTGCCCCGGCTCGACTCCGGCGTCCGGCGTCTTCGCGGATCGCCGCTCGCGCTCCTCGGCCGTCCGCAGACGCGCGTCCGGGCGCCGCGGACCGGGAGAGGTCCGCGGCGCCCGGGGGGAGCCCACTGCTCGGCGCAGCAGGTCCGCGAGTGCCTTCAGGATGCCGTTGCTGGTCGTGCCCACACGGTCACCCTAACCGTCGTCACGCGTTCGCGAGAGCGTAGCCCTCCTCGCCGTGCACGACCTGGTCGACACCGGCGATCTCGTCCTCGTTCGTGATGCGGAACCCGATCGTCTTCTGGATCACGAAGCCGATGACCCACGCGACCACGAAGGAGTAGATCAGCACGCCGGCGGCGGCGATCACCTGCACGGCGAGCTGACGGGCGTCGCCACCGACGAAGAGGCCGGTGCCGGTGGCGAAGAAGCCGAGGTACACGGTGCCGATGAGTCCGCCGACGAGGTGGATGCCGACCACGTCGAGCGAGTCGTCGAAGCCGAGGCGGAACTTCAGCTCCACCGCGAGGGCGCAGACGATGCCGGCCACCGCGCCGAGCAGGAGGGACCATCCGGGGGTGAGGTTGGCGCATGCAGGGGTGATCGCCACGAGACCCGCCACCGCGCCGGAGGCGGCGCCGACGGACGTGGGCTTGCCGTCCTTGATGCGCTCGATGAGGATCCAGCCGAGGATCGCGGCCGCGGTCGCACCGAGCGTGTTCAGGCCGATGAGGCCGACGCCGCCCATGTCCTCGGCGAGCCACTCCGCACCGGCGTTGAAGCCGAACCAGCCGAACCACAGCAGTGCGGCGCCGAGCAGCGTCAGCGGCACGTTGTGCGGCTTGAGGATGCCCTTCTGGAAGCCGATGCGCTTGCCGAGCACGAGGGCGAGGGCCAGCGCCGCGGCACCCGCGTTGATGTGCACCGCCGTGCCGCCCGCATAGTCGATCACGCCGATGCCGCTGTCCTCGCCGAACAGGGTCGTGCCGAGGTTCATGATCCAACCGCCGCCCCAGACCCAGGCCGCGACCGGGAAGTAGCCGACCGTGGCGAAGACGCCGGCGAAGATCAGCCAGCTGCCGAACTTCGCCCGATCGGCGATCGCCCCGGAGATCAGGGCGACGGTGATGATCGCGAAGGTGGCGCCGTACGCGACGCTGAGCAGGGCGACGTTCGAGCCCTCACCCGAGGCGAGGCTGGACAGCCCGATGTCCGCGAACGGGTTGCCCGCGAAGGCCGTGGGGCTGTCGACGGCGCTCATGGAGAAGCCGAAGAGAATCCACAGCACGGCGACGAGTCCGATCGAGCCGAAGCTCATCATCATCATGCTGACGACGCTCTTCGCCTTGACGAGACCGCCGTAGAAGAAGGCGACGCCGGGCGTCATGAGCAGCACCAGTGCCGTCGCGGTGATCGCCCACGAGATGTTGCCGGGAGCATCCATAGGAAAACCTCACATCCGAAGTAATTGAGAGCTTCAGTGTGACCATGGGCGATTTCGCCCATGCGTGAGGTTTGTTTCTCCGCTGTTACAGCACGGCTCCGGGTGTGAACATCGCGTTACGCAGGCCTGCAGGCTTACGCAGAATGCGTGAGCGCGTTCAGCCGGGAGATGGCGCGCAGGTACTTCTTGCGGTAGCCGCCGGCGAGCATCTCGTCGGAGAACACGGCGTCGAGCCCGACACCCGTCGCGAGGATCGGGATCTGCGCGTCGTAGACCCGGTCGACGAAGGCCACGAACCGCAACGCCTCCGACTGGTCGGTGAGCTGGCGCACGCCGCGCAGCCCCACGCGGTGCAGCCCGTCGATGAGCCTGATGTAGCGCGAGGGGTGCACCTGGGCGAGATGCCGGATGAGGTCGTCGAACGCATCGTCCGACACAGCGCCGTCCGCCGCGGCCGCCTCGACCGCGGCCTCGTACGCCGCGTCTTCCAGCGCCACGGCGTGACCGTCGATCGCCCGCTGCCGGAAGTCGACGCCGTCGATGCGCAGCGTCTGGAAGCTGTCCGACATCGCGTGGATCTCGCGGAGGAAGTCCTGCGCGGCGAAGCGTCCCTCGCCGAGCGCGTTCGGCGGCGTGTTCGAGGTGGCCGCGAGCCGGGTGCCGGTGGGCACGAGTTCACCCAGAAGGCGCGTCATGACCATCGTGTCGCCCGGATCGTCGAGCTCGAACTCGTCGATGCAGAGCAGATCGGCGCCCTTGAGGAGGTCCACGGTGTTCTTGTAGCCGAGGGCCCCCACCAGAGCGGTGTACTCGATGAACGAGCCGAAGTACTTCCGCCGGGCGGGCATCGCGTGGTAGATCGACGCGAGCAGGTGGGTCTTGCCCACGCCGAAGCCGCCGTCGAGGTAGACCCCGGGCTTCAGTTCCGGCTCCTTCTTCGCCCGACTGAACAGACCGCCCCGCTTGACGGGAGCACCGCGTCCCGCGAAACGCAGCAGCGTCTGCTTCGCCTCCTCCTGCGACGGGTAGGCGGGATCCGCCCGGTAGCTGTCGAACGTGGCGTCGTCGAACTGCGGCGGCGGCACCAGGCTCGCGAGCATCTCGGGTCCGCTGACCGTCGGCGTGCGCTCGGTGAGGTGGACGGTTCCGGTGCGGGTGGTCGGGTCGGTCATCACGGTCCTGAATCAGGCAAGGGCCTGTGTCGAAGTCTTACGGATCGGGTCCCGGGGGCGCGCGGAGGATCTATCGTCGAAGGGACGGATCCACACTACGCCGTCCGCACCGCCCGCTCGCCCGCTCACCGCTACGGAGACCCCATGGCCATCGAGTTCGACTCCTCCTCCCCCAAGTTCGCCGAGTACGCCGAGCCCGGCCGCCTGGTGACGACCGAGTGGCTCGCCGCCCACCTGGGAGAGCCCGGCCTCGTGGTCGTCGAGTCGGACGAGGACGTGCTCCTCTACGAGACGGGCCACATTCCCGGAGCGGTGAAGGTGGACTGGCACACGGAGCTCAACGACCCGGTCGTGCGGGACTACGTCGACGGCGAGGGCTTCGCCGAGCTGCTGAGCCGCAAGGGCATCGCCCGCGACGACACGGTCGTGATCTACGGCGACAAGAACAACTGGTGGGCGGCGTACGCGCTGTGGGTCTTCTCCCTCTTCGGTCACGAGGACGTCCGCCTCCTCGACGGCGGCCGTGATCGCTGGATCGCGGAGGGCCGCGAGCTGACCCGCGAGGCGACGAACCGTCCCGCCACGGAGTACCCGGTAGTGGAGCGGGACGACACGGCCATCCGCGCGTACAAGGAAGACGTGCTCGCGCACCTCGGCAACCCGCTCATCGACGTCCGTTCCCCGGAGGAGTACAGCGGAGAGCGGACCACCGCTCCCGCCTACCCGGAGGAGGGGACTCTACGAGCCGGCCACATCCCCACCGCGCAGAGCGTGCCGTGGGCGAAGGCGGTCGCCGAGGACGGCGGCTTCAAGAGCCGCGCCGAGCTCGACGCCATCTACCGGGACGGCGCCGGGCTGCAGGACGGTGACGACGTCGTGGCCTACTGCCGCATCGGGGAGCGCTCGAGCCACACGTGGTTCGTGCTCAAGCACCTCCTCGGCTTCGAGAACGTCCGCAACTACGACGGCTCGTGGACGGAGTGGGGCAGCGCGGTGCGCGTCCCGATCGTCACGGGCACGGAGCCCGGCACCGTCTGAGGTAGGAGAATGGCGGGGATGAACGCCTCCGCCCTGCCCGAGACCCTCGCCGAGATCCGCGACGGATTCCTGGAGACCCCGGAATCTGATCGCCTGCTGCTGCTCCTGGAGTACGCCGACGAGCTACCCGCCGTTTCCGATGAGGTCGCGGCGCATCCGGAGATGGGCGAGCGCGTCGCGGAATGCCAGTCGCCGGTCTACATCTACGTGGAAGTCCACGACGACGTCGTGACCATGCACGCCACGGCCCCTGAGGAGGCACCGACGACCCGGGGCTTCGCGAGCATCCTCGTCCAGGGCCTCACCGGGCTGACGGCGGACGAGGTGCTGGCGATCCCCGAGGACTACCCGCAGTCGATCGGGCTCACCAAGGCCGTGTCACCGCTGCGGATCGGCGGCATGACCGGCATGCTGATGCGGGCCAAGAACCAGGTCAGGCAGAAGCGCTGAGCCCCTGTGCCGCGAGCCATTCCGAGATGGCCGTGGTCCAGCCCATCTCGTCGTAGTTCCAGAGCTTGGTGTGCCGGGCGACGGTGAAGCGCGGCATGGTGACCAGGTCCGGCCGCGCCTCCTGCAGTGCGTGCGAGGCGTCCGCCGGGACGAAGCCGTCGTCGTCGCTGTGCAGGATGAGAATCGGCGCCCGTAGCTCATCAGCCCGAGCGACCATGTCCAGACGGTCGAACAGGATGGGCTCGTCCGCACCGCTGAGCTTCGCCGTGAGCGGCAGCTGCAGCGCTCCCATCGCCAGCGCGGGCAGCGGTGCGCGCACCCGGGCGACCTGAGCCTGGAAACGGAGGACCGTGCGCCAGTCGACGACCGGCGACTCCAGGATGATGCCAGCGATGCGATCCCGATGGCCGGAGTTGACCGCAGCCTGCAAGGATACCGCCCCGCCCATGGACCAGCCCATCAGCACGATCCGCTCGGCGCCGTGACGCAGCGCATAGGCGATCCCGGCGTCGACATCGCGCCACTCGGATGCGCCGAGCGCATAGGCGCCCGCCTTGGTCCGCGGCGCCTCGCCGTCGTTGCGGTACGACACGACGAGCGTGGGCAGCCCCGCCGCGTGCATCACCGGCACGGCACGGAGGCACTCGGCGCGGGTCGTGCCGCGACCGTGCACCTGGATGACCCAGGTCGAGGAGTCCCCCGGGAAGAACCACGCGGGGCACGGCCCGGCCGGCGAGCCGATGAGCACGTTCTCCCATCGCAGGTGCAGCTCACTCGGCGACATGTAGTAGCTGCCGCTGAAGGACGCGCCGCGGTCCACCCTGGCACCGGGTTCGATCTTCGTGAGGAGCTTGCGCCGCACCGTCGTGCTGTCCGCGCTGAGAACCGCCCCGAGTTTGACGTAGCCGTACGTGCCCGTGGTGAAGAGGCCGTATCGCCCTGGCAGCTCGGTGTCGAGGGTGCGGCGGAGTTCGATGGTCTGCGCCCCGGTGTCGATCGCGAGGATCTCCGTGTCCTGGACGCGGCTTCGCAACGGGGTGACGACCCGACGCGCCACCGCGATCACGAGGATCCCGACGGTGGCGCCCAGGGCGAGGAGCGCGGGGACAACGATCGCAACGGCGTGCCTGAGACTCTTCATCGCCTTCCGACTCTAGCCTGTTGCCGTGACCGCACACCCCGAGGCCGGGACGCCCTTCGACGCCGCCGTCGCCGAACTGCGCGCGACCGCGTTCCGCGACGACATCGCGGTCCGCGAGATCCCCACGCCGCAGAACCTCGCGCCCTTCGCGATCGCGCTCTCCGCCGACGTCCGCCCGGGCGAGGACGGCGACTCGATATACGGGACCGGACGGTTCATCCTGCTGCACGATCCGGACGAGCCGGACGCCTGGGGAGGCGCCTGGCGCATCGTGATCTTCGCCCAGGCTCCGCTCGAGACCGAGATCGGCACGGATCCGCTGCTCGCCGACGTCACGTGGTCGTGGCTCGTGGACGCCCTGGACTCCCGGGAGGCGATCTACCACTCGCCGTCCGGCACGTCGACGAAGACGCTGTCGAAGGGATTCGGCGGCCTCGCCGACGAGGGAGACGGCGCACAGATAGAATTGCGGGCGTCCTGGACTCCGGAGGGCCCGTTCCGACCGCACGTCGAAGCATGGGCCGAGCTGGTCGGAATGCTGGCGGGGCTTCCGCCGGGTTCCGAGGGCATCGCCGTGATCGGCGCGCGAAAGGCTGTACGTGACTGAATACTCCGTGATCTCCGAAACCGAGGAGTTCCGTGCCGCCTGCGCTGCGCTCGCCGCAGGCACCGGGCCGGTCGCCGTCGATGTCGAGCGGGCGTCCGGCTTCCGCTACTCGCAGCGGGCCTATCTGGTCCAGGTGTTCCGGCGCGAGGCCGGGGTGTTCCTGTTCGACCCGCCCGCGATCGGCGACTTCGCTCCCCTGCAGGAGGCCATCGGCGACGTCGAGTGGGTGCTCCACGCGGCCAGCCAGGACCTCCCGTCGCTGCGCGAGCTGCACCTGGAGCCGAAGGAGATCTTCGACACCGAGCTGGCGTCCCGCCTGCTCGGTCACGACCGTGTGGGTCTGGCCGCCGTCGTCGAGGACACGCTCGGCATCACCCTGAAGAAGGAGCACTCGGCGGCCGACTGGTCGACCCGTCCGCTGCCCGACTCCTGGCTGGACTATGCCGCGCTCGACGTGCTGCACCTCGTCGACGTCCGCGACGCCCTCGTCGCCGAGCTCGAGGAACAGGGCAAGACCGCGTTCGCCGCGCAGGAGTTCGCCGCCACCCTGGCGCGCGCCCCGAAGGCCCCGCGCGAAGACCCCTGGCGGCGGCTGAGCGGGCTCCACCAGGTGCGCGGCGCCCGCAACCTCGCCGTCGCCCGCGCCCTGTGGGAGGCGCGCGAGATGTACGCGCAGCAGCAGGACATCTCGCCCGGGCGCCTCGTTCCGGACCGCTCCCTCGTCGCCGCGGTCCTCGCCAACCCTGCCTCCAAGCAGGCTCTCGCGGGAGTCAAGGAGTTCCAGGGTCGCGCGAGCCGCACCCAGCTCGACCGCTGGTGGCAGGCGATCGTCGACGGCCGTGCCGCAGAGACGCTGCCGCGCGAGCGTGTGCCCAGCGACGCGCTCCCGCCGCCCCGTGCCTGGGGCGACCGCAACCCGGAGGCGGACGCCCGCCTGAAGGCCGCCCGTCCCGCCGTCGAGGCCGTCGCGGAGGAGCTGGGCATGCCCACCGAGAACCTCCTCACGCCCGAGTACCTGCGCCGAGTCGCGTGGGACGGCCCTGGGACGACGGCGGAAGAGATCGGCGCCGCGCTCTCCGCGCTCGGAGCCCGCCCCTGGCAGGTTGAACAGACTGCACAGAAGATCGCCGACGCCTTTGTAGAGGCGGCGCAATCGCCGGACACCACGTCCGCGACCGCTTCGTAGGTTCGATCCAACCGATTCCTCCCGGTTTCCGGCCGTTCATAGACTGAGGCCACCGCACTAACTTGGAGGCAGAGTGGCCGAGATCTCGGACGTCTTCTTCGTCGATGGAGTGCGCACCCCCTTCGGGCGCGCCGGCGAAAAGGGCATGTACTGGAACACCCGCGCGGATGACCTCGCCGTGAAGGCGACCATCGGCCTGATGGAGCGCAACGCGGCCGTACCGGCGGACCGCATCGACGATGTCGCCATCGCCGCGACGAGCCAGACCGGCGACCAGGGGCTCACCCTCGGGCGGTCGGTGGCGATCCTCGCCGGACTCCCCCAGACCGTCCCCGGACTCGCGGTGGAGCGCATGTGCGCCGGCGCGATGACGAGCGTGACGACCATGGGCGCCTCGATCGGCGTGGGCATGTACGATCTCGCCCTGGCGGGCGGTGTCGAGCACATGGGGCACCACCCGATCGGCGCGAACGCCGACCCCAACCCGCGTTTCGTGGCGGAGAAGATGGTCGACCCCGGAGCCCTCAACATGGGCGTCACCGCGGAGCGCATCTTCGACCGCTTCCCGCACCTCACCAAGGAGCGCTCCGACCGCTACGGCATGCGCAGCCAGCAGAAGGTGCAGGCCGCCTATGACGCCGGCAAGATCCAGCCGGATCTCGTGCCGGTCGCGATCAAGGGCGCCGACGGCGCCTGGGGCCTGGCCACCGAGGACGAGGGCCGCCGTCCGCAGACCACGATGGAGGACCTCGCCGGCCTCAAGACGCCGTTCCGTCCGCACGGCCGCGTCACCGCAGGGACGTCCTCGCCGCTCACCGACGGCGCGACGATGTCGCTGCTCGCCGGCGGCGGCGCCGTCAAGGAGCTCGGACTCGCGCCCAAGATGCGCATGGTCTCGTTCGCCTTCGCCGGCGTGCAGCCCGAGATCATGGGCATCGGCCCGATCCCGTCGACCGAGAAGGCGCTCAAGAAGGCCGGTCTCGACATCTCCGACATCGGACTCTTCGAGCTCAACGAGGCGTTCGCCATCCAGGTCATCTCCCTGCTCGACCACTTCGGCATCGACGACGACGACCCCCGCGTGAACCCGTGGGGCGGCGCGATCGCCGTGGGCCACCCGCTGGCCGCATCCGGCGTCCGCCTCATGATCCAGCTCGCGGCGCAGTTCGCCGAGCGCCCCGACGTGCGCTACGGCCTGACGGCGATGTGCGTCGGTCTCGGTCAGGGCGGATCGGTCATCTGGGAGAACCCGCACTACGACGGAAAGAAGAAGAAGTGAGCTACGACGACGTCGACTTCTCGCCCATCCAGGCGCTCACCGAGGGAGAGGTCATCACGCACTCCCCCGTGCGTGACATCCGCCTCGCGTCGGGCAAGGTCCTCGCCCTGATCACGCTGGACAACGGTCGGGACCACACCCGCCCGAACACCCTCGGTCCGGCCACCCTCACCGAACTCGGCGCGACACTCGACGGCCTGAAGAGCCGCGCGGCGGCCGGCGAGATCCAGGCGGTCGGCATCACCGGCAAGCAGTACATCATGGCCGCCGGTGCCGACCTCTCGGACATCAGCAAGGTCGGCTCCCGGGACAACGCGCGTCTGATCGCCCAGCTCGGCCACAAGGTGCTCGGGAAGCTGAGCGAGCTCGGCGTGCCGTCGTTCGCGTTCGTGAACGGACTCGCACTGGGCGGTGGCCTGGAGATCGCGCTGAACTCCACTTACCGCACGGTCGACGCATCGGCGGCGGCCGTGGCGCTCCCCGAGGTCTTCCTCGGCATCATCCCCGGCTGGGGCGGGGCGTACCTGCTGCCGAACCTCATCGGCATCGAGAACGCCCTCGAGGTGGTCATCTCCAACCCCCTCAAGCAGAACCGCATGCTGAAGCCGCAGCAGGCCTTCGACCTCGGCATCTTCGACGCCATCTTCCCCGCTGCGAACTACCTCGAGAACTCGCTCGCCTGGGCGGACGCGGTCCTCGGCGGCAAGAAGGTCGTGCGCAAGAACGAGCCGGGCAAGATCGAGCGGCTCACCAAGTGGCCGATCGCCATCAAGATGGCGCGCGGCATGCTGGAGTCCAAGATCGGCACCGTGCCGAAGTCGCCCTACGCGGCTCTCGAGCTGCTCGACAAGGCGAAGAGCGGCACCAAGGCGGAGGGTTTCGCCCGCGAGGACGAGGCGCTGGCGGAACTGGTGACCGGGGACCAGTTCGCCGCGTCGATGTACGCCTTCGACCTCGTGCAGAAGCGTGCGAAGCGTCCGGTCGGCGCACCGGACAAGCAGCTCGCGAAGAAGGTCACCAAGGTCGGCATCATCGGCGCGGGTCTCATGGCCAGCCAGTTCGCGCTGCTGTTCGTGCGCAATCTCCAGGTGCCGGTGCTGATCACCGACCTGGACCAGGCACGCGTGGACAAGGGCGTCGCCTACATCCACGAGGAGATCGGCAAGCTGGAGGCCAAGGGCCGCGTGGACGCGGACACCGCGAACAAGCTGCGCGGGCTCGTCACTGGCACCACCGACAAGGCTCTCTACGCGGACTGCGACTTCGTGATCGAGGCGGTCTTCGAGGAGGTCGGCGTCAAGCAGCAGGTCTTCGGTGAGATCGAGAAGATCATCGCGGAGGACGCGGTGCTCGCCACGAACACCTCGTCGCTGTCGGTCGAGGAGATCGGCACGAAGCTCGCCCACCCCGAACGGCTCGTCGGCTTCCACTTCTTCAACCCGGTCGCGGTCATGCCGCTGATCGAGATCGTGAAGACGCCGACGACCGCGGACACCGCACTGTCCACCGCATTCGTCGTCGCCAAGAACCTGGGCAAGAACGCGGTGCTCACCGCCGACGCCCCGGGCTTCGTGGTGAACCGCCTGCTCGCGAAGGTCATGGGCGAGGCGGCGCGCGCCGTCTACGAGGGCACTCCGATCGCCGACGTCGAGAAGGCGTTCGCGCCGCTCGGCCTGCCGATGGGGCCCTTCCAGCTCATCGACCTCGTCGGCTGGAAGGTGGCCGCGCACGTGCAGGACACGATGGTGCGCGCATTCCCCGACCGGTTCTACGCCAACGAGAACTTCCACGCCCTCGCCGAGCTCGACCAGGTCGTCGAGAAGGACAAGGGCGGCCGTGTGGTCGGCTGGACGAAGCAGGCCGAGAAGGTCCTGGCGCCCGCCGTCGGCAAGAACCCGGCATCGGCGGCCACGATCCTGCAGCGCGTGCAGGACGGGCTCGCGACCGAGATCAAGCTGATGCTCGACGAGGGCGTGGTCCCGGAGGTCGAGGACATCGACCTGTGCCTCATCCTCGGGGCAGGCTGGCCGTTCATCGACGGTGGGGCCTCGCCGTATCTCGATCGCGAGGGGGCGTCCGAGCGCGCGTTCGGCGGTTCCTTCCACACCCCGCAGATCCGCGGCATCGAAAGCCGCTGATCACGTCTCCGCAGGGGGTCGCGCCGTAGGCGTGGCCCCCTGTGTCGTCCCCGGTGCCGGACGGGCATCCGGCTCGCCGCGGCGCGGCCAGTGCGACAGGGCATGCTCCGCGAGCGCGGTGATGGTCAGGGACGGGTTCACCCCCGGATTTGCGGGCACAGCGGCCCCGTCGACGACGTGCAACCCCGGGTGTCCCCAGACGCGCTGGTACTCGTCCACGACACCCTCCTCCGGTGATCCGGAGATCACGGCTCCGCCGAGGAAGTGTGCCGTGAGCGGGATCCCGAAGACCTCCGGCCACGAACCGCGCGCCTCGGCGGGAACCCCACCCTCGCGCTCCAGACGCGCGGCGATGGCACGGGCCGCGCGATGCGCCTCGGGGAGGTGGCTGGGGTTCGGCGCGCCGTGACCCTGCGCGCTCGTCAGTCTCGTCCGTCCGAAGCGGCGCCGCAGCGACAGCGTGAGCGAGTTGTCGGCGGTCTGCATGACGAGTGCGATGATCCCGCGCTCGCTCCAGCGCCGGAGGGACGCGAGGCGCAGGGCCCGGGCGGGGCGGCGCAGCACCTGGCCCACGAGCGCGACCAGGCGGCCCGGAAGCGCGCGGTCGCCCGGGACCAGCACGGTGGCGAGTGCTCCCATGAGGTTCGACCCCGGACCGTAGCGGACGTTCTCGACATGGGTGCGGTCATCCACGTGGAACGAGGTGGTGATCGCCACGCCCCGCGCCAGCTCCACCCGCTCGGGCACCCGGACGGCGACGGCGCCGTCCAGGGCCTCTGAGTTGGTGCGGGTGAGCCGGCCCACGGCGTCGGAGACGTGCGGCAGCGCGCCGGCGGCCTTCATCCGATGGAGGAGCTGCTGGGTGCCCCAGGTGCCCGCCGCCAGGACGACCTCCCGTGCCGTGACGGTCTGAGGACGCCGTCGGAACCAGGAGCCGCTGCGGCGCGTCGTGACGGAGAATCCGCCGTTCGGGAGCTCCCGCACCTCGGTCACGGTACGCAGCGGCTCGATGACCGCTCCGCGGCGCTCGGCGAGGGCGAGGTAGTTCTTCATCAGGGTGTTCTTGGCACCGACGCGGCAGCCGACCATGCAGTTGCCGCAGAGCGTACAGCCCGTGCGCTCGGGGCCCTCACCGCCGAAGAACGGGTCAGCGACTCGCTCACCGGGTACGCCGAACCACACGCCGACGGGTGCCCGGCGGAAGGTGGCGCCCACCCCGAGGTCCTCGGCGGCACCGGCCATGATCCGCTCGACGGGTCCGTCGTGAGGATAGTGCTCCACCACGCCGAGCATGCGCGTGGCCGTGGCGTAGTGCGGGGCCAGAGCCGCGCTCCAGTCCCGGATCGACGACCACTGCGGGTCGGCGAAGAACGCCGCGCCCGGCTCGTACAGCGTGTTCGCGTAGTTGAGCGACCCGCCGCCGACGCCGGCGCCGGCGAGGATCATCACGTGCGGAAGCCGATGGATGCGCTGCACTCCGAAGCACCGGAGCGCCGGGGCCCAGAGATAGCGACGCACGTCCCAGCTCGTCTTCGCGAAGTCCTCGTCGGCGAATCGTCGCCCGGCCTCGAACACGCGGACGCGGTAGCCCTTCTCGGTGAGCCGGAGTGCGGCGACGGAGCCGCCGAACCCCGACCCGACGATCACGACGTCCTCATCGAACATGTGCGTCCCTCCTCTCCGCGTCGGTCATGACGGTCAGCGCCGCCGCGCGGACCGAGATCGTGCAGGTCTCCTCCCCCACGCGCTCGCCGTCCGCGTAGGCCACGAGACCGGGCGCGGCGACGGTGACCGTGCGCGCCCGGAGGTGGTGCACCTCCGGGCGCGCGAGATGCCTCCCGCGCAGGAGCACGGGGAACAGGCGGACGAGGCGGAGGCGGCCCAGGGGCCCCACGGCGACGACGTCGAGGGTGCCGTCATCCGGAACGGCGCCCACGCAGACCGGCATCCCTCCGCCGTAGCTGGCCGTGTTCCCGACCGCCACCAGAGTGCCGCGGGCGGGGATCGCCGGGCCGTCATCGGCGCGGATCGTGAAGTCGAGCGGACGCAGCCGGACGAGCTCGATGAGCAGCGCGAGGTAGTACCGCAGTGCGCCGGACGGCCAGCGGAGGCGATTGGTGCGATCGCTCACGCGGGCGTCGAACCCCAGCGCCGCCACGGTGAGGAACAGCGACGTGCCCGTCGATGTCCGCACCTCGCCGATGTCGATGGGCCGGGGCAGGCCGGTCAGGGCGAGCTCGACAGCCGCCGCCACGTCCGTGCGCGGCAGCCCGAGCGCTCGCGCCAGGTCGTTCCCGGTGCCGGCGGGGACCACCGTGACCGGGACGCCTGCGGCGCACACCACGTCGAGGATGCCCGAGAGGGTGCCGTCGCCGCCCACCAGGACGAGCCCGTCCGGTGCCGCGTCCAGCGCGAGCATCGCGAGCCGCCTCGTCTCCGCGGGCGACCCTCCGGCGTAGACGCGGACATCCGCGCCCCGCTGTCGCAGGTGATCGAGCGCCTCCTCGGTGGCCCGCTGCCCGCGGCCCTTGCCGGAGAGCGGATTCGACAGCACCGCGATGTGCCCCATCTCAGACGGTCGCCCTCGTCGGGACATCGACGAGCACGGCACCTGGATTCATGATGCCGCGAGGGTCCAGCTCCCGCTTGACGGCGGTGAGGATCCGCACGCCGGTCTCACCGATCTCCTGCGCGAGCCAGGGGGCGTGATCGCGACCCACGGCGTGATGATGGCTGATCGTCCCGCCGTTCGCGAGGATCGCGTCGTTCACCCTGCCCTTCACCTCGGCCCACGCGCCCAACGGTTCGCGTCGCAGTCCGGCGAGCACCGTGAAGTAGAGGGAGGCGCCCGTCGGATACACGTGCGAGACGTGGCACATGACGTACGAACGCGCGTCGACCGCGTCGAAACCGTCCCGCAGCGCCGCCTCGACGGCCTCCTTCAGAGTGCGGAGGTTCGACCAGGTCGTCGCCGTCTCCAGCGTCTCGCAGAACACCCCGGCGTCGAGCAGCGCATCGCGCAGGTAGGGTCCGTCGAATCGTCCCGCCGCCCACTCCTCCGCATCGCCGGTGCCCGCAGAGCGACCGCCCGCCGCGGCGAGGATCGCCGCGGTCCGGTCCCGGCGCGCCGCGGCCTCGTCGCCCTCGAACACCGTCACGACGCTCGCCCCCTTCGCGAGGGCCTTCCCGATCCGGCCGACCTGGGCGAGGCTCACGGCGGTCTCGGCCTCGTCGGAGAGACGGATGACCGTGGGACCCGCCCCCTGCTGCACGACGCGGCGGAGCGCATCGGCACCGCCGGCGAAGTCGGGGAAGGTCCACGACTCGAAGATTCGCACCGTCGGCACCGGGTGCACGCGGACCCGGACCTCGGTGATGACGCCGAAGATCCCCTCGGAGCCGAGGAAGAGGCGGAGGAGATCGGGGCCGGCCGCCGACCCCGGCGCGCGTCCGAGGTCGAGGTCTCCCGTCGGTGTCGCGACCCGGATCCCCGTCACCATCGCCTCGAACCGCCCGTTGCCCGCGGAGTTCTGTCCGGACGACCGTGCAGCCGCGAACCCTCCGATCGTGGCGTACCGGAAGCTCTGCGGGAAGTGGCCCAACTCCAAGCCGTGTGCGGAGAGCTGCGCTTCGGCATCGGGTCCGGTCGTCCCCGCCGCAAGGGTCGCCTCGCCGCTGAGCGTGTCGAGGTGGAGCAGGCCGGAGAGCCGGCGCAGATCCAGGCTGAGCACGGCGCGATGCGGGCCGGGCTCCGGGTCCAGCGCCCCCACGACGCTCGTTCCCCCGCCGAAGGGGATCACGGCGAGCCCCCGCTCCCCCGCCAGAGCGAGACACGCACGGACGGTGTCATGGTCGGCAGGAGACACGACGGCATCGGGCGCATCCTGCTCGAGAGCCCGTCGACGCAGGAGATCGGGCGTGGAACGCCCTCCCGCATGCCGGAGCCGTCCCGCGGTCGAGACGTCGACCGCATCGGCGCCCACGGAATCTTCGAGTGCAGCGACATCGTCCGCCGTCAGCCGGGAGGGCCGGACGCGCACGTCCTCCAGCGCGGGCGGCTGCGGAGGGCGCCGCACGCGGCCCAACAGCAACGGCAGCAGCCCGCGGACGGCGAGCGGGAGATCCTTCGCCCGACTCGGGTCGCCCCACCCGTTCCAGCGCATCTCGGGTCTGTCGGCTCCGCTGCCGTTCCGCTGCTCCATGCGTTACAGTGTGACACATCATGGAAGAACGTCAATCTTCCACTCTTCCCTCGGACTCCCTCGCCCCGGCGTGGGACGCCACGCAGCGGCGCGTGCTCGACGCGGCCGATGAGCTGCTCGTCCGCGGCGGCGTGCACGGGGTGACGATCGCCGCCCTCGCACGGCGTTCCGGCCTCAGCCGGCCCACCATCTACCGGACGTGGCGGGATGCCGACGACGTCGTCCGTTCCGCGCTCCTGCGGCGGGTCGCCGACCTCCTCGTCGGGTTCCCCGAGCGAGCCAACTCGCGAGACGCTCTCGTCGAGGACGTGCTGCGGTTCACCTCGCTGTTCCGCGCCGACCCGGTGTACGCCCATCTCCTCGACGAGGAGCCCGAAGCGTTCACCCGCTACACCCTGCACCGCGTGGGGTCCAGCCAGCGACTCATCCTGCGGTGGCTGTCCGACGCTATCGCGGCCGGCCAGGCCGACGGATCGGTGCGCGGGGGCGCCCCCGGCGAGATCGCCGTCATGCTGCTCCTGATCGCCCAGTCCGCTGTGCTGTCGCACGCGACGGTGGCCGACCTCATCGACGAGCGGGCCTGGGAGCGCGAGCTCCGCGCCGCGCTGGACGGCCACCTGCGGCCATGACCCCTGCCTCGACCGCCCTCCACGCGGGCCGCCGTCGACGCGAACTCGACGCCGCGGCCGATGACATCTGCGACCTCCTCGTCGTCGGCGGAGGGATCACCGGAACGGGCGTGGCCCTGGACGCCGCATCGCGCCGGCTCCGCGTGACCCTGATCGAGGCGGAGGACCTCGCGTTCGGGACGAGCCGGTTCAGCTCGAAACTCGTCCACGGCGGCCTGCGGTATCTCGCGACGGGGGACGTGGCGACGGCACGCGAGAGCGCACGCGAACGGCATCTGCTGATGACGGTGATCGCGCCCCATCTGATCCGTCCGCTCGGACAGCTGCTCCCTTTCGCGCCCGGCGTCAGCGGCCGCCAGCGCGGGGCCGGAGCGGCGGGGATGGCAATGGGTGACCTCCTCCGCCTGCAAGCGCGCACGAGCGGGAAGGTGCTGCCGGGACCGCACGCCGTCGGGACGGCGAGGGCGCTGCGCCTGTTCCCCGCGCTCAACCCTTGGGGCCTCCGCGGCGGCATGGTCACGTATGACGGCCAGCTGTCCGATGACGCCGCCCTCGTCGTGGCCGTCGCCCGGACGGCTGCCGGTCTCGGCGCGCGGATCCTGACCAGGGTGCGCGCCGAGCGGCTGCATGCCGACGGGGCCACGACGACGGACATGCTCACCGGGGAACGCATCGAGATCCGTGCACGGGCGGTCGTCAACGCCACCGGAGTCTGGGCGGCGACTCTGGACGACGGCCTCACGCTACGCCCGAGCCGCGGCACCCACATCGTCCTCGACGCCGCCGACCTCGGGCATCCGACCGCTGCGCTCACCATCCCGCTCGAAGGCTCCATCAGCCGCTACGTGTTCGCCCTGCCGCAGCGCGGTGGGCGTGTCATCGTCGGACTCACCGACGTGGACGCGCCCGGACCCATCCCCTCCGTCGCCGAGCCCACCGACACCGAGATCGACTTCCTCCTGGAGACACTGAACCGCCTGCTCGCGGTGCCGCTGGCGCGGAACCGCGTCCGCGGCGCGTTCGCGGGGCTGCGTCCACTGGTCGACACCGGAGCGGCCGAGACGGCGGACGTCTCCCGCCGGCATCTCGTCCGCACCTCCGAGTCCGGGGTGGTCTCCGTGCTCGGCGGCAAGCTCACGACCTACCGACGCATGGCGGAGGACGCGGTGGATCTGGCGGTGCGACAGCGCGGCCTCCGGGTCGGACCCAGCGGCACCGCGACCCTGCGACTTATCGACGATCCCGCCCCGGACAACGGCTCGCAGGACGCCGTTGCGGACGGCATCGCCCTCTCCCGACCGGTCGTCGAGCACGCTGTCCGGTCGCAGGGCGCTCTCACCGCGGCCGATGTGCTCGATCGTCGCACTCGGATCGGGCTGGTCCCCGACGAACGCGCCAGAGCTCTCCCGACCGTGGAACGGATCGTCGCCGAGACTCTCGCCGACGTCCCCTGACCGACGGAAGCCCGCTCCAGGGAACGTCCGTCAGTGGCGCTCGTGGAGTGGGAGCTCGATCGCTCCGGTCTCCCCGGCGTGGCGCGCCTTCGGGATGCGCGTACCGAGCACCTGCGCCACGACGTCCTGAGCGATCTTCGAGGCCGTGAGACCGGCATCGGCGAGGATCTGGTCGCGCGACGCGTGGTCGACGAACTCGTCGGGAAGACCCAGCTCGTCGACGGCCGTGTCGATGCCCGCCTCGCGGAGCACCTGCCGCACGCGCGTGCCGATGCCGCCCACGCGGATGCCGTCCTCCAGCGTGATCACCAGTCGATGCTGCGCAGCGAGCTCGACGACCGACGGTTGCACGGGGATCGCCCAGCGCGGGTCGATCACAGTGGCGCCGATGCCCTGGGCGCGCAGCCGGTCAGCCACGTCGACGGCAAGGACGGCGAAGGGTCCGATCGCGACGATGAGGACGTCCTCGCCCTCGCCCCGTGCGAGCACGTCCACGCCGTCCTCGAGGCGCTCGAGCGCCGGCAGATCGGCGGAGACATCGCCCTTCGGGAAGCGGATGACGGTCGGAGCGTCCTCGACGGCGACCGCTTCGTCGAGCGCCTCCGTCAGTCGCGCACCATCACGGGGTGCGGCGATGCGGATGTGCGGCACGATCTGCAGCATCGCCAGATCCCACATGCCGTGGTGACTCGGTCCGTCCGGGCCGGTGACACCGGCGCGATCGAGCACGAACGTGACGCCCGCCCGGTGCAACGCGACGTCCATGAGCACCTGGTCGAACGCGCGTCCCATGAACGTGGCGTAGACGGCGACGACCGGGTGCAGCCCGCCGTACGCGAGTCCGGCAGCCGAGGCCACCGCGTGCTGCTCGGCGATGCCGACGTCGTAGACCCGGTCGGGGAAGCGCTCCGCGAAGGGGGCGAGGCCGGTGGGCCGGAGCATGGCGGCGGTGATGGCGATCACGTCCGAGCGTCGCTCCCCGACCTTCACGAGAGCGTCGGAGAAGACATCGGTCCACCCTCGGCCGCCTGAGGACAGGGTCTCCCCCGTCGTCGGATCGATCTTGCCGACCGCGTGGAACTGGTCGGCCTCGTCGTCACGGGCCGGCTGGTAGCCGCGACCCTTCTCGGTGATCGCGTGCACGATGACCGGCGCGCCGTAGGACTTCGCGAGTTCCAGCGTCTCCAGCAGCGCCGGCAGATCGTGACCGTCGACCGGGCCGAGGTACTTGATGTCGAGGTTGGAGTACAGCGCCTCGTTGTTCGTGAACCGCGAGAGGAAGCCGTGCGTGCCGCCGCGCACGCCGCGGAACACTGCGCGTCCCACCGGCCCGAACGCGCGGAAGAGGCGATCGGACTTGTGGTGGAGGTCCTTGTAGGCCGCGGCGGTGCGGACCCGGTTGAGGAAGCGCGACATGCCGCCGATGGTCGGCGCGTACGAGCGGCCGTTGTCGTTCACGACGATGACGAGGTTGCGGTCGTTGTCGTCGGAGATGTTGTTCAGCGCCTCCCATGTCATACCGCCGGTCAGCGCGCCGTCGCCGACGACCGCGACGACGTGTCGGTCCGCCCGGCCGGTGGCGGTGAGTGCCCGCGACACGCCGTCGGCCCAGCTCAGGGAGCTGGAGGCGTGGGACGACTCGACGACGTCGTGCGGGCTCTCCGCGCGCTGCGGGTAGCCCGCAAGCCCCTCCCGGACGCGCAGCTTCGAGAAGTCCTGGCGACCGGTGAGGATCTTGTGGACGTACGACTGGTGGCCGGTGTCGAAGATGAAGGGGTCGTCCGGAGAGGAGAACACGCGGTGCAGGGCGATCGTCAGCTCCACCACGCCGAGGTTCGGCCCGAGGTGACCGCCCGTCTGCGAGACGTTCTCGACGAGGAACGCGCGGATCTCCGAGGCGAGTTCTTCCAGTTGCTCCGGAGAGAGCCGATCAAGATCGCGCGGTCCAGAGATGCTCGGAAGAATGGGCATCTGCGCCTCCTCACAGGCCTCGACGGAGCGTCCGAACGGGTGCGGACGTCTTCCCGATCCTACCGCTCGGAGCCGGGAATCCCCCGAGGGCGGGGGACCCTTGACATGCCGAAGGGGCCCGTGTCGGTGGACACGGGCCCCTTCATCGATGCGCCTCAGACGAGCGAGCGCAGCACGTACTGCAGGATGCCGCCGTTGCGGTAGTAGTCCGCCTCACCGGGGGTGTCGATGCGGACGACCGCGTCGAACTCGACCGGCTGCTTGCCCTCGGGCGAGTGCTCGCTCGGGGTGGCGGTGACCTTGACCGTCTTCGGGGTGACGCCGTTGTTGAGCTCCTCGAGCCCCGTGATCGAGACGATCTCGGTGCCGTCGAGGCCCAGCGACTCCCAGCTCTCGCCGGCGGGGAACTGCAGCGGGACGACGCCCATGCCGATGAGGTTGGAGCGGTGGATGCGCTCGAAGCTCTCCGTGATCACGGCCTTGACGCCCAGGAGGCTGGTGCCCTTGGCCGCCCAGTCGCGCGACGAGCCGGAGCCGTACTCCTTGCCGCCGAACACGACGAGCGGGGTGCCCTGCTCGGCGTAGTTCATGCACGCGTCGTAGATGTACGACTGCGGGCCGTCCGGCTGGGTGAAGTCGCGGGTGTAACCGCCCTCGACGACCTGTCCGTCGTTCACGGCC
The DNA here is from genome assembly GCF_044543605.1 of Microbacterium sp. NPDC064978. Taxonomy (NCBI): domain Bacteria; kingdom Bacillati; phylum Actinomycetota; class Actinomycetes; order Micrococcales; family Microbacteriaceae; genus Microbacterium; species Microbacterium sp. NPDC064978. The sequence continues at coordinate 157,050 of NZ_JBITWF010000001.1, read as the reverse complement.
GAGACCATGAGGTTCTTCAGGCGGATGTTCGCGAAGGTGCCGCGGATCATGACCTCGTGGTTGCCGCGACGCGAGCCGAAGGAGTTGAAGTCCTTGCGGTCGACGCCGTGCTCCGTGAGGTACTGGGCCGCGGGCGTGCCCGGCTTGATGTTTCCGGCGGGCGAGATGTGGTCGGTGGTGACCGAGTCGCCCAGCGTCGCCATGACGCGCGCACCCTCGATGTCCTTCACCGGGGTGAGCTCCATCGTCATGCCGTCGAAGTACGGGGCCTTGCGCACGTAGGTCGAGTCCTCGTCCCACTGGAACGTGTCGTCGTCCGGCGTGGGCAGGTTGCGCCAGCGCTCGTCACCGTCGAACACGGTGGCGTACTGCCTGATGAACTGGTCGCGCGAGATCGACGAGTCGACGATCTCCTGCACCTCGTCCGGCGAGGGCCAGATGTCCTTGAGGAACACGTCGTTGCCGTCCGCGTCCGTGCCGAGCGCGTCGGTCTCGAAGTCGAAGTGCATCGAGCCGGCGAGGGCGTACGCGATGACCAGCGGCGGGCTCGCCAGGTAGTTCATCTTCACGTCCGGGCTGATGCGGCCCTCGAAGTTGCGGTTGCCCGAGAGGACGGCCGTCACGGCGAGGTCGTGCGAGTTGATCGCCTCGGAGACCTCTTCGATCAGCGGACCGGAGTTTCCGATGCAGATGGTGCAGCCGTAGCCGACCGTGTAGAAGCCGAGGCCCTCGAGGTCCTTGTCCAGGCCGGACTTCTCGTAGTAGTCCGTGACGACCTTCGACCCCGGGCCGAGCGTGGTCTTCACCCACGGCTTCTGCTTGAGGCCCTTCTCCCGCGCCTTGCGGGCGAGGAGACCGGCGGCGATCATGACCGACGGGTTGGACGTGTTGGTGCACGACGTGATGGCGGCCAGCGTGACGGCGCCGTTGTCGAGGGTGTACTGCTCGCCCTCGGGAGTCGTGACCGGCACGGGGTTCGACACGTTGGCCGGCGCACCGCTGCTGATGTGCACCGGACGCGTGGTCGGCTCCTCCTCCCCCGGGACCTGTCCGGGGTCGGACGCCGGGAAGGAGTGCTTGGACTCGAGGTCGACGATGTCGTCGCTGGTCGAGGCCGTGGCGTAGTTCAGGATGTCCTGCTCGAACTGCGTCTTCGCCTCGGAGAGGAGGATGCGGTCCTGCGGGCGCTTCGGACCGGCGATGGACGGGACGACCGTGCTGAGGTCGAGCTCCATGTACTCGCTGAAGACGGGCTCGTGAGAGGCGTCGTGCCAGAGCTTCTGCTCCTTGGCGTAGGCCTCGACGAGCGCGACGGCCTCGTCGCTGCGGCCGGTGAGACGCAGGTAGTCGAGGGTGACGTCGTCGATCGGGAAGATCGCGGCGGTCGAGCCGAATTCGGGCGACATGTTGCCGATCGTCGCGCGGTTCGCGAGCGGCACGGAGGCGACGCCCTCGCCGTAGAACTCGACGAACTTGCCGACGACGCCGTGCTTGCGCAGCATGTCGGTGATGGTGAGCACGACGTCGGTCGCCGTCACACCGGCGGGGATCTCACCGGAGAGCTTGAAGCCGACGACGCGCGGGATGAGCATCGACACGGGCTGGCCGAGCATCGCGGCCTCGGCCTCGATGCCGCCGACGCCCCAGCCGAGCACGCCCAGGCCGTTGACCATCGTGGTGTGCGAGTCGGTGCCGACACAGGTGTCGGGGTAGGCCTGGAGGACGCCGCCGTTGGTGCGGTCGTAGATGACCTTCGCGAGGTGCTCGATGTTCACCTGGTGGACGATGCCGGTGCCGGGGGGTACGACCTTGAAGTCCTGGAACGCGGTCTGGCCCCAGCGGAGGAACTGGTACCGCTCGCCGTTGCGCTCGTACTCGATCTCGACGTTGCGCTCGAGCGCGTTCTCGGTGCCGAACAGGTCGGCGATGACGGAGTGGTCGATGACCATCTCGGCCGGCGAGAGCGGGTTGATCTTGTTCGGGTCTCCCCCGAGCGCCGTCACGGCCTCGCGCATGGTGGCGAGGTCGACGATGCAGGGCACACCGGTGAAGTCCTGCATGACCACGCGCGCCGGCGTGAACTGGATCTCGGTGTTGGGCTCCGCGTTGGCGTCCCACGACCCGAGCGCCTCGATCTGCGCCTTCGTGACGTTCGCGCCGTCCTCGGTGCGAAGCAGGTTCTCCAGGAGGACCTTGAGGCTGAAGGGGAGCTTGTCGAAACCGGGCACCGTGTCGATGCGGAAGATCTCGTAGTCGGTGCTGCCGACCGTCAGGGTGCTCTTGGCACCGAAGCTGTTCACCGTGGACACGAATCCGTCTCCTTCTATTCGGATGGGAGCGACAGGCGCCTCCATCTTGCTCGCCGGTGCGGCCGCGCGGCTAGCAAGGGGGACCTAACCAGTCTGCTCCGCGCAGGTCACCGGCGAAAGCCCGTGATTTATCTTGATGTCGAGATAAATCTATCACGCCGCCGCGGGGTCGTCGTGCGACGACTCGCGGGGATAGAGCGCACGGACGACCAGCCAGGTCACGGCGATCAGCGGCGCGAACAACGGCAGCCCCATAACGAGCTTGAGGGTTCCGAGCGCCGTCGTCTGCTCGGCCAGGTACAACGGAAGCTGCACCGCAAGACGGGCGAAGAACAAGGCGGCCCAAGCAATTGCGAGCCAGAAGAACGCGCGGCGCTTCCGCCTGTCTGCGCGCCATGCCGTCCCCTCCCCCATGAGGAATCCGACGGCAAGACCGATCAAAGACCAGCCGATGAGCGCAGACACGAGGATCGCAGTGCCGTAGGCAGCGTTCGTTATCAAGCCGGGCACGAAGTTGTCCTGTGCGCGCCCGGTCCAAAGCGCGAGCCCGGCGGCGGCCACGGCGGCGATCAGTCCGCCGAGGGCGGCCGACGGCGGCGACTTCTGCACCAGCCGGACGAGGGTGAACACGGCGGCCAGACCGACCGACACTCCGAGGGGCAGCAGCAGGGGTTCCGGCCGGAGGGTGAACAGGATCACGAACGCGAGGCTCGGCAGCACCGACTCCAGGATCCCGCGCCAGCCGCCCATGGCCGACCAGACGACCTTGTGCGTCTGCGCGTTCTCGGACGGATCGAGCCCAGCCTTGCGCGCCGCACCGCCGAGGGCTGCTCCGAGGATCTCCGACGCGCTCTGCGTGCGCGGCTCCTCGGGGTCCGGCGTGGTCACGCGGAGCCCGGCGTCGCCGGCATCTTCAGCGGGATGAGGTCGCGCGGCGGCATGGGCGCTCCCCCGCGCACGACGACGATCGAGCGGAACAGGTCCTCGACCTTCGCCGCGGCCTCGGGGTCGGACGCCGCCGCGCCGCCGATCACGCCGCGCAGGAACCAACGGGGACCGTCGATGCCGATGAAGCGCGCGAGACGCAGGCCGGAGCCCTCGCTGGCCGTCGCGGGGACCTCGGCGAGGAGCTCCTTGCCGAGCGGTCCTTCCCGCTCCTCGACGCGGCCGCCCTGCGCCTTGACCTGGTCGCGCAGCTGGACCCGCGTCTCATCCCAGAGACCGCCGCTGCGCGGAGCCGCGAACGGCTGCACCTGGAGAGAGGACTCGGCGTAGTCGAGCCCGACCGCCACGATGCGCTTGCTCTGCTCCTCCACCTCGAGCCGCAGGTTCAGGCCCTCGCGCGGCAGGATCTTGATCCCGCCGAGGTCGATGTAGGGGCGGACGGGGTTCGCCTCGGAGTCGTCGAACGGGCCCTCGGTGGCGCGGTTCTCCGGCGCCGACTTGGAGGGGGTGTCGTTGCTGTCGGTCATTTCGCCTGTCCTGCTTCGTTCTCGGGGGTCTGTGCCTGATAGCCGGTCGATCCGAACCCGCCGGCGCCGCGAACGCTGTCCGGCAGCTCGTCCACCGGAAGGAACCGGGCCCGAGTGACGGGCATCACGATGAGCTGCGCGATGCGATCGCCGACGGCGACATCGTACGCGCTGTGGATGTCCGTGTTGATCAGGCTCACCTTGATCTCTCCCCGGTAGCCGGCGTCGACGGTGCCGGGCGAGTTCACGATCGAGATGCCGTGCTTCGCCGCGAGACCGCTGCGGGGCACCACGAAGGCCGCATAGCCGTCGGGCAGCGCGATGCGCACGCCCGTGGGCACGAGAGCCCGATCCCCCGGCTCCAACCGCACGGCCTCGGCGGCGACGAGATCGGCTCCGGCGTCGCCCGGATGCGCATAGCCGGGGACCACTGCGGCGATAATGGGGACATCAACGGAATCGGTCACCCCATGAGGCTAATGCAGAACCCCGCAACGGACGCACGTCCCCGCTACCACGAACGACTGGCCCCCAGCCTGTGGCTGCTGGTCACGATCGCCCTGGCGGGACCGATGGTGTCCCTGATCTTCGTGCCGGTCGGCTCGACCTTCGCGCTGCTCCTCGGAGCGGCGGTCTCGGCGCTCCTCGTGGTGGCGGCCCTCGCCCTCGCTCCGGTGGTGTCGGTGCAGGACGGCGTCCTCCGAGCCGGACGCGCCCACATCGACGTGCGCTATCTCGGCGAGCCGACGGCACTGACCGGCGAGGAGGCGCGCAGCGCCAGAGGACCCGAGCTCCCGGCTCGCGGGTGGCACCTCATCCGCGGCGGCATCGACGGAGTCGTCGTGGTGCCGAACACCGATGAGGCCGACCCCGTCGTGGCCTGGACGATCTCGACCCGCACCCCCGACCGCCTCGCCGCGGCCATCCGCGCCGCACGGGACTGACCGCCCCGCAGACGACAGCGCGCCCCTGACCGGGATGGTCGGGGGCGCGTGGGGCGTCGCTCGGAGGGCTGCTCAGGCAGCGCACTCCTTGCAGATGGGGCCGTCGGGTCCCTCGTGGTCGAGCTGCGAGCGGTGCTTCACGAGGAAGCAGCTCATGCAGGTGAACTCGTCCTGCTGCGCGGGCAGCACGACGACATCCAGCTCGAGGTCGGAGAGGTCCGCGCCAGGGAGGTCGAAGCTCGACGGGTTGTCGGAGTCCTCGTCTCCGGTCGTGCCGGACAGCTTGTCCGGCACACGCTCCTTGAGGGCTTCGATCGACTCGGAGTCGTCTTCACTCTTTCGGGGAGCGTCGTAATCGGTTGCCATGCGGTGAATCTCCACTTTCATGGTGCGAGTGGGCGGGTGCGCCGTCGGGTAATCGGCGGCCATAGTTTGCATGACCGGCGGGCGTTTCGCAAATGCCCTCCCATGCGACAGGGCAAACTCACGGCACGCCCGCCGTATTCCCTGTCCCGGCCCGTCCGGCGTGACACCATGAACGCACACCCATCAGAGGGGCATTCGCATGGAAAACGTCACCATCGTCGGCACAGAAGCAGGAGTGCTCGTCCTCGCGACCGAGGCGGGCGAGCGGTTCGCGCTGCCCATCGACGCGGTGCTGCAGCGGGAGATCCGCCGCGCGACCCGCCAGGCCGAGCCGGCCGCACAGAAACTCGCCGCGAGCCCGCGGGATATCCAGGCGCAGATCCGCGCCGGTCTCACCGCCGCGGAGGTCGCCGAGCTCCTCGGGATCAGCGTCGACGACGTCGCCCGGTTCGAGGGCCCCGTCCTCGCCGAGCGCGAGCACATCATCGGCCAGGCCCTCGCCGTGCCCGTCCTCATCGGCAGCGAGGTCGAGCCGGACGCGCAGCCCACCTTCGGAGCTGCGGTCCGCGCCAAGCTCGCCGAGGTGTCCGCATCGTCCGAGCGCTGGGCCAGCTGGAAGGAGGAGTCCGGCTGGATCATCAAGCTCGAGTTCTCCGCCAACGACGTCGAGCACGACGCGCGCTGGAGCTTCGACCCGCGACGCAGCGCCCTCTCGCCCCTGAACGCCGATGCCACGCAGCTCTCCCGCCAGGGTTCACTCCCGGAGGGACTCATCCCCCGCCTGCGCGCGGTGGAGGCCGACCGTGCCGCCTCGCCCTATAAGGACGACAGCCGTTTCGATTCGGGTGCCTTCGGTCCCCGCCTCGTGCCGACGCCCGCCGCGGAGGCGGAGGAGCCGGCGCAGCCCGAGCGTTCGGCACCGGCGGTCCAGGACGCGGCGATCAACCGCGCTCCCGACTCCGCCTCGACGAGCCCGGAGACCGCGGACCTCCTCGAGGCCCTGCGTCGTCGCCGCGGACAGCGGGAGCCGTCGCCGATCGAGCACGAGGTCGAGGAGATCCAGGAGGATTCCGACCCGATCGCCCTGTTCGCCGCGCTCGAGGAGCCGGACGACGAGCCCGAGGCTCCGGAACCCGCACCGCGTCAGCCCGGGTCGGGCGACAGCGAGGGCAGCGGACGCCGACGGCGCCGCAACGCGATGCCGTCGTGGGACGAGATCGTCTTCGGAGCGCGCACCGACGAGTGATCGTTCCGGGGCCCCGTCAGGAGGCGAAGGCCCCGAACCGCAGGAACGGTACCCGGGTCTCGTCAGGCGTGAGCGCTCCGTGCTGTCCCACCATCCCTCGGTTGCGCTGGTCCTCGGCGGTGCCGTCGTAGAGCGCGCGCACTCCGGTGGCGATGACCAGCACGTCGCCGATGCGATCGAGGACCTCATCGCGCACGACCGGACCGAAGAGGCCCGCCCGGACCGCCTCCTCTCGGGTGACGACATCGGCCGCGCCCTCGAGATCGCTGCGCAGACGCGTCGTCACCAGCGCCGCATCGGCGTCCGGCTCGCGGTAGAGGTGCAGCATGCGGGGTTCCCCACCGACATGACGGATGCCCCCGAGATGCTGCTCCTCGAGCACCACCTGCCGGTGGAACGGGACGTCGACCATGCCGTGGTCAGAGGTCACGACCACGCCGACCCGCGGGGGGACGCGAAGCGACAGCGCGCCGTCGATCCGCTCCAGCGCCGCCACCCACTCGGCAGAGGCGACACCGTGCTTGTGCCCCGCCTTGTCGACCTCGGGGAGGTAGCAGTAGACGAGCGATCCCGGATGCTCCTCGGCCAGCGTGTACGCGACCTCGACGCGTTCCTCCGGCGTCGCAGCGGGCACGAACGTCGCCCCCCTCAGCGTGGCGCGGGTGAAGCCGCTGTGCGCGTAGGTCGCGAGTCCGACCGCGAAGGTCTCCCGCCCGGCGACTGCCGCGCGCTCGAAGACGGTGGGCGCCGCCTGCCAGGTGAGCGGGTCGAGGCCGTCCGTCTCCCACCCGCTGAGCTGGTTCACGAGGACATCCCGTTTCGGGTCCCTGACCCGGTACCCGACGAGGCCGTGTTCTCCCGGCCACACGCCGGTGGTGAGGCTCGTCAGCGCGGCGGCCGTCGTCGTCGGGAAGACCGTTTGCGCGATGTCCTTCTTCGTCATCGACGCGGTCAGCGACCGCGCGTGACCGGCATGCCCGCGGAGGCTGATCGCACCGAGGCCGTCGATCACGACCAGCACCACCGCGTCGGCGCGGGGCAGCGTGGCGGATTCGCCGCGGAGAGCGGCGCACAGGTCGTCCGCCACCCCGACGACGCTCCGGGCGCCCGGCGGCGCGGACGGTAGCATGAAGGACATCCGAGCCAGTCTGACACAGGCTCCCGTACGCCCTCAGGAAGTCCATGCCGAAAACCCCGCCGCCCGAGCCTGTCGAGGAACGCATCCAGGACATCGATCTCTCCCACGAGATGCAGGGCTCCTTCCTCGAGTACGCGTATTCCGTCATCTACTCGCGTGCGCTCCCCGATGCCAGGGACGGCCTGAAGCCGGTGCAGCGCCGCATCCTCTTCCAGATGGCGGAGATGGGATTGCGACCGGACCGCGGCCACGTCAAGAGCGCCCGCGTTGTGGGCGAGGTCATGGGGAAGCTGCATCCGCACGGCGACTCCGCGATCTACGATGCCCTCGTCCGCCTCGCCCAGGAGTGGGCGCTGCGGGTGCCGCTCGTCGACGGTCACGGCAACTTCGGATCCCTGGACGACGGTCCGGCTGCCGCGCGATACACGGAGGCGCGCCTCGCCGCCCCCGCGCTGTCGCTCACCGAGAACCTCGACGAGGACGTCGTCGACTTCATCCCGAACTACGACGGACAGTTCCAGCAGCCCGCAGTGCTGCCTGCGGCCTTCCCGAACCTGCTCGTCAACGGCGCCAGCGGCATCGCCGTGGGCATGGCGACCAACATGGCGCCGCACAACCTCATCGAGGTCGTCGCCGCGGCGACCCACCTCCTCGAGCACCCGGACGCCACCACCGAGGACCTCATGGAGTACGTCCCCGGCCCCGACTTCCCGTCGGGCGGGATCCTCATGGGACTCGACGGCGTCAAGGACGCCTACACGACCGGTCGCGGCGCCCTCAAGGTCCGCGGACGCACGTCGATCGAGCCGCTGGGTCCCCGACGTACGGGCATCATCGTCTCCGAGCTCCCGTACATGGTCGGCCCGGAGCGTCTGATCGAGAAGATCCGCGACGCGGTGCAGGCGAAGAAGCTCCAGGGCATCAGCGACGTCACCGACCTCACCGACCGCAACCATGGCCTCCGCGTCGCCATCGGCATCAAGACCGGATTCGACCCCAACGCCGTCCTGGAGCAGCTCTACCGGCTCACGCCGCTGGAGGATTCCTTCAGCATCAACAACGTCGCGCTCGTCGACGGCCAGCCCCGAACGCTCGGCCTCAAGGAGATGCTCAGCGTCTACGTCGGCCACCGCATCGAGGTCATCACGCGCCGCAGCCGGTACCGTCTCGCCCGTCGGGAGGAGCGCCTGCACCTGGTGGAGGGGCTTCTCATCGCGATCCTCGACATCGACGAGGTCATCCAGGTCATCCGGTCGTCCGACGACACCGAGCAGGCACGCACCCGGCTCCGGTCCGTGTTCGACCTCAGCGAGCCGCAGGCCGAGTACATCCTCGAGCTGCGGCTGCGCCGCCTGACGAAGTTCTCGCGCATCGAGCTCGAGGCGGAGCGGGACGCCCTCCTCGCGGAGATCGCGTCGCTACGGGAGCTGCTCGCCAGCCCGGCGCTGCTGCGTGCCGCCGTCGCCCAGGAGCTGGACGCCGTGGCCGAGGCCTACGGGACGCCGCGTCGCACCCTGCTGATGAACGCGGCCCCGCCGAAGCCCCGCGCGACGAAGGGCGCGGTGGATCTGCAGATCGCCGACGCTCCGACCACCGTGGTCCTCTCGACGACGGGGCGCGCCGTGCGCGTGGACCTCGGCGAAGGACAGGAGCTCACCGCCCCTGCCCGGCGGAGCAAGCACGACGCCATCCTCGCGACCGTCGAGACGACGGTCCGCGGTGAGGTCGGTGCGCTCACGAGCACGGGACGCGTCGTCCGCTTCTCCCCCGTCGATCTGCCCTCGGTGCCCGGCACCTCCGTACAGCTCGCCGCGGGGACTCCGCTGCGCGACTACCTGGGGGTCACGACCAAGGGCGAGCGCATCGTCGGGTTCATCCGATTCGACAGCGACACCCCGGTCGCCCTCGGCACCGCGCAGGGCATCGTCAAGCGGATCGTGCCGTCGACCCTGCCGGTGCGTCCGGACCTGGAGGTCATCGGCCTCAAGAGCGGAGACTCGGTCGTCGGTGCGGCCGACGCGGCGGACGACGCCGACCTCGTGTTCCTGACGACCGACGCCCAGCTTCTGCGGTTCGCGGCCTCGGCGGTCCGCCCGCAAGGAGCACCCGCCGGCGGGATGGCGGGCATCAAGCTCGGCTCCGGCGCCGCGGTCCTCTTCTTCGGTGCCGTCAGCCCGGACACCGACGCCGTCGTCGCCACGGTCTCCGGCGCGGAGAGCATCCTGCCCGGCACCGATCCGGGCCGCGCGAAGGTCTCGGCGTTCACCGAGTACCCGTCCAAGGGCCGCGCGACCGGTGGCGTCCGCGCCCACGCCTTCCTGAAGGGCGAGGACCGCCTCACGGTCGCCTGGGTCGGCCCCCGCCCGGCTCTGGCCGTAGACCCCACCGGCGCGGTGCGCAAGCTCCCCGAGCCCGGAGCGCGCCGCGATGCCTCCGGCCAGCCGATCGACGGCGTCATCGGCAGCATCGGCCGGACCCTCGTCTGACCCGTCCGCCAAGAAAGGGGACCCGGCCTCGCCGGGTCCCCTTCTTCGTCCCCGCCGCCCTCAGGCGTCGATGGCTTCGCGCGAGAGCTGGTCCGCGGAGTCGATGATGAACTCCCGCCGCGGGGCGACCTCGTTGCCCATGAGCAGCTCGAAGACGCGGCCCGCGGCCTCGGCATCCTCCATCCGTACCCGGCGGAGCAGGCGACCGGAACGGTCCATCGTCGTGTTCGCGAGCTGCTCCGCGTCCATCTCCCCGAGACCCTTGTACCGCTGGATCGGCTCGTGCCAGCGCTTGCCGGCCTTGCGGAGCTTGGCGAGCAGGGCGTGCAGCTCCTGCTCGCTGTAGGTGTAGATGGTCTCGTTCGGCTTCGAGCCAGGGTTGATGACGATGATCCGGTGCAGTGGCGGCACGGCGGCGAACACGCGTCCATGCTCGATGAGCGGCCGCATGTAGCGGAAGAACAGCGTGAGCAGGAGCGTGCGGATGTGCGCTCCGTCGACATCGGCGTCGCTCATGAGGATGATCTTCCCGTAGCGCGCCGCGTCGATGTCGAAGGTCCGCCCGGAGCCCGCGCCGATCACCTGGATGATGGACGCACACTCGGCGTTGGACAGCATGTCGCCGACCGACGCCTTCTGCACGTTGAGGATCTTCCCGCGGATGGGCAGCAGCGCCTGGAACTCGCTGTTGCGGGCGTTCTTGGCCGTGCCCAGCGCCGAGTCGCCCTCGACGATGAAGAGCTCGCTGCGCTCCACGTCGTTCGTCCTGCAGTCGACGAGCTTGGTCGGCAGGGTGGACGATTCGAGCGCGTTCTTGCGGCGCTGCGTCTCCTTGTGGGCGCGTGCGGACACACGAGCCTTCATCTCGGAGACGATCTTGTCGAGCAGCTGCGTGGCCTGGCTCTTGTCGTCGCGCTTGGTGGAGGTGAAACGCTGCTGGAGGTCCTTGCGCATCACCTGCGCGACGATCTGGCGGACCGCGGGCGTGCCGAGCACCTCCTTCGTCTGACCCTCGAACTGCGGCTCCGGCACGTTGACCGTGAGGACGGCGGTGAGGCCGGCGAGGACGTCGTCCTTCTCGAGCTTGTCGTTGCCGACCTTGAGCCGACGCGCGTTCTGCTCGACCTGGCTGCGGAGCACCTTCAGCAGCTCCTGCTCGAAGCCCTGCTGATGCGTGCCGCCCTTCGGCGTGGAGATGATGTTCACGAAGGAGCGGATGCGGGTGTCATAGCCGGTGCCCCAGCGCAGGGCGATGTCGACGGCGCATACGCGCTCGACCTCGGTCGCCACCATGTGGCCGTCGGGCTGCAGGACCGGGACGGTCTCGGTGAACGTGCCCTCTCCCTGGATGCGCCAGGTGTCGGTCACCGGCGGGTCGACCGCCAGGTACTCCACGAACTCGGAGATGCCGCCCTCGTAGAGGTACGAGGTCTCCACGGGGCCGGCCGGGGTGCCGTCCTCCCCCACCACTGCGCTCGAGGCGCGCTCGTCGCGGACCACGATCTCGAGGCCGGGGACCAGGAAGGCGGTCTGCCGCGCGCGGGTCTCGAGCTCGGCGAGCTGGAAGGCGGCGTCCTTGGTGAAGATCTGACGGTCGGCCCAGTAGCGCACACGCGTACCGGTGACCCCGCGCGGCGCCTTGCCGACGACGCGCAGCTCACTGTTCTCCTCGAACGGGGTGAAGGGCGCATCGGGCCGCTTCTCCCCCGAGTCCTGGAAGATGCCGGGCTCGCCGCGGTGGAAGGACATCGCGTAGGTCTTGCCGCCGCGGTCGACCTCGACGTCGAGGCGCTCGGAGAGCGCGTTCACCACCGAGGCGCCGACGCCGTGGAGACCGCCCGACGCCGCGTAGGAGCCGCCGCCGAACTTCCCTCCGGCGTGCAGCTTGGTGTAGACGACCTCGACGCCGGTCAGACCGGTCCGGGGCTCCACGTCGACGGGGATGCCGCGACCGCGGTCGTGCACCTCGACGCTGCCGTCATCGTGGAGGATGACGTCGATGCGGGAGCCGTTGCCGGCGACCGCCTCGTCGACGGAGTTGTCGATGATCTCCCAGAGGCAGTGCATGAGCCCGGGCGAACCGTTCGAGCCGATGTACATGCCGGGGCGCTTGCGGACCGCTTCGAGTCCTTCGAGCACCTGGAGATGATGGGCGGAGTACTCGGCATTCACAATCTCCGAGTCTATTCGCGGGACGGTCCCGCCCCTCGCAGACACTCCCCGCGGCACCGCCTTCGCGCGTGTGCGCGTACGCGCTGAGCGAAACACGCCGTCGACCGGGCATGCCCCCAGGTGCAGCGTGGTTGTATTGAGCACGACCAACAAGGACGCCGACACCCGAGGAGGCCCCGAGATGAATGCAACGACCGAACGTGAGACCTCCGCTGTCGAGTACCGCCTGACTGCGATGGACCGCTGTGACTCGTGTGGAGCGCAGGCCTACATCGCCGCCGAGGTCAACGGCTCCGAGCTGCTCTTCTGCGCCCACCACGGCCGCAAGTACGAAGAGAAGCTGCGCAGCGTGGCCACGAGCTGGCACGACGAGACCGCTCGTCTCGTCGAGACGGTCTGATCAGCGCCTGAACCGGCCGAGCCGGTTCACTCCACGACCCTCCGCCGAATCCGCGGACCGAGGCGGGTGAGGATCTCCTCGCCCACCGTCTCGATCCGCTCGGCGAGGGTCGTCGCTGTCTCCTCGCCCTGCGTGCCCGGCCCGAAGATCGTCACCTCGTCGCCGATAGCCATCCCCGGCCAGCCCTCGACGGTCGTCGTCGCCAGGTCGACCTCGGGCGCCACGCGGGGGCCGGCCGGGGTACCGACCGTCATGCCGGCCAGCGTCGAGGGCAGGCCGTCGAGACTGCCGACGGCCACGACCGCGGCGTCGCCGTCGACCCGGACGACCGGGGCCACGAGACGTGCCGCCGGCTGCACACCGTCGAGATCCGGGCCGTCCGCCGAACGGATGCCGTAGCAGAACGCCCCGATCCGTGACACCGTGCCGCGCAGTTCCGGACGCCACCAGGATGCCGCCGACGCCGTGAGGTGCAGGGCCGCCGGCACAGCTCCGGACAGGCCGGTGTGCTGCACGGCATCGAGGAACACGGACTGAGCCTCGTCGTCCTCGGCGTCGCTCGCCTCCGCGATGTGACTCCACACGCCCACGAGCGCGAGGGTGCCCGCGCTCTCGGCCGCCCTCGCCTCGGCAACGGCCGCCGCCCAGTCCTCCGGACGCACGCCATTGCGATGGAGGCCGGTGTCGATCTTGAGATGCACCCGGGCACGCACACCGAGCACGTCGGCCCGCGTGACGATGCGGCGCAGGTACTCGATCGTGCCGACGCCGAGCTCGATGTCCTGCAGGAGCGCCTCGTCGATCTCCTCGTCGGTCGAGGTCGCCCAGGCGAACACGGACGCGGTCCCGCCTGCGAGGCGCCGTACGTCGAGGCCCCCGCGCACGTCGTAGCTGCCGAACGTCGTCACCCCCGCCTCGAGCGCGGTCTCCACCGCCCACCGGAGTCCGTGGCCGTACGCGTCGTCCTTGAGCACCAGCATCAACGTGGAGTCGCCCAGTCGGTCGCGCACGGCCGCGATGTTCGCGCGGAAGACGGCGCTGTCCAAGCGGAGTTCGGGTCGCATCGGCCCACCCATCATGCCTCCCATCCGCGCACGGCGTGAGCACCGGGGACGGCCACGAGTTCCGCGGGCGTCATCCCGGTGACCTCGGCCCAGCGGGCGATCGCATCGGATGCGGGGCCGGTCCCGCCGAAGAACGTCACCGTGTCTCCCACCTCGGCCGCGGCGCCCTGGAGGTCGATCACACAGACGTCCATGGCGACTCGTCCGACGATGGGACGCAGCGCGCCGGCGATCTCCACGTCGGCGTGATTGCCGAGAGAGCGGACGACACCCTGCGCGTAGCCGCCCGTCACGAGCGCGACCTCCGTGTCCGCTGCGGCCCGGAAGGTGTAGCCGTAGGAGACAGCCTCCCCCGCGCGCAGGCGCTTGGTGGACATGACCCGGCCGACCAGGCGCATGACCGGAGGTGTCGCCGGGATTCCCTCCGCGGACGGCAGCCCGTAGAGGAGGACGGGGTCGACGTCGGGCGTACCGACGGTCGTGGCGCTGATGCCTTCGAGGCGCAGGGCCTCGACTTCGCCTGGCGAGTCCACGAGGACCTCCTCGACGCCCGCGGCTGTCACCGCGTGGGCCACGGCGAGCAGTCCATGCCCCCATGCGTCGCGGCGGAGATCGGCACGGCGGCCCCCGGCCCGGATCGCCGCGGACGCGCCGGCAGCAAGGGCCGAACGCGAGATCATCGCCTGCGGAAGCGCACTCGAACTCGTGTCACACACGTCCTCCAGCCTAGCTTCCGCGCTCCCAGGAGCCTGGGGGCTCCCCGCGTAGACTGGGACGTCGATCCCTAGACCCGGAGCTCCATGTCTCGTCTTTCTCTCGCGCCCCGCATCCGCTATCTCCTCGGCCGTGCCCGCCGCATCGACGTCGGTTCGGTGTTCGAACGGGCGAAGGAGGCCTCGGCACAGCACCACCGTCCCGTTCCCACGATCGTCGCCGACATGCTCTGGTCGGCGGCCCGCCACAACGTGGGCTTCCAGGACTACATCGACTACGACTTCGCGATGCTCAACCGTGCCGAGCGCGAGACGTACATGACGCATCCGGTGTCCAACCAGCTCTCGCAGAAGTACGACCACCCCGACTTCCGCTGGATCTTCCAGGACAAGATCGAGTTCAACCGGAAGTTCTCCGCACATCTGCATCGCGAGTGGATGGTGGTCGAGGAGGGCAACGCCGACGAGGTCCGTGCCCTCACGGAGCGCCTCGGAACGATCGTCACGAAGGAGCCGGTCGGCCAGGCCGGGACCGGTGTGCACCGATATCACGCCGCCGACATCACGGACTGGACCGAGTTCCACCGCGGTCTCCTCGACCGCGGCGAGCTGCTGATCGAAGAGGTCATCCGCCAGCATGACGACCTGGCGGCCGTGTGCCCCGGGACCGTGAACACCACCCGCATCACCGCCTTCTTCGACGGGGAGAAGGCGCACATCCTCGCAATGGCGCAGAAGTTCGGCCGCGGCGCGGTGAGCGATCAGATGACCTTCGGCGGCTTCTACACGATGCTCGACGAGAACGGGCACGCCGTGGGGGCCGGCTATGACTCGCACGGGCACGTGCACGAGACCCACCCGGACTCGGGCTTCCGCATCGCCGACTTCCAGCTGCCCTACATGGACGAGGTGCGCGCCTTCATCGATCAGGTCGCCCGGGTCGTGCCGCAGGTGCAGTACGTCGGATGGGACGTCGTCGTGACCCCGGACGGCCCCGTGCTCGTCGAGGGGAACTGGGGCGCGGGCGTCTACGAGAACAAGCCCAGCGTCACCGGCATCCGTACCGGGCACAAGCCGCGCTACCGCGAGGTCATCGGCTTCTGACCTTTCGACAGCTCACCCTTCGACAGGCTCAGGGACCCCGCATGGGTCGCTGAGCGCGTCGAAGCGCCGGGCCACCCCTTTACATGCGAACCGGCCCCTTGCGTTCACACGCAAGGGGCCGGTTCGGTCGTGAAGGGGTGGGTCGAGCTGTTCAGACCGCGCGGACGATGCCGAGCGGCGTGGACTCGAGGCCCTGACCGAGCGGGTTGTCACCGAGGATCTTCACCAGCCGCAGCTCCCCCGCCTTGTCGAGCGTGGAGCCGAGGATGTTGCCGCCGAGATCGTTGATGTCGACCACCGCCACCTCGGCCTGGCCTCCGATCAGCGTCTTCAGGTGCGCCGCGACGCGGTCCGGGTCCTTCGGGCCGAGCACCACAGCCTCGTTGTACGGCGGGATGGTGTGCTTCGTCGGTCCGTCGATCGCGCGGGCCTTGTCCCCCGCGATGCGGTAGAAGTCGCCCTTGCGCCCGAAGGCCTTGGTGACCGCCGAGACGGCGGCAGCGAAGAGGATGCGCGGCGTACCGCACTCCCGCAACGCCATCTCCATCGTCTCGGGCATGCCGAGACCGATGCCGTACGGCGTGCGGGTGACGTACTTCGACAGGAACAGCGCGAGCTTCCGCGGCTGGATCTCGTCCAAGCGGTACGACCGGCCCTGGGTGATCGCGACGATCTTCTCGGTCACGAAGAGCAGGTCGCCCGGCTGGACGGCATCCTTCGCATACTCCGTGATGATGGCGTCGAGGTCGTCATCCGGCATCACGACGCGGGTGCGCAGCGGGATCCGCGCGTAGCTCTTTCCGTCGACGCTCGTCTCGAGCGCCTTGCCCTCGTTCGCCTGCATCACTCGAGGTAGTCCCGCAGCGACTGCGAGCGGCTCGGGTGGCGCAGCTTGGCCATCGTCTTGGACTCGATCTGACGGATGCGCTCACGCGTCACGCCGAACGTGTCACCGATCTGGTCGAGCGTCTTCGGCTGACCGTCGCCCAGACCGAAGCGCATCCGGATCACGCCGGCTTCGCGCTCGGAGAGGGAGTCGAGGAGCTGCTCGAGCTGACGCTGCAGCATCGTGAAGCCCACGGCGTCGGCGGGGACCACGGCCTCGGTGTCCTCGATGAGGTCACCGAACTCGCTGTCTCCGTCTTCGCCGAGCGGGGTGTGCAGGGAGATCGGCTCGCGACCGTACTTCTGCACCTCGACGACCTTCTCCGGAGTCATGTCGAGCTCGCGGCTCAGCTCTTCCGGGGTGGGTTCGCGACCGAGGTCCTGCAGCATCTGCCGCTGCACGCGGGCGAGCTTGTTGATGACCTCGACCATGTGCACCGGGATGCGGATGGTGCGGGCCTGGTCGGCCATGGCGCGGGTGATGGCCTGACGGATCCACCAGGTCGCGTAGGTCGAGAACTTGAAGCCCTTGGTGTAGTCGAACTTCTCCACCGCGCGGATGAGACCGAGGTTGCCCTCCTGGATCAGATCCAGGAACTGCATGCCGCGACCGGTATAGCGCTTGGCGAGGGAGACGACGAGACGGAGGTTCGCGCCGAGGAGGTGGCTCTTCGCGCGCTGGCCGTCGCGGGCGACCCACTGCAGGTCGAGTCCGAGCTGGCTCGTCTTCTCGGCGGGGGACATCGCGGAGAGCTTCTCCTCCGCGAACAGACCCGCCTCGATGCGCATCGCGAGCTCGACCTCTTCGGCCGCGTTCAGCAGCGCGACCTTTCCGATCTGCTTCAGGTAGTCCTTGACCGGGTCGGCCGTGGCACCGGTGATCTGGGTCGAGTAGACCGGGACCTCTTCGTCGTCCTTGGAGGAGATGACGATAGCGCCGGTCGGCAGCGGCTCGGTGAAGGCCGGCTTCGCGTCGTCCTCCTCCTCGTCGCCCGCGGCGTCCTCGGAGCCCTCGGCTGCGGCGGCGTCGTCTTCCTCGACGACGTCATCCGACTTCTTCTTCGCGGGGGCGCGCTTGGCCGCGGCGCGCTTGGGCGCAGGAGCCGCTTCGGTCGTTTCGACGTCCTCGACCTCGGGATCCGCGGTGATCTGATCGGCCTTCTTCGTCCGCGTGTTCTTCGTCGTGGCAGGAGTCACGTTTCGCCTTTCACGGGGCCGCTGGGAGACCCCGGGACATTTCGGACACTAGTAAGACCCTTGTCAAGTCCAGTGCTCGAAAACACTGATTGACAACGGGTCGGACTCCTAGTATCGCACACGTATGGCGATGAGGACGCATTCCCGCCCGATCCGCTGCGAGAGATTCAGCCGCGTCCCGGCTTGTCCTCGTCACCCGACGGCCGAGATGCGAGGTAGCGCTCGAGCTCGGCCGCGAGTTCGTCGGCGCTGGGCAGGTCGCGTTCGCTGAATCCGCCCTCGTCGTACGAATCGTCCTCGGGGTCACGACCGGCCATGTAGGCGTCGTACCGGCGCTCGAGGTTGTGCACCATCTGCTGCAGTTCGTCGTTCGCTGCGACCTGCTCGTCGACTCGGGCGAGGTAGTCCTCACGGCGCTCCTGGACTGCGTCGAGCATGAGCACGAGGCCGGTCGAGGCCATGAGCTTCTCCGCCGCTGCACTGACCGCCTCCGGATTCTCCGTCTCCGCGAGGTAGTGCGGCACGAGGAGCACGAAGCCGACGACGCGCTCCCCGCGCTCCGCGAACCGGTACTCGAGCAGGTGACCCGCGGTCGCCGGGACCTGCGTGCGCGGACGCCACACGGAGTGCGACACGACGAGGTCGCGCCGGTTCCCGCTCACCGTCGTCCCGATGGGGCGCGTGTGCGGCACGGGCATCGCGATCGAGTGGACCCAGTGCAGTCCCGAGGCCTCGAACTCCGCAGCGAGATCCAGGACGGTCTCCGCGAAGGCGTTCCACGCGAAGTCGGGCTCGTAGCCCGTGAGCAGCAGGAACGGGCGTCCCAGCGCGTCCGTGGCGAGGGAGAGCTCCAGACGGGGCGGGCGGAACTCGGCAAGGTGGTCCTGGTCGAAGGAGATGACCGGGCGGCGTGCGCGGTAGTCCAGGAGCACATCGTTGTCGAAGACCGCGAGCGGCTGCGGCGACGTCGTCTCCCGCAGATGATCGATGAGTCCCGACACCGCACTGCCCGCGTCGGTGAAACCGGTGAGCAGCATCACGAGAGGCAGGCCGTGGGGCACCGTGGGGGCGTTCGCGACGCGTTCGTGGATCTCTCCGGAGAAGGGCATGTCTCCATGCTACGAGCCGCACCCGGAGCCGGGCTCTGACGTGTCTCGCTGAGAGCGAACACACCCCGGCCGGCGGACCGACGACCCCGGGGCGGAGATCCTAGGATGGAGAGCATGACGCTTCCCGTGCTCTCGCACACCACCGATCAGTTCCCCGGAAGCGCTGCCGATGCCGCAGTGCTCGTCGTCCCCGATCTCTCCGAGTCGGCCGAGTCGCTGGCGGCTCACCCCGGTCTCGCCGACGCTCTGGCGGGCATCGGCTTCACCGGCGCCGCCGGTGCGTTCGCTCGGGTCTACGCCCCCGAGGTGACGCCACTCCCGTTCGCCGTCGTCGGCGTCGGCTCCACCGTCGACGATGCCTCCGTACGGAGCGCAGCCGGCGCGGCTCTCCGCTCCCTGACCGGCTTCGACACCGTCGCGCTCGGCCTCGCCGCCGGTCTCGAGGAGCACGCCGCCGCGGCCGCGGAGGGTGCCGTCCTCGGCGGCTACCGCTTCGACGACTACCGCGCCGAGAACGGCAGGAAGAAGCGGGCGACGGCGGTGGTCGTCCACGCCCCGCTCGACGACGAGACGATCGCCCGCGCCCACGCCACGGGTGAGGCCGTCGCTCTCATCAAGGACCTCGTGAACGTGCCCGCCGAGTGGCAGAGCCCCGCGCAGCTGGCACAGAGCGCCGCCGACAGCGTCGCGGACCTCGACGTCACCGTGGAGATCCTCGACGAGACCGCTCTCGCGGAACAGGGTTTCGGTGGCATCCTCGGCGTCGGCCAGGGATCCGACCGGCCGCCGCGCCTCGTCCGCCTCGACTACGCGCCGGCGGACGCGCAGCGGCACATCGCCCTCGTCGGCAAGGGCATCACCTTCGACACCGGCGGACTCTCCCTGAAGCCGGCGGCTTCGATGGTCGGCATGAAGTTCGACATGGCCGGTGCCGCGACCTCCCTCGCCGCCCTCCGCGCCATCGCGGCCCTCCGCCTCCCCGTGCACGTGACCGCCTGGCTCTGCATCACCGACAACATGCCGTCCGGTCGCGCTCTCCGCCCCGGGGACGTCATCCGCATCCTCGACGGCACCACCGTCGAGGTGCTGAACACCGACGCGGAGGGGCGCCTCGTCCTCGCCGACGGTCTGGTCGCCGCGAGCCGGGAGAACCCCGACGTCATCATCGACGTCGCGACTCTGACCGGCGCGATCGTCGCAGCCCTCGGCCACCGTCACACCGGCGTCTTCGGCGACGACGAGACTGTCGCGGAGTTCCTCGCCGCGGCCGCCCGCACGGGAGAGCCCGCGTGGCACATGCCGCTGCCCGCCTACATGGAGGAGACGCTCGACTCCCCCATCGCCGACATGATCAACGCCAACATGGGAGATCGGATGGGCGGCGCGTCCTTCGCCGGTCTCTTCCTCCGGCGCTTCGTCGGCCGCACCTCGGACGCGGACGACGCGCCGCGCATCCCCTGGGTGCACCTCGACATCGCGGGATCCGGTGAACACGCCGGCGCCCCCTACGGCTTCACAGAGAAGGGCCCCACGGGGGCGATGGTCCGATCGATCATCGCCTTCGCCGAAGCAGCATCCCACCCGGAGGCATGACACCCATGACAACCCACACCTTCGACATCGTCGTCCTGGGCGGCGGCAGCGGCGGGTACGCCGCGGCACTGCGAGCCAGCGAGCTCGGCAAGTCCGTCGCACTGATCGAGAAGGACAAGGTGGGAGGCACGTGCCTCCACCGCGGGTGCATCCCGACGAAGGCGCTGCTGCACGCCGCCGAGGTGGCGGACCACGTGCGTGACGCCGCCTCGGTCGGCGTCACGGCTTCGTTCGGCGGGATCGACCCGGCGGGCGTGCGCACGTATCGCGAGGGCATCGTCGCGAAGAAGTACAAGGGCCTCGAGGGGCTCGTCAAGGCGCGCGGGATCACCACGGTCACCGGGCTCGGAAGCCTGAATGCGGACCGGAGCGTCACCGTCGGCGACGATGTCTATGTCGGCACCGACGTCATCCTCGCCACCGGCTCGTACAGCCGCTCCCTGCCTGGTCTGGAGATCGGCGGACGGATCCTGACCAGCGAGCAGGCGCTCGCCCTGGACGTGATCCCGGAGCGGGTGCTCATCCTGGGCGGCGGCGTGATCGGCGTCGAGTTCGCGAGCGTGTGGCGCTCCTTCGGAGCCGAGGTGACGATCGTGGAGGCGCTGCCCCACCTCGTCCCGAACGAGGACATCGCGATGAGCAAGGGCCTCGAGCGTGCGTTCCGCCGCCGCGGCATCCAGTACTCCCTGGGCGTGCGCTTCCAGACCGCCACCCAGGACGACTCGTCCGTCACGGTCACGCTGGAGGACGGCAAGGAGTTCACCGCCGACTACCTCCTCGTCGCCGTCGGCCGCGGCCCCGCCACCGCCGACCTGGGATTCGAGGAAGCCGGCGTGCGCCTGGACCGCGGGTTCGTGACGGTGGACGGCGACCTCCGCACCGGCGTCCCCGGCGTGTGGGCGGTCGGCGACATCGTCCCCGGCCTCCAGCTCGCCCACCGCGGGTTCCAGCAGGGCATCGCGGTCGCCGAGCGCATCGCGGGCCTCTCCCCCGTGAACGTCCCTGACGTGCAGATCCCGAAGGTCACCTACTCGAGCCCGGAGGTCGCCTCGGTCGGTCTCACGGAGGAGGCGGCGGTCACCGCGCACGGCGCCGACGCGATCCACTCCTACGAGTACAACCTCGCGGGGAACGGGAAGAGCGAGATCATCGGAACGGGCGGCCTCGTCAAGGTCGTCCGCCTCAAGGACGGTCCCGTCCTCGGTGTGCATCTCCTCGGCGATCGCGTCGGCGAGCTCATCACCGAGGGCCAGCTCGCGGTCGCGTGGGAGGCCCATCCCGAGGACATCGCGCCGCTCATCCATGCCCACCCGACCCAGAGCGAGGCCCTCGGCGAAGCCTTCCTCGCGCTGGCCGGAAAGCCCCTGCACGCCCTCTGAGCACCAACCGGTGCCCGAGTCACTAAGCTAGACAAGCGTCATACAACTTCTGAAGGAGACTCAGTCATGAGCACATCCGTGGTCCTCCCCGCTCTCGGTGAGAGCGTCACAGAGGGTACGGTCACCCGCTGGCTCAAGCAGGTGGGAGACACCGTCCAGGCGGACGAGGGCCTGCTCGAGATCTCGACCGACAAGGTCGACACCGAGATCCCCTCCCCCGTCACCGGCGTGATCGAGGAGATCCTCGTGGCCGAGGACGAGACCGTCGAGGTCGGTGCTCTGCTGGCCCGCATCGGCGACGGCAGCGGTGCGGCACCGGCCGACGATGCCCCTGCTGCGGCTGAAGCCGCCCCGGCTGAGGCCGCCGCCCCCGCCGCTCCGGAGCCCGCCGCGGCTCCCGCGGCCGAGCAGCAGGCACCCGCCGACTCCGCCCCCGCCGAGTCCGCGCCTGCGGCTCCCTCCGGCGACGCCACCGACATCGTGCTCCCCGAGCTCGGTGAGAGCGTCACCGAGGGCACGGTCACCCGCTGGCTCAAGCAGGTCGGCGACTCGGTCGAGGTCGACGAGGCGCTCCTCGAGATCTCCACCGACAAGGTCGACACCGAGATCCCGTCGCCGGTCGCCGGGGTGCTGCAGGAGATCGTCGCCGGCGAGGACGAGACCGTCGAGGTCGGCGCCGTGCTGGCACGCGTGGGTTCCGGTGCTGCTCCCGCAGCCCAGCCCGAGGCTCCCGCTGCTCCGCAGGCCGAAGCCCCTGCCGCTCCGCAGGCCGAGGCGCCCGCCGCTCCGGCTCCGCAGGCCGAGGCTCCGGCTGCACAGCCCGAGGCTCCCGCTGCTCCCGCTCCGCAGGCCGAGGCCCCCGCAGCGCCCACGCAGGCCGCTGCTCCGGCACAGCCCGCGCAGGCGGAGGCCCCCAAGCTGTCGCTGCCGACCGAGAGCGACAACCTCTACGTGACCCCGCTCGTGCGCCGTCTGGCTGCGCAGCAGGGTGTGGACCTGGCCACGGTCAAGGGCACCGGCGTCGGAGGCCGAATCCGCAAGGAGGACGTCCTCAAGGCCGCAGAGACCGCCACCGCCGCACCGGCAGCCGCTGCAACGCCGGCTCCGGCCCCCCTGGAGGTGTCGCCGCTGCGCGGGACCACCCAGCCGATGTCGCGCCTGCGCAAGGTCCTCGCCAAGCGTGCGGTCGAGTCGATGCAGCAGACGGCCCAGCTCACCACGGTGGTCGAGGTGGACGTCACCGCTCTCGCCGAGTACCGCGACAGCGTCAAGGCGTCGTTCCTCGAGAAGACCGGCGACAAGCTGTCCTTCCTGCCGTTCTTCGCCCTCGCCGCGGCGGAGGCCCTGCAGGCCTTCCCGATCATCAACGCGACGGTCGACGGCGAGCAGATCGTCTACCCGGCGTCCGAGAACGTCTCGATCGCGGTCGACACCGAGCGCGGTCTGCTCACGCCGGTGCTCCGCGACGCTGCGTCGAAGAACATCGCCGAGATCGCCCACGAGATCGCCGATCTCGCTGCGCGCACCCGCGACAACAAGCTGAAGCCCGACGAGCTCGCCGGCGGGACGTTCACGCTGACCAACACCGGTTCGCGCGGCGCGCTGTTCGACACGCCCGTGGTGTTCCTGCCGCAGTCGGCGATCCTCGGCACGGGCACGGTCGTCAAGCGCCCGGGTCTGGTCAAGGTCGGCGGCACGGACGCGATCGCGGTCCGCTCCTACGTGTACCTGGCTCTGTCGTACGACCACCGCATCATCGACGGTGCCGACGCGGCACGCTTCCTCGGTGCGGTGAAGGCTCGCCTCGAGGCTGCGCAGTTCAGCGGCCAGCTCGGCGCCTGACCGACGGCTCGCCTCACTTCGGCTGGTCCGCGACGCGATATGCGTCGCGGACCAGCCATTTTTCATCTGCCCACACCAGCACGAGGATGGCTGCCTCCTCGGTCTTCGCTTCGCCGCTCTCGGGCGATGACGGCAGCTCCATCACGGCCATGTCTCCATAGCGATCCACGAGAACCGCATCCTTCCGACCGGCCATCTCGGCAGCGACGGGCGTGATCCCCGCGGAACCGGCCGCGACGGCAGCGGCGCACACCGCGTCGTCGCGTGCCTCGCACTCGACGATCTGCGCGAGGAGTGCCGGGAGAGCGCCTGTCGGATCGTCGGCCTTCGGCGGCGCCGCGGACGCGGACGGTGAAGGAGCAGGTGTCGGCGCAGTCCTCCTGGCAGGGCCCGCTCGCTCAGGACGGTCAGCGGACCGAGGAGTGGTCCCCGCTGCCCCGACCGCGGGATCGTCTCCGTCGCTCGGCCACAGCAGCCCCGCGAGGAGCACCGCCGCCGCGCACGCGCCGGCCACGATGAGCACCCGCCTGCGCCGGGACCGCGTCTCCCCTCCGCCCGCCGGCGGCCGTACCCTGATGGTCCGCCGATCGAGGAGAGGTCGCGCCCCGCTGACGACTCGATCGCGGAGGGCGAGCAGGCCGGCGAACGCCCGTACCGAGCCCCCTTTGACCGGACTCTCTTCCCGCATCCGACGCTCCCGCAGCCGTGCGCGGGTGACGGGTTCGGTGCGGACTCGTCGCACCGCACCGGAGACACCGGCTTCCGTGGGCGCCGCCCGGTCCTCGGCAGCCTCTTCCAGTGGTCGTGGTGCTGCGATCTCCAAGAGGTCGCTCTCTGCGTCCTCGAGCAATCGCCGGGGCACCCGGCGCTGTGCTGCGGCCGAGCGAACGCGATCGCGGGTGCGGTCGAGGACCCGGGCCATCGTCTTGTCGGTGCACTCCGCGCGTAGCCGGTCCACGATCACCAGGACGGCGGTCGATGCGTCCTGACCGGGCCCCAGCACGAAGACCGGCCGGCCCCCATCGGTGAGCCACCATGTCCCGTGCATGTCCACCGCCGACGCGGGCCCCAGCTCCGCCAGTCCACGCAGAAGACTCACGACCACCGTGCTGACCTCCCCCGATGGCAACCCGCCCCGCCGGAGCCGCCGATCCACGTAGGCCTCCAGGCGCTCGGTGCACCAGGGCAGAAGGACGTCGTGTCCGTCCGCGCGGCGGATCATGTCCACCGGCGCGGCGATGTGCTGGGTGCCCGCATATCGGCAGCCCGCCCAACCGGCGAGGCTCTCGGCCTCGACGCGCACGCCCGGACCGTCCGGCGAGGTGACGAGCGCACCGCGAAAGGGCCCCTCAGCAGAGCCGAGGAGTCGGATCGTACGGTGTGCCTGGGGAAGCACGGCCTGCTCGCGGGGGGCACTCTCACGCGCTGGTGTCATGCGATCCATCCCACCCGACCCGCGGGACGCTCCGTCCGAACTCGTTGCTCGGGGACGAGATCCCGTGGCGGGTCGGATTGTGCAGGAGAGATCGCGCACACGCTCTCCGCTGCACGCGAACGGCGGCATCGCACGGCCTTCGGACTCGGTAGGCTGGTCTCCATGGCAAAGCGTGCTCCTGAACCCGAGAAGCGTCCTGGGTTCTTCTCCCAGATCAAGTCCCTCTTCCGGTTCACGCGCGAGGCCTATGCCTGGCTCCCCTGGGCGCAGGCCGCGATCCTCATCGGCGGCGTGCTGCTCGGCCTCCTGGCCGGCTACCTGATTCCGCCGTTCCAGGTGTGGACGCTCGTCCTCTGGGCCATCACGGGCTTGATGCTCGGCGTCCTCGGCGCGCTGTTCCTCATGACCCGGCTGTCGACCTCGGCCATGTACACGAAGATCGACGGCATGCCCGGTGCGACCGGCCACGTGCTCAGCACGAGCCTCGGTCGCCGGTGGCAGGCCTCCGAGACCCCGGTGGGCATCAACCCGAAGACGCAGGAGGCGGTGTACCGGACGGTCGGCCGCGGCGGCATCGTCGTCGTCGGCGAGGGCGCCCGCGGACGACTCACGCGACTCGTGAACGAGGAGCGCAGCCGTGCGCAGCGCGTCGCTCACGGCGTGCCGATCACGGTGCTCTACGTCGGGCACGGCGAGGACGAGGTGCCCATCGCCGACCTCGCGAAGACCATCAAGAAGCTCCCGAAGGCCATCGACAAGGCCACGATGGCGGCCGTCATCCGCCGCATCGACTCGGTCTCGCAGTCGCTGTCGTCGCTTCCCATCCCGAAGGGGATCGACCCGACGAAGGTGCGCGCGCAGCGTCCGCGCTGACCCGCTCCCCCGGACCGCGAAGCGCGGCCGCCCTCACCGAGGGCGGCCGCGCTTCTCTCATTCCGAGAGCGGCTGCTTGGGCAGGCGGCGCACCTTCGCGCGGCGACGACGACGTTCGGGGATCATCGAGCGCATCTCATCGAGCTTTCCGAAGCAGAACAGGCGGTCGTCGGGCTCGAGCACCACATGCTTGCGCGGGTTCGGGATGACACTGACCCCCCGGTGCAGGGTGAGCACCGTGATGTCGCGCTCCCACAGGCCCGCCTCCCCCAGCGTCTTGCCGACCAGGTCGGCGGCGCCGTGGACCATGAGTTCGGCGACGCCGTAGCCGGTGGAGACGGTGAGGCGCTGCCGGACGTCGATCTCCGGGAAGGCGACCTGACCGGCGATGTAGTCGATGATCGCGCCCGCGACGTCGAGCTTGGTCGCGGTCTCGATACCCTGCAGGCCCGGGGAGGAGTTGACCTCCATCACCAGGGGTCCCTCGTCCCCCTCCAGCATGTCCACGCCGGCGACGCGGAGTCCCATGATCTGGGCCGACCGCACGGCAGCCCGTTCGTAGACCGGGTCGAGCTCGATCGCCTCGACCGAGCCGCCACGGTGCACGTTGGAACGGAACTCGTCCCCCGCTGCCGATCGGCGCATCGCGGCGACGACGCGGTCCCCGACGACGAGCGCGCGGATGTCGCGGCCCCGGCTCTCGGCGATGAACTTCTGGATGAGCACGTTCTGCTTGGTCGAGTGGAGCGTCTCGATGATGGCCTCAGCGACCTTCACCTGCGGCGCGAGGATGACGCCGATTCCCTGGGTGCCCTCGAGCAGCTTGATCACCACGGGAGCGCCGCCGACGCGCTCGATCGCCGGCCGCACGTCCGCGCGGTTGCGGACGAAGGCCGTCGGCGGCATCGCGATGTTGTGCCGGGAGAGGATCTGGTTCGCCCGGAGCTTGTCGCGCGCGCTCGAGATGCCGTTCGCCGTGTTCGGGGTGTAGACATCCATCTGCTCGAACTGTCGCACCACCGCGGTACCGAAGTACGTGATCGAGTTGCCGATGCGTGGCAGGATCGCGTCGTAGTCGCTGAGCTGCCGACCACGGTAGTGCAGGTCGGGTTCGTCGGAGGTCAGGTCGATCGCGAAGCGCAGGGTATTCAGCACCTTCACGTTGTGCCCTCGCTGCAGTGCGGCCGCGCGGAGGCGTTGGGTGGAGTACGCCTGCGGCGCACGGGACAGCACTGCGATCTTCACGGGGGATTTCCTGCCAGGATGTATCAGGTGAGTAGGTCTACCCATTCAAACACCCTTACGGGGTGGCGCGAGTGGGTGAGCCTGCCCGATCTCGGGGTCGACTGGATCAAAGCCAAGATCGACACCGGCGCCCGCACTTCGTCCCTGCACGCGTTCGACATCCAGGAGTTCGAGCGCGATGACGAGTCCTGGGTGCGGTTCCGTGTGAAGCCCTGGCAGGACAGCCAGGAGGATGCCGTCGTCGTCGAGTCTCCCATCCACGACCGGCGGGCCGTCCGGAGCTCCTCCGGCCACGCGCAGGAACGTCTCGTCGTGCAGCTGATGATCCGTCTCGTCGACCGAGAGGTGCTCGCCGAGGTCACGCTGAGCAACCGGGACGAGATGGGTTTCCGGATGCTGATCGGCCGCGAAGCGTTGCGTCGCGGGTACGTCGTCGACCCCGCGCGCTCGTTCCTCGGCGGCAGAGCACCCCGCGAAGCACGCCGTCGCAACCGCGGCCGCGACTGAGCCTCAGGCGCGGATGAGGACCGTGCCCACAGCCTTGTCGTGGAGACCGCGCTGATCCGGGTCCCACACGACGGCCGGGATCACGACGAGGAGAAGCAGCGTACGCACGATCGGGCGCCACAGACCGACCCATCCGCCGTCGAGACGGACGACGCGCATGCCGAGGATGCGGTGCCCTGGGCTGCCGCCGGCGGTCGGGATGAAGAGGATCTGCACGACGCCGAAGATGAGCAGCGTGGCGAACGGGTCGTACTGGAAGAACGCGACGGAGAGGATGACGGCTGCCGTCCAGTCGATCGCGAGGGCCCCGATGCGACGTCCAGGGCGACCGATGCTCCCCGGTCCGGACTCCGGGAGTCCGAGTCGCTCACCGGGGTACGTGTTCACAGCATCCGTCACCCCTCCAGCCTACCGAGGCTGTGGATGCCCTCCGATCCTGCTCACGCTGTAACACGGACGAAACAAAGCGGATACCGTGGAGAAATCCCCCGTCCGTACTGTGCAAAGTGGCCCCGAAGCCATCGATCCGCATCACAGGAGTCGTACATGTTCAAAGATTCGTCCGAGGTACTGGCCTACATCAAGGAGAACGACGTCAAATTCCTTGACATCCGTTTCACCGACCTCCCTGGTGTGCAGCAGCACTTCAACATCCCTGCGGCGACGGTCGACGAGGCCTTCTTCACGGACGGACAGCTGTTCGACGGCTCCTCCATCCGTGGCTTCGCCAGCATCCACGAGTCGGACATGCAGCTGATCCCGGATGTGACGACGGCGTACATCGACCCCTTCCGCGAGGCGAGCACCCTCGTGATGATCTTCGACATCTACAACCCGCGCACCGGCGAGATCTACTCGAAGGACCCGCGTCAGGTCGCGAAGAAGGCGGAGAAGTACCTCACCTCCACCGGCATCGCCGACACCGCGTTCTTCGCCCCCGAGGCCGAGTTCTACATCTTCGACGACGTGCGCTACTCCGTCACTGCCGGCGAGAGCTTCTACAAGGTCGACTCCGAGGAGGCCGCGTGGAACACCGGCCGCGAGGAGGAGGGCGGGAACCTCGCCAACAAGACCCCGTACAAGGGCGGCTACTTCCCCGTCAGCCCGGTCGACAAGACGGCCGACCTGCGCGACGACATCACCCTCAAGCTCATCGATGCGGGCTTCATCCTCGAGCGCTCCCACCACGAGGTGGGAACGGCCGGCCAGCAGGAGATCAACTACCGCTTCGACACCATGGTGCACGCGGCCGACGACATCCTGAAGTTCAAGTACATCGTCAAGAACACCGCCGAGGAGTGGGGCAAGGTCGCCACCTTCATGCCGAAGCCGCTGTACGGCGACAACGGCTCGGGCATGCACACCCACCAGTCGCTGTGGAGCGACGGCAAGCCGCTCTTCTACGACGAGGCCGGCTACGGTCAGCTCAGCGACATCGCGCGGTGGTACATCGGCGGCATCCTGGCCCACGCGCCGGCGCTGCTCGCCTTCACCAACCCGACGCTGAACAGCTACCACCGTCTGGTCAAGGGCTTCGAGGCGCCGGTCAACCTGGTCTACTCGGCCGGCAACCGCTCCGCCGCGATCCGCATCCCGATCACGGGCTCGAACCCGAAGGCCAAGCGCATCGAGTTCCGCGCCCCCGACGCCTCCGGCAACCCGTACCTCGCCTTCGCCGCGCAGCTCATGGCGGGCCTCGACGGCATCAAGAACCGGATCGAGCCGCACGAGCCCGTCGACAAGGACCTCTACGAGCTTCCGCCTGAGGAGGCCAAGAACATCCCGCAGGTGCCGAACTCCCTGCTGGACTCGCTCGAGGCGCTCCGTGCCGACCACCAGTTCCTCCTCGAGGGCGGCGTGTTCACCGAGGAGCTCATCGAGACCTGGATCTCCTACAAGTACGAGAACGAGATCCTGCCGATCGCTCAGCGCCCGCACCCGTTCGAGTACGAGCTGTACTTCGGAGTCTGAGCCGAACGCAGATCGCGAAAGAGTCCGTCCCCATCCGGGGGCGGGCTCTTTCGCTGCATGGGAACCGTGAGGCTACGGCAGCCCTACCCCCACGTACTCATTTGGGGTTACTTCCTACGCATATTCAGACATTTCGCTGTCCTCTGACCCTGTCTTCACCTATGCTCGATCCCGCAGCCGGGGGGCTCGCAGGAAGAGGGCGGCATGTCGCAGGATTATGAGGTCGACACGGATGTGTTGCGGGCGATGGCGGCGAAGACGCGGCGCATCATCGCAGACGTCGGGGCGACCGACCTCACCCCGCCGACGAGCGCCGGCCACGAGTGGGTGGTCGCAGCCTCTGAGCGGTTCGCCGAAACCTGGTCTGCGGGCCTCGCAGCGCGGGTGACGGTCTCCGACGATTTCACCGAACGTCTGGCGACGACGGCCCGGGTCTTCGATGAGGGGACGGATGCCGCGAAGGCCGAGGTCGACGCGATGATCTGGGAAGAGTGATGGAGCTCGGGCAGACCCGCTCCGCCACCGCCCTCATCCCTGGCTCCCCCGGCGCGGTCAGGCAGACAGCCGAGGGGTGGAAGGCGCACGGCACGACTGCAGCACAGGTGCACGACCAGCTCGCGACGCTCGACGATGAGGGCACCTGGACGGGCGAGGCCTACGACGCCTACCTGACGCGCTTCGACCGTCAGTTGCTGCACTGGTCGAACGCCGGCGACGGGCTCCGCGAGGGCGCTCACGCCCTGTTCACCTGGGCGGATGCGCTGGAGTGGGCGCAGGAGGAAGCCGCGCGCGCCATCACCCTGTGGGACGAGGCCGAGCAGCAGGCTGCCACGGCACTGGCCGCGCACCGCGCTTACGTCCGCGAGCTTCGGGTCGGGCAGGGCCTTCGGCACCCGGAGGTGGAGGTGCCATTCGTCGACCCGTCCGGTCCCGCGCATGAACAGGCCAGAGAGGTGCTGTTCAACGCCCGGGCGACGCTGGAGGTCTTCGCCCGAGACTGCGCTGTCCGGTTGGACCAGGCCGCAGAGGCAGCGCGCATGCCGCTCACCGAGGCTGAGGCCGCGACCGCAGCCCAACATGCCGTCACCGAGGCGGTGTTCACCCTTGCTGTCGTGCTGCCGTTCCAGGCCACGATGGACATGCTCGCCGTCTCCGCGCGGACGCTGCGGGAGCACCCGGACATCATCCTCGAACTCCTCGGCGGAGCCGCCCTGGTCATCGGCGGCGGGGCCATGATGGGCGGCGGCGGAGCGGTCGCCGTAACCGGCGTCGGCACCGTCCCTGGGGGTGGTCTGGCCTGGGCTGGCGCCGGCGTAGCCGCGGCCGGCCTGACCGCAGCCGGACACGCTGCCGGTGGGCGAACGAGTCCGCTCAGAATGCTCCTGAGCGCCCCGCCCCACACCCCACGCACGGCGGACGGAACGTGCTCGGCCAGTACAACGGCGACGGCCAACGCCCCTGGGTCGACACAGAAAAGATCGGACTCGATCGTGTCGCCGAGGACACCGGCAAGGACGTTATCCGCAACAAGATCCGCGCGACCATCCAGGGGTATCACCACAATCCCCAAGCGACCTCAGACCAAGTTCGCTATTACGATGGCTTCATCGAGAACGCCGACGGGACGTACACCGGCATCGAGATCAAGGGCGGCACGGGCAGCCGCGATGCAGCCCAACGTGGCTTCGATGCCACCGTGAGCCCCGAACGACCAGCGACCGCCACCCTGAATGGGGAGAGAATCACAATCACTCGAGTAATTCTGGAGACCGTGAAATGAGTCAACCGACACATATCCGTCAGATCAATGACGATACTCGCGGCGCACTGGTCGATTACTTCCGGCCGTACCAGGAACAGATCCAGTTCTCGCTGCGTCAGCTCAACGGGTCCTCAACATGGGCATGGAGCCTGTGGCGCGCCCCGGAGGGCGCGGACCTTCTGGACAGCATCCCCTTCAGCGAGGAGTACATCCAGTGTGCCGGGACAGCGGAAGCCCTTGTGATCGAGGTCCGCTATGTCGACCCGGACGGCACCGCGCATCAGTATGTCGTCGGGCGTCCGGGCGCGGACATGTCCGGCGAGCCCACCGAGGTCATCCACTGGGATGACGGACGCCATTCCACCACCGTGTATCCCAACGAGGTGTTCACGGCCGACGAAGCAGCGGTGATCTTCTACACCTACTTCCTCACCGATGAAGTCGCCCAGCCCTACACGCTCCGCGAGATTGACATGAGCGTCCCCGACCCCACCGAGGACGAGGCGCCATGAGAGTCGCGGTCCGTCACGACGCGATCGCCGACACGGTCGCACAGCTCGCTGCGTTCTCGGGGAGAGAGGAGACTGCGGTGACCTCAAGCAGGACGCACGGCCAGCAGTTCACGAGCGGTCAGATGGGGTGGATCACAGAGAACAGGCGCCCCGTCGCAGATCACTTGCGCCTCATGCTCGGCCGCTTGGACGGCGTGAGCGAGTTCACGTACAGCATCTGGCGTGGCGCGGAGCCGTCTAGCATCATCGGATTCCAGAAGCCTCTGACCGACTCCTTCATTCAGGCGACCGGTTCAGCCGATCAGATGACCGTGGAAGTCCGCCTCCCCGCGCCTGACGGCGAGACCCACCTGTACACGGTCGGGCGTCCCGAGCCTGCCGACGGGACGACGATGCTAATCCCGATCAGCCAGACCCGCGCCGTGCGCGTGTTCTCGAACGAGGTGTTCACTGCTGACGAAGCCGCAGTCATCTTCTACACGTACTATCTCACCGACGCCGTCGCTCAGCCGTACGTCCTCCGCGAGCTCGACCTCAGCCAGGAGCTGTCGGAGGAACGATGAGAGTCGCGGTCCGTCACGACGCCATCAGCGACACAGTCGCGCGTCTCGCCCTCACCGTCCGGCAGTTCCAGGAGCAGCTCGACACCCTCGACGCGGAGGCCGCTCGACTTCGATCCTCATGGTCCGGTGAGGCACAGGCGGCATACGACCGCGCCCACCACGACTGGGACACCGCCATCCGCGGCATGAAGGCCGCGCTCGCCGAAGCCAACCGCCGACTCATCACCGCCAATGCCATCTCCAGGGCAACCGCCAGCACCGCCGCCCGCCTCTGGAAGTGACGCTCATACGGTTCGGGATGGAACCCCCGCCCGCGTCAAACTGGACGGCGAAGACATCGTCGTCACACGAGCAGAAACGCAGGTTGCGCCTTGACGTTCAAGCCCACCCACGCCTCGGTCTCTCCCTCGGGACTCTACGGATTCGTCACCGACGCCTACCGTCCCATCCCTGACGAGCTCCGCTTCATGTTGGGACGCCTCGACGGGGAAACGAAGTTCACGTGCAGCATCTGGCGAGCGGAGAACCCTGAGAACGGATTCGTCACGCCGGAAGACCTGACCGGCTTCTTCATCCAGGCGGCGGGATCAGCAGATGGCATTACTGTCGAGGTCCGACTTCTTGGACCTGACGGCAAGAGCCACCTCTATACGATCGGGCGCCCTGAGCCCGTCGACGGGACGACGACGCTGATCCCGATCAGCCAGACCCGTGCGGTGCGCGTGTTCTCGAACGAGGTGTTCACGGCTGACGAAGCCGCGGTCATCTTCTACACCTACTACCTCACCGAAGCCGTCGCGCAGCCGTACGTCCTCCGCGAGCTCGACCTCAGCCAGGAGCTGTCGGAGGAACGATGAGAGTCTTGGAGACCGCCAGCACCGCCGCTCGCCTCTGGCGGTAACGGCGCTGGGCATGGCCCGCGTCAGAACTCGTCGGCGACGATCTCGGCCTTGAACCCCGCGGAGTTCTCCAGCCATCCGGCGTAGTGATCCGGCCCACCGGCGTGCGGGTAGCGCTCCGCGTACAAAGGCCGCCAGCCGTGCTCGGGTGCCGCCGCGATGATCGCGTCCACTCGGCTCGGCGTGCCCGCAGCGAAGGCGAGATGGTTCACGCCCGGAGCGCGACGATCGTGTGCGCTGCCGCTGAGGTTCGGGGATGTCGTGAGGGTGATATACGCGCCGCCCGCCTCCCAGGACTCGCCCTCGGGCCATGCGCCGGCCCGGACGAAACCGACCGCACCGAGCAGCCACCCCCACTCAGCTCGCGACGACACGAGGTCGGCGACCCAGACCTCCACGTGGTGAATCCCTGCCATCCGTCCAGTCTCCCAGCTCCCTATGGATCCCCCGTTGCAGGTGTCGGCCTCCACGTCAACCCCAACGCAGCGTTTTCTCTGCGCGGATACGGTGAAGACATCGTCGGGATACCCGGTCCCGCCAGTGGAGGACGCCGTGATCACCCAGGAAGCCCCGCCGACCGCCGCGCTTCTGGACGGCCGCTACCGTCTGGCAGAGGCCGTCGGCATGGGCGGGATGGCGACCGTGTACCGCGCGGAGGACATCGCCCTCGAACGCACCGTCGCGGTGAAGATGTTCCGCGAGTCCGACGACGCCGTCGTGCCGGTGGAGCGGGTGCACTCGGAGAAGGCGCTCCTCGCGGGTCTCAACCACCCTGGCCTGGTCACCCTCCTCGACGCGCACCTCGAGCCCGGACGACCGAAGTACCTCGTGATGGAGTACGTGCCCGGACCGACTCTGAGCAAGCGCATGGCACGCGCGACGGTCCCAGCGCGCGAGATCGCCACGATCGGGGCGGATATCGCCTCCGCCCTCCACGCCGTGCACAGCGCCGGCATCGTGCACCGCGACATCAAGCCCTCGAACGTCCTGCTCACCCCGCCTCTCGACACGAACGGCCGGTGGAGCGCGAAACTCGCCGACTTCGGGATCGCCTGCGCCATCGACATGTCCCGTGTCACCACTCCCGGCATCGTCCTCGGGACGCTGACCTACATGGCACCGGAGCAGTTGCGCAACGGCGACATCCGTCCCACGGTCGACGTCTACGCGCTCGGGCTCGTCCTGTTGGAGGCGCTCACCGGTAAGCCCGGCTTCGCGCCCACCCTCAGCGTCGAATCCGCCCTCGCCCGCCTCCACATCGCCCCCGAGATCCCCGCGGAGCTGGGGTCGGAGTGGGTCGGGCTGCTCACCGCGATGACCGCGATCGAGCCCGAAGCACGGCCGCATGCTCTGGAGGTCGAGGGCGAGCTGCGCCGGCTCGTCGATCTGCCTTCGACCGGAGAGGTCGCCACGGACGTCACCGTACCGCTTCCGGCGCTGACGGCAGGCGCCCTCCCCCGCACCCGCGCCGAGGCCCGCGCCCGTCGTCGCGTCGCGTCGGCGCACCCCGCGGCGTCCCCGGCCCGGCGCACGCGCCGTCGTCGCGAGTCTCTCCTCATCGCCGCGGTGGTCGTGCTCGGCGCGGTGACCACCGCCTCCGCAGCACTGGTCGGACACGGCGAGCAGGCCCTCGCCAGCTCGGGTGCCGTCTCCGACGGCGCGTCGAGGATCGTCGAGGACGTCGTGCCTTTCGAACCGGCTCCCACCGACACCGCCCCCGACCTGGCGCCGGCAGAGACCGTCGCGGTGGAGCCGGTGGCCGCGACCCCGGTGGCACCGGCGTCATCGGTCACCGAGTCGGCGCCGCATACGAGCCTGCCCGAGAACGCCGCACCGCAGGCGCAGGAGAACCGAGGCAAGAGCCCTGGCCGCGACGGCAACAACGGCAAGGGCAACAGCGGCCACTGACCCGACGCCCCCGACGCCCGCCGAGCCGGCGGGTGTCGCTGAGCAGCGCACGGGACCTGGTGGAGGAAGATCGAGTGTCGACTATCGACAGAGGGAGGGGACCATGCGTCGCAGGAAGTTGATCGCACCGCCGGATCCGGCACCGAGTGTGGCCGCGCAGCGACGGTCGCCGTCGAGCGTGGTCGCCGGCGCCAGGGCGAACCCCTTCATGTTCGGTCTCCTCGGTGCCCTCGGGGTGCTCGTCGCGCTCATGATCGGCGGCATCGTCGGCCAGCTCGCCACCGTGCTGGTCTACATCGGCGTCGCGCTCTTCCTGGCGCTCGGGCTTGACCCGATCGTGCGCTTCATCGAGCGCAAGCTCCCCCGTCCGGCCGCGGTCGCCGTGGTCGTGATCGGGGTCCTCCTCGCCTTCGCCGGGATCATCCTCGCGATCGTCCCCACCCTCGTGGAGCAGATCGGGAACCTCATCAAAGACGGTCCGAAGATGATCGAGGACTTCACGAACAGCGCCTGGTTCCAGGACGTGAGCGGACAGTTCGGCGGCACGATCAAGGACGCGGTCGACGGCGTGCTCGGCTTCGTGCAGAACCCGGACAACTTCCTCGACATCGGCGGCGGCGTCTTCGCCGTCGGCGCAGGGATCGCCGGTGGCCTGACGGGCGTCACGATCGTGCTCATCCTCACCCTCTACTTCATGGCATCGCTGCGCAGCATGAAGCGGGTGGCCGCGCGCTTCGTCCCCGCCTACCAGCGCGACACCTTCAGCGAGCTCCTGGAGGACGTCTCCAGTGCTGTCGGGCGCTACGTCATCGGTCAGGCGAGCCTCGCGCTCACCAACGGCGTCCTGAGCCTCATCTTCCTCACCATCATCGGAGCGCCGGTGCCGGCGCTGCTCGCACTGATCGCGTTCATCGGCTCGATGATCCCGCTCGTCGGAACGCTCTCGGCATCGATCATCATCTCGCTCATCTGCCTGTTCGTCTCGCCGACGACCGCACTGATCGCGATCATCTACTACCTGATCTACATGCAGATCGAGGCGTACGTGCTCTCCCCGCGGATCATGAACAAGGCCGTCGCCGTCCCCGGCGCACTGGTGGTCATCGCCGCGGTGGCCGGTGGAGCGCTCGGCGGAATCCTGGGCGCTCTCGTCGCCATCCCGGTGGCCGCGAGCATCATCATCATCGTGCAGAAGGTCGTCTTCCCCAATCAGGACAGGAAGAGGACGCCGCCGGCGGTGACCGTCGCCTGATCAGCGGACCAGGACGGCGCCCGGCTGCACCCGCACGGTGAACGCGTCGATCTCGCCGATCTCCTCGCCGTCGATCTCGAACATCTGCGGCGCGGAGAGCTGCACGCGGATCCGCTCCGCCGAGACGTGGGTGGTGGAGTCCGTGCTGACCGCCTGATCGACGTTCCCGATCATGCGACGGATGCCGTTGTCCCAGACGACCGAGCGGACGGTGTCGAGCCACTGCAGCGCGCCGTCGGAGCTGATGAGCAACATGTCGAGGAGCCCGTCGTCGAGGACGGCATCGGGCAGCAGACGGATGCCACCCTGGAGCATGCCGCAGTTGCCGACGAGCAGCGTGTGACCGCGCACCTCCTCCGGCTCGTGGTCGTCGAGCTGCAGCGTGATGTCCGTCATCTCGGTACCGGCCAGTGCGCGCCCCATCGCCTCGACGTAGGCGAGCCAGCCGGCGCGATCCTTGAGGTCGTCGTTGGTCTCCACGAGCATCTGCGCGTCGACCCCGAAGCCGACCATGACGGAGAAGGCATGCTCCTCGCCGTCGAACTCCACCCAGCCGAGGTCGATGCGGTGCGGCTCGGAATCGCGGATGTGCTCGAGCGCCGGTAGCACGCCCTCGAGCGGCACGCCGAGGTTGCGCGCGAGCAGATTGCCTGTGCCCTGCGGGACGATCCCGAGAGCGACATCGGTGCCGACCAGAGCCTCCGCGACCGCGCGGATCGTGCCGTCACCGCCGACCGCGATGACGAGGGCACAGCCCTCCTCCACCGCTTTCGCCGCGACGCCACGGCCGGGGTCATCCGGAGTCGTCTCGCCCCAGCGCACGTCGGCTTCCTCACCGAAGGCGATGGTGACGGCCTCGCCGAGGACATCCCGGTCGGACTTCGTCGGGTTCCAGATCACGCCGATGCGAGGAGAGGTCATACGCTCACTCTGAGCGACGGACGACGATCGTGCAACTCGACCGGCCGTCTAGCCGTAGAAGAGCTGCTCGAAGGTTCTCCGGGCACGCCGGGTGACGGCGAGATAGTCCTCTTCGAGCGGTGTCGCCGACCGGGGTGGATAGCCGAGCAGACGGGCCAGGGCATCCAGCTGACGGCGGTCAGCGGGCAGGACGTCGCTCGTCTGACCCGTGAGCAACGTGATGCCTGAACGGAGTCGGCTCGACAGCAGCCACGCCGCCCGGAGGCGCTCCGCGTCGTCCTCCTCGACGAGCCCGGCGCCGACCGCGGCGTCGAGTGCCTGCAGAGTCGACGTGGTGCGCAGGCCGGGGACATCGGTCGCGTGCTGCAGCTGGAGAAGCTGCACGAGCCACTCCACGTCGCTGAGAGTCCCCGGTCCGAGCTTGAGATGACGACGCGGGTCGGTCCCCTGCGGCAGCCGCTCCCCCTCGACCCTGGCCTTGATCCGCTTGATCTCCCGGAGCCCCTGGAGATCGACCGCCTCCGGGTACCGGATGCTGTCCGCGAGTTCCATGAACCGCCCGATGAGCTTCGCGCTGCCGGCGACACCGCGAGCCCGCAGCAGCGCCTGAGCCTCCCACGACAGCGACCAGCGACGGTAGTAGGCCGCGTAGGCGTCGATGGACCGCACGATCGGACCGTTGCGCCCCTCCGGCCGCAGACCCGCATCCAGGTCGAGCGGGAGGCGATGGTCGGTCAGATGCTCGCGGAGCCCCGCCACGATTCTCGTCGCCAGCTTCTCCGCCCTGCCCGAGTCGACACCGTTCGCGTCGTACACGTACAGGACGTCCGCGTCGGACCCGAAGCCGAGCTCCGCACCGCCGAACCTCCCCATGCCGATGACGGCGAAGTCGAGCGCTGCGTCCTCCGGCGGGACGACCTCTCGGAGAACGGCGCGGAGGCCGGCCTGGATCGTCGCATCCGTGATGTCGGTGAGCGCGGTGGCCACCTCCTCGATGGTGACGACGTCGAGCACCGCGGCCATGGCGGTGCGCAGGAGCTCGCGACGCCGCAGGGCGCGGACGGCCCGCAGCGCGTCGGCGACCGTCTCGTGACGCGTCTGGATCGCCCGCGCCTCCTCGTCCAGCGCCTGCGCGCTCCGCGGACGCAGCCGCTCGGCGCTGTCCAGCCAGGCCACCGACTCCGGGATCCACTCCAGCAGCTCGCCGATGTAGCGCGACGACGACAGCAGCCGGGTGAGGCTCTCTGCGGCGCCGGACGAATCCCGCAGCATGCGCAGGAACCACGATGTGTCGCCCAGCCGCTCGCTGATGCGGCGGAAGGCCAGGAGACCGTAGTCGGGGTCGCTGCCATCGGCGAACCAGCGCACCATCACGGGCATCAGGTGTCGCTGGATCGTCGCCTTGCGACTGATCCCGCGCGTCAGTGCCCCGATGTGCCGGAGGGCTCCGGCGGGATCGCGGAAGCCGATGGCCGCGAGCCGGTCATGGGCCTGCTCCGCGGAAAGGGTGCGCTCTTCCTCGGGCAGCCCGGCCACCGCGCTCAGCAGCGGGCGGTAGAAGAGGCGGGTGTGGATGTCGCGCACCTCGCGCCGGACACTCTCCCACCGGGCCCAGACGCCCTCCCCCGTGTCCGCCAGCTTCGTGCTGCGCGCCAGGATGCGCAGACCAGCGGGCGTCTTGGGCATGAGGTGGGTGCGGCTGAGGTCGCGCAACTGCAGACGGTGCTCCATGAGCCGCAGCACGCGGTAGTCGTCCGCGAAGGTGCCCGCATCAGCGCGACCGATGTAGCCGCCGGCGACCAGCGCGTCCAGGCTCTCCAGCGTGCCACGCGTGCGCAGCGACTCGTCGGTGAGACCGTGTACGAGCTGCAGGAGCTGCACCGTGAACTCGATGTCGCGCAGCCCGCCCGCGCCGAGCTTGAGCTGGTACGGGGCGTCCTCCGGGTCGATGTGCTCCATGACCCGCTCGCGCATGCGCTGGACGCTCTCGACGAACTCCTCTCTGGCGGCACTCGACCACACGCGCGGCTGCACCGCCTCGATGTATGCAGCGCCCAGGTCGGGGTCGCCCGCCAGCGGACGAGCCTTCAGCAGAGCCTGGAACTCCCAGCTCTTCGCCCACCGGTCGTAGTACGCGACGTGCGACGCGAGGGAGCGCACGAGGGCGCCCTGCTTGCCCTCCGGGCGCAGCGCCGCGTCGACCTCCCAGAGCGGCGGCTCGACCTCGATGGCGCTGAGGTTGCGCATGGTGTCCCTGGCCAGACGCGTGGCGATGTCGATCGCCTGCGGCTCGGAAAGCGCCTCTTCATCCGCCGTGCCGCCGACGAAGATGACGTCGACGTCGCTGACGTAGTTGAGTTCCCTCGCGCCGGCCTTCCCCATGCCGATCACGGCCAGTTGGGTGGCAGCGACGGCATCGCGACCGGCGGACGGGGCCTGGCGGGTGCGGGCGATCGCGAGCGAGGCCTCGAGGGCGGCGCCGGCGAGATCCGCGAGGGAAGCGGCGACCGCGGCGACGACCTCTTCGGGGCGCGAGTGACCGAGATCGAAGGCGGCGATCTCCGCGAGGTTCCGCCGATACGCGACGCGGAGCGCCACGACCGTCTCGTCGTCCGCCGCGTCGGCGAACCCGTCCTCCGCCCCAACGGCAGCGAGGAGGCGATCGCGCCACACATCCGCCGTGGGGAGCACGTCGATCGGTGCGGCCAGCACGTCCAGCTCGCCGGGATGCCGCAGGAAGAACTCCGCCAGTCCCACGGAGGCACCGAAGACGCGCCAGACCCGCCGGCGCGTCTCCTCGTCGTCCGCGAGCGCCCGCAGCGGGGCAGGGTCTCGTCGAGCGACCCGCAGCATCCCGCGAACGGCCGCATCCGGGTCCGCCGCGACGGCCGCCTCGAGCAGCATCGCGCGCGGCACGCCGAGCAGGCTCTCGAGCTCCGCCAGCGACGCCGCGGCCTCGCTCAGCTCAGCGAACCCGAGCCGGGCGAGGGCCGAGAGCGAAACGGAGGCGTCGGGGCGAGCCATGCCGTGCTCAGAGGAGCTCGAGGTTGTTCTTCAGCTCCAGCGGGGTGACCTGGCCGCGGTACGCCTCCCACTCCTTGCGCTTATTGAGCAGCACGTAGTTGAAC
Organism: Microbacterium sp. NPDC064978; assembly: GCF_044543605.1. Taxonomy (NCBI): domain Bacteria; kingdom Bacillati; phylum Actinomycetota; class Actinomycetes; order Micrococcales; family Microbacteriaceae; genus Microbacterium; species Microbacterium sp. NPDC064978. The sequence goes on along the minus strand of NZ_JBITWF010000001.1, from coordinate 116,655 downwards.
ACCTGCTCCCCCAGCGTCTCCGCGACGAGCTCGGAGGCCTCCATGTACTCCAGGGCGTGGTCGAGGCTGGCGGGCAGGGCGGAGTAGCCCAGCGCCCGGCGCTCGGCGTCGCTCAGCGCCCAGACGTTGTCCTCCGCCTCCGGCGGAAGCTCGTACTCCTCCTCGATGCCCTTGAGACCGGCGGCGAGCATGAGCGCGTACGCGAGGTAGGGGTTCGCCGCGGAATCGAGCGCGCGGTACTCGACGCGCGAGGACTGCCCCTTGTTCGGCTTGTACATCGGGACGCGGACGAGAGCGGACCGGTTGTTGTGGCCCCACGTGATGAAGCTCGGGGCCTCGTCGCCGCCCCAGAGCCTCTTGTACGAGTTGACGAACTGATTCGTCACGGCGGAGATCTCGTTGGCGTGCTTGAGCAGGCCCGCGATGAAGTGACGGCCCGTCTTGGAGAGCTGGTACTTCGCACCCTCCTCGTAGAACGCGTTCTGATCGCCCTCGAACAGCGACATGTGCGTGTGCATGCCGCTGCCGGGCTGACCGCTGAGCGGCTTCGGCATGAACGTGGCGTACACGCCCTGCTCGATCGCGACCTCCTTGATGACCGTCCGGAAGGTCATCACGTTGTCCGCGGTGGTGAGGGCGTCGGCGTAGCGCAGGTCGATCTCGTTCTGGCCGGGGCCGCCTTCGTGGTGGCTGAACTCCACGGAGATGCCGAGGTCCTCCAGCATGCGGACGGAGCGCCGACGGAAGTCGTGCGCGGTGCCGCCGGGGACGTTGTCGAAGTAGCCGGCGGAGTCGACGGGCACGGGTCCCTCGGGGCCGAAGGACGACGACTTGAGCAGGTAGAACTCGATCTCGGGGTGCGTGTAGAACGTGAAGCCCGCATCGGCGGCCTTCGCGAGCGTGCGCTTCAGCACATGACGGGGGTCGGCCACCGCGGGCTGCCCGTCGGGCGTGGTGAGGTCGCAGAACATGCGGGCGGTCGGGTCGATCTCCCCCCGCCACGGCAGCGTCTGGAAGGTCGTCGGGTCGGGCTGGGCGAGCAGATCGGACTCGTAGGTGCGGGTCAGCCCCTCGATGGCGGAGCCGTCGAAACCGATGCCCTCGGCGAAGGCACCCTCGACCTCGGCCGGCGCGATGGCGACGGACTTGAGCGTGCCGATCACGTCGGTGAACCACAGGCGCACGAACTTGACGCCGCGCTCCTCGATCGTCCGGAGGACGAAGTCCCTCTGCTTGTCCATGGCTACTCTGCGCCCTGGCCATTCTCCGCACCGAAGCCGCTGGAGGGCTTCGCGTCCCAGCCCTGCTCCGCGGCCTCTTCCTCGGCCCAGGCGCGCGACCGCTCCTTGAGCACCTCGGGGGCGCGGTGCGCCTCGGCTTCCGTGTCGAACGGACCGATGCGGTCGATGGACGGCGAGAGCATGCCGAACTCGACCTCGCCCGTGGCGGAGTTGTACCAGTACTTGTGATCGCCGTCGGTCATGGCTGCTCCTTCTTCCCGCGAGCGGTTGGGGTGATGTCATCGATCCTACTGGCGCGCACCGCGGTCGCTAAGCTATCGGCCATGGCAAAAGCGATCGGCGTCGACATCGGCGGCACGGGCATCAAAGCGGGAATCGTCGACCTCGAACACGGCACCATGGCCTCGGATCGGGTGCGGGTACCCACTCCGGCCGGCGCGGCGCCGGAAGACGTCCTGGTCGCGGTCCAGACCGTCCTGAAGACGCTGGACGTGCACGAGTCGACCCTTCCGCTCGGCGTGGCGTTCCCCGCGATCGTCAAGCGGGGAAAGACGCTCTCCGCCGCCAACGTCTCGAAGGAGTGGATCGACTTCGATGCCGAGCGCTTCTTCCGCGACGGTCTCGGCCGGAACATCGTCTTCGTGAATGACGCGGACGCCGCCGGCGTCGCGGAGGCCCGCCACGGAGCCGCCCGCGACGTGCTCGGCTTCACGCTGCTGACCACGCTCGGCACCGGGATCGGCTCCGCGTTCCTGTATGACGGCGTCCTGCTGCCGAACACGGAGCTCGGGCACCTGAACTTCCGCGAGTACGAGTCCGTCGAGACCTATGCGGCCACCTCGGCGCGCGAGCGCGAGGGCCTGAGCTGGGAGGAGTGGGCCGAGCGCCTGCAGGCGTTCTACTCCCACATCGAGTTCCTGTTCAGCCCCGACCTGTTCGTGGTCGGCGGCGGCGTGTCGAAGAACGCGGGCGACTTCCTGCCGCTGCTCGACCTGAAGACGCCGATCGTCCCCGCGATCCACCGCAACAACTCCGGCATCATCGGCGCGGCCTCGCTCGCCGGCGACTGACCCTTCGACGGCCTCAGGGCCCTTCGACGGGCTCAGGGACCCAACGAGACGCTCAGGGCCCTTCGACGGGCTCAGGGACCCAACGAGAGAAGGCCCCGATGACGGGAGTCATCGGGGCCTTCTGCGTTCGGGACGAATGGGCCGACCTGTACGCCGGGTTCTGTTCCGGGGTTCTTCGCCCCTTCGACGGCCATCTCTCTCGGCGACACGTTGCCGTGCCGCTCCAGCGGTCTACCCGAGGACTCGGCGAGCCGCGTCATCATCCTCTGTCTGACCTTGCTCCGGGCGAGGTTTACCTGGCGGGCCGTGTCACCACGGCCCCCGGTGGTCTCTTACACCACCCTTTCACCCTTACCCCTCGCGGGGCGGTCTGCTCTCTGTGGCACTATCTCGCGGATCACTCCGGGTGGGTGTTACCCACCGCCCTGCCCTGTGGAGCCCGGACGTTCCTCGGTGCGGTTGCCCGCCACGCGACCGTCCAGTCGACCCATTCGCCCGTCCAGTCTACGGGGCCTCACTTCTCCGCGGAGTCCGCGATGCGCAGGTCGAGGGGCACGTCGATCGGGAAGGTGCCGAACAGGCGGGTCGTCGCGACGGCGGCGGCATCGCGCACGGCGTCGGCGGCGGCCTCCGCGTGCTCCTGCGGCGTGTGCAGGATCACCTCGTCGTGCAGGAAGAACGCCAGGTGCGGTTCCCGGGCGAACGGCCCTGACGCCTCCGCGGCGCCGAAGACCTCGGGGAGCTGCGCCAGGCGGTGGCGGATCTCCGCGAGCCAGATGAGCGACCACTCGGCCGCGGTGCCCTGGACGATGAAGTTCCGGGTGAAGCGCCCCCACTCCCGCGCGCGGCGGCGGGCGAGGGAGACCACGGCGGGGTCGGCATCGGCGCCGGTGGCGTCGGCCTGCAGCCGCATCCACTCCGTGGACGGCCGCGGCGAGGAGCGACCGAGCCAGGTCGAGACGATGCCGCCGTCCTCCCCCACGCGCGCCGCGTCGTCGACGAGCGCCATCGCGCGCGGATAGACCTTCCGCAGCCGCGGCACCAGCCGCCCGCTGTCGCCGCTGGTGGCGCCGTACATCGCTCCCAGCACCGCGTACTTCGCCTCCTCGCGCGTCGCGACGGCACCGGACGCGACGACGCCGGCGTAGATGTCGCCGCCACGCGCCGCGTCCGCCATCGCCTCATCGGACGCCATGGCCGCGAGCATCCGCGGCTCGAGCTGGGCGACGTCCGCGACGACGAGTGCCCAGCCCGGATCCGCGCGTACGGCGGGGCGGAGGTTGCGCGGCAGCTGCAGCGCACCGCCGCCGGCCGACGCCCACCGTCCGGTGACGACGCCCCCGGGGATGTACACCGGACGGAAGCGGCCGTCCTGGACCCATTCCGACAACCAGGTCCAGCCGTTCGCGCTGAGCAGGCGAGACAGCTTCTTGTAGGCGAGGAGCGGTTCGATCACCGGGTGCTCGTGGGCGGACAGCTCCCACTTGCTCGTGGACTCCACCGACACGCCGACACGGTGCAGGGCCCGCAGCAGCTTCGGCTGACTGTCCAGATGCAGCGTGGGGTCGTCGAGCAGGGCCCGCACCTCGTCGCCGCGTTCCACCATCCGTCGGGGCAGCCCGCCCGCTGCCGGACGCGCACCCAGCGTCTCGGTGAGGATCGCGTCATGCACCCCCGCGTCCCAGGGCAGCCCCGCGACGCGCATCTCCTCGGCGATCAGCCCGCCGGCCGACTCCGCAGCGCAGAGCAACGTCAGGCGGCCGTCCGTTGCCTCCGCCATCACGTTCCGCTGCGCGCGGTACTGCTCGAGCGCCGCCGTGATCGCGTCTTCGCCCGACTCCTCATCGAGGACGTCGAACAGGGAGGGGGTGGTGTCGACCGGGTCGCGACGCTCCCAGCCCGCGGCCGGGGGCAGCGGGGTGTTCACCATGGCGGTGTCGCGCAGGATCGCATGGCAGAGGACGAGGTCGTGGCTGCGCGTGATCCGGACCCCGGCGTTCAGCAGCAGCGCGTAGATCTCCGCCGCACTGCGGATGATCCATCGCGGCGTGTCGGCGGCTTCGACCTCAGCCACCCAGCCGGCGAGTTCGGACGCGGGGAGGAGGGTGCGCTGCTGCTCCTCGTCATGCTCGTCCAGCTCGATCGCGGCGTACTCCCCCGCACCGAGGCCGATCAGCGCGAGACGTCGCTCCGGGCCCGACGCCGGCACCGTCACGGGCGGTGCGCGCCGGATGCGCTCACGACGAGAGTCCCGACTCCTCAGTGCGCACGAGGATGCAGCCGCACTCGGGGCACGAGACCACCTCGTCCTCTGGCGCGCGACGGATGTCGTTGAGATCGGTGCCGGGGAGCATCATCCGGCACCCCTCGCAAGTACCGCGGGTGAGGAGCGCGGCTCCGGCGCTGTTCACGGCGCGGCGATCATACTCCGCGAGCAGGGGCGCGGGAACCGTGGCGGCGACGGCCTCCCGGTCGCGCGCGAGCTGGGCGCCGAGCTCGGTCGCCGCAGCGACGTCGGCCTTGCCCTGGGCGGTGAGAGCGCTGCCCTCCGCGGTCGTCGCGTCCAACAGGGCCTGCTGCGCGGCCACGGCGGCGTCGGCCTCCTCGACCCGGCCCATGATGTCGAGCTCGGCATCCTCGAGGTCGCTCAGGCGCTTGGCGAGGCTGGCGAGCTCGTGCTCCAGGGCCTGCGCCTCCTTCGGATTGGTGGCTGCCGCGAGGCGCTGGGCATCGCGGTCGCGGCGCTGCTCGGCGAGCGCGACATCGGACTCCAGCCGCGAAAGCTCCGTGCGGGCGTCATCCCTGGCACCGGTCAGAACCGTGAGCTCACGGAGCTGCTCCTGCCGGATGGCGACGAGTTCGGCGATCCGGCCCGCCTGGCTCGGCCGGGTGCGGGCTCGTTCCGCCTGCGCGATGCGCCGGTCGAGGTCCGCGATGTCGAGCAGGGTGCGCTGGTTCTCCGGGGTGGCGTTCACGCTCTCAAATCTAGTCGCTGCCGGGCCGAGCGCCGCATCACCGGATGTCGCCGTCCACGTAGAACCACGTCCGGTCCTCCCGGACGAAGCGGCTGCGCTCGTGCAGCGATCCGCGCGTGCCGCCCTGACGCCAGAAGGCCTCGAACTCGACCACGCCCACAGTGTCGAAAGGGCCGCCCGCCACGCGATCCACGATCACCAGCCGTCGCCACTCCAGGTCCGCCTCGAAGGTGATCGCCTCCGGACGCGTATCCGGGTGCCAGGTGCGGAGCAGGTACGGCCCGTCCTCCCGTACGAACGCCGTGTACCGCGAGCGCATCAGCCGCTCGGCGGTCGGCGCCGGGGCACCGTCGAGGAGGGGTCCGCAACAGGCGGCGAAGGTGTCGCCGGAGGCACAGGGGCAGCGGGCGGACTCCGTCATGAGAGCGCGACGATCAGGGTCATGCCTGCCAGCATCGCGCACACCGGAGTCATCGTCCACCGCTCCGGCCGGCTCCGGGAGATGCCGTTGAGGACGATGCCGGCCAGGAAGTATGCAAAGAGCACCCATGTCAGCACGATGACCACAGCGGAACTCGCCCCGAGCAGCGCTCCGCTCCGGGCCAGCAGTACCACGGCGAACGCCGCGTACAACAGGATCGAGACGCCGCTCCCGACGCGCAGCCGCCGAGGCAGCACACGGTGGGCGCCTCCCCACGCGAGCCTGCCCCACGGCGCTCCGAGGATCAGGGCGATCTGGAAGAGGGTGAGCGCCCCCAGCAGCGCGAGGACGGTCGTCAGAGCGAGGGGCACCATAAGGTCCTCCGGAGAGTTCGGTCCTTCACGGAGCAAGCTCGACATCCGCGAGCCACGCGAGCGCCAGGTCGTGGGAGCGCAGCCCGTAATCGAGGGTCGCGCGGCGGTAGCGGTAGTGGTCCGCGACCTCGTCGGAAATCGTCACCGCGTCGAGTTCGTTCGCGAGAGCGCGCAGCCGCTGCTCATCCTCCACCAGGCGCGACCGGATCACCGCGATGCATGCCGCGCGCTCCGCCTCCGCGAGGTGCCCGAGAAGGTAGATGCGCGCGAGGATCACCGGCTCGGGGTCCGACCCGGTGAGAGCCGAGAGCATCCAAGAGCGCCATACCGTCCTGCCCTCGTCGGTGATCCCGTAGAACCGCTTGCGGCGAGCGCCGTGCATCGACTCCTCGGATCGTGCCCACCCCTGCTCTTCCACCTGTCGGAGAGCCCGCTGGATGCTGCCGAAGCTCGCGGCGTAGAACAGCGAGATGCCAGCGCGGAAGCGCTTGTGCAGGTCGTAGAGCGTCGCCGAACCGTCGAGGAGGAGCCCGAGAAGAAGGAACTGCATGTCTCATATATACCCTTGAGATATATATTCTGACAAGCTCTACGCTGGAGGCACGCCAACGGAGGAGCAACGATGACCACTGTCCCCACCTTCCGCGCCCACAACGGCTTCACCCTGCCGGCTCTCGGCCTCGGGACGTACCGCCTGAACGGCGACGCCGGAGCGGATGCCGTCGCCCAGGCCCTCCGTGCCGGATACCGGCTCGTTGACTCGGCCTTCAACTACGAGAACGAGGGCTCTGTCGGGCGCGGCGTCGCATCCGCAGGCATCCCCCGCTCCGAGGTCATCGTGACGACGAAGCTCCCCGGACGGCACCACGCCCGCGCGACGGCGACAGCCAGCATCGAGGAGAGCCGCTCACGCCTCGGCCTCGATGCGACCGACCTGCACCTCATCCACTGGCCGAACCCGAGCCAGGACGAGTACGTCGAGGCATGGACGGCTCTCGTGGACGCTCAGGCGCGCGGCGTCGTCCGCCAGATCGGCGTCTCGAACTTCCTCCCTGAGCATCTCGAGCGCATCGAGCGGGAGACAGGGGTCCGACCGGTCGTGAATCAGATCGAGGTGCACCCGTACTTCCCGCAGGAGGAGCAGCTGGCGTATCACCGCGAACGCGGCATCCTCACCGAGGCCTGGAGCCCGCTGGGTCGCGCGCAGGCTCTCCTCGACGAGGACGTCGTCCGCGAGGTGGCCGCCGCTCACGACATCACCCCGGCGCAGGCCGTCCTCGCCTGGCACGTGGCCAGAGAGACCGTCGCGATCCCGAAGGCATCCTCCGCGGCGCATCAGGCCGCGAACCTCGCCGCGGCCGCCGTGGTGCTCGATGACGCGGAGGTCGCTGCGATCACGGCGCTCGGACGCGCAGACGGGCGCCTGTTCGACGGTGACCCCGCCGTGCACGAGGAATCCTGAGTCACGACCGCTCAGACGCTCTGCGTGCCGAGGACGCGCAGGAACTCCAGCTTTCCGGCGGCCTCGCTGCCCGGCTGCGCCGTCAGGACGATGAGCGCCTGTGACTCGTCCTCCGTGAACAGCGCCTGACAGTCCACCTCGATCTCCCCCAGCTCCGGGTGGACGATCACCTTGTGCTGCTCGAAGCGACGGGCGACCTCGTGGGCCGCCCAGAGCTGCACGAACTCGGGGCTGCGCTCCGACAGGTCGGCCACGATCTCCCCGGCCCGCGACCGCGCGCCCATCGTTCCGTACGCCGCGCGCAGCGCCGCCACCAGTGCCCGGGACTGCCGGGGGTGATCGACCTCCCGGTACCGGCGTCGCTCCTCGTCCGGTCGCGCGAACCAGCGATGGATGCCGCTCCGGTCGAGGCCGGTCAGGGCGCTCGCGTCACCGATCAACGCCCGCGAGGCGTCGTTCTGCACCAGCACCTCGTCGAGAGGCGAGACCACGAACGCCGGGGTGTCGTGCAGACGATCGAGCACGCGGAGGATGCCGGGTCGGACGTAATCGGTGACCACCGTCCGATCGGGTGCACTGAGCCCGCTCAGTCGGTACAGGTAGTCGCGCTCGTCGGATGACAGACGCAGGGCACGAGCGAGGGCGGCGAGGATCTGCGCGCTCGGCTGCGGGCCCCGACGCTGCTCGAGACGTGTGTAGTAGTCCGTCGACATGGTCGCCAGCTGCGCGACCTCCTCCCGCCGCAGTCCCGCCGTCCGCCGACGCGGCCCCTCAGGCAGCCCCACATCGGCGGGACGGAGCGCCTCCCGACGGCGCAGGAGGAAGTCGGCCAGGGCATCGCGATCCATCCGTGCAGTATCCCCCGGACGCCGGACGGGATCCAGGGACCGCCGATCCCCCGATCAGCCGTCTCTGGAACGGCGCCGGTGCAGCGCCGAGGCTGAGGTCATGGACATCACCGGAAACACCATCTTCATCCCCGGCGCGACGAGCGGGATCGGTCTGGCGCTGGCACTCCGACTGCAGGAGCGCGGCAACACCGTGATCGTGGGAGGGCGACGAGAGGACCGGCTGGCCGCGATCGCCGCCGAGCATCCCGGACTCCGCACCGTCCGCATCGACACCACGGACCCGGGAAGCATCGACGAGGCCGCGGCCGCGGTCCTCGTCGCGCACCCGACACTGAACGTGCTCATCACGATGGCGGGCATCATGCGCGCGGAGGACTGGACCACGCCGGCCGGATTCCTGTCCACCGCCGAGGCGACCGTCACGACGAACATCCTCGGCCCGATCCGTCTCATCGCCGCCTTCATCGAGCACCTGCGAGCCCAGCCCGCGGCGACCATCATGACCGTCTCCTCCGGTCTCGCCTTCGCGCCCCTGAAGGTCACGCCCACGTACAACGCGAGCAAGGCGGCGATCCACATGCTCAGCGAGTCGCTCCGGCTCCAGCTCGCGGGGACGACCGTCGCGGTGCAGGAGCTCGAACCGCCGGCGGTGCGCACGGATCTCATGCCCGGGCACGCGGAGAACGATGCTGCTCTGCCCCTCGACGCGTTCATCGACGAGGTCATGTCCCTCATCGAGACCCAGCCCGACGCGACCGAGATCCAGGTCGAGCGGGTGAAGTTCCTCCGCTACGGCGAGGCTCGTGGCGACTACGACGAGGTCGTCGCGGTGCTCAACCGCACCGATCCGCACGGTCGGTGAACGCGGTGGGTGGCCGGCCGCCCCACCGCCGTCACGCCTGCAGGGACGCGGCGACCGCGGTGAGCGCCTCGGCGGACTGCCGCAGCAGTCCGAGCTCCCGATCCGAGAACGCGGTCGTGCGGATCGGCACCGCGCCGGCGGCGCTGACGATCGACGGAACGGACAGGGCGACGCCGTCGATCCCGTGGAAGTCGTGGAGCACCGTGCTCACCGGCATCACCGCATGCTCGTCCCGGAGGATCGCCTCCACGATGCGCGCACTGGAGAGTCCGATCGCATAGTTGGTGGCGCCCTTCCCCTGGATCACCTTGTAGGCGGCGTCGCGGACGTCGACGGCGATCTCGTCCAGCTCCTCCAGGGTGAAGCGCGGGTGGTCCGGGGTCTCCCAGTCGAGGATCGGGACCGTGCCGATCGTCGCCCGCGACCAGAGCGGGAACTCGGTGTCGCCGTGCTCTCCGATGATGTGGGCGTGCACGCTCGCCGTGGACACTCCCGCCCGCTCCCCCAGCTTCCAGCGCAGCCGAGACGTGTCGAGCACGGTGCCCGACGCGAAGATGCGCTCCGGCGGCAGTCCGGTCTCCTGCTGCGCGATGACCGTGAGCACGTCGCACGGGTTCGTGACGATGACGTAGACGGCGTTCGGCGCGACGGCGAGCAGCTCCGGCATCATGCGCCGGATGATGCCGGCGTTCACCCCGGCGAGCTCGGTGCGCGTCTGTCCAGGGTTCTGTTTCGCTCCCGCGGTGATGACCACGACATGGGAACCTGCGGCCACGGAGATGTCACTTCCGCCGATGATGTCGCTGCTGCCCGTGAACTGCGTGCCGTGCGCGAGGTCCAGCACCTCGGCCTCGACCTTCTCGGTCGCGATGTCGTACAGGGCGACGTGGCGTGCCGAGCCACGGATGAGCGCGGCGTAGGCGACGCTGGACCCCACGCTTCCCGCGCCGACGACGGTGAGCTTCGAGTTCTCGATGATCTCCATGCGCCCATCCTGACAGCGCGGGCGCTGTGACGGCAGGGGTCTCGCCGGGAGAATCGCAGCGTCATCACACCGCCGCGGCGACCGCCTCTGCTGCGGTCCGATGGGTGAACCGGAAGCCGGACTGCTCCAGCACTTCCGGCCGCACATCGGCGTCGGGGAGCAGCAACGACTCGGCGGCATCGCCGAGGGCGAGGCGCAACGCCCACCGGGGAGCGGGCAGCCAGAACGGCCGGTGCATCCGCTGCGCGAGCGCGCGGCCGATCTCATTGGCTGATGCCCTCGTGGGTCCGGCGAGATTGACGGGCCCCGCGAGCTTCTCATCGAGGACATGGCGGATGCCGCGCACCTCGTCCTCCAAGGAGATCCACGGCCAGATCTGCGTGCCCGTCCCCAGAGGGCCGGCGACGCCGAGCTTCGTGAGCGTGATCATCGGACGGAGCACACCCCGGCGATGGATCACCGGTGCCGTCCGCAGCAGGGCGACCCGCGTGTGGTCCTCGGCGCGCCGCGCCGCGGTCTCCCACCGCACGGTGAGGTCGGCGAGGAAGGTGCTGCCGGGTCCGGAGTGCTCGGTGAGCACCTCGCCCGGCGCCGATCCGTAGTAGCCCACGGCCGAGGCGGAGACGAAGGCAGGCGCGTCGGTGCGCAGGGCGCGCAGCGCGGTGGTGAGCGTGTTCGTCGCGTCGAGCCGCGATTCGACGAGCTGGCGGCGATACCCGCGCGTCCACGGCAGGCGTCCGACGCTCGCACCGCCGAGGGCCACGACGGCCTCGGCGCCGGCGAGAACATCCGGGTCGAGGGCTGCGTCGCCCGGCGCCCACTCGACCTCGCCCTCCGCCTGCGGGGCCCGTCGCACCAAGGTGCTCACGTCGATCCCGTCGGCGCGGAGCGCGGCGGTGAGCGCGGATCCGATGAGGCCCGATGCCCCACTGATGACGATGCGTCGCTCCATTGCCGCTCCCCGCTGCAAACGATACGGGTGGGCCCTGCCGGGATCGAACCGACGACATCCACGGTGTAAACGTGGCGCTCTACCAGCTGAGCTAAAGGCCCTGGTGCGCTCAGTCTATCCGGGCGCGGATGCGCACCCGTGTCGTGGAAGAGGGCTAGGCTGAGGTCGGCGCGCGTTGTGCACGGCCGACAAGGCTGCCCGTGTCGCTTCCCGTTTCCTTGGCATGACCTGCCAGCTTGACGAAAGGTTCCCCCGTGACCGTCCACGACCAGGATCCGTACTCTCAGGGCCCCCTCGACAGCGATCCGGAAGAGACCGGTGAGTGGCAGCAGTCGCTCGACGAGCTGGTGGACGCCAAGGGCCACGGCCGCGGGCGCGAGATCATGCTCAGCCTGCTCAAGCGCTCCAAGGAACTGCACCTTAACGTGCCGATGGTTCCGACCACCGACTACATCAACACCATCGCCCCGGAGAACGAGCCCGAGTTCCCCGGCGACGAAGAGGTCGAGCGCCGCTACCGCGCCTGGATCCGCTGGAACGCCGCCATCACGGTGCACCGCGCCCAGCGCCCCGGCATCGGCGTCGGCGGTCACATCTCGACCTACGCGTCCTCCGCGGCGCTGTACGAGGTGGGCTTCAACCACTTCTTCAAGGGCGCGGACCACCCCGGTGGTGCCGACCAGATCTTCATCCAGGGCCACGCCTCCCCCGGCACCTATGCCCGCTCGTTCCTCGAGGGTCGCCTGACCGAGGACCAGCTCGACGGCTTCCGCCAGGAGAAGTCGCACGCGCCGAACGGCATCCCGTCGTACCCGCACCCGCGCCTCATGCCGGAGTACTGGCAGTTCCCGACGGTGTCGATGGGCCTCGGCCCGATCAACGCCATCTACCAGGCGATGTCGAACAAGTACCTCGAGAACCGCGGCATCAAGGACACCTCGCAGTCGCACGTCTGGGCCTTCCTCGGCGACGGCGAGATGGACGAGGTCGAGAGCCGCGGTCAGCTCCAGGTCGCCGCGAACGAGGGTCTCGACAACCTCACCTTCGTCGTCAACTGCAACCTGCAGCGCCTTGACGGCCCGGTGCGCGGAAACGGCAAGATCGTCCAGGAGCTCGAGTCGTTCTTCCGCGGCGCGGGCTGGAACGTCATCAAGGTCGTCTGGGGCCGGGAGTGGGACGACCTGCTCGCCCGCGACACCGAGGGCGCGCTGCTCAACCTCATGAACGTCACCCCCGACGGGGACTACCAGACGTACAAGGCCGAGTCCGGCGCCTACATCCGTGAGCACTTCTTCGGCCGCGACGAGCGCACCGCCGCCCTGGTCAAGGACTACTCCGACGACGACATCTGGAACCTGAAGCGCGGTGGCCACGACTACCGCAAGGTCTACGCCGCCTTCAAGGCCGCGACCGAGCACAAGGGCAAGCCGACCGTCATCCTCGCGAAGACCGTCAAGGGCTACGGGCTCGGCCCGCAGTTCGAGGGCCGCAACGCGACCCACCAGATGAAGAAGATGACGCTGGACAACCTCAAGACGTTCCGCGACGCGATGCACATCCCGATCACGGACGCGCAGCTCGAGGAGAACCCGTACCTGCCCCCGTACTACAACCCGGGACCGCAGGACGAGACGATCCAGTACATGCTCGAGCGCCGCAAGGCCCTCGGCGGCTTCCTCCCGGAGCGCCGTTCGACCCACGTGGGCCTCTCCCTGCCCGAGGACAACGCCTACGCGCTGCCGAAGAAGGGCTCCGGCACGCAGGAGATCGCCACGACCATGGCGTTCGTCCGCCTGCTGAAGGACCTGCTGCGCTCGAAGGAGTTCGGCCACCGGATCGTGCCGATCATCCCCGACGAGGCGCGCACGTTCGGCATGGACGCGTACTTCCCGACCGCGAAGATCTACAACCCCAACGGCCAGCACTACACCTCGGTCGACCGGGAGCTGCTGCTCGCCTACAAGGAGAGCCCGCAGGGCCAGATCGTCCACGTCGGCATCAACGAGGCCGGCGCCGTCGCGGCGTTCACCGCAGCGGGCACCTCGTACGCCACGCACGGCGAGCCGCTGATCCCGATCTACATCTTCTACTCGATGTTCGGTTTCCAGCGCACCGGCGACGCCCAGTGGGCGGCCGGCGACCAGATGGCCCGCGGTTTCATCATCGGCGCCACCGCCGGACGCACGACCCTGACGGGTGAGGGCCTCCAGCACGCCGACGGCCACTCGCACCTGCTCTCCTCCACCAACCCGGCGACGGTCTCCTACGACCCCGCGTACGGCTACGAGATCGCACACATCATGCGTTCCGGTCTCGAGCGGATGTACGGCGGGCAGCACGAGGACCCGAACGTCATGTACTACCTCACGGTGTACAACGAGCCGATGGTGCAGCCCGCCGAGCCGGCCGACGTGGACGTGGACGGCATCGTCCGCGGGATCCACCGCGTCTCCGTCGGCGAGGGCGACGGCCCCCGTGCGCAGCTCTTCGCCTCCGGCGTCGGTCTGCCGTGGGCGCTCGAGGCGCAGGAGCTGCTGAAGAAGGACTGGGGCGTCGTCGCCGACGTGTGGTCGGTCACCTCGTGGACCGAGCTGCGCCGCGACGGCCTCGCCGCCGACGAGCACAACTTCCTCCACCCGGAGCAGGAGCCGCGCACCGCGTACCTCACGCAGAAGCTCCAGGGCGCCGAGGGTCCCGTCGTCGCGGTCAGCGACTTCATGCACGCCGTGCAGGACCAGATCCGCCCGTGGGTTCCGAACCGCTTCGCCACGCTCGGCGCCGACGGCTTCGGGTTCTCGGACACCCGTGCCGCGGCACGCCGCTTCTTCAAGATCGACGGACCGTCGATCGTCGTGCGCACGCTGCAGGCACTGGCCGAGGAGGGCAAGGTCGACCGCGGCCTCTCCGCTCAGGCCATCGAGAAGTACCGCCTGCACGACGTGAACGCCGGCACGAGCGGCAACGCAGGCGGCGAAAGCTGAGCCCTCGGTGACAGCTGCCTCCGCCGCCGGCATGGACAAGGCCGCCACGCTCACCTGGCTCCGCCGGATCTCCGGTGACATCGCCACGGTGACGATCAAGCGGCTGGAGGACACCCTCCCCTGGTACGCCGACATGCCACCGGCCCGCCGCTCCGCGGTCGGGCTGGTGGCGCAGGCGGGCATCACGTCATTCATCCAGTGGTACGACGACCCCACGTCCACCCCATGGATCGCCGCGGACATCTTCGCCGCCGCTCCCCGTGAGCTGCTGCGGAGTGTGAGTCTGCAGCAGACGCTCCAGCTCATCCGCGTCACCGTCGAGGTGACCGAGGAGCGGGTCGCGGGCAAGGGCGCGGATCTCCGAGAGGCCATCCTGCTCTACTCGCGGGACGTGGCGTTCGCGGCGGCCGACGTCTACGCCCGCGCCGCCGAGGCCCGCGGCCTCTGGGACGCACGGCTCGAAGCGCTCGTCGTCGACTCGATCCTCACCGGCGAGGCCGACGAGGAGCTGCCCAGCCGGATCGCCGCGCTCGGGTGGCACGGTCATGGGGAGGTCGCTGTCCTCGTCGGGACCACGCCCCCGCAGTTCGACGTCGATCTGGTTCGCCGCACCGCGCGGAAGCTCGCGGTCGACGTGCTCATCGGGGTCCAGGGCTCGCGACTCGTCCTCGTGCTCGGACGCGCGCGCGTCGAGGGTCAGGAGGGCGAGGACGAGGAGCTCGGGTTCCAGGAGATCGCCACGCGTCTGGAGCCCTCGTTCGGCCCGGGCTTCGTCGTGCTGGGCCCGGCGGTCGCCGCCCTCGTCGACGCCAGCCAGAGTGCTCGTGCGGCCCTGGCCGGATTCGCCGTCGCCCGGGCCTGGCGCGGCGCACCGCGGCCCGTCGAGGCCGACGACCTGCTCCCCGAGCGCGCCCTCGCCGGCGATCCGCTCGCGAAGCAGACCCTCATCGAGCGCATCTACCGCCCGTTGCAGGCGCACTCGACCGACCTCGTCACGACGCTCTGGAGCTACCTGGACAACGGCCGGTCCCTCGAGGCGACGGCCCGCGAGCTCTTCGTGCATCCCAACACCGTGCGCTACCGCCTGAAGCGGGTGAGCGAGGTCATCGGGTGGGACGCGACCGGGCCCCGCGAGGCGCTCATCCTGCAGACCGCACTCATCCTCGGCTCCATCGGAGCCGCGGAGCAGGTCCGGCGCCGTTCGCCTCTGCGTCGCCCTCCGCGCTGACCGAGACGGCGAACCTGTGCGCCACACACAAGGGTTCCGCGCAATCTTGTGATGGATCATCCACCGTTCTGCCGCGATCGTTGGCAGACTGGGTGGGTGATTGTCGTCGTCTGCCCTGGACAGGGCTCGCAGACCCCCGGATTCCTCGCCCCCTGGCTCGAGCTCGACGGAGTGGAGGAGCGTCTCGCCGCCTACTCCGAGGCCGCGCAGGTCGATCTCCGCGCGCACGGCACCGAGTCGGACGCGGACACCATCCGCGACACCCGCGTCGCCCAGCCGCTGATCGTGGCCGCCTCCCTCGTCGCCGGTGACGCTCTCGTGGCCGCCGCCGGTCGCCGCGCCGACGGCATCGCCGGGCACTCCGTCGGGGAGATCGCCGCTCTCGTCGGCAGCGGTGTCCTGGACGCCACGACCGGCATGCGCCTCGTCGGCATCCGTGGGCGGGCGATGGCGGATGCCGCGGCCCAGACCCCGACCGGGATGAGCGCGGTCCTCGGCGGTGACGAGGAGACGCTCCTCGCCCGACTCGCCGAGCTCGGCCTCGCGCTGGCGAACTTCAACGGCGGCGGGCAGATCGTCGTCGCCGGCCCTCTTCCGGCCCTGGCGGCCCTCGCCGAGGAGCCGGTCAAGGGCACGCGCGTGGTGCCGCTCCAGGTCGCCGGCGCGTTCCACACCGATTACATGTCCTCCGCCGTCTCGGTTCTCCGCGACGCTGTGGCCGATGTCCAGCCGGCCGATCCCGAGATCACGCTCTGGACCAACCGCGACGGCTCCGTCGTGACCGACGGAGCGACGGCGCTGGACTACCTCGTCGATCAGGTCTCCTCCCCCGTGCGGTGGGACCTCTGCATGACCTCCTTCGCCGACGCCGGCGTGACCGGCGTCATCGAGCTCGCCCCCGCCGGCGCCCTGGTCGGTCTCGCCAAGCGCGGCCTGCGCGGCGTGCCGACGGTCGCCGTGAAGACCCCCGAAGACCTCGAAGCCGCCGTCGCGCTGCTGAACGGAGAAGCCGCATGACCGCCTCCCTCGCCCAGATCGCCGGGCCCGCCTACACCCGCATCTACGCCTTCGGCGCGGCTCGCGGCGAGAACGCGGTGCCCAACGAAGACCTCATCGGGCCCATCGACTCGAGTGACGAGTGGATCCGGCAGCGCACCGGCATCATCACGCGCGTCCGGGCCGACAAGGGGACGGACGCCATCGACCTCGCGACCGAGGCGGCGGCCGAGGCCATCGAGAAGTCGGGTGTGCCGGCCGACCAGGTAGACCTCGTCATCGTCGCGACCATCAGCAACCCGAAGCAGACGCCGTCGGTCTCCGCGATCGTGGCGGACCGCGTCGGCGCCAACCCGGCTGCGGCGTACGACATCAACGCGGCCTGCGCCGGCTACGCGTACGCGGTGGCGCAGGCCGACGCGCTCATCAAGGCCGGTGCCGCCCGCCACGCCCTCGTGATCGGCACGGAGAAGCTGTCCGACGTCGTCGACCCCACGGACCGCAGCATCTCGTTCCTCCTCGGCGACGGCGCCGGCGCGGCTCTCATCGGCCCCAGCGACACGCCGGGCATCGCCCCTGCCGTCTGGGGCAGCGACGGCTCCAAGGCCGACGCCGTCGGCATGAACGGCACCCTCACCGACTTCCGCGACGGCGTGGTGCCGTGGCCGACGCTCCGCCAGGAAGGTCCGACGGTCTTCCGCTGGGCGGTCTGGGAGATGGCGAAGGTCGCCCGCGAGGCGCTGGAGAAGGCCGGGATCGAGGCCTCCGACCTCGCCGCCTTCATCCCGCACCAGGCGAACATGCGCATCATCGACGAGTTCGCCAAGCAGCTCGGCGTTCCGGAGACCACCGTCATCGCCCGTGACATCGAGACCACCGGCAACACGTCGGCCGCCTCGATCCCCCTCGCCAGCCACCGCCTCATGGCCGAGCACCCGGAGCTCTCCGGCGGCCTCGCCCTGCAGATCGGCTTCGGCGCCGGCCTCGTCTTCGCGGCCCAGGTCGTCGTCCTCCCCTGAAGACGCGCCGACCTTCCCTAGACTGTTCCACGGTTCCGAATACAACCCGTAAGAAAGAGGAAGACCACCATGGCTTTCACCAACGATGAGGTCCTCGCCGGCCTCGCAGAGCTGATCACCGACGAGACCGGCATCAACGCCAGCGAGGTCGCCCTGGAGAAGTCGTTCACGGACGACCTCGACATCGACTCGATCTCGATGATGACGATCGTCGTCAACGCCGAGGAGAAGTTCGGCGTCACCATCCCCGACGACGAGGTCAAGAACCTGAAGACCGTCGGCGACGCCGTCAACTTCATCGTCGCGGGCCAGGAGTAATCCCGGCAGGATGCCACCCTCGCCCCGCGCGGGGCGTGGCATCCTCCGGCCCTGCCCATCCCCCGCACGAACTCGTTTCGACAAGGAACCACACCTCATGACCAAGCGCATCGTCGTCACCGGCATCGGCGCCACCTCCGCCATCGGCGGGACGGCCCCGGAGAACTGGGACAACCTCCTCGCCGGTGCCTCCGGCGCCCGCACGATCGAGCACGACTGGGTGCAGGAGTACGACCTCCCCGTCACGTTCGCCGCCTCTGCGAGCGTCCGTCCGGAAGAGGTGCTGCCCCGCCACGAGGCGAAGCGTCTCGACCCGTCTTCGCAGTTCGCCCTCATCGCGGCCCGCGAGGCCTGGGCGGACGCGGGCTCGCCAGAGGTCGCTCCCGAGCGCCTCGGCGTCGACTTCGCGACGGGCATCGGCGGCCTGTGGACGCTGCTGGACGCCTGGGACACGTTGCGTGAGAAGGGCCCGCGCCGGGTCATGCCGCTGACCGTGCCGATGCTGATGCCGAACGCGGCCGCCGGCAACCTGTCGCTGCAGTTCGAAGCCCGGGCCTACGCGCAGACCGTGGTCAGTGCCTGCGCCTCCAGCACCGAGTCGATCATCCACGCGTTCCACCACCTTCAGGAGGGCCTGGCCGACGTCGTCATCGCCGGTGGCACCGAGTCGGCGATCCACCCGATCACGATGGCCGCCTTCGCCTCCGCGCAGGCGCTGTCGCGTCGTAACGACGACCCGGCCCACGCCTCGCGACCCGGCGCGATCGACCGCGACGGCTTCGTGATGGGCGAGGGTGCCGCCGCCCTCATCCTCGAGACCGAGGAGCACGCCAAGGCCCGCGGCGCGAAGATCTACGGCTACATCCTCGGAGGCGGTGTGACCGCCGACGCCTACCACATCACCGGCAACGACCCCGAGGGCAAGGGTGCGGCGCGTGCCGTCGTCCAGGCACTCGAGGGGGCCGGCATCACCCCCGACCAGGTGACGCACATCAACGCCCACGCGACCTCGACCCCGGTCGGGGACCCCAACGAGTACGTCGCGCTGAAGAACGTCTTCGGCGACCGGATCGACGAGATCCCGGTGTCGGCGACCAAGGCGTCGACCGGACACCTGCTGGGCGGCACAGGAGCGCTGGAGGCGATCTTCTCCCTCCTCGCGCTGCGGGACCGCGTGGCCCCGCCGACGATCAACATGACCGAGCCGGACCCGGAGGTCCCCTTCCGTCTGTCCGGAGAGGCGGCTCCGCTCGGTGACGGCCCGCAGATCGCCATCAGCAACTCGTTCGGCTTCGGCGGACACAACGCCGTGCTCGTGCTCGGCGGCGTCGACTGACCGCTTCCGCATGCACGACGAAGGCCCCCGGGATGTGAACCGGGGGCCTTCGTCGTGCGCGGGTCCGCTCTGGCCCTTCGACAGGCTCAGGGACCCAGGGGCGCGCTCGCCCGGACGGCAAGGCGCTGCGAACGCTCCCGACGGCGGCGCTCGATCCGCGGGAGGAACCAGCCGATCAGC
Organism: Microbacterium sp. NPDC064978; assembly: GCF_044543605.1. Classification (NCBI taxonomy): domain Bacteria; kingdom Bacillati; phylum Actinomycetota; class Actinomycetes; order Micrococcales; family Microbacteriaceae; genus Microbacterium; species Microbacterium sp. NPDC064978. The sequence goes on along the minus strand of NZ_JBITWF010000001.1, from coordinate 97,404 downwards.
GGACCGACGCCGAAGGCGAACAGCACGGTGCCGACGCCGACGGGGCCGCCGAGCAGGAAGCCGACCAGCAGGACGGAACCCTCGATGACCGTCCGCGCCAGCCAGACCGGCCACCTGGTCACTCGGACGAGCCCCGTCATGAGTCCGTCGCGCGGTCCGGGACCGAAGTCCGCCGCGATGTAGAGACCGGTGGCGAACGCCAGCAGCACGAGTCCGAAAACGAACATGGGCGCCCCCACCCATACGCACGGCGGCGCGGGCAGCACGAGGAGCGTGAGGTCGGCGAACGGTCCGATGAGCAGGGCGTTCAGCAGAGTGCCGAGGCCCACCCGTTGACGGAGCGGGATCCACAGCAGCAGGACGACGATCGAGATGAGCACCGTGACGACCCCGTACCCGAGTCCCGTCCAGCCCGCGACGCCCAGCGACAGGACGTCCCAGGGCGCGACGCCGATGCCGCCCCGCACCATGAAGCCGAGGGCGACGCCGTAGAGGAAGAGCCCGCCCACGAGCTGCGCGAGCCGCTCGACCAGGTCCCGACGGCTGGTCGCGGTGAAAGGCAGGAAGACGGCACGGAAGAGCATCTCTCCATCGTGGCCCGTGCGAAGACCTCCGAGGACGACCACTGAGCGAAAAGTGGCCTGCACATGGAAGGCCACTTTGCGGCAGTCTGGAGGCATGGCATCCCGTCTCGTCACGCAGCTCGGCATCCAGGACCTCGACGACGCCTCGGCGTCCGGTCTCGCCGACCGCATCAGAGCGCTCATCCTCGACGGTCGCCTCACTGTCGGCGAGCGACTGCCGAGCGAGCGCGCCCTCGCCCTCGAGCTGCGACGGTCCCGGTCGACCATCACCCGCGCTTACGGCGTGCTGGAGGCCGCCGGCTACGTGTCCCGGCATCACGGCGGCAGCACCCGCGTCGCGCTCCCGCACGGCCCGTCGACAGCCACCCCGGGCCGGGACGACGAGGCGATCGACCTCTCGATCGCCTCCATGGACTCGACCCCCGGTCTGTACGACGCCACCGTGCGCTCCCTCCCCCGACTCGCTGCTCTGCGCGGTACGAGCGGCTACTCGCTGCAGGGTCTTCCCGAGCTGCGTGAGGCCGTGGCCCGCCGGTTCACCGAACGCGGCGCGGTCACCACGCCGGACGAGATCATGATCACCTCCGGCGCCCTGAACGCCGTCAACCTCATCCTCACGGCGATCGGCCGCCGGGGCGAACGCGCCCTCGTGGAGCAGCCGACCTTTCCGCACGCGCTCGAGGCGTTGCACCGTCACGGCTACCGTCTGGTCCCCACGCCGGTCGACACCGACGGCTGGGACACCCGGCACCTCACCGACACGCTGCTGACCGCTCGGCCGCACGTCGCCTACCTCATCCCGGACTTCCACAACCCCACCGGCGCGACGCTGCCGCAGGAGGAGCGGTCCCGGATCGCCACGACGGCCCGGAACACCGGCACCCATCTGATCGTGGACGAGACGACGGCGGAACTCGACATCGACCGCGGATGGGCTCCGGTGCCCATGGCGGCCGAGGGACCGAACGTCATCACGGTCGGGTCGATGTCGAAGATCGCCTGGGGAGGCATGCGCATCGGCTGGGTGCGCGCCGAGCGCTCGGTCATCGCTCGACTGCTGGCCGTCCGTCCCTCGTTCGAACTCGGCACAGCGCTCCTGGAGCAGTGCATCGCCGTGGAGCTTCTCGACGACGTCCCGGCGCTCACCCATCATGTCCGACGCCGCCTCACGGCGGGGCGGGACGCGGTGGCTGCGGGGATCGCGGATATCCCGGGGATGCGCATGCCGGAGACGCCCGGCGGCCTCTCCGCCTGGATCGACCTCGGTGCCCCCTTGTCGACCACGCTCTCCCTCGCCGCACGGGAACGGGATCTCATCCTCCCACCCGGGCCGCGCTTCACGACCGGCGGCGTGCTGGAGCGCCGCCTCCGGGTCCCGATCACGCTTCCCCCCGAGCGGACGGCGGAGGCGATGACGCGCCTGGCGCAGGCCTGGGCGGACGTGCGCGGCGGTGGAGTGGACGCCACCGCCGACCTTGCTCACGCCGCAGTGATCTGACCGGCACAGACGAGGACCCCGCCCGGTCACCCGGGGCGGGGTCCTCGTCGAGCGGAGCGGGGATTCGTCTTCTCAGCGTCCGGGATCACTCACCGGCATCCGATACTCACGCCTCCGCGCTCCTGGTCTCAGCGGCCGGTCAGCCGACCTTGTGGAGCCAGACGACGCGCGCGTCGTCGCTGGCGTGACGGAAGGGTTCCAGCTCCTCGTCCCAGGCGGAGCCCAGGGCGACGTCGAGCTCACGCTGCAGCTCGACGGCGTTTCCCGCGGCGATCTCCATCGCGTAGCGGATGCGGTCCTCGCCGATGACGATGTTGCCGGCGGCGTCGGTCTGGGCGTAGTGGATCCCGAGGTCGGGGGTGTGCAGCCACCGACCGCCGTCACTGCGCGGAGTGGGATCCTCGGTCACTTCGAACCGCAGGTGCTCCCAGCCGCGGATCGCGGTCGCGAGGGCAGCGCCGGTTCCGACGGGGCCGTCCCAGTAGAACTCGGCGCGGCGGGCGCCGGTCAGCACGGGCTGCTCGGTCCAATCGAAGTTCACCGCACGCCCGATAGCGCGACCCACCGCCCATTCCAGGTGCGGGCAGAGCGCGCGAGGCGCCGAGTGGATGAACACCACTCCGCGTGCGTAAGCCGTCGCCATGATCTCTCCGTTTCATCAGGTGCGTCTTCCCCTACGACCTGAACCACGAAGTGGCGAGAGTATGCGGTTGTGCGCCCATTCTCGCCGAGTTCCCGCGAAATCACAAGCGTGTGATTCGACGACGAAGGCCCCGGTCCGCGGACCGGGGCCTTCGGGCGCTTCGACGAGCTCAGCGACCCACCGTGGGGACGCTCAGCGACCCACCGTGGGGACGCTCAGCGACCCACCGTGGGGACGCTCAGGCCTCGCTCATGGCCTGCTTGACCTGCTGGCCCTTGGCGGCGTAGTAGGCCGCGCGGGCGGCGTCCTTGCGGGCCTGCTCGGCATAGCCGAACTCGAGCACGTCCTGCGGGACCTCGACGTTCGGGACGTCGTCGGTGCCGTGGTACTTCTCGATGTACGCGTCGAGCTCGGGACCGGACGTCCACGAGGTGATGAGGCAGTAGCGCGGGTCGGTGCCGTTGTGCGTGGCCGCGTGCCACAGGCGCTGGGTGTCGACGATGAGCTGCGCACCGGCCGGCAGGGCGATGCGGTACTCGATGCTGGGGTCCGTGCGGTTCTCGCGCAGGACGAAGTAGCTGTCCTTGTCGTCGGTGAGGTTGAAGAACCCGCGCACGACCCAGCCGGTGCCGTCCGGGTTCAGACGGTTGTTGTCGTCCTGGTGCAGGTTGTAGAGGCAGTCGCCGTACGGGGTCGGCTGCAGCTCGATGACGCGGCAGCGACCGACGTTCGCGCCCGGCTCCTGCGCGCGACGCGTGAGGTTCGGGGCCTTGGCGGTCTGCTCGTCGATCCAGACGCCGTCCTTGTCGGTGCGCGGCGGCTTGTGGTTCCAGAAGCCGTTGCACTCGATGTCACCGAAGGCGCTGGCGAGGGGCGCGAACCGGGTGTCGCCCGAGGACTTCCAGTCGACGTACTCGATGTCGAGCCACTCCTTGGGGTCGGCCTCCTGGTCATAGCTGTCGAGGACGACGAAGCCCTTCTCCTCCAGCGCTGCGGACTTGATGTATCCCATGATCGAGTCATGTTCCTTTCATCGGGGGCCAGCACGTTTTAACAGGCCCTGATAAGGCAAGGCTAACAGCGGGACCTGGCCCTCCCCCGGAGGGTCACCGTGGATAAGCGAATAGACTGGGCGGGGCACCCGGCGCGTCCGTGGCGCCTGTCGCTACGGGAGGACGAGACACCAGCATGAGCACCGCGACCAACGTCGAGGCGACGGCAGTCAACACGATCGAATGGCTCGCGGCGGGACGCACGACCATCGTCGTCCCCGTCTACCAGCGGCAGTACCGCTGGGACATCGGCGGCTGCGAGCGGCTCCTCTCCGACGTCAGGGCGGTGGCCGCGGAAGACGACGCGCATCGCCACTTCATCGGCTCGATCCTCTCCGCCGAGGACGGCTCCGGCCCGGACGCCGACCTCATCCTCATCGACGGGCAGCAGCGCCTCACCACTCTCATGCTCCTCGTCGCCGCGCTGCATCACTCGGTGCGCGACCGGGACCCGGAGCTCGCCGCCGACCTCGCCCGCGTGCTGGTGCGCACCGACGACCCGGAGCGCACGAAGCTTCGGCCGCACGACGCCTGGGCCGATCTCTACGAGTCGGTCGTGCTCGACCGCCGTGACGACCTCGATCGCGAGTCGCGCTTCGACGACAACTACGCCTTCTTCCGCAGCCAGATCCATGCCGACGAGGTGCCGCTCATCTGGCAGGGGCTGCAGCGACTGGAGCACGTCTCGATCACGCTCGGTGCGCAGGCCAACGCGCAGCAGATCTTCGAGAGCCTGAACTCCACCGGCGAACCGCTGCGGGACCATGAGCTGATCCACAACTACATCCTCATGGGCCTGAACCACGCCGAGCAGATGGACGTGGAGGCGCGGTTCTGGCTACCGATCGAGCAGCACACGGGCGAGGCGATCGGAGCGTTCTGGCGCCACTACCTCGTGCTCGTGACGGGGCGAGAGGTGGCGGCGAACGGGGAGCACGGGGTGTACAGCGCGTTCCGCCAGTCGTTCCCGCGCGTCGACGTCGCGCACCTCCAGGCCGACGCCGAGACCTGGCGGCACTACGCGGAGATCTACGGCCTCCTCCTCGATCCGACGAAGGAACCGGACCCCGAGATCGCGCGTCAGCTGCGGCACGTGAACACGTTCGGACGTTCCTCGTACCCGCTCGTCATGAGCGCGTACAGCGATCACGCACGCGGGCTCATCGACCGGGCCCAGCTCCTCGAGACGCTCGAGTGGCTGCAGGCGATGTTCCTTCGTCGCGCGCTCGTGAACCTTCCCGCCGAGCGGCTCATCGCCCGTCTCTGCCGTGCGCGTCGCGACGGACACGACGCCCTCGCCCGCGCCATCGCGCGCATCACCCCGTCGGACGAACGGGTCAGTGCGGTGCTCAAGTACAGCGAGCTGCCGTATCCGGCCTACGTGCTCGGCCGGCTCGAAGGCGTCGATGACGTGGACGGCTACGACGTCGAGCACATCGTGCCCGCCGTGCCCGGCGACGCCTGGTCCGGCGACGGCGTGCGCCCGTGGAGCGAGTATTCGGAAGACGAGCAGAACAGCCACCGCGCCCTCTCGCCGACCCTCGGCAACCTCACACTGCTGGAGCAGGGGCTCACGGAGCGGGTGTTCGGCGCCTCGTTCCCGGTCAAGCGCGATGAGGCCTATGCACGCAGCGCGGTGCCGGCCACTCGCGCTCTGGCCGCGCAGGAGTCCTGGGGCACGGCGGCCATCACCGCACGCACGGTGGGCCTGACAGCCGACCTCGTCCGCGTGTGGGCACGACCCGCGCTGCCCGAGATTGACGACGACGGACTCACCCCGATCCTCGACGCGGTCCGACGCCGCGGCTGGCCGGCGGGGTGGGAGCGCGAGTTCGACTACGTCGAGTACCGCGGCGAGCGATGGGAGGTCTACGACGTCAAGCATCTGTTCAACCGCGTGTTCCGCCGCGCCTGGACGGACACCACCGAGGCCGCTCTCGCCTACTGCGCGACCCACGGCGGCCCGATCTACCGCGACAAGGCGTGGAAGGGGCACTGGGATGACCTCGACGACACGCACTACCTCTACATGGGCTGGGACTCGAACTACATGATGACGGCCGTCCAGGGGGTCCTCGATGAGTCCGGCATCGCCGCCGAGGTCTTCGTGAAGTACTCCTACATCGGGAATGTGATGTGACCATGACCACTGTCATCCGCCGCCGCCTGCTCGACCTCGCCGTCGAGGAGCACACGCTCACGGTTCCCCTCGTCTGGGGCGACCCGGCAGACACCCGTACGATCGACGTGTTCGCCCGCGTGGTGACACGCGACGGGGGCGAGACGCTCCCCTATCTGGTGTTCCTGCAGGGCGGGCCCGGCTACGAAGCCCCGCGTCCCTTCCACTCCTCCACAGCGCCCGCGTGGCTGGACCAGGCCCTCGCGCACTACCGACTCGTCCTCCTGGACCAGCGCGGCACCGGCCTCTCCTCCCCGGTCGGCGACGGCGACCTCGTGCGGGGCGCCGAAGCCGTCGCCGAGCATCTGACCCACCTGCGCGCCGATGCCATCGTGCGCGACTGCGAGGCGCTGCGGGAGCACCTGGGGGTGCCGACGTGGAGCGTCCTCGGGCAGTCCTTCGGCGGGTTCACGACGCTGGCCTACCTGTCGACCCACGCGGATTCGCTCGACGACGTCTTCATTACCGGAGGCCTCAGCACGGTCGAGCGCGACCCGGACGAGGTCTACGCCCTCTGCTACGACAAGATGCGCACGGCGTCCGAGCGGTACTACCGGCGCTTCCCGGAGCACCGCGACGTCATGCGACGCCTGATCGATCTCGCGGACGCCGGTGAACTCGTCCTCCCCGACGGCGAGGTCGTATCGCGTTCCCGCCTCCGCTCGGTGGGCTCCGATCTCGGCACCGACGACGGTTGGCAGACGCTCTGGTCCCTCCTCGAGCGCGATCCCTCTTCCAACGCCTTCCGCTACGACCTCCAGCACGCCATGCCCTTCGGCGCACGCAATCCGCTGTACTACGCGTTCCACGAGTCGAGCTACGCGAGCGGACACACGACGCGGTGGTCGGCGGAGCGCGTCGAGCCTGACGACTTCCGCGACGACCCCACGCTGTTCACGGGCGAGCACATCCGTCGCGAATGGGCGGACACCGTCCCCGGGCTGCAGCCGTGGCGCGAGGTCACGTCGATCCTGGCGGAGCACCCCTGGCCGCGGATCTACGACACCGTCGCTCTCGCCGACTCCGGAGCCACGGGAGCGGCCGCGGTGTACGTGAACGACGTGTACGTGCCGCTGGAGTTCTCGCTGGAGACCGCCCGCCTGCTCCCCGGTGTGACGCCGTGGGTGACGAGTGAGCACGAGCACAACGGCCTGCGGAGCGGCCCTGTGCTGGCGCGCCTGATCGACCTGGCCCACGGACGCCGCGTCCGCTGACATCCGCCGCGCGACGGATACCGTCGACATGGTCGGCGATCTATCCTGGGCGCATGGAGCATCTGCTCGGATGGACCACGATCGCCCTCGTACTCGGTGCGGGGCCGGTGCTCTTCTTCGTCGGCATCCGGCACTCCCTCTCCCGTCGCCCGGTGGAGGAGAAGTACGAGCAGGCCGGATCCGGAGGGCTCGTCGGCGTCTTCGATGCTGTGTGGTCCCCCACCGCGCACGAGGCGGGGCAGGAGCGCGACCGGCAGACCAGACGCACCGCCCCGGCGCCGAGCCCCGGCGACCCGCCAGGCCGCATCCAGCACGGACGCATCATCATCGACGTGTGAGCGCCTCACCGGGCATGACGAAGGCCCCGTGCTCCGAGGAGCGCGGGGCCTTCGTGAAGCGGTCCTTACTTGGAGCCGCCGAAGCCCTTGAAGCGCTGGTTGAACTTCTCGACGCGACCGGCCGAGTCCATGATGCGCTGCTTGCCCGTGTAGAAGGGGTGCGAGGCCGAGGAGATCTCGACGTCGATCACCGGGTACTCCACGCCGTCCAGCTCGATCGTCTTGTCGCTCGTGACGGTGGAGCGGGTGAGGAAGGTCTCGCCCGAACCCAGGTCGCGGAACACGACAGCCTTGTACTCGGGGTGAATGTCAGTCTTCATGGGATTCCTTTGTTGCTGCCCTGGATTGTGCCAGGGACGAGGGAAGTCTGTGGTGCCGAACGCACCAAGGATCGATTCTACCAGTACTTCGACGAGCTCAGTAACCCATCGGGGCCGAGCTCAGTAACCCATCGGAACCGAGCTCAGGAGGCGGCGCGGGCGGAGTAGCGTCCGTCCTCGCTGCTGAGCGCGATCGGCATGCCGAAGGTCTCGCCGAGGGCATCAGCGGTGAGCGTCTCGGCGATCGGGCCCGCCGCCACCACGGCCCCGTCGCGGATCAGCAGCACGTGCGTGAACCCGACCGGGATCTCCTCGACGTGATGGGTCACCATGAGCATCGCGGGCGTCGTCGGAGCGGAGGCGTAGCCGCCCAGCAGCGCCAGCAGCTCCTCACGCGACCCGAGATCGAGCGAGGCCGTCGGCTCGTCGAGCAGCAGCAGCTCGGGGTCGGTCATGACCGCGCGGGCGATCTGCACGCGCTTCTGCTCGCCGTCGCTCAGCGTGCCGAACGTGCGGTCGGCGAGGTGCGCGAGACGCCAGTCCCCCAGCACCCGCAGTGCGCGCCGCTCATCGATGTCCTCGTAGCTCTCGTTCCAGCGGCCGAGCACGGAGTACGCCGCCGTGAGGACCGTGTTGAGAACCGTCTCGTCGCGCGGGATGCGCTTGGCCATGGCCGTCGAGGCGAACCCGATCCGGGGTCGGATCTCGAAGACGTCCGCGCGTCCGAGCGTCTCGCCGAGGACGGTGACGGTGCCAGAGGTGGGATGCATCAAGGTGTCGGCGAGCTGCAGCAGGGTCGTCTTGCCCGCCCCGTTCGGCCCGAGGATCACCCATCGCTGATCGTCCGAGACCTGCCAGGTCACGTGATCGATGATGTTGCGCCCCTCTCGGCGCACGACGACGTCGGTGAACTCCAGAGCGATCGGCATACCGAAAGCCTATCGGCTCAGGCGGACAGCTCTGCGTAGAGCGCGCGGGTCTCGTCGGCGATCGCACCCCAGCTGAACTGCGCGCGGGCACGCTCCCGACCGGCCTCCCCGTACTCCCGAGCCCGCGCCGGATCCGAGGTGACCTCGGTCAGGACCGCCGCGAGATCGGCGACGTAGCGGTCGGGATCGGTGGGCGTGCCCGTGCCGTCCTGTACCTGCTCGATCGGGACCAGCCGGCCCGTCACGCCGTCGTCGACGACCTCCGGGATTCCGCCGGTCGCGGTCCCGACGACGGCCGCTCCACAGGCCATCGCCTCGAGGTTCACGATCCCGAGGGGCTCGTAGACGGACGGGCAGACGAACGTGGTCGCCGCGGCCAGGATCGCCGACAGCTCATCGCGCGGCAGCATCCGCTCGATCCACACCACACCCTCGCGGGTCTGCTGCAGCAGCCGCACCCCCTCCTGCACCTCGGCCATGATCTCCGGGGTGTCCGGCGCTCCGGCGCACAGGATCAGCTGGACCTCCGGAGGCAGCAGCCGGGCCGCCTGCAGGAGGTACGGCAGCCCCTTCTGGCGCGTGATGCGGCCGACGAAGACCACCGAGGGACGGTCAGGGTCCATGCCGATCGAGGAGAGGAAGGCGAGGTCGTGCACAGGACGCCACCGCTCCACGTCGATGCCGTTGTGGATCACGCGGACCCGTGCGGGGTCGACCTGCGGGTAGCTGCGCAGGATGTCGGCGCGCATGCCGGCGCTCACCGCGATCACCGCGGCGGCGTTCTCGTAGGCGAGCTTCTCGATCCCGCTCGACACGGCATAGCCGCCACCGAGCTGTTCGGCCTTCCACGGCCGGAGCGGCTCGAGGCTGTGCGCCGTGAGCACGTGCGGGATGCCGTGGAGCTGGGAGGCGAGATGGCCGGCGAAGTTCGCGTACCAGGTGTGGCTGTGCACGACGTCGGCGCCCGCGATGGCCGACACGATCTCCAGGTCCGTGCCGAGGGTCTGCAGAGCCGGGTTGGCGGCGGCGAGGCTCTCCGGGGCGCGGTAGGCGAAGGTGCCGTCCTCATCGCGCGGCGCACCGAACGCGCGCACCGTCACGTCGATGTCACGACGCAGCGCGGAGACGAGCTCGGCGACGTGTACACCCGCGCCTCCGTAGATCTCCGGCGGATACTCCTTGGTGATCATCTCGACTCGCATGCCTAGACGCTATCGAGCGGGTTGTCCAGATGCTAGTTCCCCGCGCCGAACCGCATCTATGGTGGAGCCATGTCCGCTCCAAAGAAGGTCTTCGGGATCATCCTCGCCGGCGGCGAGGGCAAGCGACTCATGCCGCTGACGGCCGACCGCGCGAAACCTGCCGTCCCGTTCGGCGGGCAGTACCGCCTGATCGACTTCGCCATCTCGAACCTCATCAACTCCGGGCTGAGACAGATCGTCGTGCTGACCCAATACAAGTCGCACAGTCTCGACCGGCACATCTCGCAGACGTGGCGGATGTCGGCCCTCCTCGACTCCTACGTCGCGTCCGTCCCCGCCCAGCAGCGCCTCGGCAAGCGGTGGTTCTCCGGCTCCGCCGACGCGATCCTGCAGAGCATGAACCTCATCAACGACGAGAAGCCGGACATCGTCGTCGTCATCGGCGCCGACCACGTCTATCGGATGGACTTCCGTCAGATGCTCGAGGCGCACATCGAGTCCGGCGCGAAGGCGACGGTGGCGGGCATCCGCCAGCCCCTCGCCCTGGCGTCGCAGTTCGGGGTCATCGACGCCGACCCGGAGTCCGGGCGCATCCGGCAGTTCCTGGAGAAGCCGACCGACGCCACGGGTCTTGCGGACTCCCCGCACGAAGTCCTGGCCTCCATGGGCAACTACATCTTCGACACGGACGCCCTCATCGCGGCGGTCGAGGCGGATGGAGAGCTGCCGACGTCGAGCCACGACATGGGTGGCGACATCGTCCCCTACTTCGTCGACCGCGGCGAGGCCGGCTACTACGACATGAAGCAGAACGAGGTCCCTGGCTCGTCGCCACGCGACCGCTCCTACTGGCGCGACGTGGGAACGATCGACTCGTTCTTCGACGCGCACCGGGACCTGATCTCGACCCTCCCGATCTTCAACCTCTACAACATGGAGTGGCCGATCCACTCGCAGGCGGTCAACTCCCCGCCGGCGAAGTTCGTCCGCGACTCCGTGGGACGGATCGGGAACGCGATCGACTCGATCGTGTCGCTGGGGTCGGTGCTCTCCGGCACGCACCTCGAGCGCAGCGTCGTGGGCCCGTGGACGCTCGCCGGCGGCGGGTCGACCATCACGGACTCCGTGGTGTTCGATCACGTCCACGTCGGCCAGGGCGCACGCGTGCATCGGGCGATCCTCGACAAGAACGTCGTCCTCGCCGACGGGGCGACGGTCGGGGTCGACCGCGAACGGGACCTCGCCCGCGGGTTCACGGTCACGGAATCGGGGATCACGGTCGTCGGCAAGGGCGTGTTCATCGAGCGCTGAGGCGTCGAGCGGTGCCGAGCCCCGGACTCCGGTCGCTAGGCTCGATGGCGTGACCACCGCGCGATTCCTCGTCGTCCTCGATGCCGATTCCACGCTCATCCGGAACGAGGTGATCGAGCTCCTCGCGGAGGAAGCGGGTCGCCGCGCCGAGGTGCAGGCGGCCACCGAAGCCGCGATGCGCGGTGAGATCGACTTCGCGACCAGTCTCCGCTCCCGAGTGGCGGCTCTCGCGGGCGTACCCGTCGAGGCGTTCGCCCGGGTCCGCGCCCGCGTCGAGCCCACCCCCGGTGTCCGCGAGCTCACCGCCGCCGTCCACGCCCGAGGCGGGGTGGTCGGCGTGGTCTCGGGCGGGTTCCACGAGATCCTCGACGACGTCGCGCCGGGGCTCGGTGTCGACCGCTGGCGTGCCAACCGTCTGTCCGTGGCCGACGGTGCACTGACGGGCGAGGTGGACGGCGACATCGTCGACGGGGCGGCCAAGGCCTTCTGGCTGCGCACCTGGGCGGAGGAGCTCGGCGTGGCACGGCACGCGACCATCGCGATCGGCGATGGCGCCAACGACCTCCCGATGATGGCGGTCGCCGGCCTGGGGCTCGCGTTCAACGCCAAGCCCGCCGTCCGGGAATCGGCGAGCCTGGTCATCGGCCCTGTCGACCTCGGAACGGTCATCCCTCTGCTCCCCTGACCCTCGACGATGTCCGTGGCCGGGTCTACCGTCGGGTCATGGACATCATCCTCATCCCCGGTCTCTGGCTCGACGCATCGAGCTGGGACGACGTCGTGCCCGCTCTCGAGAAGGCGGGACACCGCGCGCACCCACTGACCTTGCCCGGACTCGACGCCACCGCGGAGGCGGCAGCAGGCATCGGGATCGATGACTGGGTGGCGTTCGCGGTCGCCGCCGTGGACGCCACGGAGGGCGACGTCGTGGTCGTCGGACACAGTGGCGGAGGCAATGTCGCCTGGGGCGTCGCCGACGCACGCCCGGACCGCGTGGCACGGGTCGTCTTCGTCGACACCGTCCCGCCGCCCCCGGGCTCCGGCATCAGCGAGTTCCCGGTGCAGGACGGCGTCGTCGCCTTCCCCGGCTGGGGCTTCTTCCCCGACGAGGACGTGCATGACCTGGACGACGAGACCAGGGCGCGGACGAGCCTCCTCACACACAGCATCCCCGCTCGGGTCCCGACTGACGAACTCGCGCTGCGCAACCCCGCTCGGCATGGGATCCCGGTCTCCCTGCTGATGGGAGGACTGGACCAGACGTCGTTCGACGAGGTGATCAGCCAGTGGGGCCCGTACGCGACGGAGTACCGGGCGATCGACGATGCCGAGGTCGTCCGGATCGGGTCCGGACACTGGCCGCAGTTCTCCGCGCCGGAACGTCTCGGCGAGCTCCTCGTGCGTGCGATCGACCGCTGACCGCGAGGGCCGGGGTCAGTGCCCCATGCCGAGACCGCCGTCGACCGGGATGACAGCGCCGGAGATGTAGCCGGCGTCGTCGCTCGCCAGCCAGGTCACGACGCCCGCGACCTCGTCCGGCGTCGCGAACCGGCCGGCAGGGATGTTCGCCTTGTACTGCTTCTGCGTCTCCTCGGGGAGCTCTGCGGTCATGTCGGTCTCGATGAACCCGGGCGCCACGACGTTGGCCGTGATTCCGCGTCCGCCGAGCTCGCGCGTGAGGGATCGGGCGAAGCCGACGAGCGCGCTCTTCGAAGCGGCATAGTTCGTCTGCCCCGCGGAGCCATAGAGGCCCACGACGCTGGAGATGAGGATCACCCGTCCGAACCGCGCGCGCAGCATGCCCTTCGAGGCACGCTTGACGACCCGGAACGTGCCGCCGAGGTTGGTCGCAATGACGCTGTCGAAGTCATCCTCGCTCATGCGCATGAGCAGGGTGTCCTTGGTGATGCCGGCGTTGGCGACGACGATCTCCACCGGGCCGAGCTGCTGCTCCACCTCGGTGAAAGCCGCGTCGAGTGCGGCGGCGTCCGTGACATCCGCGCGCACCGTGAGGGTGCCCTCCGGCCCCTCTCCGCTCCGAGCGGTGACCGCCACCCGGTATCCCTCCCTCACGAAGCGCTCGGCGATGGCGCGGCCGATGCCGCGGTTTCCTCCGGTGACGAGGACGACGCGCTCCGCGCTCATGGGCACTCCTGGGTCTGAGGTCGAGGCTCGGGATTCCGAGCCGTCATCGATCCTAGCGACGTTGCCGTGCCGGGTTCACGACGGCCGTTTGACAGACGCAGACCGTCCTGGAAGCCTGAGGGCGACGAAAGGCAGCAGCGTGAGCGATCCCCGTGTCCCCGGTCCGTCGGGTGAGCCGCCGGCCATCCCGCCGGCCCCCGGCTCCTCCCCTGCGTATCCGGGATTCCCGCCGGCACCGCCGACCAACGTCGCACCGCAGCAGTACTCGCCGCCTCAGCAGTACTCGCCACCTCAGCAGTACTCGGCCCCGCAGCAGTACTCGGCCCCGCAGCAGTTCACCACCCCGCAGCCGTACGGGGCGCCGCCCGCACGGCCGTCCAGCGGGCTCGCGATCACCTCGCTCGTCTGCGGCATCGCCGGTGTCGTGCTGTTCTGGGCGATCGTGCCGATGCTCGCCTCAATCGCGGCCGTGATCACCGGCCACATGGCACTGGGGCAGATCCGGCGCACTCCCGGTCTCGGCGGACGCGGCATGGCGATCGCCGGACTCATCCTCGGCTACCTGATGATCGGCGTGCTCGTCTTCACGATCGTCTCGACGCTCATCAGCCTCGTGGTGTTCGGCGCCTTCACGCTGCCCTTCGTCTTCGCGAACTGAGGCTCCTCGCGGGCATGCCGATGTCGCTGCGGCGGCGTAGGCTGGAACCATCGTGAAGAACGCACGTCGAGTACCGGCCGTCACCTCACTGCCGCAGTCCCCGCGGGATGAGGGTGACCACCGTGTGCGTCGATACGCCCTGACGATGACGATCCGCATCGTGTGCTTCGGGTTGATGTTCTTCGTGCAGCCGTTCGGCTGGTGGACATGGGTGTTCGCGCTCGCCGCCGCGGTCCTGCCTTACATCGCCGTGGTCTTCGCCAACGCCGGCAGCGACAGCACGGAGACGGCAGCCGAGTCGCCGATGCGCGAGATCGACGCACCGGCGCCCGCTCCGGCGCCCGCTCCGGAGATCGCCCCTGACGTCATCACCATCCGCGAAGGCCGCACGGACCGATGAGCGAACTCATCTGCTCGCGCGCCGGATGCCGGAGCGCGGCCACGAGGCAGGTCGTCTGGCGCAATCCGCGCATCCATGCCGCCGACCGCGAGAAGATCTGGCTGGCGTGCGATGAGCACGTCGACTTCCTCCATGACTACCTGGCCGCGCGGGACTTCCCGGTGACGGTGCGAGACGGGGTGCCCTCATGAGCAACCGCCTGACCCGCTGGGGTGTGTACGTCCTCATCGCCATCGGCTTCGCGATCGCGTGCGTCTTCCTGTCGAACTGGCAGTTCGAGCGGAACGAGTCCCGGGCCGAGCAGATCGCGCTCGTGGAGCAGAACTACGATGCGCCCGCCGTCCCGCTCGCGGACGTCGTCGCCGAGGACGACCTCGACCCCGCAGACGAATGGCGGCCGGTCACCCTGCAGGGCGAGTACCTCGCCGACGAGCAGCTCCTGGTTCGCAACCGTCCGCACGGAGGCACGAGTGCGTTCGAGGTTCTTGTCCCCTTCCGGGACGCGGACGGCCGTGTGCTCATCGTCGACCGCGGCTGGGTGCCCCCGGGCGAGGGCGAGCTCCCGGACACGGTTCCCTCTCCGCCTTCTGGTGAGGTCACGGTGACCGTCCGGCTCCGCCCGGGCGAGCCGCTTCCCGCATCCGGGCGAGGGGCTCCGGAGGGCCAGGTGCCCACCATCCACCTCCCCTCCATCGGGGACCTCGTCGGAGACGACGTCATCACCGGCGCCTACGGGCGCCTGGTCGAGGAGCAGCCCGCCGCGGATGCGGCGCTGGGCGGTTTCGAGTCCCCGACCGACGACCCGGGGCCGCACCTGTCCTATGCGATCCAGTGGATCCTGTTCGCCATCATGGGCTTCATCTTCATCGGGTACATCATCCGGACCGAGATCGTGAAGCACCGCGAAGACGTCGAGGGGAAACCGGCACCGGTGAAGGTCACGAAGCGGCGCGACCGCGACGCGGACGTCGAGGACGAACTTCTCGACGCCCGCTGACCTCGCCTGCGTTGTCAGCCCCGATGCCTCCGGCGCCGGGCCGTCATCGCCACGATCCCCGTGGCGAACAGGAGGGCTCCGAGGAGCAACGTGCCCCATGGGTCCCCTCCGGTGCGGGGAAGATGACCGCCACCGGGCTCCGTTCCGGAGCCGCTCGAGGGCGGCGTCGGCGACGGCGGCGCGGGGGCATCCTCCCAGACGGCGTAAAGGACGAGGTCGCCGGTGAGCGCAGAGATGCTGAGCCGGTCGAACGCCGGATCGGCGACCGTCGCGTCCGCGGACGTCGACCATCCGAGGAACGTGGTCCCGGGTCCTCTGAAGAGCAGGTCGAATGCTCCGGGATAGGTGATCGATGCCTCCGGAGGCCCTTCCCAGGTGACGGTGCCGTCGGCCCCGCCGTTCTCACGGAAGGTCACGGCGAACGAGGGAGACGGATCGGCGTACACGGCGGTGAGCGTGATGTCCCGTCCGGCGAAGCGCACCGTGCGTCCAGCCTGGAAGAGTCCGTCGGCCGCTACGGGGCTCGTGATGATGCGCGCCACCGCGATCGTCGCGATACGCCAGCCGACGAAGACCTCGTCGTCCCGGGTCAGTCCCGCTCCGTCCACGACGATCGCGCTCGATCCGGCGTCGTAGCCGAGAGGATCCGTCGGTACGGTGCCGCCGGTGTTGCCGTCCCCGTCATAGCGGAGGGTGAAGGGAGCGGCCTCCGGCTGCTGCCACCGGGCGTAGAGATCGAGGTCGGCGCCGACCGGCGTGTCGAAGTCATACGGTACGAAGAAGCCTGCTGTCGTCCGCTGGTACCAGCCGAGGAATGTCTGGCCGTCCGGTAGCGGGGGCAACGGATCCGGAGTGGTCGCCATCCCCTGGTCCTCCACCGTCTGCGTCAGATCGTCGATGGGCTCCGGGCTGGACGGGTGGTCGTAGAACCGGACGGTGTGCGGATCCGTCAGCCACCGCGCGTAGAGCACGAGGTTGCTGGCGGGCATCGTCGCTCCGTCGAACGTGAACGGCACGTTGAACTGGGAGTCGGTGTACCAGCCGAGGAAGACATCGCGACCACGGGTCGGGTCGGCGGGTGCCGAGGGCTCGAGCGCGGTCTCGAAGGGGATGCCTGTGACGGCGGGGATGGCTGTGCCCCCTCCGGTCACGAAGCTGAGCGTGTAGGTGTTGCGGCTGTAGAACTGGTAGCGGTACCGGTCGTTGACGTTCCCGCTGTTGTTGAGCTGATACAGATGACCCGACGCCTGGTCGAGCTGGAAGTAGTTGCCCTGCGTGTTCGTCCCCGCGCCATAGCCCACGTACGACGTGAAGCCGTCGATGACGCTGGCGACCTGCCGATCGCCGTTCGAGGCCCAGTACCACGCGCTGCGGTACTGACCGAAGACCTGATGGCCGGAGGGCACGGAGGCACGGACAGCGGTCTTGTTGTTGGCGTACAGCGTCTCCACCCGCAACGGATCGTTCGGTACGCCGTCCGGCCCGAGCACGGCGTCCGGAGCGGGCTGCCCCTGGTCCAGCTCTTCCGCGTACTCGAATCGTTGCGTGAGGTTCTGGGTGCGCGCGGCAGCCATCTTCCCGGTCATCGTCGTCGTGCGGTTCGCGAGATCGACGGAACCGGTGTCCGCCCCGGCACCGGTGTAGACCGCGGTGAAGATCAGAGGGGTGAACTGCTGCGGCCCCCAGCCGCGGAGGACGCAGCTCTGGTTCTCGGTCCCGGCGTCGTAGGCGGTGATCAGGCCGGAGCCGTCCGTCTGCGACAACGGCACCGGCGCCACGCCCGCGGCCTGCATGTCGAAACCGATCTTCTCGCGGACCGAGAGCGTGCCGAGGAGCTGCGCGCCACCGGACACCGTCGAGGCGAAGTACGTGGCGCCGCCGACGTCCATGGTGATGTCGTAGGTGCCTGCCGCGGCGCACGCCGCGGGCACGTTCGCCGAGCTTCCCGGGGCGATGAGTCGGAAGTCCGTCCGCCACAGCGACCGCGTCAGGTAGACGTTCACCACCGTCGATCCGTCTCCCTGCACAGTGACATCCTGTTGGCTCACCGCCAGGTCGGCGAATGTCAGCGGATCCGACTGCACGACGGCGGGGTCGAGCTGCGCGCGCACGAGCTCCTTGATGGCGTCGGGAGGTCGTCCTTCACGGTCGGGCCCCCGACGGTGGAACCCGCGGTCGCTGTCGACGCGATGTCGTCGAGGAAGAGGAAGTTCGCCGGGTCCGCCAACTGCGCGTCGCTGAGCCTCCCGTCCGCGTCGGTCCACGCGGGCGGCGTCGCTCCCGCGGCCGTGAACACCGGCGCCGGGTAGGACTCCGGGACCACGTTCGGCTTCTCGAGCCAGTAGCTGACGTGGTATTCGACGTCCTGCCCCTGCCAGCCGGCATAGAGCGTCGCGGTATCCGTCAGCGGGAGATCGACGGGTTGCGTGCGCGCCGCATCCGCCCACCACTGGGTGAAGGTGTAGCCCGTCCTCGTCGGCGGCGTGATGGCCGCGAGATCCGCAGCCGTGAAGGCGGTGTCGGGCTCGACGACGAACTCGGGGGACACGGCAGTGCCGTCGGTCACGAACGACACCGCGAAGCCGGAGACGAGGATCGGCACCAGCCGGAAGTTCTCCGTGACAGGAGCAGCGAAATCGTAGGGCGTCCGGGTCGGGTCGTCCTCCCGGTACCACTCCCCCGTGAACACCTGCCCGTCCGGGACCTCGGCGACATCCGGTGCGATCTCCCCCAACGGCTCGCCGTCTCGCACCTCGTCGGCATCGATGATGCGGTCGGCGTCCTCTCCCGCGGGACCGGCGAGGAACTGCACGATCCGCGTGTCGGCGAACGTCGCCCGGACGACGAGGTCCGTCGTGATGACGGTGCTCTCGAACCGGAACGGCTCCTCGGCGCCGGGAGGTCCCGTGACCCAGCCGTCGAACGGTCCCTCCGCGGAGGTGGGCGCCGGCTGCCGAGGAGCCAGCCCTCCGGAGACGACGGCGACCTCAGCCACGGTGCTGCCGAGGGACTCGAACGTGACGGTGTGATACCCCCAGATGCCCGGGGTCGTCGGCCCGCCGACCGGGGCGGCCGCGAGAGCCGGAGCCGCGGTGACGACGGCGCCCCCGACTCCGAGGAGGACTGCCAGCGTGGCCGCGAGAGCCCGTCGTCGTGCCATGCGCATGTGTCGTCCCCCTCCGACGAGCAGATCGCTACAGTGTGCCACTCCGTTCCCCCCGGTTCCAGCCCCTCTCACCCCCGCCCTCACCCCGCCCCCTCTCCCCCGGCGAAGCTCGAAAACGCTCCTCCCCGCACGCTTCCAGGCACCTTTCCGATCCCGCACGGGTGTCCCCCGCGGCTACGGGATCGAAAACGGGCGTTCGTAAGCAACCGGAGGCGCGTTTTCGGTCCCGCGCGAGACGACGGTGCGGGATCGAAAACGTGCCGTCCGAGTGATGGGGCGGAGCGTTATCGATCGCTGGAGCTGGGATCGGCGCCGGTGGCGGTGTGCTGCCATCGGCCCTCGACGCGGCGGTAGACGATCCGGGTGTGGTTTCGATCCGGAGAGCCCTGCCAGAACTCGACTCGCGTCGGCACGACACGCCACAGCACCCAGTCCCCCGGATGGAGACCGGCGCGTACGTCCTCGGAGCGGGCAGCGAGGTCGGCGTCGCTCTCCGCCGGGGACGCCTCTTCCACGGTTCCCCGCACCCGCACCGCGCGTCGCTGTGGCTGCCACCACAGATTCAGGGCCGCGGCCGGACGCGCCTCGAGCTGCGTGGCCTTCCGTGAGGACCGTGCTCCGGCGAACGCCCAGCCACGCGCGTCTACGTCCTTGAGGATCAGCGTGCGCGCGTCCGGCAGGCCGTCCGCGTCGACGGTCGCGAGGGTCGCGGCGTGCGGTTCCGGAACGCCGTCTGCGGCCGCCGTGCGGAGCCAGTCGCGGAAGAGCGGCACCGGATCGTCGGGGAGGTCAGCGAGGCGCAGCGGTGGAGCCGTGCCGGTGAGGGCCGGCTGCGCGCGCAACCATACCGCGAGCTCCGAGGGAGGAAGGATCGACTGCTCGGCCATGCTCCGACTATGCCACGACCGGCTACGCGAGCTCGATGAGGTCCTGGTACTCCTGGCTCCAGATGTCCTCGACGCCGTCGGGCAGGATGAGGACCCGCTCCGGGTTCAGCGACTGCACCGCGCCGGGGTCGTGCGACACGAGCACGACGGCACCCTCGTAGTGGGCCAGAGCCCCGAGGATCTCCTCGCGCGAGGCCGGGTCGAGGTTGTTCGTGGGCTCGTCGAGCAGCAACAGGTTCGCGGACGACACGACGAGGGTCGCCAACGACAGTCGCGTCTTCTCACCGCCGGAGAGCACGCCGGCCGGCTTGAGGACGTCGTCGCCGGTGAACAGGAACGAGCCGAGGACCTTGCGCGCCTCGGTCTCGGTGATGTGCGGGGCCGCCGACACCATGTTCTCCAGCACCGAGCGGCTGACGTCGAGGTTCTCGTGCTCCTGCGCGTAGTACCCGACCTTGAGGCCGTGGCCGGGCTCGAGCTGGCCGGTGTCCGGCTGGTCGACGCCCGCGAGCATGCGCAGCAACGTCGTCTTTCCCGCACCGTTGAGTCCGAGCACGACGACCTTGGAGCCACGGTCGATCGCGAGGTCGACGTCGGTGAAGATCTCCAGCGAGCCGTACGACTTCGACAGTCCGGACGCCATCAGCGGGGTCTTGCCACAGGGCGCCGGCTTCGGGAACCGCAGCTTCGCGACGCGGTCCTCCTGACGCACGTCTTCCAGCCCCGACAGGAGCTTCTCCGCGCGGGCGAGCATCTGGTGCGCGGCCGCCGCCTTGGACGCCTTGGCTCCGAAGCGCGCCGCCTGCTGCTGGAGAGTGGTCGCCTTCTTCTCCGCGTTGGCCCGCTCCTTCTTGCGGCGCTCCTCATCCGCGGCGCGCTGACGCAGGTAGTTCTTCCAGTTCATGTTGTAGATGTCGATGACCTGGCGGTTGGCGTCGAGGTAGAAGACGCGGTTGACGGTCTCGCCGACGAGCTCGACGTCGTGGCTGATGACGATCAACCCGCCCTTGTAGTTCTTGAGGAACTCCCGCAGCCACACGACGCTGTCCGCGTCGAGGTGGTTGGTCGGCTCGTCGAGGATCATCGTCTGGGCGTCGGAGAAGAGGATGCGCGCGAGCTCGATTCGACGGCGCTGTCCACCGGAGAGGGTCGACAGCGGCTGGTCGAGGATGCGGTCCGGCAGCGAGAGGTTGTGCGCGATCGACGCCGCCTCGGCCTCGGCCGCGTAGCCGCCCTGCGCCTCGAACTTCTCGGTGAGCGCCCCGTAGCGCTTCATCGCCTTCGCCGCGACCGCGGGGTCGTCCGAGCCCATCGCGAGCGAGGCCTCGGTCATGCCGAGGTTGAGCTGGCCGAGGCCGCGGGCGTCGAGGATGCGGGTACGGGCGAGGTCCTCCGGGTTGCCCGAACGCGGGTCCTGCGGCAGGTAGCCGAGTTCGCCGGAGCGGGTGACGGTACCACCGGAGGGCAGCACGTCGCCGGCGAGCACCTTGGTGAGTGTCGTCTTGCCCGCACCGTTGCGTCCGACGAGGCCGATCTTGTCGCCGTCGGACACACGGAACGAGACGTTCTCCATCAGCAGGCGCGCGCCAACGCGGATCTCGAGGTCGTGCACGGCAAGCACAGCGGACGTCCGTTCGTTCGGGAGGAGGGTGATGGCCGAGCGGCCAGCCTCCCAGTATATGCCGCTGCGACGGCGCTGATCGCCGACAAGATCCCTCCGCAGGGTGACCGAGGCGATACCGGGGAGTGATGACCCGCCCCGCACCCGTTGCCTACGGTGCTGGAGTGGACATCCTCAACGACCTCATCCTGCAGGCGATCGCCTCCCCGTGGCTGTACGCGGTGCTCTTCGCGGTGACCGTGATCGACGGGTTCTTCCCTCCGGTCCCGAGCGAGACGGTCCTCGTCGCCGCGGCGGCCGTCGCCGCGTCCACCGGCGACGGCAACATCCTGCTGCTCGGGGCGGTCGCCGCCCTGGGCGCTGCGATCGGCGACAACATCGCATTCCTCATCGGTCGCCGACTCGGCACCACGAGGTTCGCGTGGATGCGTCGCCCTCGCGTCGCCGCCGCGTTCGCCTACGCGCAGCATGCTCTCGACCGCCGCAGCGCGACGCTGATCCTCGGCGCGCGATACATCCCGATCGGCCGCGTGGCCGTGAACATGTCCGCCGGAGCGCTCGGGTTCCCCTGGCGGCGGTTCCTCCCGCTGAGCCTCATCGCCGGTGTCAGCTGGAGCGTGTTCAGCCTCGCGATCGGGTTGCTCGCCGGTGCCTGGCTGCACGACCAGCCCGTGCTCAGCGCCGCCATCGGCGTCGTCATCGCCCTGATCGTCGGCATCGTCATCGACCGGATCGCCGCGCTCCGCCGCCGCCGTACGGCGGTCCCGCACCTGGCAGGATGAGACGCATGGCACGCCGCCGAGAGCGCACCCCGCGCCCGTCACGGATCAGCCGTCGCACCGGCGCCCTCGTGGCGCTGACCACGGCGGTCGTCGTGCTGTACGCGCTCCTCGTCCCGCTCCAGACGGTGCTCTCGGGCACGCCGCTGCCGCTGTCTTTCCTGCTCGGTGCCGCCGTGTGCGGGCCTCCCCTGCTCGTCCCCTCCCGTCCGCGGACCGCGATCGTCGTGTTCGCCGCCGGCGCCTTCCTGCTCCCTCTCCTCGTCGAGCCGGCGCGGGCGATCCAGTCCCCGTGGCCGTGGTCGGTACCGGCACTGCTCGCGTTCGTCCTCTTCGTGGGCGTGATGTCCTTCGTGCAGGGAGCCCGACTCGGCGCCCTCACCCTCGTGATCGGCGCACTCACATCCCTGACGGCGCCCCTGCTGCGGCCGGACATGGTCGCGACACCGGCGAGCTCCGGGAGCGTCACCGCCAACCTGATCGTGACGACCTCGGTCGCCGCCGCGATGTTCCTCATCGCCATCCTCGTCGCCGGCCGCGTGCGGGTGGCGGCCGAGCTGACCAGGGAGAAGGAGCACAGCGCCCTGGAGGAGTCGCGGCGCGCCCTCGTGGAGGAGCGCACCCGGATCGCCAGGGAGCTGCACGACGTCGTGGCGCACAGCATGTCGGTGATCCAGGTGCAGGCGTCGACCGCGCGCTACCGGATCGCGGACCTCGATGCCGACGCGGCGGCCGAGTTCGACGACATCGCCGCCACCGCTCGCTCCTCGCTCACCGAGATGCGGCGCATGCTGGGGGTGCTCCGCACGGAGGACCAGCATGCCGAGCTCGCACCGCAGCAGGGACTGGACGACGTGCCGGCCCTCGTCGACACCATCCGACGCGCCGGCGTGGAGGTCGGTCTCGTGCTGGAGGGGATCGAGGCGGCCTCGGCCGCCGGACCCGGTGTGCAGATCGCCGCCTTCCGCATCGTGCAGGAGGCATTGAGCAACGCCGTCCGCCATGCCCCCGGAGCACGGGTCACCGTCCGCCTTCACGCCGATGCCGGCAGACTGCACATCCGGGTGCGCAACGCGGCACCCCCGCAGCCGGTCGAGAACCCCACCGGGGGCTACGGCCTCCGGGGAATGCGCGAGCGCGCAGAGCTGCTGGGCGGGAGCCTCGCGGCCGGCCCGTCCGACGACGGGGGCTGGACGGTCGACGCCACCCTGCCCCTGTCCCCCGCGGCATCAGCCGCCGTGCCGACCGCCTCGGCGGAAGACAAGGAGAACTCGTGACGATCAGCGTGCTCATCGCCGACGATCAGGCGATGGTCCGCGCCGGCTTCGCCGCCCTGCTGGACGCCCATGAAGGCATCCGCGTGGTGGGCCAGGCCGCGGACGGCGCCGAAGCCGTCACGCTCGCCGCGCGGCTCGACCCCGACGTCATCCTCATGGACGTCCGCATGCCGGAACTCGACGGCATCGAGGCCACCCGGCGCATCCTGGGCCCGTCGTACCCGGCCGCGCACGTGCCACGGATCCTCATGCTCACCACGTTCGACATCGACGACTACGTCTACGACGCCCTCGCCGCCGGCGCCAGCGGCTTCCTCCTCAAGGACGCTCTCCCGGAGGAGCTCGTGCATGCCGTCCGCGTGGTGGCGGGGGGCGATGCGCTCCTCGCCCCGAGCGTGACGCGGCGGATGATCGAACAGTTCGCCGGACGGCGGCCGGCATCACGCAGGTCAGCGACCGCCCTCGCCGATCTCACCGACCGGGAGCGCGAGGTGCTCGTCCTCATCGGCAAGGGCCGCTCCAACACGGAGATCGCGGGCGACCTGTTCATCGCCGAGCAGACCGTGAAGACCCACGTCGGCAAAGTGCTCGCGAAGCTCGGTCTCCGCGACCGGGTGCACGCCGTCATCCTCGCCTACGACACCGGTCTGGTCGAGCCCTCCGCCTGAGTCACCCCTGCGTAGGGGTCAGGACGGCACCACGGGGTGATGTCGTGCCGACCACCGCGTCCATAGCCTCCGAGGACACCGTTCCCAGGAGGACTCATGGTCATCGCCGCGGCTCCACGCCTCAGCACCCCCGCCCCCGCCGTATCCGCCCCCACCGGCCACCGCGACACCGGCATCGACGTCGTCCGGGCACTGTGCGTGCTCGGCGTCGTCCTGCTGCACGCCGTCATGGTGGGGGTCACGGTGTCCGAGTCCGGGCCGGTGTTCGAGAACGCGAGCGACGGCACGGGCTGGATCGCGCCGCTGAGCTGGCTGCTGCAGGTGATGCCGCTCTTCTTCGTGATCGGAGGGTTCTCCGGACTCCTCGCCTACCGCCGCCTCCGCGACCGCGGCGGGAGCGCCACCGCCTTCGTGGCCGGTCGGGTGCACCGGCTCCTGCGTCCGGCCCTGTTCACCATCGCCGCGGTCGGCATCGCTCTCGCCGTGCTCACCGTCGTCGGGGTCTCCCCGGATCTCATCGCGGTCGCGGGTTTCCGGTACGGGCAGCCCCTGTGGTTCCTCGGGGTCTTCCTGCTGTGCCAGGCCCTCCTCCCCGCCTTCGTCGCGCTGCACGACCGCGCGCCGCTGCGGACCATCGCTCTCCTCGCCGCTGCGGCCGTCGCGGTCGACGTGCTGCGCGCCACGACCGGGAACGACGCCCTGGGTTTCCTCAACCTCGCCTTCGTCTGGCTGACGATGCAGCAGCTCGGGTTCTTCCTCGCCGACGGACGCGTGGATGCACTGCGGCCCGGAGTCCGCGTGGCGATCGGCACCGGCTCCCTCGGGCTCCTCGTCGCACTCTTCCTCGGGGGCGTGTACTCCCCCGACCTCATCGCCAACATCAACCCGCCGACAGCCGCCCTCCTGCTGGTCGGGCTCATCCACACGACCCTGTTCTCCCTGTACCGCGACCGGATCGGACGCTTCAGCCGGCACACCCCGGTGGCCGCGTTCACCGCGTTCGTGACCCGGCGCACGATGACCATCTACCTCTGGCACATGCCGGTGCTGTTGGTGATGGCCGGAGCGACAGCGCTGGCAGCGATCGTCGGGGGGCTCAGCCTGCCCGCACTCGACAGCGTGGAGTGGTGGGCAGCCCGCCCGCTGTGGCTGGTGACGGCACTCGTCCTCACCGCCCTGGTCGCCGTGCGCGTCGATCGCTTCGAGAACCACCCCTCGCCGACGGCGACGGACTCGCGCCGCCGCCTGGTGCTGGGGACCGCCGTGGGACTCACGGGGGTGGTGCTGCTCCTCGTCCTCGGTACGACGGTCTCCACTGCGGCGCTCGCCGTGCTGCTGCTCGTGGCTGCGCTGCGGCTCGCTGGCCGCTCCGGCAGCGCCGTCCCCGCCCCCGCCGTCGTGGCGTGACCGTCAGCCGACCCCGCGGGCGGCGAGGGCATCACCGACCTGGTCCGCGTGGCGGAGCGTCATGACGAGCAGGGGCACCACGCCACGCACACCCAGTCGCACTCCGCGGGCGCGCTCCGCATCGCGCACCCGCTGTGCGAAGCCCGCGACGACGGGCACCATCGTCAGGGTGAGCGACACCGCCATCGACACCGCCTCGGGGTCCACCCCGACACGGCGCAGCGGCTGCAGGAGGCGCTGCAGCACCTCCAGGAGGTCGGACATGCGCGTGGTCAGTGTGAG
Organism: Microbacterium sp. NPDC064978; assembly: GCF_044543605.1. Lineage (NCBI taxonomy): Bacteria > Bacillati > Actinomycetota > Actinomycetes > Micrococcales > Microbacteriaceae > Microbacterium > Microbacterium sp. NPDC064978. The sequence continues at coordinate 71,847 of NZ_JBITWF010000001.1, read as the reverse complement.
GAGCGCGGCGAGCAGCAGCAATGCGGCGACCCGCCCGGTGCTCATCCAGGCGGCCACGGGAGACACGAAGACGGCGAGGGCGATCGCGAGAACGAGCAGGACCGCACGCAGCCGCCACAGCTCGATCACGGCGGCGGAGAGCGGCACACCTCCGATCGGGTAGAGCGCGAGCACGGCCGCGAGGCAGACGGCGATGCTGACCGGCCCGTGCGGGCACAGGGTCATCGCGAGCGCCGCGAGGGCGAGGCCCGCCAGCTTCGGTCCGGCTGGCACCCTCGACAGGAGCCCCGGCACGAGCGGCCGGGACGGGATCACGCGCACAACCGGCGATAGCGCGCGATGACCGCTTCGGGATCTCCCTGATCGACGACGCGCCCGCCGTCGAAGAGGACGGCCGTGTCGCAGCGCGCGGCGAGCTCGAGATCGTGGGTGACGATGAGCACCTGCGCGTCCTGCGCCAGGAGGAGGTCTCCGATCCGCCGCGCGTTGCGCAGGTCGAGGAGCGTGGTCGGTTCGTCCGCCACGATCAGTGCCGGCTCGGAGAGGAGCACCGCAGCGAGGGCCAGCATCTGCTTCTGGCCTCCCGAGAGCGACGACGCCGGGATGTCGGCGTGGGCGCCGAGACCGTGCCGATCCAGCGTCTCCTGCACGCGGGCGGCGATGTCCCCACGGGGCCGCCCTCGGAGGGACAGCGCGAGATCCTCGGCCGGGGTCGGCATCAGGATCTGGGCGTCCGGATCGGTGAAGACGAAGCCCACCCGGCGGCGGACGGCGGTCCGCTCTCGGAGCGCGTCGAGGCCGTGGACGGTGACCGTTCCCGTGGTCGGCGTCATGAGGCCGTTCAGCAATCGGGCGAACGTCGACTTCCCGGAGCCGTTCGCACCGATCACGGCGATGCGCGGCGCGGTGAGTTCCAGCGTCACGTCGTCGAGCAGAACACGGCCGTCGACCGTCACGCCCACGCCGTCGAGACGCACCGTTCCCGGCTCCGCGAGCGTCGCGGTCGTCCCCGGCTTCCGCCTGCGCATTCATCCTCCTGAACACCGTTCACCTGAACGCCGTTCACTATAGTGGGAGCATGAGTCCCGAGACGAATCCCGCCCGTCATGACCGGGACAGCGTCTCGCGGACGGCCCTGGCCCTCCTCGACGAGGTGGGGCTGGCCGACCTCTCCATGCGCCGCATCGCGGCTCGGCTCGACGTGCAGCCCAGCGCTCTCTACTGGCACGTGGCGAACAAGCAGGAGCTCCTCGCCGACCTCGCCGACCGGATCACCGCCGGGGTTCCCGCCGGAGACGGCGGGGTCCTCGCGACTGCCCGCGCGCTCCGCGACGCCCTCTTCGCCTACCGGGACGGCGCGGAGCTCGTGCTCAGCACGTACGCGCTCCAGCTGGGCTCGGCCCACGCCCGCGAGGCTCTGGTCGCGGCCCTCCGCGCGGAGGGAGCTCAGGACGCCGAGGACCGCGGCGCCGCGATCCTGCATTTCGTGCTCGGTCATGCGACCCTCGTCCAGCAGCGGATGCACGCCGACAGTCACGGCGCCCTCCCGTCCTCCAGCGAGGTCGACGTGACGGCGGGTCTGGACCGGGTGTTCGACCTCGGTGTGATCGCCCTCGCCGGTGAGCTCAGCGCACCGAAGACTCCGCGGCGTGCCCGAGCCTGAGCCCGGGGATCACCGCGAGCAGCACCAGCCCGACACCGAGGATGAACACGACCGCGAACGCATCCGCCCGGCCCCCCAGAGTGGCGACGGCGAGCCCCGCCAGCGCGATCGCGACCGCCGAACCCGTCGCGTCCGAGATCGAGAGCGCCGAGGAGTTGAATCCCTGGTTCGTCTCATCCGAGTAGGCGAGGGTCAGCACGGTGAGCCGCGGGTACAGCAGCCCCATGCCGCCCCCGGCGAACGCCCACCCGACGATCACGAAGATCGGCGAGGCGTCGAACGCCGCGGCGGCCAGCACGCAGAGCATCGCCACGAGCAACGCTCCCAGGCTGAGAGCCGTGATGCGGTGGTTGCCCAGCCGCTCACCGTAGCGACCCTGCGCGGCGGACGCACCGGCCCACGCGAAGGCGGCCAGCATGAGGGCGACCCCGGCCCAGGTGGCGGAGAAGTCGAACTTCCGCATGAGCAGGTACGGGATGTAGGCCTCCGCGGCGAAGAACGCGCCGGCCGCCACGCCGCGCATGAGCACGACACTGGGAAGGCCGGCGCCGGCGCGCAGCGTGCGTCGCGGCAGAAGGGGCAGCACGGCGACACCGATCGCGAGCACGGCTCCCAGCGCGACCGGCCAGCCGATCACCGGATCGAGCTCGGCGGACAGTCCGATCACCACCGCGAGCACCGCGACGACGACGGCGAGCGAGAGGCGCGTGAGCAGCGCCCGCCGGTCCTGCGGCTCCCCGCGGCCGAGGTCGACACCGCGCAAGCGGATCGCGACCATGGAGAACGCGATCGCGGTCAGCACCGCCACGCCCAGGAACGCCCATCGCCAATCGAGGTACTCCGCCACCGCTCCCGCGAGGAAGGGCCCGATCATCGACGGCACCACCCAGGCGGCCGCGAATGCCGCGAACACCCGCCCGTGCAGGTACGGCGGATACAGCCGCGCGACGACGACGTACAGAGCGACGGTCTGGCCACCGGCACCGAGCCCCTGCACCAGTCGTCCGATCAGGAACTGGGGCATCGTCGCCGCGAACCCGGAGATCAGCAGGCCGAGGATGAAGAGGGTGACGGCGGCGTACAGCGCGCCGCGCGGACCGCGCGCGTCCGACCAGGACCCCGCCGCGACCATCCCGATCACGCTGGTCGCGAGCGTGCCCGCGAAGGCGACGGCGTACAGCGACTGGCCGTCCAGGGCATCGCTGACGATCGGCATGACCGTCGTCACCGCGAGGGCCTCGATCGCGGCGAGGAAGATCAGAGCGACAGCGCCCAGAGTCACCCAGACCCGGCTGCGGTCCCAGATCGTAGCGGTCGGCTCCGCAGCCGTCATCGCTCGACGAGCGCGGCGATGCGTTCGATCGCCTCGGTGAGGATCTCGGGGCTGGTGCCGAAGTTGAGCCGCACGTGTCCGGCCCCTTCCTCCCCGAAGGCCGGGCCGAAGTGCAGCGCGACCTTCGCCTCGCGGAGGATCTGCCGGGCGGGATTGTCGCCCCAGCCGAGTGCCGAGAGGTCGATCCACGCGAGGTACCCCGCGTCCGGAATGCGGTAGCGGGCGGCGGGCAGGTGGCGGGCGAGGAGATCTTCCAGCAGCACGCGGTTCTCGTCGAGGGTGCGCAGGAGGCCGTCGAGCCAGGCGTCGCTCTCCTCCGAGAATGCGGCGACGGCCGCGAGCAGACCGAACTGTCCCGTCCGCCACTCCACCTCGACCGGCAGGTCGCGAACGACCGCGGACGTCTCTTCCGCGGCGGTCACCATGAGCGCGCACTTCAGTCCCGCGAGATTGAACGCCTTGCTCGCGCTGACGACGGCATAGCCGACCCGGGCTGCCGCGTCGCTCGTGGCGAGGAAGGGCGTGAAGCCCGCGCCGGGCTGCGCGAGCGGTGCATGGATCTCGTCCGATACGACCGTCGCGCCGAACTCCTCGGCCAGGTCAGCCAGCGCGGCCAGCGTCTCCCGATCGTGCACGGTGCCCGTGGGGTTGTGCGGGTTGCAGAGGAGGATGGCCGTCGCGCCGTCCTCGAACGCGGCGCGGATCCCGTCGAGGTCGAGCTCCCACCGCGTCCCCGTGTCGCGCAGCGGCACCCGCTGCACCTCGGCTCCCGCCTCGGCGACGAGGTCGTAGAAGGGCGGGTAGACCGGAGGCGTCACGACGACGCGCTCCCCCGGCTGCGTGACGCGGCGGAGGATCTCGACGATGCCCATGCTCACGTCCGCCGTGCTGCGCATCCGTGCGGGGTCGGGACGCCAGCCGAAGCGGCGCTCCGCGAAACCCGCGTAGGCCTCCGCGAGCGGTGTCCGCGAGGCGATGTACCCGGTGTCCCCGAGGTCCAGCGCCCGCTGCAGAGCGGCGGTGATGGGCGGAGCGAGCGGGAAGTCCATCTCCGCGACGAAGAGGGGCAGCACGTCCTCGGGATACTCCCGCCACTTCTCGCTGGTGCGCTCGCGCAGCTCCGACAGCGGCAGGGCCTTGACCGACAGCATTCGTCCTCCGATTTCTCTCCGCGCCGATGCGGAGACGTCGAAGCGGGCGTGCCCGGCACGCCCGCTTCGTCTGGTGGTCAGGTGACCGGAACGCTCAGATCGCGAAGCCGAGCGCACGCATCATGTCGCGTCCGTCGTCCGTGATCCGCTCGGGTCCCCACGGCGGCATCCACACCCAGTTGATGCGGAAGCGGTCCACGACGTTGTCCAGGGCCTGCGCCGTCTGGTCTTCGAGGACATCCGTGAGCGGGCAGCCCGCACTGGTCAGCGTCATGTGGATGACGAGAGCGTCGTTCTCGTCATCCCAGGCGAGGTCGTAGATGAGCCCGAGGTCGACGACGTTGATCCCGAGCTCAGGATCCATCACGTCCTTCAGGGCCTCGGTGACCGCGTCGTACTTCTCGTCCGTCAGGGTCGCTGTCATGCGATCAGCCTACGCCTCGATGGGAGCGGAGGGGTCGAGGAACCGGTCGTAGCCCTCGTTCTCCAGACGGTCGGCGAGCTCGGGTCCGCCCTCCTCGACGATCTTGCCCGCGACGACCACGTGGACGTAGTCCGGGCGGATGTAGCGGAGGATCCGGGTGTAGTGCGTGATGAGCAGCACACCGAGACCGGTGGACTCCTTCGCGCGGTTGACACCCTCGGAGACGATCTTCAGCGCGTCCACGTCGAGGCCGGAGTCGGTCTCGTCGAGCACGGCGAACTTCGGCTTGAGCACCTCGAGCTGGAGGATCTCGTGGCGCTTCTTCTCGCCACCCGAGAAACCCTCGTTGACGTTGCGCTGCGCGAACTTCGGGTCCATGCGGAGGTTGGCCATGGACTCCTTGACGTCCTTGGTCCACTGCCGGATCGAGGGCGCCTCGCCGTCGAGCGCGGTCTTCGCGGTGCGCAGGAAGTTCGTCACGGTCACGCCGGGGATCTCGACCGGGTACTGCATGGCGAGGAACAGGCCGGCGCGGGCGCGCTCGTCGACGCTCATCGCCAGGACGTCCTCACCGTCGAAGGTGATGGAGCCGGACGTGACCGTGTACTTCGGGTGGCCCGCGATCGTGTAGGCCAGGGTGGACTTGCCGGAGCCGTTGGGGCCCATGATGGCGTGGGTCTCACCAGTGTTCATGGTGAGGGTGATTCCGTTGAGGATCGGGGTGGTCCCCGCCTCGGTCTCGACCGTCACATGCAGGTCGCGGATCTCGAGAACAGACATTCTTCAGACTTCCTTCGTCACAGCGGGATCGATGAGCACGTCGTCGCCGTCGATCTCGACGACGTAGACCGGAACGGGCTCATATGCGGGGAGATTCTGGGGCTTGCCGGTGATCAGGGAGAACGCCGAGCCATGAGCCCAGCACTCCACCGTGTCGCCTTCCACGAAGCCCTCGGACAGCGAGATGTCGCCGTGGGTGCAGGTGTCGCCGATGGCGTGGATGACACCCTCGCCGTCCTTGATGACCGTGATCGGCACACCGTCCGGCTCGACGCGCAGCGGCGTGTCCTGCTCCAGCTCGGAGACGCCGCAGACGCGCTGCGCGGTCACGCGTTCACCTCGGCGAGCTCGGCCTCGATGGCGGCCAGCAGCTCCGACTCCAGGTCGGGGATGCCGAGGCGCAGCACGATGTCGGTGAGGAAGCCGAGAACCACCAGGCGGCGGGCCTCGTCCTCCGGGATGCCGCGAGCCTGGAGATAGAAGAGCTGCTCGTCGTCGAAGCGGCCGGTGGCACTCGCGTGCCCGGCGCCGACGATGTCGCCCGTCTCGATCTCGAGGTTCGGGATGGAGTCGGCGCGCGCGCCCTCCGTGAGCACCAGGTTGCGGTTGGCCTCGTACGAGTCGGTGCCGGTGGCATCCGCACCGATGAGCACGTCGCCGATCCACACGCTGTGGGCGCTCTCGCCCTGCAGCGCGCCCTTGTAGAGCACGTCGCCGGTCGTGTGCGGGCCCTTGTGGTGCAGGTACACCTGGCTCTCCAGGTGCTGGCCGGAGTCGGCGTAGGACAGCCCGTACAGGTAGCCCTCGGAGCCGGCGCCGGCGAGCTCGACGCTCGGGTTCACACGCACCACGCCGCCGCCGAAGCTCACGACGAAGTGCTTGAGCGTGGCGTCGGCCGCGACTCGCGCCTGGTGGGCGGCCGCGTGCACGGCGTCATCGTCCCACTGCTGCACGGAGACGACCGTGAGCTTCGCCCCGTCACGGACGATGATCTCGACGTTCTGGGCGTACTGCGCCGAGCCCTTGTGCTGCAGCACCACCGTGGCGGAGCTGTGCTCGAGGGCCTCGATCACGATGTGGGCATCCGCCCGGCGGTCGGCTCCGGTGCCCGTGAGCGACACGAAGATCGGCGCCGCGACCTCCTCCTCGCGCGGGATGCGGATGTGCAGCGCCTCGGAGGCGCCCTGCCACGCGACGGCGGCGGTGATGTCCTCGGCGAGGAAGACCTCGCCACGCGGAGCGGTTCCCGCCGTGAGCGGTGCGGCGACGTACTGCTCGCCGGACGTGAAGGAGTACTGCACGCTCTCCTCGCCCTCCGCGGTGCGGAACAGCGGCGTGAGTGCGGCCACCGGCGTGTGCTTCCAGTTCACCTCGCGACCGGTCGGCGTGCCGAAGTCGTCCGGGTCGAACGAGTGCGGGCGCTCGGAGCGGGTCTGCACCGGGACGAATCCCGCGTCCGCCACCTGGGCGGCCGGGTCGATGTGCGCGTTCGTGTGCTGCGCCTCGCTGGGCGCTGTCGTCGAGGCCGCCATTTAGCCGACCGATCCTTCCATGCCCATCTCGATGAGCTTGTTCAGTTCCATCGCGTACTCCATGGGCAGCTCGCGCGCGATCGGCTCGATGAAGCCGCGCACGATCATCGCCATCGCCTCGTCCTCGGGCATGCCGCGGGACTGCAGGTAGAAGAGCTGCTCTTCGCTGACCTTCGAGACCGTGGCCTCATGGCCGAGCTGCACGTCGTCGACACGGATGTCGATCGCCGGGTAGGTGTCGGAGCGCGACTTCGTGTCCACGAGCAGCGCGTCGCACCGGACGGTGTTCGCGGAGTGGTGGGCGGCGGCGTCGACACGGACCTCGCCGCGGTAGCCGGCACGGCCACCGCCACGCGCGATCGACTTCGAGACGATCGACGACTGCGTGTACGGCGCCATGTGGATCATCTTCGCGCCGGCGTCCTGGTGCTGACCGGGACCGGCGAACGCGACGGAGAGGGTCTCACCCTTGGCGTGCTCGCCCATCAGGTAGATCGACGGGTACTTCATCGTCACCTTGGAGCCGATGTTTCCGTCGACCCACTCCATGGTCGCGCCCTCGTGCGCCACGGCGCGCTTGGTGACCAGGTTGTAGACGTTGTTCGACCAGTTCTGGATCGTCGTGTAGCGCACGCGGGCGTTCTTCTTCACGATGATCTCGACGACGGCCGAGTGCAGGGAGTCCGACTTGTAGATCGGGGCCGTGCAGCCCTCGATGTAGTGGACGTAGCTGTCCTCGTCGGCGATGATCAGGGTCCGCTCGAACTGGCCCATGTTCTCGGTGTTGATGCGGAAGTAGGCCTGCAGCGGGATCTCGACGTGCACGCCCTTGGGGACGTAGACGAACGATCCGCCCGACCAGACGGCGGTGTTCAGCGCGGCGAACTTGTTGTCGCCCGCCGGGATGACGGTGCCGAAGTACTCCTCGAAGAACTCGGGGTGCTCGCGGAGCGCCGTGTCGGTGTCCATGAAGATGACGCCCTGCTGCTCCAGGTCCTCGCGGATCTGGTGGTACACGACCTCGGACTCGTACTGCGCGGCGACGCCGGCGACGAGACGCTGACGCTCGGCCTCGGGGATGCCCAGGCGCTCGTACGTCTCGCGGATCTCCTCGGGGAGGTCTTCCCAGCTCTGCGCCTGCTTCTCGGTGGAGCGGACGAAGTACTTGATGTTGTCGAAGTCGATGTCGCTGAGGTCGGCGCCCCACGTCGGCATCGGCTTGCGGCCGAAGAGCTGATAGCCCTTGAGGCGGGTCTTCAGCATCCACTCCGGCTCGTTCTTGAGGGCCGAGATCCCGCGGACGACCTCTTCGGAGATCCCGCGTTTGGCGACGGCACCCGCGGCATCCTCATCGTGCCAGCCGAATTCGTACACCCCCAGACCATCGAGCTCCGGGCGGTCGATCAGCACATCCGACATGCAACACTCTCCTCACAGGTCCCAAACGGTGTCATCCGCCCCGACACACCTGATCCCCGTCGAGTCTGCGGGAGCGGGTGCCGTTGGTGGGCCCTCATCACGGGCGCTTCCATCGCGCCTAAACTGTTGACGATGCTTCAGCGCTGTCAGCGCTCATCGCAACAATCCGATTCTACAGGTTCCGCCTGACGGACGGGCCGTGCGCCACGTCTTCGACGGGCCGGAGGACTTATGCCCGAGACGACCATCCCCACCGCTTCGACGACGCGGGCGACCCCCTCCCCCCGCTCCGCCGTCTGGGGTCGCGCGCTCACCGTCTTCGCCTGGCTGTCGTTCCTCAGCGAGACGATCATCATCGGCACCGGCGGCGCGGTGCGTCTGACGGGCTCCGGCCTCGGCTGCACCGAGTGGCCGCTGTGCACACCCGAGTCGCTCGTCCCGATCGTCGAGGTGCAGGGCATCCACGGGATGATCGAGTTCGGCAACCGGCTGATGACCGGCGTCGTCGGGATCATCGCGATCGCCGTCGTCCTGCTCGTCCTGCACACCATCAGCGGCCGCCGGGCGCTCATCAACGCCCTGTGGTTCGCTGTCGGCGGTCTCGCCGGGGCGGCGGTCGCCTTCGCCCTGGTCTCGCTCACCGACTTCCCGGCGTTCCCCGTCGCCTCCGCCGTGCTCCTGCTCGCGGTGATCGCGGCCGCGGTCCACTCGGTCCGCACGACGCCCGCCCGGCGGGACCTCGTCCTCCTCGCCTGGCTCGTGCTGATCGGCGTCGTCGCGCAGGCCTTGGTAGGCGGCATCACCGTGCTCACGGGCCTGAACCCCTTCATCGTCGGGTTCCACTACACGTCCTCGCTCCTGCTCGTCTGCATCACCGCCGCGTTCCTCGTGCGGCTGGCGACTCCGGAAGGACCGCGCGAACGGGCCGTCCCCACCTGGTTCGCGATCGTGACGCACATCACCGGCCTCGCCCTGGCCGTGACCATCCTGTTCGGCGTGCTGACGACCGGATCGGGCCCGCACTCCGGCGACGCCGACGTGCTGCGCCGCGGCTTCGACGCCACGGTCCTCGCCCATGTCCACTCCTGGCCGGGTTACATCCTCGCCGCGCTCGTGCTCTTCCTGACGGTGGCGGCCTGGGTCCTTCGTCTCGAGCCCCGCCGGTGGCTGCTCGTGCTCGTCATCGCGATCCTCGTGCAGGTCGCCGTCGGCGTCTGGCAGGCGCGAGAAGGGCTTCCGCCCGTGCTCGTGGGCATCCACATGGTCCTGGCATCGCTCTCCGCCGCGACTTACACCGTCGTCGTGCTGCACCTCAAGCGCACCGCGTCCGTCGTACCCGCCCCTGCCGACTGACCTGCCGCACAGACGATCCATAGCGCGCGCACCGGGCGCTCATCACCGCATCGACCATCGTGGTCGACATGAACAAGACACTCACCCGCAGCGCCGGGTTCTGGCTCCTCATCGTCGTCTCCCTCGCCGCGGTCGGGGTCGGCGGCTGGATGATCGCCGGACAGGTCGGCACGATGACCACGACCCTGATGGACGGCACCGCCACCGGTGTCGAGGTGTACGTCGGTCAGTCGCTCGTCGTCGTCGGCGCCGTCGTCCTCGGCGCGGGCCTGGTGGGCCTGCTCCTGTCGCTCGGCCTCGTCGCCGCGCGCACGCTGGTCGCCACCCCCGTCGCCGCCGCGCCGATCGTCGAGCAGGAGGCGCCGATCATCCAGGACGAGACGGCCGAAACGGTCTCAGTCCCTCGCGAGGAGCCCGCTCTCCGGGCCGCCGCCGCAGAGTTCGCAGAGCCGCAGGTCGATGCGGAGCCGGCGTCCGCGGAGCCCCAGGCCGACGAGGATCAGAAGGGCAGCAGCGGGTCGATCGCCACGGCGACGAACAGCAGCGTCAGGTAGGTGATCGAGGCGTGGAAGACTCGCATCGGCCGCGCCTCGGTCCCCCGCACCGCCTGGTTGTACAGGCGGTGCGACTCGTAGATGAACCAGCCGCCGAACACCAGGGCGGAGACGGTGTAGACGAGGCCCATGCCGGCGATCGGCACGAGCAGCAGCGAGCAGGCGACCGTGGCCCACGCGTACAGGATGACCTGCAGGCCGACCTGCGACGCGTTACGGGTGACGCCGAGCATGGGCACGTCGACGTCGTCGTAGTCGTCCTTGTACTTCATCGACAGCGGCCAGTAGTGCGGCGGCGTCCAGAGGAAGACGAGCAGGAACAGGATGAAGGCGGGCCAGTCGAGCGATCCGGTGACGGCGGACCAGCCGATGAGGACCGGGAAGCAGCCCGCGATGCCGCCCCAGATGATGTTCTGCTCGGTACGGCGCTTGAGGATCATCGTGTAGATCACGACGTAGAAGAAGATCGCGGAGGCCGACAGGACCGCCGTGAGCCAGTTCGTGGTGAACCAGAGCCACACGGTCGACACGATCGCGAGCGTCCACGAGAAGATCAGGGCACCGCGCGGGCTGACCTCGCCGGTCACGAGCGGGCGGTTCTCCGTACGGTGCATGTGCGCGTCGATGTCGCGATCGAGGTACATGTTGAACGCGCCGGCGGAACCGGCGCTCATGGACCCGCCGATGACGGTCGCGAGGACCAGCCAGAGATCGGGCAGCCCACCCTGCGCGAGGAACATGACCGGAACGGTCGAGACGAGGAGGAGTTCGAGGACTCGGGGCTTCGTCAGAGTGACGTAGGCGCTCACCGTGCGACCGATGGACGACTTCCGTACGGTCTGATCAGACATCGTCGAGATCTCGATCGCCTCCTCCGCGCGCGTTACCGGACAACCTCTCCAGTGTATGACACGCCGTGACGCCTTCCGCGCCTTCCGGCCCCCGGCCGCCGGGACCGTCACCGCTATGCTGAGAGCACTCGCGCGCCCGGTGCTGCGCACAAACCCGCCCGTCCCCGGACGATGCGGGATGCGCCAGGGAAGTTGCGGATGCGCCAGGGAATACCGGCGCCCTCGAAACTGTCGGAAAGGGCATGAACGTGTCGGAATTGCAGTGGGACGAGATCGATCGACGCGCGGTGGACACCGCCCGGATCCTGGCGGCCGATGCGGTCGAAAAGGTCGGCAACGGTCATCCCGGCACGGCGATGAGTCTGGCCCCCGCCGCCTATCTGCTGTACCAGCGTGTGCTGCGGCATGACCCGACCGACACCGACTGGCTCGGCCGCGACCGCTTCATCCTCTCGGTCGGCCACTCGTCGCTGACGCAGTACGTGCAGCTCTACCTCGGTGGGTTCGGCCTCGAGCTCGACGACCTCAAGGCGCTCCGCACGTGGGGTTCGAAGACGCCCGGCCATCCCGAGTACGGCCACACCAAGGGCGTCGAGATCACGACGGGTCCGCTGGGCCAGGGCCTCGCCTCCGCGGTGGGCTTCGCCTACGCCGCCCGCTACGAGCGCGGCCTCTTCGACCCGGAGGCCGCGGCGGGCACGAGCCCGTTCGACCACTTCGTCTACGTGATCGCAGGCGACGGCGACCTGCAGGAGGGCGTCACCAGCGAGGCCTCCTCGCTCGCCGGTCACCAGCAGCTCGGCAACCTCATCGCGATCTACGACTCCAACCAGATCTCGATCGAGGACGACACCAACGTCGCCTTCACCGAGGACGTGGCCGCCCGCTACGAGGCCTACGGCTGGCACGTGCAGACCGTGGACTGGAAGAAGACCGGCGAATACGTCGAGGACGTCGCCGAGCTCCACGCCGCGATCGAGGCCGCCAAGGGCGAGACCGACAAGCCGTCGCTCATCATCCTCAAGACCATCATCGGCTGGCCGGCACCCGGCAAGCAGAACAGCGGCAAGATCCACGGCTCGGCGCTCGGCGCCGACGAGCTCGCCGCCACCAAGAAGGTCCTCGGGTTCGACCCGGAGCAGACCTTCGTCGTCGCGGACGACGTGCTGGAGCGCACCCGCGGCCTCGCGGAGCGCGCCGCCGAGGCTCGCGCCGCCTGGCAGGAGTCGTTCGACGCCTGGGCCGCCGCCAACCCCGAGCGCAAGGCCCTGCTGGACCGCGTCGAGGCGCACGAGCTCCCCGTCGACATCGCGGAGGCCCTCCCGGTCTTCGAGGCCGGCAAGGACGTCTCCACCCGCGCCGCGTCCGGCCAGGTCATCAACGCGCTGGCCGCGCAGCTCCCCGAGCTCTGGGGCGGCTCTGCCGACCTCGCCGAGTCGAACCTCACCACGATCAAGGACGCGCCGTCGTTCATCCCCGCCGAGTGGTCGACGCACGAGTGGTCGGGCACGCCCTACGGCCGGGTGCTGCACTTCGGCATCCGCGAGCACGCGATGGGCGCGATCGTCAACGGCATCGTGCTGCACGGCCCGACGCGCGCCTTCGGCGGCACGTTCCTCATCTTCAGCGACTACATGCGCCCGTCCGTGCGCCTGGCGGCGCTGATGAACGTGCCGAGCATCTTCGTCTGGACGCACGACTCGGTCGCCCTCGGCGAGGACGGTCCGACGCACCAGCCGATCGAGCAGCTCGCGACGCTGCGCGCCATCCCGAACCTGGCCGTCGTCCGTCCGGCGGACGCCAACGAGACCGCCGCCGTGTGGCTCGAGATCCTCCGGCGCCACGAGGGACCGGCCGGCATCGCGCTGACCCGCCAGAACATCCCGGTGTTCCCGCGCGGCGAGGGCGAGGCCTCTGGCGACACGTTCGCCTCCGCCGCCCAGGCCGTCAAGGGTGCCTATGTGCTCGCCGAGGCGCCCGGCGGTACGCCGGACGTCATCATCGTCGCGACCGGCTCCGAGGTGCAGCTCGCGGTGAACGCCCGCGAGGTGCTGGCCGGCGAAGGCGTGAACGTCCGCGTCGTCTCCGCCCCGTCGCTGGAGTGGTTCGCGGAGCAGGATGACGCCTACCGCGAGCGCGTGCTGCCGTCGTCCGTCACCGCACGCGTGTCGGTCGAGGCCGGTTCCGTGCTCACGTGGCGCGGCATCGTCGGCGACCGCGGTCGCTCGGTCGGCATCGACCACTTCGGCGCCTCCGCCGACTACAAGACCCTCTTCGAGAAGTTCGGCATCACCACCGAGGCCGTCGTCGCGGCCGCCCGCGAGACCATCAAGGAGAACGCATGAGCACCCCCACCGCCCAGCTCGCCGCTGCCGGCGTCAGCATCTGGCTCGACGACCTCTCGCGCACCCGCATCTCCTCCGGCAACCTCGCCGAGCTGATCGCGTCGCGCAACGTCGTGGGCGTCACCACGAACCCGACCATCTTCGCGAACGCGATCACGGACAAGAACGACACGTCCTACGACGCGCAGGTCACCGAGCTCGCCGCGTCCGGAGCTTCCGCCGAGGACGCCGTGTTCGCCGCGACGACCCAGGACGTCCGTGCCGCGCTCGACGTCTTCCGCCCGGTGTGGGAGGAGTCCGGCCACGTCGACGGTCGCGTCTCGATCGAGGTCTCCCCCGACCTCGCCCACGACACCGACGGCACCGTGGCGCAGGCCAAGGAGCTGTGGAAGACCGTCGACCGCCCCAACCTCCTGGTCAAGATCCCGGCCACGAAGGCGGGGCTCCCCGCGATCACCGAGGCGATCGCGAACGGCATCAGCGTCAATGTCACGCTCATCTTCAGCCTGGAGCGCTACGCCGAGGTCATCGACGCCTACCTGACGGGACTGGAGCGCGCGCACAGCGGCGACTTCGACCTGTCCAGCATCCATTCGGTCGCCTCGTTCTTCGTCTCGCGCGTCGACACCGAGACGGACAAGCGTCTGTCGGCGATCGGCTCCCCCGAGGCGGAGGCGCTCAAGAGCAAGGCCGGTCTCGCGAACGCGCGCCTCGCCTACGAGCTGTTCGAGCAGAAGTTCGCCGAGAAGCGCGCACAGGACCTCCTCGCGCTCGGCGCGAACCTCCAGCGTCCGCTGTGGGCCTCGACCGGCGTCAAGGACCCGAATCTCCCCGACACGCTGTACGTGACCGAACTGGTCGCTGACGGCGTCGTCAACACGATGCCGGAGAAGACCCTCGAGGCGACGTTCGACCACGCCGTCGTCACGGGAGACACCATCACCGGCGGCTACGAGGAGGCCCGCGAGGTCTTCGCCGGGCTCGCCGAGGTGGGCGTCGACTTCGACGCCGTGACCGAGGTGCTCGAGGAGGAGGGGGTCGCGAAGTTCATCGACTCCTGGCACGATCTGCTCGCACAGGTCACCGAGGCTCTGGAGGCACAGCGATGACCTTCGCCATCCACGCATCGGGCGCGGCGCGCGTCGCCATCGAGGAGACCGTGCCGGCCCTGGTCCACGACCTCGTCGCCTCCCGCATCACCGGTGGCGACGCCACGCTCTGGGGCCCGGCCGCCGAGGCCGAGGCGTCGGTCCGCCTCGGCTGGGTCGAGGCCGTCTCGGTCTCCCGCCCGCTCGTCGCCGAGATCGTCGCGCTGCGCGAGGAGCTCGCGTCGAAGGGCGTCACCCGCGTGGTCCTCGCCGGGATGGGCGGCTCCTCGCTCGCCCCCGAGGTCATCGCGCAGACCTCCGGCGTCCCGCTCACCATCCTCGACTCCACCGCCCCGGGTCAGGTGCTCGCCGCCCTCGACGAGGGTCTCGCCGAGACGGTCCTCGTCGTGTCGTCGAAGTCGGGCTCCACGGTCGAGACCGACTCGCAGCGCCGGACCTTCGAGGCCGCCTTCCGCGACCTCGGTATCGATCCCACCGAGCGGATCGTCGTGGTCACGGACCCCGGCTCCCCGCTCGACGCCTCGGCACGCGAGGCCGGCTACCGGGTCTTCAACGCCGACCCGAACGTGGGCGGCCGCTACTCGGCGCTGACCGCCTTCGGCCTCGTCCCCTCGGGACTCGCCGGCGTCGACATCGACGAGCTCCTGGACGAGGCCGAGGCCTCGATGCTGGAGGTGGCCGTGGACTCCGCCGACAACCCCGCACTCCGTCTCGGAGCCGCGATCGCCGCCACGAGCCCCCGCCGCGACAAGCTGGGTCTGATCACCGACGGCACGCACATCAAGGGGCTGCCGGACTGGATCGAGCAGCTGATCGCCGAGTCCACGGGCAAGGAGGGCACGGGCATCCTCCCGGTCGTCCTGCTCCCGGTCTCGCCGGAGCTCGACCCGGTCCCCGCCGACCTCCAGATCGTGCGTCTCGTCGACGACGCCAACGAGTTCCACCTGCACGAGCGGCACGAGGGCGAGATCCTCGTCAGCGGCACGCTCGGCGCGCAGTTCATCGTCTGGGAGTACGCCACGGCGATCGCCGGGCACCTCCTCGGGATCAATCCGTTCGACCAGCCCGACGTCGAGTCGGCCAAGGTCGCCGCCCGAGGTCTGCTCGACGCGCGCCCGGAGCCGACGGCTCCCGCTTTCGTCGAGAACGGTGTCGAGGTCCGGGTCTCCGACCCCGCCCTCGCCGCGTCGGGAACGGTCGAAGGCGTGCTGGACGCTCTCTGGGCGCAGCTCCCCGCCGACGGCTACGTGTCCATCCAGGCGTACGTCAACCGCCTCGAGGTGCCGCAGCTCCAGGGCCTGCGCGAGCTCGTCGCCGCCGATTCCGGGCGCCCGACGACGTTCGGCTGGGGACCGCGCTTCCTGCACTCCACGGGGCAGTACCACAAGGGCGGCCCCGCCCAGGGCGTGTTCCTGCAGATCCTGGAGCGCACGGACGTGGATCTCGAGATCCCCGACCGCCCGTTCACGTTCGGGCAGCTCATCCAGGCGCAGGCAGCCGGCGACGCGGGTGTGCTCGCGGAGCACGGACGGCCCGTCGTCTCGCTGACGATCACCGAGTCCTCGGACGACGTGCTCGCCCTCTTCGAAGCCGCACAGAAGTAATCGCAGGAGAGCCCCCACCGATGTCTGTACCCATCTCGCGCGGGCACAACCCGCTGCGCGACCCCGACGATCGTCGTCTCAACAGGATCGCGGGGCCCAGCGCCCTCGTGATCTTCGGCGTGACGGGTGATCTGTCCCGCAAGAAGCTCATGCCGGCGGTCTACGATCTCGCGAACCGAGGGCTGCTGCCGCCCGGCTTCGCGCTCGTGGGCTTCGCCCGCCGCGACTGGGAGGACCAGGACTTCGCCCAGGTCGTCTACGACGCGGTGAAGCAGCATGCCCGCACGCCGTTCCGCGAGGAGACCTGGACGCAGCTGCTCCAGGGCATCCGGTTCGTCTCCGGCGAGTTCGACAACCCCGACTCCTTCCGCAAGCTGCGGGAGACCGTCGAGAAGCTCGACGTGGAGCGCGGGACCATGGGCAACCACGCCTACTACCTCTCGATCCCGCCGAAGGACTTCCCGCTCGTCGCGAAGCAGCTCAAGGACTCGGGCCTCGTGGGCGAGGACGCGGACGACGACGAGCGCTGGCGGCGCGTCGTCATCGAGAAGCCGTTCGGGCACGACCTCGAGTCGGCCCGCGCTCTCAACGCCGCCCTCGAGGTCGCGTTCCCTGCGGACTCGATCTTCCGCATCGACCACTACCTCGGCAAGGAGACGGTGCAGAACATCCTCGCGCTGCGCTTCGCCAACGAGCTGTACGAGCCGATCTGGAACCGCAACTACGTCGACCACGTGCAGATCACGATGGCCGAGGACATCGGCGTCGGCGGTCGCGCGGGGTACTACGACGGGATCGGCGCCGCACGCGACGTCATCCAGAACCACCTGCTCCAGCTCCTCGCGCTCACGGCGATGGAGGAGCCCATCAGCCTCTCCGCCGAGCATCTGCGAGCAGAGAAGGAGAAGGTCCTCGCCGCGGTGCACGTGCCGGAGGATCTCTCCCTCGCCACCGCGCGCGGACAGTACGCCGGCGGCTGGCAGGGCGGCGAGAAGGTCACCGGCTTCCTCGACGAGGACGGGATGGACCCCGAGTCGACGACCGAGACCTACGCGGCGATCAAGCTGGAGATCGACACCCGGCGCTGGGCCGGCGTGCCGTTCTACCTGCGGACGGGCAAGCGCCTGGGCCGACGCGTGACCGAGATCGCGGTGGTGTTCAACCGCGCGCCGCAGCACCTGTTCGGCCGCGGCAACGCCTCGGAGCTCGGTCAGAACGCGCTCGTGATCCGCGTGCAGCCCGACGAAGGCGTCACGATCCGCTTCGGCTCGAAGGTGCCGGGCAACGGGACGAACGTCCGCGACGTGACGATGGACTTCGGCTACGGCCACGCGTTCACGGAGGCGAGCCCGGAGGCGTACGAGCGTCTGATCCTCGACGTCCTCCTGGGCGACCCGCCGCTCTTCCCGCGGCACGAGGAGGTCGAGCTCTCCTGGAAGATCCTCGACCCGGTGGAGAAGTACTGGGCCGCCCAGGGCGGCCCGGTGGAGCAGTACGCGCCCGGCTCGTGGGGACCGGCCTCGGCCGACGACCTGCTGGCCCGCGACGGACGAGTCTGGAGACGCCCGTGATCATCGACCTTCCCGACACGACCGTCAGCCAGGTCGCGAAGCAGCTCGTCAAGGTGCGCGAGGAGGGCGGCGCCGTCGCCCTCGGCCGCGTCCTCACCCTCGTCATCTCGGCCCGCAAGGGGGTCGCTGAGGCCGCCATCGATGCCGCGAACGATGCGTCGCGCGAGCACCCGATGCGCGTGATCGTGCTGACCACCGGCGACGGCGAGTCCCGACTGGACGCGCAGATCCGCGTGGGCGGCGACGCCGGTGCGAGCGAGGTCGTCGTGCTGCATGCGCACGGCGACGCCGCGAGCAACGAGGAGAGCCTCCTCACCGGTCTGCTCCTCCCCGACGCGCCGGTGGTGGCATGGTGGCCGGATGAGGCTCCCACCGCTCCGGCGACGTCGCCTCTCGGCCGGATCGCCCAGCGCCGGATCACCGACGCCGCGACGTCCCCCGACGTCCGCGACCGGCTCGCGCTCCTCGGGCGCACGCATGCCCCGGGCGACACCGACCTGGCCTGGACGCGCCTGACGCACTGGCGCGAGCAGCTGGCCGCGGTGCTGGACCAGCCGCCGTACGAGACCATCACCGCCGTCGAGGTCCGCGGGGCGAGCGCCTCGCCGTCCACGGCGCTGCTCGCCGCCTGGCTGCAGATGGCACTCGACGTCCCGGTCCGGTGGTCGTACGAGGACCCGGAGCACTGGCAGGAGGGTATCAAGTCGGTGCGCCTCACGCGCGAGTCCGGCGACATCCTGCTCGAGCGGCCGTCGCCGGGTGTGGCCGTGCTCACCCAGCCCGACCAGCCCGATCACGACCTCCACCTGCCGCGGCGCACGCTGCGCGAGTGCCTTGCCGAGGAGCTGCGCCGGCTCGACCCCGACGTCCTGTACGGTCGAGTGATCACGGAGGGCTGGGAGAAACTCGGTCCGCCCGAGACAGGAGAGTGACCTCGATGCCGGGATCGTCCGCAGAGAAGCGGGTCGTGGTCGAATCCACCCCGACCACCCTCGCCCTCCGGGTCGCCGATCGCTTCCTCACCCGCGTCCGCGCGCGCACGCGGAACGGCCGGCTGGCTCACATCGCCCTGACGGGCGGGTCGATGGGCGGCGCCGTGCTGCGCGCTGTACGGGAAAATCCGCGAGCCGCCGAGATCGACTGGTCCCTCGTCCACTTCTGGTGGGGCGACGAGCGGTACGTCCCTCGGGATGACGCGGACCGGAACGCGCTCCAGTCCCGAGAGGCGCTGCTCGACCACATCGACGTCCCGGCGGAGAACGTGCACGAGGTCGCCGGCTCCGACAGCGGACTCGACCTCGATCAAGCCGCCGCCGCGTATGCCGCCGAGCTCGCCCGTTTCGGCACCGAGGAGCACCCGTGGCCGTCGTTCGCGGTGT
This sequence comes from Microbacterium sp. NPDC064978, assembly GCF_044543605.1. Lineage (NCBI taxonomy): Bacteria > Bacillati > Actinomycetota > Actinomycetes > Micrococcales > Microbacteriaceae > Microbacterium > Microbacterium sp. NPDC064978. The sequence goes on along the minus strand of NZ_JBITWF010000001.1, from coordinate 52,779 downwards.
GCTTCCTCGGAGTCGGTCCCGACGGTCACATCGCCTCGCTCTTCCCGGACCGCGAGGAGGTCACCGTGACCGACGCCGCTGCGCTCCCGGTGCGGGACTCCCCCAAGCCTCCGCCCGAGCGGGTGACCCTCACCCGCCCTGTGCTGAATGCCTCCAAGCGCGTGTGGCTGGTCCTGACCGGTGCCGACAAGGCCTCCGCGCTGGGCCTCGCTCTCGCCGGCGCCAGTTACACGAGCGTTCCGGCAGCCGGGGCGAAGGGGCGCAAGCGGACGGTGTTCTTCGTCGACGAGGCGGCGGCATCCGAGGTCTCGCCCGACCTCATCGACCAGGCCTACTGAGCGTCGGGGTCGCGCGTCTCGCGCGGGTCCGGCTGCTCCGGCGCGCCCGATGACGGCGCCGCAGGCGGGGCCACGGGATCACTCCCCCGGGTGATGCCGAGGTCCTGGCTCTCGCTGAGGACCTGCGGATGGAACCGGGCGAGCCCGACGACACCCCAGACGGCGATGCCGCCGGCGACTCCGAAGATGATAAAGACCCACCACGGCGCCGCCGCGGCCTCGCCGAGCACGAGCATGCCGATGAGCACGGCGACCATGGGGTCGACGACCGTCAGGCCCGCGATGACGAGGTCAGGGGGACCGGAGCTGTAGGCGGTCTGCACGAAGTACGCACCCACCGCGCCCGCCGAGAGCAGCGCGAGCAGGCAGACCGCGGTGATCCACTCGAACTGGCCCGCCTCGATCCGCTTGATGATGACCTTCGCGAGGGTGGCGACGAAACCGTAGAGGATGCCGGCGCCGATGATGTAGAACAGCGCCCGCATCCGGTACCGGAGGATCAGCCAGCATGCCCCGAGCACGATGATCACGACGAGCAGGATCGCGAGGATGACGAAGAGCTCGCGGTCCGTGACCTCCTTCTCCGTGGCGTAGATCGCGGCGAAGAACACGAACAGGAAGATGCCGCCGACACAGGCGATGATCGCCGTGAGGGATTGCCGCGTGGGAGCGTGACCGGTGATGCGGGCGTTCAGCAGCGTCGTGATGACCAGCGCGATGGCACCGAGCGGCTGCACCACGATCAGCGGCGCCTTGACGAGGGCGGCGAGCTGGCAGACGATCGCGAGACCCAGCATGAGCGTCCCGACCACCCACGATGGTCGCGTGAAGAGCCGCTTGAGCTGATCGAAGCTGAGGCCGGCGGCGCCGTCGGAGCCACTGAGCCGCTCGACCTTCTCCACGCCCCGGTGCTGGTACTGCGCCCCGAGCGACATGAACACCGCGCCGGCGAGGGCCAGCGGGATGCCCAGGAGCAGGCCGGGGTTCTGGAACGCTCCGACCAGCTGGTCGCCGACGTCCTCGACCGTCCCCATCCACACCCCTGCGCTCACAGTACGACCCTACCCGGAGAGTGCCGCCGACTAGGGTTGTGACGTGGCTGTCCTTCCGATTCGCATCATGGGCGATCCCGTCCTGCACTCCCCCGCCTCCCCCGTCGAGGCCATCACCGACGAGATCCGCACCCTCGTCGCGGACATGTTCGAGACCATGGACGCCGCGCCCGGCGTCGGCCTCGCCGCTCCGCAGGTCGGGGTGCCTCTGCGGATCTACACGTACTCGTACGTCGACGACGACGACCAGCCCTGGCGCGGTGTCCTCATCAATCCGGAACTGTGGATGACGCCTCCGGAGCCGGGCGCTCCCGACCCCGAGCTGGAGTCCGAGGGCTGCCTGTCCTTCCCCGGTGAGCGGTTCCCGTTGCGCCGGTCCGACCGCGTGCGCGTGACGGCGACGGACCTGGACGGTGGCCCCGTCACGCTCGAGGTGGACGGCTGGCGCGCCCGCATCATGCAGCACGAGTTCGACCACCTCGACGGCGTGCTCTACATCGACCGCCTCTCGGACTCCGACTGGAAGACCACGCAGAAGATCGCCCGCAAGCGCGGCTGGGGGCGACCGGGTGCCAGCTGGCTCCCCGGCGTCGACGACCTCGAGGGCTGATCGCATTCAGCCCACGCACAGCATCCTTCAAGTTGCGTCATAGACTCCGGGCACTATAGCGTGTTCGCGGCGGGGATATTCAGCATGCCCCGCGTCACGCTCTGAAGGGGAAATCCATGATGAAGTCGCGCACCCGTCGCGCACTCGTGCTCACCGGTTCGGCCGTCGCCGTCTCGCTCGCCCTCACCGGTTGCAGCGCGATCAACAGCATCCTCGGCGGCGGTCGCGCCGACGCCGACCGCGACGAGGAGACCGGCCAGGTCACCGAGAGCGCGAACATCGACGTCTTCTCGGTGAAGCTCGGCGACTGCATGCTCGAGACCGGCTCCGGAATGCTCACCGACGCGAACGTCGTGCCGTGCTCCGAGCCCCACGACGAAGAGGTCTTCTACGAGATCAAGATGGACGACGGCGACTACTCGGAGGACGCCATCAGCGCCGCCTCCGAGGGCTGCATCGGCGACGCGTACACCTCCTTCGTCGGCGTCTCCTACCAGGAGTCCGCCCTGGACGTGACCACGCTCACCCCCAGCAAGGACTCGTGGGAGCAGGCCAACGACCGCGTGATCCAGTGCATCATCATCGACCCGGCCGGCCAGGTCGAGGGATCGCTCAAGGGCGCCGCACGCTGATCCGACGGCATCTCCACGAAGGGCTCCGCCATCAGGCGGGGCCCTTCGTCGTCCGGGTCGTGGGTCAGTCGTCGGAGGCGCGCAGCGCGAGCCACGCCGCGACGCGGTCATCCGGATCGCTCAGGGAGAGTCCGATCAGATCCTCGATCCGTCTGATGCGGGTCGTCAGCGTCTGCCGGTGGATGCGGAGTCGCGCCGCACTCTCGCTCCAGGCTCCGTTCGTCGCGAGGAACACTCGGAGGGTGTCCAGCAGCTCCGCCGACCTCTCGGCGGCGCGCAGCGGATCGAGCAGTCGGGCGAGGCGGCCGGTCTGATCGCTGTCCAGCGCCCCGAGCACGAACGACACCGTCGGGATGGCCTCGTAGCGGACCACGCGTTCGCCCCCGGTGCGCGCGGCTTCGCAGGCGTGCCGCGCCTCGTCGATGCTGCGCGCGAGAGCATCGGTGCCCGCCGGTCGGCCGAGACCGAGATAGAGGGTCGAGGCGAACGCCCTGGCGCGATGCGCGATCTGGTCGGCATGGTCCTCGCGCACGACGCCCTGGACGATTCCCCGCTGCGACGTGAAGACGTGCTCCGCGCCCAGCTCGTCGAGCCAGAGGCCGAGCAGATGCTCGACGTCGACACCGCTGGTACGGGAGGCGAGGGCGAACCCCACCAGCACGCGCTCGTGCACGCCCCAGCGGCGGAGCAGACGAGTGGCCTCCTCCCCTCCCTCGCGCACGGTCTCGAACATCATCGAGCGGCCGAGGCGCTCCAGCTGACTGCTGTCCCTCGTGCGCATGAGCAGATCGAGCAGCGCCGCGGCCTGCGAGCTCAGTTCCCGACCGCGGCCGGAGCTGTCGTTACGCGGAGCGGTCACGAGCTGCGCGCTGATGTCCTGACCGGGACCGACCGGGTGCACCTGGAGGGCGCGATGCCGCACCCGCACCGGCCTGCCGACGGCGACCGCGATCGCGTCGTCGATGTGCAGGCTTCCGGCACCCGCCGTCGTGATGACCTCACCGTGCCGGTCCAGCAGCACCGCCCACCCGTCGATGCGGTGCGCGAGCTCGGCGATGACGCCGGTGATGCCGCTGCGTCGCGCCGCCAGTGTGAGCACCCGCATCGCCGATGTGATCGCTCGGGCCTCCGCCGCCTGATCGACCGCGAGGAGCGAGGTCAGCGTCGGGACCAGCAGCGACGGCGGCATCGGCACCCCGACGATCGCCGTGATCCCCGCGTCCCGCACGGCTTCGCGAAGACGGGGGCTGTCGTCGCTCGTGACCGCCACGGCCTCCCCCAGCGCGGCGCGCCGGTCGCCGGCGACGCCGAAGAGCGCGGTCTCTTCGGCCACGACGAGCGTCGCATGGAGCGGATCCACCGGTGGACCGAAGTCGTCGAGGGGCACGACCGCGTTGACGGGCCGCGCACCGGGAACGGCGCCGGGCAGCAGCTCCGCGCGGAGATATCGGGCCACCGAGGCGACGTCACGAGCCACCCTCCGATCATACAGATTGTCGAAGAGCAGCCGTTCTCTTCACGCTTCTGTCGGATGCCGAGGCCTTCCGCTCTCTCCTAGCATCGTGCGCATCCCCACTTCCCGAAGGATGTCATGAAAGCTGTTGTCTTCCGCGACCCCCAGTCGCCCATCGAGTTCGTCGACGTCGACCTCGCCCCGCCCCGCGCCGGTGAGGTGCGCGTGCGCATCGCCGCTGCCGGCGTCTGCCACTCCGACCTGCACGTCAAGCGCGGCGAGTGGGATGCGGCCGCTCCCCTGGTCATGGGCCATGAGGGCTCCGGCGTCGTCACCGAGCTCGGCGAAGGCGTCACCACCCTCGCTGTCGGCGACCACGTCGTGCTGAGCTGGGTGCCGCCGTGCGGCGAGTGCCGGTACTGCCGCGCCGGCCACGAGGCGCGGTGCCAGAAGGTCGCGACCGTGGTCGCGCCGCTGGGCGTCCTCTTCGACGGCACCTCCCGGCTGAGCCTCGACGGCGAGCTGCTGCACCACTACCTCGGTGTCTCGTCGTTCGCGGAAGAGGTCGTCGTCCCCGCGTCCGGAGCCGTGAAGGTCCGCGACGACGCGCCCCTCGACGTCATCGCCGTCGTCGGCTGCGCCGTCGCGACCGGTGTCGGCGCCGTTCTCAACACCGCCGCCGTCGAGCCGGGGTCGACCGTCGCCGTCATCGGCTGCGGCGGCGTCGGCCTCAACGTCGTCCAGGGAGCCCGTCTCGCCGGCGCCGAGCGTATCGTCGCGATCGACGTGCGCCCGGAGAAGACGCAGATGGCGCTGCAGTTCGGCGCCACGGATCGCATCGACGCCTCCCAGGGCGACGCGGTGGCCCAGTTGCGCGAGCTCATCCCGGACGGCGTCGACTACGCCTTCGACGCGATCGGGCGCACCTCCACGACCGAGCAGTCCATCCAGATGCTCGGACTCGGCGGCGCCGCCGTGATCGTCGGCCTGCCGCCCACAGGGGCGCGTGCCTCGTTCGAGCCGCTCGTCCTCGCCGAGGCCGACCAGCGCATCCTCGGCTCGAACTACGGCTCGGTGCGACCGTCGATCGACGTCCCCGCACTCGTGGACCGCTACATGGACGGGCAGCTGAAGATCGACCCTCTGATCTCGGGCCGCCGACCGCTGTCCGAGGCCGCCGCCGCGCTGGACGACCTCGACGGCGGCTCGGCCCTCCGCACCCTCCTCATCCCCTGACCGCCGCGCGCGGCCCATCCCTGAAACCCGAATCCAGGAGAACCATGTCAGACACCGTCGTCGCCCCGCCCGGCGCCCCGCAGGATGCCGGGCTCCGCACCGGCGTCATGAGCGGACCCGAGCTCGCCGCCCAGGCCATCGCCAACATCGCCCCCAGCGCCGTCATCGCCTTCACGGCCGCCGCCATCTTCCTCGGCGCCGGGAACGGCACCATCTACGCCTTCGCCCTGGCCACGGTCGTGATCCTGTGCGTCGGCTATTGCGTGGTGGTGTTCGCCCGCAAGCACGCCTCCGCCGGCTCGCTCTACACCTACGTCTCCAAGGGTCTCGGGCCGTTCGGCGCCTTCCTCGCCGGCGTGACGCTGCTGATCGGCTGCTTCGGCATCGCGGCCGCCTCCCTCAGCGGCTCGGTCAGCTACATGGGCCAGTTCCTGAGCATGCTGGGCCTGCCCGCGCAGGGCCTGGGGTGGGATGTCGGCCTGGCGATCCTGCTCGGTGGCCTGGCGACCCTCTTCACGATCCGCGGCATCCGGCTCTCCGCCCGGGTCTCGCTCGTCCTCGAGCTCCTGTCGGTGGGCATCATCCTCGTGCTGCTGATCGCGGCGCTCGCGTGGGCGGGGCCCTCCGCCTGGGACCCCGCGCAGGTGCTCGCGACCGGCTCCTCGTTCCAGGGCATCGCGTCCGGCATGGTGCTCGGCATCCTGGGCTTCGTGGGCTTCTCCTCCGCGGACGCCCTGGGGCGCGAGGCCAAGGAGCCGTACAAGGCGATCCCCCGCGCGATCATGTGGAGCGCCCTCGGTGTCGGCGTGCTCTACGTCTTCGCCGCCTACACGCAGATCGCGGTGCTCGGCGACGACCTCGCCACCGCCGCGAGCCCGCTGGAGAGCATGTCCGCCCTCATCGGCATGCCGGGCTGGTTCGCGGCCGTGCTCACCTTCGGCGTGTCCGCGTCGTTCTTCGCCGTGGTCGTCGCCCCGCTCAACGTGATCGGCCGCATCGTCTACGTGATGGGCAAGGAAGGCGTCGTCGCCGAGCGCTTCGGCCGCACGCACGAGCAGCACCTCACGCCGCACCGCGTGCTCATCCTCGCCGGTGCTGCGGCGATCACGGTCGACATCGTGCTGCTGGTCGCGGGAGCCGCGACGGGCGACATCCTCGTCTGGGTCAACACCTGGGGCACCTACGGCTACATGGTCGCCTACGCCCTCGTCGCCATCGCGTGCGTGGTCTACACCCAGCGGGCGAAGATGCGGAACGGTCTCGTGAAGGTCTGCGCGACGGTCGCCGTCGTGACGATGGCGTACGTGTTCTTCGCGAACGTGTGGCCCGTCCCGGCCTTCCCGTACAACGTGATCCCGTACGTATTCCTCGTGACGGTCGCCCTTGCGCTGACCCGGTACGCCTACCTCGCCCGTCGCCGGCCTGATGTGATCGCCCGGATCGGCAACACCGAGACGAGCGCCATGGAGGGCGTCGGCTGAACGACGCTCCCCGCCGAGAAGAGCCCCTCCGCGTGGAGGGGCTCTTCCTCTCCGTCCGGCGCGATCGTGCGGTCCGGATACGAGAGAAGCCCCCTCCGTGGAGGGGGCTTCTCTCGTTGGCTCCCCGGCTTGGACTCGAACCAAGAACCTGCCGGTTAACAGCCGGCTGCTCTGCCAATTGAGCTACCGAGGAATGTGCGCCGCTGTGCGGGCAACTCGTCAAGCTTAGCAAACTCCGGACGCGGTTCGTGACACTGGGGCACCTTCCGCGGCCGTCGGGCGTGTCGCGCTCAGCGGCGTGAATCCGACTCCGCATTGGGCACCCACAGCAGATCCTTCCCGACGCCGCGCGCGACGACATGGCCCCCACGCAGCATGAGCGTCTCGGCGTTGAGTTCCCGGATGAAGTCCGCGTCGTTGGTGACCAGGAGCGCAGCCATCCCCTCCTCCTTGCGACGCCGGGTGATGGCGTCGAAGACGACCGGTCGCACCTCCAGATCGAGGTTCGCGAGGATCTCGTCGGCGATGAGCACGCGCGGCTCCAGCACGAACGAGCGGGCGATCGCGACGCGCTGCCGCATCCCCGCGCTGAGCTCGTACGGGAACTTCGCCGCGGTCCCGAGCGGCAGGTGGAGCTCATCGAGGAGCGTCGCCACGCGGATCGAGAGCGCGCGGGTGTTGACGCGCTTCTCCCGGATGAGGATCGGCTCGGCGATGACCTCGTTGACCGTCAGCTGCGGCGGCAGGTCCGCCCCGGCGCCCTGGGGCACGAAGCCCGTGCGGTAGGTGAGGATGCGGTGCTTGCGGCCTGGGCGGCGGATGTCGATGCCGCAGACCTGTGCCCGGCCGCCGACGACGCGCACCGAGGGATCGGTCGAGCCCGCGAGCGCGGCGACGAGGGTCGACTTGCCCGAGCCGGTCGGTCCCGCGACGCAGATCAGCCCCCCGGGAGCGAGCGAGAACGTCACGCCGTCGACCGCGCGATTGGGCGCGCCGTGACCGATCCGGTCGATGACCAGATCGGAGCACTCGATCGCGTTCGAGGATTCGGGCGTGCGGGGCATATGTCCATCCTGCCGTCTCGTCCGGGACCGTTCCGGTTACGACTCGGCGAAGAAGCGTTGGCGCTCCACGTCGATGTCCCGCAGCCGCACCCGCAGCGCGCGCCCGCCGTCGGAGTCCGCAGGGACGCGCTGGACCGCGCCCAGCAGCTCCTGCTTCTCGTGCTCGAGCTGCCGCAGCACCAGGCGTCGCGCGAGATCGGTCGCGGAGGCCACCGCTCCGGCCTCATCCCGTGCCGGGAACGGCGTCATCAGCAGCTCCCCGGCGAGGGAGCGGTAGGGCTCGCGCACACTGTTCACCGCGTCCGTCACCCATCCGGGGCGGCTGCGGTCGGGCGCGGCCGCGACCGCCTCGCGCACCGCGTCGAGGCCGGGTGTGCGGAACGGCTCGGCGAGAGCCCGGGTCAGCAGCGCCGCATCGACCTGGTGTCCGTACTGCAGAGCCCCCATGAGCGCGTCGCGCTCCACGGCGACGTCGGGTGAGCGGGGCAGGCTGGCCAGTGTGACCGCAGCGACCACGGGAGCGCCCGTGGACGGGTCGACCCGCGGCGTGCTCTCTCGGCGCGTCTGGGGCGCGGCGGACTGCGCCCCACGGGCGGCACGCTCCACCTCCCCGTGCACCTCGGTCGGATCCATGCCGAGCCGGCGCGCCAGCACCCGCTCGTACCCGGGGCGCAGCAGCCGGTCGCGGATCTCCGCGACGATGGGGGCCGCGGCACGGAGAGCACCGACCCTGCCCTCGACGGTGGCGAGATCGAAGCCGGCGAGCTTGCGGTCGATCGCGAACTCGAACATGGGCTGCTTCGCGTCCATGAGGCCGCGCACCGCCGCGTCGCCGCGCTGCAGCCGGAGGTCGCACGGATCGAGGCCGTCGGGCGCGACCGCGACGAAGGTCTGGGCGTTGAACTTGTCGTCTTCCGTGAACGCCCGCAGTGCGGCCTTCTGTCCCGCCTCGTCGCCGTCGAACGTGAACACGACCTCACCGGACGCGTTGTCATCGCCCATCACCCGCCGGAGCACCTTGATGTGCTCGGCGCCGAACGCCGTCCCACAGGTCGCGACCGCGGTCGTCAGGCCCGCGAGGTGACAGGCCATCACGTCGGTGTACCCCTCGACGACGACGACCCGACGGGGGTCGCCGCGCGCGATGTCGCGCTTGGCGAGGTCGAGCCCGTAGAGGACCTGGGCCTTCTTGTAGATCGGTGTCTCGGGGGTGTTGAGGTACTTGGGGCCCTGATCGTCGTCGAAGAGCTTGCGGGCGCCGAAGCCGATCGTCTGCCCCGACACATCCCGGATCGGCCACACCAGGCGCCCCCGGAACCGGTCGTAGACGCCGCGCTGTCCCGTCGAGACGAGGCCCGCGGTGCTCAGCTCCTCCCGCGTGAATCCCTGGGAGGTCAGCGCCTTGAGCATGCCGTCCCAGCCCCGCGGGGCGAAGCCGACGCCGAAGTGCGCCGCCGCGCCCGCGTCGAAACCGCGCTCCCCGAGGAATCGGCGGGCGGCCTCGGCATCGGGCGACAGCAGCTGGGAGCGGAAGAACTCCGCGGCGGCCGTGTTCGCCGCGTAGAGCCGGCTGCGGCCGCTCGTCTCCGGCGCCGCACCCCCGTCCTCATAGTGCAGTGTGTAGCCGATGCGGCCCGCGAGCCGCTCGACCGCCTCCGTGAAGCTGACGTGATCCATCGCTCGAAGGAAGGAGTAGACGTCGCCCGACTCCCCGCACCCGAAGCAGTGGTAGTAGCCGACCTGCTGCCGGACGTGGAAGCTGGGGCTCTTCTCGTCGTGGAACGGGCACAGGCCCTTGAGGGAGCCGACGCCCGCGGACTTGAGCGCGACCCGCTCCCCCACGATGTCGGCGATGTTGGTGCGGGCCTTGACCTCGTCGACGTCGGCCTGGCGGATGCGGGGCATCAGCGCGCGCCTTCTGCGACGGGCCGCCTCTCGACGGGCGTGCGCGCGCCGGGGCGTGCATGACGCGGCGTCCAGATGCCGACCTCCGCCGGGTCGATCTCCCCGACCAGCCGGTTGTGCCAGTCGATCGCGCTCTGATCGGTCAGGCTCGCGATCTGATCGACGACCACCCGCGCCCGCTCCGCATCGCTCTCCGCCGCGACGAAGTCGGCAGCGAACGCCGGCTCCAGCACGTCGGCGCCGGCAGACCACAGGGTGTCGGTGGACCACAGGGCGTCGGCCAGCCGCTTGAGGACCCGCCGCTGCTCCTTGTAGACACCCTTCCTGGCGTCGATCGTGACGATCGCCTGACCCATGATCCCCTTGAGCACCGCGATCTCGACCTCGACCACGCGCGGCACGATGACATGCGCGTTGTAGCGGACCAGCCGCGTGCCTCCGAACGCCTCGCGCGTGGCGGAGACCGCCGCCCGTGCGAACCGGCCGATGAGGTCGCTGGTGAGGTTCTTGAGCCGCGCGAGATCCTGTCGGGAGCGGTCGAAGGACGCCAGCCACATCGGCTGCGAGGCGAGCCGGTAGAGCGCATCGGCGAGCTCATCACGCGTGAAGTCGTAACCGACCCACTGCTGGATCCGGCTGAGCAGGGCCTCGTGGGCAGCGGGATCGGCGAGCTGCGCGACGTCGACGTAGCCGTTGACGATCGCGTCCTCGAAGTCGTGCACCGAATAGGCGATGTCGTCGGAGAGGTCCATGATCTCGGCCTCGATGCAGCGCAGCCGCCCCGGCGCTCCGTCCCGCATCCAGCGGAACACGGCCTCGTCCTCCGGGTACACGCCGAACTTGAGCCGGCCCCCCGGGTCGGGGACGGGACTGTCGACCGTCCACGGGTACTTGCAGGTCGCGTCGAGCGTCGCCCGCGTGAGGTTCAGACCGACGGAGGAGCCGCCCCCGTCGAGCACCTTCGCCTCCAGACGCGTGAGGATGCGCAGCGATTGGGCGTTGCCCTCGAAGCCGCCGATGGCCTCAGCCCATTCGTTCAGCGCCCGCTCGCCGTTGTGACCGAACGGCGGGTGACCGAGGTCGTGGCTCAGGCACGCGGTGTCGACCACATCCGCCGAGACCCCGAGGGCGGCGGCGAGCTCCCGGCCGACCTGGGCGACCTCGAGCGAGTGCGTCAGGCGGTTGCGGGCGAAGTCGGCCGTGCTGGCGGGGCTGAGCACCTGGGTCTTCGCGGCGAGCCGTCGCAGCGCGGCCGAGTGCAGCACCCTGGCACGGTCGCGGGCGAAATCGTCCCGCTCCGAGCGATGGGTCTCCGCGAAGAAGCGCTCCGCGTCGCGCGCGTCATAGCCGTCGGCGCGTGCGCCGACCCGGGGGTCATCCGCCACTGTTCTCGATCTCCGCTCCACGCATCATCTCCGAGGCCGACGAGGCGAGCTCGCGCGACTCCAGCCACTTCTCCGGAAGAGCGGTCCTCTTCGGGTGCCCCGCGCGTCCGCGCTGCCCTTCGGCGTCCGCACCAGGGTACGGTGCCGCACGGTCGAGCCGTCCGAGGAGGTCGTCGATCTCCTGCAGGCTCGACGCAGTCGCCAGCCCCGTCCGGATGTCGCCGCCGACCGGGTAGCCCTTGAAGTACCAGGAGACGTGCTTGCGGATGTCGCGGCAGCCGCGGTCCTCGTCCTCGAAGAACTCGACGAGCAGCTCCGCGTGCCGGCGGAAGGCGTCGGCGACGAAGCCGAGGGTCGCATCGACCGTCTTGCCCTCTCCGCCGAAGGCGAGGGCGAGCTGCCCGAACAGCCACGGCCGTCCGAGGCATCCGCGGCCGACGACCACGCCGTCGCAGTCGGTCTCCGCCATCATCCGCACGGCGTCCTCGGCCGACCAGATGTCGCCGTTGCCGAGCACGGGGATGCTGGTCACCGCCTGCTTGAGCTCGCCGATCGCACTCCAGTCGGCGTGTCCGGAGTAGAACTCGCTCGCGGTGCGCGCGTGCAGGGCGACGGCTGCGGCTCCCGCATCCTCTGCGGCGCGGCCGGCGTCGAGGAAGGTGAGGTGGTCGCGGTCGATGCCCTTGCGCATCTTCACCGTGAGCGGGATGTCGCCGGCGGCCTTCACCGCCTGATCGACGATGTCCGCGAAGAGCTTCGACTTCCACGGCAGGGCCGCCCCGCCGCCCTTCCTGGTCACCTTGGGGACCGGGCAGCCGAAGTTGAGGTCGATGTGGTCGGCGTGGTCTTCCGCGACGATGATTCGGACGGCCTCGGCGATGGTCTTCGGGTCGACGCCGTAGAGCTGGATCGAGCGCGGCGTCTCCGACTCGTGGTGCCGGATCAGCCGCATGGTGGTCTCGTTGCGCTCGACGAGGGCGCGCGACGTGATCATCTCGCTGACGTACAGGCCGGCCCCGTACTCCCGGCACAGGCGCCGGAACGCCGTGTTCGTGATCCCGGCCATCGGCGCGAGGACGACCGGCACGTCGAGGTCGATCGGGCCGATGCGGAGCGGGCGGGCGGGGGCGGTGGCGACAGTCATGGCGTGTCCATTCTCCCAGACCCGGAGCCGGTGGGGATGCGGCGACCTAAGCTGTGCATATGACCGATTCCGCGCTCCGTTCCATCCCCTTCACCGACGCCCAGGGGCAGGAGAAGACTCTGGACGATCTGGGTGCCGATGTGGTGCTCGTGGTGAACGTGGCCTCCAAGTGCGGCCTCACCCCGCAGTACGAGCAGCTGGAGGAGCTGCAGCGCCGATTCGGCGACCGCGGCTTCACGGTGGTGGGGTTCCCCTGCAACCAGTTCTTCGGTCAGGAGCCCGGTTCGGTCGACGAGATCCTCGAGTTCTGCTCCACGACCTACGGCGTCTCCTTCCCGGTGAACGACAAGGTCAAGGTCAACGGCAAGAACGCCGCGGAGCTCTACAAGGCACTCAAGGAGACGCCGGACGCGGGTGGCAAGGCCGGCCGCGTCGAGTGGAACTTCGAGAAGTTCCTCGTGCTGCCGGACGGCGACGTGCTGCGCTTCCGTCCCAAGCAGAAGCCCGATGCGCCGGAGATCGTCGAGGCGATCGAGGCCGCTCTCCCCCGCTGAGTCCGGTCGTTCACCTCCACGTCACGTGGGCACCGCTCCCGCGGCGCCACGGAGACGGGCCGCGTTCACCTTCCGGCCTCCCCGTCGACATCTGATGTCCCTAGTCTCGCCGCGGCGATATCCGCCCGAAGACGAAGGAGACCACGCATGCCCGACCGACTGCCGATCAGCCGGCGAACCGTCCTCACCGCGGGAGCACTCGGTGCACTCGGCACCACCCTCCCCCTCGGCACCGCGCACGCCGCAGCGGCGACGGTTCCCGCCTCGCCCGGCACCGGACAGCGGCGGAACCTGCGGTTCCGCGCCGACGGCACCTTCAAGGTCGTGCAGTTCAACGACACGCAGGACGACGAGCTCACCGACCGCCGCACCGTCGAGCTGATGGAGAAGGTGCTCGACCAGGAGAAGCCGGACTTCGTGGTCATCAACGGCGACGTGATCACCGGCGGGTGCGAGACGCGGCTGGCCGTGAAGCAGGCGATCAACAACGTCGTCATGCCGATGGAGTCCCGCCGCATCCCATGGGCGGTGACCTATGGCAACCACGACGAGGACTCGCTGCCGCAGTCCGGTGTCGATGAAGCGGGGATGCTGAAGGTCTACCGCTCGTACGAGTACAACGTGAACGCCGAGAACACCCGCGGCGTGACGGGCACGAGCAACACGATCGTCACGATCGGCTCCGCTGCGAAGAAGAACCGGGAGGCGTTCGCGCTCTGGCTGATGGACTCGGGCCGGTACGCGCCGGATGCCATCGACGGCCAGGACTTCGCCGGCTACCCCGCGTGGGATTGGCTGCGCATGGACCAGGTGGCGTGGTACCGCGAGCAGTCACAGCGTCTGGAGCAGCGCCGCGGCCGCAAGGTCCCCGGGCTCATGTTCCTGCACATCGCGCTGTGGGAGCACCGCTTCATGTGGTGGGGTGGCGTCGACACCCGCACGGCGGCCGACGCCGCGCGCGGCAAGGCCCGTCACGGCATCGTCGGGGAGCGCAACGAGGACGAATGCCCCGGTCCGTTCAACTCGGGGATGTTCAACGCGATCCTCGAGCGCGGCGACGTGAAGGGCGTGTTCGTCGGACACGATCACATCAACGACTACGTCGGCGACTACTACGGCGTGATGCTCGGATACGCCCCGGGAACCGGCTTCGGCGCGTACGGCCTCTCCGGCGCCGAGCGCAACCGCATGCGTGGGGGCCGGGTCTTCGAGCTGAAGGAGACCGGCGAGGACGTCGCGATCACCACAAGGGTCGTCTACGCCAGGGACCTGGGCATCGACCTGACCGCGAACGATCAGCCGATGAAGCCGCTGCCCCTCGGCCCCCGCCAGCAGCGCATCTGAGGCCAGGCAGCGAAACGGCGGGGACCCCCGACCCGGGGTCCCCGCCGTCGCCTGCCGGAGCGGGTCAGGCCTCGACGGCAGCGCTCCGCTGCGCCCAGAGGTCGCGGATGACGTTCTCGAACGCCGCAGGCGGCTGCGCGCCGCTGATGCCGTACTGACCGTCGACCACGAAGAACGGCACGCCCTGGATCCCGTACGCGCGAGCCTGCGCCTGGTCCTGGCGGACATCGGCGAGGTACTGCTCGCTCTCGAGCGCGGCGCGGGCGCGATCGGCATCGAGGCCGACCTCGGCCGCGAGGGCCACGAGGTCGTCGATGCGCCCCACATGCTTGCCCTCGGTGAAGTACGCGGACATGAGCCGCTCCTCCATCTCGTGCTGGCGCCCCTCGGCCTTCGCGAAGTGCAGCAGCTCGTGCGCCTTCACGGTGTTCGTGTGCTGCAGCAGGTCGAACCGGTACTGCAGGCCCGCGTTCGCGGCGACGTTCGTGACGTTGGCCAGCATCTGCTCGACCTGCGTGCGCGGCATGCCCTTGTGACCGGAGAGGAAGTCGATCTCGTCGCCGTCGAAGTCGACGGGGGTGTCGGGCGAGAGCTCGAACGAGTGGAAGGTGACGGTGACCTGCGGAGCATCGTCATCGGCCGCGACGGCTTCGAGACCCTTCTCGAGGTTGCGCTTGCCGATGTAGCACCAGGGGCAGGCGATGTCGGACCAGATGTCGATGGAGATGGGTTCAGTCACACGATCATCAACCGCCCGCGCGTCCGACGTATTCCGTCAGTAGAATCCTCGGATGCTCTCCGCCGATGATCCGCTTCCCTTCCGGCCCGAGCGCGTGCTCGTCGCCGGTGTCACCGGCTCGGGGAAGACGACACTCTCCCGGCGACTCGCCGCGCTCTGGGAGCTGCGGCACGTGGAGATCGACGGCCTGTTCCACGGTCCGGAGTGGACCCCGCGGGCGGAGTTCCTCGACGACGTGCGCGCCTTCGCGGCGGACGAGCGCTGGGTGACCGAGTGGCAGTACACGAGCAAGGGCACCGACGAGATCCTGACTCCGAGGGCGCAGCTCGCGGTCTGGCTCGACTACCCGTACCGCGTGGTGCGGTCGCGTCTGCTCCGACGCACCCTCAGCCGCAGCATCCTCCGCACCCGGATGTGGAACGGGAACGTCGAAAAGCCGATCTGGCGGATGGTGGGGAGCACGCCGGAGGAGAGCATCCTGGCGTGGCAGACCGCGACGCTCCACAAATGGACCGAGCGCTTCCCCCTGGTGGAGGAGCGCTTCCCGCATCTCACGATCGTGCGGCTGACGCATCCGCGCGAGACGGAGCGCTGGCTGCGGGCTCAGGCCGACGTCGGGGTGTCCACCGCGCCGCCGAAGCGACGGTCGCGGGAGAGGTAGACCCCGATCGCACGCCAGAGCTCCTCGCGGGAGAAGTCCGGCCACAGCGTGTCGAGGAACACCATCTCGGCGTAGGCCGACTGCCACAGCAGGAAGTTCGAGGTGCGCTGCTCCCCCGAGCTGCGCAGGAACAGGTCCACGTCCGGCATGTCCGGCACGTACAGGTGCCGGCGGATCATCTTCTCGCTGATCGCGTTCGGCTTCACCCGCCCGGCCGCGACATCGGCCGCGATCGCCCGCATCGCGTCGACGAGCTCGATCCGTCCGCCGTAGTTGACGCACATGGTGAGGGTGAGCACGTCGTTGTCGCGGGTGAGCTGCTCGGCATACTGCAGCTCCTTGATGACGCTGCCCCACAGGCGCGGCTTGCGCCCGGCCCACCGGACCCGCACGCCCCACTCGTTGAGCTGATCGCGACGGCGGTGCAGCACATCGCGGTTGTAGCCCATGAGGAAGCGGACCTCCTCCGGCGAACGAGCCCAGTTCTCGGTGGAGAACGCATAGACGGAGAGGTGCTTCACGCCGGCCTGGATCGCGCCGGCGACGACGTCCAGCAGCACCTCCTCCCCTGCCTTGTGCCCCTCGATGCGGTTGAGCCCCCGGCGGTTCGCCCAGCGGCCGTTGCCATCCATGACGATGGCGACGTGCTCCGGGACGGCGGGGAACGCGGGCGGATACACGCCCGTCCAGTCGATCGGCCGGTAGGGCACCGCGTCCTTGTGCGTGTAGGGCTTCGGGCTCACCGTGCTCCTTCTCCGGGGGTGGACGAGACGTGCGCGAGCGAGCGGATGCCGCGCTCCAGGTGCCACTGGGCATACGCCGCGACGAGGCCGGATGCAGCCGCCGTGTCGGCGTGCGGGGCGGCGTCGATGAGGTCCCAGTCCCCGCGGATCAGCGCGCGCAGCAGCGTCAGGGTCTTCTCGGCGATCCGGGGGCTCCCGGCGGGCGCGTCGGCACGGCAGACCAGGCCGCCGAGCTGCGCGACGAAGACGGAGTGCGGCCCCGGGGCTCCACAGCGCGCGCAGTCCTCGAGGGACGGCGCCCACCCGGAGAGGGACATGACCCGCAGCAGGTACGAGTCGAGGATGCTGCGCGGGGCGTGCTCGCCGCGGGACAGCGCCCGCAGCCCGCCGACGAGCAGGAGGTACTGCTCCGGGGTGGCCTCGGCGTCGCTGAGCCGATCCGCCGTCTCGACCATGGCGTTCGCGGCGGTGAACCGGTCGTAATGGGCGGCGATGTCCGTGCCATAAGCCCCGAGCGACTCGGCCTGCTGCACGATGTCGAGCGAGCGGCCTTCGTAGAGCTGCACGTCCGCGACCATGAACGGCTCGAGGCGGGAGCCGAACTTCGACGAGGTGCGACGCACACCCTTCGCGACCGCGCGCACCTTTCCGTGCCGCCGGGACAGCATCGTGACGATGCGATCCGCCTCCCCCAGTTTGTGGGTGCGCAGGATCACCGCTTCGTCTCGGTAGGTGGGCACCCTTCGATTATCCTCCGTGCGCGACGATGGACGCGTGACCGAACCGCTCTTCACCATTCCGCTGTGGGCGGACCTCCTCGGCGTCGGCCTCGGCGGAGTGCAGGGCGCGATGTTCGCCGCCGGGTTCCAAGGGCAGCGTCGGCTCGACTGGCTGGGCGTCGCGATCATCGGGATCATGATCGGCATGGGTGGCGGTCTCATCCGCGACATCCTGCTCGGACAGACTCCCGCGACGCTGCAGAACCAGTGGTATCTGGTCACGGCCGCGGGTGCCGCGCTGCTCGGCATGCTGCTGGCCGGACTCTTCACGCGACTCAACACCGCGATCGTCGTGCTCGACGCCGTGGTGATCGGCATGTTCGGCGCCTTCGGAACGAGCAAGGCCCTCGCCTTCGGCATCCCCGAAGTACCCGCGGTCTTCATCGGCGTGTGCGCCGCGGTCGGCGGGAGCGTCCTCCGCGACATGCTCATGGGGCTGCCGACCGCCATCATGCACGTCGGCTCCCTGTACGCGGTGGCCGCCGCGGCCGGCTGCACGTTCATCGTCGTCGCGAACGCGGTCGGCATGCCGATCCCGCTCGCGGCGGTCATCGGCATCGTCGTGACGGCTGTGATCCGCATCCTCGCCGTGACGTTCGACGTCTCGCTTCCGGAGCAGCGCCGTCTGTACCGCCGCAAGGTCGCCGCGGAGACCGGCGCCATCGCGATCGTGAAGCCCCAGGACTGACTTCGAGTCGCGCGATTGGCTCCATCCCGCAGCCGGATACGACCAATCGCGCGATTCGAAGGAGGGTCAGGTGCCGGCGAGCCCTTCGATCACGCGCGCGAGACCGAAGTCCCAGGCTGCTCGAGCGTCGTAGGGGGCGCCCATCGACTCCCCGGCAGCCTGACCCACTGACCGGGCGAGCGGCATCCCGTCACCGAGATAGGCCGCCAGACGCGGTGCGGCCTCTGCCCACGAGGCCGCGAACGAATCCGCGCTCTCCTCCTCCCGCATGCGTGCTGCCGCGGAGAGAGTGAAGTCGAGCACGAAGCTCAGCGCCGCATCACGATCCACGGCGGTGAAGCCGCGGCCGTCGAAGGCGTGGAGTTCCCGGTCGTACTTGGCGATGGTTCCAGGGCCGAGCGCGACCCGCGGGTCGTGGATGTCGATGAGCCAGGGGTGAGCCCGGAGGAGGCGCAGGTTGTCCTCGGCGACCGCCCGGACCTCCGCGCGCCACCCGGACGCCTGCGCAGGCTCGGTGGGCATCCTGGCGTGCATCGCATCCGCCATCAGGACGAGCAGGTCGGCGCGGCTGTTGACGTGCGTGTAGATCGACATCGGAGTCAGCTCGAGACACTGCGCGAGAGACCGGATCGTCACCGCGCCGAGGCCCTCTGCGTCAGCCAGCGCCACGGCACGATCCACGACGTCATCCGTCGAGTGGCGCGCCTTCGGACCGCGCTGCCGAGTCACGGGAGCCGCGGGGCTGTGCCGCCAGAGCAGATCGACGAGATTCCTGGTCATCGGGAATAGCCTAGACCGCTCCGGACTTAAGCCTGTACGCTGTACAGGCTTTTGGAATGGAGCATCGTGAACATCACTCAGACCGCCCTCTCGCTCAACGTCCCCGACGTGGCGGCCTCCGCCGCCTTCGCCATGACGCATTTCGGCTTCGAGGAGGCGATGTCCGCGGAGGGCTTCGTCTCGTTGCAGCACCCGGGACCCGTCCCGAACGTCATCTTCCTCGAGACCGGGCTCACGACGTTCCGTCCGGAGGAGATCGCCGGATCCGCCGGTCAAGGCACCCTGATCGTCTTCGTCGTCGACGAGATCGTCCGGGAGTTCGCCCGCATCGCCGCCGCGGGTGCGCGGGTGGTCACCGCTCCCGAGACCGAGCCATGGGGCGAACGCTACTGCCAGTTCGCCGATCCCAACGGCCTCATCTGGCAGCTGGTGCAGTGGGTGGACTGACCCCCTACTTCGAATCGCGCGATTGGTCCCATCCGGCGGCCGGATACGACCAATCGCGCGATTCGAAGGAAGATCAGACGGCAGCCAGCTCCTGCTGACGGCTGCGGATCGAGCGGTTCACGCCGGACACGATCGCCTTGAGCGACGCGGTCGAGATGTCGCCGTCGATGCCGACTCCCCACAGGCGCTGGTCGCCGACCTGCAGCTCGACGTAGGCCGCGGCCTGCGCGTCGCCGCCGGCGCTGAGAGCGTGCTCGACGTAGTCGTAGACCGTGATGTCGAAGCCCTGGCCCCGGAGCACCTCGACGAACGCCGCTACCGGACCGTTGCCGTTGCCAGACACCGAGACCTCCTGGTCGTCGTCCCGCAGCACGACATCGAGCACCACGTCACCGGACATGTCGCTCCTGGTCTGCGTGGCGAGCAGCTCGAACCGCCCCCACTTGGCCTCGGTGTCGGCGGCGGGCAGGTATTCGTCCGTGAAGATCGACCAGATCTGCTCGCTGGTGACCTCTCCGCCCTCGGCATCCGTCTTGGCCTGCACGACCCCGGAGAACTCGATCTGGAGCTTGCGCGGCAGGTCGATCGCGTGATCGGACTTGAGCAGGTACGCGACCCCGCCCTTGCCCGACTGGGAGTTCACGCGGATGACGGCCTCGTACGAGCGGCCGAGGTCCTTCGGGTCGACGGGCAGGTACGGCACGGCCCACTCGATCTCGTCGACCGTCACGCCCTGCGCCTCGGCCTTGGCGGCCATGGCCTCGAAGCCCTTCTTGATGGCGTCCTGGTGCGAACCGCTGAACGCGGTGAAGACGAGGTCGCCGGCCCACGGGCTGCGCTCCGGCACCGGCAGCTGGTTGCAGTACTCGACCGTCCGCTTGACCTGATCGATATCGCTGAAGTCGATCTGCGGGTCGATGCCCTGAGTGAACATGTTGATGCCCAGCGCGACGAGGTCGACGTTGCCGGTGCGCTCGCCGTTGCCGAACAGGCAGCCCTCGATACGGTCGGCGCCGGCCATGTAGCCCAGCTCTGCCGCAGCGATCGCGGTGCCGCGGTCGTTGTGCGGGTGCAGCGACAGGATGACGTTCTCGCGGTGGGCGAGGTGACGGCTCATCCACTCGATCGAGTCGGCGTAGATGTTCGGCGTCGCCATCTCCACCGTCGCGGGGAGGTTGATGATCACCTTGCGGTCCGGCGTGGGCTCGAAGATCTCGATGACCTGGTTGCAGACGTCGACCGCGAACTCCAGCTCGGTGCCGGTGTAGCTCTCCGGGGAGTACTCGTAGTACACCTGCGTGTCGGGGATGGTCTTCTCGAACCGGCGGCACAGCCGAGCGCCCTCGAGCGCGATGTCGATGATGCCCTGCTTGTCTGTGCGGAAGACCACCTCGCGCTGCAACACGCTCGTGGAGTTGTAGAGGTGCACGATGGCCTGCTTGGCTCCCGCGATCGCCTCGTAGGTGCGAGCGATCAGGTGCTCGCGCGCTTGCGTCAGGACCTGGATCGTGACGTCGTCCGGGATGACGTTCTCCTCGATGAGCTGGCGCACGAAGTCGAAGTCGGTCTGGCTCGCCGACGGGAAGCCGACCTCGATCTCCTTGTAGCCCATGCTCACGAGCAGCTCGAACATGACGCGCTTGCGCTCGGGCGACATCGGATCGATGAGGGCCTGGTTGCCGTCGCGGAGGTCGACCGCGCACCAGCGGGGGGCCTCGGTGATGCGGGCGTCGGGCCACGTGCGATCAGGCAAGTGGACGGTGATCTGCTCGTGGAACGGCCGGTACTTGTGGATTGGCATCGCGGACGGGCGCTGAGTGTTCTGCATGATGGGGCTTCTTCTCTTCGTCAAGATGAACGGGCCAACACAAGCGCCGCGACGAGGAAGGCCCTAGCTTTAGGACTCGTCGCGGCAGCTAAGAAGAAGCAGACCGCCGAAAGGCATGTGGTCATGCTAGCAGGGAAGCCGCAGGTGTTTCGACGCCCCGAGACGATGCGAGTGCGCGCGACACTGGTCGGTATGAGCACCTTCCGCGACCGTCCCCTCCTCGCCGTCGGCGTCGTGTCGGCGCTGTTGCTGCTGGCCGGCTGCACCGCGAGCCCAGGAGCATCGTCGCCGCCGACCAGCACGACGGTCCCGGACTCCCGCCTGGAAGAGGCGGAGCCCGCGCCGCCGGAGGGGACCGTGGTCGCCACGGGAACGGTCCTCGACGAATCCGGGGAGGTCCGGCTGTGTCTCGGTGCGATCCGCGAGTCGTATCCGCCGCAGTGCGACGGAGTCGCGCTCGACGAGTGGAGCTGGGACGGTGTGGACGGCAGCGAGGCGTCCGGGGAGACGCGCTGGGGGGCGTACGCGGTCACCGGCACCTGGGACGGCGAGCGATTCACGGTGACCGCACCGCCCGCCCTCCTCGCGCTCTACGATCCGATGGCTCCGGAGGATCCGACCGACGGCGCGGACGGCGCGAGCACGGCGGATGAGCTCGACCGCGTGCAGAACGACATCGCCGGACGCCTCGGCGCGGACGCGCTCGCCGTGTCGACGGACCGCGGCTACGTGTGGCTCCAGGTCGTCTGGGATGACGGGACGCTGCAGGACGCGGTCGACGCCGAGTACGGCGAGGACGTGGTCATCGTCACGTCCGCGCTCCGCGAGATCGACTAGGCGTCGGTGACCAGCGCGAGCTTGCCGCCCGGGTGCCCTGTGGCGAGGAGCCGGTGCGCGGCCGGCGCCTCGGCGAGCGGGAACGTGCGCGCGAGCGGAACCACCAGGTCGCCGTTCTGCGCCAGGGCGACAAGTTCGCTGCGCACCTCGTCGCGGAATCGTGCACTGTCCGGCATCGACCCCGCGATCGCGAGGAACCCGTCGGCCGATGCCCGCGCGAAGTTCGCGATCGTGACGATGCGGCGGCGATCGGACACCAGGGCGAGGGACACGTCGATCGCCTCGTCGGTGCCCACCGCATCCAGAGCCGCGGCGATCGGTCCGTCGGCCAGCGCTCGTACCCGATCAGCGAGGCCCCGCCCGTAGGCCACCGGGACCCCGCCGAAACGCCGCACCTCGTCGAAGGGTTCGGGGCTGGCGGTGCCGATGACCCGGACGTCCCGGAGCCGCGCTTGCTGCAGCACGCTGACACCGACCGCGCCCGACGCCCCGTGCAGCAAAACCGTCTCCCCCGGCGACGCCCCGGTGACGGCGAGCATCTCCGCGGCCGTCGTGCCGACGAGCAGAAGGTTGGCCGCTTCCGGGTGGGTGAGCGTGGACGGCTTCGCGAACACCTTCGCCGCGGGCACCGTGACCTCGGTCGCGTAACCACCCCGCACGCGGAACGCCACGACCTCATCGCCGACCTCGGCCTCACCGGAGCCGATGCGGGTCGCAGGGCCGATCGCCGCGAGCTCACCCGAGACCTCGTATCCGACGGGCACGGGGAACTCGAGCCCCGGTCGGGGGGCCGCGACATGCTTCGCGTCGGCCGGATTCACACCGGCGGCCCGGATGCGGATCGTGACCTCGCCCTTTCCCGGCGCCGCGGGCTCATACTCCCCGAACTCCCACGACTCGGGAGACCCCGCCGCCGTCGCCACCCAGTGCGTCGCCATGGTCAGCCGTCCTGCCGTCAGAGGAAGCAGCGGATGTTGGTCGCGGAGCCGGAGACGTTGCTCCACGCATTGGCGGAGACCGTCGCCAGGACCGTGCTCCCGTTCCGGACCTGCATGTAACCGGAGGTGCGGGCGTTCGCCGCCGACTTCGTTGCGAAGGACGACGGGATCGCGATGGTCGTGCAGCTTCCCCAGCTCAGCATGGCGCCGACGCGATTGAGCTCCCGGTACGCGCAGATGCGACCGGTCGCACAGTTCCCGACCGCACGCGCCATCGTGCGGACGGTCCCGGTGTTCGAGGTGTACGCCATGTCGAGCTTCGGCCAGACGGCGCTGCCGGCGTCGATCACCACGCCACCGGGCACCTCGTCGAGGATGCGCACCATCAACGGGTCGAGCGTCGGCTCCTCAGCGGTGGCCGCGGCGACGGGACCGCCTGCTCCGGTCAGCACCAGCGCCAGTCCGACCACGACGGCGATGCGCAGCCGTGTCATCGCAGCATCTCCTCGTCGATGTCCCACATCCGGTAGTCGACGATCGCCCCTGCGGGGAACACCCCGTCGTCCTTGAGCACCGTCCGTTCGAGACCCACGATGCGGCCGGTGTCGAGCGATACGAGCACGTCGTCACGGACGACGCCGTCCGCGGAGATGACACGGATCCCGGCGACCGGGCGGCCGAGGCGATCGTTCGTCGTCCCCAGAGCCTCCGCGCCCCCGGACTCCTCGATCAGGGTCAGCAACTCGGCGTGCTGCGCGTTCGTCAGCGTCCACTGCCCGAAGACGGAGGTGATCGCCGTGACCGCCTCGAACGCGGTCGGCTGCTCGGGCATGTCGAAGGCGACCAGCAGCGCCCGCACGTCCGCGGCGGAATCGCCCGGGACGTCGACGACAGGAGTGACGAACTCGCCCGGAGCGAGGACGACGCGGGATGCCACCTCGCCCGTGCTCTTCACCTCGGCCTGTCCGTTCGCCACCGCATCCGTCGGCGCATACGGCTCACCGTTGATGGCGACGGCCTCTCCCGAGAGGTCTTCCTCCCAGGTGAAGGTCGCGAACTGCGGAACGACCTCGGCCCGTTCGGTGTCGACCTCGACGTTGTACGACCAGAACGCCGTGCGCGTCGAGCGCTCGGGTTCCGCCGGTGGACTGAAGACCTCGAGGTCCGCCTCCGCCGCGGCCACCGTATCGCTCAGCGAGCCGGCCGCCTCGAACACGAGCGGAGACGGCGCTCCCGCGACGGCGGCTCCTTGCGGGAGGAGGACGCCGAAAGCCACCGCGGCGGACGCCGCGACGGCCGTGAGGCCCGCTGCCCAGCCGATCGTCCTGGCACGCCGTCGTCGCGGCGCACGAGCAGATCGGATGATGCGATCACGCGCGGCGATGGCGCGCGCGTCCGGAGGGGCGTCCCGCGGGGTGCGCGCGGGATCGGCCTCGACGAGCACGCGCTCGAGCAGAGCATTGTCACTCATCACGCATTCCCCGTCCCCTCCAGTCCCAGCGTCTCTCGCAGCCGATCCTCGGCACGAGCCAACGTCTTCCGTACCCGGGACTCAGAAGTGCGCAGCAGCTCCGCGATCTCCCCCACCGCGAGTCCATCCCAGTACGTGAGCATGATGATACGCCGTTGCAGCGGAGTGAGGACACCCAAAGCCCTGAGCACTTCGCTGCGTCCGAATCCGCCGAGGGTCTCGGGGTCGCCGGAGAGCCCTGAGTGCACGGCGTCGATCGCCCCGTGGGCGGTGGATGAGCGCCGGGACCGCGCGCGCAACCGACGGTCGGTCTCACGGAGCAGCCAGACCCTCCCCGGGGGCCGCGTCGGTCGGAGTCGCGACCACGCCGCGAGGAAGACCTCCGACACGATCTCGCTCACCTCGTCGTCGTCGGGGACGACGCCCTCGATATGGTGGCGCACCGTCGCCCAGTGCTCGTCGAACACTCGTGTGAAGATCTGGTCCCGCAGCGAGCTCGGGTCTCCGCCGCGGCCGATCATGTCGGTGGGGTCGGCGGTCTGCCCGCCGCCTCCGACGTCCTGCGGGCCTGCATGTCAGAACCCGAGCCGGCCGAGCTGCTTGGGATCGCGCTGCCACTCCTTCGCGACCTTGACGTGGAGCCCGAGGAACACGCGGGTCCCGAGCAGCTCCTCGATCCCCGCGCGGGAGCGGGCACCCACGTCGCGGAGGCGCTTGCCCTTGTGGCCGATGATGATGGCCTTCTGGCTGTCCCGCTCGACCACGATGGAGGCGTGCACGTCGGTGAGGTCGCTGTCCTCGCGCGGGGCGATGTCGTCGACCACGACGGCGATCGAATGCGGGAGCTCATCGCGCACGCCGTCGAGGGTGGCCTCGCGGATGATCTCGGCGATGCGATCCTCCGTCGACTCGTCCGTGGTGACCCCCTCGGGGTAGAGCGCGGGCCCCTCGGGCATGAGCTGCAGGATCTCGTCCGCCAGCACCTCGAGCTGATCGCGCGTCAGCGCCGACAGCGGGATCACGGCGGCCCAGTCCTCGCGGAGGGAGTCCACCTCCATCAGCCGCTCGGTGATCTCATCGCGCCCGGCCGCGTCGGTCTTCGTGACGATGGCGATCTTCTGCGCGCGCGGGTAGCCGTCCAGCGAAGCGGCGATGCGGCGATCGCCGGGACCGACCTTCTCGGTCGCGGGCACGCAGAAGCCGATCACGTCGACGTCGCCCAGCACCTGCTCGACGAGGTCGTTCAGCCGCTCGCCCAGGAGCGTGCGCGGCTTGTGGATGCCGGGGGTGTCGACGATGACGAGCTGTCCGTCCGGGCGGTTGAGGATGCCGCGGATCGCTCGACGCGTGGTCTGCGGCTTCTCGCTCGTGATGGCGATCTTCTCGCCGACGAGGGCGTTGGTGAGCGTCGACTTGCCCACGTTCGGCCGTCCGACGAAGGTCACGAAGCCGCTCCGGGTGTCTTCAGTCATCGCGCCGTTCTCCTTCATCCTGCACATCTTCGGGCTCTGCTGCCCGCTCCACGAACACCGTCGCGATCCCTCGGCCCCGCCCGCGGGAAGCCCCGCCGGTGAGCACGAGGCCGTGGACGGTGGCCGTCGCACCGGGCTGCGGCACCTGGCCGAGCGTCTTGCCGAGCAGACCGCCGATGGAGTCGACGTCCTCGTCCTCGAGCTCCAGGCCGAACAGATCGCCCACGTCCTCCAGCGAGAGCCGGGAGCTCACGCGATAGCGGCCGTCGCCCAGGTCGACGAACTCGGCGGATACCTGATCGTACTCGTCCGAGATCTCCCCCACGAGCTCCTCGATGAGGTCCTCCAGCGTCACCAGGCCGGAGATGCCGCCGTGCTCGTCGATCACGAGACACACGTGCACCGCGTCGCGCTTCATCTGCTGCAGCAGCGTCTCCGCACGCATCGACTCGGGAACGAACGTGGCAGGCCGAGCGATCGGACGGATCGAGGCGGCGCGCCAGGCGCTGTCGTCGCGGTAGGCGAACTGCACGAGGTCCTTGAGGTAGAGCACCCCGACGACATCGTCGGCCTCATCGTCGACGACCGGCATCCGGGACACGCCGCGGTGCAGGAAGAGCGACATGGCCTCGTCGGTCGTCGCCTCCGCGCCCACGGTGACCATCTCGGTCCGCGGCACCATCACCGCGCGGACGAACTGGTCGGTGAAGTCGAACACCGAGTGGATGAGGTCGCGGTCGTCCTCCTCGATGAGGTCGTTCGAGGCGGCCTCGTCGACCATGCTCAGCAGCTGGTCCTCGCTCGAGAACGAGCTGCGTCCGGTCCCCGGGGTGACGCGGTTGCCCAAGACGACGAGGCCCTGGGCGATCGGCCCGAGAATGATGCGCAATCCCCGGACGACGTTCGCACTCCCCCGGATCATGCTCTCGGCGTGCTGATGCCCGAAGGTCCGCGGACTCGCCCCGACGAGGACGAAGGTGATGCCGGTCATCAGGATGGCGGCGGCGAGCATCGCCCACCAGATGTTCTCGAAGACGATCGTGAACGCCACGGTGACGAGCACGGCAGCCGTCACCTCCGCGAGGACGCGGATGAAGGCGACCGCGTTGACGTGCGCGTCGAGGTCGCCGGCGATCCGCTCCAGCGCCTTCGCGCGGCGGCCCTCGGTCGCCATGTCGGCCAGGCCGGCACGGGAGGTCACGCCGTATGCCGCGTCGATCGCGGCCATGAGGCCGCCGAACGCCACCAGCAGCACGGCGGCGACGAGCAGCAGCAGCTCCGTCATCGCCGGCGACGCTCGGACGCGGCGAAGCCCTGGATGAGCTGCTTCTGCAGACCGAACATCTCCCGCTCCTCATCCGGCTCCGCGTGATCGAAGCCGAGAAGGTGCAGCAGTCCGTGCGTGGTGAGCAGGATGAGCTCGTCCATCAGCGTGTGGCCGGCGGCCTGCGCCTGCGTCTCCGCGACCTGCGGGCAGAGGACGATGTCGCCGAGCAGCCCGGGGGGCGTCGGCCGGTCCTCGGTACCGGGGCGGAGCTCGTCCATCGGGAAGCTGAGGACGTCGGTCGGGCCCGGTTCGTCCATCCACTGCACGTGCAGCGCTTCCATCGCCCCCTCGTCGACGAGCACGATGGCGACCTCGGCGTCCGCGCTGACGTGGAGCTGCGCGAGGTTGAAGTCGGTCAGCCGCTGCAGCACGGTCTCGTCGACATCGATCGCCGACTCGTTGTTGATCTCGATCATGAGAGCCCTCGTTTCGGCATGCGATCGCGCGGTCCTGGTCGCTGGGCACCGCGTCGCTCGGCACGGTTGGCGAACTCGTGCGCCTGTTCGCGCTCGGTGCGCTGCGCCACGCGCCGCTCGTCGTACTCGCTGTACGCGTCGACGATGCGACCGACCAGCGAGTGCCGCACCACGTCGTCGCTGGTCAGGCGGGAGAAGTGGATGTCGTCGATGCCGTCGAGCACGCGGGTGACCAGGCGGAGACCGGAGGCTCCCTGCGGGAGGTCGACCTGGGTGATGTCGCCGGTGACGACCATCTTCGTCCCGAACCCGAGACGGGTGAGGAACATCTTCATCTGCTCGGGCGTGGTGTTCTGCGCCTCGTCCAGCACGACGAAGGAGTCGTTGAGCGTGCGCCCCCGCATGTACGCCAGCGGCGCGACCTCGATGGTCCCGGTCGCCATCAGGCGCGGCACGATCTCCGGGTCCATCATCTCGTTGAGCGCGTCGTAGAGCGGCCGCAGGTACGGATCGATCTTGTCGGTGAGTGTGCCGGGGAGGAACCCGAGGCGCTCCCCCGCTTCGACCGCCGGACGCGTGAGGATGATGCGCGTGACCTCCTTGCGCTGCAGCGCCTGGACGGCCTTCGCCATCGCCAGGTAGGTCTTGCCCGTTCCCGCCGGACCGATGCCGAACACGATCGTGTTCTCCTCGATCGCGTCGACGTACTCCTTCTGGCCGAGCGTCTTCGGCCGGATGACCTTGCCGCGCGTGGACAGGATCGCCTCGCCCAGCACCTCGCTGGGACGCGGGCCACCCTCCTGGCGGAGCATGCGCGCAGAGCTGGACACGTCGCTCGGGGCGAGGTCGTGCCCGGCCTTGGTCATCGCGAGCAGCTCGTCGACGAGGTTCTTGGCCTTGGCGACGGCCTCGCGCTCACCCGTGAGCGTGATCTCGTTGCCGCGGACGAGCACCTGCACGTCGCGGTGCTCCCGCTCCAGCATCCGCAGCAGCCGGTCCTGGGGACCGAGCAGCTGCACCATCGCGACACCGTCGGCGTAGAGCCTTTCGGTGACGGTTTCCTGATCGTCAGAAGCCAACGAGCTTGTTCTCCTCGAGGTTGCCGAGCACATGGGCGTGCACGTGGAAGACGGACTGCGCGACACTCGCGCCGTTGTTGAAGATGAGGCGGTACTCGCCGTTGGCATGCTCCTCGGCGATGCGCTTGGCGGCGGCGACCATCTCCGCCAGCAGCTCGGGGTCCCCGGCTGCGAGTGCGGTCACGTCGCGGTACTCCTCGGTCTTCGGGATGACGAGTACATGGAGCGGCGCCTGCGGATCGATGTCGCGGATCGCGAAGACGCGACCGGTGTCGAGCAGGATCTCCCCCGGGATGTCCCCGGTGAGGATGCGCGTGAAGATCGAGGGTTCGCTCATGCTCTCAGCTTACTGGGGGGACGCGGGCCGCGGCCGGTCACCAGCGGCCGAGGGCCACCGAGAGCACGGCGATGGCGGCAGGTCCCGCAGTGGAGGTGCGCAACACGGTGTCGCCGAGCAGGACGCGCTCAGCGCCGGCCGCCGCGAGCTTCTCGAGCTCCTCCGGAGCGATCCCGCCCTCCGGACCCACCACGAGCACGAGGTCACGGTCGTCGGGAACGAGTGTGGAGAGCCGGG
The DNA here is from genome assembly GCF_044543605.1 of Microbacterium sp. NPDC064978. Classification (NCBI taxonomy): domain Bacteria; kingdom Bacillati; phylum Actinomycetota; class Actinomycetes; order Micrococcales; family Microbacteriaceae; genus Microbacterium; species Microbacterium sp. NPDC064978. Next base: position 23,802 of record NZ_JBITWF010000001.1, on the reverse strand, counting down.
CGGGAGCGGTCGGGTCGAGCAGCAGCACCCGCTGCGTCGCCGCGCGCGCCGCGAGCTGTGCGGTCGACTCGGGGGCGGCCACCTCGGGCACCCAGGTCCGGTGCGCCTGCTTGGCCGCCTCGCGGACGATCGTCGCCCAGCGCTCGCGTCCCTTCACCGCCTTCGGACCCTCCCAGCGCGACACACTCCGGCTCGCCTGCCACGGCACGATCTCGTCGACGCCCAGTTCACATGCCGCCTGCACCGCGAGCTCGTCGCGGTCGCCCTTCGCCAGCGCCTGCACGAGCACGAGACGCGGAGTCGCCGGCTCGTGCTCGACGCGCTCGGCGATCCGCACATCGACGCGCGACGGTGACACCTCCTCGGCGACGCCGGTCAGCCAGACCCCTCGACCGTCACCGATGGTGACCGTCTCGCCGACGCGCAGCCGCCGGACGACGGCCGCATGCTTGGCCTCGGCGCCCGTCAGCGACACGAGACCGCCCACCGCGGCGTCGCCTGCGGACTCGACGAGGAAGTGCAGCGCCACGATCAGTGGGTACGGAACCGGTCGCGCAGCTTGGAGAACAGGCCCTGCTGGAACTGCGCGAGCTGCGGGCCCGGCGCCTTGTTCTTCTTCGCGAAGTCCTCGATCAGCTTGCGCTGCGCGGAATCGAGCTTGGTGGGGGTGACCACCTGCACACCGACGCGGAGATCGCCACGCTGCGTGCCGCGCAGCGGCGTGATGCCCCGCCCCTTGATGGTCAGCACGTCGCCGGACTGCACGCCGGGACGGATCTCCAGGTCGACCTCCCCGTCGAGCCCCTCGATCGAGGTCTCGGTGCCAAGGATGGCGTCGGTCATGGACACCTCGAGCGTGGCGAGCAGGTCGTCGCCGTCCCGGCTGAACGCGGGGTGCGGGTTGACCGTCACCTCGACGTACAGGTCGCCGTTCGGGCCACCGGCGCGTCCGACCTCGCCGGAACCCGGGAGCTGCAGCCGCAGGCCGGTCTCGACGCCCGCCGGGATGTCGAGGGACACCGTGCGGCGCGACCGGACGCGTCCCTGACCGCCGCAGGTGCCACAGGGGTACGGGATGGTCGTGCCGTAGCCCTCGCAGGTGCCGCAGGGCTGAGAGGTGACGACGTTGCCGAGCAGGCTGCGCACCTGACGCTGCACGTGGCCGGTGCCACCGCAGATGTCGCAGGTGACGGGTGACGTGCCCTCCTGGCAGCACGAGCCCTGACAGGTCTCGCAGAGCACAGCCGTGTCCACCTCGATGTCGCGGTGCGCACCGAAGACCACGTCTCCCAGGTCGAGTGTGACCCGGACGAGGGCATCCTGCCCGCGCTCCCGTCGTGACCGGGGACGAGCGCCGCGCCCGCCGCCCTGGGACGCGCCGAAGAACGTCTCGAAGATGTCGCCGAAGCCGCCGAAGCCGCCGAAGTTGTTCGCGCCGTCACCGCCGCCCATATCGTAGCGGCGGCGCGACTCCTCGTCGCTGAGCACGTCGTAGGCGTGCGTGACCAGCTTGAACTTCTCTGCGGCCTCCTCGCCCGGGTTCACGTCCGGGTGGAGCTGCCGTGCCAGGCGCCGATACGCCTTCTTGATCTCGTCGGTGGAAGCGTCCCGGGACACCCCGAGAACCTCGTAGTGGTCCGCCACAATCGCCTTTCTGCGCGTGTTTTCCGTGGGGCCGCCTCAGCGGCCGGCCTCGTCGTCGTCGAGCATCCGCGACAGGTAGCGGGCGACCGCCCGTGCCGCTGCGAGGTTGCTCGGATAGTCCATCCGGGTCGGTCCCATGACACCGACCCGCGCGGTCCCCGAGGGTGCCGCGTAGTTGCTGGCCACGATCGACGCCTCGCCGAGCCCGAAGGAGGCGTTCTCGGTGCCGATGCTCGCCGCGAGGCCGTGCTCGTCCGGCACCATCTCGCTCATCAGCCGCAGCAGCGTGACCTGCTCCTCGATGGCCTCGAGCAGGGGGTGGATGCTGCCGCGGAAGTCCTGTTCCCGTCGCGCCAGGGTCGCCGCGCCCGCCATCACGAGCCGCTCCTGCCGGAAGCCGCCGAGCTCGTCGATCACGACTCCGGCGACGGCGCGGAGAACGCGGTCCTGGGGGGTCTCCTCCGTGGCGAGGAGTGCCTGCAGGCGGTCGGAAGCCGCCGCGATCGCCTGCCCGGTGATGAGGGCGGACAGTCGAGCGCGCAGCACCGCGAGGTCCGCTTCGTCGATCGTGTCCGGCAGCGCGGTGATCCGCTGTGATACCCCGCCGGCATCCGTGACCAGGACCGTGAGGAGCCGGTTGGGAGCGAGCGTCACGAGTTCGACGTGCGTCACGTGGGCCCGCGCGAACGACGGGTACTGGGCCAGCGCGACCTGTCCGGTGAGTTGCGTGAGCACGCGGACCGTACGAACCATCAGATCGTCGAGGTCGGCCGGATCGGCGAGGAACGACTCGATGGCCGAGCGCTGCGCGGGGGAGAGCGGTCGGAGCTGGGCGAGGTGATTCACGAACACCCGGTAGCCCTTGTCCGTGGGGACGCGCCCGGACGACGTGTGCGGAGCCGTGATCAGCTCTTCGTCCTCCAGCTGCGCCATGTCGTTGCGGATCGTCGCGGCCGAGACGCCGAAGGAATGGCGGTCGACGATGGAACGGCTGCCCACGGGCTCGTGCGTCTCGACGTAGTCCTGCACGATCGCGCGGAGAACCTGCAGCCCTCGCTCTGTGACCATGGGTTCCCCTTCCCGCCGACCGGATGCTGGCACTCTGCCGCCCTGAGTGCCAATCCTACCTCCTGCGATCGGGAGTTCTCCGAAGGTAGGACGGCCCGGGCGGCGTCGCTCAGTCCGTCAGCTCACGCACCACCGCGTCGGCGAGGAGGCGACCGCGCAGCGTGAGCTGCACGCGACCGCGGATCGCCGCCGGCGCATCGATCAGGCCGTCGGCGATGAGCCCGGCGACGCGGTCCCTGTTCCGCTCCGGGACGTCCGTCACCGCGATCCCTTCGCGGATGCGGCTGAGGAGGAGGATGCGCTCGAGCGTCTGCGCCTCCTGGTCGGGACGTTCGCGACCTGCCGCCGGCGAGGATGAGGCGGCCAGCCGCTGTGCGTAGGCCGCCGGGTGCTTGACGTTCCACCACCGGAGCCCGGCCACGTGGCTGTGCGCCCCGGGGCCGAAGCCCCACCAGTCGCTCCCCCGCCAGTATGCGAGGTTGTGCCGCGACCGCTGCCCTTCGCTGCGGGCCCAGTTGCTGACCTCGTACCACTCGAACCCGGCCGCGGCGAGGCGCTCGTCCGCCATCTCGTACATGTCCGCCTGCAGGTCGTCGTCCGGCGTCGGCACCTCGCCACGACGGATCTGCCGCGCGAGCTTCGTGCCGTCTTCGATGATGAGCGCGTACGCGGAGATGTGGTCGGACTCCAGGGCGAGCGCGGCGTCGAGGGATGCTTCCCAATCCGCGAGCGATTCCCCCGGCGCGCCGTAGATGAGGTCGACGCTGACGGCGAGGCCCGCGTCCTTCGCGGCGGCGACCGCGGTGCGCACGTTCTCGGGCCGATGCGTCCGATCGAGGGCGGCGAGCACGTGCGGGACGGCCGACTGCATGCCGACGGAGAGTCTCGTGACCCCCGCCTCTGCGAGGATGCGCGCGACCTCCGGCGTCACCGTGTCGGGATTGGCCTCGACCGTCACCTCGGCACCCGGAGCGAGCCCGAACGCGGCGGTGGCCGCTCCCAGCATCCGCGCCAGATCGCCTGCCGGCAGCAGCGTGGGTGTGCCGCCACCGAAGAACACCGTGTCCATCGGCCGCAGCGCTCCGGCGTCCTCCAGCACGGTGCGGGCGAGGGCGATCTCGCCGATGAGGGTGGACGCGTAGTCCTCCTGCTTCGCCCCGCGGAGCTCGCTGGACGTGTAGGTGTTGAAGTCGCAGTAGCCGCAGCGCACCCGGCAGAACGGGATGTGGAGGTAGGCGGAGAACGGCGTCTCCGCGGAGATCGGGAGGTCGGCAGGGAGTCGCCCGTCCGGCGGCGCGGGATCCCCGAGCGGAAGCGGTCCCGCCATCACACCGGGGTCGCGTAGAGCGGGGAGATCGCGCGGAGGTAGCGCGCGAAGAGCTCGCGACGGCGGCGCTTCATGAGGGCGGGGACGAGGCGATAGAGCAGCGTGTTCGGGGCGTCGAAGGCGCGGACGGTGAACCACACCTCGTCGTTGTCCTCACGCCAGTCCACATCGAACGACTCCTCGCCGCGGACCACGGATCCGCCCACCGTGCCCAGCACGAAGCCGATCCGGCGGGTCTCCTCGGTGACGGAGATCACGCGCAGCTCCGAATCGGCGCGCATGCCACCGACACGGCCGCGCAGGTGGAGCGTCATTCCCGCGCCCACGAAGGGCATCCCCTCCGCGTCGTACCGCGGCTCCACGTCGCGCTTGCTCGGCGCGATCGGGTTCCCTTCGGCGTCGAAGCTCACGCCCGCGTACGCCGGACCGGGAGCAGGACGGACATCTTCCACGGAGAGCCCGGCGGCGCGCTGCGCCGTCCACGACAGCAGGGCCTCACCGGCCGTCTGGAAACGCTCCTCACCGCTGCCGATGCGCCAGGATTCCTCCGCCGGGATGCTGCGCTCCGGCGGGTACTGCATCAGATCCGGGGCGTGGGTCGCACCCACGGCCGCATAGTCCACCGTGTCGTCTCGGAAAGTCCCGCGCCGCATGAGTTCCAGCCTACTTCGGGTTCCCTGAGCGAACACCCCCCGCGCCGCACGCCATCACATCCCCCGGATGATGCTGGGTCCCTGAGCCTGTCGAAGGGCCCACAACACTCGGCCGAAGACGTCCTCCACAATGCTGGGTCCCTGAGCTTGTCGAAGGGATCTCCGCACGCCCCGGCCAAGCCGCACGCACCTCCGCCATGATGGCCCGATGCCATGGACCTACATCCTCGAATGCGCAGACGGCAGTTTCCACACGGGCAGCACGAACGGCGACCTCGAAGCCCGCGTCTGGGAGCACAACCACGACGACGCCTTCTCCGCCAACTTCACTCGTAACCGGAGACCCGCGGCGCTGGTGTACGCGGAGCACTTCGACACCGTCGACGCTGCCTTCTTCCGGGAGAAGCAGATCCAGGGGTGGAGCCGTCGGAAGAAGATGGCGCTGATCGAGGGCGGGTGGGAGGACCTTCCGTCGTTGTCGACCTCGTACAGTGCGCTTCGACAAGCTCAGCGACCCAGCGCGGGCAGCCCCTGAGGACGGCACGCTTCGACAAGCTCAGCGACCCAGCGTGGACCGCCCCTGAGAACCGCGCGCTTCGACAGGCTCAGCGACCCAGCGGGGGCAGCCCGGAAGAACCGAGGCTATTTCTTGTCCTTGGTCTCGACGTCGCCGGAGAGAGCGGCGATGAACGCCTCCTGGGGGACCTCGACGCGGCCCACCATCTTCATACGCTTCTTCCCCTCCTTCTGCTTCTCGAGGAGTTTGCGCTTACGGGTGATGTCACCGCCGTAGCACTTCGCGAGCACGTCCTTGCGGATCGCGCGGATCGTCTCGCGAGCGATGATGCGGGCACCGATCGCGGCCTGGATCGGCACCTCGAACTGCTGGCGAGGGATGAGCTTGCGCAGCCGCTCCGCCATCATCGTGCCGTAGGCGTACGCCTTGTCACGGTGCACGATCGAGCTGAACGCGTCGACCTTCTCGCCCTGGAGCAGGATGTCGACCTTGACGAGGTCGGCCTCCTGCTGCCCCGAGGGCTCGTAATCCAGGGAGGCGTAGCCCTGCGTCTTGGACTTGAGCTGGTCGAAGAAGTCGAACACGATCTCGCCGAGCGGCATGTTGTAGCGCAGCTCGACGCGCTCCTCGGAGAAGTACTCCATGCCGAGCAACGTGCCACGACGCGACTGGCACAGCTCCATGACGGTGCCGACGTAGTCCTTGGGCAACAGGATGGCTGCCTTGACCATGGGCTCCGACACCGAGCCGATGCGCCCGTCGGGGTACTCGCTCGGGTTCGTGACGGTGACGGTCTCGCCGGTGTCGCTCGTGAGCACCTCGTAGATCACGCTCGGCGCGGTGGTGATGAGGTCGAGGCCGAACTCCCGCGCGAGGCGCTCGGTCACGATCTCCAGGTGCAGCAGGCCGAGGAAGCCGCAGCGGAATCCGAACCCGAGAGCCACAGAGGTCTCCGGCTCGTACTGCAGCGAGGCATCGGAGAGCTTCAGCTTGTCGAGCGCCTCGCGCAGTTCCGCGTAGTCGCTGCCGTCGATCGGGTAGATACCCGAGAAGACCATCGGCTTGGGGTCCGTGTAGCCGGGAAGAGCTTCCGCCGCGGGTTTGCGGGCGTTCGTGATCGTGTCGCCGACCTTCGACTGACGCACGTCCTTCACGCCGGTGATGAGGTAGCCCACCTCGCCGACGCCGAGACCCTTGGTGGGAGTGGGCTCCGGGCTCGACACGCCGACCTCGAGAGCCTCGTGGTTCGCGCCCGTGGACATCATCTGGATGCGCTCGCGGGGCGAGAGGCTGCCGTCGACCATCCGCACGTAGGTGACGACACCGCGGTAGGCGTCGTACACGGAATCGAAGATCATGGCGCGCGCCGGTGCGTCCGCGTCCCCGACCGGAGCCGGGATCTCCTCAACGATCCGGTCGAGCAGATCCTCGACCCCCATGCCGGTCTTCCCCGAGACCCGCAGCACGTCCTCGGGCTTGCCGCCGATGAGCGAGGCGAGCTCCTTCGCGTACTTCTCGGGATCGGCGGCCGGGAGGTCGATCTTGTTGAGGACGGGGATGATGTGGAGGTCGTTCTCCAGCGCGAGGTAGAGGTTGGCCAGCGTCTGGGCCTCGATGCCCTGCGCGGCGTCGACGAGGAGGATGGCGCCCTCGCATGCCGCCAGCGACCGGGACACCTCATACGTGAAGTCCACGTGACCCGGTGTGTCGATCATGTTGAGCGCGAAGACCTCGTCGACCCCCTGCGCCTGGGCGAGCGCCCAGGGCATCCGCACCGCCTGGCTCTTGATCGTGATGCCGCGCTCACGCTCGATGTCCATGCGGTCGAGGTACTGGGCACGCATGTCCCGCTCCGCGACCACGCCGGTGATCTGGAGCATGCGGTCGGCCAGGGTCGACTTGCCGTGGTCGATGTGGGCGATGATGCAGAAATTGCGGATCTGCGCAGCCGGCGTCGCGGCAGGCTGAAGAGGGGTGAGAGCGCGTGGGGACATGTCCCGTCGATTGTACGGTGAGGGCTCTCATAATCCCCATTCGGGCGTATCGGTGATAGTCTCCCGAAGTTGCCCGGGATCAATCCGTGACACCGGATCCCGTAAGCGATACGACTCCGTCACAGACTCCGTGAGGGCTGTCGCGTCGCGCGGAACGGCGGATGACACCCGATCATCCGCCCGGCTCAGCGTTGCGTCGGCAGACCCCGAGCGCGTCTGGAGAAGAGAAAGACAAATCCCCCTTGATCAAGTACCTCGCGCGCCGTGCCCTCGGCTGGCTGCTCATGATCGTGGTCGCGACGAACCTCACCTACTTCCTCGCGTGGGGCTTCCTCGATCCGCGCAGCAACTATGTGGGTCGTCGCCCTCCGCTCACCGAAGAGCAGATCGTGAACACCCTCGCTCCCCGCAACCTGAGCGACACCGTCCCGCTCATCGAGCGGTGGTGGACCTGGTTCACCGGCATCCTCCTCCGCTGGGACTGGGGCGTGAGCCCGACCGGGGGTTCCGTCAACGAGCAGGTCGCCTACCGCATGTGGGTCAGCGCAGAGCTCGTCCTCGGGGCGACGATCCTCACGACGGTCCTCGGCATCGCGCTCGGCGTCTACACCGCGTCTCGGCAGTACAAGCTCGCCGACCGCATCGGCCAGGCCACGAGCATCATCACGCTCAACATCCCGATCGTCGTCGCGGCCTTCGCGATCGTCCTCCTCGCGATCGGCCTGAACAACGCCACCGGCACCCGCATCTTCTACGTGACCGGCAACGCGAGCCAAGGCGTCGAGGGTTTCTTCCCCACGCTCATAGACGTGTTGCAACACCTGACGCTGCCGACGATCGCGCTGGTGCTCACCGGCTACGCCAGCATCCACTTCCTGCAGCGATCGCTCCTCCTGGACAACATCAACGCCGACTACGTCCGCACGGCCCGCGCGAAGGGCCTGACCAAGCAGCAGGCCATCCGGAAGCACGCACTTCGGACGTCGCTCATCCCCGTCGCCACGCAGGTCGCCTTCACGATCCCCGCGATCTTCACCGGAGCGGTGCTGACCGAGACGATCTTCGCGTGGAACGGCATGGGCCGGTACTTCATCGAGACCATCACCAAGAACGACATCCACGGAACCGTCGCGATCGCCGCCTTCGGTGCGGTCCTCACGGCGATCGGCGCCATCCTCGCCGACATCGCCGTCGTCGTCCTCGACCCGCGCGTGAGAGTGAGCTGACATGAGCACCGACATGCTCGACCCGACCATCCACCCGGAGCCGGAGACCGCCGGCCCCGAGACCACCCGCGTCGCCACCAAGCGGCTGTCGAAGTGGACGCTGTACTGGCGACGGTTCTCCCGGAACCGCGGAGCCCTCATCGGCCTCGTGATCTTCGTCGTCCTCGTGCTGTTCGCCATCCTCGGGCCCTTCATCGCCCGGTACGACCACATCGAACTCGACTTCCTGAACCTCAGCACTCCCCCGTCCGCGGAACACTGGTTCGGCACGAACAACGCCGGAAACGACCTCTTCGCCCAGGTCGCCGTCGGCCTGCAGCGGTCGCTCATGATCGCCATCACCGTCTCCGTCGGCGTCACGATCGTGTCCGCGCTCGTCGGCACGGCCGCGGCCTACTTCGGCGGCTGGACGGAGCGCATCTCGCTCCTGGTCATCCACTTCATGATGGTGATCCCGAGCTTCCTCATCCTCGCGATGATCTCGAACAAGGCCGGCGGCGACTGGCGCGTCATCGCCCTCATCATGATCTTCGTGATCGGGTGGTACTTCCCCGCCCGCGTCATCTGGACGATGGCCCTGTCGCTCCGCGAGCGCGAGTACGTCAGTGCCTCCCGGTACATGGGCGTCGGCGGCATGCGCATCGTGCTCCGCCACCTCCTGCCCAACATCGGCTCTCTCCTCGTCATCAACTTCACCCTCGGCGTCGTCAACGCCGTGGTGACGGAGACGGGCCTGTCCTTCCTGGGCTTCGGCGTCAAGATCCCCGACGTGTCGCTCGGTGCCCTCATCGGCGCCGGCTCGAGCTCGTTGACCACGGCGCCCTGGCTGTTCTACTTCCCGGCGGCGGCGCTGACCCTGCTCACCGTGTCGATGGCGCTCATCGCCGACGGCCTGCGCGACGCCCTCGATCCCACCTCGGCTGCTGGAGGCCGCGCATGACCAACGTCCTCTCCGTCCGCGACCTCAAGGTCAGCTTCGCGTCCGAGGCCGGCCGCGTCGACGCCGTCCGCGGCGTCTCCTTCGACCTCGAAGCCGGCAAGACCCTCGGCATCGTCGGCGAATCCGGCTCCGGCAAGTCCGTGACCTCGCTCGCGATCATGGGTCTCCTCGACGAGAACGCCAAGGTCACCGGCTCGATCATGTATGACGGGAAGGAACTCGTCGGCATGAGCGACAAGCAGCTGTCGGTCATCCGCGGCAACGGCATGTCGATGGTCTTCCAGGACCCGCTGACCTCGCTCACGCCGGTCTACACGGTCGGCGATCAGCTCATCGAGGCCCTCACGGTCCACCGCGGCCTGTCCAAGAAGGACGCCTGGGACCGCTCCGTCGAGCTGCTCAAGCTCGTCGGCATCACCGAGCCCGAGCGGCGGATGAAGTCCTTCCCGCACGAGTTCTCCGGAGGCATGCGGCAGCGTGTCGTCATCGCCATCGCGATGGCCAACGATCCGAAGCTCATCATCTGCGACGAGCCCACCACGGCCCTCGACGTCACCATCCAGGCGCAGATCCTCGACCTCATCGAGAAGGCGCAGGACGAGACCGGCGCCGCGGTGATCATGATCACGCACGACATGGGCGTGGTCGCCCGCACCGCCGACGACGTGCTCGTGATGTACGCCGGCAAGCCCGTGGAGCACGCGCCCGTGCGCGAGCTGTTCCACAAGACCCGCATGCCGTACTCGATCGGTCTGCTCGGCGCCATCCCGCGCGTGGACAAGGCCGAGAAGGAGCCGCTGACCCCCATCAAGGGGAACCCGCCGCTGCTCATCAACCTCCCGGACGCCTGCCCGTTCGCCGACCGCTGCCCGATCGTCATGGACGCCTGCCGCGCCAAGGAGCCGGAACTGCTCCCCGTGCCGACGGGCTCGGGCGACCTGCACCAGGCCGCTTGCATCCGCGCGCACGAGATCGAGGACGGCGGCCTCCTCGGTGGCCTGCCCGTCTACCCCGTCCGCCCCGTCCCTGAGAGCGACCTCACACGGACGCCGCGCGAGGAGCGGCCGATCACGCTCGAGGTGAAGAACCTCCGCAAGACGTTCCCGTTGGTCAAGGGCGCGTTCCTGAAGCGCAAGGTCGGCGAGGTCCAGGCGATCAAGGGCATCAGCTTCGACGTGCGCGAGGGCGAGACGATGGCCATCGTCGGCGAGTCGGGCTCGGGCAAGACGACGACGCTGCTGCAGATCATGGACATGGTCAAGCAGACCGAGGGCGACATCGTCATCGCCGGCACCAGTGTCAACGACATCCACAGCCGCAAGGTCGAGCGCGCCCTGCGCCGCGACATCCAGATCGTCTTCCAGGACCCGATGGGAGCCCTCGACCCGCGCATGACGGTGGCCGACATCATCTCGGAGCCGCTCTTCGCGATCGGCACTCCCAAGGAGGAGGCGCACCGGCGGGTGGACGAGCTCATGGACCTCGTCGGGCTCAACCCCGCGCACAGCGACCGCTTCCCGCAGGCGTTCTCGGGCGGTCAGCGGCAGCGCATCGGCATCGCCCGGGCCCTGTCGACGAACCCCAAGATCGTCGTGCTCGACGAGCCGGTGTCCGCGCTCGACGTCTCGATCCAAGCCGGCGTCATCAACCTGCTCGACGAACTCAAGACCAAGCTCGGGCTCTCGTACCTCTTCGTCGCGCACGACCTCTCGGTGGTGCGTCACATCGCCGACCGCGTGGCCGTGATGTACCTCGGCGAGTTCGTGGAGCACGGCGACGTCGACCAGGTCTTCGACGACCCGCAGCACCCGTACACGAAGGCGCTGCTGTCGGCGATCCCCGTGCCGGATCCCGACATCGAGCGCACCCGCGAGCGGGTGGTCTTCGACGCCGAGACGATGTCGACGAAGCCCGCGACGGTCTGACCCGAAACCATGCGCCCGTTCCTGGTCACCGTCCGATAACGGTTAGGCGGCATTCACCGCAGTGCGGTGTACCGGGATAAAGCTCGAACTAGTCTTCCCTTTATGAAACGCCGAAAGGCGAAAGGAGCACCATGAAGAACAAGAAGTTGCTGGGGGCGGTCGCGATCGGCGGCGCCCTCGCACTCGCCCTCGCGGGCTGCGCGAGCGGTTCCGGGAACACCGGTGGCGGGGACAACGGCGAGAAGGTCGAGACCAAGACCGCCGACTACAACCCGCAGGACCGCAGCAACCTCCAGGAAGGTGGCGAGGTCAACTTCCCCATCAACGAGATCCCGGAGCAGCTGAACGGCTTCAACAGCGATGCCAGTGCTGACACCGCTCGCCTGTGGTCGTGGTACATGCCGCAGATCCTCCTGGTCTCGCCGGAGGGCGAGGTCACGAAGAACGACGCCTACCTCGATGCGTACGAGATCGGCGAGGAGGATGGCAACACGACCATCACCTTCACGTTCAAGGACGAGGCGCACTTCAACGACGGCACCGACATGGACTGGACGTCCATCGACGCCACGTGGAAGGCCAACCGGTCCTACGACGAGGGCTTCAACCCGAACGCGACCGACGGCTACAAGCAGATCAAGACCGTCGAGCAGGGTGACACCGCGAAGACCGCCGTCGTGACGTTCGACGGCATCTACGCCTGGCCGTCCATGGCGTTCCTCACGGGTGGCGTCCTGCACCCGGACATCGCCGACCCGGCCGTGTTCAACGAGGCCTTCATCGGCAACATGCACCCCGAGTGGGGCGCCGGCCCGTACACCGTCGACACGTTCGACGCGAACGGCGGCTTCGTCTCGTTCAAGCCGAACCCCGAGTGGTGGGGCAACGCGCCGCTGCTCGACACGGTCACCTTCACGGCCATGGAGCCCGACGCCTCGATCAACGCCTTCAAGAACGGCGAGATCGACATGGTGGGCGCCAACACCAACGACCGCCTGAAGCAGGTCCAGGAAGTGGACGACACCGTCGTCCGCCGTGCGCAGCAGACCGCCAAGACGGTCCTGCTCGTCGACGCCGACAAGCCGCAGTTCGAGGACATCGACGTGCGCAAGGCGTTCTTCCTCGGCGTGAACGTCGACCAGCAGAAGCAGATCGCGTGGAACGGCCTCGGCTACGAGGAGCCGGTCGCCGGTTCGCTCAACCTGTACTCGTTCCAGGACGGCTACAAGGACTCGTTCGCCGAAGCCGGTCTGAAGCACGACGTCGAGGGCGCCAAGAAGCTCCTCGACGACGCCGGCTGGACCGAGGGCGAGGACGGCATCCGCGAGAAGGATGGCGAGAAGCTCTCCGTCACGTTCCCGATCTTCGGTGAGGACCCGACCATCGAGGCCCTCGCGAAGTCGCTGCAGGCGCAGCAGAAGGAGATCGGCATCGACCTCAAGATCGATGTCCGCGCCTCCGCCGACTTCTCCAGCGACTTCACCACGAAGAACTGGGACGTCGTCTCGCTCCGCTTCACCGACTCCGACCCGTTCGGCCCGGCCTGGTTCTGCCAGCTCTACTGCTCGGACAGCGGTCTGAACCTGTCGGCGACCGGCACGGAGGAGATCGACAAGCAGATCGCCGACGAGGTCGAGAGCCAGAAGGACGCGGAGTCCTGGACCACCGCGGCGATGGACCTCGAGCCGAAGATCATCGAGCAGACGTGGGGCCTCATCCCGCTGTACAGCGGCCCCTCGATCTACGTGGTCAAGAACGGCCTGGCGAACCTCACGCCGGAGCCCTACGTCGGTCTCGACCTGTTCGGTGTCACGCCGGTCGAGAACGTCGGCTGGGAGAAGTAACACTCTCTGACACATCTCGTGTCGAAGCGGGGTCGGTGGTCCATCCACCGGCCCCGCTTCCTTATGCTGAAGGCGTGACCGTCCAGACCGTCCTCGTGCACGGCATCCGCACGTCCGCCACCATGTGGCGGTCGCAGGTCGAGTACCTGGAGGCGCACGGGCACCCCGTCACCGCCGTCGACCTCCCCGGCCACGGCAGCCGGATGGACGAGGACTTCACCCTTCACGAGGCGCTGCACACGATCGACGCGGCCGCCCGCGCCGCCGCGGAGAAGGGCCCCGTCCTGCTGGTCGGCCACTCGATGGGCGGGCTGCTCTCCCTCGCGTACACCGGCGGGGCCGAGCCTCCCCCTGTCGACGGACTCGTCGCCGCCGCGTGCACGTCGCTCCCCCGCGGCCCCGGGCTACGTGCCTATCGGCTGTTCGCCCGGGCCGTCGACTCCCTGCCGGACCGCGGCATGTGGCTGACGCAGCGGATGCTCGCCGCGACGATCCCCGAGGACAACCGCGGCGACTTCTCCGCCGGAGGATACGCGCTGGACATCCAGGACGAAACGCTCCGCAGCCTCGCCGCCCTGGATGTCGCCGCCGCCGTCCCCCGCATCCAGATGCCGCTCTGGTTCGTGAACGGCCAGTACGATCAGCTCCGGCTGAACGAGCCCCTGTTCCGGCGCCTGGCCCCGCAGGCGGAACTCATCGTCGTGCCGCGGACCACGCACCTGCTCACCGCCATGCGTCCGCGGGTGTTCAACGCCGTCCTCGCCCTCGCGATCGCGACGATCCAGGAGCGCGCGGCGTCACGCTGAGGACACCCGCGGCCGCGCGGCAGCGGTGAGCGCTCCCCCGACGAGCGACAGGATGGCCGCCCCCAGGAAGACGAGCCAGAACCCGCCGGCCAGGGCGACGAGTCCTGCGCCGAGCACGGGCCCGATGAGCTGTCCGAGGGCGGCGGTCACGTTCACGATTCCGAGATCGCGCGCGTGATCCTGCTCATCCGGGAGCAGATCGGCGGCGAACGCGAGGCCCACCGTAGAGAAGGCGCCGTAGCCGACGCCCATGAGCGCGGCGGCCACCATCGTCATCTCGAAGGTCGGTGCGGCCACGATCACCACACCCGACGCCGCCTGCACGACCGTGGCCCCCACGGCGAGCCGGCGCCGCTCCCCGGTGCGGTCGGAGACGATTCCGGTGATCACGGAGGCGAGCACCACGAAGACCGTGTAGACGACGATCAGCAGGAGGAGGTTGTCCTGTGCGGTCGTGCTCTCCTGTCCGAGGCCGTGGAGGAGGAAGAAGAGGAACAGCGCCGTGCCGAGGGCGTTGCCGATGTTGGTGACGAGTCGTCCGGAGAGCATCCAGGCGAAGTCGCGGTCGCGGAGCGACGCCAGGCGGGGCCGCCCGATGCGCTGAGGACGCAGCGCCTCCGTGCTCGGCGGGTCCGGCAGCAGCAGCGCCGCCGCGACCCCGACCACCGCGATGATGCCGGCGAGGAGCAGATACCCGGCGACGATGTCGAGGCCCAGCAGCACGACGAGCCCGACCCCCAGCACGATCCCGACCGCCTGGCTCGACCCGACCGCGGCGGACGCGGCACCGCGCTGCGTCGTCGGGAGCTGGTCGGCGATGAGCGCGGTGAACGCGGCGGAGGAGACGGCGACGCCAATCGAGACGCCGACCCAGCCGACGCCGACTGGCCATGGGCCCTCGGCGAACCCGGTGAGGACGAGACAGACGGCCGTGAGCGCGACCCCTCCCAGAGCCCATGGCCGCCGCCGGTGCGCGCCGGCGCGGGCTCGATCCGAGAGCGCCCCGGCGAGCGGCCCGGCGACGACGCCGGCGAGACCCCCCACTCCGAGCACGATCCCGGAGGAGACGACGCCGCGGATCCAGTCGTCCTCCGGAGTGTCGAGCTGCAGCGGGAGAAGGAGCTGGACCGGGGTGAGCTGGACGGTCCAGATGGCGAGCCAGGCGAGCGTGAACAGCGACATCCAGCGAAGACCGGCGCGGCGGGCGATGAGGCCCGGAGTACCGGTCATGCCCGTGCCGCCGCGGCGTCCCTGGCCTCACGAGCGCCGGCGACGAGGTCGCGGTACCACCCGTAGGAAGCCTTCGGAGTGCGCTCCCCCGACGAGAAGTCCACGTGCACGAGACCGAACCGCTGAGTGTAGCCGTCCGTCCATTCCCAGTTGTCGAGCAGGGACCAGACCGTGTACTCCTCGACCGGGACGCCGGCATCGAGGGCCTCGCCCACCGCGTCGATGTGCGCGGAGAGGTAGGCGATCCGGTCGGCATCCTCGACGGCACCGGCGACGTCGGGTTCGGGGAAGGACGCTCCGTTCTCCCCGATGATGATCGGTGGCATGTCCGGGTGTCGTCGGTGCAGATCGATGAGGAGGTCGCGCAGGGCGGACGGCATGATCGGCCACTGCGGTCCGAACCCGGTGACGGGGACTCCGGGCGTGGGCACGATCTCGAACGGGATGTCGGCATCCGGAGCACCGGCGGTGACGGTCGTCGGGTTGTAGAAGTTCACCCCGTAGAAGTCGATCGATCCCGCGATGCGGGCGAGGTCGTCGCCGAGGATGGGCAGCGGCGGGAGTCCGAGTGCCTCCAGGTGCGGTGTCGTCCCGGACAGCAGAGGCTCGCTGAACAACCGGTTGTGCAGGAGGTCGTACACCGCGGCAGCGGTGCGATCCTCCTCGGTGTCCCGCAGCGGCAGGACCCAGGTGTGGTTGTTGACGAGACCGACGCTCGCCGCGCCTCGGGCATGCAGCGCCTCGGCGGCTCGGGAATGGGCGAGCAGCTGGTGGTGCACGGTCGGAAGCGCACCGAAGAGGAGCTGTCTCCCCGGCGCGAGTGCCCC
The DNA here is from genome assembly GCF_044543605.1 of Microbacterium sp. NPDC064978. Taxonomy (NCBI): domain Bacteria; kingdom Bacillati; phylum Actinomycetota; class Actinomycetes; order Micrococcales; family Microbacteriaceae; genus Microbacterium; species Microbacterium sp. NPDC064978. Next base: position 7,801 of record NZ_JBITWF010000001.1, on the reverse strand, counting down.
GACCGCGTAGCCCTGCAGCGTCGTCATGGCGGGCTCGTTCAGCGTGTACCACGAGGACACCCGGTCACCGAGACGGGCGGCGACGAGGGCGGCGTACTCGCCGAAGCGCTCGGCGGTGTCGCGGGCGAGCCAGCCACCGTCGGCCTCGACCGCGCTCGGCAGCTCCCAGTGATAGAGGGTCGGGGACGGGGTGACATCGGCCGCTAGCAGACCATCGACGACGCGGGCGTAGTGGTCCAGCGCCGCGACGTTCCCGGGTCCGTGACCGTCCGGCTGCACGCGCGCCCACGGGATCGAGAACCGGTAGCGATCGAGCCCGAGTCCGGCTGCCAGGGCGACGTCATCCTCCACACGGCGATAGCTGTCGCACGCCGGTTCCGCGGTCGAGCCGTCCCGGATGCGTCCGGGCTTGGCGATCTCGTCGTCCCAGATCGACCGTCCCGCACCGTCGGCACGACGGGAACCCTCGATCTGGACGGACGAGGTGGCGGCGGACCAGCGCAGCCGCGCACGCGCGGTCGGGTCGGTGCTGAGGGGGGTCATCGGGCTCCTGACGTCGTCGTCGTTGTGGATGATTCTGCACCCGGTCCCGCCTTCCGCGCGACGGCGTCTCGCCTGGGCGATGTCGTTTCGCACGATCCCACCCGGTACTGGTAGACTCGACTCTTGGCTTGCGTGTGGGTTCTTCCCTCACGACCGCCGTGCAGCAGCCCTCTTCTGCTGCCGGCACTCCGAATAACTCCTGTACAGAAAGCGTCCACACGTGGCAAACATCAAGTCGCAGATCAAGCGCAACAAGACCAACGAGAAGGCTCACGAGCGCAACAAGGCCGTGAAGAGCGAGCTGAAGACTCTCGTCCGCCAGACCCGCGCGGCCGTCGCCGCCGGCGACAAGGCCGCCGCCGAGAAGAACCTGAAGAAGGCCTCGGTCAAGCTCGACAAGGCCGTCAGCAAGGGCGTCCTGCACAAGAACCAGGCGTCGAACCGCAAGTCGGCGATCGCCAAGCAGGTCTCCGCTCTCTGAGCTTCTGACTTCCGGAAAGCCCGTCTCCTCGTGAGGCGGGCTTTCTGCTTTCGCGCAGGGGCTTATCCCCCGAACGGCTCGCGGGTGGCGATGACCGTCACCATCCGCTCGAGCGCGAAGATGGGGTCACGCGCCGCACCCTTGACCTCGGCGTCGGCACGCGCGGTGGCCTGGATCGCCATCCCGAGGGAGCGCTCGTTCCAGCCCGCCAGGTCGCGACGCGCGCGGTCGACCTGCCAGTCCTTCATCCCGAGGCGCTGGGCGAGCTGCCTGCTGGGTTCACGGTTGCCGGCGACGCGTGCCATCGTGCGCAGCTTCATCGCGAACGCGGCGACCATCGGCACGGGGTCGGCACCGGAGGACAGCGCATGGCGGAGCGCCACGAGAGCCTCGCCGTAGCGACCGGCGATGGCGGTGTCGGCGACGACGAACGCCGACACCTCGACCCGGCCGCCGTAGTACTTGGTGACGACCTCTTCCGTGATGTCGCCCTCGACGTCGCCGATCAGCTGCTGGCAGGCGGCCGCGAGCTCGGTGAGGTCGTCGGCGAAGGCCGAGACGAGCGCCCGGAGCGCAGGTGGAGCGATGCGCTTCTTCGCCGCCTTGAACTCCCCCGCCGCGAAGTCGACCCGGTCGCCGTCGCGCTTGATGGCGGGGCAGGCGATCTCGATCCCACCGCCGGTCCCCGCGCGGAGGGCGTCGAGGAGCTTCTTCCCGCGGACACTGGCGCCCGTGTGCCGGAGCACGACCGTCGCACCCTCCTGCGGGTTCTCCAGGTACCCGATGGCCTCCTGAAGGAAGGCGTCGGAGCACTTCTCCACGCCGGATACGCGGACCAGTCGCGGCTCACCGAACAGGGACGGTGAGGTGAGGGAGAGCAGTGTGCCGGGAGCGTAGTCGTCGGCACGGACGTCGCTGACCTCGAGTGCCGGGTCCTCGGCACGGAGGTAGTCGCGCACCCCGGCGATCGCGCGCTCGGCGCAGACCTCCTCCGGGCCCGAGACGAGCACCAGCGGCGCGGGATGCGGCTCCCGCCAGGACACCTGCGGGATCTTCGTGGCCTTCGCGCCGCCACGGGAGGGAGGACGGGAGGCTGCCATGGGACCAGCCTACCGGCGGTGTCGGACACCCGACTCAGGGCGGCGCGACGTCGGTCCAGACGCGGAGGGCGTCGTCCTCGATGCCGAGCAGGGTGCGGCCGTCGCGATCGGTGCGGTAGACCTGCGTCCCGAGAGCCGACAGGAGATCCAGGGTCTCCCGACGCGGGTGCCCGTAGTCATTGTCGGCGCCGACCGTGATGAGCGCGACCCTCGGCTGCACAGCGTCGTAGAGGGCGGGTTCCTGGTCGGCGCTGCCGTGGTGGGCGACCTTCACCACGTCGTATCCCGTCAGCGGCGTGCTCCGGAGCAGCGCGCGCTGCGGGGCAGCGGAGAGGTCACCCAGGAAGAGCACTCGGGGCACTCCTCCCCCGACGAATTCGGTGACGACGCTCGCGTCGTTCCCTGGCGGGAAGGCGGCACTGTGCGGCAACGGCCAGAGCACCCGCCATGCCGCTCCGCCCAGCGCGCCCCGGTCCCCGGCGTCGACCGGCCGGAGGGCTCCGCCCGCTCGGGCCAGGCCGTCGAGCGCACGCGCATCGGCGGCATCGGCAGGTGGTCCATGCAGCACCGTGCCCACTTTGCCTTCGAGTGCCGTCGCGCCTCCGATGTGGTCCGCGTCGAAGTGTGTGAGCACGAGGAGGTCGATGTGGTCGATGCTCAGCGAGCGCAGACAGGCGTCGAGCGCCGTCGGGTCCGGTCCCGTGTCGATGAGGGCCACGGCGTCCTGCGAACGCACCAGGACCGCATCGCCCTGGCCCACGTCGCACGCAGCGATCGCCCACCCGTGGGGCGTCACGAGCGAGGCGAGCGGACCGTCGATCAACGCACGGGAGGCGCCGACGGACGCGACGACGATGAGAACGCCGGCCGCCACGCGTCGAGCGGCGGGGAGCACAGCGCCGGGCGTCCAGGCCCGTCCCGCGCGAACCGACGCCGTCACGACGTCGGTTCGCGCGACTTCCCGGACGCGCGGCCCTCCGCGGAAGCACACGACGGCGATCGCGACGCTCACCAGCGTGACCACCGCAGCGCTGCCGAGGCCGGCAGGGAGGAGCACCTGAGCACCCGGGAGCCCGGCGGTGACCCGCGCGACCGTCGCGATCCACGCCGACGGCAACCAGGCGGACGCGGCGAGCAGATCCGCGACGACGGGGACAGGGGCAGCGAGACAGGCGAGGAGCCCGATCACCGTCGCGAGCGGCGCGGCCGGCTCGGCAAGGAGGTTCGCGACGACCGAGACGAGCGACTGCTGCTCCGCGAACAGCGCGATCACGGGCGCGCACGCGAGCTGCGCCGCCAGAGGCACCGCGATCGCGAGGGCGAGCGGACGGGGCAGCCAGCGCGCGATCCCGTCCGCCAGCGCCGGGGCGAGGAGGATGAGGGCCCCGGAGGCCACGGCGGACAGCGCGAATCCCGGCGTCGATGCGAGCCAGGGGTCGGCCACGAGGAGAGCGGCCACGCACAGGGCCAGGATGCCGGCCCCAGCGCTCGGACGCCCGACGAGGATCGACAGCATGCCCGCCGCGGCCATCGTGGCGGCCCGGATGACGCTCGGCTCCGGCGTCACGAGCACGACGAACGCCGCCAGCGCGAGGGCTGCGAGCACGACCCGCAGCGCCCGCGCCCCTCCGCACAACGCGACGATCCCGAAGACCGCAGCGACGACGATCGCGCAGTTCGCCCCAGATACAGTTTGATTAAGAGGTGGGTAGCTAACCGAATGACGCTACCCCTGGGCCGCACAGGGATGATGGGCGACACAGGAGCAGCGCGATCAGCTACCTAGCTAGGCACGCCGACCAATCGCATGAAGCGCGTGCGGATTGCGTCCTCTCCGCCTTCGAGGATCTCGCGAACGCTGTCCTTGACGTCGGGGTGCTGCAGTGTTCCAGAAGCTTCGATAGCAGGCAACGCCGCGTCGTGTTCGAGCACCAGGATGTTCTCGGCCCCGGAGGTCACAACCACATTGGCGTTATGTGTGGACACGATCAGTTGCCGGTTCTGCTTGATCTTCTTGAGGGTTTCCACAGCGAGGTACCTGATCAGCTTGTTCTCAAGGTCGTCCTCAGGCTGGTCGAGCAAGAGGGGCTCGTCCCCCATCTGGAGGATCACAGCGAGAAGGGCTGCAGTTTTTTGACCAGGCGATCCTCGATCGACGGCCACGAAGTCTGCCTGCCCGTTCGCCTGGTACATCACACGAATGAGGTCGTCAGGGAACCAAAGCATGATGTCGGTGACCAGATCGAAGCTGTCAGAGGTAGCCAGCCTGGAGTAAAACCGACCATCGATCTTCACCGCGCTGGCAATCTCCGATTCAATTCCGGCCTCAACGAGCTGAATCAACTTGCCCTTGAAGCCCGAAACGTCCTGCGCGAATCGCGAGTCTTGCGGCACCTTATCGCTCACTAACAACGGAATCCCGTCCTGAGCGAAGGCTCCTTCGAACGAATCAGGTGTCCGCAACAGCGTGCGCAACTCGTCACCGAGGCCTGCAACGCTTCCCTGTTCGAAGACCTCCAGCTTCGTGCGAGTTCCCTGCGTAGCGTTGAGACTCTTCGTATAGTCCCGCCTGCGGGTGAAAAGCTCAGCCCGCTTCGCACGGATACTCCGCATTACCTCGTCTATCACCCCTTCTTGCGCGCTGCGTCTAGCCTCCGCGTTCTCAAGCTGTTTGAGTTCGGCCGTCAGCTCTGCTTCGAGTTTTCGGTCGTGACTGGTCTGATCGGCAGACGTAGCGGATACACCACCCTGTTCGTTCATCCACGCACCCAGCCGCGCAGCCTCTTCGGTCCAGTACTTCGCTGTGCCTGTAGCTATCCAAGCCTGACGAGCGGAGCGGACAACTGCGGCGGCTTGATCGAGGAGTATGGCCGCGCTCTCGTAAGAAGCCACGTAGTCCAAATACTCGGTGCTTTCATCGGCGTCCATGGGCAGGGTGCGAAGCGAGGCGGCCTGCTGAGCGATGATCGCTTCGATCTCGCTGCTCATCAAGTTCGCCGAGTCGACAGTCCGGGTCTTCGTCTCGAGCTGAGACAGCCTCGCGTACTCGGGGCTAACACGAAGATCTTCGAGGTGGCGTAGTCGCGCTTGCACCTCTTGGAGCTGTCCTTTCAGGCGGTCAGCCTTCTCCGACTCTGCAAGGAGCTGTCGGAGCTTGTTTCGCTCGGTCTTGAATCTGAGCCGGAGTTCCTCGTATTGCTCCTCCCACTCGGCTTTTCGAATCTCCGGCATGTCGTCGACAAGCTGGAGGAAGCTTTGCGGCTTGGTCGCCATTTCATAGATCTGTTTCTGGCTGAAGACTCGCACAGGCGCACGATCGACTACTCGTCCCGATTGCTGCTCCCACGCCGAACCATCCCAAAGCGCGAGGCTCGAATGTGAAGGTGAAGCACCGACCCACCTGATCCTCAGCAGCTGTCCGCCTCGTGCGTAAATCACCTCAATCTCAGTCTCGTCATTCCACCATCGCTCGCTCGCATCTGTCGTTGGCGCAAATCGAGCCAGATCAGCCGCGAGATTGGCAGGCAGCTCATCTACCCGCCCATGCGCCAGGCGAAGGAGCTCAACGAGCGTTGACTTCCCGACGCCACGACCGCCGATCAGGCAGTTCATCCATGGGCCGAACGTAAACTCACGATGCCCGCCCCTGTGCCTCACCATGATCGCTTTGATATGGTCGTGCTTCACATCATTCAGGTCGTGATCACCTCGTCGAAAACGACGGATCGACTCTGACGGCTCGGCCAGCGCCAATCGAAGGCCCTCCATAGTGAGTGTCTCAGCTTTGACCATCGTCAGGTGAGTGCCCGGAGCTTTTGCTGCAGCCGGATCCGGAGCACCATCCGTGGTTAGGTGATGCGCGTCGGACCCGAGAAGAGGCACCCACCCACGTTTGCTTGCCTCGCCCACCTTGCCGTCATCAGCAACTTCAGCCGCGATGACATGACCGCTGGCGGCAAGGGTCTCTAGTTCGCGGGGATCCAGACCGAGGATGCCAGCGCGCTGGTCGATGTGGGCCGGGATTAGCATGCCACCCAAGTCGCGAACCACTTCAGCGGCCGCGTTCACAGTCATGTCGGCGACTTCATCGCTTCGTCCTGGCGTTCCGTCGAACTTGCACCGCGCGAGCACCCGGATGACGATGGAGGCATCACACGTGTGCTCGAACACGGCAAGCGCATGAAACCCTCCAGCGAGAGTCAGCTCGACTCCTGGAAAAATTACAAGTGGCGGCAAATCGGGATCTGCGTCCTGAAGTTTTCTGAGCGCGGCTCGCGCCGCGTCAATCCCTTCATGCGAGTTATGGTCAGTTACTACGATCCCGTCGACGCCAGCATCGATGTATGCACGGACCCAAGTCTCAAACGAAGGCCGCGGATTGGTCGCTGCCTCCCCCTCCAACCCACCGTAATCGAACGATGCCGGCGAGTGAGCATGGATATCCAAACTCCACCATCTCGCGCCAACATAGCCTGTTTGAGGCGCTGCGCCCTCTGCGGGGGGTTCACCCTCTGAGTTTTCCATGCTTCATCGTGGCATGAGGATCGGCCCCGGAACCGCCCGACGGGCACGAGTGGACGATGATCCACAAAACCAGTTCGAGCGTGCGGCGCTCGCGCTATAACCCCGCATGGACATGGATTCGACAAAGGTTGGCTCTTCACGAGGGCACAAGTCAGCCGAGAACTCTGGCATGCACGCCCGGTTTGATGGAGAAGCTCAGACCTCGCTCTCCCCCGCCTGGCCCAACAAATCTACGGTCGCGAACTATTGCTCGATATCCGGGCAGCCACCGGCGACGACAACACCTTCGCAACGGGGCACGTCCGCAAGATCGCCTCGCTCTTCCCGGCGAGGCGTTCGCGACACACGACCAGTGGAGAGGGACGGTGAATCATGATGCAAACGTAGCGACGATAAACGAAGCCGATCAGCGCCGGAGAACCCGATCGATCTGATCGCCGACCGCGAGCTGCGAGCGCATGTCGTGCGAGTGCCCAGCGGTAAGCTCGACGCGATGCCTCTCGACTCAGCCAAACGTGTGCGTGAGTATCTTCGCGTCTCGCTCGATCGTTCAGGGACCGGCAAGAGTCCTGATCAGCAGCACGATGAAATAGTCGCTGAGGCCCAGGGACGCGGATGGCAGGTCCACTCCTCCCCCTACCGTGATGACAACCGAAGTGCCAGCCGTTACGCGCGACGGCAGCGTGAGGGATTCGCCCAGCTGATTTCAGATCTTGAGGACGACACCTTCGACGCTGATCTCCTCGCGATATGGGAGTCGAGCCGCGGTTCCCGCCGCACTGGTGAGTGGATTGACCTCGTGGACCTCTGCCGTGAACGCGGCGTCAGCATCTGGGTCCTGACCCATAACCGCGTCTACGACCCAGCGAACGCTCGGGATCGCCGCAGCCTCCGTGAAGACGCCTCTGACGCCGAGTACGAGTCCGATAAGACCAGCGAAAGGCTGAGACGTGATATGCGTGCGGCGGCGAAGCGCGGTCGCCCTCACGGTAAGAACGTTTACGGCTATCAACGGGTCTACTCTGTGACCTCAAACGGCACCAAGGTGTTGGACAAGAGGGCGTGAGGAACGAATCGGTGACAACTGATCGTTAGTGTCGGGAGGCGCTGGCGGGGAGGATGTCATCATGCCTGGTCCCTATCCCAGAGAGTT